>VBAH01000083.1 GCA_005884685.1 Alphaproteobacteria bacterium
TAGAGCGCGTTCGCCTTGAGCGCGAGCTTCCAGGAGAGGAGGTAGGCGGCCTTGCAGTCCTCCACCGTCGCCTCGTTCGGCATGTTGATGGTTTTCGAGATCGCGCCCGAGACGAACGGCTGCGCCGCTGCCATCATGCGGATGTGGCTTTCGACCGAGAGGTAGCGCTTGCCGGTGCGGCCGCACGGATTGGCGCAGTCGAACACCGGATAGTGCGCGGGCTTGAGGTGCGGCGCGCCTTCCACCGTCATCGCGCCGCAGACGTGCACGTTCGCGGCCTCGATCTCGCGCTTGGAAAAGCCGATGTGCGCGAGCAGGTCGAACGAGGGTGAGGCGAGCACGTCGGGGGGGACGCCGAGCTTGTCGCGCAGCAGGTCCTCGCCCAGCGTCCACTTGTTGAACGCGAACTTGATGTCGAACGCGGTCGGCAGCGCCTTCTCGACCTTGGCGATCGCTTCATCGTCGAAGCCTTTCGCCTTGAGCGTCGCGTGGTTGATCGCGGGCGCCTGGCCGAGCGAGCCGTGCCCGACCGCATAGGCCTCGATCTCGGCGATCTCCGCCTCCGAATAGCCGAGCGCGCGCAGCGCCTCCGGCACCGCGCGGTTGATGATCTTGAAGTAGCCGCCGCCGGCGAGCTTCTTGAACTTCACCAGCGCGAAGTCGGGCTCGATGCCGGTGGTGTCGCAGTCCATCACCAGGCCGATCGTGCCGGTCGGCGCGATCACGGTCGCCTGCGCGTTGCGGTAGCCGTGCTGCTCGCCGAGCGCGAGGGCCTTGTCCCAGGCGGACTTGGCGTGCGCGATCATCTGCGCGCCGAGCACGCCGAGATCGGTGGCGTGGTCGAGCCGCACCGGCGGCTGCGCGACGCGTTCGTAGCCGGTCTTCTCGCCATAGGCGGCGCGGCGGTGATTGCGCATCACGCGCAGCATGTGCTCGCGGTTCTTCTTGTAGCCGGGGAAGGGCCCGAGCTCCTTCGCCATCTCCGCCGAGGTCGCGTAGCTGATGCCGGTCATGATCGCGGAGAGCGCGCCGCAGATCGCGCGGCCGGCGTCGCTGTCGTACGGGATGCCGGACGACATCAGCAGGCCGCCGATATTGGCGTAGCCGAGGCCGAGCGTGCGGTACTCGTAGGAGAGCTGCGCGATCTGCCGCGATGGGAATTGCGCCATCAGCACCGAGATTTCGAGCACGACGGTCCACAGCCGGATCGTGTGCTCGTAGCCTTCGATGTCGAAGGAGCCGCCCTCCAACGCTCCCCCGCTCGCGGGGGAGGGAAGGGTGGGGGCGCTGCGGAACGTGAGCAGATTGATCGACGCGAGATTGCACGCCGTGTCGTCGAGGAACATGTATTCCGAGCACGGATTGGACGCGCGGATCGGACCCGACGCCGGGCAGGTGTGCCAGTCGTTCACGGTGGTGTGGAATTGCAGGCCGGGATCGGCGCAGGCCCACGCGGCGTGGCCGATTTTTTCCCACAGGTCGCGCGCCTTTTTCGTCTCGGCGACGCCCTTGCGGTTGCGCCAGGTCAGGTCCCAGTCGCCATCCGCTTCCACCGCCTTGAGGAATTCGTCGGTGACGCGCACCGAGTTGTTGGAGTTCTGCCCCGAGACGGTGAGGTAGGCCTCGCTATCCCAATCGGTGTCGTAGATCGGGAAATCGATGTCGGTGTAGCCCTGGCGCGCAAACTGGATCACGCGCTTGATGAAATTGTCCGGCACGTGATTGCGGCGCGCCAGCCTGATCTCGCGCTTGAGCGCGGGGTTTTTCTCCGGCTGGAAGCAATCGTCGCCCGAGCCTTCGCAATTCACGCAGGCCTTGAGCACCGCCTTGAGGTGCTTCTGGTTGATCTTCGAGCCGGTGACGAGCGCCGCAACCTTCTGCTCCTCGCGCACCTTCCAGTCGATGAAGGCCTCGATGTCGGGATGATCGGTATCGACGATCACCATCTTGGCGGCGCGTCGCGTGGTGCCGCCCGACTTGATCGCGCCGGCCGCGCGGTCGCCGATTTTCAGGAAGCTCATCAGCCCGGACGACTTGCCGCCGCCCGAGAGCCGCTCGCCTTCGCCGCGCAGGCGCGAGAAGTTGGTGCCGGTGCCGGAGCCGTACTTGAACAGGCGCGCCTCGCGCACCCACAGGTCCATGATGCCGCCCTCGTTGACGAGGTCGTCCTCGATGCCCTGGATGAAGCAGGCGTGCGGCTGCGGATGCTCGTAGGCCGACTTCGACCGCGTCAGCTTGCCGGTCTGGTAGTCGACGTAATAGTGGCCCTGGCCGGGGCCATCGATGCCGTAGGCCCAGTGCAGTCCGGTGTTGAACCACTGCGGCGAGTTCGGCGCGACGCGCTGGGTCGCCAGCATGTAGCGCAGCTCGTCGAAGAAGGCCTGCGCGTCCGTCTCCGAGTCGAAATAGCCGCCCTTCCAGCCCCAGTAGGCCCAGGTGCCGGCGAGGCGGTCGAACACCTGCTTGGCAGACCGTTCGTTGGTGAGGCGCTCCTTTTCCGGCACGCTCGCAAGCGCGTCCTCATCCGCCACCGAGCGCCACAGGAACGAGGGGACGGTTTCCTCCTCGACCTTCTTCAAGTGGGCAGGGACGCCGGCCTTGCGGAAATATTTCTGCGCCAGCACGTCGGAGGCGACCTGGCTCCAGAACGCCGGCACTTCGACGTTCTCCGCCTTGAACACCACGGAGCCGTCAGGATTGCGGATTTCGGACGTGGTCAGCCGGAATTCGATCTCTGCGTAGGGTGACTGGCCGTCCTTGGTGAAGCGCCGTTCGATCCGCATTCTCTGCCCCTTTTGGGCGCCGCTGGCTCTCGGGAAATCCCCGCCGAATATAAGCCGCCGACGCGTTTTCTGTTAGGCGCAAGCTGCCCGCTTTGCGCCTTGTTACCGGGTTGGCCCGGTGCTCCGTCTTACGTTCCCCGTCTTCCGGCACCGCGGCACCGGCCCGTCCCCGGCAGTTGATCCGCCGCGTCGCACGCAGGACCCTTGCACGCGCCCGAGCGGTCAGCCCCGGCGGCGAGGTCCAGAACCCTTTTTTGGGAGTGTCCGCCGGGCACTTGATACTGCCCCCCGCCGAACGTCGTGAACGCTAGCACACTCCCGACCGCCGTCAAGCAGTAGTAGGAGGAACTGAATCAAACGCTAATGCTGGTGGGGAAGCTGTGAATTCTGGGGATCAGAATCGGTGCAGCGCGGCAAGTATCCGGGATTCCAAACGGATTCGGAAGCGATCTTTGTCATTTTAGGTTCTTGACCCTGTTGCGAGCCCGTCATGCGAGCGCAAGGGAACCCAAAAAGGTGTCGAGGAACCACCCCAAGGGTCCTGCCGTCGCCCCGAGTCGAAGCGCGTCAAGAGGGAAAAAGCGCAGCGGCAAATGACCCCGCCGACTGTCGGGCGGGGCGGGGATTGCGGAAACCCGCGTGGCTGTTAAGCGAATCTCCCTTGACCCGTGAATCGATTCTGCGATGGCGATTTATTCGGCGAGCAGTTCGCACTCCGCGTTGGTCCTCTACACGGTGCAGGGCCGTTCGCTGGACACATGGCGGCCAAGCTGGCATGACCAGCCGCAATGAAAATCAAGACGTTCTTCTCGCGCGTCTTCACCTGGTGGAACGGTCAGACGTTCGGCACGCAGGTCTGGACCGCGCTCTACGGCGAGGTCGTCGGCGAGGACGAATTCGGCAACCGCTACTATCGGACGAAGGGCGGCAGGATCGATCCGTCGCTCGGCTTCGAACGCCGCTGGGTCATCTATCGCGACTACGCGGAAGCCTCGCAGATCGGTCCGGCCTGGCATGGCTGGATGCATCACACCGTCGACACGCCGCCGACCGCCGAGGCATACAGGCCTTGGTCCTGGGAAAAGCCGCACCGGCCGAACATGACCGGGACGCCCGCGGCGCAGCGCCCGAGCGGCTCGACGCTCGCGCAAAGCCGTCGCCCGAAGGCGACCGGCGATTACAAGGCCTGGGTTCCAGGCATCAGGAATCAGTAATCAGGCGTCAGGTCGCAGATCGCCTGCGCCTGCCTGATCCTGGCCCCTGATTCCTCACTCCTGGCCCGCCCTTTGCCTGCCGTATTCACCGTGTTAACCAGCCGCTCCTCGGTCGCGGCGTAGACTCGTCGGCGATCGAATCGCCGGGCGGCAGATGGTCCGACACAGACTGTTTCTCAGTGCATTGCTGGTCGCCGCGCTGCTCGCAGCGTTTGTTGGCGCGCGTCATGCCGTGTCGCCGGCCGCCGCCCAGTTCGGCGCGATCTTCGGCGGACCGCCGCGCCCGCCAGCCGACATCCCGCAGGGCGGGCCGCCGCCATCCGACGATCGCTATTTCAGCTCGCGCCCGCAGCCGGTATGGCCGCGCGAGCCCCAGGTCGTGGCGCCTCCGCCGGGTTATCCGCAACAGCAAGGCTATCCGCAGCAGGGGTATCCGGCACCGCAAAACTATCCGCCTCCGCCGGGCGGTTATCCGCCGCAACAGGCCGGCCGGCCGCCCGGTGGATTTCAGCAGCAGGATCTGCCGCCGCCTCCCGGCGCGACAGCGGCGCCGCCGGGACAGCCGGCCGCGCTACCCGGCCCGCCGCCCGGACAGCGCCAGCCGCGCGGCGCGCCGGGCGAGACGCCGGCAACGCCGGCGCCGCCGAACGACGAGGTGGTGATCGCTCCGCCGGCGCAGAAGATCCCGAACAATTCGGCGGTGTTCTCCGGCCTCGACAAGATCACCGGGCGGATCATCTCGTTTGATGTCGCGCTGAACGAAACCGTGCAGTTCGGCGCGCTGCAGGTGACGCCGCGCGTCTGCTACACGCGACCGCCGACCGAGACCTCGAACACCGATGCGTTCATCGAGGTCGACGAGATCACGTTGCAGGGCGAGATCAAGCGCATCTTCACCGGCTGGATGTTCGCCGCGACCCCCGGCCTGCACGCGATCGAGCATCCGATCTACGATATCTGGCTTGCCGACTGTAAAGCCCCGCAGCAGCCGGCCGTTGCGGCGGCTCCCGAAGCCGTGCCGTCGCTGCAGCCGCAGCCGCAGCCGCAGCGGCCGGCGCGCCCGCCGCAACAGCAGCGTGCGAAGGCGCCTTCTCCTCCGCCGCAGACGCAGGCCTTGCCGCCGCCGCCCGGCAGCGGGCAGCTTCCACCGCCGCCGCTGCAAATCCGCTGACGGTTATTCGCTGGCGAGCCTGAGGGCTTCAGCGCCCGATAGCGCGCGGTTGAACACGGACATGTCGGGCTCGCCGCGAATCGCTTTCGCGAGCAGCCGGCTGTAGCGCTCCTGCGCCACCTCGGTCGCGCCGAACATCTTCAGGTGATCGGTCAGGAACTGGGTATCGAGCAGCTCGAATCCGCCAAGCCGAAGCCGCGCCACCAGATGCACCAGCGCAATCTTGGAGGCATCGCGCACCCGATGGAACATGCTCTCGCCGAAGAACGCAGCGCCGAGACTGACGCCGTAAAGTCCGCCGACCAGCGCGTTGCCGTCGTAGACCTCCACCGTGTGGCAATGGCCAAGCTCGAACAGTCCGCCATAGAGCTTGCGGATGGTGCCGTTGATCCAGGTGCGCGCGCGTTTGGGACCGGGCTCGGCGCAGCCTTCGATCACCGCCGCGAAGTCGCGATCGCAAACGACGGTGAGGCCGGTAGTGCGCACGGTGCGGGCAAGCCGCGCCGGGACATGCACCGCGTCGAGCGGGATGATGCCGCGCTGCTCCGGCTCGATCCAGAACAGCGCCGGGTCTTCGGCGCTCTCCGCCATCGGGAAGATGCCGACGGCATACGCCTTGAGCAGCACCTCCGGCGTCAATCCGATCAGCACGTTGTCGCGGCCGGCCATGGCGACAGATGTAGTTCGAGGTCGCGAAATTTGAAACTTATAAGTTCCCGTTAGCGGTTCACTAACCCTGTTCCGCGGCAATTTTCGGCAATGTCGAAACATTTCGGCGCCCGGGTCATTAGACCTGCGGAGGCCGATGCGATGAAAAGGGAACCTGCCGTTCTGCTGGTCGAAGACGAGCCGTTGCTCGGCGAACTGATGACCGAGGCGCTGATCGATCAGGGCTTCGAGGTGCATGCCGCGCCGGATGCGAACGACGCGTTGCGCTACCTGTTGTCCGGAGCGGAGGTCGACATCCTCTTCACCGACATCGATCTCGGCGACGGGATGGACGGAGTCGCGCTCGCACAGCTCGCCCGCGAAATGCGGCCGAAGTTGCCGATCGTTTACACCTCGGGGCGCCGTTCGCCGGATCAGATCGCGGTGGTGCCGGGGGCGGCGTTCCTGCCGAAGCCGTATTCGCTGCATGATGTCGGCGCGACGTTGGGACGGCTCATGCGCAAGCGCGCGCCGGGCTGAGGCCGCGCGCTACTCCTGCATCCCGCCGCGCGCGAGATACTGCTCCAGCCAGTGGATGTGATAGTCGCCGTTGATGATGTCTTCCTCGCGCACCAGCGCGCGGAACAGCGGCAATGTGGTTTCGATACCGTCCACCACGAACTCGTCGAGCGAGCGGCGCAGGCGCATCAGGCATTCGGCGCGCGTCTTGCCGTGCACGATCAGCTTGCCGACCAGGGAATCGTAGTGCGGCGGGATGACGTAGCCCTGGTACACCGCTGAATCGACGCGCACGCCGAGCCCGCCGGGCGGATGGTAGTGCACGATCTTGCCGGGCGAGGGGCGGAAGGAGACCGGGTTCTCGGCATTGACGCGGCACTCGATCGCGTGGCCGAAGAAGCGCACCTCGTCCTGGGTGATGCCGAGATCGCCACCGGCGGCGACGCGGATCTGTTCCAGGATCAGGTCGATCTCGGTGACCATTTCGGTCACGGGATGCTCGACCTGGATGCGCGTATTCATCTCGATGAAGTAGAACCGGCCCTCCTCGTAGAGAAACTCGACGGTTCCGACGCCGAGATATTTCAGCTCGCGCATCGCCTGCGCGACGGTCGCGCCGATCTCGTCGCGCGCGCCCGCATTGAGCGCTGGGGAGGGGCTTTCCTCCCACACTTTCTGGTGCCGGCGCTGCAGCGAGCAGTCGCGCTCGCCGAGATGGATGGCGTTGCCCCTGCCGTCGCCGAGCACCTGGATCTCGATGTGGCGCGGCCGCGCGAGATATTTTTCCAGGTAGACCGCATCGTCGCCGAACGCGGCTTTCGCCTCGCTGCGCGCGGTCGAGAGCGCCGCGGAAAGCTCGTCCTCCGAGCGTGCGACCTTCATGCCGCGCCCGCCGCCGCCGGCTGCGGCCTTCACCAAAATCGGAAAGCCGATCTCGCGCGCGATCGCCAGCGCATCCGCGTCCGACGTGATGCCGCCCTCCGAGCCGGGCACGACCGGGATGCCGAGGCGCCTGGCGGTGCGCTTCGCCTCGATCTTGTCGCCCATGATCCGGATATGCTCGGCGCGCGGGCCGATGAAATGCACCTCGTGATCCTCGAGGATTTCGGCAAAGCGCGCGTTCTCGGAGAGGAAGCCGTAGCCCGGATGCACCGCGTCGGCGCCGGTGATCTCGCAGGCGGTGAGCAGCGCCGGAACGTTGAGGTAGCTGTCGCGCGCCGGGGGCGGCCCGATGCACACGCTCTCGTCGGCCAGCCGCACATGCATCGCGTCGGCGTCGGCGGTCGAGTGCACCGCGACCGTCGCGATGCCGAGCTCCTTGCAGGCGCGCAGCACGCGCAGCGCGATCTCGCCGCGGTTGGCGATCAGGATTTTGTCGAACATTTCAGATCGCCACGAACATTTCTCCTTCGTCATGCCCGGCCTTGTGCCGGGCATCCACGTCTTGCTGCATCAGTGCAAGAAAGACGTGGATGGCCGGGACAAGCCCGGCCATGACGGTGGATGCGTCACTCAATGATCATCAGCGGCTCGCCGTATTCGACCGGGTGGCCGTCCTCGAACAGGATCTGCGCCACCTTGCCGGCGCGCGGCGAGGGAATCTGGTTCATCGTCTTCATCGCTTCGACGATCAGCAGCGGATCGCCGGCCTTCACGACGCTGCCGACGTCGACGAAGGGCTTCGCGCTGGGCTCGGCCGCCCGATAGGCGGTGCCGACCATCGGCGAGGTGACGACGCCCGGATGCTTCGCCGGATCGATTTCGTCCAGCGCAATCGCGGCCGGTGCCGGGGCGACCGCGGGGATCGCCGGCACATGTGAGCCGCCGCCTGCCACGACGTTGGTGACCGAATGGCGCGCGACGCGCACGCGCAGGCCCTCGCGCTCGACCTCGATCTCGCCGAGGCCCGTTTCGTCGAGCAGCTTCGCCAGTTCGCGGATCAGATCCTGTTCGCTCAACTTGTCGCCCGGTTTGATATTGAAATGGTCAGCTTTTGGCCTTCGCGCCGATCAGTGACGCGAGCCCTTCGATCGCGAGCGCATAGCCGGTAACGCCGAAACCGCAGATTACCGCCTTCGCGCCCTTCGAGATGTAGGAGTGATGGCGGTATTCCTCGCGCTGGTGGATGTTGGTGATGTGCACTTCGACGGTCGGAATCTGCACCGCGAAGATCGCATCGAGGATCGCGACCGATGTGGTGGTGTAGCCGGCCGGATTGATCACGATCCCGGCGGCCTTGTCCGCCTTCGCCTCATGGAACCAGTCGACGATCTCGCCTTCGCGGTTGGTCTGCCGGAACTCGACCGCGAGTCCGAAGCGCTTCGCCGTCTCGCGGCACAGGGTCTCCACGTCGGCGAGCGTCGAATGCCCGTATTTTTCCGGCTCACGCGTCCCGAGCGCGTTCAGGTTCGGGCCGTTCAGGACGTAGATCGTCTTGGCCATGATTATTGCTGGCGCGCGGCCTGAATCTTCTGGCTGAGCTGCGCCTGCCCGACGGCGCCGATCACGACATCGCTGCCGATCACGTAGCTCGGCGTGCCATTGAGCCCGAGCGCCTCGGCGAGCTTCATGCTCTCCTCCAGCGTCTTGCCGATCTCCTCGCTCTTCAGGTCCTTGTCGAGCCGCGCCATGTCGAGGCCCACGTCCCTGGCGGCGGCAAGCGCCTTGGCCTTGTCGACCTGGCCGCGGCCGCCGAGCAGCTTCTGGTGAAACTCGAGGTATTTCTTGCCGGTCTTGTCCTGCATGCGCACCGCGACCGCGACCTGTGCCGCCTCGACCGAGCTCGGGCCGAGCACGGGAAATTCCTTCAGCACGACCTTGAGCTTCGGGTCCTTGCCCATGATCTCGACCATGTCGTTGAGCGCACGCTTGCAGTAGCCGCAGTTGTAATCGAAGAACTCGACGAACGTGACGTCGCCCTGCGGATTGCCGAGCACCACCTGGCGCGGCGAGTTGAACAGCGCATCCGAATGGTTCTTGATCGCCGAACGCGCTTTCTCGGTTTCGGCGAGCTGCTGCTTCTTCTCGAGCTCCGCCATCGCCTCCTGCAGCACTTCGGGGTGCTTGATCAGGTACTCCTTGATGATCTTCTCGATCTCGCCGCGCTGCGCGCTCGAGAAATCCTGCGCGGCGGCGGGCAGCGCTGTCAGCGCGAGCGCGGCGGCGAGAAGGAGAGGACGGGCGGTGCGGTTCATTGTGAGGGTCCTGTCAGGGACGAGCCGCTCCTGGCCGGTCCGATGGTAAATCTGCTGCCGCCGAAGAAGCCGGCTTTGACTTCCTTCAGTCCGACGATGTCGTCGGAGCGGACCCAGCCGGGCGATCCGGTCGGGAAGCGGGTCTTGGCGCGCGCTGCAAGCTCGCGCGCGGTCTTCATGTCGCCGCGCGCCAGCGCCGCCTGCGCCGAGGCGAGATCGGCTTCCGCCACGTCGCCTTTGCGCCCATAGGCCATGGCGAGCTGCGAGTAGACCTCAGGCGTCTCCGGCTCGCGCTGCATCGCGACGCGCAACAGCGAGATCGCCTCGTCCGAATAGCGGTTTTCGCCGGTCGCGACCAGCGCCTGGCCGAGCATGACGCGGATCAGCGGGGCATTCGGCGCGAGCGCGGCCGCGCGGCGCAGCGGCGCGATCGCCTGCACCGGGTGTGCGCTTTCGAGCAGCGCCTGACCTTTGAGCTCATGGAAGTACGGATTGTTCGGCTGCGTCTGGATCAGCGCATCGATCTGCGCCAGCGCGCCCGACAGTTCGCCATACCGATAGGCCGCGATCGCGCGGGCATAGCGCGCCGGCAGGCTCATATCGGTCGAGGGGTAGCGCCGCGCCACCGTGTCGGGGCGCTCCAGGAAGCCCGCGAGCTTGGCGCGCATCATGTCGTGGCGCAGTTGCAGCTCGGGCGGATCCTTCTTGTCCCAGTACGGATTGGTCTTGACCAGTTCCTCGAGCGCGATCACGCGTTCCTTCGGCATCGGATGGGTCTGCTGGTAGGGATCGACGCGCGAGGCGATCACCAGCATGTCGTCGGCGAAGCGCTTGAATGTGTCCTGCATCCCCTTGGCCGACTGGCCCGTGGCGTTGAGGAATTTCACCGCCGCGCGATCCGCCGACTCTTCCTGTGCGCGCACGTAAGAGAGCAGATTGCGGCGAATCATTTCCTGCGGGCCCTGGATCGCGGCCATCCCGATCTGCCCGGCTTCATTACTGCGGCCAGCGGCCGCGCCGCCAACCATGGCGCCGACTCCGAGCAAAAGCGCGATGATCGAGGCGGTCTGCGCATTCGCGAGCTGCTCGCGCAGGCGCGACAGGTGCCCGCCTGCCATGTGGCCGGTCTCGTGCGCGAGCACCCCGATGATCTCGTTCGGGGTTTTGGAATCGTACAGCGCGCCGACGTTGATGAAGATGTGGCGGCCGTCCATCACGAACGCGTTGAACACGCGCGCGTTGATCAGCACGACCTTCACGTTCTGCTGCGAGAGCCCCGCCACCTTCAGGATCGGCGCGGTGTAGTCGCGCAGCAGCTGCTCGATCTCGGAATCGCGGATCAGCGGCAGGCCATTGCCCGGACCGCCGGGTTTCGGCTGCGCAAAGCTCGGCTGGCCACTGAGCACCAGCGCGGTGGCGGTCAACAGCGCGATGGCGCGCGACGCTGGAATCGCGCGGCGCGGCCTGCTAGGTCTCTCCAAATCCATCCGGAATCCCGATCCGCCCACTTTGCCGCAAACTAGGGACCCGGGCGGCTCGGGTCAACGCGCGGGCGATCACGGTTGCCGGCGCGACAATGACTCAAAAGCCCGCCGATTGCGGCGCGAGCGAGGCGGGCTAACCGTTTGCGCTGACAGGAGAAGCTTGACGTGATGCTGGAGAGAGCGCGCCGCCTGATCACGCCTTCGGCACGCAGCGACGTGCCGCCGTTCATGGTGATGGACGTGATGGCGGCCGCGGCCCGCATCGAGGCGCAGGGCGGCCGCGTGGTGCACATGGAGGTCGGCCAGCCGGCCGCCTCGGCGCCACGCAGCGCGATCGCCGCCGCCAAGGCCGCGCTCGATGGTGGCGATATCGGCTACACGCAGGCGCTCGGAATTCCGGCGCTGCGCGCGCGCATCTCCCGCCACTATGCCGAGACGCACGGCGTCACGGTCGAGCCCGAGCGCATCGTGGTGACCACCGGCTCCTCGGCCGGATTCGTCCTCGCGTTTCTCGCGCTGTTCGAGCCGGGCGATCGCGTGGCGGTCGCGTGCCCGGGCTATCCGCCCTACCGGCACATCCTGACCGCGCTCGGCTGCGAGCCGGTGCTGATCGAGATCTCGGCCGCAACCGACTGGTCGATCACCGTCGATGCCCTGCTTGAAGCGCACCGCCGCACCCCGCTCAACAGCGTCCTGGTCGCGAGCCCGGCCAATCCGACCGGGACCATGATGCGCCCTGATGCGCTGAGCCGCCTGATCGCGGCGGCGGAAGGCGAGGGCATCCGCTTCATTTCGGATGAGATCTACCACGGGCTCGACTACGCATTTCCGGCCGAGACCGCGGCGAAGTTCTCCGACAATGCCGTGATCATCAACTCGTTCTCGAAATATTTCTGCATGACCGGCTGGCGCGTCGGCTGGATGGTCGCGCCCGAGCCGCTGATGCGCCCGATCGAGCGGCTGCAGCAGAACCTCGCGATCTCGGTTCCGACGCTGTCGCAGGTGGCGGCGGCCGCCGCCTTCGATGGCCGCGAGGAGATGGAGGCCGTGAAGCACGGCTATGAGGTGAACCGCCGCATTCTGGTGGAGGGCCTGCCGAAGGCCGGCCTCGCCAAGTTCCTGCCGGTCGATGGCGCGTTTTATCTCTATGCCGACGTGTCGGGCTTCACCGACGACAGCTTCGATTTTGCGAAACGCATGCTGGAGGAGGCGGGTGTTGCCGCGACCCCCGGCATCGATTTCGACCCGGTCGACGGCACGCACTTCGTGCGCTTCTGCTATGCGGGCTCCGCGGCCGACATGCGCGAGGCGGTCGCGCGCATCGGGGTGTGGCTGCACCGCCGCTAGCCCAATGTTCACTTGATCTTGTACGCCCTGCGCACCAGATCTGTCGGCGTGAGGGTTGCCCGCGAGGCACGGTCAAGCTAAACGGCATCTCCCTCACCACGATCCGGCCATCCGAGCGGCGCGTGCCGCGCATGCCAACCCGAAGCAAAGGACGAACGATACATGTGGAGCGGCCCTAAAGGCGCCAGCGTCCAAGAGCGCCTCGACCGAGCTGCGGAAGCCAAGAAGGCTCTGCTCGACAGGTTCAAGAAACAGCCGGGACCCGGCGACAAGGAATACGAGGAGCGTCAGGCCCAGTTAAGGGCGGTCGCCGAGGCGAGGCGCCTGCGCGAGGAAGCGCGCGCCAAGCAGAAGGCCGAGGAAGAGGCCGCCCGCGCCGAAGCCGCGCGGTTGAAGGCGCTCGAGGAAGCCGAGACCCGCCGCAAGCAGGCCGAGGACAAAGCCCGCATCGCCGCCGAAGAGGCCGCCATCATGGCCCAGCTCAAGGCCGAGGAAGAGGAAAAGCAGGCCGCGCTGCTTGCCGAACAGAAGGCCGCGCGCGATGCGCGCTATGCGGCCCGCAAGGCGGCGAAGAAGGAGCGGCGGCGCGGGTATTGAGCGGCGCCGCGCTCAAAACTCCACGTCGAGCTCCTCGACTTCCTCCGGCTCGGCTCTCGCCGCCTCGATCCACTCCTTCATGGCGGGCAGCGCCGTCATGGTGGCGCAGTAGGCGGCGCAATCGCTGTCGAGCTTCACCTCGTAGGTGAGGAAGCGCGTGCACACCGGCGCGTACATTGCGTCCGCCATCGTGGGCTCTGCGCCGAACAGATACGGCCCGCCATAGGCCGCGAGACACTCGCGCCAGATCGACACCAAGCGGTCGATGTCGGCCTGCACGCCGGCCCACACCTTGAAGCCCGGATAGCGCGCACGCAAGTTCATCGGCAGCGCGGAGCGCAGATTCGAAAAGCCGGAATGCATCTCGCCGCAGATCGAGCGGCAATGCGCGCGCGCTGCGCGCGCCTCGGGCAACAGCCGGGCCTCGGGCTTGAGCTCATTGAGATATTCGGCGATCGCGAGCGTGTCCCACACCTTGATGCCATCGTGTGTCAGGCACGGCACCAGGAACGAGGGCGAGAGCAGCAGCAGCTCGGCGCGCGCGGAAGCATCGTCGATGCCGGACATCTCGACCGCAACGTCGAGCCCCGCCATCCTGCACAGCAGAAAGCCGCGCAAGGACCATGCGCCATAGTTGCGGCTGTTGATCGAGAGTGTCGCTTCGGCCATGGATCGTTCCCCCGTTGCCGGCCCGGCGAGCGCGCGGCTCGGCCGTCTCAGTCAAAATGCTCCGGCCGCGTCGCGACCGGCTTTGCCCCGGCAAGGGCGGGTTATCCACGCATGGCCACCCTGCGGATAATTATCTCGCAGTGCAGCAGGAAATGCACTAGCCTTTTCGTTGCCGGGTTGAGCTTTTTGGCTGGGGCGTCGCACTCGCGGCGCAAAAACGCATGCTCTACCAGGCGTATCAGGCGCATTCCGACATCATGGTGCCGGTGCGGGCATGGGCCGGCGCGGCGTTGAATGCGTTTGCGCCGATGAACGGGTTTTCCGGCCCGGCGATCAAGAACCTCAGCGCCGCCTATGAGCTGATCGCGCGCGCGCGCCTCACCCACGTGCGGCCGTCCTACGGCATCGAGACGGTCGCGGTCGGCAACGAAGAAGTGCCGGTCGTCGAGAAAGCCGCGCACGTCACGCCGTTCGGCACGCTGCTGCATTTCGCCAAGGACGTGCGCACCGAACAGCCGCGCGTGCTGCTGGTCGCGCCGCTCTCCGGCCATTTCGCGACGCTGTTGCGCAGCACCGTCAGGACGCTGCTGCCGGAGAACGACGTCTACATCACGGACTGGCACAACGCGCGCGATGCCCCGCTCTCCGCCGGCCGCTTCGGCTTCGACGATTACGTCGAGCACCTGATCACGTTCCTCGAGGTGATCGGGCCGGGCGCGCACGTCATCGCGGTGTGCCAGCCCTGCGTCGCCGCCCTGATCGCCGCCGCCGTGATGGCGCAGACCAACAATCCCGCGCAGCCGCGCTCGATGACCCTGATGGCGGGGCCCGTCGACTGCCGCGTCAATCCCACCAAGGTCAACGAGCTTGCGACGTCGAAGCCGATCTCGTGGTTCGAGCAGAACCTGATCGCGAGCGTGCCGCTGCGCTATCCCGGCGCGTTCCGCCGCGTCTATCCGGGTTTCGTCCAGCTCGCGGCGTTCATGACCATGAACATCGACCGGCATGTGAAGGCGCACCGCGATCTGTACGACAATCTCGTCGCCGGCGAGCTCGCCAAGGCGGCGCGCACGAAGGCATTTTACGACGAATACTTCGCGGTGCTCGATCTGACCGCCGAGTTCTATCTCGAAACCGTGCGGTTGATATTCCAGGAGTATGCGCTTGCGAGGGGCACGCTGAAATTCCGCGGCGAACTGGTCGAGCCGCGCGCGATCAGACGCACCGCATTGTTCACCGTGGAAGGCGAGAAGGACGACATCTGCGCCGTCGGCCAGACACTCGCCGCGCAGGAGCTGTGCAGCGGCATCCGCCCCTACCGCAAGCGCCATCACATGCAGCCCGGCGTCGGGCACTACGGCGTGTTCGCAGGCAAGAAATGGGAGGCGCAGATCTATCCGCTGGTGCGCAATACGGTCTTGTCGAGCGATTAAGGCGCGGTTTTCGCCGCCTCCCTTCGCCTGCAGCAGGCGAATCATGTGTTCCCGCGCGGCGGCCTCAGCGCAGCGCGGCTGCGATGTTGCCGCCGTCGACCGTCGTGACATCGGCGGTGGTTTTCAACGCCAATGCCTGCGCGACGAACGCCTGCGCGACGTCGTCCGCCGTGACCTCGCGCCCGAGCAGGTTGCCGCGCATGTAGTCGGCCTCGGTCAGGCCGCGGGCTTTCGCGCGTGCGGCGATGAAATCGTCGGTCAAAAGCCCTGAGCGGATGCGGTCGGCATTCACCCCGTTGGCGCGGATGCCGTCGGCGCCGTAGTCGAGCGCGTATTGGCGGACCAGCAGCAGGGTCGCTGCCTTGGGCAGACCGTAAGGCCCGAAGTTCGGGCCCGGATTGACCGCCTGCTTCGACACGTTGAACAACAGGCAGCCGCCGGTGCCTTGGGTCAGCATGATCTTCACGGCGGCTTGCGCGACGCGCTGGTGGCCGTAGAAATTCAGCTCGAAGCTTTCGCGCAGCAGCGCTTCGTCGACCTCGCCGATACGGCCCTGCCATGCCGCGCCCGCGTTCGACACCACGATGTCGATCCCGCCAAAGGATTCGACGATCGCCGCGAATGCGGCGCGCACCGAAGCGGCGTCCGTCACGTCGCATTTGATGCCGATGGCGCCGCCGATTTCCTCGGCCTTCTTTTGCGCGGCAGCCTCGTTCACGTCGAGCAGTGCGACTTCGGCGCCTGCTGCGCGAAAAGCGCGCGCGGTCGCGGCCCCGATCGCGCCGGCCGCGCCGGTCACCGCCACGATCTGGCCGGCGAGCGGTTTCTCGGGCGCGGCTCCGAGCTTGGCCTGCTCGAGCGACCAGTATTCCATGTCGAACAGGTTCTGGTCGTCGAGCGCCTGGTAACGGCCGATCGCTTCCGCGTCGGTGATCGTCTCGATGGCGGCTTCGGCGAGATCGGCCGCCACGCGTGCGTCCGTGGCGGAGCGGCCAAGTCCGAACAGCCCCAGCCCCGGGACGAGTGCCACGCGCGGCATCGGATCGAGCGGCTTTTTCGTGGCCCCGACGCGCGCGTTGTTGGATTCGAAATACCGCTGATACATCCTGACAAAGTTCGCGACCGCCGCGCGCACATCGTGGCGGAATTCGTCAAGCTTGCCCGCCTGCGGCGGCGGTACGATCAGCGGCCAGTTCTTGGTGCGGATCGTGTGGTCGGGTGTCGCCACGCCGGCCTGGCTGTAGCGGGCAAGCTCCGCGCCGTTGACGAAATTGAGGATCGCATCGTTCGTCCGGAAATCCAGGATGAAGCGTTTCCAGGCGCCCTCGATCTTCTCGTCCCGCAGCGCGCACGCGCCGCGGATGATCGGCGCCACATCGGTACTGTTTGCGATCTGCTGCGGCATCCGCGCGCTTGCGAACACCGCCTTGCGTCCGTGCTTCAGCCGGTCCTCGGCAAGCGTCACATGGTCGATCATGCGCTCGTAGGCTTCGCGCGCATCCGCGCCGAAGGTGAAGATGCCATGGCGATGCAGGATCAGGCCTTCGACCGCGGGATCGCGCTCGTAAACGTCGGCCGCGGCTTTGGCGAGCGCGAAGCCCGGCATGATGTAGGGCACATAGCCCATGCGCTTGCCGTACACCTCCGCGCATAGCGCATCGCCCTCCGGCTGGTCGGTGAGGCTCAGAGCCGCGGTCGAATGCGTGTGATCGACGAACTTGTGCGGCAGAAAGGCGTGCAGCAGCGTCTCGACCGAAGGATTGGGCGCTGACGGATCGATCAGGTTCGCGCGCTGCACGCGCACCATGTCCTCGTCGGTGAGGGAATCGCGCGCGCGCAGCTTGCGCAGCGGTTCGAGCCGCACGGCAGGGAGGCCCGCGGGCTCGATCGTGCCCATGTCCCAGCCCGAGCCTTTGACGCAGAGCACCTCGACCTCGTCGCCGTTGAGGTCGGGCCGCATCGTCTTCACCGAAGTGTTGCCGCCGCCGTGCAGAACGAGCTTGCGATTGCGGCCGAGCAGGCGCGTCGTATAGACGCGCAGCGCGAGATCGCGCGCGAGGCCGGGATAGCGGGTGACAGCGGCTTGCGCCTCGTGATCGGCCCACTCGCTCTTCATGCGAACAGCTTAACCGCGCTTGTTCCACCAGCCGAAGCGGCGCGGTTTGGTTTCCGCTCCGCCATTCGCGGCGGCCGGCTCAGGCTTCGCGGCGGCGGGCTCCGGTAACGAAGGCGGCGGCTCCGGAGCAGGCGAGGGCTGCACATCGCTCATCGCGCCGGACGAGAACATCGGCGCCGGCTCGCGGATGGTCGAGCGGCGGCGCGGCGGCTCGGCCGGGACGGGTTGCTCCGACGCGACATCGGCCGAAGCCGGCGTCACCGCCGGGGCGGGCGCAGGCTCCGGCCGCTGATAGCTCGGCGCTTCGTGTTCATGCGCGGGCGCGTGGTCGAACGCGGGCGCGCCGCCAAAGTCGGCGACCGCGCTCGCAACCTCCGGCTCCGCGTGCTCGAACGGAGCGTCTCCGTGGAGCGGCTCGTCCTCGCGTCCGCGCCGGTTGCGCCGGCCGCCGCGGCGTCCGCGCCGGCGGCGGCGGCGTTCGCCATCGCCATTCTGGTCGCCGCCCGGGCGATGCTCGCCATGGCCTTCGCTTCCGGCCACCGCCTCGGCGGGTTCACCTGCGTCCTCGCCTTCGGGCGTGACGGCGTGCTCGGCAACGGTTTCGTGCGCAAAGCCGCCCTCGCGCGGCTCGCGGCCTTCACGGCCGCCGCGCCCGCGGCGGCGACGGCGTCCGCGACGCGGGCCTTCGCCGTTCTCGCGCGGCTCACCTTCGACGGACTGCTCTTCCGCAGGTTCGCCGTCGCTTGCGGCCTCCGTCTCCTCGATGTCTTCCTCGACGATCTCGTCGGCGATATCGGCGTCGTCTTCCTCGACGGCCGCGGCCGGGACCGGGTGCTGCGCGGCGATCGCCTTTGCGGCCTCGACGCTGTGCACCTGCTCGCCCTTCTCGATCAGGAACGGCTGCGCGGCGCCGATCGTCGCATCGGCGTTGACCGTGATGGTGATCTGGAAGCGGCTCTCGAGCTCGCGCAGGTGCGCGCGCTTGTGATTGAGCACATAGAGCGCGACTTCGGAGCGGGTGCGCACGAGGAGGTTGTGTGTCGCGCCCTTGAGCAGCATCTCCTCCAGCATGCGCAGCAGGTGCAGCGTCACCGAGGACACCGAGCGCACGTGGCCGGTACCCCCGCAGTGCGGGCACTTGTCGGTCGAGCTTTCCAGCACGCTCGAGCGGATGCGCTGGCGCGACATCTCCATCAGGCCGAAATGCGAGATACGTCCGACCTGGATGCGCGCGCGATCGTTCTTCAGGCTCTCCTTCAGCCGCCGCTCGACCAGGCGATTGTTGCGGCCCTCGTCCATGTCGATGAAGTCGATCACGATCAGGCCGGCTAGATCGCGCAGGCGGAGCTGGCGCGCGATTTCCTCGGAGGCCTCGAGATTGGTCTTGAGTGCGGTGTCCTCGATGTGATGCTCGCGCGTCGCGCGGCCCGAGTTCACGTCGATCGCAACCAGCGCCTCGGTCTGGTTGAGCACGATATATCCGCCCGACTTGAGCTGCACGGTCGGCGTGAACATCGCATCGAGCTGGCTCTCGATGCCGTAGCGCGTGAAGACCGGCTGGGTATCCTTGTAGAGCTTCACGTTCTTGGCGTGGCTCGGCATCAGCATGCGCATGAAGTCACGCGCCTCGCGATGGCCTTCCTCGCCGGCGACGAGGATCTCCTCGACGTCCTTGTTGTAGAGATCGCGGATCGAACGCTTGATCAGCGAGCCCTCCTCGTAAACCAGCATCGGCGCGGTGGACTTCAGGGTGAAATCGCGCACCGTCTCCCACATCCGCAGCAGGTATTCGAAGTCGCGCTTCACTTCGGTCTTGGTGCGGTTCGCACCGGCGGTGCGCAGGATGACGCCCATCCCCTCCGGCACCTCAAGTTCCTGCGCGATCTCCTTGAGCTTCTTGCGGTCGACCGCGCTGGTGATCTTGCGCGAGATGCCGCCGCCGCGCGCGGTGTTCGGCATCAGCACCGAATAGCGGCCGGCGAGCGAGAGATAGGTCGTGAGCGCTGCGCCCTTGGTGCCGCGCTCCTCCTTCACCACCTGCACCAGCATGATCTGGCGGCGCTTGATGACTTCCTGGATCTTGTAGTTGCGGCGGTAGCGCGGGGCGCGCTCCTGCACCTCTTCCATCGCGTCGGCGCCACCGACCGACTCGACCACTTCCTCTTCGCCGTTTTCAGGCGCCGCCGGCTCCTCGATCTCGACGACGTTACCGCCGTTTTCGCCGTCGCCGCCATTGGTCGGGGTTTCGGGCGCGAGGTCGGGACTTTCGGTCGCGGGAGCGGATGCGGTCGGCTCGGGCGCTGTCTGCAGCGCAGCTTCGCTGGCCGTGTCGACGGCGGGCGCGTCGTGATGTGGTGCGGCCGGTTGGTGCGCCGCTTCGGCGGCGAGGGCGGGCGCCTCGCCCGTCACCGGCTCGTGCGCCTGCTGCTCATGGCCAGCGGCGGTTTCGCGATGTTCGCCTTCATGCGCCGCATCGGCGCCGGCTTCCGGCAGCTGCGCTTCGGCCTGATGCGTGTCGGGATGCTCGGCGCCGGTCTCGCCGGTTTCGTGAACGTCTGTGGTCTCGGCGTCGGCCGGCGACGGCTGCTCGCCTTCGGCATGCTCCAGCGGCTGCGTGCGCACCGGGTCGCGCCGGTTGTATTCGCGCCGCGGCCGTCGCCCACGCCCGCCGCCCCCGCTCGCGCGGCGGTCGATCTCGTCCTCCGCCTCGCGATGCGCGCGCTCTTCGTCGGCGATCAGCGCCTGCCGGTCGGCGACCGGGATCTGATAATAGTCGGGATGGATTTCGGAGAACGCCAGAAAGCCGTGGCGATTGCCGCCGTAATCGACGAAGGCGGCCTGGAGCGAAGGCTCTACCCGCGTGACCTTGGCGAGGTAGATATTGCCGCGCAGCTGGCGGCGGTTCGCGGACTCGAAGTCGAATTCCTCGACCCGGTTACCGCGCAGCACCACCACCCGCGTCTCCTCCGGGTGGGTGGTGTCGATAAGCATCTTGTTGGCCATTGAATTGTCTCTTTGGGCGGCCGCGCGCATCCGCGCCGTGCGGAACGCACGGGCGGCACAGGCGGCACGCCGAATGTGGGGTTGAATGTATGGCGTCGGATCGCGCCGACAGGCATCAACGCCGAGGCGTTGTAAGCAACTCTGACTTGCTCGCCCGGGCAACGCGGATTTCCCGCGTCTTGCGCCTTGAGCATGATCCTCAACCTGGACTGAAACGGCCGCGCTTGCGCACCGCCGCGGGTTTCTTCGCGCCGAAAGGCTGGCCGGCGGGCACTCCGCCGATATCCGGATGTCCTTAAAGGGCGTCGGCCGGTCCGCTAAGGCGCCGTAGCGTCAAGCGAAATGACCTTTGGGCGGCCCGCTGTCCGCTCCCTTCAAGGGAGCCGGGGTTCAAGCGGTCGCCGGATGCCCGAACGCGGCAAACCCGGATTCGCAACCGTCAGCAGCACTTACATACGGCGGGGGGAGGCGAATGGCAAGCGAACTGGCGGAGCGGTCGATTCGGCGCTTCGGCGGGGGGATTTATCATCCGCTTGCGCCAGATCACAGATCAGGGGCCTATCGGGCCCTTAGCCGGAGAGCATAAGTAACTTTTGTTAAGTTTGAACGGAACGGGTCGGCCCAGGACGACTTAAGCCGCTATGGCCGACCATGGCTATTACAGCCGCGAAGCCGATCGTTGCCGCGAACTGGCGGCAAGCGCTCCGGATTCCAGTACCGCCCGACGCTGGCACAGGCTCGCCGACCAATACGCGATCCTTGCCGAAGAGCTGGACGCCCATATCCACCACCGCGTGCCGATCCTGAAGGCGCAGCCGGTTCAGCAGCAGCAAAGCAGAAGCGCTCCTCGCGCCAAGCGATAAAGCCCCTCCGGCCGGCAGCGAACTGCGCCAATCGGCGCCGTGGCAACCGGTCAAACCCCTCACGCTCGCTTCCGCCGCACCATCAGGACGAACACCACCGCGAGCGCAGACGTCGCCGTGTACATCATGAAGGCGTTGAGATAGCCGATCATTGCGGCTTGGCGCGCAATTTCGTTGGCGAATTTGGCGAGGCCTGGAACGGTGTCGAAGTTCCATCCCCCGGTGAGGCCCGGCATTGCGAGCGCCTGATTGTAGGGCGTGACCATCTCGGTCATGCGGCTGTAGTTTGCGCCGGTGGTGCGCACGATTTCGGCAATCGAGAGCGAGATGAAGAAGCTCGACCCGATGTTGCGCAGCAGGTGGAACACCGAGGAGGCCTCCGCGCGATCCTTCGCGGCGAGCGTATTGAACGCGACGATCGTCATCGGCACCCAGACGGTACCGACCGCGAAGCCCTGAACCGCACTGTTGAGCACCAGAATGTCCATCGTGACATTGAGGTCGAACGTCAGCATCCAAAGTCCCGCAAGCGTCTGCAGCGAAAAGCCGAACGCCATGCCGATGCGCGGGTCGAGCCGGCTCATGAAGCCGGCGGTCAGGAAGCCGATGGTCATGCCGATGCCGCGGCAGCCGATCACCTGGCCGACGAGGGCGTCGGAAAAACCGACATGCTGCTGCAGCAGCGGCGGCAGCAGCACCATCGGCGTGAAGTTCAGCATGCCGTAGATCGTCACCAGCACGAGTCCGATCGCGTAATTGCGGTCGGTCAGCAGCTTCAGGTTGAGGAACGGCGAGGTGGTGGTGAGGCAGTGGAACAGGAAGACGTAGAAGGCCAGCGCCGCGATCACGCACTCGATCACGATCTCGGTCGATTCGAACCAGTCGAGCCGCACGCCGCGCGCGAGCACAAGCTGCAACGCCGCAAGCGCCACCGAGAGCGCAATGAAGCCGGTCCAGTCGAACTTGACCCTTCCGCCGAGCGTATCCGCGCGCAGGGTCAGCTGCATGCCGACCAGCGCCGCGGCGCCGACCGGCACCAGCATGTAGAACGCCCAGCGCCAGCTATAGGCCTCCGCCAGATAGCCGCCGAGGATCGGGCCGAACACGGGCGCGACGGCGACCGCCATGCCGAACAGCCCGAGCACCATCTGATGCTGGCGGCGCGGAAACGTGTTCAGCAGGATGGTCTGCGACAGCGGCACCACCGGTGCGCCGGCGCCGCCCTGGATGATCCGCCAGAGCACCAGCGTGTCGAGCGACTGCGACATGCCGCACGCCATCGTGGCGACCGTAAACAGGCCGATCGACCACACCATCACGCGCTTCTCGCCGAAGCGCGCCACCAGCCAGCCGGTCATCGGCGTCACGATCGCGGTCGCCAGGATGTTGAACGTCATCGCCCAGGCGATCTCGTCCTGCGTCGCCGACATCGCGCCCTGCATCTGCGGCAGGATCGTCGAGGTGGTGAGCAAGGCCGTGCCGTAAAGCGACGAGGCGAGCACTACGGTGGTCAGCGTGAGAAACCGCTGCATCGCGGTCAGGTTGCCCGCGAGGCTGTCCGGATCCGTGCTGGCGGCTGTCATGTGCTGGTCGCGGCCGAGTGGTGCAATTGTAACCTAGCTTACTAATTCACGAGCCGCTACAATTATCCCGTGCCGAACACCGACGATTATATCGGCGTCGTGATCGCGGATGCCGCGCGCCTGCTGCGCACGGCGTTCGATCGCCGCGTGCGCAAGCTGGGCATCACCCGCGCCCAGTGGCTCGTGCTCACCCGCTTGCATCGCCATCCGGGAGCCTCGCAGTCCGAGCTCGCAGACATGATGGAGGTGGAGCGCGCGAGCGCGGGCCGGATGATCGACCGCCTCGAAGCGAACGGTTGGGTGCAGCGGCGCGCCGAGCGGCGCGACCGGCGCGTCAAGCGCGTCTATCTCACGCCGGAAGCCGAGCGCGTGCACCGGCGCATCTGGCGCGTCGCCGAGGCGACGGTCGAGGATGCGCTGGCGGGTCTTTCGCCGCAGGAGAGCGCGCAGCTGATGCAACTGCTCTCGCGCGTCAAGAAGACCCTGGTTGCCGTGGTGGAGGAGGGGCGCACCAACGGCAACGGCGTGACGCCCCCGCGCATCCGCGCGCCACGCGAGAACGGGCGAGCCGCGCCATGAGGATGCTGCGGCCATTGGCGCTGATCGGCGTGCCGGTTCTCGTGCTCGGCGCCGCGCTGATGTTCTGGCTGCAGGGCGGCCGCTATGCCGCGACCGAGAACGCGTTCGTCAAGGCCGACATCGCGCAGATCGCGAGCGAGGTCGCGGGCCGCATCATCGAGGTGCGGGTGCGCGACCATGCGGCGGTAACGGAAGGCGACGTGCTGGTGCGTCTCGATCCCGAGCCGTACCGGCTGGCGCTGGCCAAGGCCGAAGCCGAGATCGACTCGGCGCGTGCCACGGTCGAGGCGCTGAAGGTCAGCCTGCGCGAGACGCGCGCCGACGCGAAGGAGACCGAGAACCGGCTGACCTATCTCGAAGTCCAGGCGAAACGCCAGCGTGAGCTCTCCGGCCGCGGCGTGAGCTCGGCGCAGCGCGTCGAGCAGGCCGACAGCGAGGAGCAGCAGGCGCGCGACCGCCTCTCGATGCTGCAGCAGCGCATCGCGCGCGTCGAAGCGGCGCTCGGCGGCAATTCCGACCAGCCGACCGACCGCTACGCGGCGGTGCGCGAGAAGATCGCGATGCGCGATCGCGCCGCGCTCGATCTCACCTATACGGAGATCAAGGCGCCGCGCGCGGGCGTCGTCGTCAACTTCAAACTCCAGCCGGGCGAGCAGGTGAAGGCACAGATGCCGCTGTTTGCGCTGGTCGCCGGTCGCCGGCCGTGGGTCGAGGCCAACTTCAAGGAAACGGACCTGACCCACGTGACCATCGGGCAGAAGGCGACGGTCGTGCTCGAGATGCATCCCGACATCACCTGGGACGCCGAGGTCGAAAGCATCAGTCCGGCGACCGGCGCCGAATTCGCGATCCTTCCGCCGCAGAACGCAAGCGGTAACTGGGTAAAGGTGGTGCAGCGCCTGCCGGTGAAGCTACGGCTGATCGAGCGCTCCGGCGAGCCGCCATTGCGCGCCGGCATGACCGCGTATGTCAGCATCGACACCGGGCGGAAGCGAAATCTCTCCAGCCTCTTCGGCAGCGGCCCCGCGGCGGCCGCACGGCCGTAACAGCCGCCGTCCGAACTCTCCCTGGGTTTCTGGCTCCTCGGGCCGGCCTTCCGCCCACGCCCATCCGATACCCTTTTGCGACCTTAATATCGGATTAACCAAGCCGGCCGTAAGCGTTGAATGGGTGAAGGTGAGAGATGTTGCGGACGGCATTGCTTGTCGGAGCGCTTCTCACCGGCCTCACGCCGGCCGGTGCGCAGGAGCGTGCCGCGCTGGCCCGCCCGAATGCCCCGGTTCCGCCTGACCTGTTTCCGATCGCGACCGAAGCCCGGCTCGGCGGCGACACCGGCCGCACCCGGCTGGTCATGGATCTTAGCCGCCCGATCGAGATCGCGGCGTTTACGCTCGCCGATCCCTATCGCGTCGTGCTCGACCTGCCGCAAGTCACCTTCCAGCTTCCCGGCCGCACCGGCGAGCAGGGGCGCGGCCTGATCAAGGCATTCCGCTACGGCCTCGTGATGCAGGGTGGATCGCGTATCGTCGTCGATGCAACCGGGCCAGTGCGCGTCGACAAGGCGTTCGTGCTGGAACCGGTCGACGGGCAACCCGCGCGGCTGGTGCTCGACCTGGTGTCGATCGATCGTGCGAGCTTCATGCGCAACCTCGCGCTCGAGACAAAGCCGCGGCGCGCGCCGGAGACGAAGCCGGTCGAGGCCAAGCGCAGCAACGACGGCCGTCCGCTGATCGTCATCGATCCGGGGCATGGTGGTCCCGATACCGGCACCATCGCGGCGAGCGGTGAGATGGAAAAGACGATCGTGCTCGATTTCGCGCAGGCGCTCTCCGAAAAGCTCGAGAAGAGCGGCAAGTACCGCGTGACGATGACGCGCGCCGACGATCGCTTCGTCGCACTCGGTGAGCGGGTGCGCATGGCGCGTGGCCAGAGCGCCGCGCTGTTCGTGTCGATCCACGCCGATGCGCTTGCTTCCCGCCGCGAAACCGATGTGCGCGGCGCGACCGTCTACACCGTCTCGGATACCGCCTCCGACGATGAGGCGGCGCGGCTGGCCGAAGACGAGAACAAGGCCGACGCGATCGCGGGCGTGGACCTCTCGTCGGAGCCCGAAGAAGTCGCCGATATCCTGATCGACCTCACGCAGCGCGAGACCAAGAACTTTTCCGCGCACTTTGCGCGCGCGGTCGTCGGCGAACTGAAACGCGCCGCAACGCTGCACAAGCATCCGCTCAAGTCCGCGGGCTTCAAGGTGCTCAAGGCGCCCGACGTGCCATCGGTGCTGATCGAGCTCGGCTACGTGTCGAACAAGGAGGACCTGAAGCTGATGACCTCGGACGCATGGCGTACCCGCACCGCGGACGCGGTGGCGCAGGCCGTGACGACGTTCTTCTCGACCCGCCTTGCGGGTTCCGGTTCGGTGCGGAGCGGCAACTGAGGTGTGACGATGAAGCCTCAGAAATCCGGGAAACGAAAAGGCAAGCCCAAGTTTGACCACAAAACCGGCGGAGTTAGCCGGTTGCCTGACTTGCTATCGGACTGGTTCGGAGCGCATAAGGCGCCTGCCGCACCGGCCGGTCACGACGGGAGATTCGCCGGCGGCGCGAAGGCCGCGGCGAAAGGGCGGTGATGAAGCTACTGCTGCGCTTTTTCGGCTGGATTTTCGCGGTCGGCACCGTGCTGTTCCTCGTGGGGGTCGCGGCGGCGGCGGGCCTGTTCTGGCATTTCTCCAAGGACTTGCCGGATTATTCTCAACTGCAGGATTACGAGCCGCCGGTGATGACGCGCGTGCATGCGTCAGATGGCGCGCTGGTCGCCGAATACGCCCGCGAGCGCCGGCTCTACCTGCCGATCCAGGCGATCCCGAAACTGGTGCTCAACGCCTTCATCGCGGCCGAGGACAAGAACTTCTACGACCACGGCGGCCTCGACTTCCAGGGCATCGCGCGCGCGACGTTGTTCATGGTGCAGCACTACGGTTCCGGCAAGCGCCCGCAAGGCGCCTCGACGATCACACAGCAAGTCGCGAAGAACTTCTTTTTGACCAACGAACCGAGCCTGGAGCGCAAAGTCAAAGAGGCGCTGCTCGCGCTGAAGATCGAGCGCACTTATTCGAAAGAGAAGATCCTCGAGCTTTATCTCAACGAAATCTATCTTGGATTCAGCTCTTACGGCATCGCGGCGGCATCGCTGCTCTACTTCGATAAATCGGTCCATGAACTAACCATTGCGGAGGCAGCCTACCTTGCCGCCTTACCCAAAGGGCCCAACAACTATCATCCGTTCCGCCGCCGCGAAGAGGCGATCGGCCGGCGCAACTACGTGCTCGACCGCATGGTCGAGGATCACTACCTCAGGCCCGAGGAAGGCGAGAAGGCGAAAAAGGAGCCGTTCAACGTCACGGTCCGTCCGACCGGCGCGCACATTTATGCGGCGGAATATTTCGCCGAGGAAGTGCGCCGCGACCTCAACGACCGCTACGGCGAAAAGAAGCTGTACGAAGGCGGGCTCTCGGTTCGCACCACGCTCGATCCGAAGCTGCAATCGATCGCGCGCAAGACCTTCACCGACGGTCTGGTGAAATTCGACGAGAACCTCGGTTATCGCGGCGCGATTCAGAAGCTCGACATTTCGGGCGACTGGGGCCCGAAGCTCGCCGAGGTCAAGGGGCTCTCCGATATCTCGCCGTGGCGGCTCGCCGTCGTGCTCGAAACCAGCGATCAGTCGGCGCGCATCGGGCTCCAGCCGGGCCGCGATCCAGGCGGTGCCGTATCGAAGGACCGCACAATCGGGAACGTGCCGATTGAAGGCGTCAAATGGGCGAGACCCGCGGCAGGGGCGCGCGCCGCACCTTCCAAGGTCAATCAGGTTCTCAGCCCGGGCGACGTGATCTATGTCGATCCGCTCGACAAGGACAGTGGTCGGTACCGGCTGCGGCAGGTGCCGGAGATTTCCGGCGCCATGCTGGTGATGGACCCGTGGACCGGCCGCGTGCTCGCGATGGTCGGCGGCTTCTCGTTCGACCAGAGCCAGTTCAACCGCGCCACGCAGGCGCTGCGCCAGCCCGGCTCGTCGTTCAAGCCGTTCGTCTACGCGGCCGCGCTCGACAACGGCTACACGCCCTCGACCGTCGTGATGGATGCGCCGATCGAGATCGATACCGGCGCGGGCGGAGGCGGCGTGTGGAAGCCGGAAAACTATTCGCACAAGTTCTACGGGCCGCAGACGCTGCGCTTCGGCATCGAGCACTCGCGCAACGTCATGACGGTGCGGCTGGCGCAGGACGTCGGCATGCCGCTGATCGCCGAATACGCCAAGCGTTTCGGCGTCTACGACGACCTGCCGACGTATCTGTCGTTCGCGCTCGGCGCCGGCGAAACCACCGTGCTGCGCATGGTGACGGCCTATTCGATGTTTGCGAACGGCGGCAAGCGCATCAAGCCGACCTTGATCGACCGCATCCAGGACCGCTACGGCCACACCATCTTCCGTCACGACCAGCGCGAGTGCCGCGGCTGCGACGCCGACAAGTGGGCGAACCAGAACGAGCCTTCGCTGGTCGACCGGCGCGAGCAGGTGCTCGACCCGATGACCGCGTACCAGGTCACATCGATGATGGAAGGCGTGGTGCAGCGCGGCACCGCGGCGGGCGCAGGCTTCACGCGCGAGATCGGCAAGCCGATCGCCGGCAAGACCGGCACCACGAACGAAGAAAAGGACGTGTGGTTCGTCGGCTTCTCGCCCGATGTCGCGGTCGGCGTCTATCTCGGCTACGACAAGCCGCGTCACATCGCGCGCGGCGCGTCCGGCGGCCATACCGCCGCGCCGATCGTGAAGGACTTCCTGAAGCTCGCGCTCGCGGAGAAGCCGGCCGTGCCGTTCCGCGTGCCGCCCGGCATCAAGCTGATCCGCATCGATCCGAAGTCCGGCATGCGCATCGCAGCCGGCTCGCCCGGCGGGCTGCTCGAAGCGTTCAAGCCCGGCACTGCGCCGCCCGACAGCTATTCCATCATCGGCTACGAAGGCGGCGGCGACCCGCGCATGCCGATGGGCGTGTCGCCCGAAGCCGACCGCGCCGTCATGCGGCCGTCCGGGCTTTACTAGCGCGCGCGATCCGCGTTTGTTGCCGCGGCCGGGGCCCTCCCGGCCCTTTCCGTTTCCCGGGCCCGTCGCGTGACCCTCGACCATCTGTTGTTTCTCATCATGTCGCTGATCTGGGGCGCGACATGGATCGCCACCAAGGCCGGCATCGCGGCCGTGCCGCCGTTTTTCTTCGGGGCTGCGCGTTACGTGCTGGTGTCGGCCGTTCTGGTATTCGTCGTGCGCGACCTGCGCGCTGTCTTTCGCGGACGCGCGCTGCGCCTGATCGTGACCGGCATGCTGGTGGTCGTCGCGACCTATGCGTTCATCTACTGGGGCATGCAGTACGTCGCCTCGGGCGTGTCGGGCGTCGTCAACATGTCGATGAATCCCGTCTGCCTGTTCGGGCTTGCGATCCTGCTTGGGCAGGAGCGCCCGACCTGGCGCCATGCGCTCGCGCTGGTGCTGGGCATCGGCGGCCTCGTGCTGCTGTTTTCCGGCAAGGCGACGATGGCAGGCGACATCATGGAGCTATGGGGCGCGGCCGCGCTGGTCGCGGGCTCGCTTGCGTATTGCCTCGGTTCGGTGCTGTCGCGGCCGTTGCTCGATCGGATCACGCCGCTGCAATTGACCGCCGCGCAGGGGCTCATTGGTGCGGTCGGGCTGAGCGCGCTGTCGCTCGTCGCCGAGCCGGTCTCGGGCGCAACCTTCGCCGCCCTGATTGAGCCCGCGCCGCTCGCGGGACTGCTGTTCCTGGTCATTTGCGGCACGTTCATCGCCTACATCATCTTCCTGCGGCTGATGCGCGACTGGGGCGCCTCGCGTGCCGGGCTCTATTCATTTGTCTCGCCGGTGGTCGCACTGATCCTCGGCGCGATCGTCTACGGCGAGCCGCTCACCTGGCGCGAAGTGACCGGCGCTGCGGTCATGCTGGTTGCCGCGTGGATCGCGATTGCGCGCAAGCCGGTGCCGGCGCCCGCCGCCTAGACACGCTCCCAGGTGAGCCGGCGCACGCTCATCTTGCCGTCGAGCGGATCGGCGGAGGGCGGCGGCGAGAGCGTGAGGCGCTCGCCCTCGAACGTGACCTTGCGCCGCTGCACCGTGCCGGTGAATTTCTCGTTCCAGGAGAGGTCGCAGTGGTGCAGCACCTCGTCGCCGACGCATTCGTAGTTCGCGCCGTAGGCGATCATGCTGCGGATCAGCCCCTCGGCCTCCGCCCCCGTCGCGACGTTGCCGGCCGGCCGCTTGCGGCCCGCGCGCGTGATCATCGCGAGCATCCGCCCGTCCGGCATGTAATGCAGGAAGCCGGTCGGGTTTTCGCCGAGAAACGGGGTTTTCTCGCCCGAAGGGATCTCCTCGCGCATCGCGGAGATGAGCTTCCAGGTTCCGATCAGCCGGTCGCGCAGCTTGTCGTTCGCCTCGGCGGACATTAGGTTCTCCCCGCGATTCCGT
Source organism: Alphaproteobacteria bacterium (assembly GCA_005884685.1). Lineage (GTDB taxonomy): Bacteria > Pseudomonadota > Alphaproteobacteria > Rhizobiales > Xanthobacteraceae > PALSA-894. The sequence continues at coordinate 29,735 of VBAH01000083.1, forward strand.
TTTTCGAGTATAGCGATGCGCGCCGAAATCCAAGCGATTGTCGATGACATCAAGCAGTCCGTCGGGCTGCTGAGGAGGCATCTTTGACGTCGACGCAGCGCGCCGCCGGCTCGATGAGCTGAACGCTCAGGCCGAGGATCCCAATCTCTGGAACGACAATCAGCGCGCCCAGCGCGTGATGCAGGAGCGCACCGCGCTCGAGGACCAGCTCACGTCGATCGGCCGGATCGAGCGTGAGCTCGAGGACAACATCGGCCTGATCGAACTCGGCGAGGCCGAGAAGGACAAGGCCGTCGTTGCGGAGGCCGAAGACGCATTGCGCCGGCTCAAGGCCGACGTCGCAAGGCGCGAGATGGAAGCGCTGCTGTCGGGAGAGGCCGATCCGAACGACGCCTATCTGGAAGTGCACGCCGGCGCGGGCGGCACCGAAAGCCAGGACTGGGCCAACATGCTGTTGCGCATGTACACGCGCTGGGCCGAGAAACATGGCTTCAAGGTCGATTATCTGGAGGAAACGCAAGGCGAGGAGGCCGGCATCAAGTCGGCGACGATCCAGATCAAGGGGCGCAACGCCTATGGCTGGCTCAAGACGGAGATGGGCGTGCACCGGCTGGTGCGCATCTCACCCTACGACTCCAATGCGCGCCGCCATACCTCGTTCGCCAGCATCGAGACCTATCCGGTGATCGACGACAGCATCAAGGTCGACATCAAGGAGGCCGACGTCAAAACCGATACGATGCGGGCAAGCGGGGCGGGCGGACAGCATGTCAACAAGACCGAGTCGGCGATCCGCCTCACGCATATTCCCACCGGCGTCGTGGTGTTCTGCCAGAACGACCGCTCGCAGCACCGCAACCGCGCGCAAGCCTGGGACATGCTGCGCGCGCGCCTCTACGAGCGCGAATTGAAGAAGCGCGAGGAGGCGGCAGCGGCCGAAAATGCCGCCAAGACCGACATCGGCTGGGGCCACCAGATCCGCTCATACGTGCTGCAGCCCTACCAGATGCTGAAGGACCTGCGCACCGGCGTGCAGACCTCCAACACCGGCGCGGTGCTCGACGGCGATCTCGATCAATTCATGGAAGCGACGCTGGCGCAGAAGGCGTTCGGCACGGGGCCCGAGACGGTGGAGGATGTGGAGTAGGGCGGCAGCCGGGTATTTTGCGATCTCGCCGGAACGGAAGAGATTTGCGTGGGAGCCTTGCTGGTTTGAACCAGAGTGATCATCGGCAGGATGCAAGAGTCACGCAATCGCCCGCCGAGGCCGCCCTTCCAACCCCAACTGCCGAGCCTTCATCTTCGGTCCATCGGGGGTCATCGTGAACGCGGAATCGACGGTCGTATAGTCATGATAGCCAAGCCGCGCGAGCGGGCGGAGTCTGAGAACATCCAGCTTTCCCTCGGGCGTAATCGCATCATCGCGAATGTGCACACCAACGACCCGGCCAATGACGACGTGATGGACCTGATCGAATGCATTTCCGGGCAGAGCAAGCGAGCAATGGAATTTGCACTCCAGATGTACCGGAGATGCTGCGACGCGCGGCGGTTTGACGAGGTGGCAGGGGATCATCTCAAGGCCAGCGAGCGCCGCTTCGTCAACCTCGGGCGGCAGGAACCGCGACGTGACGTTGACGGCCTCCCTTAGCTCATACGTCGCCATGTTCACGACGAACTCGCCGGTATCGGTCGCATTCCTGACGCTGTCTTTGCGCCGTCCGCTGGCGGGAAAAGAATTCGCCGAGAACATTACATAAGGCGGATCGTAGCCGAGATTGTTGAACTGGCTATAGGGAGCAAGATTCACGATGCCGTCACGACTGATCGTCGAAATCCATCCGATCGGACGCGGAACGACGATCGACTTGTACGGGTTGAACGGCAGGCCGTGATCATCCTTGTCTGGTTCGTAGAACATTGGCGCTATCCTGTTTGCGAGGTATCTGAGCTGAACGAGGTCACTTCGGGCGCCCCGCGTGTCCGACCGCGGCAGCAAACGCGGTCCGCTGTTCTTGAATCGCCGCGGCAAATTCCTCGGGCGTGCTTGCCCTGACGAGTTGACCATTCGTTGCCAGTCGTTCGGCGACTGATGCATCAGCGGCGACCGCTCGAATATCGGCAGAGATGCGAGCTCGCAGTTCGTCCGACATGCCGCGCGGCCCGAACACTCCGAGGAGCCCTTCGAATGCGAGTTCGGGATAGCCAGATTCGGTTGCGGTCGGGATATCGAGCCACATCGGCGAACGTGTCCTGTTGGTGACCGCGAGGACGCGTAACTTCCCCGCCTGCACAAGCGGCAAGACCGCAGTGATCGGCGTCACGATGACCTGAATGCGGCCCGCCGCCGTGTCCTGGACTGCGAGGTTTTGGTCGCGATACGGCACCTCGGTCAGCTCGAGCTTTGCTGATCTCGCAAAGCCGGCAAACAGCACCGGAAACGCGCCGCCGCCACTCGTCCAGTTCAGCTGGCCCGGATGTGTGCGCGCCCATTCCACGAACTCGGGGAGCGTTCGGACCGGCAACGACGCCGGCACGGTAATCGTGCCGAACGTCTCCGCGGTCATCGAAATCGGAATGACGTCCACCATGGGGTGGTATGAAAGCTTTTCGTGAATCGCGGGATAAACGGTCAGCGGTGCGGCGAACGAAAACAGCAGCGTGTGATCGTCCTGCGCGGCGGCGAAGGCTGCGGTTCCGATCAATCCGTCCGCCCCCGGTCGATTTTCGACGATAACGGGCTGTGCCCACCGCGCTTTCAATCGCTCGGCGAAGATCCGTGCAGCCACGTCAGGGGAGCTTCCCGGCGCCACCGGCACAATCATGCGTACCGGGCGTTGCGGCCACGCTTGTGCAATCACCTGCGCGGGCCACAATGCCATTGCGCCCAATATTACTATCGCCGAGGTTCATGCCCGATGCTTCAATTCATGCATAGCAGCCTCCTTGGTCAGACTTGAGATGTCCTCCGCCTGCGTTGGCGCGACCCGCTGGCCTCGCCGGTCCGATTTGCTTCGATCACACGGATGAGCAGGCCCATCAGAAGTTTTCTCTCCTGCGGCTTGATCGGAGCGAGGATGCTTTCGTTGAGCCGGGCGTGAGCGGGGCGCAAACGCGCAAAGATCTTTTCGCCCTTGGCGGTCAGGCGCAGAAGCCGCGCGCGCCGGTCGGCGCCGTTCACCTTTCGCTCGACCACACCTTTCTTCACGAGCTGCTCGACGAGCACGCTTGCGGTGTTGCGATCGACATTGAGGCGGTCAGCCAGAACATTCTGCTCAAGGCCGGGTTTGCCGGTCTGGCTGCTCAGATGGATCAGCACGCCGTATTGCAGCGGGGTAAGCCCAGCCTCACCGACCACCTCGGCGGTCTTGGCCGTGCATAACTGGTGAAAGCGGCGGGCAATGGCGGTCGGCACCCCATGCCAGGGGGGGGTAAGCGTGCTGGAGAGAGGGGTGGCCGCGGTCGGATCCGTGGACAAGTTTAATGAAGCCATCAGGATCATCCTATCGTAATATCATCCTATATATGTATCATCCTATTATATGAGTAACTGGCGAGTCAATGCCCGTGCTGAGCGTCGCTGCGACGAATCTCTCAGTGCGCTACCGCGAATAAGGGCGGGTTGCTCGGACCTGCGGCGACGTCGATGATGCGATCGCTATTGCGTGGGGCGCGGACAGCGGAGAAACCAGACCGGAGACGTCCGATCCACCGGCAAGCGACTTACAGCGCTCCGCCCAGCCTCACACCCGCGCGCAGGAATCTCTGCGGATCGACCGGATCGCCGTCGACGCGCGTCTCGTAATGCAGATGCGGGCCGGTGGAGCGCCCGGTCGAACCGACGCGGCCGACGATCTGGCCGATGCGGATCGTCTGGCCGAGCTCGACATCGATCGCCGAGAGATGCGCATAGCGCGTCGCAAAGCCGTTGCCGTGATCGACCTCGACCATCTTGCCGTAGCCGCCGTTCCAGCCCGCCATTGTCACGGTGCCGGCGGCGGTCGCACGCGCCGCCTCGCCCGTGTCGGCGCGGATGTCGAGGCCGGTATGCATCGCGAGCGCACGCAGGAAGGGATCGGTGCGCATGCCGAAGCCGGACGTCGAGTCGAGTTCGCCCATCATCGGCTTGCGGATCGGGACCGTGCCGAGCGTGCGTGTCAGCCGCTCGACCTGTCCACGCACAAGTTTGATGCGATAGAGCTGGCGTTCGAACGACGTGGTGCTGGCGGGGCTCGCGGGTACGAACGGGCCGCCGCTTGCGCGCGCCGGGAGCGAAGGCGCGACCTTGTTGAGGTCGAGGCCGAGATCGGCGAGGACACTGCGCATCCGCCGCGCCTTGGCGTCGTAGCTCTCCTCCAGCGTGTTGAGCGTCTTGATCTGGTTCGCCTCATAGCGATCGAGTGCGACCTGCAGGCGGGCGAGCGCGCCGTCGATGCCGCCCTGCGTCTGGCCCGCCGCTAGCCGCACGCCATTGTTGAACGGCGTGCGCGACTCCAGGCGCGCCTCGCGCTCGGGCGGCGGAACGAGAATGACGGTATCGTTGATCGGGGAGGGCTTGGGTATCGATTGGGCCGGAAGGATCGACGGGACGGCCGCGCGGGGGCCCGGTTTGATCGAGCCGGTCGCGCCGGGATCCGGCAGGCTCGACAGCGCCGCGGAGCGCGACTCCAATACGGCTTGACGCCGTGCGATCTGCTCGAGCTTGCTCTCGACCTGCTCCTGATCGAGCAACTGCCGGCTGGCGAGGCGATCGACCTGGCCGCGCAGGTCGGCAATGCGATCCTCATAGGCGTATTGCATCTGCGCCTGGCGCGCGAGCAGGCGCGTCAGCACATCATCGCGGAATGCGAAATAGGTGGCCGTGACGGCGGACCATCCGGCCATCACGACAAGCGAGCCGACGATGATCCAGAATGCCACCGGCCGCACGCGGACCTGCCGGCCGCCGTGACCGAGCGTCCAGTCGCTCTTGGTCCCTGCGTCACTGGTCGCGGGAAGCGGGCGGGCGCGGCCACGGCCGAACTCGGGCTGACCATGGTCGGCGGAACTGCGGACAGGGGGCCTGTATGACGACATCAGCTCTCCCGCGCGGCCCGACCGCATCGAGCCGGTGCACGCGAGCGCCGATTTGAGCCTCACATGGTTAATTTTCCGACAAGCGTAAAAATTCGCGCGGTTTGTTAACGGCTTGGCAACCAGATTCACGCCAGTGGCGGTTGCAGCTTTCCCCAGAGGCAACAGTCAGATGCCTGCCTCGATGCGCTCACAGCGCCTTGGCCGCCTCGAGGACCGCCTCGGCGTGGCCGGGCACTTTGACGTTTTCCCACACCTGCGCGATGCGGCCGTCGCGGCCGATCAGGAAGGTCGTCCGCCGCACCCCCATGAACTTGCGGCCGTACATCGACTTCTCCCCCCAAACCCCATAGGCGATCAGCATTTTCTTGCTCTCGTCGGAGGCAAGCGGGAAGGTCAGGCCGTGCTTGTCGCGGAACTTGTCCTGCGCCTTGACCGGATCGGCCGAAACGCCGACGATTTCCGTCTCGGCCTTGGCGAAAGCGCGCGTCAGTCCGCCGAAGGCGATGGCTTCCTGGGTGCAACCTGGCGTGTCGGCCTTGGGATAGAAATACAGCACCAGTTTGCTGCCTTTGAAGTCGGCGAGCGCAAGGTTGCCCCCGCCGTCGCGCGGAAGGGTGAAGCTTGGGGCTTTCTCGCCGACGCCGGGGACCGCCATGTGCCTTCCTTTCGACGCTTTCAAAGGGTCAATGTGCCGGGGGACGAGGCGCCGGTAAAGGGCTGGCGGAGCAGGGGCAATTCGCGCGTGTCGGGGACTTCTGGCTCGGCCGGCGACGCACCTGAATTCGAGGTTGGGGACCTCGAACGCAAGGGGATGTCCGGTTGCGCATGACGGGGATCAACACGGCTGCCGCGGCGTTGCGCGAGGTCTGGTCGACCTTGGCGCTGCACGGCCGCGAGCTGGCCGAGCGCGCCGCCGATCGTCTTCGCTCGGAACATTCGGAACATCATGAACACTATCGCCCGCATCTCGCGGCGGCTCGCTCGCCGCTTGTGCGCCGCCTGCTGATCGGCGGCGGCGCCGTCGCGGTGGCGGCGGTGGTGAGCTGCGGTGTCGTCTGGTGGCAACTGTCCTACGGGCCGGTGGCGATCGACCTCGTCACGCCGTGGCTTACCTCGGCGATCGAAGAGCGGCTCGGCGGCCAGCACCGCATCGAGGTCGGCGGCACGATGCTCGAGCGCGACGAAGTGGGGCGCTCGGCGCTCCGCCTGCGCGACATCGTGGTGCGCGATGCGCAAGGCACCGTCGTTGCGAGCGCGCCGAAAGCCGAAGTCGGCATTTCCGGTTTCAGCCTGCTCAGTGGGCGCGTGCAGACCGAGCGCCTCAGCCTGATCGGCGCCGAGATGGCGCTGCGCATCGAGCCGGGCGGGCAGATCAATATCCTGGCAGGCGCCGGCAAGCCGGCGTTGGCCGTGACACCAACGGTGACCAGCTCGATCGCCACCGCCGCGCTCGCCGCGTCGAACGAGCAGACCCGGTTGCCGCCGGTCGAGATCGCCGGCAATCCGCTCTCCGCGATTCTCGCCTGGATCGACCGCCTCGATTCGCTTGGGCTCGATGGCGGGTCGCTCGCCGAGATCGGGCTGAAGGACTGCACGCTCGTCGTCGACGACCAGCGCGGCGGCAAGCGCTGGAGCTTCGAGCACATCAACCTGAGCCTCACGCGCCCGCAGGAAGGCGGCGTCGCCTTCGCGGTGAATTCGACCGGCGCGGATGGGCTGTGGTCGCTGACCGCGACCGTGACGCCGAAGCCGGATGGGCGGCGCACCATCGAGACGGTCATCCGCGACGTCTCGCCGAAAGACCTGATGCTGGCGCTGCGCGCGAGCGACGGGCAGTTCTCTGCCGACGTGCCGCTCTCGGCCGTCATCCGCGCCGAGATCGAGCGCGACGGCACATTGCAGTTGCTCGAGGGACGCATCCTGGCGGGCACCGGTTACTTCGGATCGCGCGACGATCCGGACAGCCGCATCCACCTCGACGAGGCGCAGCTGAACCTGCGCTGGAATGCATCGACCCGGCAGCTGCAGATGCCGCTCGATGCGCAATCCGGCCCGAGCCGCGTCAGTCTGATGGCGCAGCTCGATGTGCCGGAAGACGCGGGCGCCCCATGGTCGCTCACCATCCCGCGCGGGTTGATCGTGTTTGCGTCCGCGGAGCGCTCGCGCGATCCGCCGCTGATCATCGATCGCGTCGCGGTGCGCGCGACTGTCGATCCGGCCCGGCGCGTGTTCGAGATCGAGCAGGGAAATCTCGCCGGCATGGCGGGAGGCTTCGCGCTGACCGGCGCGATCGACTATTCGTCCGCCGATCCGCGCCTCGCGCTCGGCGTCGTCGGCACGCGCATGACGGTGTCGGCCTTCAAGCGGCTGTGGCCCGCGCTGATTTCGCCGCGGCTGCGCTCCTGGGTGGTCGAGCGCATCAGCGGAGGGACGGTCGAGAGCGTGACGATTGCGACCAACGCGCCGCTCTCGACGCTCGAGCCGGGCGGGCCGCCGCTGCCGGATGACGGGCTGTCGATCGATCTCGTCACCAGCGGCAGCACGTTGCGGCTGGTCGATGGCGTGCCCACGCTGCGCGATGCCGATCTCGTCACGCACGTGCAGGGCCGCACCGCGACGGTCCGCGTCGGCAAGGCGATCGTCGACCTGCCGTCCGGCCGCAAATTGACGCTGAGCAACGGCGTGTTCGAGGTGCCGGACACGCACCCCAAACCTTCGCCCGCGCGCACGCGCTTCCGCGCGGAGGGCACGGCCGACGCCGCCGCCGAACTGCTCGCGCTGGAGCGGCTGCGCGACTCCTCGAACGTGGCGCTCGATCCCGCGACGACGAAGGGCAATTTCGTCGCCCAGGTCGCGCTCGATTACACGCTCACCGGCGCGCTCACGAAAGACAATCTGAACTACGCGGTCGATGCCGACATCACCAACTTCGCCGCCGAGAAGTGGGTGCGCGGCCAGAAGGTCGAAGCCGCCGCGCTCAAGCTCACCGCCAACTCGCAAGGCTTCTTTACGCGCGGCGAGGTGAAGATCGGCGGCCTGCCGGCGACGGTGGACTACCGCAAGCCTGCCGGCGACGGCGATGCCGAGGTTCGCATCCAGGCGACGCTCGACGATGCCGGACGCGCACGTCTTGGCCTCGGGATGGGCGATGCGCTTTCAGGTCCTGTGCCGTTCAAGCTGCAGGGCCGCGTCGCATCGATGAGCGACAAGGAAAGCCGTTACCAGGTCGAGGCCGACCTGAAGGACAGCAAGATCACCGAATTGCTGCCCGGGTGGTGGAAGGCGGCCGGACGCGCGAGCCGCGTCACCTTCACGGTGGTCGACAAGCCGCAGGTGATGCGCTTCGACGACATCGTGATCGACGGGCCGGGCACGCTCGTGAAGGGCATGATCGAACTCGACGCCAACGGCGAGATCGCGCTGGCAAGCTTCCCGTCCTTCGCGCTCTCCGACGGGGACAAGGCGACGCTGCGCGCCGATCGTGCGCCCGACGGCACGCTCAAGGTGACCATGCGCGGCGAACTGTTCGATGGCCGCGGCTTCATCAAGTCGGCGACGGCCTCGCCGTCGGAGGGCGCGAAGAGCAAGCAGAGCGCGCGCGACTTCGATCTCGACGTAAAGCTCGCGACCGTCACCGGCTACAATGTCGAGGCGTTGCGCGGCGTCGAACTGAGGCTGTCGCGGCGCAACGGACACGTGCGCAACTTCGGCATGATCGCCAAGCTCGGCGCCAACTCGTCGCTGAGCGGGGATCTGCGCGCCTATCCGGGCGGCCGCCAGGTGATCTATCTGGAGTCGAACGACGCGGGCGCGCTGCTGCGCTTCACCGACACCTATGCGCGCGTCAACGGCGGGCAGATGTGGCTCGCGATGGACCCGCCGACCGGCGATCTGTTGCCGCAGGAAGGCGTCGTGAACGTGCGCGACTTCTCGATCCGCGGCGAGGCGACACTCGAAAAAGTCGCCGCCAACGGCAACGATCCGAGCGGACGCAATCCGCAGGCGATCGGCTCCGGGGTGAGCTTCGCGCGCATGCGCGCGGAATTCACCCGCTCGCCCGGCAAGCTCACCGTGCGCGACGGCGTGGTGTGGGGGCCCGTGATGGGCGCCACGATCGAAGGGCAGTTCGACTATGCCCGCGACGACGTGCGCATGCGCGGGACGTTCGTGCCGGCCTACGCGTTGAACAATTTCTTCGCGCGCGTGCCGATCGTCGGCCTGTTCCTCGGCGGGCAGAACGAAGGCGTGTTCGGCATGACCTACGAGGTGACCGGCCCGACCGGCAACGCGACCCTGCGCGTTGCGCCGGTGTCGATGCTGGCGCCCGGCTTCCTGCGCAAGATTTTCGAGTTCCGCGGCGCCGAGAACGACAAGAATGCGGTGCCGCCGTATTCCTCGCCGACGCGGTGACAGTGGTCATTCCGGGACCGAGCGGAGCGAGGGGCCCGGAATCCATAACCACAGCCGGTTCTTGAACGCTCGGATTGCGATTATGGATCCCGGGCTCACGCCGGAGCCTGTCATCGGGCCGGCCAAAAGGCCGGACCCGTGGGCGTGCCCCGGGATGACTAACTACACCGGCTTCAGCAGCACATGCTTCTTGCGGCCGAGCGAAAGCTTGATCACGCCTTCGGGGGTCAGGTCCTTTAGCGCCAGCACGGCCTTGTCGTCAGTCACGGTTGCATCGTTGACCTTCAACCCGCCGCCTTTGATCTGACGCCGCGCCTCGCCGTTCGAGGCGACGAGACCTGTCTTCTCGGCAAATGCGTTGAGCACGCCGAGGCCCGCTTCCAGTTCGGCGCGCGGAATTTCCACGGTCGGCAGGCTTTCCGCCACCGATCCTTCCTCGAAGGTGCGGCGCGCGGTCTCGGCGGCCCGTTCGGCCGCCGCGCGGCCGTGCAGCATCGCGGTCGCCTCGGTCGCGAGCACCTTCTTCGCCTCATTGATCTCCTGACCTTTGAGCGCGGCCAGGTTGACGATCTCGGCAAGCGGCAAGGTCGTGAACAGCTTGAGGAAGCGCGCGACGTCACCGTCTTCGGTCTTGCGCCAGAATTGCCAGTATTCATAGGGGCTGAGCATGTCGGCGTTGAGCCACACCGCGCCGGCGGCGGTCTTGCCCATCTTGGCGCCCGATGAGGTCGAGATCAGCGGCGAGGTGAGCGCAAAGAGTTGCGCGTTCTTCATGCGCCGGCCGAGGTCGATGCCGTTGATGATGTTGCCCCACTGATCCGAGCCGCCCATCTGCAGCACGCAACCGTAACGATTGTGCAGCTCGACGAAGTCGTAGGCCTGCAGAATCATGTAATTGAATTCGAGGAACGACATCTCCTGCTGACGTTCGAGCCGCAGCTTCACCGAGTCGAATGCGAGCATGCGGTTGATCGAGAAGTGGCGGCCGACATCGCGCAGGAATTCGACATAGTTGAGCGTCGCGAGCCATTCGGCATTGTCCGGCATGATCGCGTCGGACTTGCCGTCGCCGAATTGCAGGAACTTCGCGAACACGCCCTTGAGCGAGTTCTTGTTCGCCTCGATCTGCTCGAGCGTGAGAATGCGGCGCGTCTCGTCGCGGCCCGACGGATCGCCGACGCGCGTCGTGCCCCCGCCCATCAGCACGATCGGCTTGTGGCCGGTCTGCTGCAGCCAGTAGAGCAGCATGATCTGCACCAGCGAGCCGACATGCAGCGAGGGCGCGGTGCAATCGAAGCCGATATAGGCGGTAATCGCCCGCGTGGCCGCGAGCTCATCCAGGCTTTCCGGCTCGGAGATCTGATGGATGAACCCGCGCTCGGATAGCACGCGCAGGAAATCGGACTTGTAATCGCTCATCGCAAGGCTCGGTGGTACGGGGTCGCTGCCGGCTAGTGTCCCGATTCCGAAGTTCGTACAGTCTGACCGCAAACTCGCGTACGAACTTCGGAATCGAAGGACACTAGCAAAGTTTATGATTCTAGTGCCCTTACGAACCCGAAGTTCGCGTTGTGGTGTGGCTGCAATTCGCGTGCGAACTTCGGCTTCGGGGCACTAGCCGGTGGTGTAACAGGTCCGGTGCGGGATTCATAGAATCGGGAACCGCGGGAAAATGCGGGCGATCGGCCTGATGAGCGGCACGTCGATGGACGGCATCGATGTCGCGATGATCGAGACCGACGGTGAGACGGTGTCGCGGCTCGGGCCGAGCGCGCTGCATGGCTATCGCGAGCACGAGGTTGCGCTGCTGCGGCGCGCGATGGAGGCGGCGCCGGCGCTGCGCGCGCGCACGGAACGGCCGGGCGTGATCGCGGACGCCGAGCGGATGTCGACTGCGCTGCACGCGCGCGCGGTGAATGCGTTTCTCGCCGTGAACGCGATCGATCGAAAGACGATCGATGTCCTCGGCTTTCACGGTCAGACCATTCTGCACCGGCCGCAGCAAAGATTGACGGTCCAGATCGGCGACGGCGTTGCGCTCGCGCGCGAGACCGGTATTCCGGTCGTCTATGACTTCCGCGCCGCCGATGTCGCTGCCGGCGGGCAGGGCGCGCCGCTGGTGCCGGTGTTTCATCAGGCGCTCGCGCGTGCGCTCGATCGGCGGCATCCGATCGCGGTGCTGAACCTGGGTGGCGTCGCCAACATTACGTTCATCGATGGCGACAGCGATCCGATTGCCTGCGACACCGGGCCGGCCAACGCGCCGATCGACGACTTCTTTCGCGCGCGCACCGGGACGCCGCGCGATGAGGATGGCGCACGCGCAGCTGCGGGCCGCGTGGACGAGGCGACGATCGCGCGGCTGCTGGCGCATCCATTTTTCGCGCAGCCGCCCCCGAAATCGCTCGATCGCAATGATTTCCGCGCGTGGATCGGGGTGCATGCGGGACTCGCGGGGAAAAGCCTTGAGGATGGCGCGGCGACTCTCACGATGCTGACCGCCGCCACGGTCGCGCGGGTTGTCGATGTGCTGCCGCGCGCGCCGCGCAGTTGGATCGTAGCCGGTGGCGGCGCACGCAATCCCACGCTGATGCGGATGCTGGCGGAAAAGCTTCGCCCCGCAAGTGTCGAGACGGCCGATCGGGCCGGCTGGTCGGCGGATGCGCTCGAGGCGCAGGCGTTCGCGTTTCTCGCGGTGCGGTCGCTGCAGGGACTGCCGCTGACGTTTCCGACCACCACCGGCGCGCCGCGACCGATGCCCGGGGGCGTGCTGGTCAGGCCCTAAAATATTCTCCGTTCATTCCCGCGAAAGCGGGAATCCCGTTCTTTCTTCTTTCAGGCCATGGGTCCCCGCTTGCGCGGGAACGAGCGGGCATAGCGTTACGCCGCGCTGCTGTCCGCGGGCTTCAACCGCTTGTCGAGGTAGCCGGTGACCATCTGCATCAACGGCTCGATCTTGTTGTCGAAGAAGTGGTTCGCGCCCGGCACCAGCTTCTGGTCGATGATGATGCCCTTCTGGGTCTTCAGCTTTTCCACGAGGCCGGTCACGTCCTTGGCCGGCACGACCGCGTCCTTGTCGCCATGAATGATCAGGCCGGAGGAGGGGCAGGGGGCAAGGAACGAGAAGTCGTAGAGGTTCGCTGGCGGCGCGACCGAGATGAAGCCTTCGATCTCGGGCCGCCGCATCAGAAGCTGCATTCCGATCCAGGCGCCGAATGAAAAGCCCGCGACCCAGCAGGAGCGGGCTTCCGGATTGATCGACTGGGCCCAGTCGAGTGCGGAGGCCGAATCCGACAGTTCGCCGACCCCATGGTCGAACGAGCCCTGGCTCCGCCCGACGCCGCGGAAATTGAACCGCAGCACGGAAAATCCACGATGCACGAACGCATAATAGAGCTGGTAGACGATCTGATGGTTCATCGACCCGCCGAATTGCGGGTGCGGATGCAGCACGATGGCGATCGGGGCGTGCTTGATGCGGGCCGGGTGATAGCGGCCTTCGATCCGGCCGGCGGGGCCGGTAAAGATGACTTCGGGCATTCAGACCTCGATTTGACACCCGGCCATTCGGACGGCGGGTTGCACAGCTACGGCCCGGCTTGACGGAGCCGGCCGGCGAGCGTAACTATTTAGAACTGTTCTAATTTCTGGGACGGCCTCGCCATGCGGAACCGCGACCGGGCGAGCGTGGCGGCTCCTTTTGCATGATTTCGCGCGCGAAAAGCAAGTCTTTTGCTGCTAATGTGGACTCTGCGGATCGAGAATCAAATGAGCGTGCGTGTGTATCTGGATTGGAATGCGAGCGCGCCCTTGCGTCCGGAGGCGCACGCAGCCGCGTGCGCCGCACTCGCGCTTTCCGGCAATCCGTCCTCGGTCCATGGCGAGGGCCGCGCCGCGCGCCGCCTGATCGAGCAGGCACGCGAGGACGTCGCGGCGCTGGTGGGCGCCGAGGCGCGCAACGTGATCTTCACCTCCGGCGGCACCGAGGCGAATGCGCTTGCGCTGTCGCCGATGCTGGAGCGGGGTGCGGACAAGCAGCCGTTCGCGCGGTTGCTGATCTCCGCGATCGAGCATCCTTCGGTGCGCGCAGGCGGACGATTTGCGCCGGGCGCCGTCACGGAAGTCCCGGTGAGATCGGAAGGCGTCGTCGATCTCGACGTGTTGGAACGGAGTCTTGCGAGTGGTAGCCGGGCGCTCGTCTCCCTGATGGCGGCAAACAATGAGACCGGCGTGGTGCAGCCGATCGCCGCCGCAGCGGAGATCGTGCACCGCTTTGGCGGCTTGCTGCATGTCGATGCGGTTCAGGCCGCTGGGCGCATGCCGCTCGACATCAATGCGTTGGGTGCCGACCTGTTGACATTGAGCGCGCACAAGATCGGCGGCGCCAAGGGTGCCGGCGCGCTGATCAAGCGCGCTGAGGCGCTGCATTTTGGCGATCCGCTGATCAAGGGCGGCGGGCAGGAGCGCGGCGCACGCGCGGGCACCGAGAATGTCGCGGCGATTGCCGCCTTTGGCGCTGCGGCTGCGGCCGCGAGGAACCGCCTGGGCGACGAAATCGCGCATATGGCGGCTCTGCGCGAACGCCTCGAAGCGGGCCTGCGCGCGCTCACGCCGGAAGCCGTCATTTTCGGCGCCGACGTCGAGCGGCTGCCGAATACCACGCTGGTCACGCTGCCGGGCGCGAAGGCCGAAACCCTGGTGATCGGCTTCGATCTGGAAGATATCGCGGTGTCGTCCGGAGCGGCCTGTTCCTCCGGTAAAGTCGCACCCTCGCATGTGTTAGCCGCCATGGGGATCCCTCGGGAACTCGCGCGCGGGGCGATTCGCGCCAGCACCGGTGCGGCCACCACCACGGCCGACATCGATCAGTTCCTGGAAGTTTGGAAAAAGCTTGTGCAGCGCCTATCTATCAAGGAGAAACGCGGCCTTGCCGCCTGAACAAGCACCATAACCGACACAACAAACCCCGCGGTCCTTGAAACCGCTGTGGAGGAGTTAAATGCCGGCCGTACAAGAGACCGTCGATCAGGTTCGCCGGATCGACGTTGACCAGTACAAATACGGGTTCGAGACGACGATCTCTTCGGAGAAGGCCCCGAAGGGCCTGTCCGAGGACACCGTCCGCTTCATTTCGGCGAAGAAGGACGAGCCTGCCTGGATGCTCGAATGGCGGCTTGATGCCTACCGGCGCTGGCTGACCATGCGCGAGCCGCAGTGGGCGCGGGTGAAGTACGGGCCGATCGACTATCAGGATGCCTACTATTATTCCGCGCCGACGAACTTCAAGGCGCCGAAGTCGCTCGACGACATCGATCCGGAAATCCTCAAGACCTACGAGAAACTTGGCATCCCGCTGCGCGAGCGCGAGGCGCTCCTTGGCATCGTGCGCGAGCCGGTTGAAGGTGAGGAGGGCGAGGCGCCGCGCAATCGCGTCGCGGTCGACGCAGTGTTCGACTCGGTTTCTGTCGCGACCACGTTCAAGGAGGAGCTGAAGAGGGCCGGCGTGATCTTCATGCCCATCTCCGAGGCGCTGCGCGAGCATCCCGAACTGGTGCGCAAATATCTCGGCACGGTCGTGCCGGTGTCCGACAACTTCTTCGCAACGCTCAACGCGGCGGTGTTCTCCGACGGCTCGTTCGTCTACGTGCCGCCCGGGGTGCGCTGCCCGATGGAGCTCTCGACCTACTTCCGCATCAACGAGAAGAACACCGGCCAGTTCGAGCGCACGCTGATCATCGCCGACAAGGGCGCCTACGTGAGCTATCTCGAAGGCTGCACGGCGCCGACGCGCGACGAGAACCAGCTGCACGCCGCCGTGGTCGAGCTGATCGCGCTCGACGATGCCGAGATCAAGTACTCGACCATCCAGAACTGGTATCCGGGCGACGCGAACGGCAAGGGTGGCGTCTACAACTTCGTGACCAAGCGTGGCGATTGCCGCGGCGCGAATTCCAAGATCTCCTGGACGCAACTGGAAACCGGCTCGGCGATCACCTGGAAGTATCCGAGCTGTATCCTGCGCGGCGACGGTTCGCGCGGCGAGTTCTATTCGATCGCGATCTCGAACGGGCACCAGCAGGTCGACAGCGGCACCAAGATGCTGCACCTCGGCAAGAACACCACCAGCCGCATCATCTCCAAGGGCATCGCGGCCGGGCACTCGCAGAATACCTACCGCGGGCTCGTCTCGTCGCACCGCAAGGCCAAGGGCGCGCGCAACTTCACCAACTGCGATTCACTGTTGATCGGCAACAAGTGCGGCGCCCACACCGTGCCCTACATCGAGGCGAAGAATTCCTCGACCGTGTTCGAGCACGAGGCGACCACCTCGAAGATCTCCGAGGACATGCTGTTCTATTGCCGCCAGCGCGGGCTCACGGCCGAGGAGGCGACCGCGCTGGTGGTCAACGGCTTCGTCAAGGACGTGCTGCAGCAGCTGCCGATGGAATTCGCCGTCGAGGCGCAGAAGCTGATCTCGGTGAGCCTCGAGGGGAGCGTGGGATAACGCCGGTGTTCCCGGGCAAGCCGCCAACGGGTCGGGCCAAAGGCCGGCCCGATGACAGGCTCCGCGGCGCGACCCGGGACCCATGATGCACCGGCACGTAACGATGGATGGGTCCCGGCTCTCGCGCCTGCGGCGCTTCGGCCGGGACGACAGCTGAGAGTTTGAAGGACGGAAGAATGTCACTGCTTGAAATCAAAAACCTGCACGTCGAAATCGACGGCAAGAAGATCCTCAACGGCCTCGACCTCACGGTGAATGCTGGCGAGGTGCACGCCATCATGGGGCCGAACGGCTCGGGCAAGTCGACGCTCGCCTACGTGCTCGCCGGCAAGGCCGACTATGAGGTCACCGACGGGCAGGTGCTGTTCGACGGCGAGGACGTGCTCGCGATGGAGCCGGACGAGCGCGCCGCCAAGGGCGTGTTTCTCGCCTTCCAGTATCCGATCGAAATCCCCGGCGTCGCCACCATGACGTTCCTGCGCACCGCGCTCAATGCGCAACGCAAGAAGCGCGGCGAAGCCGAACTGACCACGCCGGAATTCATGAAGCGCGTGCGCGAGGCGTCGGGCAAGCTATCGATCAGCCAGGACATGCTGCGCCGCGCCGTGAATGTCGGCTTCTCTGGCGGCGAGAAGAAGCGCAACGAGATCCTGCAAATGGCGCTGCTCGAGCCGCGCCTCGCCGTTCTCGACGAGACGGATTCCGGCCTCGACATCGATGCGCTCAAGATCGTGGCTGACGGTGTCAACCGGCTGCGCTCGCCGGAGCGCGCCACCATCGTGATCACCCATTACCAGCGCCTGCTCGACTACATCGTGCCGGACATCGTGCATGTGCTCTCGAAGGGCCGCATCGTGAAGACCGGCGGCAAGGAGCTGGCGCTCGAGCTCGAAGCAAGCGGCTACGCCCAGTTCCAGGAAGCGCCGGTGGCGGCGGAATAGACATGGCTGAACTGACCCTGATGAAGAACGCCGCCGAGCAGCAACTCGCGGCCGAATGGACGGCGGCGAAGGCAAAGCTGCCGGGTGCGGCGCCGCTGCGCGCGGCGGCGTTCGAGACCTTTGCCAAGGCGGGACTGCCGCACCGCCGCGTCGAGGAGTGGAAATACACCGATCTGCGCGCGCTGATGCGCGAGGCAAAACCGCTTGCCGTGCGCCCCGACGCGGCGGCGTTTGCCACGCTGGGGGAAACCGACGCGGGGCTTGGCGACCTCGATGCGCGGCGCATCGTGATCGCCGACGGATATCTCGCGCCGGGCTGGACCGATCTCAACGAAAGCGATCCCGGGATCACCATCGTCGAGCTGATGGCATGGCTGGGTGAGGCCGACCTGTTCCGGCTGAACAGCATTCCCGACGCCGCGCGCAAGGATATCGCGGTCTCGCTCAACACCGCGTTCATGACCGGCGGCGTCGTGATCCATGTGCGCAAGGATGCCTGCATCGAGCGGCCGATCCATCTCGCCCATGTTTTCAGCGGCAAGACCGCGGCGGCGATCTATCCACGCTCGATCGTGATCGTTGAGCCCGGCGCCCGGCTGATGCTGATCGAGAGCCACGAGGGGCCGGACGGGATCGACTATCAGGCGAACACCGCGCTGCAGATCTTTGCCGGCGACGGCGCGCACGTCGACCACGTCAAGGTCACGCGCGAGGGCGACACGGCACTGCACATTTCCTCCTTGATGGCCGATGTCGGTGCGCATGCGCGCTTCAACACGTTCGGCTATACGACCGGCGGCGGCGTGGTGCGCAACCAGTTGTTCCTGCGCTTCGGCGGCGAGGGTACTGTCGCGAACATTCGCGGCGCGACCTTGCTGAAAGGCCGCCAGCACGCCGACACCACACTCGTGGTGGATCATGCGGCCGCCGGCTGCCAGAGCCGCGAGGTGTTCAAATCCGTGCTCGACGACGAGAGCCGCGGCATTTTCCAGGGCAAAATCGTCGTGCGGCCGGGCGCGCAGAAGACCGACGCCAAGATGGCGTCGCATGCGCTGATGCTGTCGGATGAGGCCGAAGCCGACAACAAGCCGGAGCTGGAAATCTTCGCCGATGACGTCCAGTGCGGCCACGGCGCGACGGCGGGCGATCTCGATGAGGATCTGCTGTTCTATCTGCGCGCGCGCGGCATTCCGTCGGCGGAGGCCGAGGCGCTGCTGATCCAGGCCTTCGTCGGCGAGGCGATCGAAGGCGTCGAGCATGCCGGCCTGCGCGAGGCGCTGATCGAAGCGGTGCAGGCTTGGCTCAAGGCGCGAGGGTGAGATGCACCCGGCCGTGACCAATGGCTCCTATGACGTCGCCCGCATCCGCGAGGATTTCCCCGCACTCGCGCTGCAGGTCTACGGCAAGCCGCTGGTCTATCTCGACAATGCGGCTTCGGCGCAGAAGCCGCAGGCCGTGCTGGACCGGCTGCAGCATGCCTATACGGCCGAATACGCCAATGTGCATCGCGGCCTGCATTACCTCGCCAACGCCGCGACCGAGGCGTACGAGGGTGCACGCGAGAAGGTGCGGACTTTCCTGAACGCGAAGCGGGCGGAAGAAATCATCTTCACGCGCAACGCCACCGAGGCGATCAACCTGGTCGCGTATACGTTCGCGCGCGAGCGCATCCAGCCCGGCGACGAGATCGTCATCTCGATCATGGAGCACCACTCCAACATCGTGCCGTGGCATTTCCTGCGCGAGCGCCACGGCGCGGTGATCAAGTGGGCGCCGGTCGACGAGGACGGCAATTTCCTCCTCGACGAATTCGAGAAGCTGCTCACGCCGCGCACCAGACTGGTCGCGATGACGCACATGTCGAACGCGCTCGGCTCCATCGTGCCGATCAAGGAGGTGGTGCGCATCGCGCACGCGCGCGGCATCCCGGTGCTGGTCGACGGCAGCCAGGCTGCGGTGCATCTCGAAATCGACGTGCAGGATATCGGCTGCGATTTCTATGCCATCACCGGCCACAAGCTGTACGGGCCGACCGGCATCGGCACGCTCTACGGCAAGTACGAGCACCTGGCCAGCATGCGGCCGTTCAACGGCGGCGGCGAGATGATCAAGGAAGTGTTCGAGGATCGTGTGATCTACGGCGAGCCGCCGCACAAGTTCGAGGCCGGGACGCCGCCGATCGTGCAGGCGATCGGGCTCGGTGCGGCCATCGATTACGTGCAGTCGATCGGCAAGGGGCGCATCCGTGCGCACGAAAACGAGGTCGTCAAGTATGCGCACCAGCGGCTGACCGAGATCAACTCGCTGCGCATCATCGGCACGGCAAAGGAAAAGGGCGCCATCGTCTCGTTCGAATTGAAGGGCGCCCACCCGCACGATGTCGCGACCATCATCGACCGCGCGGGCGTGGCGGTGCGCGCCGGCACGCATTGCGTGATGCCGCTGCTCGCGCGCTACGGCGTGACGGCGACCTGCCGCGCGTCGTTCGGGCTGTACAACACGAAGGCCGAGGTGGACACGCTCGCGCAAGCGCTGATCAAAGCACAGGACATGTTCGCATGACCGACGAAGCGAAAACCGAAACTGCAACGGCCGAGCCGAACCGGCCGGCGACATCTGGCTCGAGCGCGATTCCGGCGGAGGAACTCGGCCGCATTACGGACGACGTCGTCAATGCGCTGAAGACCGTCTACGATCCGGAAATCCCGGCCGACATCTACGAGCTCGGCCTGATCTACAAGGTCGACATCGCGGACGACCGCGCCGTCACGGTGGACATGACCCTGACCACGCCGAACTGCCCGTCCGCGCAGGAGCTGCCGATCATGGTGGAGAACGCGGTGTCGAGCGTTGCAGGCGTCGGCCCGGTGACGGTCAACGTCGTGTGGGACCCGCCTTGGGAGCAGAGCCGCATGTCGGACGAGGCGCGCGCCTCGCTCAACATGTGGTAGCCATCTTCACAACGGGAGTTTCGTTGTTATTTTAGCCGGATGGCGGAAGACACCACCGGGCTTTGAACCCGGGAAGAGGAGATCAAGATGGCCACTGCAAGGCCCCGGCCTCAGGTGATGCGACTGACCGACGCTGCGGCGTCGCGCATCAAGGATATCATGGCCAAGGCGGACAAACCGTTCGCCGGCGTGCGCGTCGGCGTGAAGAACGGCGGCTGCGCCGGCATGGCCTACACCATGGAATACGCCGAGAGCGTCGAGAAATTCGACGAGGTGGTCGAGGACAAGGGCGTCAAGCTGCTGATCGATCCGAAGGCGGTGCTGTTCCTGCTCGGCACCGAGATGGACTTCAAGGTCGACAAGCTGTCTTCCACTTTCGTGTTCAACAACCCGAACCAGACCTCGGCCTGCGGTTGCGGCGAATCAGTGCAACTGACGGCGGCCACTGATCCTGCCGGCGCCGAGGCGCATTGAGCGCGCCGGCGGCGTCGTTCATGGACGGCGAATCCATCCGGGAATTGTTCGCCGACTTCGGTCCCGTCGACGTGCGCCGCATGTTCGGCGGTTCCGGCATCTTCGTCGATGGCCGCATGATCGCCCTCGTGGCGCGCGACGTGATCTATCTCAAGGCCGACGCGGAAACGATCCCGGCTTTTGAGGCGGAACGCCTCGCACCCTTCAGTTATGCAACGAAGGGCGGCGAGCGCAAGCTCACCTCATATTGGCGGATGCCCGATCGGCTTTACGATGATCCCGAGGACTTGGCGCGCTGGGCGCGCGCCGCGCAAGGCGCGGCGCTGCGCGCCGCCAGCAAGCGATCGGAGAAATCGGGAAACAGGAAAGCGAAGCCGCTCACGCCACCTTCGAAGGCGCGACGGACGCGACCTCCGGATCGGTCTCGCATATGACGCGGTTTCGGCCGCAGCGTTTGGCGGCGTAGAGGCAGCTGTCGGCGCGCTCGATCAGGGACTGCGCGGTCTCGCCCCGGCGCAGACCCGCTGCGCCGATCGATACCGTCACGCGCCCGAGATGCTCGCCGGTTGACCGCTTCATCAGTTCCTTCGTCATCACGGCGCGCCGAACCTGATCGGCCACTGTGAGGGCCGAGCGCAACGTCGTGCCGGGCAGGATGATCGCGAACTCCTCACCGCCGTAACGTGCGGCGATGTCCTGGCCCTTGACGTTCTGCTTGAAAGCGATTGCGACGAGACGGAGCACCTGATCGCCGGTCAGGTGTCCGAACGTATCGTTGAACGCCTTGAAGTGGTCGATATCGGCAAGCAGCAGCGCCATCGGCTCGCCGCTTGCTGCGCTCTGCGCGATAAACTTGTCGAGCGAAGAATCGAAGTACTTGCGGTTGGCAAGCGACGTCAGCGGATCGGTCAGGCTTTCGTTGCGTACCGCTTCGAGGTTCACCTGGAGCTGATTGATCTCCTGCTTGGAGGCGCGCAGGCTGCTCTCCAGCCGGGTATTGTTCTTTTCCATGTCGCGCGTCGTGCGCACCAGCGTCTCGACGATCGCCCGCAACCCGTCGCGATCCTTGGCGGTACCCAGGTCCTGCGTGGCGTGCGCCAGGCTCTCGGTATATTGCGAGGCCGAGCCGACGGCCGCGTCGATCATCGCCATGACCTGCTCGATCTCGTCGACGATCTGGCCGCCGACATTTTCGATGCGGTCGCTGAGGCGGGCCGGGGAAAGATAGGTTTCGTAGATCTGGTCGACGTCGGCGGGCGTCAGCGTGCCGTTACGCGTGATGGTCTCGTTGATGGTCTGGTTGAGCGTCGGATTGTAGCCGGTGGCGTAGGCGTACCAGACTTCGTAGTTGCGCGGGTATGCGGGCTGACGCAGCGCCTTGATCTGGGCGAGTGCAATCTCGGAAAACGCCAGCGAGCGCTCGTACTCGTCGGATTGCCCACTCATCTCGTTTGCCACTCCGCACGCAGGCCCCCGGCCGGCGATCCACCGCGAACTCGTGGCTGACCCTATTGGGAAAGGATTAAACGCGGGGTAAACACGGGCTATTGCGATAATAAAATCGCTGTAACAATTCTGTATAGTTGTATGATCTATAAAGTTGTCAGTAATCGACGCACCCGGAAGCCGCGAACGTTGCGGCAAGTCGAAACCGGGGCCGGAAAAAACCAGGTTGGCTCGTTCAGGCCTTGAGCGGGACGGGGCGCAGCAGGAAAGCCGGAAGGTGCGAACCGTCATCCTCCTCAACGCGCGGGCGCGGAACGGGACGGCGTGAACGCGCGTCGTCAAGGCGCGCAACGTGCGCCGTCGGACGCTCGGGATTCGCTTGGCGGTTCTCTCGGCGCGGCGGCCGGGATGTGGGTCGCTCGCGGACACGCGGCTCGTCCGTCGATACCGGCGGCTCGCCCGCCCACGCGATCGTCTGCCCGGTGAGTTTCTCGATGGCGGCGACGGACTTTCCGTCGGCCGGCGCCACGATTGTGATGGCGGTGCCGGTGCGGCCGGCGCGGCCGGTGCGGCCGATGCGGTGGACGTAATCGTCCGGGTGGTGGGGAACATCGAAATTGAACACGTGGCTGACGGCCGGAATGTCGAGGCCGCGCGCCGCGACGTCGGACGCGACCAGCAGCTTGACCTCGCCGCGGCGGAACTGCTCGAGCGCGGCGGTGCGCGCGGACTGGTCCATGTCGCCATGCAGCGCGATCGCGGAAAATCCGTGGCTGACCAGCGAGCGATGCAGCGTGGCCACCTCGCGCTTGCGGTTGCAGAAGATGATTGCGTTGGTCAGCCCCTCGGCGGAGCGGATCAGCCGGCGCAGCGTGTCGCGCTTGTCGTGCGCCTCGCGCCCGGTCTTGACCAGCGACTGCGCCGTCGTCGCGAGCGTGGTCGCGGGCTTGGCGACTTCGACGCGCACGGGATTGTGCAGGAACTGCTCGGTGATGCGCCGGATCTCCGGCGGCATGGTCGCGGTGAAGAACAGCGTCTGGCGCGTGAACGGCACCAGCTTGCAGATGCGCTCGATGTCCGGGATGAAGCCCATGTCGAGCATCCGGTCGGCTTCGTCGATCACGAGAAGTTCGACCCCGGTCATCAGCAGCCGCCCGCGCTCATGATGATCGAGCAGGCGGCCCGGCGTGGCGATCAGCACGTCGACGCCGCGCATCAGCTTGGTGTCCTGGTCGTCGAACGAGACGCCGCCGATGATCAGCGCGACGTTGAGCTTGTGGTTGACGCCGTAGCGCACGAAGCTTTCCTCGACCTGCGCGGCAAGTTCGCGCGTCGGCTCGAGGATGAGCGTGCGCGGCATGCGGGCGCGGGCGCGGCCCTTTTCGAGCATCGTGAGCATCGGCAGCACGAAGGCCGCGGTCTTGCCGGTGCCGGTCTGTGCGATGCCGAGAACGTCCTGGCGGGCGAGGACGTGGGGAATTGCCTGCTCTTGGATCGGGGTGGGCGTCGTATAACCGGACGCCACGACGGCTTTTTGGACTTTGTCGGACAGGCCGAGATCAGCGAAGGACATGAAACCTCGAATGGGTGACTCCCCTCGGAGCTAACACCGCACCGGACACGGAACGATGACATTGATGCGCGGGGAGGGCGGTCGAATCTTGCAATTGGACCGTTCCGCGAGGAACATAATCATTCCGGTCCCAAAGTCAATATGTTGCACTGCAACAAGCTGGCAGAACACCTAATTTTTCGGAAGAAATCGGAGCCGCCATGCCGCAGAGCCTGCCCACCATCCTCGTCCCCGGATTGAACTGCTCGCCGCGGCTTTACGCTCCCCAGGTTCCCGCGTTGTGGCGTTTCGGCCCGGTCACGGTTGCGGATCACACGCGCGACGAGACGATGGCAGCGATTGCAAAACGCATCCTCGACGACGCACCGCCGCGATTTGCCCTCGCCGGGTTGTCGATGGGCGGCTACATCGCGCTCGAGGTGATGCGTCAGGCGCCAAGCCGCGTTGCGAAATTGGCGCTGCTCGACACCGGCTCGCGTGCCGATCCGCCCGAGGCGCAGGAAAGGCGGCGAACCAACATCGCGGCAGCGGAGGCCGGGCGCTTCGATGAAATCATCGACGCGCAGTTCCCGTTGTACGTACATCCGGGCCGCGCGAACGACGCCGCGCTGAAGTCGGTTTATCTCGCGATGTGCCACGACGTCGGTGCGCAAGCCTATGTGCGCCAGCAGAAGGCGATCATGGGCCGCGCGGATTCCCGGCCGCTGTTGCCGTCGATCCGCTGCCCCACGCTCGTGCTCGTCGGCGCGCAGGACGAGGCAACGCCGCCGGCGCTCTCCGAGGAAATGGCCGCGGCGATTTCCGCCGCGCGGCTCGTCGTGGTCCCGGACTGCGGGCATCTCTCCACGCTCGAGCAGCCCGAAGCGGTGACGCGGGCATTGATCGAATGGATGAATAGCTGACAATCGCCTTGGCGGCATGGCCCGGTTAAGGTCCAGGGAAAGTGCAGAGGGAGGAGTTGATGATCGCAAACGCGCGCCGATGGCTCGTGTTCGCTCTTGCGGTTTTCGTGAGCGCGCCCGCTCACGCGCAGGGTGACTACCCCAACAGGACCATCCGCATCATCGTCGGCTTCGCGGCGGGGGGCGGCAATGACATTTTCGCGCGGCTGGTCGGGGCGAAGCTGCAGGAGCTCACCGGCCAGACCGTGATCATCGAAAACAAGCCGGGAGCGGGTGCGCGGCTCGCGAACGAATACGCCGCGAACCAGCCAGCCGACGGCTATACCTTGCTGGTTGCCGCGAGCGGCGGCATGTCGATCGCCTCCGCGATCTATCCGAAGCTCGCGTTTCATCCGACCAAAAGCTTCGTGCCGCTGACGATGATCGCGAATTTCCCGCTGATCCTGGCGATCCCGGCGAACCATCCGGCGCAAGACGTCAAGGAGCTGGTCGCGTGGATGAAGGCCAATCCGGACAAGTCGAACTACGCGACCTCCTCGCCGGCGTTCACGATTGCGACCGAGCTGTTCAAGCTCAAGACCGGCGCGCCGGGTCAGGCGATTCCGTACAAGAGCAGCGGAGAGTCGCTGGTGTCGGTTGTCGGCGGCCAGACGCTTCTGACGATCGCCGACGGACCGCCGACCGTGCCGCTCGTCAAAGGCGGACAGGTGAAGGCGCTTGCCGTGACCGGATCGGCGCGTTCGGCCGAACTGCCCGACGTGCCGAGCATGGCGGAAGCCGGCTTGCCGGAGGTGAACACCGGATTGTGGAGCGGGCTGTTCGTGCAGGCCGCGACTCCGGCGCCGATCGTGAAGAAGCTGGAGGAAACCTTGCGGCGCGCGATCGCCGATCCGGAGGTGAGCGCCAAGCTGAAGGCGATGGCGGTTAACCCGGGCGGCAATTCGTCGGAGGAATTCCGCGCCATGATCGATGCCGACATCAAGACCACGGCGGAGGTGGTGAAGGCGGCGAAGCTGGAGTTCAAGGAGTAGTTTCGACTTCCGCTCATGCCCGCGAAGGCGGGCATCCAATTCTTCCTGCGCTGGCCTGGGTCCCCGCTTTCGCGGGGACGAGCGCGACGGACATCACGGCGCCCGCGGCGCGCCGAGCGTGCCGCGCTGGTGCCACGTCACCGCATCTTCGAGCCGGTCGTCGCCCCAGAACACTTCCCCGTGCGCGACGAAGGTCGGCGCGCCGAAAATCCCGAGCGCGCGCGCTTCCTCGGTCGCCCCGTGGTAGGCGCGTGCGATCTCGTCCGACTCGGCCAGCGGGATAACGCGCCGCGGATCCTCGCCGATCTCGCGCAGGGAGTCGGACAGGTTCGGCTCGGCGCCGCACTCCTGGTGCTCGACGAACCAGCGCCGGTAGGTCGCGCGCACGTAATCCGCGCACCAGCCCTCGCGCGCACCGACGAGCGCGACGCGGTTCGCGAGGTCGAAGTTCTTCAGCGGGTAGGGCGCCTCGCCTTCGAACGCGAAGCCGTACATCTCCGCGCGGCGATGCAGGTCGCGCCACATGTAGGCGAGTTTCTTCGGCTTCGACATCGGCCGGTTGTCCATCTCGATCATGATGTCGCGCACCGAGAAGGGCCGCCACACAAAGCGAATGTCGCTCGTGTCCTCCACGCGGTCGATGCGCATCACCGTCAGGAACGTGTACATGCTCCCGATGGAGAACCAGAAATCGATCGGCTCGGATTGAGGCATACGCTTCGCGATCTAGTCCAGCGGCTCGAGCTTGATGATCGAGGCGCCGTGATTGTTGCCGACCCAGAACGTCACCGGCGTGGTGGAGTTGTCGACGAACACGCGGCGGATGTTGGTCGAGCGCGGCAACAGATACTCGGTGAATTCGCCGCTCGCGGGATTGAGGCGCAGGATGCGGTCGGTCGACATCGAGCCGGTCCACGCCTCGCCATTCTTGTCGACCGTCACGTCATACGGCGCGGACCATGGCGTCGGCGCCAGCCATTCCTTGAATTCCTCGGCCTTGGTGTCGAACATGCCGATGCGGTTGCCGCGGTATTCGCCGAACCAAAGCCGATCCTGGTCGTCCATCATGCCGCGGCGCGGCGCAGAAGCAGGTGTCGGAATGGCGTAGAGCTTGATTGCGCCGGTCGCTGCGTCGATGCGGCCGATATGGCGCTGGCGGAAGTCGGTGAAGTACGCGTTGTTCCTCGAATCCGGGATGACGTCGTAGATGTTGTGCGGCTCGCCTTTCGGCGCGGCCTTGAACGGCTCCCACGTTTCGATCTTTCCCGATGCGACATCGAGCCGGTGCACGCCGGCAAAGCCGTTGTTCTGTGTCCACACCTTGCCGTCCACATGCGAGGAGCGCGGGCTCACCATGTTGATCTGCGCGGCATCGATGTTCGCCTCGCCGGGCAGCGAAAAGTACTGGAACGCCTCGGTTTTCGGATCGAACCTCGCGATCCGCGCCTGATACATGTTGCCGAGCCACAGATTGCCGTCGCGGTCGGTGCGCAGGCCGAGCGTGCCGGTCGGAAAGCCGGGCTTGGCGAGCGCAATCGGAAACTCGGTGACCGTGCCGCCCTTGGGATCGAGACGCCCAAGAAACTGCTCGCCGAAGCTCGCGTACCAGGCGATGCCTTCGTTATCCACGATCACGTCGTGCGGCTGGATCGTTTCCCGCGGCAGATCGTACTCGGTGACGACAACGCGCGTGCCCTTGCCCTTCGGCCGCGGTAGGACTTTCAGCGGATAGCTCCACGGCGATCCGGCGCTGAGATTGATCGTGCTGAGATAGTCGGCGAGTCCGCGATAGACCTGCACGCGCTGGTCGCCGCGCTCTTCCATCAGCCGCTCGGCGCGGCGCAGCTGCGGCGCCGCCGGAATGCTCTGATTCACATAGCCCTGCATGCGTGGCAGGACCTGCATGAAGTCGCCGGTCTTGTGTACGGACCTCACCACGCGTTCGAGCGTATGGCAGCCGATGCAGTTGAGCAGGCCGGTCTTCTGCGCGTCCGTGCCGGGCACGCTCGCGATCCATTCGCCATTCGAAAGCTGCGCGGCGAGGTCCTCGGTCTTGCGCAGCTTGAGATCGGCGGTGGCGGGCGTGTCCGCCGCGACATCGATGAGCACCGCACCTTCGAGATCGTAGCCGGTAGCGCGAATGCGTAGCGCGTACTGGCCGGGGCCGAGTTTGGCTGCCGGGAAGGCGTAGCGGCCCTGCGCGTCGCTCGCGACCGTGACGGTGATGGTTGAGCCCGCCCGTTTCGCGCTGACCAGCACGCCTTCCATCGGCCCCTCTTCGGCCGATGTCACCTGGCCGGCGAGGGCGGTTTCGGCAACGGCAGAGTCCGGGATCAAAATGCGCAGAAGGACAGAAGCAGCGAGCAAGCCCAATGTGACGATGCGCATATCGGCCCCTTTGACGCCGCGTCGGTCGGTCGAAGCAGCCCATTCCCGAACCGGCGGCCTATTCGACGCCCGATTCGAGCCGGGTTCAATGCCCGAAGGCGCGGCCGCACCTGCCGCGGCCCGGGCAGGCACATGCCCCTTGAACCGACGGGGATGGGCCCGGCTGAAGAATGTCTTCGATGGAACTTTCGAGGCTCTGTTAGCGATTGATAATGCTAAACAAATTCCTCACAAACGGAACCCTTTCGAACGTTCGGCACTGTGGCTTTTTTGCACTAGACAGTTGTAGCGCTTTGGCGCGAGATCACCGCACGTTTTGGGCACATGCGGTGGAGGGTCATATGAAACGCGCATTACTCGTCGGTTTGAGCGTGGTTGCTTTCTCGGTGGGGCAAGCGAGCGCCGCCGATCTTCCCGTCAAGGCGCGGCCGATGGCGCCGGTCATTACGGCATACAACTGGACCGGCTGTCATATCGGCGGCAACGTCGGCGGCAAGTGGGTTCGCACGAGCGGCGATGTGACCGTGGCCCCGGCGGGCATCGGCGCAGGCGGAGTGGTCGGGTTTGCCGACGCCGATTCGTCCTCGCTGATCGCAGGCGGACAGATCGGCTGCGACTGGCAGGCCCCGGGCAGCAACTGGGTGTTCGGCGTCGAAGGCGATCTCGACTGGCAGCGCTGGTCGCGCGTCAGCACCGTGGGTGCTGTGTTCCCATTCCCGTTCGTCACCGGCGACAGCTTCGAGTGGCGCAGCAACTGGCAGGGTTCGGTGCGCGGCCGCATCGGCTACGCGTGGGATCGCATGTTGCTGTACGTAACCGGCGGCGCCGCTGTGACCAACCTGACGGTCGGCACCAACTTCATCGCGATCGGCGTCTTCCCGGCGGATGTGGTTTCCGCGAGCACCACGGTGTGGGGCCCGACGGTGGGCGGCGGCCTCGAATATGCCTTCACCAACAACTTCAGCTTCGGCGTAGAAGGCCGTTACAGCTGGTACGGCACGCACAACTACAGCGGCGGCCTGCTTGCGACGGTCGCGACCGGCGTGCCTCCGGTGTTCACGTTCGCTCCGGCGTCGCAGAGCGTGAAGCTCAACACCTTCGAGGTCATGGGCAAGCTGAACTGGAAGATCTTCTAAGTCGGCAAGAACCCTCTCTTGGAAAGCCCCGGGCCTCGGCCCGGGGTTTTTCGTTTGCGGCCGGGGCGAAGCCCGCGGGAAAACCTTTCAGCCGCGGGCAACCATAGTTCCATGTCGGCAGGCTGGAACCCGGCTTTCTGCGCGCGTCCAGGTTGAACGGGCGCGGCGGCCGTGGTAGGACAATCGCGCAAAACGGGGAGCGTCACGTGCTCGTTCAATTCCGCGGCCAGCCTGGTCCCACCGAGGTTCCGGATTCGCCGTCCTCGCCCACCGGCGGGCCATCGGTGC
This sequence comes from Alphaproteobacteria bacterium, assembly GCA_005884685.1. Taxonomy (GTDB): domain Bacteria; phylum Pseudomonadota; class Alphaproteobacteria; order Rhizobiales; family Xanthobacteraceae; genus PALSA-894. The sequence continues at coordinate 58,856 of VBAH01000083.1, forward strand.
CGCGCGGCGACACAGCGGCGCATACCGAGGCGACGAGTGACGCGGGCGCGTCTTCCACCGCGCGCGGGGCGCTCGACCTGCACGCCATCGACAACGTCGGGATCTCGCCGGCCGACTGGTTCGTTCCGGCCGGGCCGATGTTCTCCGCCGCAGCGGCTCCGTCCGCGTCCGCTCCGTTCAACTTTACCGATTTCTTCCACGGCGACACCATGCTGTTCTCGCCGGTGGCGGGCGTGGTCACGGACCTGGCGGCGCCGGCAGTCTTCCACGATGGCGGCGCCACGCTGGGCGGCGGCAGCGACAGCGGCGGCGTTTTCCGCGGCGGCGACACGCTCGCGGCACTGCCGTTCAACCTGTCCGACTTCGCGGACAATGGCTGGCACATCGTGCCGTCGGCCGCGAACGAATACGGCGCGCACGTGGCCGACGGATTTGCCTGGGACGTTGCGGCGGGCGAATTCGCCGCCGACTGGTTCGTGGTCTGACCACCGACGCCCGATCGTAACGAAAGCCCCGGATCATCGTCCGGGGTTTTTTGTTTGATGGATTGCTCGGCGCTGCGAGCGAAACGCATAGCGCGTCTCGGCCTTCAGCCCCGTAGGGCGCGAGTCAAGCGAAGCGCACTGCGCCGCCACCACTCGGCGCAATGCGCTCGCTTCGCGTCGCTTATTGCGCCCTACGCCTGCCGGGAGCCGCCCGCGCCGCTGCGGCCATGTCACACATCGAGCAATTCCTCCCCGGCAAACTCCGCCCGCTCCTGGATGAACGCAAAGCGCGTCTCGGCCTTTGTGCCCATCAGCCGCTCGACCGATGAATCCGTATCCGCGCGGTCGTCGGTCACCAGCATGACCTTGAGCAGCGTGCGCTTCCTCGGGTCCATCGTGGTTTCCTTCAGCTGCGCCGCCATCATCTCGCCGAGGCCCTTGAAGCGGCCGATCTCGACCTTGGCGTTGGCGTGGAATTCCTTCTTCAGGAGTTCGTCGCGGTGCGCCTCGTTGCGCGCATAGAAGGTCTTGCCGCCGTGGCTGAGGCGATAGAGCGGCGGCACCGCGAGATAGAGGTGCCCCTTTTCAATGAGCTGCGGCATCTGGCGATAGAAGAACGTGATCAGCAGCGACGCGATGTGCGCGCCGTCGACGTCGGCGTCGGTCATCACCACGATCTTCTCGTAGCGCAGATCCTCATCGCGATAGTGCACGCCGGTGCCGGCGCCGAGCGCCTGCACCAGGTCGGCAAGCTGCTGATTGCCGGCGAGCTTGTCCTTGCCCGCCGAGGCGACGTTGAGGATCTTGCCGCGCAGCGGCAGCACAGCCTGGCTCGCGCGGTCGCGCGCCTGCTTGGCCGAGCCGCCGGCCGAGTCGCCCTCGACGATGAACAGCTCGGAACCCTGTGCCGCCGTGTTGGTGCAGTCGGCAAGCTTGCCCGGAAGCCGCAGCTTGCGCGTCGCGCTCTTGCGCTGAGTCTCCTTCTCGGCCCGGCGGCGCAGCCGTTCGTCGGCGCGCTCGATCACCCAGTCGAGCAGGCGGTTCGCCTGCGTGGGATTGGCCGAAAGCCAGTGATCGACATTGTCCTTGATCGCAGCTTCCGTGATGCGCTGCGCCTCCACCGTCGCGAGCCGGTCCTTGGTCTGCCCTTGAAATTCCGGCTCGCGGATGAACACCGAGAGCATGCAGCCGGCGCCGATCATCACGTCGTCCTGCGTGATGTTGGCGGCGCGCTTCCCTTGCCCTGCGCGCTCGGCGTGATCGCGCAGTCCGCGCGTTAGCGCAGAACGCAGGCCCGCCTCGTGCGTGCCGCCGTCCTGCGTCGGGATGGTGTTGCAGTACGACGAGACGAACCCGTCCGCATCCGCGACCCACGCGACCGCCCATTCGACCGCGCCGTGGCTTCCCGTTTTGCCGACCTTGCCGGCGAAAATGTCCGGATGAATCAAGGTGGTACCGTGCAGCGCCGCTTCCAGAAAGTCGGTCAGCCCGCGCTCGAAATGAAACGTCTCCTGCTCCGGCACATCGTCGATGCCGGCGAGCAGCGCCTTGTCGCACGACCAGCGGATCTCGACCCCGCCGAACAAATAGGCTTTTGAGCGGGCCATCTTGAATATGCGCGCCGGCTTGAATGCGGCTTTTGCGCCGAAGATCTTCCCATCGGGCTTGAACCGCACCGAGGTGCCGCGCCGGTTCGGCGTGCGGCCAAGCTCCTTGAGCTTGCCCTGCGGGATGCCGCGCTCGAACGCCATCGCATAAAGCTTGCCGCCGCGCGCGACCTCGACCTCCACCCGCTCCGAGAGCGCGTTCGTGACCGAGACGCCAACGCCGTGCAGGCCTCCCGATGTTTCGTAGGCCTTCGAGTCGAACTTGCCGCCCGCGTGCAGCGTGCACATGATCACTTCGAGCGCGGATTTCTTCGGGAACTTCGGATGCGGATCGACCGGCATGCCGCGCCCGTTGTCGACCACGGTGACGAACCCGTCGGCGCTCATGCTGACGTCGATCCAGTCGGCGTGACCGGCGAGCGCCTCGTCCATCGCGTTGTCGATCACCTCGGCGAACAGGTGATGCAGCGCCTTCTCGTCGGTGCCGCCGATATACATGCCGGGCCGGCGCCGCACCGGCTCGAGCCCCTCGAGCACCTCGATGTCGCGCGCCGTGTAGGCTTCGCCGGCCGGCGCGGGCCGGCTGGCGCGCACCGCCTTGAGCGCCGGGCGGGAGGGTGACGGGCCGTCGAACAGGTCGGCGCTTTCGGCGGTCTTCTTGGCGGTTTTTGCCATTGCGGCCTTACATAAGTTGGGAACGAATCACTTGCCACCCGACTATGCCACGGCTCGCGTCACCGGCGTGACATTGCGGCGCTGGCGCGGCGTCACCCGAAAGGCTAGACCGTAATTCCTTCAAGGACTTCAGCCGACATGTTCGAAGACTACGTCCAGCCGATCGTCGATTTTGCGCGCGCCCACGAGGTGTGGGCGGCGCCGATCGTGTTCGCGCTCGCGTTCATGGAGTCGCTCGCCTTCATTTCGCTGCTGGTGCCCGCCTGGGGCGCGCTGGTTCTGCTCGGAACGGTGATCGGCGCGGGGGAACTGAATTTTTGGCCGATCTGGGTCGCGGGGTCGATCGGCGCGGCGCTCGGCGACTGGCTGTCCTACTGGATCGGCTGCAAGCTCGAACGCACCGTGCAGCACATCTGGCCGCTGTCGCGCCATCCGGACCTGATCCCGAAGGGCGAGGCGTTCATCCGCAAGTGGGGCGCGGCGGGGATCTTCATCGGGCGGTTCTTCGGACCGCTGCGCGCGGCGGTGCCGCTGGTCGCGGGCATTTTCGAGATGCCGTTCTGGCGGTTCCAGATCGCGAATTTCGTCTCTGCCTTCGTCTGGGCCGGCGTGCTGCTGACCTTGGGCGACGTGGTGTCGAAGGGCTTCATGCTGTTGTGGCGATAGAGCCGCGCGCAAAACCCGTTTCGCGACCGCCGCGAGCGCGCTAGCATGGCGGCATCAGCCCCGCAGAGGGCCGATTTGGGAGGACTCCGCATGATTGAACTCACCCGCCGCAACCTGCTCTCCGGCACGGCCGCCGCCACGGCGGCGCTGTCGCTCGGAATGCCCCTGGCGGCGCGGGCCAGCGCGCCGCCGGTCGGCAGGCAGAATGCCGGCTTCTACCGTTACAAGGTCGGCGACATCGAGGTGACTGTGGTGACCGACGGCTCGAACACGTTCAAGTTCGCCGACAACCACATCACCAACAAGTCGCGCGAGGAGCTCAACAAGGCGCTCGAGGAAGCGCATCAGGCGAAAGATCTGATGACGACGCCGTACAATCCGATCGTCGTCAACACCTCGGGCAAGCTCGTGGTGATCGACACCGGAACCGGCGAAGCCGCCTACGAGCGCAGCAAGGGCGTGACCGGCCAGTTCCAGACCAACCTGAAAGCCGCCGGCATCGACCGCAACGCGGTCGACATGGTCATCATCTCGCACTTCCACGGCGACCACATCAACGGACTGATCACGCCGGACAAGAAGCTCGCGTATCCGAACGCCGAAATCCTGGTGCCGGCCGGCGACTGGAAGTTCTTCATGGACGACGGCGAGATGAGCCGCGCCACCGGCGACCGCATGAAGACCGTGTTCAAGGGCGTGCGCGACGTGTTCGACCCGATCGGCCGCAAGGTCACGCCGTACGAGGCCGGCAAGGAGCTCGCGCCCGGTATCACGTCGGTCGCGACGCCGGGCCACACGCCGGGTCACACCTCGCACGTCATCGCGTCGGGCAACGCCAAGGTCTACGTGCAGGCCGACGTCACGCACGTGCCGTGGGTCAATGCGCGCCATCCCGACTGGCACGTGTTCTACGACCAGGACGGCGCAGTGGCGGAAGCGACCCGGCGCAAGGTCTACGACATGCTGGTGGCCGAGCGGATGCTGGTGCAGGGCTTCCACTATCCGTTCCCGTCGCTCGCTTATGTCGAAAAGACCGGCGGCGGCTATCGCGAAACCATGGTGCCGTGGAATCCGTCGATCTGAGCGGCGGCGCGACGCGCACCGCGATGTGACGGCGCGGGACGAGCGGCAGATGCCTCTTCCCCTCTCCCGCAAGCGGGAGAGGGGAAACCGCGCGTGTGGCGAGCCGCGAACCCTCGCCGAAGCCCCCGAAAGCGGTATAAGGGCGGCCGATTCAACCGAGCCGCCGCCATGCACGACATCAAATGGATTCGCGAGCACCCCGACGCGTTCGACCGCGGCCTGGCGCGGCGCGGGCTACCGGCGCAATCCGCCGACCTGATCGCGCTCGACGAGAAGCGGCGCAAGGCGATCCTCGCGCTCGAGCAGGCGCAGGCGCGGCGCAATGCGGCCTCCAAGGAGATCGGCGCGGCGAAGAAGAACAAGGACGAGGCGGCGGCCGCCAAGCTGATGGCCGAGGTGGCGCAACTGAAAGACGCGATCCCGGCACTCGAGGCCGAGGAGAAGAAATACTCGAAGGAACTCGACGAAGCGCTTGCGTCGATTCCGAATTTGCCCGCCGCCGACGTGCCGGACGGTGCCGACGAAACCGCCAACGTCGAGCACCATCACTTCGGCGCGAAGCGCAACTATCCCTTCACGCCGAAGCAGCATTTCGAGCTGGGCGAAGAGCTGCGCCAGATGGATTTCGAGACCGCCGCGAAGCTGTCAGGCGCGCGCTTCGTCGTGCTGAAAAGCGGACTGGCGCGCATGGAGCGCGCGATTGGGCAGTTTTTCGTCGATGTGCACACGAGTGAGCACGGCTACACGGAGATCGCACCGCCGTTGTTGGTGCGCGACGAGGTGATGTTCGGGACAACGCAGCTTCCAAAGTTCGAGGACGACCAGTTTTGGGCCATCAAAGGCGATTTGCTTAAGAGCGCGCAATCGATTGAAGAGGTACGCTCGCAGCGCCTCGGCCTCATACCCACCGCCGAAGTGCCACTGACCAACCTCGTCCGCGAGTCCATCGTGGACGAGGCCGAACTGCCGCTGCGCTTCACCGCCTACACGCCGTGCTTCCGCGCGGAAGCCGGTGCAGCCGGCAAGGACACGCGCGGCATGATCCGCCAGCACCAGTTCAACAAGGTCGAGCTGGTCTCGATCACGACGCCGGAGGAATCCAAGAACGAACACGAGCGCATGCTTGCCTGCGCCGAAGAAGTGCTGCGCCGGCTCGGACTGCACTACCGCGTGGTCACGCTGTGCACCGGCGACATGGGCTTTGCCTCGCAGAAGACCTACGACATCGAGGTCTGGCTGCCGGGGCAGGGGGCCTATCGCGAGATCTCGTCGTGCTCGAACTGCGGCGACTTCCAGGCGCGGCGCATGAACGCGCGCTATCGCGGGAAAGAGGATCGCACACCGCGCTTCGTGCACACGCTCAACGGCTCGGGCGTAGCCGTCGGCCGCGCGCTGATCGCCGTGATGGAGACCTATCAGCAGGAGGGCGGCTCAATCGCGGTGCCGGAGGCGCTGCAGGGGTATATGGGTGGCAGGAAGGTGGTTGAGAAAGGCGAATAGCGAATGGCGAAAGGCGAATAGCGAATAGAAAGTGCAAACACCATTCGCCACTCACCATTCGCCACTCGCCAACAACGAAAGAGAACACAAACTCCGTGCGCATCCTCATCACCAACGACGACGGCATTCACGCGCCCGGCCTCGACGTGTGCGAGGAGATCGCGCGCGCACTCTCCGACGACGTGTGGATCGTCGCGCCGGAGTCCGACCAGTCGGGCGTGTCGCATTCGCTCTCGCTCAACGATCCCTTGCGCCTGCGCGAGGTCGCGCCAAAGCATTTCGCCGTGAAGGGCACGCCGACCGACTGCGTCATCATGGGCATCCGCCACATCATGGCGGACAATCCGCCCGACCTCGTGCTCTCCGGCGTCAACCGCGGGCAGAACGTCGCCGAGGATGTGACCTATTCGGGCACGATCGCCGGCGCGATGGAGGGCACGACCCTCGGCGTGCCGTCGTTCGCGCTGTCGCAGGCCTACGGGCCGGACACGCGCCAGCAGCCGCACTGGGACACCGCGATCCGCCACGGGCCGGACGTGATCCGCAAGGTGCTGGCCGAAGGCATGCCCAAGGACGTGCTGGTCAACGTGAATTTCCCCGATTGCCCCCCGGATGCCGTCAAGGGCGTCGCGATCACCATGCAGGGCAAGCGCGACCAGGATCTGTTGCGCATCGACCCGCGCCATGACGGGCGCGGCAATCCGTATTTCTGGCTCACCTTCGCGCGCAAGGAGCGGCCGAAGCCGCGCGACGGCACGGACTTGTCGGCGGTCGCCAACAAGCGCATTTCGGTGACCGCGCTGCGGCTCGACCTCACCGACGAGCCGTTCATGACGCGGCTCGCGGCGTTATTCGGATGACCGCGCGCAACTGGCGCGAGCTGCTTGGGTTGATATCGGGACGCCGCGACGAGGGCGCTGCGCCGCACGCAAGGAAACCCGCTTTGGAGAGCTCGCGCGACGAGAGCGTCGACCGGATGGAGTTCCTGCTCTCGCTGCGCCGGCGCGGCATCAGCGATGCCGCGGTGCTGCGCGCGATCGACGCGGTGCCGCGGGAAAAGTTCGTGCTCGCCGAGTTTGCCGATGCCGCCTATGCCGACCAGGCCATGCCGATCGCCTGCGGCCAAACCATCAGCCAGCCGTATGTGGTCGCCTACATGACCGAGCAGCTCGACGTGAAGCGCGCGCACCGTGTGCTCGAGGTCGGCACCGGCTCGGGCTATCAGGCGGCAATCCTCTCCCAGCTTGCCGGCGAGGTGTTCACGGTCGAACGCTACCGCACGCTCGCCGAAACGGCGCGCAAGGCGCTGGCCGGGTGCGGCTGCGACAATGTCACGGTGATCGCGGGCGACGGCCTCGAGGGCGTGCCGGAGCATGCGCCCTACGACCGGATCATCGTCACGGCGGCGGCCGAGACCATTCCGCAGACGCTGGTCGACGAGCTGGCGCAAGAGGGCGTGATGGTGCTGCCGCTGGGTGAGCACGACGGACCCCAGCGCATCGTCAAGCTGACCCGCGGCGAGCAGGGCATCGCCCAGCAGGACCTCATCTGGGTTCGCTTCGTGCCGCTTTTGCCCGGCCAGGCGCGCGAATTGTAGGGCGCTCCGACTGTCATCCCGGCCGAGCGACGCGAGAGCCGGGATCCATACCCACAGGTTTGCCCATGACCGCCAAGGTCGTGGTTATGGGTCCCGGATAGCCGCTTTGCGGTTTCCGGGACGACCACACTGAGAGTTGTTAAGGTTGAGCCGCCGTTAGGCTTAAAGCTCTATTTACTGGCTCGGTGTTTAACTCACCTGTCCGTTGTTGCGTACGAGTGAGTGATCCATGTCCTTCCTTGTCGAGCCTGCACGCTCGCGCGCCGTGTCGCGCCTCGCTCTAATGGCGGCTTTGGCCGCCGGATTGGCCGGCTGCAGCAGCGACCGCTTCATGGATACGCCGTTTGCCTCGCGGCCGCAGGCTTCGCCCGAGGTCACCGGCTCGGTGCGCCCGCAGGCGGCTCCAAGCCACAAGGTCGAGAGTTCGGCGCTGCCGCCGCCGACTTACGGCGGGTCTGCCGGCATCGGCGGCATCGGCGGCACCGGCAGCACCCCGCCGCCGGCGCGCCAGGAGGTCACCGGCTCGGTCTCGGCGCATCAGAAGCAGCCCGCGCAGCCGGGTCCGGCCTGGAGCTGGGACGGCGGCACCGCGATCATCGTCGCGCAGGGCGAGACCCTCGACACGATCGCGCGCCGCCACGGCGTGCCGGCGTCCGCCATCATGCAGGCGAACAACATGACGCATGCGGCGCAGCTCCAGCCGGGCCAGCGGCTGGTGATCCCGCGCGTGCAGCAGCCGCTCGCGGCAGCGCCGCCCGTCTCGGCCCCCGCGACGCGCCTCGCCGGTCCGATGCCGGCGCCTGCCGGTGCCGGCGCGCACATCGTCAAGCCGGGCGAGACGATCTATTCGCTCGCGCGCCACTATCGGCTGACCCCGATGGCGATTGCGAAGGCCAACAACGTCGGCCTGGATCACCGTGTGAAGGTCGGCGACCGGGTCGTCATTCCGGGGCAGGGTTCCTCGGCGCCGCGCCTGGCAGCGCCGGCTCCCGCCGTGCAGCCGAAACCGGCGCAGCCGGCGCCGCAGATCGCCGCCAAGCCTGACACGAAACCCGCGGTCAAGCCGCAGGCCGCGCCGAAGGTTGCGCAGAACGACGCAGCCCCGAGCGCGCACATCGTGGCGCCCGCGGCCGATCCGCTGCCCGAGAGCGCGCCGACCGGCACGACGGGAAATGCATCCGTCAGCCTGCGCTGGCCGGTGCGCGGCAAGGTGATCCAGGCCTTCGGGCCGAAGTCGACCGGCGGCCAGAACGACGGCATCAACGTGTCGGTGCCGGAAGGCACGCCGATCAAGGCGGCCGAGGACGGCGTCGTCGCCTACGCCGGCAACGAGCTCAAGGGCTACGGCAACCTCGTGCTGGTGCGCCATTCGAACGGCTTCGTCACCGCCTATGCGCATGCGAGCGAGCTTGCGGTGAAGAAGGGCGAGGCCATCAAGCGCGGCCAGGTGATCGGCAAGGCCGGCGCGACCGGCAACGTGACCGCGCCGCAGCTCCACTTCGAAGTGCGCAAAGGCGCGACCCCGGTCGACCCGATGCAATATCTCCAGGGCGGCTGAGCGGAAACCGAGTTCTCGATCGGCCCAGGAATGACCTCCAAGGCCTGATCAGCGCGGGGCGGCCGGTTCCCCGATCGGGACACCGAACCGCCCCGCGAGGTCTTGCACGTGCGGCCAGGCGCCGTGCCCCGAACGCGAGCCATCCGTGGCCAGCCCCGCATTGCGCGGCGACAGCTCCTGAACTATTCGTTAGGTTGTAACCGGTCCAGTTCGGGGGATGACGGGTGCGGGACAGGCGCGCGCGGTGGCGACGCAAGCTCGGCGGCAGCGGCCCTGCGGCAATCCGTTGCAGCGAGCATCGGGCCTGCGCATGGATCTAGCAGCGGCAAAAACGGGAGGGCGGACCGTGCCGAATCTCGTGGCTGATCTATGGGCTGGCTTTTCGCTCGCCAAATTGGCCTACAGCGTCGTCCTCATCGCGGTGATATGGCTGCTGGCATCCGAGCTGCTTCGTGTGTGGCTCGACCGTCAGCTCTATGTTTCCGCCCCGAACTACTTCGACGACGGCAAGGCCGACAGTGTCAAGGCCGCGGCGTTCGGGAGCCAGATCCTCGCGCATCATCACCGTCTGCGCGCCGAGCTCAATTCCGAGCTGGAGCGCCGGCGTGCCGAGGCGGTCACCGGACCGGCCGAGGTCCTGCGGCGCTGGCCCGTCGTCAAGGACACCCTTTCGCTGCCGCCCGAAGGCCTCAAGCAGCTCGAGCTCAAGATCCAGGGCTTCGACATCGGCGGCTTGCTCACGAAGCTCCGCGGTTGGATCAGCCCCGACAACGAAGCTGTCGTGACCGTGGAGGCGCGCGCCGTCCCGCCGACCGCAAGGCTGGTCGAGGCCGGAGTCAGTTGGGCGCAGGCGCCGCAATGGGACAAGCAGAAAGTACCCGCGCTTCGCTATTTCATAACTCCTCCTGCGGCGAGCGACGATGTGGCGGCGGCCGCGGTGGCAGCAAGCCTGCTCTGGGCTGACGTCGCGAAAGGCGATGAGGAATTCCGGAAAATTCCTCACGAGGAGTTTTCCGCATGGGCGCGCGGCTGGCAGCGCTATCGCATCGTGCGGGATCGCGGCGCAACCGCCGGAAAGCTGGAGAAGATCGACACCGATCTGCTGGAGGAGGCGGGCAAAGGCATCAAGCCAATCCTGGATCGCAAGCCGGCCTATCCGGAGGTGTGGCGGCTTGCCGCCAATCTCGTGGCGCTCCATCCCACCAGCATTCCCGACAACAAGCTGACGTGGGAGAAATATCGTGATCTCTACCTCGCGGCCATCGGCGCGCCTGCGACGCAGGCGGGGGTGCTGCCTCCGGCCGACGAGCGGAGCGCGGGGATTCTCGGGCCCGGCGGCGCGGTCTGGACCGAGGATGGCCAACTGGGAGCCAAGATCACCGCAGTGCTCAAGGATGCGGGTGGAAAGCGTTTTCTGCTGTTGCCCGGGTTGCTCGCGCGCGACGATCAGCTTCCGAAAGACCTGTTCGACCGGAGCGCACCCCCGGACCGCCGGCTGGTCGCCCGGGTCGTCAGGCTGATAGAGGTGCGCGCATCGGGCCCGAAAATCGCGTTGGCCGAGATGGCAGCGGAGTTCCGGGCAGACAACGGGGCGATCAAGGAACTCGGCGAAGAGCCGAAACGCGGTGACGCATTGCTGGTGTCTGAAACCGCCCAGGTCGGCACCGTTGGCGGCATCGACGTTCCGCTGAGCGGTCTGGGAGAAGGCTTCCTCGAGGTCAGTCCGCGGGTCACCGCTGCGGGGGATGCCGGCATAGCCATTCTCAATCGCGACCAGAAGCTGGTCGCGATGGCGTATGCGGGGACAGAGTCAAAGAGCTTCCTGCTGCCGCTGCCGGGCGTTCTGAAACGCGAGAATTTGAGCCTGGCGAACTGACGGCGACTGCCCGGCCTCGATCAGCGCGGAGCGGCCGGTTCCTCGATCGGCACGCCGAGCCGCCCCGCGAGGTCTTGCACGTATTGCCAGGCGACGCGGCCCGAACGCGCGCCGCGCGTCGTCGCCCATTCCAGCGCCTCGGCGCGCAGCGTCTCCGGCTTTGCCGGAATGCCGTAGTGCTTGACGTAGCCCTGCACCATCTCGAGGAATTCATCCTGGCTGCAGCGGTGGAAGCCGAGCCAGAGGCCGAAACGGTCGGAGAGCGAGACGCGCTCTTCCACCGCCTCGCCCGGATTGATCGCGGTCGAGCGCTCGTTCTCCATCATCTCGCGCGGCATCAAGTGGCGGCGGTTCGAGGTGGCGTAGAAGATGACATTGTCGGGCCGGCCCTCGATGCCGCCTTCGAGCACCGCCTTGAGCGACTTGTAGGTCGTGTCGTCGGCGTCGAACGAGAGATCGTCGCAGAACACGATCACACGTTCGCGCACACCGCGCAGCAAGGTCATCAGGTCGGGCAGGCTCTCGATGTCCTCGCGGTGGATCTCGATCAGCTTGAGCGGACCGGGCCCGGACTTCGCGCGCGCCGCATTGATGGCCGCATGCGACGCCTTGACCAGCGACGACTTGCCCATGCCGCGCGCGCCCCATAGCAGCGCATTGTTGGCCGGCAGCCCCTTCGCGAACCGCTCGGTATTGTCCATCAGCATGTCGCGCACGCGATCGATGCCGCGCAACAGCGACATGTCGACCCGGTTGACCCTGGGGACGGGCGCCAGCCGGTGGCCGTCCGGATGCCAGATGAAGGCGTCGGCGGCAGAGAGATCGGGCGCGGCGGGAACGCGCGGGCTCAGGCGCTCCAGCGCTTCGGCAATGCGCCGCAGCGTATCGGTGAGATCGTCTGCCGCAGGGGTCTTGGCGTCCATCAACGGGTTCCCAAATCGATGCCGGGAGCCTTAGCCTAACGGGCTTTGGCACCGCAAGGCGCGGCGCGGAACGGCCCTGATCGCCCCGTCTGCGGCGCTTTTGCCGCGGCGTTGCAATTGGGGCGTCCGTCGCTATAGTCCGCGCGGATTTTGACGGCCGGCCCGATATTTGGACGCCCCGGGGCCACCCCGCCACCAGGATTGAGGAACTCATGCTGATTACGCCGGCCTACGCCCAGTCCCCATTCGGGGGCAACACCGACATGCTCACCTCGCTGCTGCCGTTCGTCCTCATTTTCGTGATCATGTACTTCCTGATCCTGCGGCCGCAGCAGAAGCGGGTGAAGCAGCATGCCGAAATGGTCAAGAACGTGCGCAAGGGCGACACGGTGGTGACCTCGGGCGGGCTGGTCGGCAGGGTGACCAAGGTGGTCGACGACGATCAGATCGAGGTCGAGATCGCCGACGGCGTGCGGGTGCGCCAGATGCGGGCGATGGTGACCGACGTGCGCGCCAAGGGCGAGCCGGTCAAGGACGAAGACACCAAGAGCTGATCGCGGTCAGCGCGGACAACTGGAATGCTCTATTTCTCACGGTGGAAGGCGCTGGCGACGCTGCTGACGGCGTTCGTGGTGTGCCTGTTCGCCGTCCCCAACTTCTTCGGCGACGCGACATTGAAGCGGCTGCCCGCCTGGGCGCAGCGGCACGTCGTGCTCGGCCTCGACCTGCAGGGCGGCTCGCACATCCTGCTCGAGGTCGACGCCAATTATGTGCGCAAGGAAAAGGCCGAGCAGCTGCGTGACGACGTGCGCCGCGTGCTGCGCGAGGCGCGCGTCGGCTACACCGGACTGGTGGTGCGCGGGCTGACCGTCGAGGTGCGCATCCGCGAGGAAAGCAACTTCGACGCGGCCCTCGCCAAGCTGCGCGAGCTCTCCCAGCCGCTCGGCGGTCTCTTGAGCGCGACCGGACAGCGCTCGCTCGACGTGGTCGATGCCGGCAACCGCGTGATCCAGCTCACCATCACCCAGCCGGCGATCACCGAGCGCATCCGCCAGTCGATCGAGCAGTCGATCCAGATCGTCGAGCGCCGCGTCAACGAGCTCGGCACCGTCGAGCCGCTGATCCAGCGCCAGGGCATCGATCGCATCCTGGTACAGGTGCCCGGCCTCTCCGACCCGGAGCGCCTGATCAAGCTGATCGGCCAGACCGCGAAGCTCACCTTCCGCATGGTCGACATGTCGATCAGCCCCGAGCAGGCGCTGCAGGGGCGCGTCCCGCCGGAATCCGACGTGCTCTACGGACCGCAGAAGGACGGCAAGCCCGCCTATGTGATCGAGAAGCGCATCGTGGTCTCGGGCGAGGACCTGACCGACGCGCAGCCGGGCTTCGACCAGCGCACCAGCGAGCCGATCGTCTCGTTCAAGTTCAACATCAACGGCGCGCGCCGCTTCGCCCAGGCGACGCAGGAAAACGTCGGGCGTCCGTTCGCGATCGTGCTCGACAACGAGGTGATCTCCGCCCCGGTGATCCGCGAGCCGATCCTCGGCGGCTCGGGGCAGATCTCCGGCAGCTTCACGGTGCAGCAGGCGAACGACCTCGCGATCCTGCTGCGCGCGGGCGCGCTGCCCGCACCGTTGCAGGTGATCGAGCAGCGCGTGGTCGGCGCGGGCTTGGGGCAGGATTCCATCCAGAACGGCAAGCGCGCCTCCTACCTCGGCGCCGTGCTCGTGATCCTCTCGATGCTGCTGATCTACGGCAAGTTTGGACTGATCGCGAACGTCGCTGTGGCAATCAACGTCGCGATGATCTTCGGCGTGCTCTCGCTGATCAACGCGACGCTCACTCTGCCGGGCATCATCGGCATCGTGCTCACCATCGGCATCGCGGTCGACTCCAACGTGCTGATCTATGAGCGCATCCGCGAGGAGGTGCGCAGCGGGCGCACCGCGATCGCGGCGATCGATGCGGGCTTCACGCGCGCGCTCGCGACAATTCTCGACTCCAACATCACGACCTTCATCGCCGCCGCGGTGCTGTTCTTCATCGGCACCGGGCCGGTGCGCGGCTTTGCCGTGACGCTCGGCGTCGGCATCATCACGACCGTGTTCACCGCCTTCACGCTGACGCGCCTGATCGTGTCATGGTGGGTGCGTTGGGCGCGGCCGCAACGCCTGCAGATCTCGTGAGCTAGATGCGCCTGTTCCCCGCCATTCCGCTGCTGCGGATCGTCCCGGACGATACCAAGTTCGATTTCATGCGCTTCCGGCGCATCAGCTTTCCGATCTCGGCAATCCTGTCGATCGTCGCGATCGTGCTGTTCTTCCACCCCGGCCTCAACCTCGGCATCGACTTCGTCGGCGGCACGCTGCTCGAAGTGCAGTCGAAGTCCGGATCGGCCGATATCGGCAAGATGCGCACCACCCTGACGGCGCTCAATCTCGGCGACGTGCAGCTGCAGCAGTTCGGCGGACCGGCCGACGTGCTCATCCGCGTGGCGCAGCAGCCGGGCGGCGAGCAGGCGCAGCAGGCCGCAGTCGAAAAGATCAGGGGCGCGCTCGGAACGGACGTCGACTATCGACGCATCGAGGTGGTCGGCCCGCGCGTGTCGAGCGAACTGCTGTCCTACGGCACGCTCGGCATCATCGTGGCGATCGGCGCGATCCTGATCTATCTCTGGTTCCGCTTCGAATGGCAGTTCGCGCTCGGCGCCATGATCGCGAACGTGCATGACCTCGTGCTCACGCTCGGCTTCATGTCGCTGATGCAGGTCGACTTCGACCTGACCTCGATCGCGGCGCTGCTGACGATCCTGGGCTACTCGCTCAACGATACGGTCGTCATCTACGACCGCATCCGCGAGATGCTGCGCCGCTACAAGAAGCTGCCGATGACCGACCTGCTGAACGTCTCGATCAACTCGACGCTGTCGCGTTCGATCATCACGCACTTGACGGTGACGCTCGCGCTGCTCGCGCTGTTCCTGTTCGGCGGCCACGCAATCCACTCGTTCGTCACCACCATGATGTTCGGTGTGGTGCTGGTCGGCACTTACACCTCGGTGTTCATCGCCTCGCCGATCCTGATCTATCTCGGCGTCGGCACCGGCCGGCAGGAATCGACCGAGGGCGCCGAGGCGGTGAAGAGCGCGAACATCCGGTTCTCGACCTAAGCGGCCATGGAAAGCGACCGGCACCTGCCGCAGGCCGCCGCGATCGAGGCCTACGGCAAGGGCGGATTCCGCTTCGCCGAGATGTCGCAT
The DNA here is from genome assembly GCA_005884685.1 of Alphaproteobacteria bacterium. Lineage (GTDB taxonomy): Bacteria > Pseudomonadota > Alphaproteobacteria > Rhizobiales > Xanthobacteraceae > PALSA-894. The sequence continues at coordinate 74,085 of VBAH01000083.1, forward strand.
CGCGGCTCGATCCTGTGCCTGCCGGGCGGCGTCTGGGCGTGGCCGGTGGCGTCACCCGGTGACATCACCGCGGACACGCTGGCGCGCGCGCTCGCAAGCCGCGACATGGACCTGTTCCTGATCGGCACGGGTACAACGCCGTGGCCGATGCCGGAGGCGCTGCGCTGGCGCTTCCGCGACGCGCGCATCGGCGTCGAGGTGATGCCGACGGCACCGGCGGTGCGCACCTACAACATCCTGTTCGGCGAGCGCCGCCGCGTCGGTGCTGCCCTGATCGCGGTGGACTGAGCGGCGCGCTGCGCTACCTTGCCGCGATGCAGGAGAACTACCGCCATTGCGAGGCGCTGGTGCGGGCGGCCGACAAGGACCGTTATCTCGCGGCGCTGTTTGCGCCGGCGGACCGGCGCGGGCCGCTGTTCGCGCTGCATGCCTTCAACCACGAGATTGCCAGCATCCGCGACCGTGCGCGCGAGCCGATGCCGGGCGAGATCCGGCTGCAATGGTGGCGCGACGTGCTCGGCGGCGAGCGGGCCGGCGAGGCGGCGGCACACCCGGTCGCGGCGCCGCTGCGCGACGTCATGGCGCGCTTCGATCTGCCGGCGGCGCCGCTCATCGACCTGGTCGAGGCGCATGCGTTCGATCTCTACGACGATCCGATGCCGACGCTCGCAGCGCTGGAGGGATACGCGCGCAAGACGGAAGCCGCGCTGTTCGGCATGGCGGCGCGTATCGTCGCCGGTCATGACGATGGCGCGCTTGCGGCCGCCGCCGACCATGCGGGGATTGCCCACGCGCTCACCGCTTTGCTGCGCTCGTTCGCGCATCATGCGTCGCGGCGGCAAATCTTCGTGCCGCTCGAATTGCTGCAGCGGCGCGGCGTTCGGGTCGAGCACATCCTCGCCGGGCAGACGACACCCGAATTGCGCGAGGCGCTTGCAGATGTGCGCGCCGAGGCGCGCCGCCACCTCGACGCGTTCGGCGGGCTTCTTGCGCAGTTGCCCGCAGCAAGCGTGCCCGTCTTTCTCCCGGCCGCGCTGGCGCCTGGCTATCTCGCCGTCATGGATCGCCCCGATTACGACCCGTTCAGGTCGGCGGTGCAGGTTCCGCAGTGGCGGCGTCAGTGGACGCTGTGGCGGGCGGCGCGGCGCTGGGCGCGAACGATGCCGGGCTGACCGCAAGTTGGACGTTCTCGACCATGGCATCCGCGATCAGGTGCTCGCCCATGATCACCTTGCTGGCGCCGTGGCGCAGCAAATGCGCGATCTCCTCCTCCGAATGCGCGCGCGCGATGATGCGGAGCGTCGCGTTCAACGCGCGCGCCTGCTCGACCACCTGTCCGCCCTCGAAGCCGTCGGGGATCGCCACCAGCAGGCAGCGCGCTGCCGGATAATTTGCCGCGCGCGCCAGCGCGGGATCGGCCGCATTGCCGGAGATCGTCTCGGTATTCTGTTTGCGCAGGCTCTCGATGATGTCCTCGTCGGTTTCGAAGACCAGCAACGGCACGCCGGCGTCCTTGAGCGCCGCGGCGGCGACCCGGCCGACGCGGCCGTAGCCGACCAGCACGACGTGGTTGGTCAGGTGCGTGACGGGAACCGGCTCGCGCGTCGGGGTTTCGGGCGGAGCAGGCGCGGGCGCAGCCTCGGCAGGCGCCTTCTTCGGCGGCTCGTGATGCGCGTAGATCCAGTCCGCGCCGGCGAACAGGAACGGCGTGAGCAGGATCGAGATCAGCGCCGCGGCCAGGATGAGGTCGCGTCCGAGCGGCGGCAGCAGGCCGAGCCCGACGCCGAGCCCCGCCAGGATGAACGAGAACTCGCCGATCTGCGCGCGGCTCGCCGCGATCATGAGGGCGGTGGATTCGGAGTGCCGGAACAGCCGCACGAGCGCGTAGGCGAGGGCCGACTTCGCCACGATCACGATCAGCAGCGTCGCGAGCAGCGAGAGCGGATGGCTCAGGATGACCGAAGGGTCGAACAGCATTCCGACCGAGACGAAGAACAGCACCGCAAAGGCGTCGCGCAGCGGCAGCGTCTCCTGCGCGGCGCGCTGACTGAGCGCGGATTCGCTTAAGATCATGCCGGCGAAGAAGGCTCCGAGCGCGAACGACACGTCGAACAGCATGGCAGCGCCATACGCGACGCCGAGCGATATCGCGAGCACGGCGAGACGGAACAGCTCGCGCGAGCCGGTGTGCGCGACGTAATGCAGTAGCCACGGGATGACGCGGCGGCCGACGAACCACATCAGCGCGACGAAGGCGGCGAATTTGCCAAGCGTGATCGCGAGCGGGACCAGGATGACCGAAGGGCTCACGCCCGCCGCACTGTTGGTGAATTCGGCCAGCGCCGGCAGGAACACCAGCACCAGCACCATCGCGAGGTCCTCGACCACCAGCCAGCCGACCGCGATGCGGCCGCGCTCGGTGTCGAGCAGGCGCCGCTCCTGCAGGGTGCGCAGCACCACGACGGTGCTCGCGACCGACAGCGCGACGCCGAACACGAGCCCGGCGCCGAGCGTCCAGCCGAGCAGTTTGGCGAGACTGACGCCGAGGGCGGTGGCGACGACGATCTGGACCAGGGCGCCTGGCACCGCGATCGCGCGCACCGAGAGCAGCTCGTGCATCGAGAACTGCAGCCCGACGCCGAACATCAGCAGGATGATGCCGATTTCCGACAGTTCGTTGGCGATGTTGCGGTCGGCGACGAAGCCGGGCGTGAACGGCCCGATGACGATGCCGGCGAGCAGGTATCCGACCAGCGGCGATGCTTTCAGCCGGTGCGCGACAGCGCCGAACGCGAAGGCGAGCACGATGCCGACGACGATGGTGGACAGCAGCGGCGTCTCGTGCGGCATCGCGTTCCCCGCCGGCGCGGCGCCGGCCCATCAGGTCATATGAACGAATCCGGCCGGTTCAGAACGTGAAACGATCGCGCAGATTACGCCGGTCGGCAATGATGCGCGCAACGATGCGGCGCTCTGCCTCATCGGCGATCAGCATGTCGAGCTGATCGAGCTGGTTCATCGCGATCAGTTGGAGAATCTCGATGCGCACCGAGCCGTCGGCATGGCGCGGCAGCGCTTCGACGAGCTGCATGCGCTCGGGCGCCTTGGCGTGGCCGGTGCTCTCGAGCATGAAGCCGTGGATCGTCTCTTCATTTGCTCCCGGCTTCGCTTCAATGAAGGCGTAAAGCCCGGTGCCGACGCGGCGGTCCGGGAAGGCCAGCACCACGACATCGCGCACCTGCGGATGCCCCTTCAGGCGGGCCGCGATCTGCGGCGCATCGGTGACGAGGCGCGGCCCGCCGCCTTCGCGGTCGGTGAAGCGGAACAGGCCGCGCGTCACCCAGATGTAGACGCGCTTGCCGGTCGCCATCCACAGCAGCGTGAGCCAGGTCTTGCGCGCGAGGATGCGCCGCTCGGTCGCGGTCAGCGCTTCCGGCACGTAGGAGCGCTTGTGCTTGAGATAATGGCGCAGGTCCTCGTAGGCGGCGAGGCGGAAGAAGCGGCCGCGCCGGCGCGGCTGCGCCGAGAGCTGGAAGTCGGTGAGATAGGCGCGCCCGTCGGTGCCGCGCAGCCAGTTCTGCTCCTTGGCAAGATCGTTGTGGCAGAAGCCGGCGCTGTGCAGCTTGCGCAGCGCCGCACGCGCCGAGCGGAAGTAGGCGCGGTCGCCGAGCGGGCGCGCGATGTGCAGCGGCACCCCGTCGATCCAGCGGCGCACCAGCACGCGCTTGCCTGAGAAATAAAGCAGCGGCGCGATGCCGAGCGGACCCACGACGGCGAGCGCGCGCGCCTCGCGGGCGAGGAAGTTGCGCGCCAAAGCGTAGCTCCACCGGGGCACCCGGTCGATGCGCCGCGCGACGGCCTCAAGCGCGCCATCCGGCCCGTGATAGGTACCGCGCTCCACGATCGAGAAGATGTCGCGCTTGAGCACGACGCTGCGCTGCCAGCGCTCGCCCAGTTCGGCCGGCATATCGTCATGATCGTCGCGGGCGGCCGCGCTCGCGGTCGGCATGCTGTCGGACGCCATCACTCGGCTGCCGCCGGAAATGCTTCGCCGGACATCCAGCGGTCGAGATCGGCGAGCGCGCGCTGCGAGAGGGCGCGCTTCCTGGCGATGGTCTTGGCGGGTCCGCGCAGGCGCTCTCCATCGGGGCCGCGGGTCGGCGTGCGCGTGAGCGGCGGAAATAGGCCAAAGTTCACGTTCATCGGCTGAAACGAGCGCGGCCCGGCGTCGATCGTCTCGATGTGGCCACCGGTGATGTGGCCGAGCAGCGCGCCGTGCGCCGTGGTCGGCGGCGGCAACGTGATGGTCTCGCCGAGACGCTCGGCGGCCGCGAAGCGTCCGGCCAGGAGGCCGATCGCGGCAGATTCCACATAACCCTCGCAGCCGGTGATCTGGCCGGCAAAGCGCAGACGCGGCGCCGCGGTGAGCCGCAGGGTGCCATCGAGCAGCTTCGGCGAATTGAGAAACGTGTTGCGGTGGACGCCGCCGAGCCGCGCGAACTCGGCCTGCTCCAGTCCAGGTATGGTACGGAACACGCGCACCTGATCGGCGTGCTTCAGTTTGGTCTGGAAGCCGACCATGTTGAACAGCGTGCCGAGCCTGTTGTCCTGGCGCAGCTGCACGACCGCATAGGCTTTGACGTGGGGCTGGTGCGGGTTGGTGAGGCCGAACGGCTTCATCGGTCCGTGGCGCAGGGTCTCACGACCGCGCTCCGCCATCACCTCGATCGGCAGGCAGCCGTCGAAGTAGGGTGTGTTCGCTTCCCACTCGTGGAACGAGGTCTTGTCGCCGGCGAGCAGCGCGTCGACGAAGCCATCGTACTGCTCGCGGGTGAGTGGACAGTTGATGTAGTCGGCGCCCGAGCCGCCGGGGCCGGCCTTGTCGTAGCGCGACTGAAACCAGGCAACCGCCATGTCGATCGAGTCGCGGTGCACGATCGGCGCGATGGCGTCGAAGAAGGCGAGCGAGTCCTCGCCCGTCAGGTCTCGGATGGCATCGGCCAGCGCGGGCGAGGTGAGGGGGCCGGTGGCGATGATGACGGAGTTCCAGCCCTGCGGCGGCAGGGCCACTTCCTCGCGGGATATCTCGATCAGCGCGTTCGCTTCGAGCGCCGCCGTGACCGCGGCCGAAAAGCCGTCGCGGTCGACCGCGAGCGCACCGCCGGCCGGCACCTGATGGGCATCGCCGCAGCGCATGATCAGCGAGCCGAGCCGCCGCATTTCCTCATGCAGCAGGCCGACCGCGTTGGTCTCACGCTCGTCGGAGCGGAACGAGTTGGAGCACACCAGTTCGGCGAGCGAGCCGGTCTTGTGCGCGGCCGTGGTTCGCGCCGGCCGCATCTCGTGCAGCACCGCGGGCACGCCGCGGCTCGCGATCTGCCAGGCCGCTTCCGCGCCTGCGAGGCCGCCGCCGACGATGTGGACCGGTTGCATTCGCAAGGTGGTCATTTAAAACACGGTGCAAGTCAACCCAAGCCAGATAGAGGGCCCGCGTCAGCGTCGTTTTGGGGGGCCTGCACTTGCGGCTCGTTCGTCTCGCGACATGCGCGCTTCTCTTGGTCGCCGGGTCGGTTCACGCGGCGCCGCTGGATCGCGCGGTTGTTGAAATGTTGGAGAACTTTTCGCTCCCGGTTCCGAATCCTCCGAACGTGGTCGTGTGTCATGGTTTCGGCTGCACCTACCGGACCCTGATTGGCTTAGGTCCGCGCGACGTCAAGCAACTGCAGAAGCTGATGGCGGGGGCCAAAGCGTCGCCAGAGGCGGAGCGCCATGCCATTGGGGCCGTGTACGCCTGGTTCGAGCAGCGCGTGGCGCCGGAGGCGGGAACCGCGAAGGCGGTTGCGCGCACGTCACCGCGCTATATGCGCGATCCGGAGCAGTTCGACTGTTTCGACAAGACTCACAATGCGACCGAACTGCTCGCGCTGCTGGAGCATTTCGGCCTGCTTCATCACCACGTCATCGACGTGCCGCAATCGCGCGGTGTGCCGATCCTGCTGCAGCACACGACGGCGGTGATCCGGGAAAAAACGAGCGGCCAGCGCTGGTCGGTCGACGGCTGGACCCGCAGCAACGGGGAGCGTCCGGACATCTTCCCGATGGAATACTGGGCCGCACAGAACTGAGGCGCCAAACGCCCGCGTCAGCGGCGTCGGGCGTGAAGGCCATATCCTCACGCATATGTTTGCATTACTTCTTCTGCAACCGAATTGACAACCATAGGTATTGCGTATTGGAGAAAACATCTTGGATTGACCAAGGGACAATGCGGGTTCAGGGGGCGACTTCGATGAAGAAGCTGCTGATTTCAACTTTGGCAATCGTAGTCTTGGCCGGTTGCAAGGGCGGCGTTCCTCAGCAGCAGGCCGAGGGGAATGAGACGTTGGCGCGGGTGGCCGCCGCCGAGTCTGCGCAATCGCACCAAATGGCTGCGGCCTTGTGTCAGGATGCCAAGAAATACACCGCAGCATCACGCCAGCGCGTTCAACCGGGTATGGATTTGCCCGCCCTCAGGCAGTTCGCGGAAATCTGCACGAACCCTCCTTCGGCGGACTTAGCATACCTCTGCGCGTTCAACGGCGGCTACTTCGAGGGAGACTGTGCTTCGAACGTGTTTTCTGCTTGGTGGAACGGATGGCCACTTTGCTCTCGCGTTCGCAAATTCTGTGGGTCCCTCGGAGGAACGTTTTACTGAAGCGTTGGGACAACAGCTGTGGTTCATGGTGTGCCAGAGGGTTCTTGTGTTCGAGGCATATTGAACTGGTGCGCGGCAGCGCCGCCGATGACGTTAACCGGTTGCATCCGCACGGCGGTCATCTAAAACGTTCCCCCAGTCAACCTGGGCAACACGCGGCCCGCGGGTCTGAGGATTTCGTCTGGTGCGGGCAAGTTTCGCGATTTGCGCATTGCTGTTGTTGATGCCGGCGGCGGGGCAGGCCGGGGAACTCGACTTCGGCATCGTCAAGACGCTGGAGCAGCTCTCGCTGCCGGTACCCGATCCGGCCAATCCGATCGTGTGCCACGGCTTCGGCTGCGCCTATCGCACGCCGATCCTGCTGCGCAACGTCGACCGCGCCCAGATCAAGAAGCTGTTCGGCGCGGCGGCGGCAAAGTCGCCAGAAGGCGAGCGCAACGCGGTTGCGGCCACCATGGCGTGGTTCGAGAAGCGCGTGGCCGCGGAAGCCGGAACGGCTGGCGCAAAGGCGCGCGCTGGCCTGGGCCATGCCGGCGATCCGTCGCAGTTCGATTGTCTCGACAAGACCAGCAATACGGTCGGAGTGCTGGCGTTGCTCGCGCAGATGGGACTGCTGCGCCACCACGCGATCGATGAGCCGGTCTCGCGCGGGTTCATCATCGGCGGCCTGCCGCACACGACGGCGGTCGTGCGCGAGCGCAAGAGCGGGCAGAAGTGGGTGGTCGACGGGTGGACCCATAACAACGGCGAACTGCCCGACGTGATGCCGCTCGAGACCTGGCGCACGCAAAGTTGACACAAACGAAAACGCCCGCTTGCGCGGGCGTTCTCGGTCGTTCGGATTGGGTGGCGTCAGGAATTGCGGGCGCTGCTCCAGGCGATGCCCGCGATCTCCGACCGTGAGACGCCGATGTCGGCAAGCTCGCGGTCGCTGAGGCGGGCAAGCTCACGCACGCTCTCATTGTAGCGCCACCATGCCCGGACCAGCCGGACGAAACGAGAAATCAGCATGGGGCCATCCTTTTGGGTGATTTCGGCCGTATCCGGCCGCTGTTCCCGATATAGTTCCGGTTCCGCAGCGCAGAACCGACCATGCTGCGCTGCAGCTATCCGGAACTGCATGGCTGGCGGAGCCGCGCCCCCGAGCGGCGCGGCGCGCGTTCGGCCGAGTTGCGGACCGGAAGGGAGAAGGAAATAGGAGATAGGCTCAAAAGGTCGCGCTGCCGCGAGGCGGCTCTTAGGCTAGATTGGCCGCGAACCAGGAGCTTTCTGCGATGCACAAAGTTATCGCCGCCATCGCCTTCGCGTTCGCCTGCGCCACCGCGGCCCACGCCGCCGAGGTGAAGATCCTCACCGCCGGCGCCATGAAGGCCGTGGTGCTGGAGCTGGTGCCGCAATTCGAGAAGGAAACCGGGCACAAGGCGGTGGTCGACAACGACACCGCGGGCGGCCTCGCGAAACGCATCGATGGCGGCGAGGCGTTCGACCTTGCGGTGATCACGCCGGGCGTGATTGCCGACCTCGCCAAGAAGGGAAAGGTCGTGGCCGACAGCCGGGCGAATGTCGCGCGCGTCGGGGTCGGGGTTGTCGTCAAGGAAGGCGCGCCGCTGCCCGACATCGGCAGCGTCGACGCATTCAAGCGTGCGCTGATCGCCGCGAAGTCGGTCGCCTACATTGATCCGGCCTCGGGCGGATCGAGCGGCATCTATCTCACCGGACTGTTCGACAAACTCGGCATCGCCGCCGAGATCAAGCCGAAGGCGAAGCTCAAGCAGGGCGGCTACGTCGCCGAGCTGATCGCGAACGGCGAGGCCGAACTCGGCCTGCACCAGATCAGCGAAATCCTGCCGGTGAAGGGTGTGAAACTTGTCGGCCCGCTGCCGGCCGAGATCCAGAACTACACGACCTACGCGGCCGCCGTCGGCGCGGACGCAAAGCAGCCCGATGCCGCGCGCGCGCTGCTCAAGCTGCTGACCGGACCGGCAGCCGACACCGTGCTCAAGGCACGCGGGATGGAACGTCCGCCGGCGTGAACAGGATGGCTGCCAGGAGCGACGATCTGAGCGACTATCTGCACCCCATGTGTGCGCCGGAGCGCTGACTTGACCGAACTCACCACGATCCCGCTGCGCGACGTACGCGAGGGCGGCGCCGTGCGTCACGCGATCGAAGCGCGCGAGCGCGCCCGCTCGCTGCGCGATGAGTGTCTCGCGTGGTTTCCCGCGAGCGCACGCTACGCCGTCCCGGCTCTCGACCGGATCACACGCCGCTGGCTGATGCGCTCGTGTTCGCCCTATGTGGCGGAGATCGCGGCGATCGCGTCCGCGCTCGGTTTCCCCGGTATCTGGTTTCTCAACGGCTCCTACGAATGGGGCTGTACGGCGCTGGCGCGCGACGACGAGGTGCCGTGGCTCGTGCGCACCCTCGACTGGCCGTTTCCCGGACTTGGCCGGCACGTCGAGGTCGCGCACATGGCGGGGCAGGCGGGCGAATACTACAGCGTGGCCTGGCCCGGCTTCGTCGGCACGCTCACCGCAATGGCGCCCGGCCGCTTTGCCGCCGCGGTCAATCAGGCCCCGCTGTGGCGGCGCACGCGCCATCCCTGGCTGCGGCCGTACGACATGGCGGCCAATGCGGCGCGGACCTGGAGGCTGCGGCACATCCCGCCGAACCAGTTGCTGCGGCAGGTCATGGAAACATGCGCGGACTACGCCGAGGCGAAGAGGCGGCTGGAGACGACGCCGATCGCGCGTCCGGTGATCTACACCCTTGCCGGTTGCCGGGCGGGCGAGCGCTGCGTGATCGAGCGCACCGAGGACGATCATCTGACGCGAACCGAGGACACCAGCGCGGCCAACGACTGGCTGGCGCCGCGGCCGTCATGGGAGGCGCGCGTCGGCGGCGATCAGCTGTTCACCGCCTCGATAACCGACGTATGGGGCAACAGCCGCATTCGCCGCGAGGCCATTGCGGCGTGGACTGCGCCGTTCGGTAACGGCTTCGACTGGGTCGCGGCGCCGGTGCTCAACCAATTCACCCGGATCGCGGTCGAGATGTGCCCGGCCGAGGGGCTCTTGCGGGTTCTCGGCTACGAGAAATTGTCGGGGGACTCGCTGCCCGAGGCCGTCACGCTGCCTTGCGAGGTCCTACACGGTGGTGCCGGGCAGCACGGAGACGCCCCGCTGCAGCACGACGTTGCGCACCCATAGGGTACTGACGAATTCGACCACGCCGGTCACGGTCAGCATCGCCAGCGCGTTGAGCTGAAACAGCGACAGGTGCAGGAAGCCGACCATCCATAGTACGGCGCACACGATGCCCGTCACCACCGGCGCAATCGCCAGCACCGCATCGATCACGCTGGTCGGGCGGATGCGCAGTGCCGAATCGAGCAGCATCCAGAGCTGCAGCGTGATGTAGCCGAGCGCGAGCCAGCCGGGCAGGCCGCGCACCCAGTTCTGCTCCGGCGAGTAATTCGGCAGGAAATAGAACCAGAGGAAGGCGGCGGCCGAGGCGCCGAGCGCCAACAGGATGCTCGACGTTTCGGCTGAAAGGCCGCGGCCTGCGGGACCTGCCATCAATCGCCTCCGGTGCGTGAGTCTCGTGCGCCGGAGGCTAGCGCATTTCGCTCAGCGTCGCATCGGCCTGATCAGGCCGGGTCTTTGCGCCGCGAGGGAAACAGCGCGGCCGGGAAGTCCGCCGCATGGCGCTGCTCGCGCGGTTTCGGCGCGCGGAAAGTCGGGTCGCGTCCATCCGGCTCGACCACCTTGCGATAGAGGTGCCAGGTCGCATGGCCGAGCACCGGCATCACCACCGCGAGGCCGATGAACGCGGGCAGCGAGCCGAGCAGCAACAGGGCCGCGACGATCAGGCCCCACACCGCCATGGTGAACGGGTTCGCCAGCACGGCGCGCACCGAGGTGAGGACCGCGGTGGCGACGCCGACGTCGCGGTCGAGCAGCAGCGGGAACGACACCACGCCCAAGGTCAGCACCAGCACCGCGAACAGGAAGCCGATGCCGTTGCCGACGATCGCGAGGGTCCAGCCGGCCGGCGTCGTGAGCACCTGATTGACGAAGTCCGGCATCGAGGCGGCCGGCGCGTAGCCGAAACTGGCGACGTAGATCGCCTGCGCGACCGCGATCCAGACCAGGAAGATCGCGACCAGCAGCAGTCCGAGCGCGATGATCGCGCCGAGCGAGGGCGAGCGGAACACATCGAGCGCATGCTTCCAGGAGACATCGAGCCCCTGTTCGCGCCGCCGGCTCATCTCGTAGAGGCCAAGCGCTGCGAGCGGGCCGATCAGCGCAAAGCCCGCGGCGAGCGGAAACAGCAGCGGCAGCACATTCGCGCCGAGGGCAAGCCGGAACATCACGAAGCCGACGATCGGATAGATCAGGCAGAGAAACACCGCGTGGCTCGGCATCGCGCGGAAATCGTCCCACCCGCGCGCGAGCGCGTCGGTCAGATCGGCCAGACCGATGGTGCGGATTTTCGGTTGGGCCTGGGTGAGGCCTTCGCCGGCGATCACGTGTGACTGCGCCATACGTCTCTCCCTCACCGCTGTTGGCAGCGGCCGCTCGACGACGTGGGCAACCCCCCTTTGCCGGTCACGCCGAACGCGACCCGCTTGTCCTGCAACTATAACGCAGCCGGGAACCCAAGGGTTCTCACGATTTCTCGATGGGCTGCAGCAAATCGGCAAATTCGGGGTGTTTTGCAACATAACCGCGCACGAATGGGCATTCGGCGACGACTTTGAGGCCTTGCGCCCGCGCCGCCCCGAGCGCCCCCTGGATCAGCTTCGACCCGATGCCGCGGCCCGATAGCGCCTCCGGCACCTCGGTATGCGTGAACGTGATGATGCCGGGGGCGAGCCGATAATGGGCGACCGCCTGGTGGCCATCGACGTCGAGCTCGAAGCGATGGTGCGGCGGGTTCTGGCGGACTTCGGACAAGATCGACCTCGCAGTCTCCCGGGACAAAATATCAGCCGGATCGGCGCGCACAAATGCGAATCCGCCTACAATAACGATCGTGTTCGCAAGACCAATATTCGCCAGGGATGTCCCATGAAAACCATCGCCTATCTGTTGGGTGTACTGCTGATCGTCGTCGCGGCGATCTATCTGCTGGTGCCGGCGGACTCGCTGCCGTCGTTCCTGCCCGGCCATGAGGCGGGGCTCGCGCGCCCGCGCATCAAGCATGGGCTCGCCGCGGGAGCCGCCGGCATCGTGCTGCTGGCGATCGGCTGGTTTGCCGGGCGGCGCGCCTGAACCGACCGCGCGCCGCACCGTAGCGCAGGACTAAGGAGGACCGCATGGCCGATCTCACCCTGTACCACGCCGCGCCGTCGCGCTCGTCGATCGCATTGTGGATGCTCGAGGAGCTTGGCCAGCCCTACGACATCCATCTGCTCAACCTCAGTAAAGGAGAAAACCGCGCACCGGACTATCTCGCGATCAATCCGATGGGCAAGGTGCCGGCGCTGCGCCACCGCGACACGGCGATCACCGAGGTCGCGGCCATCTGCACCTATCTCGCCGACGAATTCCCCGAGGCGAAGCTCAACGTGCCGGTCGGCACGCCGCGCCGCGGCGTCTATCTCAAATGGCTGTTCTTCGGCCCCGGCTGCGTCGAGCCGGCGGTGACCGACCGCGCGGCGCCGCGCAAGGAAGAAGCGCGCCGCGGCATGCTCGGCTACGGCGATTTCGACACCACGATGAATGTGCTCGCGGCAGCCGTGGACCGGGGCCCGTGGCTGATGGGCGACCAATTCACCGCCGCCGACGTGGCGACCGGCTCGCATATCCGTTGGGGCATGATGTTCAAGCTCATTCCCGAGCGGCCGGAGTTTGCCGCCTACGCGGCCCGCATCGCCGCACGCCCGGCGGCGCAGCGTGCGCAGGCGAAGGACCAGGAGCTGGGCGCCAAGTAGGCTGGTCATTCCGGGGCGCCGCCAACGGGCCCGCGCGAAGCGCGGCCGGATGGCGGCGAGCCCGGAATGACCAAACTCCCCGGCGCCGCCGCCTCCCGGCGCAATGCGCGCCGCTTCGCGTCGCTTATTGCGCCCTACGCTCGGCGCCGCCGCCTCCCGGCGCAATGCGCGCCGCTTCGCGTCGCTTATTGCGCCCTACGCTCGGCGCGAAAGCTCGTAGGGCGCAATAAGCGAGAGCGCATTGCGCCGCCCGGCCGTTATCGGCGGATTCCGCTTCGCTGCATCCGCCCTGCATGCCTGAGCCATCCTGCGACTCCCCCGGCGCCGCCGCCTCCCGGCGCAATGCGCGCCGCTTCGCGTCGCTTATTGCGCCCTACGCTCGGCGCGAAAGCTCGTAGGGCGCAATAAGCGAGAGCGCATTGCGCCGCCCGGCCGTTATCGGCGGACTGCGCTTCGTTTCATCCGCCCTCCATGCCTGAGCCATCCTCCGACTCCCCGGCGCCGCCGCCTCTCGGCGCAATGCGCGCCGCTTCGCGTCGCTTATTGCGCCCTACGCTCGGCGCCGCCGCCTCCCGGCGCAATGCGCGCCGCTTCGCGTCGCTTATTGCGCCCTACGCTCGGCGCGAAAGCTCGTAGGGCGCAATAAGCGAGAGCGCATTGCGCCGCCCGGCCGTTATCGGCGGACTGCGCTTCGTTTCATCCGCCCTCCATGCCTGAGCCATCCTCCGACTCCCCGGCGCCGCCGCCTCTCGGCGCAATGCGCGCCGCTTCGCGCCGCTTATTGCGCCCTATGATCGGCGCGAAGGAAGAAGAAATCCGCCCGGACGATACGTCCGGGCCGCAACGGCGAATCCGATCAGTAACCAAACGTCGAGAGCGATGCGCGGCACCGACTCCCGGCCGCCGGGTTTCTTCGACCAATTAATCCGCATCATGGCGCATCGTCGCAAGCCGCTTACACGAACGTCTTGCGGGGATGCGTCTTCGTGTGATGTCCGCGCCGTCTCCGGTCGATCATACGCAAAGGGATGCATCAAGCATCGAGGAAGCCTGTCGAAGGCTTCCGGGAAGCGGTGTCACAACAGGAGACGAAGTCATGTTTATCACGAAGGTCGCCCTTGCGGCCGCCCTCGCCCTTGGTTCCACCTCGTTCGCTTGCGCCGAGGCGCTATGGGGGTCTGGCGGGCAAGACGCAAATCTCGGCAATCGCATTCCGGTCCTCAACGAGCCCGGCGTCTACGGATATGGCGTCGTCGGCGGCTTGAGGATGCTGCTGCCGAAACGGCCAACGGAAGAGACCGCGCAGGCCCTGGCTCAAGGGTCCGGCCGGCTGCGCTCCGCAGCGGTCAGCCTCACGGCGCGTCGGACCGGTGCGCTTCGATCCGCACCGGTGAGCCTCGATGACCAACAGGGGTCTTTGGTGCAGGCGGCGGTCGCCGCGGTGTATCCGGAAACCGGTACCGGCGTCGGCGGCACCCTCCGCGGTTTGCGCTTCTCGGCGCGGACCGGGATCTACCGCGAAGATGTCGTCGCGCTGGGGCTTGCGCGGCTGTACGGCGGCGGCGCCGCGTCAACCCAGACGGCGCCGGTCGGCATGTACGGCGGCGGTTACGGTCTGCGCACCGCGGGCGTCGGAATCGGCCGCGCCTCCCCGGTGACGCGGATGTACCGGCGCGCCGCGTTCCGCGGCACGGCGGTCGGACTGCGTCGCGGCATCGGTGCGGGCTCGGTCGAGCCGATCAGCGGCGGCGGCGGATACTAGCCATCCGATATCGGTCCCCCGGAGCCGGCATTGCCTCCCGCGCCGGCTCACACGAGAAGCGGCCGGCCCACAAGGCCGGCCGCTTTGCGCTTGGCGGTCATGCTACGAGGTCCTGGTACTCGGGATGCTGCGCGATCACGAACCGCGCGAACGAGCAAAGCGGCCGCACGTTCAGATTCTGCGCGCGGATCTGCTCCAGCATTTGCAGCACAAGGCGCGATCCGACCCCGCGCTCGCGCAGCTCGCGTGGCACCTCGGTGTGGGTGATCGCAATCACGCCGTCGAGGTTGCGGTAGTTGGCAAAGGCCGTGTGCCCGTCGAGATCGAGCTCGAAGCGGGCGGGCGCGTTCGGAGCGGCAAACGTTTGCGCCATGGTGGTCAGTCGCGGCTGTGCGCCTGCAGTGCCTGTCCGAACGCCTCGAACAGCTTCCGGTTCACCGGATTTTTCTGCGGATCGTATTCGGCGTGCCATTGCACCCCCAAGGCGAAGCCCGGCGCATCGGCAATTCTGATCGCCTCGATGGTGCCGTCCTCGGCCACTCCCTCGACCACGATGCGCTCGCCCGGCCGGTCGATGCCCTGACCATGCAGCGAGTTCACGCGGATCGTCTCGCAGCCGAGGAGCCCGGCGAATATGCCGTCGGGCACGAGGGTCACCTCGTGGCGGTCGGCGAAGATGACGAGCGGATCGGGATGGATTTCGCCGTTGGCAAGGCGCGGCATGCGGTGGTTCATCCGCCCGGGCAGCTCGCGGATTTCCGGATGCAGCGAGCAGCCGAAGGCGACGCTCATCTCCTGAAAGCCGCGGCAGATGCCGAACAGCGGCACGCCGCGCTCGACACAGCGCTGCGCGAGCGCGAGCGCGAGCGCGTCGCGGTCCTGGTCGTAGGGCTCGTGGCGCACGTCTTCCTGCACGCCGAAGCGGGTCGGGTGCACGTTGGCGCGCGCGCCGGTGAGCAGGATGCCGTCGACCGTTTCGAGCAGGGTGTCGATGTCGGTGATCTCCGGCGAGCCGGCGAACATCAGCGGCAGCGCGCCGGTGACATCCGCAATGGCGCGCAAATTGCGCTCGCCGACCATCTGCGTGGAGAAGCGGTTTTCCACGCGATGCGCGTTGCCGATCACGCCGACAACCGGTTTGGTCATTGCCAGGGTCTCGAAGTCGCCACGCCCTATCTAATCAACCCGGCGAGCCGCGGCAATGTGAGGCTGATCTCGGGAATGCAGATGATCAGGATCAAACCCGCGAACAGCGCCAGCATGTAGGGAATATAGGTGCGGAAATGCTGGCCGACCGAGAGGTTGGCAAAGCGCAGCGCCATCAAGAGCCCGACCCCCATCGGCGGCAAAAACAGCCCGATCCCGACGGCGGCGGTCTGCACGATGTTGAAGTGGATCGGGTCGATCCCCATCGCCTCGGCGATCGGAAACACCACCGGGATCAGCACCACGGCGGCGGGCAGGCCCTCCAGCACCATGCCGAACAGCACGGTGATCAATGCGGTGCCGAGCAGGAACGCCCAGTGGTGCGCCTTCAGGGGGCCGAGCACCTCGCCGAGCATCTGCGGCACGCCGCTCACGCCCATCAGGTATTGATACACCGACGCGACCGCGAGCAGGAACACGACCGCCGCCGTGAGGATCGCCGAGTCGTAGGCGATCTTGCCCATGTCGCGCCACGAGACGTTGCGATAGTAGAGCTTGGCGGCGGCGACCGCGTAGCCCGCCACCACCGCGCCGGCTTCGGTCGCCGTGATGACGCCGAAGATGAAGCCGAACAGGATCACGAACGGCACCACCATCGGCACGGCGGCATGCAGCGAGGCATGGCCGAGCGCCTTCAGGCTCGGCCGCCGGTCGACCGGCCAATCGTTCGTGCGGGCGCGGATGTACACCACCGCCATGAGGCAGATCATGATCACCAGCGCCGGAATGAAGCCGGCGACGAACAGCGCGACCGCGGAGGTGTTGGTGACCTGCGCCAACACGATCATGAAGATCGCGGGCGGCACCAGCATGCCCATCGCGGTCCCGGACGCGATCAGCGAAGCGGAATCGCGGCGGTCGTAACCGGCGCGCGTGAGCGGCGGCATCAGCGAGGAGCCGAGCGCGGAGACTTCCGCCATCTTCGATCCGCAGATGTCGGAGAAGAAATACGCGACCACGATCACCGACATGCCGAGCCCGCCCTTGACCCAGCCGACCAGCGCGCGCGCAAGCTCGACCAGCGCGTGGCTCATGCCGCAGCGCTCCATCAGATTGCCGGCAAACACGAAAGCCGGGATCGCGAGCAGCACCCAGCTCTGCGAGCCGGAAACAAGCGCGGACGAGAGCTGCTGCATCGGGTAGCCGCCGAGCCACAGTCCCGCGATGCCCGCGACCGCGAGCGCGAACACGATCGGCATCGAGAGCAGGATCAGGACGGCGAAGATGACGGCGACCGCGGCAAGCATCATGGGTGGGCTATTCGGTTCCGTGCAAGGGTTCGTCCTGCGGCGGCGGAGCGACGAGCATGGCGAGCCCGTAGACGGCGATCAGGATGCCGCCGACGACCGCGGAGGCGTAGAGCCAGGCGAGGTTGAGCTGCAGGCCCGGCGTCGCGAGCGTGCGGTTGAGCAGGCAGAGCTGGTAGCCGTACCACGCAGCGAGGATGCCGACCCCGACGATCAGCGCATGATTGAAGCGATGGATCCAGAGCTGCGCCGTCGGCGGCAGCTTGTGGGTGAAGACATGCAGGGTGAAATGGGCGCGCTGCTGGATGCCGACCGCGGCGCCGACCAGCGTGAGCCAGGCGAGCGACATCTCGCCCAATTCCTCGACCCAGGTGAACGGCACCGGATCGACGTCGAGCCAGTCGGTGATCGCGCCGACGAAATAGCGCAGCACGACGCCGATCAGCAGGTTGATGATCGCGAAGATGATCAGCGCGGTGATGGCGAGTTTGGGGAGGTCGGAAAGCTTGCGGAGCATAGGAAAGGGGATTCCGATGGCTGGCTCGAGTGTCATCCCGGCCGAGCGAAGCGAGAGCCGGGATCCATCGTGCCGGTTGCGCAGATCGGGGGTTCATGGATCCCGGATAGCCGCTACGCGGCTTCCGGGATGACAGTTGTCGTTTGCGGCGGCTTGCGGGATGTGACGGAGACCTAAACCTTGAACCCCTCGATCTCGTCCCACAGCGCGCCGTACTGGCTCTTGTAGGCCGGCCAGATCTTCTGCTGCGCCACCTTGCGGAATTCCTCGACCTTGGCCTCGACCACCACCATGCCGAACGGTTCGAGCTCGGATTTCGCCTTGGCGAAGTTGTCGACCGACTCGGTCGCCTCGCGAATCCTCACCTGCGTCTCGCGCGACACGTCGAGCAGCATCTTCTGCTGCTCCGGCGTCAGCCCGTTCCAGATCTCCAGGTTCATCACGACATTGGTCGGGCCGTAATTGTGGTAGGACATCGAGGCGTATTTCGAGACCTCGTAGACCTTCAGCGCCTTCATGTTGACGATCGGCAGGTCGCCGCCGTCGATCACGCCCGACTTCGCCGCGGTGATCACCTCGCCCCAGCCCATCGGCACCGCGTTGCCGCCGAGCCCGTTGATCGTGTCGCCGAACACCTTGGCCTGCTGCACGCGGATTTTCTGCCCGCGCAGGTCGCGCGGCTCGACGATCGGCTTCTTCGATGTCCAGAAATGGCGGAAGCCGAAATCGTAGAAGCACAGCACCTTGAGTTTGTACTTGTCCTGGATTTCCTGATCGAGCTTGTCGCCGATCTTGCCGTTGAACATCGCGTAGGCGTGCGCGTAATCCTTGACGAGATACGGCACGAGGAACGCGCCCATCTCGGGAAACACGGTCGCAGCGGCGCCGGACGGGCTGCCGATCGCGATCGAGCCGGATTTCACCGCGTTCATCACTTCGAGCTCTTGCGGGATGAGCGTCTTGCCGAAGAACTGCATGTCGAGCGCGCCCTTGGAGCGGGCATTCACTTCCTTGGCCATCCATTCGAAGTTGATCGCCGCGGATTCCGGCGCGGCGTTGACGTGCGCGAAAACGAGCTTCTTCGGCGCCGCCTGCGCGAAGGCAGGCGCGCGGCCGGTCGCCAGAATGCCGGCCATGCCGGCGGACGCGGTGAGCAGCGTGCGGCGCGTGAATTTGGTGCGTGTCATGGGCGTTCTCCCGATTGCGGAATGATGTTGTCTGCGAGCAGCGGCGCGCGTTTTTCGTTGCCGACAGGATACAGAATGCCGCAGGCCGCACCAGTGGCTTCGCGGCAGCAGCCGGCGCGGGCCCGCGCGTTTGCCTTGCCCGCCGCCTGCGCCGCGGTACCCGCCTCGCCACTCGCCCCGATCCGCCATGTATGATTGTATTGGCGGCGGCACGGGCAGCCAGGGGAGGGGAGCAAACGATGGACCCCAAGATTTCCGATTTCTTTCCGGACGCCGGCGAATGGAAATTTCAGAATCTGGCCGACGGGGCGGTCTCGCGCTTCAAGGTGGCCGTCGCCCAGCAAGGCGGCGTCACGCGCGTACAGCTCGAGGACAGTGCCCGCCACGAGCGCGCCTTCTTCTTCACCGGGTTCGAGGCGAGCGCGAACGAACTGCGCATCAACCGGGTGGAGCTTGCGCACCACAATGTCCAGAACGTCGATCCGCCGCTGGTGGTGACGCTCGATCCCAAGCAGCGCGGTCATGTCGCGCAGCTGTTCACCGCGGGGCCGGTCGGTCTCGACACCGGCCCCTATGACGGCACGGTGATCAGCAACGAGGTGCATGAAATCGCGACGCCGGCGCCGCCCGGCATCGGCCATCTATGGACGATCACGGTCGAGGCCAAGGGGCGCGGCCGGACCACGGCGGCGCGGGTCGATTTCATGCTGCAGACCGGCATCGGAATGATCGACTTTTTCGGCCAGTTTTACGGCGGCTTTTTCAAGTATCTCCGCTTCTATGGCGAGCAACCGCCGCTGGCCGCGGCGCCGGCAGCCGATGCAGCGCCAGCCGCCGGTGCGCCGCCTGACCCACGCCGCATGCCGATCGACTTCCTGACGCACTACGCCCACCTGAACCGTCGCGGCGGCGCGCCGCCCGGCCCGTTCCAGGATGCGGCCTCGCGCCGCGCCTTGGCGCTCTGGGACCTCGAAGCCTATGAACGCAACCTCGCCTTCGACGACGCGTATCGCGCACTGAAGGGGCAGCAGCCACGCGAGCGCACGTCGCATGAGCTGCAGATGCTCGCAAAGCTGAAGGAGATACGCGATCACAAGTGACGGGCGCGCCAGCGGGAAGCCGTGCGGCGACGCGCTAGCATCAGCGCGTCGGGATGGTCAGCCGCAGGCCCGGCGTCGGCGCCGAGCGTGTGTTGTCATAGCCCGGTGTCGACGAATACGGCGTCACCGGATCGCCGGTGATCGAGCCGGGCGAGATAGTGGAATTCGGCGGCAGCACCAGCGGCGGCAGGATCGGCGAGATCAGCGGCTTGAAATCGACCGGCGGGGGCTCGGATTTGCCCTGTTGCGCCATAACCGGCGCGGCGCTGAGCAAGAGAACCAGCAAAGCGAGACGCATCGGCGTGCTCCCGGAAGCGCAAAGCTTAGCGCGGCGCCGTATCTTGCTCCAGTGCCTTGAGCCAGAGCGCCTGCCGCGCGGTTTCCTCGTAGGTGCATAACCCATAGATGACGCGCGACAGCGAGCCGCCTTCCGCCTGCATCGCCAGCGTGTCGCATTTCTTGGCGCGCCAGATCAGGAAGGTCGCTTGCATGTCGCGCAGGATGTCGGTGCCTTTGACCGGGCCGTCGCGCCGGTTCTCCTTCGGGCGGTTGTGCGGCTGCGCGTCGGTTTGCCCGAGCGAGCCGGCCATCAGCGCGGCGAGGCTCGCCTCGATCCGCTCGCTCCACACCGCCGTCTCGCGGCCGGCGCATTCGCCCATGCCGGCGGTCGTGCCGCCCTCGCGCGTGTCGGTGCACGGCCGGTAGATGGTGCCGATGCACATTTCCGGATTGTCCTTGGCGGATTGGAGGCAGGCTTCGATCGCCGCGCGATCGTCCGGCCGCACCTGCGCGAGCGCGGTGGCGGGTATCAGGTACGCAAGGAGCAGGGAGAGGAAACGCGTCATCGCATGAATCTATCGACAATGTACGCGCCGGGCGCAACAATGAATGGTTGTATTGTGATATGCCAAGTGTATTCGGATGGAGGCTTGCGATGATCGCGATGTGCCGGAATCTCTGCGCGGCGTTGGGGCTGGTCGCCGCGCTCGGGTCCGCGCAGGCGCAGGATGCGCGGGTGACGCTCGCGATGACGCCGGCGCCGCTCGGCGGGGCGTCAATCGCGCCGCTGACGCGGCCGGCGCTCCTGTGCGGCAACCGCTGGGTCCAGGGCGACTACGTGAAGCCCGCCAATTGCCAGAAGGCCTGCACCAATCTCGGTCATCCGCAGTTGCTCTGTCAGCTGACGCTGGTGACGTTATGCCAGAGCTGCTGGAAGCAGTTGGTGGACTGCGCCAGCAAGCCGGCACCTGGCGCGGGTGGGGTCAAGTGCGTCGCGTGCAGCGCGTTTTATGCGGACTGCATGAAGCCCTTCCTCCTGAAGTGACGGCGCGGGCGGAGCGGCGGCGCGCGACGCGCCGATCCGGGTGCGCCTTGCCCGCCCGAGAGCTTTGCAATCAAGGCAGGCTGCCGAGCCGCAAGGTCCACCGCGCGATCGACTTGATCCGCAAGAGGCCCCATTTGGTGCCACTGGCGCCAGCCGCATGCTATGGGTTGCATCGGTGTTGACATCAGAACTGGGGGGCGCGCCGTGGAACTACGAGCATTGGCTATCCTTGCGGCGGGAATGCAAAGCCTGGCCGAGCTTGAGCGCACCAACCCCAAGCTCGGGGCAGAACTCGGCACCTTCATCCGCCAGGTCGGGTCGGCGTGCTGGGACGCCTACAAAAACGTGTCGAAGGTTCTCAGCAAGGTCATCGCCCTGCGCGAGCCGGTGGAGCCTGCGGCCCTCGATGCCGTTTTGACCGAATTGGCGGCGACCTACGATCACCAATGGTTCAAGACGGTGGCAGACGTTTGCGCGCGGCTGGCGGCAGCGGATGCTCAGTTTGGAACGGCCGTGCAGGCACAGGCCAGCTACTCCCGCCCGAAAGCGGGGGAGCCTTCACTGTCCGACTTCATCGCCGTCCTGCGACAGGGCGAGGGAGTGCTCGAGAGCGAGATCAAGACTGCGGTGGGCTCCGTGCAGTGGCAGCTGTCGCAAGGCCAGCGCTCGGGCGATTTGACCGCGGCAAAGCGCGAGGCGCGCGACCTTCAATCGCAGATCGAGGCACGCACGCTGGAAATCCGGCGCACCGTGCAGGAGGTGCTGGGCACCTCGGCCGCGGGGGCCGAAGAGATCCTCAACGGGTGGGACGAGAAGGCGGAAGGCGTCCTGCGTGCCGATCCCCATGCGCAACTGAAGCTGAATGCACTGATCCTCGTCGCCCTGGCCTCGCTCGGCGCCGGCATGCTGCAGGTGATCCCGCTCTATGCGTTTCCGCTCGTGACCGTCTTTGCGCTGGCGGGACTGGTTGTGTTGAATGCGATCCAGCTGCGCAATTCCAACAAGCTGAGCGAAGCGCGTTTCATCGAGTTGATGAAGCTCGCGCTGCTGAAGTTTTACCTGCCCCTGAGTGGAAAATTCAGCCGGGCGCAGGCGTCAGGCACGCCCTCCGGCGGCGGTTAGAACGGCGGCCGCGTTCGTCGATCCGTCAGCCGATCCAGAGATTGTGACCCGAAATGCCGTCCACCTGGGTGCCGTTCTGGCTGCGGTAGATCACGATTGGCGTATCGTTCAGCGCGGTGGTGATGGTCAGTTTCTCATTATCGGTCTGATACTGCGCGGCGCTGTCGGTCTTGCCGTTCAGCGTGATCGCGCAGGGCCCGTGCGCTGCGCCGGCATTCTGGTCGGACAGGAGCAGCTTGATATCGAACGTGCCGCTTTGGCCGAACGCGTTATAGGAGCCGTCGAAGCTGGTCTGGAACTGCTTGAAATCCTCGAATGAGCCCTGCCCGACACGAAATATGCCGACATAGATTTTCAGCGTGCCGGTGTGCGGGCCGAAATAGGGATTGAGCTGCGCCATGGGTGCCTCCGGGATGGTCGGTTGGATTTGCCTACCAATTCAATCAAAGGATGGCATTGAAGGGAAGGCCTGGGTCAGCCGAATGAGCCGGGGGCAGGCGTCGGCCCGACTATTCGCTGCGCGGTATTCGCCGTGACCGGCGCACGCATGCGCGCCAGGCTTGCTGCTCTTCCAGCGGGCGGCCGCTGCCAGGCCGGGCCGCAGGTTTGGATGACGTCGAAGAGGGCATTGCCGGAATCAAAGATGTTCGTCCTGAATGGATACAGGACGCGATGCTTGTTGCACTCATGCAACTACCGGAAGAAAAGCCCGACGGGCGTCTGTGAATCGATTGTGTCATAAGGTTGTGGCACGCTATGCAGGACCCGATCAGCGCGGGGGGCGCAAAATGCTGAGAATTCTTGCTGCGGCAGGGGTTGCTCTAATCGGGATCACCTGCCAATCGGCGCGCGCGGCGGATGCAGTCCTTGCCGCCGCGGTCGTGCCGTCAACCTGGACGCCGAGTCTCGTGCTCGATGGCTCGCTAGGGCTCCTGTACACCGACAATGCACTCGCAAGCCGAAACAATCGCCTTGACGCTGAATATGTCGTGCCGTTCCTCCGCATGACATTCGGGCTCAAATCGGCGGATGGCTGGAGTTACACGGTCTACGCGCGCACAACCTCGGAAAGCTATACTGAACGCGTTGCCGACAACGCGCTCGCAACGGTTGGCTCAACCCTGTCCAAGACCTTCATGGACACCACCGTCGGTGTGAACTTCGACACCAAATTCTTCTACGACGGATTGTTCGCGGCCCGCGGGCCCACGGCTTACGACCTCAGCGCCTTCATTACGCGGCCGATATCAATCGAGCAGTTCGGCCTCATCATAGTGCCGCGGTTTACCGTCGGGTACCGCTGGGCGGATGTCGCGACGCTCGAGCGAGCATCGATCGATGCGCAGCTGTCGTTCGAAAAGGAGTTGGCCAAGCCTTGGTCGATCGTCGGCGGCGGTCGCGTCCGGGTCTATTGGTTTCAAACGGCCGTTGTTGGTCCGCTGCCGGTCGATGTGTATCCGTCCGCCTCACTCGGCGTGAAATACGATTTTGGCCACGATATTACGCTAACGACCAGCGTGGCCGCTTTGGCGCGCCGATCCAATATTGCCGCCCGCGAATACGAAAAGCTGGATATCGGGCCGAGCGTCGATTTCAAGGTCGTGTTTTGAACATTGGAATTCGAATATTCGGGAAGGAACGACGATGCTGAAGTATCTCACACTGTGCCTATTGGCGGGCGCGGCATTCGGGGCGGCGGACCGTCCGGTGCTCGCGCAGGATCGCGAAGGCAGAATCGAAAGCAACCTCAATCGCACAGAGACGCGGCGGCGACTCCAACAGTACAAAGAGGAAGTCCAGCCACCGCCGGTCGTCGTCGTTCCTCAATCCGTGCCGCAAGCTGTGCCCAGCCGGACCGTCACGCGTTCGCGGGCAAAGGCTCCCGCGGCCGTGAGACCGCTCGCCGAATCGGCCGCACCAGCGCCGCGTCGCCCGGTAGTCCGGGCGGCGCCGCCGGTCGTCACCCAGCAGGTGATTATTCCGCGCCGTTCGCTTCCGCGGGATTAAGTTACCGAGATTGGATTATTCCAAAGCCACAGCTCGGTTGGGGATAAAGCTCACTCCGCCGCCTCCGTCCGCCTCCGCCGCTCGTTCGCGCGCCTTCCCAGCACCGGCTTGAGGAACGCCCCCGTATAACTCCGCTTCTCCTTCACCACCGCCTCGGGCGGGCCGGCAGCCACGATCTCGCCGCCGCCGTCGCCGCCTTCGGGGCCGAGGTCGATGATCCAGTCGGCGGTCTTGATCACTTCGAGATTGTGCTCGATCACCACCACGGTGTTGCCGCCGGCGACCAGCTCATGCAGCACCTCCAAAAGTTTCGCCACATCATGGAAGTGCAGCCCAGTCGTGGGCTCGTCGAGAATATACAACGTGCGCCCGGTGGCGCGCTTGCACAGCTCCTTGGCGAGTTTTACGCGCTGCGCCTCGCCGCCCGACAGCGTGGTCGCCTGCTGGCCGACATGGATGTAGTCGAGGCCGACGCGGTGCAGCGTCTCCAGCACGTTGCGGATGCGCGGCACCGCCTTGAAGAAGTTCAGCGCTTCCTCGACCGTCATGTCGAGCACGTCGGCGATCGACTTGCCCTTGAAGGTGACGTCGAGCGTCTCGCGGTTGTAGCGCTTGCCCTTGCAGACGTCGCAGGTGACGTAGACGTCGGGCAGGAAGTGCATCTCGATCTTGATGACGCCGTCGCCCTGGCAGGCCTCGCAGCGCCCGCCCTTGACGTTGAACGAGAAGCGCCCCGGCTCGTAGCCGCGCGCCTTCGCCTCGGGCAGCCCGGCGAACCACTCGCGGATCGGCGTGAACGCGCCGGTATAGGTCGCGGGATTGCTGCGCGGCGTGCGGCCGATCGGCGACTGGTCGATGTCGATCACCTTGTCGAGGTGCTCGAGCCCCTCGAGCCGGTCGTGCGGCGCGGGGCCTTCCGAGGCGCCGTTGAGGCGGCGCGCCACCGCCTTGTAGAGCGTGTCGACCAGCAAGGTGGACTTGCCGCCGCCCGAGACGCCGGTCACCGCGGTGAACAGGCCGAGCGGGATTTCGGCGGTGACGTTCTTCAGGTTGTTGCCGCGCGCGTTGATGACTTTGAGCGTGCGGCGCGGGTTGATCGCGCGGCGCTCGGGGACAGAGATGAACTCCTCGCCGGTGAGGTATTTCCCGGTGAGGGACTCCGGCGTGTTCATGATGTCGTCGGGCGTGCCCTGCGCGATGATGTGGCCGCCGTGGATGCCGGCGCCGGGGCCGATGTCGAGCACATGGTCGGCGACGCGGATCGCGTCCTCGTCGTGCTCCACCACGATCACGGTGTTACCGAGGTCGCGCAGGCGCTTGAGCGTTTCTAAGAGCCGCGCATTGTCGCGCTGGTGCAGGCCTATCGAGGGCTCGTCGAGCACGTAGAGCACGCCGGTCAGCCCCGAGCCGATCTGCGAGGCAAGCCGGATGCGCTGGCTCTCGCCGCCCGACAGCGTGCCGGAGGCGCGCGCCAGCGTGAGGTATTCGAGACCGACGTCGACGAGGAATTTCAGGCGGTCGCGGATTTCCTTCAGGATGCGAACCGCAATCTCGTTCTGCTGCTTGTTGAGCTGCGGCGGCAACGCCTCGACCCATTCGCCGGCGCGCTTGATCGACATCTCGGAGACTTCCCCGATGTGCAAGCCGCCGACCTTGACGCACAGCGCCTCGGGTTTCAGCCGATAGCCCTTGCAGGCGTCGCACGGCACGTCGGTGAAATACTTCGCGATCTCCTCGCGCGCCCAGTCGCTCTCGGTCTCGCGCCAGCGCCGCTCCAGGTTGGTGACCACGCCCTCGAACGGCTTCTTCGTCTCATACGAGCGCATGCCGTCGTCATAGGCGAAGCGGATCTCGTCATCGCCCGAGCCGTCGAGGATCGCGGTCTGCGCCCGCTTCGGCAGGTCCTTCCATTTGGTGTCGAGCGTGAACTTGTAGAATTTGCCCAGCGCCTGCAGCGTCTGGGTGTAATAGGGGCTCGACGATTTCGCCCACGGCAGGATCGCGCCGCCGCGCAAGGTGCGCTCCTTGTCGATCACCAGCTCGGGATCGATGTGCTGCTCGACGCCGAGCCCGCCGCACTTGGGGCAGGCGCCGAAGGGGTTGTTGAACGAGAACAGCCGCGGCTCGATTTCCGGGATGGTGAAGCCGGACACCGGGCAGGCGAATTTTTCCGAGAAGATCAGCCGTTCCGTGGTTTCGTTGCGCTGCTTGTTCGCCTTCGCGCCGGCGGTCGCGCCGCCATCCGCCATCTCAGCGACGGCCAAGCCATCCGCGAGCTTCAGCGCCTGCTCGAGCGAATCCGCAAGCCGCGTGCCGATGTCGGGGCGCACCACGATGCGGTCGACCACCACGTCGATGTCGTGGGTGAACTTCTTGTCGAGAGGGGGCACCGCGCCGATTTCGTAGAACTTGCCGTCGACCTTGACGCGCTGGTAGCCCTTCTTGAGATACTCGGCGAGCTCCTTGCGGTATTCGCCCTTCCGGCCGCGCACCACCGGCGCCAGCAGATAGAGCCGCGTGCCTTCGGGCAGCGCCAGGACGCGGTCGACCATCTGTGAGACGGTCTGGCTCTCGATCGGCAGGCCCGTCGCGGGCGAGTAGGGGACGCCGACGCGTGCCCAGAGGAGGCGCATGTAATCGTAGATCTCGGTGACGGTGCCGACGGTCGAGCGCGGGTTGCGCGAGGTGGTCTTCTGCTCGATCGAGATCGCGGGCGAGAGGCCGTCGATCTGGTCGACGTCCGGCTTCTGCATCATCTCGAGGAACTGGCGCGCGTAGGCCGAGAGCGACTCCACGTAGCGCCGCTGGCCTTCCGCATAGATCGTGTCGAAGGCGAGCGAGGACTTGCCCGAGCCGGAGAGGCCGGTGAACACCACCAGCTGGTCGCGCGGAATCTCGACGTCGATGTTCTTGAGATTGTGCTCACGCGCGCCGCGGATCGTGATCACGCGGCCGCCGTCGAGGTTGCGGCGCGGGCGACTCTTGTCGAACAGGTCGTTCATGAGTCTCGGAACATAATGAGAACGCGGAAATTCCGCCAGCCCAGCTTTGACATGCCGGAGCTGACAGGGCGACAAGCACTGTGGATAACGAAACGGTGCCTGTTTCGGGCACCGCTAACAGAGAAAATGGGATCATGCGCCTGCAAAACAAGATCGCGATCGTCGTCGGCGCGGGCCAGGGCTCGGGAACCGGCATGGGCAACGGACGGGCGACCGTCATCCGCTTTGCGCAGGAAGGCGCGCGGGTGCTGTGCGTCGACCGCGACCTGAAATCCGCCGAGGAAACGGTGGCGATCGCCGCCAAGGAAACCAATGCCGGCGAATGCGCGGCATTCGAGGCGGACGTCACGCGCGAAGCCTCCATGAAAGCGATGATCGACCACTGCAAGGCGAAGTGGGGCCGCATCGACGTGCTGCATTACAATGTCGGCTTCTCGATCGCCGGTGGCGATGCGCCGCCGACCGAGATCACCGAGGATGCGTTCGACCGCATCCTCACGGTGAACCTGCGCGGCATGGTGATGGCGGTGAAGCACGCGCTGCCGGTGATGCGCGAACAGAAGTCCGGCGTGATCCTCGGCATCTCCTCGCTCGCCGCATGGGAGAAGTATCCCTACGTCGCCTACAAGGCCTCGAAAGCCGCGATGGTCACCTATTGCCAGCAGATCGCCATCCAGAACGCCGAGCACGGCATCCGCTGCAACGTCATCCTGCCCGGCCTGATGGACACGCCGATGGCGGTCGATACCCGCGCCCGCCACGCCAACAAGCCTCGCGCGGAGATCGCCGCGATGCGCGATGCGCGCGTGCCGTTGCGGCGGAAAATGGGCACCGCCTGGGACGTGGCGAATGCCGCGCTGTTCCTCGCGTCCGACGAGGCGAATTTCATCACCGGTGTGCAATTGCCTGTGGATGGCGGTTCGCTGGTTGATATCGGGCACTGATCGTAGGACGCTGCACTTCCACGGGGGATTTTTCCATGCGCCAGTTCGCGTTCGCTCTTTTGATGCTTGCTCTCCAACTCGTGCCGGTATCGGCGCAGGATCAATGGCGCGATTTCCGCGCCGACGCCGACGGCTTCGTGGTGTCATTGCCGCAGGAGCCGACGGTCACGTCGCGGCGCATCAAGGACACCAAGGCGACGCAGAGCATGTTCCTGATCGAGAAGGGGGAGCTGGCCTACCTGGTCAGCGTCGTCCACATGGAGAAGGGCACCGGGCCGAAGAATCCGGACCTGAAGTATTTCCAGAACCTGATGAAGAATTACACCGAGGGCAGCAAGACGACGCTGCGCACCAGCAAGTCCGCAACGATCGCCGGCAAGCCCGGCATCGACGGTATTTCCGACGCCGGCGATTCCGCTCATCAGGTCCAAATCTTTGCGTCGGGCGACCGTGTCTACATGGTGATCTATGTCGGGCCGAAGGGGCAGGAAAACAGCGCGGATGCGACCCGGTTTCGCAACTCCTTCAAGCTGTTGAATTAAGCGGGGCGGTCCCACTTTGCCGTCCGCCGGGCTTGCCGGCATCGTTGCGGCCTGCTAGAACAAAAAGAGAACACTGCGCCGACTCAAGCGTCGCCATATTGGCGTGGACAAGTGCTTTCGGCGCGCGCGCCATCCGGCGCGGAAGCGTAGGGTGATTTCAAATACGCATGATCCCGGAAAGTGGATACCGGTTTTCGGATCAGATCATGCGTCAATAGATGTGGAGGTCGTGATGGCAGGTTCGGTCAACAAGGTCATTCTGGTCGGCAATCTCGGCGCGGACCCGGAAGTGCGGCGCATGCAAGACGGGCGCCCGGTCGTCAACCTGCGCGTCGCAACGTCGGAAAGCTGGCGCGACAAGGCGACCGGCGAGCGCAAGGAAAAGACCGAGTGGCATCGCGTGGTGATCTTCAATGAAGGCCTCGCAAAGGTCGCCGAGCAGTACCTGAAGAAGGGCGCGAAGGTATACCTCGAAGGTCAGCTGCAGACGCGCAAGTGGACCGACCAGCAGGGCATCGAGAAGTATTCAACCGAAGTGGTGCTGCAGGGCTTCAACTCGGCGCTCACCATGCTCGACCGCGCGGGCGGTGGAGGCGGCGGCAGCAGCGAGTTCGGCAACGACAATTCGAGCGACTTCGGCTCCTCGCGCCCGGCCGCTCGGCAACCCGCAATGGCGGGAGGCGGCGGCAAGCGCGGCGATCTGGATGACGAGATTCCGTTCTGATCGAGGGCACCGCTTTCCGGTGAACCCACAACCATGATACCTTCCAATGCTGGCAATCAGCGGAAGAACGGCATGGCCGGAGTTTCAGCCCCGTTGTCGATCAAGGCGTTCCGCGCCTGGGTCGAATCGCGGCCCAATGAAGAACATTGGGAATTGATTGCTGGTGTACCCATGATGATGGCGCCGGCCACGAGAGCCCATCAGCAAATCGCGTACAATCTTGACCGACTGCTTCGTGATGCGCTCGAGAGACATCGGCCCGAGTGGATCGCTTATCAACGCGTAGGATTGAATCTCGCGCCTGTGGCGCCAGACTACGATCCGGAGCCGGACGTCGTCGTGATCGATACAGACACTCCTGACGACGAGCGCTACTTCGACCGCTTCTACCTCGCCGCCGAAGTCGTTTCATCGAGCGATCGCAAGACTGTCGAAGGCAAGCGCGATGTTTATAAACGTCATCCGGATTGCCGTTGTGTCCTGATTATCGATCAGAAGCGGCTTGACCTCAGAGTCGCGCTGCTGACGGATGCGGGCTGGACCGAGCGACGCCTCACTCAACCGACCGATGAACTGGCGCTCCAAGACTTCGGCCTGCGCTGCACGCTCGCCGACCTCTACCGCGGCACCGCCCTCCATCCCCAGGCAAAGCGCTGACGCTGTCCGACCTATTTGCTGGAAATCTCCGCTCCGCGGGATGCTGCCCATTGCGTTTGTGCGCTGCAGCTTGCTACTGATCTGCGACGGATTTCACGGGAGGAAAAACGTGCGCAGAATTCTCATTGCGGCCGCCGTTGGCGGCCTCTTCGCCGGCAGTGCCGCCGCCGAAGACCTCAAGATCGCGCTCATCTACGGCAAGACCGGACCGCTCGAGGCCTACGCGAAGCAGACCGAAACCGGCCTGCGCATGGGCTTCGAGTACGCCACCAAGGGCACAATGGCGGTCGACGGGCGCAAGATCGTCATCATCACCAAGGACGACCAGGGCAAGCCCGACCTCGCCAAGTCCGCGCTCGCCGAAGCTTATGCGGATGATGGCGTCGCACTCGCGATCGGCACGACCGCGTCCCCGGCGGCGCTCGCGATGCTGCCGGTCGCGGAAGAGAACAAGAAGATCCTGCTGGTCGAGCCGGCGGTTGCCGACCAGATCACTGGCGACAAGTGGAACCGGTACATCTTCCGGACCTCGCGCAACTCATCGCAGGACGCGATCTCGAACGCAGTGGCGATCGGCAAGCAGGGCGTGACGGTCGCGACCTTGGCGCAGGACAACGCCTTCGGGCGCGATGGCGTGGCGGCCTTCAAGGCGGCGCTCACCAAGACCGGCGCGACCATCGCGGCGGAGGAATACGCTCCGGCCGCGACGACGGACTTCACGGCGGCGGCGCAGCGCCTGTTCGATGCGCTGAAGGACAAGCCGGGCAAGAAATACATCTGGGTGATCTGGGCCGGCCCGACGCCGCTCACCAAGCTGCAGGACATGAACCCCGGCCGCTACGGCATCGAGCTGTCCAGCGGCGGCAACATCCTGCCCGCGATGGCGGCGTACAAGACGCTGCCCGGCATGGAAGGCGCGACTTACTACTACTACGAGATCCCGAAGAACCCGGTGAATGACTGGCTGGTGGCCGAGCACAAGAAGCGCTTCAACGCGCCGCCGGACTTCTTCACCGCGGGCGGCTTCGCCTCCGCGATGGCGGTGGTGGCGGCGGTGCAGAAGGCGAAGTCGCTCGACACCGAGAAGCTGATCGCCGCGATGGAAGGCCTCGACTTCGACACGCCGAAAGGCAAGATGGTGTTCCGCAAGGAGGACCATCAGGCGCTCCAGAGCATGTACCACTTCAAGATCAAGGCCGATCCGGCGGTGGCCTGGGGCATCCCGGAGCTCGTGCGCGAGCTCAAGATCGAGGACATGCAGGTTCCGATCCAGAACAAGCGCTGAGCCCGGCGGGCGAGGGGGCCGCCGGTGACATCGCTCGAAACCCGCGGCCTCACCATCCGCTTCGGCGGCCATGTGGCGGTCGATGCGGTGAGCTGCACATTCCGCCCCGGCGAACTGACCGCGATCGTCGGCCCGAACGGGGCGGGGAAGACCACTTACTTCAACCTGATCTCGGGCCAGCTCGCGGCAAGCGCGGGCGAGGTGCTGCTCGATAATCGCGACATCACGCGCGCGCCGGCGCCGGTGCGGACCCGCGCCGGCATCGGGCGGGCGTTCCAGCTCACTAATCTGTTTCCACGGCTCAGCGTCGCCGAGAACGTGCGCCTCGCCGTGCAGTCGGTGGCGGGCGTGCATTACGACATGCTGCGCCCCTGGATGCGCCACACCGAATTGATCGCGCGCGCCGACGCGGTGCTCGAACGCGTCGCGCTCTTGCACCGGCGCGACGTTCCGGCGGCCGCGCTGTCGCACGGCGATCAGCGCAAGCTCGAGGTCGCGCTGATGATCGCGCTCGAGCCGAAGATCTTCATGTTCGACGAGCCGACCGCCGGCATGAGCGTCGATGAAGTGCCGGTGGTGCTCGATCTCATCGCGCAACTCAAACAGGAGACCTCAAAGATCATCCTGCTGGTCGAGCACAAGATGGACGTGGTGCGCTCGCTCGCCGACCGCATCATTGTGCTGCATAACGGCAAGCTAGTCGCCGACGGCAAGCCCGCCGAGGTGATTGCCTCGCCGGTCGTGCAGGAGGCCTATCTCGGCTCGTTCGGCGAGAAGGCCGCATGAGCGAACTCGTCACCAAGCTCGGCTGTCACCCCGGGCGACTGAAGGGCGACCCGGGACCCATACCCACCGCCGTCTCTTCATCGCTCAATTCGTGTTTATGGATCCCGGCCCTCGCTGCGCTCGGCCGGGATGACACGCGCCGCAGGGGCGCCGCATGAGCGAGCTGCTCACCCTATCGGGCGTCGAGACGCATATCGGGCGCTATCACATCCTGCACGGCGTCGAGCTTGGCGTGCCGGAAGGCCAGACCACCATGCTGCTGGGGCGCAACGGCGCGGGCAAGACCACGACCTTGCGCACCATCATGGGCCTGTGGCGCGCATCGGGCGGCGAGATCCGGTTCGGCGGCGAACGCATCGATGCGCTCAGCACGCCCGCCATCGCACGCGCCGGTATCGGCTATGTGCCCGAGACCATGGCGGTATTCTCCGACCTCACCGTGAAGGAGAACCTCGTTCTCGCGGCGCGCGAGGGCGAGATGGACCAGACGCGGCTCGACTGGATATTCGGGTTCTTTCCGCCCTTGCGGAAATTCTGGCTCTCGCGCGCGGGCACGCTTTCAGGCGGGCAGAAACAGATGCTGTCGTTCGCGCGCTCGCTGATCGAGCCGCGTCGCCTGCTGCTCATCGACGAGCCGACGAAAGGGCTCGCCCCCGCGATCATCGGCGCGCTGATCGATTGCCTGAAGGAAGTGAAGCGCCGCGGCGCCACCATCCTGCTGGTCGAACAGAATTTCCGCGTCGCGCAGGCGATCGGCGATACCGTCGGCGTGATGGATAACGGCCGCGTGGTCCACGCCGGCACGATGGCCGAACTGGTCGCGGACGAGGCCATGCAGCAGCGGCTGCTCGGCCTCAGCCTGGATACCCACCAATGAGCGCGCAAGGGACCGATGGCGACACTGACGCAGGAGCCGCGCTGCCGAAAACGCCGCGCGATTACCTCCCGCTGCTGCTTCCCGTGGCGCTTGCGCTCGCGGCGCTGCCGTTCGTTCCGTCCACGTCGACCTGGGTGACGCTCACCATCGCGGGGCTTGCGATGGGCATGATGATCTTCGTGATGGCGTCGGGCCTCACGCTGATCTTCGGCCTGATGGATGTACTCAATTTCGGCCACGGTGCGTTCATCGCGATCGGCGCCTACATGGCGACGTTGGTGCTGATCCCGCTCGCCGCCTGGATGCAGGCGGATTCGGTCTGGCTCAATCTCGCCGCCGTCGTTCCGGCTGTGCTGTTCGCGATGGCCGTCACCGGCGCGCTCGGTCTGGCGTTCGAGCGCATCGTCATCATGCCGGTCTACGGCCAGCACCTCAAACAGATCCTCATCACCATGGGCGGCATGATCGTGGCCGAACAGATGCTCTACGCGTTCTTCGGCCCGCAGCAGATTCCGCTCCCGCTCCCCACCAGCCTGCGCGGTTCGTTCCAGTTCGGCGAGGCGGCGATCGAGAAATATCGGGTGGTCTGCGTGCTGGTCGGACTCGCCGTGTTCCTTGCGATGCTCGCGATCCTCAACCGCAGCAAGATCGGCCTGTTGATCCGCGCCGGCGTGGAGAACACCGAAATGGTCGAGGCGCTCGGCTACCGCATCACGCGGCTGTTCGTCGGCGTGTTCATGGCGGGCTCGGCGCTCGCCGGCCTCGGCGGCGTGATGTGGGCGCTCTACCGCGAGCAGGTGAACGCCGCGATGGGCGGCGAGTTGTTGGTGCTGGTGTTCATCGTGGTGATCATCGGCGGGCTCGGGTCAGTCACCGGGTGCTTCATCGGTGCGCTGCTCGTCGCGCTCGCCACCAACTATGCGGGCTTCCTGGTGCCGAAGCTCGCGCTGGTCACCGACATCCTGCTGATGGTCGCGGTGCTGCTATGGCGCCCGCGCGGCCTTTATCCGGTGACCAGCCGATGACATCGCGTTTCATGCCGCTTTCCGGCGATCCTCCGCGCAGCCGCGCGCTCAGCATTGCGTTGATCCTCATCGTACTGGCGCTCGCGCTCGCGCCGTTCCTGTTTCCCGGCGCGAAGCCGCTCAACGTCGCCGCCAAAGTCTGCATCTTCATCGCGCTCGCCGCGTCATACGACCTGCTGCTCGGTTATACGGGCGTGGTGTCGTTCGCCCACACGATGTTCTACGGCATCGGCAGCTACGGAATCGCGATCTCGCTATACTCGCTCGGCGCGCGCTGGGATGCGATCGGGCTGGGACTGCTGGTCGCGTTGCCGACCGCCGCGCTGCTGGCGCTGGTGATCGGGCTGTTCTCGCTGCGGGTGCAGACGATCTTCTTCGCCATGATCACGCTGGCGGTCGCCTCCGCCTTCGCGGTACTCGCCTCGCAATTGTCGTGGCTCACCGGCGGCGAAGACGGGCGCAGCTTCCGCGTGCCCGAACTGCTGCAGCCCGGCACCGTGTACATTCCGCGCGATGTCCTCGGCGTCGCGGTCACGGGACGCACGCTCACTTATTATATCGTGTTCGCCTCGTGTGTGGTGCTGTTCCTCCTCTTGCTGCGCGTCGTGAATTCGCCCTTCGGCCGCGTGCTGCAGGCGATCCGCGAAAATCCGTTCCGCGCCGAGGCGCTCGGCTATCGCACCGTCATGCATCGCATCCTGGCGAACTGCATCGCCGCGGCGGCCGCCGCCGCCGTCGGCGCGCTCAACGCGCTGTGGCTGCGCTACACCGGGCCGGACACTTCGCTCAGCTTCTCGATCATGCTCGACATCCTGCTGATCGTGGTGATCGGCGGCATGGGTACGATGTATGGCGCGATCATCGGCGGCACGCTCTACGTGCTGGCGCAGAATTATCTGCAGGCCCTGATGGGCACGGTATCGACGGCGGCGGGTGAAGCCGGCATCCCGATCCTGCCGCAGCTTTTCCACCCCGACCGCTGGCTGCTCTGGCTCGGCGTGCTCTTCGTCCTGTCGGTCTACTTCTTCCCCGCCGGCATCGTCGGCAAGCTGCGCGGCGGCCCGGGCTGACGACCCGCGGCCACGGCGCGAGGGATTGCTTTTTATCAGACACTGGTTGCCTAATACCCCGCGCGCAAGCGGCATCAATATTCAAGGGGGTTAGCATGTCCATTCGGATGGCACTGGCGATCGCGGCTGGCCTTGGGGCCGCCGTAGCGTTGAGCAGCGGAGCGGGCGCCGAAATGGCCGCGGCGAAGAAGCCGCCGAAACCGAAGGTCGTCACGGTCACGGGCTGCCCGGAAAAGGGTTTTCCGGATACGTGCACGATCATCAAGGCGCCCAAGGATACGCGGTACAACATCTCCGGCGCCAACCCGCCTGCTCCGATCGGCAAGAAAGTGCGGCTCACGGGTAAGGAGACGGACCCGCACACCGTCTGCGGCGGGCTGACCCTGGTCGACATCAAGTGGACGGCGGTGAAGGGGAAATGCGCGGCACCGCCCGCGAAGAAGTAGCCTAGCCGGCGATCAGCGCCTTCACCCCGTCGACCACGAACTGCACCGCCATCGCGGCGAGCAGCACGCCGAGCAGGCGTGAAAGCACCGTATTGCCGGTCCTGCCGAGCAGCCGCTCGACCTGGGCCGCGAAGGAGAACACGAGCAAACAGCTTGCCATCACGGTGGCGATGATTGCGATCAGAACGCCAAGCCGGAGAGGATCGCCGCTCGCGCGCCCGGCAAGCAGTACCGTCGCGGTGATCGCGCCGGGCCCCGCCATCAGCGGAATTGCCAGCGGGAAGGCCGCGATGTCGCGCACATGCTCCTCCACCGCCTTGCCGGCGGTCTCGGACTGGCGCGCGATGCGCACGCCGAACGCCATTTCGGACGCGATGGAAAACAACAGCAGCCCGCCGGCGATCCGAAACGCCGGCAGCGAGATCGACAACGTGCGCAACAGCCAGTCGCCGGCGAGCGCTGCGCCGGTGAGGATCGCGAACGCGATCAGAGAGGCGCGGATCGCGACCTGGCGGCGCGCATGGCGCGGCAGCCCGGCGGTGACTCCGAGGAAAGCCGGCGTCAGCCCGATCGGGTCGACGACGACGAGCAACGTGACCAGCGCGGCGACCACGTAATCCAGGGGCACGGGCATCGGCGCTGGTCCAGAAAAACGCGCGCTCGGGCGCAGGAGGGGCGGCAAAACTAGCATGTCGCGAGGGGTCGGGCGACGGCGCCCCCGGCCATCCTCGGGTGCGCGCACCGCATCATGCAAGTCATTGATACAACGAGATAAATTAATGCGTAAAACCGCCGCTTTGCGGTGGTTTCACCGGCGCAAATCACCTATATCAATCGCCACCTGAATCGCCTGGAATTCACCCCTTGGCCGACGACGAAAACAGCAAGCCCGAGGAGCCCACACAGCCCTCGGATATCCGGCCCGTGTCGATCACGGACGAGATGAAGCGCTCGTACCTCGATTACGCCATGAGCGTGATCGTGGCGCGTGCGCTCCCCGACGCGCGCGACGGCCTCAAGCCGGTGCACCGGCGCATCCTCTACTCGATGCACGAGCAGGGGCATACGCCGGACAAGAAGCACGTGAAGTCCGCGCGCGTCGTCGGCGACGTGATCGGCAAATATCACCCGCACGGCGACCAATCCATCTACGACGCGCTGGTGCGCATGGCGCAGGATTTCTCCATGCGCCTGCCGCTGATCGACGGGCAGGGCAATTTCGGCTCGGTCGACGACGATCCCCCGGCGGCGATGCGCTACACCGAAAGCCGGATGACCCGCGCGGCCGAGGCGCTGCTTGCCGACATCGATGAAGACACGGTCGACTTCCAGCCGAACTACGACGGCACCGAGAAGGAGCCGGTCGTCCTGCCGGCGCGCTTCCCGAACCTGCTGGTCAACGGCGCGGGCGGCATCGCGGTCGGCATGGCGACCAACATCCCGCCGCACAATCTCGGCGAGGTGGTCGATGCCTGCGTGGCACTGATCGACGATCCTGCACTCTCGATCGAGGACCTGATCAACATCGTGCCGGGCCCGGATTTCCCGACCGGAGGCATCATCCTCGGTCGCGCGGGTATCCGCAGCGCCTATCACACCGGCCGCGGCTCAATCATCATGCGCGGCAAGGTCTCGATCGAGGCGCTGCGCGGCGACCGCGAGGCCATCATCGTCACCGAGATTCCGTATCAGGTGAACAAGGCCGCGATGGTCGAACGCATCGGCGAGTTGTGGCGGGAGAAGAAGATCGACGGCATCGCGGCGCTGCGCGACGAATCCGACCGCGAAGGCTATCGCGTCGTGATCGAGATCAAGCGCGAGGCGATCGCCGACATCGTGCTGAACCAGCTCTACAAGTTCACCGCGCTGCAATCCTCGTTCGGCGCCAATATGGTGGCGCTCGACTCGGGCCGTCCGCAGGTGATGAACCTGAAGGACATGCTGACGACGTTCGTGGCGTTCCGCGAGCACGTCGTCTCCCGCCGCACCAAGTTCCGGCTCACCAAGGCGCGTGACCGCACGCACGTGCTGGTCGGTCTGGCGATCGCGGTCGCCAATATCGACGAGGTGATCCGGCTGATCCGCGCCGCGAAGGATGCGAACGAGGCGCGCGAGGCGCTGATGTCGCGCGACTGGCCGGCGCAGGATGTCGCGGCCCTGCTGGAGTTGATCGACGATCCGCGCCACAAGCTCGCGGCCGACGGTACGTATCGGCTGTCCGATGTCCAGGCGCGCGCGATCCTCGATCTGCGCCTGCAGCGCCTCACTGCGCTCGGCCGCGACGAAATCAAGGACGAACTCGACAAGCTCGCCGCCGAAATCGCCGACTATCTCGATATCCTGCGCTCGCGCGCCCGCATCCAGGGCATCGTGAAGCAGGAGCTTGCCGACGTTAAGAAGGCCTTCGCCACGCCGCGCCGCACCGTGATCATGGATCAGGAAGGCGAGATGGAGGACGAGGACCTGATCCAGCGCGAGGACATGGTCGTCACCGTCTCGCACCTCGGCTACGTCAAGCGCGTGCCGCTCTCGACCTACCGGGCGCAGCGCCGCGGCGGCAAGGGCCGCGCCGGGATGCAAACGCGCGACGAGGATTTCGTCACGCGGCTGTTCGTCGCCAACACGCATACGCCGGTGCTGTATTTCTCCTCGCACGGCCGCGTCTACAAGGAGAAGGTCTGGAGGCTGCCGATGGCCGCGCCGCAGGCGCGCGGCAAGGCGCTGATCAACATCCTGCCGCTGGACCAGGGCGAGACGATCAACACGATCATGCCGCTGCCCGAGGACGAGGCGACCTGGGACAAGCTCGACGTGATGTTTGCAACGACACGCGGCACCGTGCGGCGCAACAAGCTGTCCGATTTCGCCGACGTGCGCCCATCCGGCATCATCGCGATGAAGCTCGACGAGGGCGACGGCATCGTCGGCGTGCAGATCTGCTCGGAAAACGACGACGTGCTGCTCACGGCGGCGGGCGGACAGTGCATCCGCTTCCCGGTGCCGGAGGTGCGTGTATTCGCCGGTCGCACCTCGATGGGCGTGCGCGGCATCAATCTGGAAGAAGGCGACAGGGTGATCTCGCTCTCGATCCTGCGCCATGTCGAGGCCACGGCCGACGAGCGCGCCGCATACCTCAAGCGCGCGAGCGCGGTGCGGCGCGGCGAGGAGGGCGAGGAGGGTGCGCCGGACGCCGAGGAAAACGGCAGCGACGCGATCGAGCTCGGTGAGAAGCGCTATGTCGATATGTCGGAGGCCGAGCAGTTCGTGCTGACCGTGTCGGAGAAAGGCATGGGCAAGCGCTCGTCATCCTACCAGTACCGGACGACCGGGCGCGGCGGCAAAGGCATCGTCGCAATGGCGTTGACACCGAAGACCGGCAAGCTGGTGGCTTCGTTCCCGGTCGAGGACGCCGACCAGATCATGCTGGTGACGAACCGCGGCCAGCTCATCCGCACGCGCGTCGATGGCATCCGCATCGCGGGCCGCTCGACGCAGGGTGTGATCGTGTTCGACACGGCCGACGACGAGCGCGTGGTCTCGGTCGAGCGGCTGAGCGAAGAGGGCGACGAGAACGGAGGCTAAGGTGCAGTAGCCGCTCGTCCCCGCGGAAGCGGGGACCCAGTCCTTGGCTCCTGGATTCCCGCTTTCGCGGGAATGAGCGGAGCCAGCTGCAATTATCATGCATTGGGCTGGGCTCCATGTCGCTCCAACTCTACCTCGTCTTCGTCCTCGCCACCGCGTTGCTGATCGCGACGCCGGGGCCGAATGTCGCGCTGATCGTCGGCACCAGCCTCGCCCACGGCGCACGCACCGGCCTGGTCGCGATGGCCTGGGTCAATATCGGCGTGATGGTGCAGCTTGTCGTCGTGGCCGCGGGGCTATCCTGGCTGGTCGAATTGTTTTCCAGGAACTTCGACATCATCCGGTTCGTCGGTGCGGGGTACCTGCTGTTTCTCGGCATCCAGACCTTCTGGAAGGCGCGCAAGCCATTGCCGCCCACGCCCTTGTCGAGCGAGCGCGCGTTCGCGCGTGGCCTTGCGGTCGCATTCGCCAATCCGAAGACGCTGATCTTCCAGGCCGCGTTCCTGCCCCAGTTCCTGAGCGACGGCGAGGGCCGGCAGGCCCAGCTCTGGCTGCTCGCCGCGACCTTCTGGATCATCACGGTGGTGGGCGACGCGATCTGGGTGCTGTGCGCGGCGCGGCTGCGCGCCGCGGTCTCGGGCCGCGCACAACTGATCGCGGACCGTGTGTCGGGCTGTATCCTGATCGCCGGCGCGGGCGTGCTGCTCGCAATGAGCCGGCGGTAGCTAGACGCGCCTACTCGATCTTCGCGATTCCGGCCTTGGTGATGATGTCGCGGTATTTCGCGATCTCGCTGGCGAGGAACG
Source organism: Alphaproteobacteria bacterium (assembly GCA_005884685.1). Lineage (GTDB taxonomy): Bacteria > Pseudomonadota > Alphaproteobacteria > Rhizobiales > Xanthobacteraceae > PALSA-894. Next base: position 113,935 of record VBAH01000083.1, read on the forward strand.
TCTTCGACTCGTCGAGACCAAGGCCGAACGGCACGGCGCCGACCTTCTCGAAGTTGCCGCGCACCTCGGGATCGTTCAGCGCCGCGTTCAGTTCCTTGTTGAGCCGCTCGATGATGTCTTTCGGCACGCCGGCGGGTGCTGCAAGCCCAAACCAGCCATCCACCTGGTATTGCGCGAGGTCGACCTCCGTGGTGGTGGGGGTGCCAGGCAAGACGGCTAGCCGCTTTTCACCCGCAACCGCCAATGCGGTTGCACCGTTGGCATTGAGCGGTCCCGCGACATTGGGATACCAGGCAAAACCCAGTGGCACGGCGCCGGCGATCAGATCCGGGCCGAATTGTGCGATGTTGCGATAGGGCACGTGCGTGATCTTCACGCCGGTGACCTGCGCGAAGTATTCACCGGCAAGATGTTGCGATGAGCCGATGCCGACCGAGCCGTAATTCAGTGCGCCAGGCTCTTTCCTCGCTCGCGCGATCAGATCCTGCACCGAATTGAGCCCGAGCTTGTTGCTCGCCGTGATGACCACCGTGAAGCTCACGAACGGCGAGATCAGCGTGAAGTCTTTTTGCGGGTCGTAGCCGAGTTCTTTGTAGAGCGTGAGGTTTGCGGCGAACGGGCCCGACCCCGCACCCACCAAGGTGTAGCCATCGGGCATTGCCTTGGCGGCCTGCAGCGTTCCGGAATTGCCGCCGGCGCCGGGCTTGTTCTCGACGATGATCGGTTGCCCAAGCGTCTTGGCCATCCGCGCGTACACAATCCGCGCGGCAACGTCGCTGCCGCTGCCGCCAGCGAAAGGCATGATGACGGTGATCGGCCGGGTCGGGTAGTTCTGCGCTGTCGCCGCCCCGACCATGAGGGCGGAGGCGGCGAAGGCGGTGAGCACGACTTGTTTGATTGGCGTCATCTCTCCCCCGATTGCGCCGCGTTTGGAATCCTTTAGGCGCTTTTGCGCAGTTCGACCTCAGCATCATAACCGTAGAGCCGCACCTGCTCCGGCGGGAACGTCGCGGTCTCCGGCGAACGGTTGGCGCGCATCTTTTCGTTGCGCGCCTTGATCGCTGCGGCATCGTTCGTTTGGTAGAGCTCCTCCTCGCGGCGGGCGAGACCCTGCATCCATGCCGTCCGCGGCTGGCGCATCCGCACGAACCGGGCGAGCGCGTCGAGCGGCCGGTCCCGGGCTTCGGCGATGCAGCCGGCAAGCACGTACGCGTCCTCGATGCTTTGCGCACCGCCTTGCGCGTAGAACGGCATCATTGGGTGCGCGGCATCGCCGATCAGCACGATGCGGCCGACCTGCCAGTCCGGCAGCGGTTCGCGATCGTAGAGCGCCTGCCGGAGAACCCTGGGCGTTGCGGCAATGATCGTGCGGATGGTCGCGTGCCAGCCGTCATACTCGGCGAGTGCGTCCTCCACCTTGCCTTCGGCAAGCCAGGATTCGCGCGCCGGTTCGGAGGAGCGGCTGATGCCGATCCAGTTGAAGGTTTTTCCGGCCGACACGTAGTACTGCACGATGCTGCGGTTCGGACCCATCCAGACGCCGACCACGCTGCCGAGATCGAGATGGGCGACGCGCTCGGCCGGCACCAGACCGCGCCAAGCGACGTTGCCGGTATAGCGCGGCAACTCCCTGCCGAAGAGCTGCGCGCGGACGGTCGAATGAATGCCGTCGGCGCCGATCAGGAGGTTGCCCTGCGCGGTCTCGCCATCGCTCAGCGTCAGCGTCACGCCATTAGCATCCTGATCGATCTGCACGACGCGTGCGCCGAGCTTGACGTCGTTTTGATCGAGGCCGCTCAGCAGCACGTCGAGCAGTTCGGCGCGATGCGCGGCGTAGTAGGGCGAGCCGAACTGCGCTTCGGCCATCTGGCCGAGCGGAGTGTAGTAAAGCCGCTCGCCAGTGTCCCAGCCGCGATAGTCGCGGGCTTCGGGATAGGTCGCGACCATCTTGAGCGCGTCGCCGAGGCCGAGCTTGAGCAAAATGCGCGCAGCGTTGGAGGACACTTGAATACCGGCGCCGACCTGGCCAAACGCGGGGGCTTGCTCGTAGAGCTGCACATCCACGCCGCGCTGGCGCAGCGCCAGCATGGTGGTGATGCCGCCGATGCCGCCGCCGACAACGAGAACTTTCAGACCAGCCATGTTACTTCGCACCCGCCGCTTCCAGGATCCGCGCCATCTCGCCATAGCCGCGGCTTTTTGCGAGGCCGAGCGGCGTCACGCCCTGGCGGTCCGCGATATTCACGTTGGCGCCGGCCTTGACCAGCGCTTCCAGCGTGTCGGTGTGGTTCTTGCCGCCATTGCCGAGCACGATCGATTCGATCAGCGCGGTCCAGCCGAGATTGTTGACGTGGTCGAGCGGCGCGCCGGCGGCGATCAGCACGCGCACCACTTGAGTGTGGCCGAGATGCGCTGCGGCGATCAGTGCCGTGCCCTGATACGGGCTGGTGATCGCCTTTGGATCGCAGCCGCCCGCAAGCGCGAGCCTGAGCATCGGGACATCGTTGTTCACGGACGCAATGGTCACGATGTCGTAGCGCTGCGCATCGAGCGCATTCGGGTTCGCGCCACCCTTGAGCAATGCCTGCGCGGCCGCCTGGTGGCCGAAGTGCGCCGCGACATGAAGCGGCGTGCGGCCATGCGCATCCTGCACATTGGGTTTCTCGCCCGCCGCAATCAGCCGCGCGATCTCGGCGGAATCGCCTTTTGCGGCCGCGGCATGCAGGCCGGCGTAGATGCGCAGCTCGGCGGCACCCGGCGGGATTTGCGCGAGAGCCGGCAAGGCGCTCGCAAGCAACGAAGCGAAGGCAAGAACGATGCGCATGAAAGAAAAAGTCCCGGCTGGTTAGGCCGGGACAGTATGGGTCACTTGGGGTCGTCTAGGGAGTGGGCATCACTCCCCGGTAGGTGAAAGGCTTTCGCCTCTCGAACTCATTTGCGGTCCGCCGTCACCACGCGAACCTTGCGGGCCGAGCCGGACTCGGTGCGAGGGTCGCGCACACAGGAGCGCTCCAAATACGGCCAGGACTGCTGGCGGCAGGCGAGGCGGGCTTCCATGTCGAGGCGGTCGCCCTTGCCGGCGGTCGTCTGGGTGATGCTGTGACGCGTCGACGCCGACACCTGGCTCACGCTCGGAGCCAGCACAAGCGCGCCTGCGACCAGCGCGGCGGCAGCTATCATGCTGTAAATCTTGAACATTTGTCCCACCTTGTCCCCGCTTCTCGGTCCCGTCGGGGTCCTTCCACTGTGTTAGACGCGAGATGGGCTCAAAAGGTTCAAGCCGGAACGCACGATTCCTCGACCGTTCCGTGATGGCTTGCGGCAGTAGAGGCGGCGGGCTAGACCGCGCGAATGCGGCGAATTGCGCTTTATGCCGGGTCTTTCGACCCCGTCACCAACGGCCATCTGGACGTGGTCCGGCAGGCGGTGCGGCTCGCCGACCGTCTGGTGCTGGCGATCGGCGTGCATCCGGGCAAGGCGCCGCTGTTTCCCTTCGAGACGCGTCTGGCGATGCTTTCCGAGACGTGCGGGCCGATTGCCAAGGCCGCCGGCGTCGAGCTTGCCTGCGTGACGTTCGACGATCTGGTGGTCTCGCTGGCGCGGCGCGAAGACGCCACGATCCTGATCCGGGGCCTACGCGATACCACCGATTTCGACTACGAAATGCAGATGGCCGGGATGAACGGCACGATGGCGCCGGGCGTGCAGACGGTGTTTCTGCCGGCTGCGCCCGCCGTGCGGCCGATCACCGCCACTTTGGTGCGCCAGATCGCCGGGATGGGCGGTGACATCACACCCTTCGTGCCGGCCTCGGTTGCGAGCCGCTTAAAAGCCAAATTTGCCGGGAAAACCGGCTCTTAGAACCGGGAGTTCATATGCTTCGTTCGCTTGCTCTTGTGGCGGCATTGCTGCTCGCAACGCCCGCCCTCGCCCAGCCGCTGCCCGCGGGCGCCGACCCGCAGAACACGCTGCTCGTCGACACGACGCAGGGCCGCATCGTCATCAAGTTGCGCAACGACATCGCCCCCCAACATGCCGCGCGGCTGAAGCAGCTTGCGCGCGAGGGCTTCTATAACGGCGTGCCGTTCCACCGGGTGATCGCAGGCTTCATGGCGCAGACGGGCGACGGGCAGAACGGCAATGGCACTGGCGGCTCGAAGTATCCGGACCTCAAGGCCGAGTTCTCCAATGTGCCATTCAAGCGCGGCACGGTCGGAATGGCGCGCAAGGGCAACAGCAACGACTCAGCCAACAGCCAGTGGTTCATCTGCTTCGGCGATGCGTCGTCCCTCAACGGGCAGTACACCGTGATCGGCGAGGTGCTCTCGGGCATGGATGTGGTCGACAAGATCAAGAAGGGCGAGCCGGTGCAGAGCCCCGACAAGATGATCAAGGTGCAGGTTGCGGCCGACGCAAAATGAGGGCGCGGCACGCGGCCTGTGCATTTGCTGCGCTCGCCTGTCTGTTCGCAACGGATGCCGCGCGCGCGCAGCGCACGACCTTGCAGATCCTGATCCGCGGCACGAATGCAAATCCCGCGCGGCCGACCTCACCCGTGAATAATCTGCAGGAACTCTCGGCCGCATTCGCGGCCTGCTGGAGCCCGCCGCCGCCGGATCGCGACCGCGCGCCGGTTGACGTGATCTTCCAGGTCAGCTTCAAGCGCTCGGGCGAACTGTTCGGCAAGCCGCGCATTGTCGAATTTGTCCGGCCGGTCACGCCGGAGGAGCGCGGGCGCTACTACGCGGCGGTCGCCGAAGCGATCGACCGCTGTTCGCCGATGCCGTTCACTGAGGCGATGGGCGGCGCAGTCGCGGGACGCGTGTTCCGTGTCAACTTCATCGATATGCGCAACCGCAAACAGGCAGAGGTTCCATGGCCAATAACGAAAAGCTGACACTCGAGACCACCAAGGGCAATGTCGTGATCGAGCTCCGCCCCGACCTCGCGCCGAAACATGTCGAGCGCATCAAACAGCTTGTCACCGAAGGCTTCTACGACGGGATCGTGTTCCACCGCGTCATCGACGGGTTCATGGCCCAGACCGGCTGCCCGCACGGCACCGGCACCGGCGGATCGAGCTATCCGAACCTGCCGGCCGAGTTCACTTCCGAGCCGCACGTGCGCGGCACCGCCTCGATGGCACGCGCGCAGAACCCGAACAGCGCGAACAGCCAGTTCTTCATCTGCTTCGACGATGCGCGCTTCCTCGACAAGAATTACACCGTTTGGGGCAAGGTGATCGAAGGCATGGAGAACGTCGACAAGATCAAGAAGGGCGAGCCGGTGCAGAATCCCGACAAGATCGTGAAGGCGACGGTCGGATAACGGTACGAGTCGGCGGGGCGGGGCATCATGTCGCTGGTGGGACGAAAAGCCGCCGTGGTCAGCCTCGGCATGTCATGTCAGGCCACGCTGCAGATCGACGACCATGCCGATTTGATCGCGCGGGCGATCGGCGACGATACGCTGAAGCCGTCGAGCATGTTGTTCGACAACATCGTGTGTCATCCGCGGGCGGCCGCGAGGCTGCTTGATGCGGATAGCTTTTATCCCGCGAGCAAGGATGAGCTCGCGCTGTTCCGCGGTGCGCTCTGGGGCGGGGGCGGGGTCTATTTCCGCCACGAATGTACGCTGCGCAAATCGCGCCCGATCGAGTATCTGCGCGGGAAGGTCGACCTGGAGCGGGGCTACCGCGAACTGGCCGGCAAGTTTGCGCACCTCGCGGAGAAATTCCGCCGGCTCAGGGAGCTGGAACGGCTGCTCTTCGTCATCTCGAATTCGCAGAACGACTTGACCGAATACCAGGCTGAAGTAGGGATCGATCCTGCGATGTCGGCGGACGATGTGGTGACGTTGTGCGCAGCGTGTGACCGCTACTTCGGCCGGCACTGCGAGTACCTCGTGGCGACCTACGAGGACCGGCTGACGGGCGCGCCGCAACGGCCCGGCCTGAGCGTGTTCAAGCTTGCACCCGATACAAGCGAGTGGGCCGGCGATCACGCCCAGTGGCGGGAGATCTTCACACAGTATCTGCGCGCAGATGTGCATGCCCCGACGCGCCACGGGATGCCGGCCTAGCCGTCGAGATACGGCTCGATCCGCTCCACCACCCGCTGCGGCGACAGCCGCTGCATCCCGTCAGGCGCGATCCGTCCGTCATCCGGCAGTATCGCGTGGATGTGCCGCGAGTAGGTGAGCACCTTGTTGGTCGCGAAAAAGCCGAACGCCGGAGTCCCGACCGCGGCCGCGATGTTCATCGGACCGGAATTCGGGCCGACGAACAGGTCCGCCTGCTTCATCAGCGCGGCGGCGTCGATCAGGGTGAGATCGCACGCGTTGATGGTCTCTGCGCCCGCCGTGGTCTCGATCAGGTTTGCCGCGACGGGTGCATTCGCGCGCCCGCCGATCAGGAAGATCGTGCCCCGCGTGCGCCTTCGGATCGCTTCGAGGAACACGACCCATTGCGACCTCGGCCAGTCCTTGTTTGTGGTCGAGGCGCCGAGGCCGACCACTGTCCAAGGTCGCGTGTGATGCGCGAAGCGTTCGTCGATTGCATGGACAACATCATTCGGCAGGTTCAGATTGGGCTCCGTCGTCTCCAGCGGCAGGCCGATCTGTTCGAGCAGCGCGATCAGGCATTCGATCGGGTACTCCTCGTCATACTTTGGTTCGAGGCCCGCATTGGTGATGAGCAGCCGCTGGCGCCGGATACCCATCCCGATGCGCTGCGGCACCCGTGCCAGGAAGGCAGCAAGCGCGGGGCGAACCGTCTTGTCGAGGATCCAGACCGTTTTCGGCTGGAGCGCGCGCAGCATCTGCGTGAGCCGGGCAAGCTGGAACACGCGCACAAGCTCGCTCCCGCCGTGTTCGAAATAGAGCGTCCGCGCGACGCAGCTTTCGGCTTGCAGCAGTTCCGCCCCCATGCTCGACGGCGGCGTGAGAAACGTGACCGCGCGCTCCGGCGTTGCGGCGGCGATCGCGCGAATGAACGGCAGATGCCAGATCACATCGCCGATGCCGCGCTTGGCCTGAATGATGACGGTCGATGTCACGTTGATTAGCGTGCGAAAGGTTGCGAGAACCGCGTTGTAAGCGGCCAGCCACAGTCAATCAATGCGCACCGACCTGTTCGATTTTCCCCTCCCGCCGGACCGGATTGCCCTGCGGCCCGTGCGTCCGCGCGATGCTGCGCGGCTGCTCGCGGTGCGGCCGGACGGCGTGCTCGAGGATCGCGCAATACGGGATCTGCCGGAACTGCTCCAGCCGGGCGATCAGCTCGTGGTCAACGACACGCGCGTGGTACCGGCAAGCCTCTCCGGGCGGCGCATCGGCCGCGGGCCGGAAACGCGCATCGAGGCCAACCTCGTGAAGCGGCTCGACGGTTCACGCTGGCAGGCGTTCGTGAAGCCCGCCAAGCGGCTCGCGGCGGGCGATGTCGTGCGCTTCGGCGATGAGGGCAAGGTGTGCTTCCTCGGCCAGCTCGACGCGACGGTCGAAGCGAAAGGCGAGGGCGGCGAGGTGACGTTCGCCTTCGCGTTCCACGGACCTGTGCTCGACCAGGCGATCGCCGAGCGCGGCGAGATGCCGTTGCCGCCCTACATCGCGTCCCGCCGCGCGCCCGACGATGAAGACCGCGCCGACTACCAGACCCTGTTCGCGCATAACGAGGGCTCGGTCGCGGCGCCGACCGCGGGGCTGCATTTCACCGAGCAACTCGTGTCGCGGCTGAAGGCGCGCGGCATCGGCCTGCACACGGTGACGCTGCATGTCGGTGCGGGCACGTTCCTGCCGGTGAAGGCGGAGGACACGGCCGATCACAAAATGCACGCCGAGTACGGCACGCTGACCGGAGATACCGCTGCCGCACTCAATGCCGCGCGCCGCGCCGGGGGGCGAATCGTGGCGGTCGGCTCGACCTCGCTGCGCCTGCTGGAGAGCGCCACGGAGGAAAGCGGTACGATCCGTCCATTCGCCGGCGAAACCGCGATCTTCATCACGCCCGGTTACGCCTTCCGCGCCGTCGATGTGATGCTGACCAACTTTCATTTGCCGCGCTCGACGCTGTTCATGCTGGTCGCGGCATTCTCAGGCCTCGACACGATGAAGCGCGCCTACGCGCACGCCATCGAAGCGGGCTACCGGTTCTACTCCTACGGCGACGCCTGCCTTCTTTTGCGCGCATAACTTGAATCACATTCCGGGAAAATCCGCGCAGGCGAACTAACGCTGCGGCAATCGGCGCCTGCAAACCTGCGCGCACTCAGGGGGCATGGGCAGATCAAGGTGGAAGGAGAGTCCGAAATGATTCACGAATACGCGGCCATCGATCCGATGGCACTGCTGTTTCCGTCGCGCATCTACATTTCGATGTCGGAGAAGCTGCATCCGCACGTCCCGAAATCGGTCGAGATCAAGGAAGCGGTCGGCCGGCTCACCCCCGAAGAGCGGCTCTACATCCTGCAGCGCGCCCGCATGATGTCGACCTACAGCAGGGCGGTGGAAGAGGCCGTCACCGGGATGAAATAGCGGGCCGTTGCCCCCGCCGAAATCGTGATAGGAACGCGGCCGGGAAACCGGCCGCGTATGTCTCAGCAATTTGCCTTCAACCTTTTCGCCACCGATGGTGCCGCGCGCGTGGGTGAGATTTCCACGGCGCATGGCACCGTCCGCACGCCCGCGTTCATGCCGGTCGGAACCCAGGCGGCAATCAAGGGCGTGCATCCGCAGACCGTCCGCGCGGGCGGCGCCGACATCATCCTCGGCAATACCTATCACCTGATGCTGCGCCCTGGCGCGGAGCGCATCGCAGCGCTCGGCGGACTGCATACATTCATGAACTGGCCGAGCCCGATCCTGACCGACTCGGGCGGCTTTCAGGTGATGTCGCTGGCGCAGCTGCGCACGCTCGACGAGAGCGGCGCGACGTTCCGCTCGCACATCGACGGCGCATTGGTGGCGCTCTCGCCGGAGCGTGCGATCGAAATTCAGAACCTGCTCGGTGCCGACATCGTGATGCAGCTCGACGAATGCCTGAGGCTGCCGGCAACACGCGAGGAGATCGAGCGCGCCATGCGGCTGTCGCTACGCTGGGCGGAGCGCTGCAAACGCGCATTCGAAGGTGCCGCGCCCGGCCGCGCGCTGTTCGGCATCGTGCAGGGCGGCGACGATGCCGCGTTGCGCGTCGAGAGCGCGCGCGCTCTGGTCGGCATCGGCTTTCCCGGCTACGCGATTGGCGGACTCGCCGTCGGCGAGCCGCAGGCGGTAATGCTCAAGATCGTGGAAGAAACCGCCCCCGCCCTGCCGGCCGACAAGCCGCGCTACCTGATGGGCGTCGGCACCCCGGAGGATCTGATCGAAGCGGTCGCGCGCGGCATCGACATGTTCGACTGCGTGATGCCGACGCGCAATGGTCGCCATGGGCTTGCCTTCACGCGCTACGGCGCAATCAATCTGCGCAACGCGCGCCATGCCGCCGACCCGCGCCCGCTCGACGAGCAAAGCCCGTGCGAGGCTGCGCGCACCTATTCGCGCGCCTACCTGCATCACCTGACGCGGGCGAACGAGATGCTCGGCCAAATGCTGCTCTCGGAGATCAACCTCGCCTATTACCAGGAGCTGATGGCCGGGATGCGCGCCGCGATCCGCGCGCGCCGCTTCGAGCAATTCCGCGCTGTCATACGCGAGACATGGAAGTACGGCGATATTCCGCCGCTGACCGCGTAACCCCCTCGACGGCATTTTGTCGCAGGCTAGAATGCCCCTCAACGAACGGCGACATGCGCCGAATCCCGGGAGGTGCGCGATGGCGGTCACCCTCAAAATCAACGGCGCAAGCCAAACGGTGCCGGCCGAGCCGGACACACCGCTGCTTTATGTCTTGCGCAACGATCTGGAGCTCAACGGCGCAAAATTCGGCTGCGGGCTCGCGCAATGCGGGGCCTGCACGGTGCTGGTCGACGGCAAAGCGGTGCGCTCCTGTGTCACCGACATCGGATCGCTCGCGGGCGCCGAGATCACAACGCTCGAAGGGCTCGGCACGGCCGACAAGCCGCACGCCTTGCAGAGCGCCTTCATCGGCGAGCAGGCGGCGCAGTGCGGCTACTGCATCAACGGCATGATCATGAGCGCAAAGGCGCTGCTCGACCGCAATCCGCGGCCGAGCGAAAGCGACGTACGCCAGGCGCTGGCGGCGAACCTTTGCCGCTGCGGCACGCACAACCGCATCATCCGTGCTGTCCTGCGCGCCGCCAACGAGATGGGGAGGACGTGATGACTATCTCCATCAACCGCCGCGCGTTTGCGAAGGGCTTCGGCGGCATCGTGCTTGCCTTCACGCTCGATCCGGCGCTGGCGCAACAGCAGAAGCAGTTGCCCGGAAGCCTGAACGGCAACCGCTTGCTGGATGCGTGGATCCGCATCAATTCCGACGGCTCCGCGACCGTGTTCACCGGCAAGGTGGAGCTGGGGCAGGGGATCGTGACCGCACTCGCGCAGATCGCCGCCGAAGAGCTCGACCTGCCGCTCGCGCGCGTCAGGATCGTTTCCGGCGACACCGGCCGCACGCCCAACGAAGGCCAGACCGCCGGATCGCAATCGATCGAGAACTCCGGCACGGCCCTGCGCCTTGCAGCCGCCGAAGTGCGCGCGATCCTTCTCGGACTCGCAGCAGCCAAGCTCGAAGCCGCAGCGGACACGCTGACCGTCGCGGACGGCGTGATCAACGCGCCGACCGGTAAGACGATCGGCTACGGCGAGCTTTCAGCTGCGGCGGATCTGCACCGCGAAGCGACCGCGACGGTGCGGCCAAAGCTTGCCGGCCAGCACAAAATCGTCGGCCAGCCGATCGCCCGCTTCGATATTCCCGGCAAGGTCACCGGGAAGGCGAGCTATGTGCAGGATCTGCGCCTGCCCGGCATGGTCCATGGGCGCGTTGTGCGCCCGCCCCGCTATGGCTCGACGCTGGAGGCCGTGGACGAGGCCAAGGCGCGCGCCATTCCCGGTGTGATCGCCGTGGTGCGCGACGGCTCGTTCCTCGGCGTCGTCGCCGAGCGCGAAGAGCAGGCGGTCAAGGCACGGGTTGCGCTGGCGGAGAGCGCCAAATGGCGGCTTGGGCCCGAACTGCCCGATCCGGCGAACATTTTTGCGCATTTGAAATCGCTCCCCACCAAGGTCGAGGTGATCGGCGTCAAGCAGGCGCCGCTGCTCGCCGGCGCGCCGAAAGTGCTGGAGGCGACCTACACCAGGCCCTACATGGCGCACGCCTCGATCGGGCCGTCCGCCGCCGTTGCGGAGTTCAAGGACGACAAGCTCACGGTCTGGACTCACTCGCAGGGGGTATTCCCGCTGCGCGCCGAAATCTCCAAAACGATGAAGTTGCCGCCGGCCTCGGTGCGCTGCATCCACACCGAAGGCTCCGGCTGTTACGGCCACAACGGCGCGGACGACGTGGCGCTCGACGCCGCCCTGCTGGCGCGTGCGGTCCCGGGCAAGCCGGTGCGACTGCCATGGATGCGCGACGACGAATTCGCCTGGGAGCCGTACGGGCCGGCGATGTCGATGCAGGCGAAGGCTTCGCTCGACGGAGAGGGGCGCATCGTCGACTGGAACTACGAGGTGTGGAGCAACTCGCACTCCACGCGCCCGGAATCGACTACCGGCGCAAACGTGCTGGCCGCCTGGTACCTCGCGGAGCCGGGCAAAATGGGACCGCCGACCTCGCCGCCGCAGCCGGCCGGGGGCGGCGACCGCAATTCCATTCCGCTGTACGACTTCCCGAACCAGCGCGTGGTCCATCACTTCATCCAGGACATGCCGATCCGCGTGTCCGCGCTGCGCACGCTCGGCGCCTACGCCAACGTGTTCGCGGCGGAATCCTTCATGGACGAGCTGGCGCTCGCAGCAGGCGCCGATCCCGTTGCGTTCCGGCTCGCGCACATGAAGGACCCGCGCGCCCGGGCGGTGATCGAGAAGGTGGCGCAGCTTGCCGGGTGGAAGGCGGGCGAGAAAGGCGACGGCACTCGCGGCCGCGGCATCGGCTTTGCCAAGTACAAGAACCTCGCCTGCTACGTCGCAGTCGTCGCCGAGGTCGAGATCGACCGGAAAGAGGGCAACGTCTGCGTGTGTCGGGCGTGGTGCGCGACCGACGCCGGCCTCGTGATCAATCCGGACGGCCTGATCGGTCAGATCGAGGGCGGCATCATCCAGAGCGCAAGCTGGACCCTGCACGAGGAGGTCAAGTTCTCGACGCAGGGTATCCTCTCGCGCGACTGGTCGAATTATCCGATCCTCACCATGCCGGAAGCGCCACAGATCGCGATTTCGCTGATCAACCGCCCGACCGAGCGTTCGCTCGGCGCGGGCGAAGGCTCGCAAGGGCCGACGGTCGCGGCGATCGCCAATGCGTTCGTAAACGCGACCGGCAAACGCATCCGCGACCTGCCGTTCCACCCCGAACGGGTGAAGGCGGCGCTGGCGTGAGGCAGGGGCTCTGGCCCGCCGGGAGGGTGGCATGAGCACCGTCATCAATTGCGTCGCCTACGAGGCCGGCCGCCGGCGCGCCGAGGTCGATCTCGAGCAGGCTTGTCCGGCCGAAACGGATGGGAGCTTCATCTGGGTCGGCCTGCATGAGCCGAACCAGGAGCTGCTGCGCACCGTGCAGCAGCGCTTCAATCTGCACGACCTCGCGATCGAGGACGCGCTGCTCGCGCACCAGCGCCCGAAGCTCGAGATCTACGGCGACTCGATCTTCGTGGCGCTGCGTACCGCGCAAATGGTCGACCGCAGGCTCCAGTTCGGCGAGACGCACATCTTCGCCGGGCGCGGTTACGTCGTGACCGTGCGCCACGGCTCGACCACAGCCTACCGCGAGGTGCGCGCGCGCTGCGAGAACGCGCCGAAGATGCTGGCGATGGGCGAGAGCTTCGTCGTCTATTCGATCATCGACTTCATCGTCGACAATTACCTGCCGGTGCTGCACGCCCTGGAGACCGAGGCCGATGCGCTCGAGGAGGAGGTCTTCGCCAACAAAAGCGACCATGCCGACGTCGAGCGCATCTATGAGCTGCGCCACGAACTCCTGCTGCTGCGCCGCGCCGCCCAGCCGCTGCAGGAGGTGTGCAACCGCATCATGCGGTTCGACGTGCCGCTGATCGATCACGCCATGAACGACTACTTCCGCGACATCCAGGACCACGTGATCCGGGTCGTGGAAGGCATCGACAATCTGCGCGACTTGCTCAACTCCGCACTGGAGGCGAACCTGTTGCTCGTCTCCCTAGCGCAAAACCAGGTCACCAAGACACTGACGGGTTGGGCCGCCATTCTGTCGATTCCGCTCGCCATTGCCTCGATCTACGGCATGAACTTCAAATGGATGCCGGAGCTCGAGCAGCCGTACGGCTATCCCGTCGTGATGGCGGTCATGATCGGCATCTGCGGCTATATGTTCTACCGCTTCCGACGCGCGGGCTGGCTCTAGAAGGCGTCAGCGGCGAATCGGTGCGACATGCGGAAAGAATGGCCGCAGGACTCGCAGACCCAATGATTGTGCACCACGCCGGGATCGACATGCTCCGCCAGCAGCGGGGCGAGCAACGTGTCGCCGCATTGCGGACACGTCGGCAGACGGACAGGGCGAGTCTCGGAAGACGCCGTACACACGTGTTGGAGCGTCATGGCGAAAACTCCCAATTGGGGTGCAGTTCTTCCCTCCGGCCCGGTCACCTCACCAAGAGTATGGGGCGTTACGGTGGCAGGCGAATGAATGTTTCGTGAAACGTGCGCGGGGAAATTTTCATTCAAACAAAGAGAAAACCTCACGCGGCGGCGTGATGCGATGCGCATGCTGCAACGCAGTGCGAAAAGCAGACGCAGGCGATGGGCGCGCAAGACAAAACCGCCGGGCGTGGCCGCCCGGCGGTCTCGGTAAACTTGCGCCGTGCGCTTTCTTAGCGGCGCGAGCGGCCGGTGCCGGCATCCCACTCCGGATGCGCGTCGAACGCCGCCTTCATGATCCAGCCGCCGAGAATCGGAAGCACGCAATCCGCGGTCATCATGAACACTTCGCTCGAGCGCAGCTCACGCCGCTCGTTGAAGCTGACGAAGAGGCCGCCAAGGATCGGGCTCAGCGCCATGCAGCCGACCGTGGTCAGACCGTAGTATTTCAGCGCGCGATGGCTGGTGAAGTTGGCGCAGTGGCTGAAGTTGCTGTTGCAGATCGCCGCGTAGTAGGCGGCGGTCATGCTCAGCCCGGCGATCAACTGGCCGGCCACGACGTTCGGACTGCGGTCCCTGAGCAGGAAGGCATTCGCGGTGCTCGCTTGACCGACCAGGCCGAGCGTCGCCACGGCAGCAGCAAGCGCGATAAGACTTTTTCTCATAGCTCCCCCCAAATCGCTGGAGTCTTCGCGCGTCTGAGGGGCGCGCAGTCCCATTCGTCGGCAGTCTTCGTGAGAATGCACCAGATCACGCGGCGCGGTACGGATTCGCACGTTAGCGGCGCATGGTTAACCCTTCAAAGCGATAAGCTTCGGCAGCCCCAAATTTGGCCGCAAGTGTGGCGGTTTCGCCACAAAATCCGCCGCGCCCTGGGGACAATTCTGCCGCTGCGAGGCCGGGTATTTCCTTCGATGCCGGTGCGGCCAGAAATCCGAAAGGAGATCAAGGATTTGGGCTAGACTGTGAGCCGGTAGTTGATTCGCCTCACAGGAGGGCGATGCCATGTCTGCGGCTTCACGCCCCAAGCCCGCATTGCGGGACCCGTTCCTGCTGCCCGTTTGCGACTGCGGCGGGCCGATGAATCTTGCGACGCTGGAGCCGCACCCGACCCATCCGGCCGAAGAGCTGAAAACCTACAAGTGCCTGCACTGCGGCCGGCAGCAGGTGTTCACCGTGCAAAAGCGCGCGGCCAAGATCGGGGATTATCCGCGATAGATGGTGAGCGCGCCGGGACTCGAACCCGGGACCCTCTGATTAAAAGTCAGATGCTCTACCGACTGAGCTACGCGCTCTCACGTGAGGGTGTAGGGGCCGCCCGGAGCAGGGTCAAGCGGTCAGAACATCAGCGCCACAGCGACGGAAGCGATGAGCAGGACCGCGAAGGTCACGTTGATGATGCGGTTCGTGGTCGGGTCGCGGAAGAAGCGGGTCAGCGCCGCACCGCCGGCCAGCCACGCCAGATTGACCGCGGTGATGATCACCGCCAACACGGCAAACTTCGCCGCGACGTCGAGCGCGAGGCGCTCGCGCACCAGCACGAAGCCGGAGAACAGCGCCGCCATCGCGGCATAACCCTTCGGATTGATCAGCGACAGGGCGACACCGGCGGCGAAGGACGGCGGGCTCTGCTCGGCAGAGCTCTCCGAGAGCGGCGGCGCAGTCGCGATGCGATAGGCGAGATAGAGGAAGTAGGCCCCCGCGAGCGCGGTGACGAGCGGCGTGGCGCCCGGCAGCGCCAGCAGGATCCCCACCACGCCGCTTGCCGTGATGGCAATCACGCCCGCCATGCCGATGTCGATGCCGGTCATGTAGCCGAGCCCGCTCCGCGCGCCGAATGCCGCGCCGGTGGCGGCAAGGCTCAACGTCGCCGGACCGGGACTGCCCGCCAGCGCCAAAGCCGCCACGATGAAACTGGCGAGAGCGTCCACCTAGATCCGCCCTTCTTCCACGGCGTGACAGCGCACCGTCGCGCCGCCGGTCAGGATCGGCTGCGGCATCTCGACCCGGCAGCGCTCGTTCGCAAACGGACAGCGCGGATGAAACGGGCAGCCGGGCGGGGGATCGACCGGGTTCGGGACCTCGCCCTCGACCGGCTTGCGCTTGCGCCCGGTGAGATCGAGGTCGGGCACCGCATCGAGCAGCATGCGCGTGTAAGGATGCTTAGGCTTTGCGAACATCTCGCGCGCGGGTGCGACCTCGACGAGGCGGCCCAGATACATCACGCCGATGCGGTTCGCCATGTGGCGCACGACGGCGAGGTTGTGGCTGATGAACAGATACGTGAGGCCGAAACGGTCCTGCAGGTCGCGCATCAGATTGAGGATCTGCGCCTGCACCGAGACGTCGAGCGCCGAGGTCGGCTCGTCGCACACGATGAATTCCGGATTGCAGGCTAGCGCGCGCGCGATCGCGATGCGCTGGCGCTGACCGCCGGAGAACTCGTGCGGATATTTGGTGCCGTCGGCCGGGTCGAGTCCCACGAGCCTCAGGAGTTCGCCAACCTGTTTCGCCGTCTCGGCCTCGCTTTGCGCGATGCCGAAGGCGCGCAGCGGCTCCGCCACGATGTCGAGCGCGCGCCAGCGCGGATTGAGGCTCGCGTACGGGTCCTGGAACACCATCTGGATGCGGCGGCGCAGGCGGCGGCGGTCGGCATCATGCCTGCGATCGCTCATCGAGACGCCGTCGATGATGACCTCTCCGGTGGTTGGCGCGATCAGCCCGACCACCATCTTGGCGACGGTGGATTTTCCCGATCCGGATTCGCCGACCAGCGCGAACGTCTCGCGCTTGTTGATCGAGAACGTCACCTCGGCCGCCGCGGTCAGCAGCCGGCGCGGCAGGCCCTCGGTGAGGCGGTTGAGCCAGGGCTTCGATACGTCGAAGACGCGGCCGAGGTTCTTCACTTCGACGAGGGGGCGCGCAGCCTCGCTTGCGAGGGGTGGGGCGGCGGAGGTCATGACGCTCATAACGCCGCCGCCGTGACGGGAAAGGGATGATAAAGCCAGCACGCCACCTGCGAGCTCTGCTCCGGCTGCAGCTCGGGGCGGAACGTCGGGCAGGGAACGAACGCTCGCGGGCAACGCGGGTGGAACGGACATCCCGACGGGATCGCGGTCAGCCGCGGCATCGAGCCGGGGATCTGCACCAGCCGGTCGCTGTCGTGCGCGAGCGAGGGTATCGAGCCCATCAGCCCCTTGGTGTAGGGATGCAACGGCGCTTTGATGACCTCCCGCACCGGCCCGATCTCGGCAATGCGGCCGGCATACATCACCGCCACGCGGTCTGCGGTCTCGGCGATCACACCCATGTCGTGCGTGATCAGCATCACGGCCGCGCCATGTTGCGCGCACAGCCGCTTCAACAGCGCGATGATCTGCGCCTGCACCGACACATCGAGTGCGGTGGTCGGCTCGTCGGCAATGACCAGCTCCGGCTCGGCGGCGAGCGCGAGCGCCAGCACGACGCGCTGGCGCATGCCGCCGGAGAATTGATGCGGGTAGGCGTCGATGCGTGTGTCCGGCGCGGGAATGCCGACCTCTTCGAGCAGCGAGAGCGCCTTTTTCCGCGCCGCGGATTCCGACAGGGACGAATGGGTCCGGATCGTTTCGACGAGCTGGTAGCCGATGCGGTAGAGCGGATTGAGGCTGGTGAGCGGGTCCTGGAACACCATGCCGATGCGCTTGCCGCGGATCTTGCGCATCTGTTCGGGCGGCAGATTGTCGATGCGTTGCCCACGCAGCAGCACTTCGCCGCCCGCGATGCGGCCGGGCGGCTCGATCAGGCCGATCACGGCGGTGCCCGTGATCGATTTGCCGGCCCCGGACTCTCCGACCACGCCAAGAACTTCGCCGGGAGCGATGTCGAACGAGACGTCGTCGATCGCGGTGAGGACGCCGCGCCGGGTCGGGAATTCGACCTTGAGATTGCGGACGCTGAGGACGGGTGTCATCGCAGTTTCGGGTTCAGCGCGTCGCGCAGCCAGTCGCCGAGCAGGTTGACCGCCAGAACAAGCGCGGCGAGCGTGATGCCGGGGAAGATCGCGATCCACCATTCGCCGGCGAACAGGTATTTCTGACCGATCTGGATCAGCGTGCCGAGCGAGGGCTGGGTCGAGGGCAGGCCGAGGCCGAGGAACGACAGCGTCGCCTCGGTGATGATCGCGAGCGCGAGGTTGATGGTCGCGATCACCAGCACCGGCCCGACCACGTTGGGCAGCACGTGGCGGAACAGGATCTTCACCGGCGCGATGCCGATCAGCCGCGCCGCGAGCACGTAGTCCTTGTTTTTCTCGACCAGTGTCGAGCCGCGCACCGTGCGCGCATACTGCACCCAGAACGACAGGCCGATCGACAGCACCATCACCCAGAACACGATCTGCTCGTTGCGCTGCTCTCCGAACAGCGCGCGCGAGGTGCCGTCGATCAGCATCGCGATCAAAATCGCCGGGAAGGTGCTCTGGATGTCGGCGGCGCGCATGATGACCGCGTCCACCGTGCCGCCGGTGTAGCCGGCGATCAGCCCGAGCGAGATGCCGAGCATGCCGGCGAACAGCGTCGCCATCACGCCGATCGCGATCGACTGGCGCGAGCCGTAGAGGATGGTGGAGAAAACGTCGCGGCCCTGATCGTCGGTGCCGAGGAGGAAGCGCATGTCGCCGCCCGAGAGCCAGGCCGGCGGATTGTGCGAGTCGAGCAGGCTCAGCTGGCGCAGATCGTAAGGATCGTGCGGCGCAATCAGCGGCGCGAGCAGGGCCGCGATGACGATGATCGCCGTCACCATTGCGGCCGCGATGGTGACGCGCGAGCGCAGGAAGGAATAAACGAGATCGCTGCCCAGAACGGCCCGGATTCGTTCGCGCGTCGTGATGCGCGTCACCAGGAGTGCGGTCGTGTCGGCCATATGTGTCACGCCGGCCGCGCGTCGATGCGGATGCGCGGATCGACCACCGCGTAAAGCAGATCGACGATCAAGTTGATGGTGACGAAGATGAAGGCAACCAGCAGCAGGTAGGCCGACATGATCGGAATATCGACGTTCTGCACCGCCTTGAGGAAGAGAAGGCCCATGCCGGGCCACTGGAACACGCTCTCGGTGATCAGCGCGAACGCGATGATCGAACCGAGCTGCAGCCCCGCGATGGTCATCACCGGCACCAGCGTGTTCTTCAGCGCATGGCCGAAATTCACCGCGCGGTCGGTCAGCCCACGCGCGCGCGCGAACTTGATGTAATCGGTACGCAGCACCTCGAGCATCTCGCCGCGCACCAGCCGCATGATCAGTGTCATCTGGAACAGCCCGAGCGTGATTGCGGGCAGTACCAGCGCCTTCAGCCCCGACGCCGTCAGCAGCCCCGTGGTCCAGAAGCCGATGCGCACCACTTCGCCGCGCCCGAACGAGGGCAGGATTCCGAGCGTCACGGGAAACAGGAAGATCAGCAGGATGCCGATCAGGAAGGTCGGCAGCGAAATGCCGATCAGCGATGCCGCGAGAAAGATGTTCGACAGCCACGAACGCCTGTGCAGTGCCGTGTAGACGCCCATCGGAATGCCGACCAGCAGCGAGAGCAGTGCGGAGGCGAACGCCAGCTCCATGGTCGCCGGGAAGCGGTCGGCGATCAGGTCGATGACGGGGGTCTTGAACTGGTAGGAGTTGCCGAAATTGAGCCGCGCCGAGTTGCCGACGAAGCGCGCGAACTGGATGACGATCGGATCGTTCAGGCCGAGATCCTGGCGCAACTGGGCGCGCTCCTCGGCGGTGGTCTCGATCCCGACCATCATGTTGACCGGATCGCCGACGAAGCGGAACAGGGTGAACGCGATCAGCGCCACCGTGAGCATCACCACGATGGCTTGCAGCAGGCGGCGAATGATGAAGGCGAGCATTAGCTATGGTCCCTCCCGCTCATTCCCGCGCAAGCGGGAATCCAGACGGTGTCGTGCCGGGCCCTGGGTCCCCGCTTTCGCGGGGACGAACGGGAGCGGAGTCTTCGATGCTCCTCACTCCTTCCGGAACCAGTAGAACAGGATCTGGTTGTCGGCGCGCTGCACCACCTTCACCTTCTTCGACACGCCCCAGGCGAGCGCCTGCTGGTGCAGCGGGATGTAACCCCAATCCTGCTCCTGGCCGAGCTGGTAGGCGGCCTTGATCAGCTGGTCGCGCTTGGCGGTGTCGCTCTCGACCAGGATCTGCTTGATGTACTCTTCCATCTTCGGATTGCAGTAGTTGCCGACATTGTTGTTGCCGCCGGCGCCCTTTTCGTCACGGCAACGGTACATGTTGGCGAGCACGTTCCATGAGTCGAACGAGCCCGGTGTCCAGCCGAGCAGGTAAAACGAGGTGTCGTAGCCGCCCGACACCAGGATCTTGGCGAAGTACTTCGCCTTCGGCTGCGCCAGCAGGTTGATCTTCACGCCGACGCGCGCCAGCATCGCGGTGATCGCCTGGCAGATCGCTTCGTCGTTGACGTAGCGGTCGTTCGGGCAGTCCATCGTCACCTCGAAGCCGTTCGGATAGCCCGCCTCGGTGAGCAGCTTCTTGGCTTCGGCGGGGTCGGCCTTCGGACGCGTGAAATCCTTCGCCAGCGGGAACAGCAGCGGCGAAATCATGATGGCCGACGGCACCGCGGCCTTGCGCATGACCTTGTCGGCGATCGCGTTCTCGTCGATGGCCAGATAGAACGCCTTGCGCACACGCACGTCCTTGAACGGATTCTTGCCCTTGACGTTCGAGTACTTCAGCTCGTCGCGGTACTGGTCGAACGACAGGAAGATCGTGCGTAGCTCGGGACCTTGCAGAACTTGTGCGTTGCCGCTCGCGTTGATGCGCTCGACGTCCTGCAGCGGGATCGGATCGGCCCAGTCGACGTCGCCCGAGAGCAGCGCCGCGACGCGCGTTGCGTCGTTCGCGATGGTGGTGAAGATCACCTCGTCGAAATTATGCTCCGGCTTGCCCCACCATTTCGGGTTCGGCTTGAATACGGTGCGCACGCCGGCCTGATGCTCGGTGATGATGAACGGGCCGGTGCCGTTGGCGTGCAGGGCCGCGTAGCTCATTTGCTGGCCGGCCTGCGGCTGCGGCTGCGCCGAGCCGTTCGCCTCGGCCCATTTCTTCGACAGAATGTACCAGGTGTCCCACTCGGCGTGCAGGATCGGGTTCGGCCCGGATGTCACGAAGTCCACGGTGTGGTCGTCGACCTTGAGCACCCTGGTATCGGCGGGAAAACGCGTCTTCACGTCGGAGGCCGGCGCGTGCAGCCGCGTCGCCGAGAACACCACGTCGTCGGCGGTGAAGTCCTCGCCGTTGTGGAACTTGACGCCCTTGCGCAAATAAAACCGCCAGCGTGTCGGCTCGACCATCTCCCAGCGCTCGGCGAGGCCGGGGACGATCTTCAATTCCCTGTCGCGCTTGGTGAGACCCTCGTAGACGTTGCCGAGCACACCGTGCGTGAACGTCTCGTTCAGCGAATAGGGATCGAGCGATTTCAGATCGCCCTGGAAGGCGAAGCGGAATGTCACAGCCGCGGCGGGCTGCGCGAACGACGCCACCGCGAGTGCGGCGGCGAGCAGTGCGGTCTTGAACTTCATGTGTTCCCCGTTCCTGCGGGACGCGATGGTATGCGCATCGCGCCCGCGATGTGATGTCAGCTTCAATCCTTGTGGAACCAGTACAGCAGAATCTGGTTGTCGGCACGCTGCGCGAGCTTCACCTTCTTCGATATGCCCCACGCCAGCGCCTGCTGGTGCAGCGGCACAAAGGCGACGTCCTGCTCCTGGCCGATCGTGTAGGCTTCCTTGATCATCTGGTCGCGCTTGGCCTTGTCGGGCTCGACCAGGATCTTCTCGGTCAGCACCTCGACCTTCTGATTGCAATAGCCGCCCAGATTCATATTGCCGCCGACGCCCTTCTCGTCGCGGCAGCGGTACATGTTGGCGAGCACGTTCCATGAGTCGAACGAGCCGGGCGTCCAGCCGAGCAGGAAGAACGAGGTGTCGTATCCGCCGGACTGCAGCACTTTGGCGAAATACTTGCTCTTCGGCTGGGCATTCAGGTTGATCTTGATGCCGGCACGGGCGAGCATCGCGGTGACCGCCTGGCAGATCGCCTCGTCATTGACGTAGCGGTCGTTCGGGCAGTCCATCTCGACCTCGAAGCCGTTCGGGTATCCGGCCTCGGCCAGCAGTTTCTTGGCCTGCGCGGGATCGGGCTCCGGCCGCTTGAAGTCCTTCGCGAGGTCGAACAGCAACGGGGAAATCATCAACGCCGACGGCACCGCCGCGCCGCGCATCACCTTGTCGGCGATCGCCTTCTCGTCGATCGCGAGATAGAACGCCTTGCGCACGCGAACGTCCTTGAACGGGTTCTTGCCCTTGACGTTCGAGTACTTCAGCTCCGGCCGCATCTGGTCGAAGCCGAGGAAAATCGTGCGCAGCTCCGGCCCCTGCAGCACCTGCGCGACGCCGCTCGCATTGATGCGCTGCACGTCCTGCAGCGGCACCGGATCGATGAAATCGACGTCGCCGGAAAGGAGCGCGGCTACCCGCGTCGCATCATTGGAAATGGTAGTGAAGATCGCCTCGTCGATGTTGTGCTCGGGCTTGCCCCACCAGTTCGGGTTTTTCTTGAACACCGTTTTCACGCCGGCCTGATGCTCCGTGATGATGAAGGGGCCGGTGCCGTTGGTGTGCAGTGCCGCGTAGCTCATCTGCGTGCCGGTCGCGGGCTGCACCGCCGCGGAGTTGTTCGTCTCCGCCCACTTCTTTGACATGATGTACCAGGTGTCCCACTCGTAATGCAGAATGGGGTTGGGCGAGGGCAGGATGAAATCGACGGTGTGATCGTCGACCTTCACGGCTTTCGTGCCGGCCGGCTGGATGCGGCTCTTGATGTCCGAAGCCTGGTTGAACGAGCGCTCGGCCGAGAACACCACGTCATCGGCGGTAAAGTCCTCGCCGTTGTGGAATTTCACGCCCTTGCGCAGATAAAAGCGCCAGCGTGTCGGCTCGACCTGCTCCCAGCGCTCAGCGAGGCCCGGAATGATCTTCAAATCCTTGTCGCGCTTGGTGAGCCCTTCGTAGACGTTGCCCAGCATGCCGAGCGTGAAGCTTTCATTCAGCGAATATGGGTCGAGCGACTTGAACTCGCCCTGGAAGGCGAAGCGCAGCGTTGCGGCGCTCGCCGGCAGTGCCGACACTGCCGCTGCGGCGAGCGCGAATATAATGGTCCGGAGCTTCATGTTCCCCTCTTAACCTGTTGAGAATGTTTGCAGTCCCGCCGGTCTTAGCCGAGCCGGCATCTCCCTGGGGCCAAGCTTACCCGCGCGTGCCCCGGCTGGTCCAGTTCGAGATTGTGATGTGCG
Organism: Alphaproteobacteria bacterium; assembly: GCA_005884685.1. Taxonomy (GTDB): domain Bacteria; phylum Pseudomonadota; class Alphaproteobacteria; order Rhizobiales; family Xanthobacteraceae; genus PALSA-894. Next base: position 137,009 of record VBAH01000083.1, read on the forward strand.
ATGACAGGCGGCCGATTGACCGCTAGACAGCGCTCCGCTTTGGTACCCACACACCCAACCGCGGGTTTTAAACCTGCGGTTCGTACGGAGCCCTTCATGCCCATCGTCAACCGGATCGCCGACATGCAGGCGGAAGCCGCCGCATGGCGCCGCGACATCCACGCTCACCCGGAGATCATGTTCGAGGTGCATCGCACCGCGGCGAGCGTGGCCGAGAAACTCAAGGCGTTCGGTTGCGACGAGGTGGTGACCGGCATCGGCAAGACCGGCGTGGTCGGCGTGATCCGCGGAAAAGGGCAGGGCGAGGGAAAAGTCGTTGGTCTGCGCGCCGACATGGACGCGCTGCCGATGGACGAGCAGACCAACCTGCCGTACCGCTCGACCAATCCGGGCAAGATGCACGCCTGCGGCCATGACGGCCACACCGCGATGCTGCTTGCGGGCGCGAAGTATCTCGCCGAGACGCGCAATTTCACCGGCACGGCCGTGGTGATCTTTCAGCCCGCCGAAGAGGGCGGCGGCGGCGGTCGCGAGATGGTCAAGGAAGGCATGATGGAGCGCTTCGGCATCCAGGAGGTGTACGGCATGCACAACATGCCGGGTGTGCCGCTGGGGGAATTTGCCATCCGGCCGGGTCCGCTGCTGGCGGCGGCCGACCGCATCGTGATCGAGATCGAAGGGCTCGGCTCGCACGCGGCACGGCCGCATCAGGGGATCGATCCGGTCGTGGTGGGTGCACAGATCGTCAATCAGGCACAGACCATCGTGTCGCGCAGCGTCGATCCGATCAAATCCGGCCTGATCTCGATCTGCCAGTTCCATGCCGGCTCGGCCGACAACGTCATCCCGCAGACCGCGACGCTGCGCGGCACCGCGCGCAGCTTGCTGCCCGAGGTGCGCGACACACTTGAGAACCGCCTGCGCGAGATCGTCGAGGGGACCGCGAAGGCCTACGGCGCGCGCGCGACGCTCACCTACAATCGCCACTACCCGGTCACCCGCAATCATGCCGAGCAGACCGATTTCGCGGCTGCGATCGCGAGCCAGGTCGTGGGCGCCGAGCGCGTCGACACCAACACGCCGCCACTCATGGGCGGCGAGGATTTCTCCTTCATGCTGGAGGCGCGCCCGGGCGCGTTCATCTTCATCGGCAACGGCGACAGCGCCGGGCTGCATCACCCGGCCTACGACTTCAATGACGATGCGATTCCCGTCGGAGCATCCTTCTGGGCGCGGCTGGTCGAGACCGCGATGCCGGCTTAAACAGATTCAGGCGCGCTTGCGCGCCTTCGGTCGCCGAGAGTCGAAATGAGCGTCGAGGCGATCGAGCAGTCGCAAGCCTTGCGCAGGATTGCCGCGCGCCGCGCGAAGTGTGAAACGTGTTTCGGCGTCAAACTCCGCAAGTGCCGATGTGCCAAACTCCTCAAAGAGCTTGTTCAGGCTTAGTCCACGACGGGCCGCGAGCGTCTTGAGACGTCGATGTTGATCATCCGTGAGGCGGATCGTCAGCGTGCCCATGTCGACCTCCATTGCTCGAGAAATGTCCCGGCGTTTCCGATCTTCAAATGCGGAAAGACGAGTTCACCATGCGCGACATCTCGCACATTGCGCGTGACCACCCAGTCTGCATTTCCAGCCACTGCCAACTCGATCAGATGATTATCAGCCTCATCCTTCAAATTTGGACGCCAAAGGTAGCTAATCCGAATCCAGGAGCAGACACTCAGGAACGCCTCGAATAGCGCACCCCGTTCCTCGGCAGACAAGATGCAGTCCGCAAACAAAGATTCCCGCGACAGTACATCCTCGTACTCTGCCATGAGTGCGTTGCCCATCAGCGGCCGGGTCTCCTCTCTCAGGCAAAGACGAAGAACCTCCCGAGGTGCCGTATCCGCTCGCATGAGCGCGGATACGAAGACGTTCGTGTCCAAGACGAGAGACAGCATGGTAAGGGTGTGATAGCATATATGCTATCACACTGCCAACCGCAAGCGCCCTACTGCAGCGCCAGCCGCTGCCCGTCGAACACCGTCGGTTGGCAAGGCTGGCTGACCGCGCTGAGCGTGGCGCAGAGCCGCGCCGCGATACTGGCATTGGGCAGCGGGCCGGCGACCAGCCGCAACTCGACCGAGCCGGACTTGCCCTCGCGCACCGCGATGACCGGGCGCAATCCATCGAACAACGCGGGTTGCGCCGCCTTGAGCGTTGTCCACAGCGTGCGCAGGCCTTCGATCGAAGCATTGCCGCCGACGTCGACGCCGAACTCCGTCTTGGTCGCAACGGATTCTGCTGCCGTCGGCGTGCCGGTCGCCAGATGGCCGGCGGCGACACGGGCTGGATTGGACGCGCCGGCAGCGGGTTGAGGGGTCGCAGGGAGGGCTGCGAGCGGCGCAGCCACGAGCGGCGCGGAGGGTGACTTCGGGGCGGTGTTCGCGGGCGGGATCGACCCGGTCACGTCCTCGAGATTGCGTTCGAGCGTGTTGAGGCGGGCGAGCAGCCGGTCGCGGTCCGCCGCAAGCGCGCGGATCGGTTCACTCAAGCGCCGCTGCTCGGCCTCCTGGTCGGACTGGCGGTTGGTGGCCACTGCTCTGGCGGTGCGAGCTGGCTCGGCGGGCGAGATCAGGGTTGCGATCCGGCGAATGCCGGTTTCGGTCCGCGCCGTCAGCACGACAGTCAGCACGGCCATCGTCGCAAGCGTGATCCAGACCCCAAGGCGGGTGAGCTGCCTGCGGCGCACCGCCGTCATGCGAGAAGCTCCGGGCGAATCAGGAACGCTGAAAAACGGTAGCAGAATCCGGGGATTCCTGCCGTAAATCGCGGCCGTCGGTAGTGTCTCAGTTTGAATTTGGCGGCCCCTAGACGGTCGCTGCCATCTGCGGGATCATGCAGACTAGATGTGAGTCTGCCCCGATGACCCAGCCCCACTCCTATCTAGAGCAGTATCTTGAGCAGGTGAAAGCTCAAATCGCTCAAATACAAGAGATGCTAGACCCGTTGCTCTCCGGAAGGATGTGGCTGCGGTCCCGGCGCGAGGGGGACTCCGATTGGAAGGATGATACGGAGGCTACAATCGAATGGCACAAGCGCAACATTGCCCTATATGAGCGCATTGCCGACGCGATCAAAAAACAGCTTGGACATTAGACCGAATGCCTAGAGGCCCCAAAGGCGAGAAGCGCCCCGCCGACGTGATTGGCAACGCGGTTTGCGTCATGCGGATCGCGACGGGGGAAGAAGCTGAAACGCTCAAGCCCAAAAATGCCGCCGCAGTTGCGCGCGGTAAGTCCGGGGGGATCAAGGGCGGCCCCGCCCGCGCCGCAAAACTGACGCAGGCGGAAAAAACGCGGATCGCGAAAAAGGCCGCAAGAGCGCGCTGGAAGTAGCCTCAACTAGATCGTTGAGGCGAGCGATTTCAATTCGCGCTGATACCGGGTCAGAGACTCGTTCACCTCCAGCCGCTGCCCCTCAATTGTGTGGGATTCACCGACCGTAAGCTTGGCCAACGGGATGCGCTTTGATCCACTGATGCGTCCGGCTGAATGAAAATCATCCAACAAGTGAATTGCATCGACTGGGTCGTCGCACGAAAACAATTCGGCGTTGGCCTTCGCAATTTCGATAACCTGCCCAAGATAGGCTTGGGTTGATCGGTCCGGCGTGAGTGTCGTTTGGCGATTCCAGCCGCAATGCGTCATGACGATGGCGTGGACTTTCGGAATCTTTCCAATACCAGCCTGTTTATTCAGACGCAGGAAATCCATCTCCGGATTTTTAAGCATCGACAGGGTGAGTTTCAGGGCTTCCATAGAATGCTGGTCAACACGCACCGGGATCACCAGCGCGTCGGCGGCCACCCAACCAAGATGCGTTGCGCCGCCAAAAAATGGACTGGTATCGAGCAACGTCTTTGTCGCCCGGAGATGCTTACGAAGGGCTGCGCCAAGATGCTCGACAGATTGCAGAATATTCCGAGTCGTCTCTTGGCTGCGACCACCGAGGTTCGCGGCGGCGCTTAACTGCGTGTAGAGCAAACTCGGAAACAAGAAGAGTTCGCTTGAACCCGGCACAACATGCGCCCCGGCCCCGTATTTGAACGCCAGGCAGGCAGGCGGCACCGACGCGAGCAAATCATCCAACTCAATGTTGGGCGTCCCGGCCATGACGCCCGGCAAAAGGGCGTCGTAGATCGTCGCTCCTGCGGTATTCGCATCATCCCCGAGGAGCGATTGCGTGAAGTTCCGTTGCGGGCAGAGGTCCAAAAGTAGCGTCTTGCTGGCGCGCGAAATCTCCCAAGCAAGATTGAATGACAGTGTGCTTTTGCCGATTCCACCCCGGAAATTGGTGACCGCGTAGGATGTAAAGCGCGCGCTAGGGCGCTCCACTTGCCCACCGCCAGCCACTTTCTTGAACTGCCCCAATAGCTTATCCAAATCGCTCGACATGAACCTCTTCCTTTCGAGGGTGCGGGTTGACCGGCTTGACCCGCATGATGTAGATCATGCAGGCCATGCAGGTCAAGCGGCTTGACCCGCATATTTCAGTTGACGTGGGTCAAGCTCTCATGCATATTTTCAGTATGAACAAGCTGCCCCTCGAAACCCGCACCCAAATCCTGTCCATGCTCTGCGAGGGATCGTCCATGCGGTCGATTTCGCGGGTTTGCGATGTCTCGATCAATACGGTTTCGAAGCTGCTGATTGACGCTGGCAAGGCTTGCGCGGCCTTCCACGATGCGACCGTGCAGAACGTGAACACCCGCCGTTGTCAGGTGGACGAAATTTGGTCGTTCACGGCAGCGAAGCAAAAGAACGTTCGCACCATGAAGGCCCCGGTTGAAGGCGCGGGCGACACATGGACGTGGACGGCGCTGGATGCTGATAGCAAGCTGATTATCTCTTGGCTCGTTGGTGGTCGCGACGGCGACTACGCAATGGCTTTCATGGACGATCTGCGGTCGCGCCTTGCGAACCGCGTGCAGCTAACCAGTGACGGTCATCGCGCCTATCTCGAAGCGGTCGAAGGCGCGTTCGGCGGTGACGTGGACTATGCGCAGCTTGTAAAGCTGTACGGCCCGATCTCAGAGGGAGCGAAGGGCCGCTACAGCCCCGCAGAGTGCATTGGAGCGCGTAAGGAACGGATCGAAGGCAATCCCGACCCGAAGCACGTCAGCACTTCCTACGCCGAACGTCAGAACCTCACGATGCGGATGCAGATGCGCCGCTTTACCCGGCTCACCAATGCGTTCTCTAAGAAATTCGAGAACCACATGCACATGGTGGCGCTCTATACGGTCTGGTACAACTTCGTGAAGCAGCACAAGAGCCTTAAGGGCTTGTCGCCCGCGATGGCCGCTGGCGTTAGCAACACCCTTTGGAGCGTGACCGATCTTGCCGAAATGGTGGATGCGGCCGCGACAAAGCCGGGGAAGCGCGGGCCATACAAGAAACGTAACTTAGGGGGCGAGACATGAAGTTGGGTTTCGTATTGGCAACAGCGCTGATTGCAGCAGCCCTAATCGGCGGACGCTACGCAGTTGGCGGCGGCGGAAGCGGCAATGCCTTTGTGGTTGACCGCTTCACTGGCCATGTGTGGTTCTGTCACTCCGCTGGCTGTCGGCCGCTGGATTTTTCAAACTGAGACACTACCCGGCCGTCATCCCCGCTATGCACCTTTCCTAAGGTGACTTGCCTCGCTATGAGGTCCCTGATTGAAAGCGCCGGGATACCCGATGAGCAAACGAACCTGCCTTGCGATTGTGCTCGCTGCCGGCGAGGGCACGCGCATGCGCTCGGCGCTGCCGAAGGTGCTGCACCCGATCGCCGGACGGTCGATGCTGGCGCATGTGCTGGCGGCGGTGCGCGGCGCCGGCACCGAAGCCGTCGCGGTCGTCGTCGGCCCCAACTCCGATCCTGTTGCCGAGGAGGCGCGCCGCACCATACCGAAGGCGCAGGTTTTCACTCAGACCGAACGGCAGGGAACGGCCCACGCCGTGCTGGCGGCGCGCGCGGAGATCGCAAAGAGCGCCGCCGATGTTCTCGTCGTGTTCGGCGACACGCCGCTGATCAGCGCCGACACGCTGAAGCGGCTGCGCGGCGCCATCGACCATCATGCGAGCGTCGCGGTGCTCGGCTTTCGCGCAGCCGATCCGAGCGGCTATGGCCGCCTCGTGATGAACGGGCATCGGCTCGTCGCGATCCGTGAGGAGCGCGAGGCAAGCGATCTCGAGCGCAAGATCGACCTGTGCAATGGCGGGTTGATGGCGCTGCGCGGGGAAGTTGCGCTGGAGATCCTCGAGCGCATCGACAACAAGAACGCCAAGGGCGAATTCTATCTGACCGACGCCGTGACGATTGCCGACGGCATGGCGCTCGAATCCGTCGCGCTCGAAACCGCGGAGGATGAGGTGCGCGGGATCAACACACGACTGCAGCTTGCGGAGGCCGAAGCCGTGATGCAGCGGCGGCTGCGTGTAGCCGCGCTCGATGCCGGCGTCACGATGATCGCGCCCGACACCGTGTTTCTCTCGGCCGACACAAAGTTCGGCCGCGACGTCACGATCGAGCCGAACGTGGTGTTCGGCCCCGGCTGCGTCATCGAGGACGATGCCGTGATCCACGCATTCTCTCATCTCACCGGCGCGCATGTCGGCAGGGGTGCGTCCGTCGGCCCGTACGCGCGGCTGCGGCCCGGCGCCAAGCTGGGCGCGAAATCGCGCGTCGGCAATTTCGTCGAGGTGAAGGAAGCCGAGATCGGTGCGGGGGCGAAAGCCAATCACCTGGCCTACATCGGCGACGGCCGCGTCGGCGATGGCGCGAATATCGGGGCCGGCACGATCTTCTGCAATTACGACGGCAAGGCGAAACATCGTACCGAGGTCGGTAAGGGGGCGTTCATCGGCTCGAATTCAGCGCTGGTCGCGCCGGTCAAGGTCGGCGACAACGCCTATGTGGGCTCCGGCTCAGTGATCACCGACAATGTGCCGCCCGGCGCGCTGGCGATCGGCCGCGGCCGCCAGGTCAACAAGGCGGGCTGGGTGGCCGGCAAGCAGCCTGCGGCAAAGAAGCCGGCGAAAACCGCCGTCGCCAAGAAAAAGAAGAAAACCAAACGTTAACGCTTGCGTTGATGATTGTCTGACACAGGGCGTAAAGCTTTGTGATTTCTTGCCGACATTAGCGGCGTTTAAACCCGGTTTGGGCACTGTTCGGGCCAGATCAGGGACAAATTCGGGGCATGTGCGGGATCGTCGGAATACTGGGAAGCGAGCCGGTCGCGGAGGAGATCGTCGAGGCCCTCAAGCGCCTTGAATATCGCGGCTATGACTCGGCCGGTGTTGCCACGCTCGAAGGTGGCCATCTGACGCGGCGCCGCGCGGAGGGAAAGCTCAAGAACCTCGAACAACGCCTGATCAGCGAGCCGCTCGCAGGGCATGCCGGCATCGGCCATACCCGCTGGGCGACGCACGGCAAGCCGAACGAGACGAACGCGCACCCGCACGCGACCGACAAGGTCGCGGTCGTGCACAACGGCATCATCGAGAATTTCCGCGAACTGCGCGAGGCGCTGCAGGCCAAGGGTCACAAGTTCTCCACCGAGACCGACACCGAAGTCGTCGCGCACCTCGTCACCGACGAGATGAACAACGGCCGCTCGCCGCAACAGGCGGTCGAGGCGACCCTGCCGCGCCTGCGCGGTGCGTTCGCGCTCGCGTTCCTGTTCGAGGGAGAGGACGATCTCCTGATCGGCGCGCGCAAGGGCTCGCCGCTCGCGATCGGCTACGGCAAGGGCGAGATGTATCTCGGCTCCGACGCGATCGCGCTCGCGCCATTCACCGAGACGATCAGCTACCTCGAAGAGGGCGACTGGGCAGTGCTGAACCGCAAGGGCGTGCAGGTGCGCGATGCGGCCGGCAAGAAGGTCAAGCGCGAGGTACAGAAATCGAATGCCTCCGCGTTCCTGATCGACAAGGGCAACCATCGCCATTTCATGGCCAAGGAAATCCACGAGCAGCCCGAAGTCGTCGGCCACACGCTGGCGCATTACCTCGACATGTCGGCCGAGCGCGTGCGCATGCCGGCGCTGCCGTTCGATTTTGCCAAGATCACGCGCATCTCGATGTCTGCTTGCGGCACCGCCTATTACGCGGGGCTGATCGCGAAGTACTGGTTCGAGCGCTTCGCGCGCCTGCCGGTCGAGATCGACGTGGCCTCGGAATTCCGTTACCGCGAGGCCCCGTTCGCCGAAGGCGGGCTGGCGATTTTCGTCTCGCAGTCGGGCGAGACCGCCGACACGCTTGCGACCTTGCGCTATGCCAAGGAGCAGAAGCAGCACATCCTCTCCATCGTCAACGTGCCGACCTCGACCATCGCGCGCGAAAGCGATGCCGTGATGCCGACGCTCGCAGGCCCGGAGATCGGCGTCGCCTCGACCAAGGCCTTCACCTGTCAGCTCGCGGCGCTGTGCTGCCTTGCGATTCACGCCGGGCGCGCACGTGGCATCCTGTCCGACGAAGACGAGCGCAAGCTGGTGCGCGCGCTGATCGAGGTGCCGCGCCTGATGACCGAGGCGCTGGCGATGGAGCCGCGCATCGTCGAGCTTGCGCACAACCTCGCGCACAGCCGCGACGTGCTCTATGTCGGCCGTGGCACCTCGTTCCCGATCGCGCTCGAAGGCGCGCTGAAGCTGAAGGAAATCTCCTATATCCACGCCGAAGGCTACGCGGCGGGCGAGCTCAAGCACGGCCCGATCGCGCTGATCGACGAAAACATGCCGGTGATCGTGATCGCGCCACACGACCGCGTGTTCGAGAAGACCGTCTCGAACATGCAGGAGGTGGCCGCGCGCGGCGGCAAGATCATCCTGGTGACCGATCCCAGAGGTGTGGCGGAGGCGACCGTGTCCTCGCTGATGACCTTGACGCTCCCCGAAATGGCCTCGACGGTCACGCCGCTGGTCTATGCGATTCCGGTGCAGCTCATCGCCTATCATACCGCCGTCATGATGGGCACGGACGTCGATCAGCCGCGCAATTTGGCGAAATCCGTCACCGTCGAGTAGCTGGCGGCGTTCTGCCGTCCTATATCGCCCATGGCGGCCCGCCTTCACTTGTTCATATAATGGCCGTCAGATGCCTGCGGGCAGACGAGGCCGCGCGATTCGATGAGCAATCTTGAGAGTTCCGGCACGCCGGAGCCGCCACATCACGGCATCGCCAGCCGCATCCGCACCTATTTTCTCACCGGCCTGATCGTCGCCGGTCCCGTCGCGATCACGATCTGGCTGGTGTGGTCGTTCGTCACCTGGGTCGACGACCTGGTGCGTCCGTTCATTCCGGTCGCCTACCGGCCGGAGACCTATCTGCCGATCAAGGTCCCCGGCTTCGGCCTGATCATCGCGTTCGTGGCGCTGACGGTGCTCGGCTTCCTCACGGCGAACCTGGTCGGACGCACCTTTGTCGACATCGGCGAGAAGATTTTGGAGCGCGTGCCGATCGTGCGGCCGATCTATCGCGGCCTGAAGCAGGTGTTCGAGACGCTGTTCTCGAAGTCGGCGTCCTCGTTCCGCACCGTCGGGCTGGTGGAGTTTCCCGCGCCCGGCATGTGGTCGCTGGTGTTCCTCTCGACGCCGCCGGGAGCGGACATCACCCAGACGCTGCCGAGCGAACATGAGTACGTCTCGGCCTTCATGCCCTGCACGCCGAACCCGACCACCGGCTTTTTCTTCTACGTGCTGCGGCGTGACGTGATCGAGCTCGCCATCTCGGTCGAGGATGCGGCCAAGCTGCTCATGAGCGCCGGCATGATCCAGCCGGGCGGTGGCGGCGCGGAGCAGCAGAAGAAGCTGGCCGCGATGGCGGAAACGGCCCGGGCCGCGCGCGCGGTACGCGAGAACGAGGCGGCGGAGTAGTCAACCCGCCCTGAGCAGCCTGATCGCCTCGTCGCGCTCGAACAGATAGAGCAGATGGCGCAGCGCCTGGCCGCGTTCCGAGGTGAGCGCCGGGTCGCGCGTGAGGATCAGCTGCGCGTCCTTGCGCGCCGGCTCGAGGAGCGGCCCATGCACCTCGATGCGGGCGACGCGAAAGCCCGGCATCCCGGACTGCCGGGTGCCGAGAACGTCGCCTTCGCCGCGCAGGCGCAGGTCTTCCTCGGCGATGCGGAAGCCGTCTTCGGTTTCGCGCAGGATCTCGATGCGCGCTTTGGCGGTCTGCCCGAGTGGCGCGCGATAGAGCAGGATGCAGGTCGAGCGCTCGCGCCCGCGCCCGACGCGGCCGCGCAACTGATGGATCTGCGCGAGCCCGAAACGCTCGGCATGCTCGATCACCATGACGGTTGCCTCGGGCACGTCGACGCCGACTTCGATGACGGTGGTGGCGACGAGGAGGCGCGTCTCGCCAGCCGCGAAGCGCGCCATTGCGGCATCCTTCTCGGCGCCGTTCAGCTTGCCGTGCACGAGATCGACGTGATCGCCGAAGTGCTGCTGCAGCGCCGCGTAGCGCTCCTCCGCGGCGGCGAGATCGCTCACCTCGGATTCGGCGACCAGCGGGCAGACCCAATAGACCCGCTCGCCGCGACCGAGCGCGCGCCCCACGGCACCGACCACGTCGTTGATGCGCCCGAGCGGCACGGCGCGCGTGTCGATCGGCTGCCGGCCGGCCGGTTTCTCGCGCAGCTGCGACACGTCCATGTCGCCGAAGTAAGTCAGCACCAGGGTGCGCGGGATCGGTGTTGCGGTCAGCACCAGCACGTCCACCGCTTCGCCCTTGCGCGCGAGCGCGAGCCTCTGGTGCACGCCGAAGCGGTGCTGCTCGTCCACGATGGCCAGCGCGAGGTCGCAGAAGGCGACCTCGTCCTGGAACAACGCATGCGTGCCGACCAGAAGGTCGAGCTCTCCGGCTTCGAGCCGCGCCAGGATGTCGGCACGTGCGGGTCCGCGTTCGCGGCCCGTGAGGATCGCGACGCGCACGCCGGCCGCCTCGGCGAGCGGTGCGATCGTTTTGAGATGTTGGCGCGCGAGGATTTCGGTCGGCGCCATCAGCGCGGCCTGCCGCCCGGCTTCCACGACCGTCGCGGCGGCGAGCAGCGCCACAACGGTCTTGCCCGAACCGACATCGCCCTGCAGCAGGCGCAGCATGCGTTCAGGTTTGGCGAGGTCGCTGTCGATCTCTTCGACTGCGCGCGCCTGCGATGGCGTGAGGGAGTAGGGCAGAGCCGCAATGATTTTCTTTGCGAGTTTCCCATGGCCCGCGCTTGGCCGCCCGGCGAGCCGCTTCTGGTTGGCGCGCACCAGGGCGAGCGCAAGCTGGCCGGCGAGCAGCTCGTCATAGGCCAACCGCGACCATGCGCGCGTTTCCGGTGCGATCGCGCCCGGATCGGCCGGGTGGTGCAGCGCCGCCAGCGCCGTGCCGAATACCGGCCACTCCTGCTGGCGCAGCCACGCCTCATCTTGCCACTCGGCGAGCACCGGCAGGCGGGCGAGCGCCGTTTCGGCGGCTCTGCGCACGACATTGAGAGTGAGCCCTTCGGTCAGGGGATAGACCGGCTCGATCAGCGGCAGCTTCGCGGCGTCAGCCTCTGCCACCACGCGATCGGGATGCACCATCTGCAGCATGCCGTCGTAGAAAGCCGCCGTGCCCGACACGATACATCGGCCCCCGACCGTCAGCAGCTTTTCCAGAAAATCCTTCCGCGCGTTGAAATAGGTGAGCGTGATGTCGCCGGTGTCGTCACTCGCATAGATCTGATAGGGCGCGCGCGGCCGGTTCGGCGGTGGCGGCTTGTGCCGGTCGACCGTCACGACCACCGTTACGATCGTGTTGGGCACGATATCGCGCAGCTTCGGCCGCGCGCGCCGGTCGATCGTGCCGCCCGGGAGATGAAACAGCAGATCCAGGACACGCGGCGGTGCCCGGTCGAGCAGGCGCGCGAACAGGCTCGCCAGCTTCGGCCCGATGCCGGGCAGGCTCGTGAGCGAGCCGAACAGCGGATCGAGCAGGGAGGGGCGCATGGGTCAGGATTGCGGTGGATCGGACAACGGTCCAGCACGGGTGAACACCGCGCTCGCGCGGACGATGCGCTCGCCACCGACGATGAGGAACGCATTCGCAAACGCGAGGCGGCCGCCGACCTTCTGCACGTCCACATGGGCCTCGACCCAGTCGCCAACTTTTGCGGCGCCCGCGAAGTCGGCGGTCAGGCTCGCGGTGATCAGCCCGGCGGGCGGATCCTCGCCGAACGCAGTGCGATAGCCGAGCGCGATGTCGGCAAGTGTGACCAGCAGGCCGCCATGCGCGAACCCGCGCGCATTGGCGTGCTTTTCGGCGATGCGCAGGCCAATGACCAGGCCGCGCTCCGGGTCGCGCCGATAGAACAGCGGCCCGACCGTTTCGAGAAACGGGCTGGTACGGAACAGCGGCTCGAAATCGGACGGAGGATGCGGGTCAGCCATCGGGTGATTCCGGGTTGCCGCGCATTATCCCACCAAACCGACGGCGCGCCCCGCTGACATTGCGGCTTTCCCTCGCTATATCACCCTCGCCCGGCACGTCCGGGCTTTTCGTGTTGTGGAAGCGATGAGCGGCACCAACCGATCGAGCGAAGGCCTGGACGAGCGGCGGCGGCGTTTGCTGTTCCGCGCGTGGCATCGCGGCATGCGCGAGGTCGATCTGATCACGGGGCGGTTTGCGGACGCGCATATCGGCAGCCTGAGCGACGCCGAGGTGGGTGAGTTCGAGCGCCTAATGGATGTCGCGGAACCCGATCTGCTCAATTGGGTGATGGGAACCGCCGACACGCCAAAGGACTACGACACTGCGCTATTCCGCCGCCTGCGTGAATTCCAAGGCGGGGCTGCGTGATGGCGAAGGCGCTCGCGAAGTCACCAGCCGAGCTGCTGGCTCCCGGCCGTGTGCTGACGCTCTCCGGCGTTGCGGATGGGGCCGAGGGGCTGATCGTCGCCGACCTTGCGCGGGCGGTCGCGGCCCGGGCCAATGCTCCCGCAACGAGCCTGCTCGTTGTCTGCCGCGACGGGCCGCGTATGGCGCAGCTTGCCCGCGCGCTCGGATTCTTCGCGCCGGAGATCGAGGTCAACGAGTTCCCGGCGTGGGATTGCCTGCCCTACGACCGCGTGTCGCCCCATGCCGGCATCGTGGCGCAGCGCATGACCACGCTCTCGCGCCTCGCCCGGCTGAAGGGGCGCGACCGGCCGGGCGTCGTGCTCACCACTGTCAACGCCGCGCTGCAGCGCGTGCCGGCGCGCGATTTGGTGGCCACGCAATCGCTGTCGGCCGCGCCGGGCAATGTCCTCGCCATGGACGGCGTGACCAAATGGCTGGAGCTCAATGGCTATAACCGGTCCTCCACGGTGCGCGAGCCGGGCGACTATGCGGTGCGCGGCGGCATTGTCGATCTCTATCCGCCGGGCCTGGGCGACCCGGTGCGGCTCGATTTCTTCGGCGACACGCTGGAATCGATCCGCACCTTTGATGCCGAGACGCAGCGCTCGATGGAGACGCTGCGTACCCTCGATCTCGTCCCAGTCGCCGAATTCCAGCTTACCAGCGACACGATGCGCCGATTCCGCACCGGCTACGTCGAAGCGTTCGGCACGTCGCCGAACGATCCGCTTTACGAGGCGGTGAGCGAAGGCCGCCGCCATCCCGGCATGGAGCACTGGCTGCCGCTGTTTCACGGCAAGCTCGATACGCTGTTCGATTATGTGCCGGGTGCGGCAGTCGTGCTCGAACCGCTCGCCGAGGAGGCGGCACATGAGCGCTTCGCCCAGATCGCCGACTACTACCAGGCGCGGCGCGAGGCGCTCGAGGCGGACCGCGCCGGTACCGTCTACAAGCCATTGCCGCCGGAGCGGCTCTACCTCGGCGAGAGCGAGTGGCAATCGTTGCTGGGGCGGGGCGCGCTGGCGCGGCTGACGCCGTTTGCCGATGCCGACACTGCGGTGGTTGACGCCGGCACGCGTCAGGGCCGCAACTTCGCCCCCGAACGCACCGAGGCGGAAGCCAACGTCTTCGATGCGGTGACCAGACACGTCCACACGCTGCAGGGCGCGGGCAAGCGCGTCGTCATCGCGATGTGGAGCGAAGGCTCGCGCGAGCGCATGAGCCACGTGCTGGCCGATCACGGCCTTGTCAATCTCACCAATGTCGCCGGCTACCCCGACGTGCTGCGGCGGCCGAACATCGAGGTCGCGCTCGCGGTGCTCGGCCTCGAAAGCGGCTTCGAAGCGGATGAGCTCGCGGTCATCTGCGAACAGGATATTTTGGGCGACCGGCTGGTGCGCCGCCGCCGCGCTTCGAAACGGCCGGAAGACTTCATCGCCGAGGTCACCAGCCTCGATGCCGGCGACCTCGTCGTGCATGTGGACCACGGCATCGGCCGCTTCGTCGGCCTGCAGACCATCATGGCGGCGGGCGCGCCGCATGACTGCCTCGAGCTGCACTACGCCGAGAGCGCCAAGCTCTTTCTGCCGGTCGAGAACATCGAATTGCTGTCGCGCTATGGCTCCGAGGATGCCGGCATTCAGCTTGACCGGCTCGGCGGCGCCGGCTGGCAGACACGCAAGGCCCGGTTGAAGAACCGCATCCGCGAGATGGCGGGCGAACTGATCAAGATCGCGGCCGCGCGGCTCTTGCGCGAAGCGCCGCGTCTCACCGTCGCGCACGGCATGTACGAGGAGTTCTGCGCCGGCTTTCCGTACGACGAGACCGAGGATCAGGAGACGGTCATCAATACGGTGCTCGACGACCTCGGCTCGGGCAAGCCGATGGATCGCCTCGTGTGCGGCGACGTCGGCTTCGGCAAGACCGAGGTTGCGCTGCGCGCCGCCTTCATCGCGGCGATGAACGGCAAGCAGGTGGCCGTCGTGGTGCCGACCACGCTGCTCGCGCGCCAGCACCACAAGACCTTCAGCGAACGCTTCCGCGGCTTTCCCGTGAACGTCGCGCAGGCGTCACGCCTGATTCCCAATGCCGAGCTGAAGAAGGTGAAGGAAGGACTGGCCAACGGCACGATCGACATCGTGGTCGGCACCCACGCGCTGCTCGGCAAGGCGATCGGGTTCAAGGACCTCGGGCTGCTGGTGGTGGACGAGGAGCAGCACTTCGGCGTCGCGCACAAGGAGAAGATCAAGTCGCTGCGCGCCGAGGTGCATGTGCTCACGCTGACC
>VBAH01000018.1 GCA_005884685.1 Alphaproteobacteria bacterium
GTCCGCGCCGGTTTGTCATCGCGACGGGCTCGCACCCGGTCGTGCCGCCGATCCCCGGCCTCGACACGGCGCGGTATTTCACGAACGAAACAATTTTCACGAACCGCGAGCCTCCCGAGCATTTGATCGTCATCGGCGGCGGGCCGGTCGGGATCGAGCTGGCGCAGGCCTATCACCGGCTCGGCGCCGCCGTGACGGTCATCGATGCAGGGCCGCTCTTGCCGCACGAGGATCAGGAGCTCGCCGGTCTTCTCATTGCCCAGTTCGCCGAGGACGGCATCGCGCTGAAGCCATCGGTCAGTATCCAACGCATCGAGCGCAGCGGTTCCGGTATCGCGGTCGTGCTGAAAAATGGCGAGCAAATCATCGGCTCGCATCTGCTGATCGCCACCGGCCGTCGCGCCGATACGGCCGCGCTAAACCTCGACGCCGCCGGGATTGAAACGACACCGCACGCCATCACGGTCGATGCGCGGCTGCGCACGACGAACCGCCGAGCCTTTGCCATCGGCGATGCGGCCGGCGGGCCGCAATTCACGCATGTCGCGCTCTACCACGCCGGGATCGTCATTCGGAACGCGCTGTTCCGGCTGCCGGCGCGGGTCGACTACCGCGCCCTCCCCTGGGTTACCTACACCGATCCGGAATTGGCGCAGGTGGGGTTGACCGAAGCGGGCGCGCGCGAGCAAGGAGATGTGCACGTGCTGCGCTGGCCGTTCGCCGACAACGATCGCGCCCATACCGAGCGCGACACGGTTGGGGAGGTGAAAATCATCACCCGCGCCAATGGCCGCATCGTCGGCGCGACGATCCTCGGCGCGTCTGCCGGTGACCTGATCCTGCCCTGGGCATTGGCGATCTCGCAGAAGCTCAAGATCGGCGCGATGGCCAATCTGATCGTGCCCTATCCGACGCGCGGCGAAGCCGGCAAGCGCGCCGCCGGCGCCTACTACACGCCTGCTCTGTTCGCGCCGCGCACTCGCCGCCTCGTGCGGTTTCTCGCCCGCTTCGGCTGAATGAGCGTCAGCCCCGCTCAGTTCAGCCCGTAAAAGCTCTTCGCGCCTTCGGCCATGACCTGCCGCTGGGTCGCGGCCGACGCGCCTTTCAGCTGTTTCCGGACCATGTCGGGCGCGCCGGGGAAGAAGCCGTCGGGATGCGGGTAATCCGTCGCCCACATGATCTTGTTGGCGCCGATATAATCGGCCAGCACGCGCAGGCTGCCCTCGACGGGTTCGAACGAAATCCAGCAATTGCGCTGGAACAGTTCGCTCGGCCGCGTCTTGAGGCCACCAGCCACCGCCGGACTCCAGAAAGCCGATGCGGATCTTCGGGTGCTTCTCGCAGACGCCGCCCCAGATCACCGCCAGGCAGGCCAGCATCATCTCCATCGTATGGGTGATGATGTGCCGCGCCCCGCGCCCTGCGAAGCGGTCGATGCCGACTTGCGGCATCCCCGCCGCGGCGCCTTCGTGGAAGCCGATCGAGAAATCGAGATCTGCCGCCGCCGCCCAGAACGGCTCGTACATCGGCGCGTCGACCATCTTGTCGCTGTAGGGATTGGGACGGATAAAGCCGCCCTTGAAGCCGAGCTCCTTCTTGGCGAAGCGCATCTCGGCGATCGCCAGATCGACCGATTGCAACGGCAGCATCGCGATCCCGAACAGCCGGTCGGGATAGGGTTTGCAGTAATCGGCGAGCCAGCGGTTGTAGGCGCGGCAGGTCGCGGCCGCGAGTTCGGGATCGTGGATCGCACCGGAGAACAGACCGAGCGTCGGATACAGGAACACCGCGTCGATGCCGTCCGCATCCATGTCGGGCATGCGGGCATGCGGGTCGAAACCGCCCTTGCGGCCTTCCTTGTACTCCATCGTATTACTGGCGACGACACCCTGGCGCGCGCCGACCCCGCCGGCGCCGCCGAGCCCGGCCTGCGCGCTGCCGAGGATTTGCTCCTCGATGACGAGCCGCTCCTTGCCGTCCTTGTCCTTGATCAGCCGCGGCGCCCGGTTGCGGAAGCGGGGCTCCATGTAATTGTCCCACAGATCGAGCGGCTCGAGCACATGCCCGTCGGCATCGACGACATTGTAGGCGCGACCCATCAGCGTGTTCCTCCCGAGAGTAGGTAACGCGAAGGGACGCAATGGATACGCAAGGGCACGCGACGGCATTTCAGCCGCTGCGCCGACTTCGCGTCCTTCGCGTACCCTTCGCGTCCGCTATCGATCAGTTCAGGCCGTAGAAGCCCATCGCGCCGCCGGCCATGACCTGGTGCTTGGTCGCGTCGGACAGCCCTTCGAGCCGCTGTCTGACCATGGCGGGCGCGCCGGGGAAGAAGCCGTCCGGGTGCGGGTAGTCGGTCGCCCACATGATCTTATGCGGCCCGACATAGTCGGCGAGCACCTTGAGGCTGCCCTCGACCGGCTCGAACGAAATCCAGCAATTGCGCTGGAACAATTCGCTTGGCCGTATCGTCAGCCCCGAGTCATTGAAGCCCTGATCGTCGAAATGGCGGTCCATGCGGTCGAGCCACGGCGCGATCCAGCCGCCGCCGGACTCCAGAAAGCCGATGCGGATCTTCGGGTGCTTCTCGCAGACGCCGCCCCAGATCACCGCCAGGCAGGCCAGCATCATCTCCATCGTATGGGTGATGATGTGCCGCGCCCCGCGCCCTGCGAAGCGGTCGATGCCGACTTGCGGCATCCCCGCCGCGGCGCCTTCGTGGAAGCCGATCGAGAAATCGAGATCCTCGGCCGCCGCCCAGAACGGCTCGTAATCGGGGTGATTGATCATCTTGTTGTTGTAGGGGTTCGGGCGGATAAAGCCGCCCTTGAAGCCGAGCTCCTTTTTGGCAAAGCGCATCTCGGCGATCGCCAGTTCGACTTCCTGCATCGGCAGCATCGCGACACCGAACAGCCGGTCGGGGTAAGGCTTGCAGTAATCCGCGAGCCAGCGGTTGTAGGCGCGGCAGGTCGCGGCGGCGAGCTGCGGGTCGTGGATCGCGCCGGAGAACAGGCCCAGGCTCGGATAGAGAAAGGCCGCGTCGATCCCGTCTGCGTCCATGTCGGGGATGCGCTTGTGCGGGTCGAAGCCGCCGGGCTTGCCGTCCTGGTATTCCATCGCATCGGCCGCGACGACGCCCTGCCGCGCCCCGACCCCGCCGATGCCGCCGATGCCGCGCTGGTTGTTGCCGACGACATGCTCGTCCATGACGAGGCACTGCTTGCCGTTCTCGCCGGTGACGATGCGGGGCGCCCGGTCGCGGAACCCGGGGTCGATGTATTTGTCCCAGAGATCGAGCGGCTCGAGGATGTGACCGTCGGCGTCGACGACATTGTAGGCGCGGCTCATCTCAATTCCTCCGGAGCGGGATTTCGAAGCTGCGGCATCCTAGCGCAGCGGCCGCTTTGGCGGAAGCTGAATGTCGTTCAGGATTCCGAACGCGCACCAAAAAAGTCTACGACGGTTCCCTCGCCCGTGATGCTGACGATCTGGCTGCGGTCAGCCCGAGCACTGACCGAAGCAGAACCCACACGATCAGCGAGCATCGGTTCTAGGTGCTTTAATAACGACGGCTGCCCCAACCGCCCCAACGCCGGCCGCCACCGCTGCCCTCCCAATAACCGCCGCCCCGGACGAGCCTGACGACGAGCAGCAACAGGATAGCGCCTATCGTGGCGTCGGCGATTGCCGCGATGATTCCGACACCGAGGTGAACGCCGAGCCGAGGCAGCAGCCAGTCCCCAATGAAGGCACCGATGATCCCAACGACGAGATCGCCAACGATTCCAAATCCGGTTCCGCGCACGATTTGACCGGCCAACCAGCCGGCAACCACGCCGACGAACAGGATCACAACGAGACTTTCACCCGACATATTCATGCCCTCAGGAGGTTCAGATGTACTGTAAATCCATCCGAAATCATTTCTGACCGCTGGAAAGATCATAATAAATATAGGGCATATTGCCCCGACCGTGTGTTTTATATTGGTAATTATTTGTGTCCACGTCGTGCGGACAGTCTTGTTTGCTCCCAATGGGACCAAGGCCAAGGCGCTGAGCGCCGTGCGAAATGACGCTTGTGCCCGAGCCTGAGGGGTGCGCATCT
>VBAH01000084.1 GCA_005884685.1 Alphaproteobacteria bacterium
TGAGCGAGCGGCTCTCGTCCTTCTCGCCGCGCACACTGGCGTGGTCGGCGACCGCTGCTGCGCTGGCGGTGGTGCTGCAGGCCGGGCTGCTTGCCGGAATGTTCATGAGCGAGCGTCAGGGCGGTGACTTCCATACCGCCTCTGTGCAGACCGATCAGGCGATCAAGGGCGGCACTTATGCGCTGATCCGGTTCGCTCCCGAGGCGGCGACCGGCGACGTGAACAAGCTGCTCGAGAATTACAAGATCGCGATCGTGGATGGACCGAGCGGCGGCGGCGTCTACACCGTGCGCCTCGCGATGACCGGCATGCCGAAGGAAGAGCTCGCGCGCACCGTCAAGAAGCTGCAGGACGAGAGCGTCGTGCGCTTCATCGGCCCGAAGCCGACCGAGTAAGCTGATCAAGCTTTCCGCGTGCCGGCCGGTCGAGGCCGGCACTGCGTTTCTGACAAGCGGAATGGGGCTGTTGCGCGGAAGCATGTCCGCGCGTGGCGGAGGTTGCCTATGTCCCGCATCAACGATCGCTCATCTCTGCAGCGCTTTGCCCGCGCGGCCATTGTCTTCCTCGCGGCCGGCGCGATGATCTTCTCCTCAGTCGCAGACGGGGTTGCACGCAGCCTCGGCGGCGGCCGCGGCATGGGCGGCGACGGCATGCGCACGCCCGGAAATGGCGGGCGGTTTCCCGGCAATGATGGCCCGCGCTATCCGGGCGGCGGCGGCCCGCGTTTTCCCGGAGGCGGCGGTGGCGTGATCGTGCCGGGCGGCTATGGGCCCGGCAACACCGTTGTGATCGTCGATGACGGTGATCAGGGACCGGTGCGGCGAAAGAAGAAAGCCGTAAAGAAACAGAAGCGACAGCAGCAGCAGCAGATCGCGCGGCGCGGCGGCTTCGACGTGCCGCCGCCGGGCGAACGGCGCTTCGTGACGAATGAGGTGCTGCTCAACATCTCCGCCGCCACGTCAATCCCGGCGCTCGATGCGATCGCGCGCCGCAATCGCCTGACCCGCCTTGAAACGCAGGACTTCACGCTCACGCGGCGCCGGCTCGCGCGGCTGCGCATCAACGACGGCCGCCCGGTTGCGACCGTGATCCGCTCGCTGCAGGCCGACGCGCGCATCCTCGGCGCGCAGCCGAACTACCTCCATGCCCTGCAGCAGGCGGGCACGCCGCCGGCCGCGGCCGACCCGCTGCAATACGCACTCACCAAGTTGCGCCTGCCCGAGGCGCACGCGCTCGCGAAGGGCGCAAGCGTCCTGGTCGCGGTCGTCGATACGCCGATCGACACGAGCCACCCCGATCTTGCCGACGTGGTCGTCTCTTCGTTCGACGCAACCGGCGCCGCCGACAAGCCGCATGCTCATGGCACCGGCATCGCCAGTGTCATTGCGGCGCACGGCAGGCTCACAGGCGCTGCGCCAGGGGTGAAGCTGCTCGCGGTCCATGCATTTGGCTCCGCGCGATCCGATGGCACCAGCCTGAACATTCTCAAGGGACTGGATTGGGCCGGCAAATCGCAGGCGCGCATCATCAACATGAGCTTCGCCGGTCCCGCCGACGAGGAACTGCACAGGATGCTGGCTGCCCTGCGCGGCAAGGGCGCGGTGCTGATCGCGGCGGTCGGCAATGCCGGCCCGAATTCGCGTCCGCTTTACCCGGCCGCCGATCCGGAGGTGATCGCGGTCACCGCGACCGACAACAATGACCGGCTGTTCGCCCAGGCGAACCGCGGCACCCACATCGCGGTCGCGGCGCCGGGCGTCGATATTCTCCTCGCCGCTCCGAACGGCAGCTACCAGATGCAGTCGGGCACGTCGTTCGCGGCCGCGCAGGTGAGCGGCATCGCGGCGCTGCTCATCGAACGCAATCCCACCCTCGATGCGGCATCGATCCGGCGCCTCCTGATGTCGACGGCGCGCGATCTCGGGGCCCCGGGTCATGACGAGCAATACGGCTCCGGCCTTGCCGACGCCCTGGCCGCCGTCACGGCGGCTGGAGCAACGTCCAGCGATGTCTCGAGCGCCGCACCTGCGCCTGCCAACTGAGTATCTGGGTCGCGGTGAACCTGATGCCTCCCTCCGGCGACTAACTATCAGCGAACACACGCGAAGTTCGGTCGGCGCGTCTGCCCCATTCCACCTGCGCGTCGGTCCGGCTGGCCCGCTCGGACGGTCCCCGTCCGGGCGGGCTGTCAGTTTGGCTCCCATGGGCCGCCGTCAGCGGCGTCCGAACGTCCACTGGACGTGCTGCGCCGTTTATGGCTGTAAGTCCCCGTAAGAGGGGACTTGTGGCGTCGATGAGCGGGGAGATCATCCTCGAGACCGAGGATCTGACCAAGGAGTTCGCCGGCTTCGTCGCGGTGAACGGCGTGACGTTACGCGTCGCGCGCGGGACGATCCACGCGCTGATCGGCCCGAACGGCGCCGGCAAGACCACCTGCTTCAACCTGCTCACCAAGTTCCTTCAGCCGACGCGCGGCCGCATCGCATTCAAGGGACAGGACATCACCGGCTTGCCGCCGACCGAAATCGCGCGTCTTGGGCTGGTGCGCTCGTTCCAGATCTCGGCCGTGTTTCCCCATCTCACCTGCCGCGAGAACATCCGCATCGCGCTGCAGCGCAAACGCGGCGGGTCGTTCGATTTCTGGCGCTCCAAACGCGTGCTCGACGCCTTCAACGATCGCGCGCTGGCGCTGCTCGGCGACGTGGGGCTCGCCGAATTCGCCGACCTGACCGCGGTCGAGCTGCCCTACGGCCGCAAGCGTGCGCTCGAGCTCGCCACCACGATCGCGCTCGATCCCGAGATGTTGCTGCTCGACGAGCCGACTGCCGGCATGGGGCACGAGGACATCGAGCGCATTGCCGCGCTGATCAAGTCGGTCGCCACGAACCGCACGGTGCTGATGGTCGAGCACAATCTCAGCGTCGTCTCGAACTTGTCGCACCGGATCACCGTGCTGACGCGCGGACGCGTGCTCGCCGAGGGCGACTACGCAACGGTGTCGAACAACCCGGATGTCCGCGAAGCCTACATGGGGACCGGCCATGCTTGACGTGCCGAGCGCCCCACTGCTCGCGGTCGAGGGCCTGCACGCCTGGTATGGCGAGTCCCACATCCTGCACGGTGCGAGCTTCGAGGTGCGCGCCGGCGAGGTCGTGACCTTGCTCGGCCGCAACGGCGCCGGCAAGACCACGACGCTGAAATCCATCATGGGCATCGTCGGCCAGCGCAAAGGCTCGGTCCGCTTCGAGGGGCGCGAGCTGATTGGTCTTTCGTCGAATGCGATCGCGCGCGGCGGTATCGCCTTCTGCCCGGAGGAGCGGGGCATCTTCGCGAGCCTTGACGTGGAGGAAAACCTCTTCCTCCCGCCCGAGGTGAAGCCCGGCGGATTGAAGACCGACAGCATCTTCACGCTGTTTCCCAACATCAAGGAACGGCTGCGCAGCCAGGGCACCAAGCTTTCTGGCGGCGAGCAGCAGATGCTGGCGATCGGGCGGATATTGCGCACCGGAGCGCGCCTGCTGCTGCTCGACGAGCCGACCGAAGGCTTGGCGCCGGTGATCATCCAGCAGATCGGCCACACCATCCGCACGCTCAAGGAGCAGGGCTTTACCATCCTGCTCGTCGAGCAGAATTTCCGCTTCGCCTCGACCGTCGCGGACCGCTATTACGTCATGGAACACGGCCGCATCATCGACGCGTTTGCCAATTCAGAACTGGACGCGAACCTCGAAAAGCTTCACGAGTATCTGGGGGTTTAGGACTGCGCGCCGGGTTCGGCGTGATCGTGAGTTGAAGAAAGAAGGAGAAATACGGATGAAACACCTTATTAGTATGGCGGCGCTTGCCGCCGCCCTGGCCTGCGGAAGTGCGCAGGCCCAGCAATTGAACGTCAAGATCGGCGTGATGAGCGACATGTCGAGCCTCTACGCCGACATCGGCGGACCCGGCTCGGTCGCCGCCGCAAAGCTCGCGGTCGCCGACTTCACCAAGGATCACCCGAACGTCAAGGTCGAGCTCGTCAGCGCCGACCATCAGAACAAGCCCGATGTCGGCTCCGGCATCGTCAACAAATGGTTCGACTCCGAGAACGTCGACATGGTGATCGACGTGCCGAATTCCGGCGTCGCGCTCGCGACCAGCCAGGTCGCCAGCCAGAAGAACAAGCTGTTCATCGTGTCCGGCGCAGCCGCCTCCGACCTCACCGGTCCGAAGTGCAACGCCAACACGATCCACTGGACCTACGACACCTGGATGCTGGCGAACGGCACCGGCAAGGCGATGGTCAAGACCGGCGGCGACACCTGGTTCTTCCTCACCGCCGACTATGCGTTCGGTCACGCGCTCGAACGCGACACCTCCGAGGTGGTCGAGAAGAACGGCGGCAAGGTGCTCGGCAAGGTGCGCCATCCGCTCAACACCAACGACTTCTCGTCGTTCCTGCTGCAGGCGCAGACCTCGAAGGCGAAGGTCATCGGCCTCGCCAATGCGGGCGGCGACACCATCAACTCGATCAAGGCGGCGTCCGAGTTCGGCATCGTCTCGGGCGGCCAGAAACTCGCCGGCCTGCTGGTGTTCTCGAGCGACGTCGCGGCGCTTGGCCTGCAGACCGCGCAGGGCCTGTCGCTGACCGAGACCTGGTACTGGGATGCCAACGACGTGAACCGCGCCTGGACCAAGCGCTGGCAGGGCGAGCGTCCGGGTAAGTTCCCGACCATGATCCATGCGGGCGTCTACGCGGGCATCCTGCATTACCTCAAGGCGCGCGTCGCGCTCGGCGGCAATCCGGACGGCAAGACCGTGGCGGCGAAGATGAAGGAGATTCCGACCGACGACCAGTTGTT
Organism: Alphaproteobacteria bacterium; assembly: GCA_005884685.1. Taxonomy (GTDB): domain Bacteria; phylum Pseudomonadota; class Alphaproteobacteria; order Rhizobiales; family Xanthobacteraceae; genus PALSA-894. The sequence continues at coordinate 4,842 of VBAH01000084.1, forward strand.
CGGAAAGGGCACGATCCGCGCCGACGGCCGCAAGATCCACGACGCGTATCTGTTCGAGGTGAAGAAGCCATCCGAGTCGAAGTACCCGGGCGACTTCTATCATCTCAAGGCCACCATCCCGGCGGCGGAGGCGTTCCGTCCGCTCAAGGAAGGCAACTGCCCGCTGGTGGGAAGCTGACGTCTTCGTCATCACCGGGCCGCCGCGCATTCGCGCGGCGTGACCCGGTGATCCCGGCAAGGAGGGCGTGAACCCTCCTAAGCGAGATCGCCGGGTCAAGCCCGGCGATGACGGGGGAAAGGTTGATGTTCGAAATCTTCGGCATCCCTTCGAATGCGCTGTTCAGCCAGCTGTTGATCGGGCTGATCAACGGCTCGTTCTATGCGCTGCTCAGTCTCGGGCTCGCCGTGATCTTCGGCATGCTCAACATCATCAACTTCACCCACGGCGCCCAATACATGATGGGCGCCTTCATGGCGTTCTTCCTGCTGCAATACGCGGGGCTCAGCTACTGGTGGGCGCTCATCGTCGCGCCGGTCGTCGTCGGCCTGTTCGGCATGATCATCGAGCGCACCATGCTGCAGTGGCTGTACAAGCTCGATCACCTCTACGGCCTGCTGCTCACGTTCGGTCTCGCGCTGATCATCGAGGGAGTCTTCCGCAATTACTTCGGTTCCTCGGGGCTGCCCTACGCGATGCCGGACTCGCTGCGCGGCGGGCAGAACCTCGGCTTCATGTTCCTGCCGAACTACCGCGCGTGGGTGGTCGTCGCTTCGCTGGTCGTCTGCCTTGGCACCTGGTTCGTGATCGAGCGCACGCGGCTCGGCGCCTACCTGCGCGCCGCGACCGAGAACCCGACGCTGGTGCGCGCTTTCGGCATCAACGTGCCGCGCATGATCACGCTGACCTACGGCTTCGGCGTCGGGCTTGCCGCGCTCGCCGGCGTGATGGCGGCGCCGATCTACAACGTCTCGCCGCAGATGGGCTCGGACCTGATCATCGTGGTGTTCGCCGTGGTGGTGATCGGCGGGATGGGCTCGATCATGGGCGCGATCGTCACCGGCTTCGGCCTCGGCGTCATCGAAGGCCTGACCAAGGTGTTCTTCCCCGAGGCGTCCAACACGGTGATCTTCGTCATCATGGCGATCGTGCTGCTGATCCGGCCGGCCGGCCTGTTCGGAAGGACGGCCTGACATGGCGGTCGCGAGCGATACCATCGCGGCGCCTGAGCATTCGGCCGAAGGCCGCAGCGAGACGATCGCGTTTCTCATCATGACGGCGGTGCTGATCGTCGCGCCGTTCTTCATCTATCCGCTGTTCCTGATGCAGGCGCTGTGCTTTGCGCTGTTTGCCTGCGCCTTCAACCTGCTGATCGGTTATGTCGGGCTTCTGTCGTTCGGTCATGCGCTCTATTTCGGCTGGGCGAGTTATCTCGCGGCGCACGCCGCCAAGGTGTGGGGTTTCCCGCCCGAGCTTGCGATTCTGACCGGAGCGGCCACAGGCGCGGTGCTCGGCCTGGTCGCCGGCTCGCTCGCGATCCGCCGCCAGGGCATCTATTTCGCGATGATCACGCTCGCGCTCGCCCAGATGATGTTCTTCTTCGCGCTGCAGGCGAAGTTCACCGGCGGCGAGGACGGCATCCAGGGGGTCCCGCGCGGAAAACTGTTCGGGCTGATCGATCTCGCCAGCAACAATACGATGTACGCGCTGGTCGTGGTCATCTTCCTTGCCTGTTTCCTGTTGATCCTGCGCATCATCAATTCGCCGTTCGGCGAGGTGCTGAAAGCGATCCGCGAGAACGAGCCGCGCGCGATCTCGCTCGGCTATAAGACCGACCGCTACAAGCTGGTCGCCTTCGTGCTCTCGGCCACGCTCGCCGGCGTCGCCGGCGGCACCAAGGCGATCGTGTTCCAGATCGCCTCGCTCACCGACGTGCATTGGACGATGTCGGGTGAGGTGGTGCTGATGACCCTGGTCGGCGGACTGGGCACCGTGTTCGGACCGGTCGCGGGCGCGTTCGTCATCATCGCGATGCAGAATTACCTCAACGCGCTGGAATCATGGGTCACCGTGATCCAGGGCGTGATCTTCGTGGTGTGCGTGCTGTTGTTCCGGCGCGGCATCGTCGGCGAGATCGCGCACCTGCTGCGCATCAAGCTGTAGCCCTCTCCTATCCGCTCGTCCGCGCGAAAGCCGGGACCCAGTTCTGGGCCCTGGATTCCCGCTGGAGCCTGTCCCCGCGCAGGCGGGGACGGGAATGAGCGGAGAACGGGCGACTGCGCCGCGCAACCGATGCCAATCGGCAACGGTTGCGGAAAAACTGGGCCCGATTGTCCACAAGCGGACAAGCCGGCGCACTTCTCCCGTTGCATGACTGACGCTACGGCGCGAGGATGCCGGCGGGGCTGCATGCCGTTCAGTATCGCGTCCGCGGGCTCCTGTTTTTTTGAGTCTATACGAGCGTGCGTCGTTGTTGCGTACCGAGCATTCCGGCTTGGTGGGCAGGACGTTGCGTACTCTGTGGGGCCGGACGCGTATGCTGGGCGAGAAGTCGGTTCGGATGTCGATCGAGACCGTGCGCGGCTTGCATGCGCTCGCCGAGCGCCGCCGCCGGCACTACGTCGAGCTTTACCGCAGCGAGCGCTGGCGCCGCTATTTCACCGAAGAAGCGTTCCTGCTGCGCATGCGCGACGTCATCCAGAACGCCGAGACCTGGACGAAAATCCTCGAGCGGATGGCCGCCCCGCGCGGCGAGGCCAAGGCGGCTTAACGCCTTCTGATCAATCGCATGTGATGGCTGGCAGGCTGATCCGGGCGCCAAGCGGTTTCCCCGGGCGGCGAACTGTGGTCAAGTCCGGCGGTTTTTCCGCAGCGCGAGCCCCGGACCGTTCATGAACTTCGTCACTCCGAATCCATTCACCACCCGCCCCGAGATCGACGGCACCTTCGGGGTCGTTACCTCGACCCACTGGATCGCAACCGCCGTGGGCATGGGCATCCTGGAGCGCGGCGGCAACGCGTTCGACGCGGCTAGCGCGACCGCGTTCACCCTGCAGGTGGTCGAGCCGCACCTCAACGGGCCGGGCGGCGACGTGCCGGTGATCCTGTACGACGTGCGGCGCGGCAAGCCGGAGGTGATCTGCGGGCAGGGCTCCGTGCCGGCCGGCGCGACCATCGCGCATTATCGCGACAAGTTGGGCCTCGACCTCGTGCCCGGCACCGGGCTGCTGGCGGCCTGCATTCCGGGCACCTTCGACACCTGGATGACGCTCCTGCGCGACTACGGCACGATGCGGATTACCGACGTGCTGTCGCCCGCGATCGGCTACGCGCGCAACGGCTATCCGCTGGTCGAGCGCATCTGCGCCACCATCGATACCGTGAAAGACCTGTTCCGCGAGCACTGGCCGACGTCGGCGGATGTGTATCTCCCCGGCGGCAAGGTGCCGAAGCCCGGCACGCACTTCACCAATCCGAAGATGGCGGAGACCTACGAGCGCATCCTGCGCGAGGCTGCCAATGGCGGCGACCGTGAGGCCGAGATCGAGCGCGCGCGCGCCGTCTGGAGCAAGGGATTTGTCGCCGAGGCGATCGACAAGTTCTGCCGCACGCAGGAAGTCATGGATACGTCCGGCCGGCGCCATCGCGGCGTGCTCACCGCCGACGACATGGCGAAGTGGCAGGCGACCGTCGAGGCGCCGATCGCGTACGACTACGGCCGCTATACGGTGCTCAAGGCGAGCACGTGGACGCAGGGGCTGGTCACGTTGCAGCAGCTCGCGCTCGCGAAGGGTTTCGACTTCGACTCGTTCGATCCGCGCGATCCCGATTTCATCCACTATCAGGTCGAGTGCGCCAAGTTGGCGTTTGCGGACCGCGACACATTCTACGGCGATCCGAAGTTCGTCGACGTACCGATCGAGACGCTGCTCTCCGACAAATACAACGACGAGCGCCGCAAGCTCATCACCGGGCAGGCCTCGCTCGAAATCCGCCCTGGCCATATCGAAGGCTTCGGCAAGACCATGGGCCTGCGCCTTGCCGACGCCGCGCGCGCGGCGGTGGGATCGAGCGGGGCAGGGGAGCCGACCGTCGGCGACATTCCCTGGACCCACGACCAGGACGATCTCCCCGACGCCATCGCCATGCAGGCGAAGAAGCGCGAGAAGATGGGCGCGGTGCCGGGCGACACGGTGCACTTCGACATCGTCGACCAGGCCGGCAACATGGTCTCATCCACGCCGTCCGGCGGCTGGCTGCATTCTTCGCCGGTCATCCCCGAGCTCGGCTTCCCGCTCGGTACGCGCGCGCAGATGTTCTGGCTCGAGGAAGGCCATCCGGCTTCGCTCGCGCCCGGCAAGCGCCCGCGCTCGACGCTCACGCCGACCATGGCGCTGCGCGACGGCGAGCCGTATCTCGCCTGGGGCTCGCCCGGCGGCGACCAGCAGGACCAGTGGATCACGCAATTCTTCCTGCGCCATGTGCACGCCAAGATGAACCTGCAGGAGGCGATCGATGCGCCGGCCTGGCACACCGAGCATTTCCTCTCCTCGTTCTGGCCGCGCACCGCGCGCCCGGGCGTGGTGGTGGTCGAAGGCCGCGTGCCGAAGGCGACGCAGGACGAATTGAAGAAGCGCGGCCACAAGCTCGAGGTCGGGCCGGACTGGTCCGAGGGGCGGCTGACTGCCGCGGCGCGCGACGGCAAGCGCCGCAAGGCCGCCGCCAATCCGCGCGGCATGCAGGGCTACGCGGCGGGGCGATGACTCTATCTTCCGCTCATCCCCGCGAAAGCGGGGATCCATAGGGCAGACGGGTGAGCTTCTACGTTTACATTCTCGCCAGCCGTAGGAACGGAACATTGTACATTGGATGACCGACGACCTGGCGCGCCGGATTTGGATGCACCGCGAAGGAGTACTGCCTGGGTTCACTAGGGA
>VBAH01000085.1:0-1326 GCA_005884685.1 Alphaproteobacteria bacterium
CTTAACAAAAAGTATCGGATTGTGTCACTTCGTAAACGACGCGCAGAGTTGCGTGTCGTGCGCGGCAAAATGGCGGAAACGCTCGCGTTTGCGAAGTCTTTGCGTCTGCGGCTATCTGGCGCAGACCGATTACGCGATGAGCGCGAAAACTATTCGCGTTGAAGGCTCATCAAGACGAGCGAGGCGAGCATGACGCCCATTGCTTCCATCCCGACGGCGATCTGTCCGAGCGCCATCGAGAGCAGCGTGCAGGCGAAGGTGGTGGATCCGATCAATAGCGGCATGGGGCGGCCCTGAAAATTGACCGAGGGGAAATTGACCTCAGGTGACAGCGGCGGGTGACAAGCGGCGTTGTAACGAGCAAGGCCCGCGGGCTATTCCTCGCCGCAGCACAAATCGTGAGGCAAAAATCGATGCCGGTACTTTTTGTCGCACGCAGCGTCAAACTCGGCCGCTGGGGATCGGATGTCGGGCAAGGCAAGCACGTCTATAAGGTCGGGGTCGCGGATGGCGATCCGAAAGCGCTCGCCGCGGCGGGGTGGGCCGGCGAGGGCGACTGGAAGATCGTCAAGAGCCGCGAGGTCGAGGGGCTCACCGAAGAGGAGGCGTTGGCGCGGCTGGCGCGCAAGGAGCGGATGCTCGATCCGAACCTCTATCCGAAGCTCAAGGGGACGCCTGGCGTGTTCCGGCTGCGCGCCGAGCAGGTCGAGAACCATATCCTCGTGACGCGCGCCTTGGCCGGCGATAGCGACCGGCTCGACCTCAAGCTGAAGCCGGCTGATTTCGCCGACTATCTCATTCACAACGCGCTGCGCTAGCCGGCGACGGATGAGCGCCGCGAGCTTTTAGCCCCTCTCCCGTACCACGGGAGAGGGTGCCGAGGGCATAGCCCGAGGCGGGTGAGGGTATTGTTGCGAAAGGCCCTCACCCTCCCATCGCTGCGCGATGGGTCCCTCCCTCTCCCGCGGTGCGGGAGAGGGGCTTTGCGCTAGGCGGCGGTGGGTTTGACCTTGTCGCGCAGGCCGGCGAGGGCGTCAGGCGTGTCGATATCGACGAGGACGCCGTCGCTATCCATCTCGACCTCGCAGACGAGCTCGGCATGCTCGCCGATCAGGTGCTTGGCGCCGACATCGCCCGCCAGCTCGGCCATCTGGGGGATGAAGCGCTTCGCCCACAACACCGGGTTGCCGCGCTTGCCGCGGCGGACCGGCACGACAATCGCGCGGCCTTCGAGCGGGTTGAAGGCGGCGATCAGCCGGTCGAGATCGCGGCCCGCGACCAAGGGCATGTCGCCGAGGCAGACGATGACGCCGTCGATATCCTCGG
>VBAH01000085.1:1483-7497 GCA_005884685.1 Alphaproteobacteria bacterium
TGCGACGACAAGAGCCGCTGCGCCACCCGCGCGACCATCGGGCGGCCGTCGATCTCGGCCAATAATTTGTTTGAGCCCATGCGGCTCGACTGACCGGCGGCAAGCAAAAGCGCGGCGATACGCGGCCCCATCTTACTAAGGCCGGGCGGAACCTTCTTTTCCTGCTTGGCGGGGGCGGGGCTGGCCTCGGCGCGCGGCAGCGGCCGCGACGGGATCTCGGCGAGGAGGCCGCCCGCGCCCATCTTCATGATGTCCTCGCGCCCGACCGGCAGGCCGGCGACAAGCCGCTCCAACACCCAGTCGAAACCGTTGACCTTTGGCGAGCGGGCGCAGCCCGGCAGCCCGAGCACCGGCGTCTCGCCGATATGGCAGAGGAGCAGCATGTTGCCGGGGTCGACCGGCATCCCGAAATGGTCGATATGCCCGCCAGCCGCGACGACCGCTTCCGGGATGACGTCGCGGCGGTCGACGATGACCGAGGCGCCATGCACAAAGACCAGATCGGCCCCCGTTTTGGCCGCGGCGGCGATATGCGGCGCGAGATCGGTGACCGTGTGTTCGCAGCGCCTTGTCGAGGATGCTTTCCTTGAAGCCCGGAAGCCGCGTCTGGATCAGCGCGACCTCGCGCGGCACAAAGGCGGCGACGCGCAGCAAGGGTTCGTCTGCCGCGGCGAAATCGGCGGCTTTGGCGACCGCGGTTTCCGGCACGGCGAACGGGATGATCTTGACCGTCGCGACCATCTGGCGCGGTTCGACGACGGCAAAGGCGGGCAGGGTCCCGAGGGTCACCGCCTCATCCACCAGATTGAGGCGGTCGAGCCGGTCGCGGTCGAAGACGAGAAGGCCGCGCGCCTCGGCAAACAGATTGGCGCGGCCGGTAAAGGCATTGGCGACCGTGATGTTGGGCCCGGCGGCGGCGGCGGCGATGCGGGCGGCGGCCTCGTCCTCCCGCAGATCGCCGGGTTCGAGCCGTGCCACGACGATATGCGCGAGGCCGGCCGCGGCGATCGCGTCGAGATCGGCGCGCGACAGCACGCGGCCCTTCTTCAGGGCGGTCGCGCCGAGCTTCAGGCTGTGCGCGAGGATCGCCCCTTCCGCCTCGGCTACCGGTACCTCACCGAATTTCATGCCGCACAACGGGGCTGCAACGACATCGTGCGTCCTTCGAGACGCGCCCGAGCTTCGCCCGGATCACGGATGCTGTGGATGGCATAAAGAAAAGTGCCTCATCCTGAGGAGGCGCACGCAGTGCGCCGTCTCGAAGGACGCATAGCGGTCGATCCAGTTGGTTCACGCCGCCTCGGATTTTTCGCCGCGGCGCAGGATCTGCGTCATCTGGCCAAGGATCGAGACCGCGATCTCGGCCGGTGACACGGCGCCGATCGAGAGGCCGATCGGGCCGTGAATGCGCGCGAGATCGGTATCGGTGAACCCCATCTCCTTGAGGCGGCCGCAACGCGCGGCGTGGGTGCGCTTCGAGCCGAGCGCGCCGATGTAGAAGCATTCCGAGCGCAACGCCACCGCGAGCGCCGGGTCGTCGAGCTTTGGATCGTGCGTCAGGGTCACGACCGCCGAGCGGTGGTCGGGCTTCAGCCGCTCCAAAGCCTCGTCGGGCCATTCGGTCGAGAGTTCGAGACCGGGGAAGCGCGCTTCGGTGGCAAAGGATTGCCTGGGGTCGATGACGATCGGCTGGTAATCGGCGAGGCTTAATATCTGCACGAGCGGCTGCGCGATATGCACCGCCCCGACGACAAAGCAGCGGCGCGGCGGACTGAACACCTCGACAAAGACGCGCCCGGCGGCGGTGTCGAATGTGCGGTTACGGTCGGCGCGCAAGGCCTCGCGCATCGCGCCGAGCGCGGCCTCGTCGAGCGCCAGCTCGCCTTCGAGGCGATCGCCGTCCAATAGGAGTTGGCCGCCACCCTTCAATTCGGTCGCAAGCGCCACCGAGCGGTGCTGATGCCCGGCCGCCAACACCGCGTCGAGAAAGCGGCCCTTCATTCGACGCGCTCGACAAAGATCTCGATCTTGCCGCCGCAGGCGAGGCCGACTTCCCAGGCCTGCTCGTTCGTGACGCCGAAATCGAGGAGGCGCGGCTTCCCGTCGCGGATCGTCTCCAAGGCCTCGGTGACGACCGAGCCCTCGACGCAGCCGCCCGACACCGAGCCGACAAAGGCGCCGTCGCTATCGACGGCGAGCTTTGAGCCGAGCGGTCGGGGCGAGGAGCCCCAGGTGTTGACAACCGTCGCGAGCGCGACGCCTTTGCCCGCTTCGCGCCAGCGCGCCGCCTGTTCGAGGATTTCCGCGGTATCGCTCATGTCTGGTCCCTCAACATTCCTCTCGAAGCCCGTAGCGTTCCTGGGCCATCGCGGCGGCGCTGTGGCGCTGCGCCGCGGCACTGATCACACTAACCAGCGTTTCCAGGCTTTCCAGATTGTGCACCGGCCGAAACTCGTCGACATGGGGCAGCATCGCCTTCATGCCCAATGATCTTGGCTCGAAACCCTCGTAACGCAACAGCGGGTTGAGCCAAATCAACCGGCGAGAGGAGCGGTGCAGCCGATCCATCTCATGCGCGAGGCCGGTCCCGGCATCGCGGTCGAGCCCGTCGGTGATCAGGAGGACGACCGCGCCTTGGCCCAGGACGCGTCGCGACCACAGCCGGTTGAACTCGGCGATGCAGTAGCCGATCCGGGTGCCACCCGACCAGTCAGCGACGATTTCGGCGACCCGGTCGAGCGCGAGGTCGACGTCGCGGTAGCGCAGATAGCGGGTGATGTTCGTGAGGCGCGTGCCGAACACAAAGGTGTAGACCCGGTCGCGGTCGTTGGTGATCGAATGCATGAAATGCAGAAAGAGGCGGCTGTAGCGGCTCATCGAGCCGGAGATGTCGCACAGGACGACGAGCGGCGGCGGACGGCGGCGCCGCTCTTTGCGTTTCAGCTCGAGGAGCCCGCCGGAACGCAGCGCGGCGCGCAACGTGGCGCGCATATCGGCGCGGGCGCCGCGCGGGTTCGGGGCGAAACGGCGGGTCGGCACATCGAACAGCGGCAGGCGCAGGCGCGCGATCGCCGCCTTGGCGCGGGCCAGCTCCTCCAGCGACATTTTCTCGAAATCCATCTGCCGCAGCTGCTCGCGGTCCGAAAAGGTCATCGCCGCGTCGAATTCGAGCTCGGTCTCCTCGGCCTCGCGCGCCGGCTGGTTCGGGTGCAGCGCCTCGGCGAGGCGGCGCAGCATCTCGGCGCCCTCCTGCTGCTGCGGCATGTCGATATTCATTTCCGGCAGCACGAGCGAGAGCATCTTTTTCAACAGCTCGGGGTTGCGCCAGAAGACGTGGAAGGCTTGGTCGAACAATACCCGCTGGTCGGCGCGGTTGACGAAGACGGCGTGCAATGTCCAGTAGAAATCGCGCCGGTCGGTGATGCCGACCGCCTCGACCGCGGCGACCGCGTCGAGCACCTTGCCCGGCCCGACCGGCATGCCGGCGGCGCGCAAGGTGCGCGCGAAATGCATCAAATTGGCGACCAGCCGCCCGTCAGAAACTTGTGCACCTGCGGCTGCCATTTTAGTTGAACAATGAGACAGCGAGACGGTGAGAACAAAAACACTTCACCGCAGAGGGCGCAGAGGCAGCGCAGAGAACGCGATGGCATCTCGGCGCGTCCGGTACCTCTGCGTTCCTCCGCGAATCCTTCGCGTCCTCTGCGGTAAAATGTTGTTCTATTCTTCTCACCGCCTCACTGCTTGCATTGTGAATTATTGCTCGCGGGGGGCGGCGGCGATCTCGGCCTTGACCTGTTCGAGCAGTTTCGCCGCCTCGCTGCCCTGAATGCGCGCGATATCGTCCTGGTATTTCAGGAGCACGCCCAAGGTGTCGTTGATCGCCTGCGGCGCCAATTCGAGCGCATCCAACTGCATCAGCGCTTCGGTCCAGTCGATCGTCTCGGCGATGCCGGGCAGCTTGAACAGATCCATCTTGCGCAATTTTTGAACAAACTCGACGACCTCGCGCGACAGCGCCGCGCTGGCGCGTGGCGCCTTGCGCTTCAGGATTTCGAGCTCGCGATCGGCATTCGGGTAATCGACCCAATAATAGAAACAGCGGCGCTTTAAGGCGTCGTGGATCTCGCGCGTGCGGTTTGAGGTGATGACGACGATCGGCGGCTGTTGGGCGCGAATCGTGCCGATCTCCGGGATCGTCACCTGGAAGTCGGAGAGCAGCTCGAGGAGATAGGCCTCGAACGGTTCATCGGTGCGGTCTAATTCGTCAATCAAGAGGACCGGTGGGCCATCGATCTCCGGTTCGAGCGCCTGCAACAGCGGCCGCTTGATCAGAAAGCGGTCGGAAAAGATCGTGCTCTCGATCTCGCCGCGATCCTCCTCCGCCGCTTCGGCGAGCCGGATCTCGATCATCTGGCGGGCGTAATCCCATTCGTAGACGGCCGAGGCGACATCGAGCCCCTCATAGCATTGCAGGCGAATGAGGCGCCGCTTCAGCGAGGTCGACAGCACCTTGGCGATTTCGGTCTTGCCGACGCCGGCCTCGCCTTCGAGGAACAAGGGGCGCTTCAGGTGGAGCGCGAGATGCACGGCGGTGGCGAGCGAGCGGTCGGCGACATAATCGGCGCGGCCGAGCATCGCCAGCGTGTCGGCGACCGAAGCCGGCAGCGCGGATTGGGATGGGGTGGGAGTGCTGGCGTCAGCCATCAAGGACGATCCCGGCGGCAACAAAATCCCTCTCCGGTCGGGAGAGGGCGCGGGCTCGCGCCGCCGGCAAGGCCGGCGCGCACCCTCACGGATTATCTAATGCCTTGGTCGCGCCCGCGCCACCCCGGCCTCGCTCAGCGCTAGCCACTTGCTGTCCTAAGCAACGGCCGCGAGCGAAACCGAGCCTCTTCGATTACGAGATAACGCCCGAACAACTTCTCACCAAATCGAGCAATGGCGACGTCGAGCCGGTTCCATTTCAGCAGGTGTTTTTCGGGGTCTAACCGCAGGAGTACGACGCCGGGCACCGGTGATTTCAAGCGAAAGACAAGTTCGCCGAAACCCTTGTCCTCGGTGAGCAACAGCCGAGTCTCTGCTAATGCTTGGCGCAGCACATCTGCGTCGGTGGCGCCTGAGGATATCTCTGCCGTGTACGACAAGTCGTGTCCTGCATCGCGGAGCCGGCTGACCAAGCCCGCATCGATACATTCATCACATTCATCAGCGAGCCAGCGCACGCGGCGCTCGCTCAGCGGTAGACCAACTCCTCGTCCGCCAGATAATCCGCCGCAAAGGCCTGAGCTGCAGGGATATCGTCTGGTGTCAGCCTGGGATGGTCGGCCAGAATCGCTTCGACACTCATCCCCGCGCCTAGCTTTCGTAGGATAAGCTCAACCGGCACACGGGTCCCGCGAATCACGGGCTTACCACCCATGATCTCTGGGTTGACCTCAATCCGTGTGTGCGCCATTTCGTTGGTCCTGCACCGTCTGCGGGAATAGCTATGCGCCCCGGGCCCCAAAATACAAGAGATGAGCGAACTCTTGACCACGGACAAAGCGTCCGGCGTTACCGAAAGGGCGACCTCCAGCAACCTTCCTGGGCTGCCTTCCGGCACCGCATTGACCCACTCTGCAAGGAAATGCCGGTAGGGTACCCAGACGTCCCGAGCGGCTAGTTATAAATCCACTCTTTCTCGAAGCGGGCGAAGCAGTCGCGCTCGCCGGGCATCTTAACCCAGCCGGCCAGAAGGCGTGGCGTGGCCAGCAATAGCCGGTCCCTCAGGTGGGTCGAGTTGTGGCCGTACTCCTCGAAGGTCGAGATCGTGATCTTCTGGTTGTGCGGGTCGTCCTGGAAGCGGCAGGCGCACAGCGCGACCGTTTCCATATAGGCGCGGCGGTCGGCGCCGGATTGCAGATAGGCGTTGGCGGCCGCGGTCGCGCGCGGCGCGTCGAGCGCCATGATCGCCTCGCCCAAGTCGCGCAGCAGCGCGTCGGGCGAGCGGCCGGCGAAATTGTATTCGGCGG
>VBAH01000017.1 GCA_005884685.1 Alphaproteobacteria bacterium
CGTAAACCTTCACGGTACGGTCGAATTCGCCGAGGTGCTGCGTGATCAGCCCGCCCAGCGACTGGGAGTCGCGCGTGATCTTCTCGGCGAGCTCGGCGCCGCCGTGGGTGAACATCTCCTCGAACGATTGCAGGCGCGAGGCGAGCAGCTCGCGCACGCTGTCGCCCTTGGCATTGATGGTACTCTCGAGCTGCTCGGCCGCCTCGCGGAACGTATCCGAGACCTTGCCGCCGCGCGTGAGAATGGTCTCGGTGATGCGCGCACCGGTCTCTTCCAGCTTGCCGACGACGTCGCCGCCGCGCAGCGTGAGGTCGAGCACGAGCGACTCGCCGGTCGCCTTGAGCGTGTTGTTGACGTCGTCGGCGCGGGTAGCGATCGTCTCGGCGAGGCGATTGCCCGTCTCCAGCATCGTCTCGGTCATCTCCTGCGTGCGCGACTGCAGCTGATCGGTCAACTGCTCGGTGGTGCGCGTCAGGTTGGTCGAGATCTCGTCGGTGCGGCGCATCAGTGTCTCGGCGATCGCGAGCGTCTTCTGCGACACGTTGTCGGTGACGTGGTCGAGCCGCGAGGAGAGCATCTGCGCCAGCTTCACCGTCAGGTCGGCGATCTGCGCGCTCAGGTGATCCGACTTGACGTCGATGTTCGACGTCATCTTGTCGCTCGCGGTCTCGAGCGTGCGCGCAACGTCTTCGCTGGTGCGCGTCATCTGCTCGAGCAGGTCGCCGCCGCGCTCGCCCAGCGCATCGATCATGTTGTCGCCGGCGCGCCCGAGCGCGAGCGTGATGTGCTCGCCCTTCTCGGCGAGCGTGCGGGTGACGCGCTGCGCGGCGTCGTTGACGCTCGCCGCGACCATCTCGCTCACCGACGCGATGTCCTGGGTGAGCCCGAGGTGCACGCCGGTAATGGCGTTGCGCACCTGCTCGGCCTGGCCGACCAGCGAATCGCGCTGGTTGGCCAGATCCTCGATCAGTCCGCGGATGCGCAGCTCGTTATCGTTGTAGGCGCGCTCCAGCGCGGCGACCTCGTTGTGCACCAGCGCTTCCAGTTCGGCGGCGCGGGCGAGCGCGCGCTCCACACCGTCGCCCATCGCGGCGACCTCGCGCCGGATCGCCTGCCCGACCGACACGATCGACTCGCGCGCGATCGTCTCCGGCTCGGCGAGCCGCATCGCGGCTTCCGTCATCGAGCGCGCGATAATGCGCAATTCCTGCGCGCGCCGCACCATGTGGGCGAGCACATAGAACAGGAGCACCGGGAGCGCGATGCCGGCGGCGAGCGCGAACAGCGTCGGATGCACGCCCTGGCTCGCGATCGCCTTGAGGTCGGTGCCGAAATAGGATGCGCCGACGACGACGCCGAGCAGCACCCAGACGGCGGAGAGGAAGAACGCCGCCATGTAGGGGGCGCGCGACGGGCGGCGCTGCATCGATTGCAGGACCTGGCCGACCGACTGGCGGTCGTCATTGGCGGCGCGTTGAACCGGCTTCACGTCTTCGACGGCGGCAGGCGCCGGGGCGCGGCCGACTGTTTCAGCCAGGAACAGATCTTCGTCGATCGGGGGGGCGCTGCGGCTCGGGCGGCGCCGCGCCGGCCGCTCGGCGGCAAGCTCGGCTGTCATGTTGGCGAACGGGTCGGCGGCCGGAGCGGTCGGGGGCGCGGGCTCGGGTGCGCGCGCCGCAACCGCAGGCTCCTCGCGCAGATTGAGCGCCTCCTGGATCGCCGACATCGCCGCTTCGGTCGGATCCTGCATTCTCTTCGGGTTGTTCGCCATAACGGTCCGCGTCCTCAACTCGTTACAAGGGTTCGCTGCCCGGACGGGTCTGACCCTCGGGCCGCACGCAAGCTGTGCGGAAGCAGCAAAACCCCTCCCCATCGGCAGGCGGATCGCCGCTCAGAGAGCAGGACACCGCCGCTCGGGCATCCTAACGCCCTCAGCTACCGAATGAAACCAGCTTCGGTAACGTACTCTTAATCATCGTTAACGCTGGTGCACCGGCGCATCACCGGCCGGCGGGCCTGGTGGAAAAACCCGGTGAAAACCCAAGAATTGCACCCAATACGCGCCCCGCGGGCAGTCCGGTGCCCGCCGATCTTTAATACCCGTTAACCACCTGCATGCTCCGCTGCCTCCCGGACGGGCAGAGTGGCGCTGCCGTTTACCCGGACTTGGCGGCTCCTGTGCCAGTTTCGACTTAACCCGGCCGCGACGCCCGGGACCAGAACCTGGGGGGACGGCTACCATGCAGTTGGAAATCTTGCGCATCATCGATGCCAAAGACGCGCCCACATTGGCCCCGGACGACCGGCCGATCGACCTCGTACACCTCGCCCGCACCACACTCGGCGATCGCGGGCTGGAGCGGGAGGTACTGCAGCTGTTCGACCGGCAGTCGATTCTGCTGATCGCCCGCATGCGTTCCGCGGCTCCCACCGGGGTCGCAACGCTTGCCCATACGCTGAAGGGGTCGGCACGCGGCATCGGCGCCTGGCGCGTCGCCCGCGCCGCCGAGGCGCTGGAGCTTGCGAGCTGTGCGGGCCCGGATGCGCTCGCCCCGGCGCTCGATCAGCTCGCCGCCGCGGCCGACGAGGCGCGCGCGGTCATCGCCGATCTGCTGTTGCCGAACTGAACGGCGGGGCGATCGCGGGGTTTGCTCCGGGCGGCGCGAGCCGTTATGAGGTAACCCGCCCGCCGCCCCGGCGCGGCGATTTTCCCGTTTCGGTTCAACTGTTCATGCCCAAGATCACTTACATCGATGCCGAGGGGACCGAGCGCGCGGTCGATGCCGAGGTCGGCGCGACCGTGATGGAGTCCGCGATCAAGAACGGCGTGCCCGGCATCGAGGCCGAATGCGGCGGCGCCTGCGCCTGCGCCACCTGCCATGTCTACGTGGAGGAGGAGTGGCGGGAGAAGGTCGGCGGCCCTTCGCCGATGGAAGAGGACATGCTCGACTTCGGCTACGACGTGCGGCCGAACTCACGCCTCTCCTGCCAGATCAAGGTGACCGACGCGCTCGACGGCCTCGTGGTGCGCATCCCCGAGCGGCAGGCGTAAGAGGCGAATAGCGAATGGTGAGTAGCGAATAGCGAATAGTCGCCACCACTTGCGACTTTCTACTCGCTATTCGCCACTCGCTATTCGCAATTTCTCCAGCCGCGCGACGGCTTCGGCCGGCAGCGGCCGGGAGCGGCGCGTCGCCGCATCGATCATCACCATGGTGGCGCGTCCGGTGGCGGCGCAGGCGCCCGCGTGGAAGATCGCCTGCAGGAAGGTGAACGACGAGCGGCCGATCTCGGCGACCCCGGTGCCGATCT
The DNA here is from genome assembly GCA_005884685.1 of Alphaproteobacteria bacterium. Classification (GTDB taxonomy): domain Bacteria; phylum Pseudomonadota; class Alphaproteobacteria; order Rhizobiales; family Xanthobacteraceae; genus PALSA-894. The sequence goes on from VBAH01000017.1 coordinate 3,313, forward strand.
CGACCGCGCCCGGCCAGTGCAGCTCCTTCAGAAAGTTGATGTCGAGCCGCGCCAGCACCGAGGTCGTGCCGGGCGGGCTCAACGCGTTGCCCGGCTCGCGCAGGAAAGCGACCCGGCCGGTCTCAAAGAACGTCGCGAAAACCGTATTGTTGACATGGCCCTGCGGGTCGAGATCGCCGAACCGGATGATGTCGTGGGTGCGGCCGGGAAACTGCTCGAGCGCGGGAACATGGCCGGCCGGTTTTGCTTGCTCGTTCAAGGGCTTTTCTCCACGTCTGGCATCGTCATAAGGCATAACGGGACATAACCGACAGTCACGGCAGCCATGTCCGCATTTTCCCTTTTCCCGCGGCGTGCGGCCCGCTAGACAGTCGCCAATCCCAAAAGCAGACAAGTTCCAGAAGGCATTTTGCTGTGCTGACCAAGACTGAAGTGATCACGACCGACGCACTCATCATCGGCGCGGGGCCGGTCGGCCTGTTCGCGGTGTTCGAGCTTGGCCTCCTCGACATGAAGTGCCACCTGATCGACATCCTCGACAAGGTCGGCGGCCAGTGCGCCGAGCTCTATCCGGAGAAGCCGATCTACGACATTCCCGGCATCCCCTACATCACCGGCGCCGGCCTGACCGACGCCCTGATGGAGCAGATCAAGCCGTTCCACCCGACCTTCCATCTCGGCGAGATGGTCGAGACCGTTGAGAAGATCGGCGATCCCAAGTTCCGCGTCACCACCGATCGCGGCCAGGTGTTCGAGGCGAAGGTCATCGTGATCGCGGCCGGCGGCGGCTCGTTCCAGCCGAAGCGGCCGCCGATCCCCGGCATCGAGGCGTACGAGAGCAAGTCGGTCTACTACGCGGTACGCCAGATGGAAGCCTTCCGCGGCAAGCGCCTGCTGATTGCCGGCGGCGGCGACAGTGCGCTCGACTGGACGCTCAACCTCGCGCCGCTTGCGAGCCACCTCACGCTGCTGCACCGGCGCCAGGAATTCCGCGCCGCGCCCGACAGCGTCAACAAGATGATGAAGCTCGTCGGCGAGGGAAAGATCGATTTCGTCGTCGGTCAGGTCACCGCGCTCGAAGGCGCCGACGGGCAGGTGTCGAAGGCGATCGTGAAAACCAACGACGGCTCGAACTTCGAGATCGCCTGCGATGCGATCCTGCCGTTCTTCGGGCTGACGATGAAGCTCGGGCCCGTCGCCAACTGGGGCGTCAAGCTCAATGACAACCTCATCCCGGTCGACACCGAGAAATTCGAATCCAACATTGCCGGCATCTTCGCGGTCGGCGACATCAACACCTATCCGGGCAAGCTGAAGCTGATCCTGTCCGGCTTCCACGAGGTCGCGCTGATGTCGCAGAAGGCGCACCGCTACATCTATCCGGACAAGCGGCTCGTGTTCCAGTACACGACGTCGTCCACCAGCCTGCAGAAAAAGCTGGGGGTTTCGTAAATTAGCCCGCCGCTGCTGGAATCGCCGCGTGGCATGGCAGCGGTCACGGCCGCCGGCGCGCGCCGCGACGGATTGAGCGGAAGCGCTACTGGATCTCGCGCGGCGGCGGCAGCGGCGCGAGCGGCTCCGCGGCGACCGCCGAGGCGGCGGCCCCGAGGCGCAGCACCTGCCGCGATGCGGCGAGCGCCGCATCCGCCATCGCGGCGTGGCCTTCCGCGGTCGGGTGCACGGCGCCGCCGTAGACCGCGCTTACCACGCCCCACGTCGCGTCATGGATGTCGGTCGGCTGCAGCGTCGACGGCAATCCCTCGGGAAACGTCATCGCGACGAAATAGCTGTCGTTCGCGGTGCGGATCCAGCGCGCGCGCGGCGTATAGGCGCGGAAGTCGCTCGCCTGCCGCCCGCAGGTGAGCGGCTCGACCGCGCCCGCCACCGGGCTCGTGGCAAAGCTTTTCCCGTCCGGTCCGAAGCACTCGCGGTCGAACTCCGGATCCTGCTCGGAACGCGCGCATACGCCGTGGCTGAGGAACGCCTGTTGATGCGCGTCGACGAAGGTCATCCGGTCGGCCGCGGGATCGTGGCAGATGGTGCCGCCGGTGCATTGCACGATCGCCTTGAGGGCGGGAAGGAAGCGCGCGCCGACGAAATCCGCGACGCGGCGCAGCCGCTCGCCGTCGAGCTTGAACGAGGGATGCACGTCGAAGCCCGCCTGCCCGCCGGCGCAGGCCGAGCCGTCCGGTCGCAGCGCCGGGTGGCCGTATGAGACGAACACCACGCGCGAGAGATCGCCGCCGACCATCGGCTTGAGCGCGGCGCGCAGCTTGGCGAAGCCGCCCGGGAGGCTGCGCGCAAGGGCGCTCTCGGCATTCTCGACCGAGGAAATGACGCTCGAGCCGAACAGCACGCGTTCGCGCGACGAGTCGATGATCACGTTGGCGACGAGGCCCGAGAAGTCGATGTCGTTTGCGCCGACGGTGAGCAGCACGAGGTCGAGATTGCGTCCCGGCCGCGTGCGCCGCGCTGTGGCGAGGTATTGCTGCAGCTGGGTGAGCTGCGCCGGCACCGTGCTGGGGCAGCTCTTCTCCGGCGTGCAGTTGAGCTCGCGCGCGCGCTGCGTGCCGATCAGACCGCTTTCGATCGTCGCGCCGGTGCAGGCGAGCGGCAGGAAGGTGACCGCGACGTGCGGGTTCTCCACCGCGAGCGCGAGCGTGGTGCGCAGCTGGTAACTATAGAGCGAGCGGTGGCACGCCTGGCTCATCCAGCGCGCGCCGAGCCGCGACCATTCGGCGAGGTTTTCCGGCGCGGTGTGCTGCTCGCAGGTGCGGTCGCCCTTGAACGTCGCGCGGCCGGGCCGGAAATACTCGCTGCCGGTCCCGAACCGGCGGAAGCAGAAGCCTTCATCGGAGAGCGCGACCGGTCGGTCGGGATTGCCCTCGCCTGCCGCGATCGAGTCGCCGAGCCCGGCGATCAACAGGTCGCGCACGGCGATCTCGGCGGTCGCGCGCAGCGGCGGCGCGTCCGGCAGCGATACATCCACCGTCACGGTCGTCGGCTTGCCGGCGACGAGGCGGATGCGCACTTCCTCGCCGCACGAGCCGGTGTAATTGCGCGGCGTCCCGTCGCCCTCGTCGAACACCCAGGCGCAGCTGTTCTGCGCCGAGGTGCCGACGAGCCGCATCTCGACGCGGTGATCGGCCGGCGCCAGATACGACTCGCGCGCACCGTCGCGCTCGCACGTGGTCATCACGCCGCCCATTGCGTCGATGCAGAGATTGCCCAGCATGGTGCGCGCCCAGCCGCGGCCGTCGGTTTCGCCGGCCATGATCTGCTCGGCGGCGAGCACGCTCTTGATGCTTTGCGCGGCGACGTGACGGAGGAAATCGGCCTCGCGGCGGAACAGGCGGAAGCGGTTCTTCACCTCCCACACGATGCGCAGGTCGGACGAGATTGTCGGTGGGAGGATCTGCAGCGGGCCCGAGGGCGGCGCCAGCGGCTGGCTCTGGATTTGCGTTTGCGCCGCCCCGGGCAGCACGCCTTGGGACGCAAGCACACACACGAGCAGGATAAATCGATAAATCATTATGGGTTCCGCGTTCGGTTATCGGGCTTAAGGCCCGCTCGCGGCAAGATCAGGGCAGAGGGCATCGTGGGGCGGGCAAAGGCGGCTTCGCGCCGTGCCCACAACCCTCCCCCGCTCCATAGGGGCGGCCACGCTTCGTCCCCGCCTTCGCGGGCACGCTTCGCTTTGCCCGCCCTGCGACAATCGCTAGAATGGCCCGATGTTCGTCCAGTTCTTCACCGCGCTGAAATCCGCCGGCGTGCCGGTGACGCTGCGCGAGTACCTCACCCTGATGGAGGCGATGGACGCCGACCTCGCCGGCCGCCGGGTCGAGGACTTCTATTACCTCTCGCGTGCCGCGCTGGTGAAGGACGAACGCAACCTCGACAAGTTCGACCGCGTGTTTGGCCATGTGTTCAAGGGCCTCGACCTGATCGAGCAGGCGCTCGCCGCCGAGATCCCGGAGGAGTGGCTGCGCAAGATCACGGAAAAGTATCTGACCGAGGAAGAGAAGAAGATGATCGAGGCGATGGGGGGCCTCGACAAGCTCCTGGAAACGCTGCGCAAGCGCCTCGAAGAACAGAAAGGCCGCCACCAGGGCGGCAAGAAATGGATCGGCACCGGCGGCACCTCGCCGTTCGGCAATGCCGGCTACAACCCGGAAGGCATCCGCATCGGCGGCGAGAGCAAGCACCGCCGCGCCGTGAAGGTGTGGGACCGGCGCGAGTTCAAGGACCTCGACGATTCCGTCGAGCTCGGCACGCGCAACATCAAGATTGCGCTGCGTCGCCTGCGCAAGTTCGCGCGCACCGGCGCGCCCGACGAGTTCGATCTCGACAACACCATCAAGGGCACCGCGCACAAGGGCTATCTCGACATACACATGCGCCCGGAGCGGCACAACACCATCAAGGTGCTGGCGCTGTTCGACATCGGCGGCTCGATGGACTGGCACGTCAAGCTCATCGAGGAGCTGTTCTCGGCCGCCAAGACCGAGTTCAAGCACCTCGCGCATTTCTACTTCCACAATTGCCTGTACGAGAAGGTGTGGAAGGAGAACCGCCGCCGCTTCCAGGAAACGACGCCGACCTTCGACGTGCTGCACAAGTATCCGCACGACTACAAGGTGGTGATCGTCGGCGACGCCTCGATGTCGCCGTACGAGATCACCGCGCCGGGCGGCTCGGTCGAGCACTTCAACGAGGAGGCGGGCGCGGTGTGGCTCGAGCGCGTGACGCGCACCTACCCGGCCTGCGTCTGGCTCAACCCGGTGCCGGAGGAGCAGTGGGACTACACGTATTCCATCCGCATGATCCGCCAGATGATGAGTAACCGGATGTATCCGCTGACCCTCGCGGGGCTGGATAAGGCGATGCGGGAATTGGTGCGGTAGTTTTGTAGCCCGGGTGAAGCGCAGCGAAACCCGGGGCCGGATCTCTGATATGCGCTCAGCCATCCCGCATTTCGCTTCGCTCCATGCGGGCTACAAAGCTCTGCCGCAGCCCTAATCCCCCAGCGGCGGCTTGTCGAAAGTCTCCATCCCGCTCGCAAGCGGGCTCCAGTTGAACCGCACGCCCGCAATCGCGGCGCGCAGCCTCACCTCGTCGACATGCGGCATGATCAGCCGGTCGAACGAGCGCTTGAGCAGCGACCACTCGTCGCCGCAATCGCGCGCGCGCCAGGGCGGCAGGCCGGGCGGGGACGCGCCGCCGAACAGCGCCGGATCGGCGCCGTAGGCAAGACACAGCACGTTGAAATGGCGTTGCGCGTTCGCTCCGTGCGGCCCGGCGAACATCTGCGGGCCGACCTTTTCCCGCAGATCCTGACGCCCCTCGCTCCCCATGCTGAAAGCCACGCCCTCGATCAGCCGGCGCGCGTCGTCGGGGGGAAACTGCAGCAGTAGATACACCGAGAAGAAGTCGGCCGCATCCTCCTCGCGGCCGAGCACCGGAATGTCGAGAATATCGATCATCCCGTGCCCGGTCTCGTGCAGGATCGTGTCGATCACGGCGCCGACGATGGCGTCGGCGCGCGGCACGCCGCCGGGCGTCGCCACCTTCGGCGAATGGCGCTGGATCAGCTCGACATATTCGTAGCAGAAGTTCGCCGTGTCGAAGCCGTACCACGCGGTCTCGCGGCCGTTGCAGCCTTTCGCTTCCACCGTGAGGTCGCGCGGCAGCCGGAAGGCGCTCAACAGCGCCGTGACCGTTTCGAGGATGCGGCGCTCGCGCATCGCGTCGCGGATCGCAATGTGCTTCGGTTCCGTCGGCTCGCCATAGACCGGGCGAACCCGGTCGGTGCGCGCGGGCTCGCCTTGCGCGACGGCAGGCGCCGCCCACACGAGGGCAGCAAGGATGGCGAGAACACGCGCGGTCATGAGGCTCGGCCGTCCGCTGAGTGCATACGGCGAAGAGCGGACCGAAGCCCGCTCCACGCCGCACGACAGATGGTGTCTCGCCGTGCGGCTTACCAGCCGCAATATTCGTAGCGGCCGTAGCCGAGGTCCTCGACGCAGCGGCCGATATGGCGCGACACCACGTCCGCCGGGGCATGGCCGATCGACGGGTCGGACACGGCGCGGCTGCGCCAGCCGGGGCCGTACCAGCCGCCGCCATAACCGCCGACGTACGGCCCGTAATAGCCGCCGGCGAAGCCTGGCTGCACCTGACTGTAGTGATGATGATAGGCACGGTGATGCTTCTTCGACTTCGCCAGCGCCGGCGCCGCGGTGAGCGCGATGGCGGCGGCGAGCGACACGGTGAACAGCTTCATGGGGTGGTTATCCTCGCGTTGAGACGCCCTCGCCGGTAAAACGGCGCCTCACCCCGTCCGGTTCCGCCGGCCCCACTAATCGCAATACTCGTAGCGGCCGTAGCCGAGATCCTGCACGCAGCGGCCAAGGGCCTTCGCCCGCAGGTAGCCGGCTGAGACATTGGACGGATCGGAGAACGGCCGGTTGACCCAGCCGCCCTCGAGCGGCGGACCGGTCCAGGCGCCGACCGGCCGGCTGTCCCAGCCGCCGCTCTGCCAGCCGGGATGAGAGGCGTGGCCGTAGTGGTACTGCGTGCGAGGCTTCTTCGACTGTGCCAATGCGGGCGCCGCGGCCAGCGCGAGGGCGGCGGCGGCGGCGAGCGGAACAATGAACAGCTGCATGGGGTCGTGTCCTTGCGTGAGACGTCTCGCCCGCAAGATGGGGCCCCGGCCGGCATGGTTCCGTTAGCTTTTAGCTGAGCCACACCGCCGCAAGTGCAATTGCGGCCGGCAGCGCCTGGATCAGCCAGATGCGCCGGTTCGCCGTGAAGCCACCGTAGAGCCCGGCGATCAGCACGCAGCCGAGGAAGAACAGCGCAAGCGGCAGCGCGTAAGCCGCGGGCGCGACGAGCGACCAGATCAATCCGGCGGCAAGGAAGCCGTTGTAGAGTCCCTGATTGGCCGCGAGCACCTTGCTCTGCTCGGCTTGCTCGGCGCTCATGCCGAAGGCCGCGCGCGTGCGCGGCGCGGTCCAGAGAAACATCTCCAGCACCAGGAAATAGATGTGCTCGAGCGCAACGAGCGCGATCAGGATTTTCGCAATGATCGACATGTGCGGCCCCCCTGCACTCGTCCCCGCGAAAGCGGGGACGAGTTGCCGCAGCATAACACTGGATTCCCGCTTGCGCGGGAATGAGCGGAGAGGCCGGTGCGACCGCATCGGCCGGAAACTTGCGCGCCGCGGCTTGCCCGCACCCTCACGCCGACGCATAGTCCGGCCCGACCCGCCAATTCCTGCAAACCATCCTTGAGGGGAGAAACGTTTCATGAAGCTCGTCCGCTTCGGCGCGCCCGGCCGCGAAAAGCCCGGCATCATCGATGAGAGCGGCAAGATCCGCGATCTCTCCAAGGTCGTGCCGGACATCGCGGGCGAGGCGCTTTCGCCGAAGGGCCTCGCGAAAATCCGCAAGACCGACCTCGCCAAGCTACCCACCGTGAAGGCCGGCACGCGGCTCGGCCCCTGCGTCGGCAACACGCGCCACTTCATCGCGATCGGGCTCAATTACGCCGACCACGCCGCCGAAGCCGGCATGCCGCTGCCGAAGGAGCCGATCATCTTCCAGAAGGCGCCGACTTCGATCGTCGGGCCGAACGACGACACCATGATCCCGAAGGGCTCGACCAAGCTCGATTGGGAAGTCGAGCTCGGCATCGTGATCGGCAGCCGCGCGCGCTACCTCTCGAAGAAGAACGCGCTCGACGCGGTCGCGGGCTGGTGTCTGGCCAACGACGTGTCCGAGCGCAATTTCCAGATCGAGCGCGGCGGGCAATGGACCAAGGGAAAGGGCTGCGAGACCTTCGGCCCGCTCGGGCCGTGGCTCGTCACCAAAGACGAGATCGCGAACGTCCAGAAGCTCGACATGTGGCTCGACGTGAACGGGCAGAAGTGCCAGCGCGGCAACACCAGGACCATGGTCTTTTCCGCCGCGCACATCGTCTGGTACTGCTCGCAGTTCTTCGTGATGGAGCCGGGCGACGTGATCATCACCGGAACGCCGCCGGGCGTCGGGCTCGGCATGAAGCCGCCGAAATTCCTCAAGGCCGGCGACGTCGTTACGCTCGGCATCGCGGGGCTCGGCGAGCAGCGCCAGAAGGTGGTGCGGTTCAGGATGTAGGGTGGACGTAGCCGTAGCCCGTAGGGCGCAGTAAGCGCAGCGCACTGCGCCGCCTGGAGCGCACTGCGCCGCCCGGAGCGCACGGCGCCGCCCGCCAGTCCCGGCGCAATGCGCTCCGCTGCGCGGCGCCTGTTGCGCCCTACGGGCAGCGCTCACCACGTCATCACACTGCCCGGGAATATCGGGCCGCCGAGACTGCGGATACGCGGCTCGGCGCGCGGCCGCGCGGTCAGCTCGGTGACGGCCCATACCAGCGCATCGAGCCGGTCGGGCGAGCGCCCGGACGACAGACCCGGCAGGACGAAGTCGCACATCTGGTCTTCCAGCTGTTCGAGCGGCGGATCGACGTGCTTCACCCGTCCCTGCGCATACATCGCGGCGACCGGCTCGGCGCGCAGCCATTTGCCGCGCGTCGCGTGCACGGCCTTGAGCGGCACCGCGCTGTCCACTTCGCGTACCACCGCGCGCACCATCTCGCCGCCCTGGTTCACCTCGGCCACCAGCGTGTCCGCCGACAGCCTGCGATAGAGCGCGACCGCCTTGCTCGCCCAGCCGTCGGGTGCCAGGCCCGAGACCGTTGCATCCTCCAGCACGTAGATCGTGCCATCCTCGGCGCGCCCGGCCGCGACGATGCCGCACGCATCCCCGCCCCGCGCGCCCGCCGGCGGATCGATCCCGACGACGATGCGCGCGAGCGGCGGCGCCGCCGGCACGCGGCAGGCTTCGATGACCGCGCGCGACCACAGCGCGTCGGGCCGGTCCTCGATGATCTCGCCCAAAATTTCCTGGCGGCCGAGCCGCGTGCCGTCATAGCGCCCGACCACCTCGTCGAGGAACGCGGGCGAGAGATGCGCGGCATTCGCATGCGTGGCCGCGCGCGTCACCGCGGTGCGCGGATCGGCGATCAGCCGCTTGATCAGCGCGATCGGGCGCGGCGTCGTGGTGATGAGCTGGCGCGGGCGCGCGCCCAAGCGCAGGCCGAACTGCAGCATGTCGAACGCGTCCTCCGCGCGGCGCCATTTCGCCAGTTCGTCGCACCACGCGGCATCGAACTGCGGCCCGCGCAAGCTCTCCGGATCGTCGGCCGAGAACGCCTGCGCGACCGCGCCGTTGTCCCATTCGAGTCGCCGCCGCGTCGGGCTCCATGCGGGGCGCTCGCGCCACGGGCCGGCGCGCAGGAGCCCCGAGGCGCCCTCGATCATCACCTCGCGCACGTCATGCTCACTCTCGCCGACGAGGGCGATGTGGCGATGCGGCGCATCCGCGTAGGGCGACAAGCCCAGCGCGAGCGCGCGCACGAACTCGGCGCCGAGCCGCGTCTTGCCGGCGCCGCGCCCGCCGAGCGCGAGCCACGTGGTCCACGGCCCGCCGTTGTTGGCGAACTGCGGCGGCTCCTGATGCGCGTGCGCGAGGGTGATGAAGTCGCTGTCACACCGGATCGCTCCGGCCAGCAGGTCCGGCCGCTGCAGTGCGTCCTGCGTCAGTCCGGCTTGCGACAAACGCGTCAATGCGCCGCGCAAATTCGCGACGAAACTCATCGATGTCTGCGGGGTAGTCGTCATCATTCTGAGTCGATCCGGATTGCGGCGCGCTGCCGAGCCGCAGGCGGCGCACCTTGGCCAATGTTTCGGTGAGCACGGAGAGCGTGCGCGCGGTGATCTGTGCTTCGAGCGGGCGCAGCGGCTCGGTGCCGAGATGGGCGCGCATCAATTCGACCGCCGCGAGCTCTTTCAACACGGCGGCCTCGAAGCGATCGAGCACGGACGTGTCGAATACGGGCGCAGGAGTGTCCGTCCGCTCGTCCCCGCGAAAGCGGGGACCCAGAGCCCCAGGATCGGAAGCTTGAGTGTCACTCGCTGGATTCCCGCTTTCGCGCGAATGAGCGGGACCACTCGTCCCCACCAGCGCATCGACTGCCGCCGCAAGGCGCATCACCGGCGTTATGTCGCGCGGCGGGGGCGGATTGCCGCGCACCCAGCCCTCGCGCTTCGCCAGCCGCTTCAGGCTGAAGTGATGAACGCCGAGATCGGCCGCGATCGAGTATTCGCTCTCCGGCGTCTGCTCGAAGCGGTAGCGGATGTGCGCCTTGAGCTCGGGCGTATAGCCCAGCGGCCGGCCCGAGCGCACCGTGATCACGCCCCATGGCGTGACGCGCCGGGATTCGCTGGCGCCGTTGGGCCGTGCGGACGGCGTGGGCTTGGGTGCTGGGGGTTTGGATGCGCCGGTCTTGCGCCGGGTTGGCTTGGACGGCGCGGTGCTTTTGCGCGGTTTGGTCTTGCGTAACGGCGCACGCCGGCGCGCCGCAAGCGGGCGCGCGGACGCGCCCGCGCGGATGCGTGTTGCCATGGTGATGCTCGCAATTGTGGAGAATGCCGGGAGGCTACCGCGGGAGCGACTCGCTGTCAAGCACAAAATCCTAGGGTAGGACCCCCAGTGCCATGGAGCCCCGCCGCACGGCCTCCGCGCCGCCGCGCGCGACAGCGAAAGCCATCACGCATCGGTGAGCGGCGCGTTCGCTTCCGTCCGGACGCCGGTCGCTCCTGTCCAAGCCGCGCCTCCCGATCGCGACTACATCCGCGCGCGACAACGCTTGTTCCAACACGAGGACGCACCATGACTCTTCATATCGACGCACGGGATATCGCCGGCGTTACCTTCCGCGCGCCCAGGCCGCTGGCCGCGGCACGAGACCTTGTCGGCGCGGGCGCACGTGCCGGCTGGAGACGGTTTCTCGAAGGCCTGCATCGGTCGCGGCGGCAGCAGGCCGCAATCGAACTCGCGAAGCATCGCTATTTGATCTACGACCCGACGACCGGCGTTTCGTTCGGGATCGACACGACGGGCGCGGGCCTCCGCGCCGCGCGAATAACGAATCACACCTTACCCACAGCAAGCGCGTAGGGCGCAATAAGCGCAGCGCATTGCGCCGCTGCGCGGTTGTCGGCGGATTGCGCTTCGCCCCCGCCTGCGCGGGGGCAAGCTTAATCCGCCCTACGGGCTGGCGCCGCGTCACCTTGGCCGCAGCGACAGGCTGATGCGCGTCACGATGCCATCGAACGCGCGCTTCTCGCCGCGCGGATATTGCAGGTCGACGCAGTGGATGTCCGCGCGGACGAAATTGCAGCGGCGGTAGAGGATGAGCGCTTCACTCGGCTGCGACACCGCGAAGAAATTGCGCGCGACGCGATCGTAGGAGAGCCGCGTGCGCTCGCGCGGGAACACGCGGGCGAGAAACGCGCCCGGGCTCTCGCCGCGCTCGTTGCGCACAGTGAAGACGTGCAGGTGCGCGCGCCCGTCCGGCGTGCTGAGCATGCGGCCCTTCGGCGTGCCCTCCCCGGCGTCGGCCGCGAACACGTCGCGCGGAACCGCAACCACGGAGCCGTCATGCTGCAAGATCGCCCAGTCGTGCGGCGCGGCGTGCGCTGCCGGCGCGAGGGCGATGAGGCCGAGGGCAAGGAACAAGGCGCGCGGGTTTGGCATGCGCGGCTAACGCGGGTGTGCGGCAGGCGTTCCCGGCACCCGGTTCGTGCCGGTCAACGGAGCAAGGGGACTACCCCGGCCGGTCAGGGCAAAATAGATTGCAGCCATTGAGCGACCCCTCTCGCCTCGTCTCGCTGACGTTGCCGAGTGGGTCGCGCCCTGTTGCAACGATGGAGGAGCGCGCGATGAACGCGAGCAAGCCGGCGGGCCAGTATTACGAAGCCATCGGAGATACGCTCGAACAGGCAGTCGAACGGGCGCATGCGCAGATCCCCCCGCGGCGCGAGCGGGACTTTGCCGTTTCCCGGATCATCGAGTGGGGCATGCAACGCGGCGGGATCACCGGCGCGCAGGTGTTTTACGTCAAGCTGATCGAAGACGAGACCGCGCCGTTCAAGACGTGAGGGCGGTGGCGAGCCCCCTACCCCTCCCTCACCTCCAGCACCGCCCGGATCGACACCTTCGACCACGGCCCCGTCCGTTCGCGGAACACCGCATAGCTGTCGTGCACCTGGCGCGCCAGCGCCGCCCGCGGCCCGTGCGCATACATGCAAACTGCTGTAGACTGTAAACAAACGCCGCGCGTCGCCGGAGCGATGTCATGAAGTTCACGCGCATCTCCGTTGATCCCGCCCGCATGGGTGGGGTTCCCTGTATTCGCGACTTGCGCATTCCCGTCGCCACGGTCGTCGGGATGGTCGCCGACGGAATGACGGCCGCCGAGATTCTAGCCGCGCTTCCTGACCTCGATCCTCAGGATATTCCAGAAGCCTTGCGCTATGCGGCTGATGCCGTGCGCGAGCGCGAGTTGCCGCTCATCGAAGCGTAAGCCCCTCACCCGGCGCGCTCCGCGCGCCGCCCTCTCCCCGCTTCGCGGGGCGAGGGACTCACCCCTCCCTTGCCTCCAGCACCGCCCGGATCGACACCTTGGACCACGGCCCTGTGCGTTCGCGGAACGCGGCGTATGAGTCGTGCACCTTGCGCGCGGTGTCACTGCGCGCGGCCAGTTCGCCGAGCACTTCAGCGGCAACTTTCCGCGCCGCCGCCACCACCTCCGGCGGAAAGCTCCGCAGTTGCACGTTGTGCCGCTCGACCAATGCGGCAAGTGCCTCGGCGTTGAGCCGCTCCATCTCGGAGAGCGCAAAACCCGCTTCCGCCGCGCAGGCATGCGCCACGATCGCGCGGCCTTCCGCGTCGAGCGCCTCCCAGGCCTTGAGGCTCACGATGCACTCGCCGGTGCCGTTCGGCTTGTTGAAGCCGGGCCCGTAGTACACCGGCGCGACCCGGTACAACCCGAGCGAGATGTCGGTGCCGGGGCCGACGAACTCGGCGGCGTCGAGCACGCCCGATTGCAGGCTCGTCAAGATCTCGCCCGGCGGCGTCGTCTGCGGCGTGGCGCCGAGCCGGCGATAGACCTCGCCGCCGAGCCCGAGCGAGCGGATCTTCAGGCCGCGCACGTCATCGAGGCCGCGCAACTCGCGGCGGAACCAGCCGCCCATGCACACGCCGGTGTTGCCGCCCATGAACGGCTTGACGCCGAACGGCGCGTAGAGCGCGTCCCACAGCGCTTGGCCCCCCGCGGCTTCGACCCAGGCGACGTGCTCGGCCGGCGTGAGCCCGAACGGCACGGTGGTGAAGTAGGCCGCGGCCGGCTGCTTGCCCTGCCAGTAGAACGAGGCCGTGTGGCCCATCTCGGCGACGCCGACGCCGACCGCGTCGAGCACCTCGAAGGCGGGCACCACTTCGCCCGCGGCTGCGACCTGCACGGTGAGGCGGCCGCCGGAGAGCGCCGCGATGCGCTCGGCGATGCGCTCGGCCGACATCCCGGGCCCGGGCAGGCGCTTCGGCCACGAGGTCACCATGCGCCAGCGGCGGGTCTGCGCGCGCGCGACCGAGGGTGCGGCGAGCGCGGCGGCGCCGGCTGCCGTCAGGGTTCGACGTGTGAGGCGCATCGTCTCCCTCTTCTGATCACCGATGACGGATCGCTGATTCCTGGATTCCTGATTACTGATTCCTGACCACTGATCCCTGATCACCACCATGCGTGGAAATGATGCACCGGGCCGGGCCCGCGGCCGACGGCGAGCTCGTCCGCGGCGGCGATCGCCGCGGTGACGTAGGCTTTCGCGTCGGCGACGGCTTCGGCGAGCGGCGCGCCCTTGGCAAGGCCGGCCGCGATCGCGGCGGAGAGCGTGCAGCCGGTGCCGTGCGTGTTCGGCGTGTCGATCTTCTCCGCGGAAAAGCGCGCGGCGGCGGCGGGCGTGACCAGCAGGTCCACCGCCTGCACGCTCTGCGCATGCCCGCCCTTGATCAGCACGGCTTTTGCGCCGAGCGCGATAAGCGCGTCGGCCTGTGCGCGCATCTCGCCCTCGTTTTGCGCGAGCGGCGTGCCGGTGAGCGCGGCCGCCTCGTGCAGGTTCGGCGTGACGATGAGCGCGCGCGGCATGAGATCGCGCTTGAGCAGCGCGAGTGCGTCGGGCGCGAGCAGGCGGTCGCCCGAGGTCGCGACCATCACCGGGTCGAGCACGACATGGGCCTGGCGCCAGCGGTCGAGGCCGGCCGCGACCGTGCCGATCGCGAGCGGAACGGAGAGCATGCCGATCTTCACGGCATTGACCGCGAGGTCGGAGAACAGCGCGTCGATCTGCGCCGCGATGACGTGCGGCGGCACGTCGTGGATCGCGGCGACGCCTTGCGTGTTCTGCGCGGTGACGGCCGTGATCACGCTCGCCCCATACACCCCCAGCGCCGCAAACGTTTTCAGGTCGGCCTGGATGCCGGCGCCGCCGCCCGAATCCGAACCGGCAATCGTGACTGCGATCGGCGTCATCTTGCGACTCGTGTTGCCAGCGCCGCATCGACCACATGGCGCAATTGCCGCGCGGCGGCCTGCGGATCCGAGCTCATCGACAGCGCGGAGATGACTGCGACGCCATCCGCGCCGGCGGCGATGACCGGCGCGGCATTCGCCGCATCGATCCCCGCGATGGCGCAAATCGGCAGAGCGCGCCTGCGCGCGTGCAGCGCCCCAACGATCTCGCGCAGTCCCTCAACGCCGATCGGCGGGTCAGGATTGTCCTTCGACGTCGTCGCATAAACGCCGCCGACACCGACATAATCGAGCAGCTCGAGCGGCGCGGCGTTCGCTTGCGCCACCGACTTGATCGACAGCCCGATGATCGCTTCTCGTCCGAGCAGCCGCCGCGCGTCCTCGACCCGCATGTCGTCCTGCCCGACGTGCACACCATCCGCTTGCGCCGCCAGGGCGACGTCGACACGATCGTTGACCACCAGCGGCACGCCGGTCCCGGCGAGCGCTTCGTGAATGGCGCGCGCCGCATCGATCATGCGCCGCGTCGCGCCGTATTTATCGCGCAGCTGGATCAACGTTGCGCCGCCGGCAACGACCATGCGCGCAAGCTCGGCCAGCGGGCGCCCGTTCGCGCGCTCCGGATCGACGATCGCGTTGAGCCGCAGGTCGATCATGTCACCCGCGCCTTTTCGCCGAGCGTGTGCTTGTCGAGCGCGTAAAGCGCATCGAGCAGCGCGGCGGGAAAACTGCCCGGCCCGCTCGCGCGCTCGCCCGCGACCCCGCCCGCGACGCCGAAGGCAAGCAGCGCCGCCGCGGTCGCCGTACACGCATCGCTTTCGATCGCCAGGAATGCCGCGACCAGCGCAGACGCGGCACATCCCATCGCGGTCACGCGCGCCATCAGCGGATGGCCGTTCTCGATCGAGACCAATTGGGCGCCGTCTGCGATGCGATCGACGGTGCCGGTGAGCGCCACGACTGCCAGCGTGTCGAGCGCAAAGCGCGTGAGCGCGGCGTCATCCGGCTCGGCGCCGCCGAGCGCCGTGAACTCGGCGCCATTGAGCCGGATCGCGTCCGGATTTTGCGCGACCAGCGACTTGGCATATTCGGCGCGCGGCTCGGAGCGGTCGATGAACACCGGGTCGAGCACCCACGGCGTGCGCCGCTCGCCCACCACATCGAGCGCGGCCGCGGTCGCCGCGCGCCGCTCTTCGTCGAAGGTGCCGAGATTGACCAGCAGCGCATCGGCACGCGAAACGAATGCGCCGATCTCTCCGGCACTGAGCGTCATCGACGGAATGGCGCCGGCCGCAAGCAGGGTGTTCGCGGTGAATGTCTGCGCGACCGAATTGGTGATGCAATGCACGCGCGGCGCCCGCGCGCGCAGGCGCGCCAGGATATCGGCCGTGATGTGCGGAAGCTCGTGGGCCCGCATCTCAGCTCCCTCCGCCGGCATGACCCGGATCAGGTTCGAAGGGTTGGCGAATGCCTCTCAGTCCGGCGCGCCGGACACCCCATTGAGATTGCGGGTCAAAGCTAGACGCACGCGCTGCGGCATTCAAGGGCGTTGCGGACCAACAACTCTGCCCTTCCGCTCCGACGTTTGCGCTGGCGTCCTCCTGGCCTGACCGTGGACCAACAAAGCGGGCCTGCTCGCAATCCTCACATATTCCCGTGGCCGCGCTTGATGGTCTGGCGGATCACCGGGGCGGTGACTTGATCCGAGATCTGGATATTCCAGATCTCGCTCTCCCCCTGCGCCACGAAGTCGGTGAACAGCCGCGGGATGACCGACACATCGCGGATCTCGTGGCCGCGCAGGCCGAAGCCGCGCGCGATGTTTTCCAGTGGAGGCCGGCCGAACACAGCCAGACTGTCGTCGAGGCCGTCGGCGCGCAGCTTGTGAAACTCGGAGCCGTATCCGCCGTCGTTCATCGCGCAGATCAGGATGCGGTATCCGTGACGCTTGAGCGTCTCGAGCTCCTGGATGTGGAACAGGAGCCCACCGTCGCCTTCGAACAGCACGATCTTGCCCTCGCGTCCCTGCCGGCGCGCGGCCGCGACTCCAAGCGCATAGGACAGGCCGTTGCCGACCGCGCCGAATTCGCGGACGGTCGTGTAGCGCTCCGCCGGCCTGCCAACCATCTGGGCCGGAAAATAGGCCTGATGGCCGCCGCCGACGACGACGTCCCAATCCTTTGGGATCACCGCGTCGATGGCGGAGACCACCGCGCGCGGATCCAGCACGCCGGGCGCGATGTCGAACGGCATCGAGTCCGCCGGTTCGGTCGCGATGCGATGTGCGAGTTCCTTCGAGCGGATCGCCGCCGCCGTCGGCTTGCCGGCGCCCAGCTTTTTGTCCAGGCCGGCAAGGATCGCCTCGGCCCCGACGAGCGCGTCCGATTTGACGTAGAGGTCGGCGGCTTTGAGCCCATCGCGCAATCCGCGCGGGGCATCGTCCAGCTGGATCTTGTAGGCCTTCGGCCAGAAGTGCCCGCCGCCGATGTAGTAGGAGAGGCTCGTGCCGACCGCGAGCACGACGTCCGCGGACTCGTACATCTCGCGGCCGAGCGCCGTGAAGTAGCTGCCGGTGATGCCGAGCCCGAATGGGTGGTCGTGGAAAAGGCCGCGCGCCGGCAGCGTGTTGGAAAGAAGCGCGCCGCAGCGATCGGCGAGCTTGATCGTCGCGTCGCGCGCGCCGGCCCACAGCACACCGCGGCCACCGAGGATGATCGGCCGCCTGGCCGCAGCCAGCCGCTCGACCGCCTCGGCCACGATCCCGGGATCGGGATGCATGCGCCCGACTTTGGGCTGATACATCTCGGAGGTCTCGTAGGGCTGGTTCGCCATGTATTCGACCTTCTGCAGGTCGTAGGGAACACCGAGCACCACCGGGCATCGCTCGACTTTGGCGACGTGGAAGGCCTCGCGCACATAGTCCATCATGCGCGGCACGCTATGCGCCGCGATGTAACGCGCGCCGGTCGCCGCCACCAACGGCGCCTGATCGATGGCCTGATTGTAGAACTTGGCGTTGATCGGCGCCTCGCCGGCGAACACCACCATCGGCAGGCGGGCGCGAACCGCGGCCGGCAACGCCGTCATCAACTGGCTCACGCCGGGTCCGCACGTGACAGAGGCGACCGCGATCTTTCCGGTCGCCACGTTGTAGGCTGTCGCCGCCGCGACGGTCACGTGCTCGTGCCTGACGTGGACCGTATGCACGCCCGGCAGTCCGGCAAAGGCGGTACACCAGTGCATGTTGCCGTCGCCCATCAGGACGAACTGCGTATCTATCCCCTCCGCAAGGAACGCTTCCGCAAGGGCTTCGTAGAGTTTGGGCATGGGCGCAATACTTTTTCGATTATGAGGTGATCCGGTACGCAACCATGCCCGGCGACGCGCCGTCAATCCGGGCGTTCACCTGCCCTGCTCCTCCGTCTCCTCGTTCGCAGCACCGACGTCATGCGCCGCGAACCACGCGGTCAGCGCGGGTGAGGATCCTTCGCTTGCCTTGAGCTGGCGCAATGCCACGCGGATGGAGGCTTGCGCGAACCGGTCCTTCGGCATTGCGATCGCCTCCGGTCCCGCGCCGGCGTTGATCGCCTTGGTGACGTTGCGCTTGAGGCGCACGTGCTCGATATCGCCGTAGCGCGAGAGCAGCCGCTGGAACGCCGTGTAGCGCAGTGTATCGAACGGGCGCGCGCGGCCATAGCCGTCACGCAGCGGATGCGCGGGATAGAGATGCGCGCAGGAAACAAAGCCACGCGGGATCGGCTCGGTCGCGGCGTGCGTCCGCTCGTGCGCGAGCAATTTCGGCAGCACATGCGTGTGTGGTCCCTCGGGCGCCTTGCCGCCGGGTGCGGGAATGCTCTGATAGACCTCGGCGCGTCCCGCGCGCGTCACGAACACGCGGGGTGGACTGTGGCGCAGGATCAGCCCCATCGCAGGATTGCCCGGCTCGAACAGCGAGCGGCCGGCGTGAGCGCGCAGGCCGGCGATCAGTTCCGCATCCGCCGAGCGGATACAGCAGTCGACCTGCGCCGCGCCGAGACCGAGGTCGAACCGGATGGCGTCGCGATCCTGCGGTCGCAGCGCGTCGGTGTCGGAGCCGAGTTCCGTCAGCGCCGCCCGGCGGTTCATCGCGCTCTCCGCCGCCGGCAGGCAGAATGCGACGCGCTGGCTCCATGCCTGCGTAGTGATCGTCTCGAACGCGATCGGCCGCAGGCTGGGCCGGGCCACAAGCCGGATGCCGCCGCGCGGCGTCACCACCGACATCCAAGTTTCGTCCCGCGAAATATCCGCCGGCTCGTCCGGGTCGCGCATGAATTCCGCAATGGCGCCGAATGTGCCCAGGCTCCATTGCGCGTGCGGGTCGGCGAGCTGGTCGACGATCAACTCAAAGGCGCTCGCCATCGTCTCCCCAGGCAGGCGGTGAATCAGCAACCGCGCGATGATAGTGGACGGCGGCGAAATCAGATACGATTTATGGTGTCGCAGCGCGAAAGCGCCCATGGAACTCAGCTCAATCGCTCGGCCGCGCGCAACCCCTCATCGCAACATGGAATCGATCACAACCTCGCGGCTCGATCGCCTGCTGCGGCCGCGCTCAGTCGCGATCATCGGCGTCTCGCCGGAGCCCGGCCACATGGGCGGCACGGTGCTCGCCAATCTCGAGCGCTGCCGCTATGCCGGTGCGATCCATCTGGTCAGCCGCTCGCGCACCGAATTCAACGGCCGGCCGTGCGTGCCGAGCATCGACGACCTTCCGCCCGGAGTCGATATCGCGGTGCTCGTGGTGCCGCAGACCGCGGTGATCGATGCGATCGCCGCGCTCGGGAAGCGCGGCGCCGGCGCCGCGATCGTGTTCGCCTCCGGTTACGCGGAGGTTGGCGAGGCCGGCCGCGCCGATCAGGAGAAACTCACGGCGGCCGCGCACGCCGCGAACGTCGCGGTGCTGGGACCGAACTGCATCGGCATGTGCAGCTACGCGGTCGGCGCGGCGCTGACCTTCGAGTTCAACGTCGAGCCCCCGCCGCCGAGCGCAAGGCCGAACATCGGCATGGTCGCACAGAGCGGCGCGATGGCGGCGATCATGCGCATGGCGTTCCTCGCGAAGGGATTGGGCATCTCGTTCTATATCTCGACCGGCAACGAGGCCGACCTCACCGCCGAGGACTTCCTGGCCGGGCTGATCGACGATGCGGATACGCAGCTGGCCGCGCTGTTCGTCGAGCAGATCCGCAAGCCGCAGAAATTTCTCGCGCTCGCCGCGCGCGCGCGCGCCATCGGCAAGCCGATCGTGCTGATGCATGCCGGGCGCAGCCAGCGCGCGCGGATATCGGCGAGCTCCCATACCGGCGCGCTTACCGGCGACCATGCGGTCGCGACGGCGCTGCTGCGCCATGCCGGCGTCGTCGTGGTCGAGACGCTGGAAGAGCTGGTCGACTGCGCCGACGTGCTGGCGCGCTGCAAACCGCCGGTCAAAGGACCCGGCATCATCACCAATTCGGGCGCAGTGAAGGGCTTCGCGCTCGATTTCTGCGACCAGATCGGCCTCGAGGTGCCGCGCCTTGCGCCGGCGACGATCGACACGTTGAAGACGGTGCTGCCGGCGTTCGCTTCGCTCGACAATCCGCTCGATATCACCGCGATGGTGCTGCGCGACGTTTCGCTCTGGCCGCGCACCGCCGAGGCGGTGCTCGCCGATCCCGGCATCGGCAGCCTGTGCCTGCCGATGGTCGCCGGCACGCTCCAATACGCGATGGCCAAGGCGGACGCATTGCGGCCGACCCTGCGCGCCGGCGGCAAGCCGACAGTGGTCGCGCTGCTCGGCGATGATTTTCCGGTGCCGCCGGAATTCCTGGCCGCGTTCCGCGCCGAAGGCATTCCCGTGCTGCGGTCGCCAGAACGTGCACTGCGCGCGCTTGCACATGCGACCGCGTATGGGCAGGCGCTCGCAACCGGGGCGGCCCCCGCATCTGCCATCCAAGCGCCGCCCCTGCCCCGGCGCGGAACGCTGCCGGAATACGAAGGCAAGGCGTATCTGGCCGCGCTCGGCATCGCGGTTCCCAATGGCGCGCTGGCGGGCACCGCCGCCGAAGCAAAAGCCGTCGCGCGGCGCGTCGGCTATCCGGTCGCGCTCAAGGCGCAGGCTGCGGCGCTCGCCCATAAGAGCGACGCAGGCGGCGTTGCGCTCAACATCCCCGACGCGGACGCGCTCGAAGGAGAGTGGGCGCGCATGATGGAGCGGGTCGCCGGAGCGCAGCCGGGCCTCGCGCTCGACGGCATTCTCGTTGAGGCGATGGGGATGCCGGGCGTCGAGCTCATCGTCGGCGCGCGGCGCGACCCGGAATGGGGGCCTGTCGTGATGGTCGGGCTTGGCGGCATCTGGACCGAGGCGCTGAACGACGTGCGGCTGCTGCCGCCGGACCTCTCGCATGAGCGCATTGCCGCCGAGATCGGCCGCCTCAAGGGTGCGCCCGTGCTGCAAGGCTTGCGCGGCGCAGCCCAGGTCGACGTCGCGGCGGTGGCGGATGTCGCGAGGCGCATTGGCGCGCTGATGCGGGCGCAGCCGGAAATCACCGAGATCGACATCAACCCGCTGGTGGCCTATTCGCACGGCGTGCTGGCGCTCGATGCGCTGATCGTCAGCGCGGCCTGAGCCGCGCGCCTTGCCAGCGGCCCGTGATTTTGCTGGATTGGCCTTGAACGCGCAGGAGGCGCCGGATGGTCCCGTTCTTCGTCCAGATCAAATGCCATCTCGGCAAGTCGTATGACGTCGCGAATGCGATTGCCGACGCGGAAATCGCTTCCGAGGTCTATTCCACCGCCGGCGACTACGATCTCCTCTGCAAGTTCTATGTCCAGGATTCGACCGACATCGGCCATTTCGTGAACGAGAAGGTCCAGGTGATCCCGGGCATCCAGGACACCCGCACGATCATCACGTTCAAGGCGTTTGGATAGCGCCACAGTTTCGCGCCAGATCGGCGCGACGTTTCCGGGATGGCCCATCCTGGCATCTACACCATCCGCGGCCTGATGGGCGTCTGCCATCTGCTGGTCGATGCGCAACGCGACGCCGTGCTGCTCGACACCGGGCTTGTCGGCGAACCCTGGCTCATCCAGCGGCGCCTGCGCCAGCTTGACCTGAAACCGGACGCCATCAAGGCGATCCTGCTGACCCATGGCCACCTCGATCATGCGGGCAATCTCGCATGGGCCAAAGCATGGTGCGGCGCGCCAATCCATGCGCACGCTGCCGAGCAAGCGCACATCAACGGCGCATACCCTTATACCGGCCCAAGCATCTGGTGCGGCCGGCTGGAACGCGCGGGTCGCGCAATTCTCCGCGTCGGACGGCCGGTGATCATCGACGTTCCTCTCAACGATCAAGACGAATTGCCGTTCTGGGGCGGACTGCGTGTCGTGCATCTGCCCGGTCATACGCTTGGCCATTGTGGCTTCTACAGCAAGCGTCACGACCTGCTATTCAGCGGCGACCTGTTCGCGAGCTATTTTTTCAACGTACATTTCCCGCCCAGCATCCTGAACAGCGCACCGCACCTGATCGCCGCCAGCCTGGAAAAGGCCCGCTCCCTAGATCCGCGGCTGATGGTGCCGCAGCACTACGACGTGCTCGACGGTGCGCTGCATCGCCGCCGTTTCGACCGGCTCATGCACGGGCGCACCTAAGTCCCGGTCGGAGGCCCGGCTGCGGCGCGGGCGCGGGCGCGCTCGAGCCCAAGCTGGCGCTCGCGCCAGATCACGAACAGGCCGGAGCCCGCGACGATCGCCGAGCCCACGTACACGGTTGTGGTCGGTATCTCGCCGAAGAACCAGTAGCCGAGAATGAAGGCCCAGAACAGCGCGGTGTAATCGAGCGGCGCGACCAGCGAGGCCGGGGCATAGCGGTAGCTCTCGGTCAGCAGGATGTGCGACAGCCCGCCGAACACGCCGAGCCCGACCAGCGCGGCAAGCTGCTTCCAGCTCGGCACGATCCAGCCGAATGGCAGCGTCAACAGGCCGCCGAGCGCGCAGAACAGCGAGAAGTAGAGCACAATCGACGAGGTGGTCTCGGTATCGGTCAGCCGCCGCGTCTGCACCACCGACGCCGCGTTGGTGAACGCGCTCACCATCGCGAACAGCGCGCCGAGCGTTGCGGCCGAAGCGGCGGCGCCGGTGTAGCGCGTGACATCGAGATGCGGCCACAGCATCACCACGACACCGACGAAGCCGACCGCGACCGCCGTCCAGCGATAGATGCGCACGCGCTCCTTCAGGATCCACGCCGACAGCGCGACCGTGATCAGCGGCGAAGCAAACGTGATCGTCGTGACATCGACGATCGGCAGCCGCGCGAGCGCGGCGAAATTGAAGAACATGCCGGCGACCGAGATCATGCCGCGGCCGAGATGACCGAACGGGCGCGCGGTGCGGAACGCCGCCGCAAGCTCGCCGCGCCACGCATAGATGAGCATCACCGGGATGATCGCGAAAAACGAACGGCAGAACACCACTTCGCCAAGGGGCGTCACGTCACTGACGTAACGCACCAGCGCCGACATGACCGAGAACATGAAGGCGGACGTGAGCTTGAGCAAAACGGCTTTGAGGATATTCATCCATGAATCGCCCGGCGAACGCTCAGCCTAACGCAGGCAAGCGCACAGGGCACGTGTCGCCGCAGCGCTCCGGACTACTTCTTCTCCGGCTTCTTCGGTCCTTCGACCGGCGGCAGCGACTTGATGTAGACCGCGATCGCGGCGCGATCCTCCGCCGTCAACTGCGAGGTGTTGCGGATCACCGGCACCATCGCGCCGCCGACCGAGTCGCCATCCGGCGTGTTGCCGGTCTCGAGCAGGTAGGCGATGTCCTTGTCGGAGTAATCCTTCAGCGCCTGTTGCGTGATGTTCGGGACCCACCCCTCGCCTTCCGGGTTCGGTCCACCGGCAAAGCGCTGCTGCTCGACGATGCCGCCGAGGATATTGCGCGGCGAATGGCATTCGGCGCAGTGGCCTGGCCCGTTCACCAGGTAGGCGCCACGATTCCATTGCGCGGACTTCGATGCATCCGGCTGGAACGGCTTGCCGTCGAGAAACAGGAATTTCCATCCGCCGAGGGTGCGCCGGATGTTGAAGGGAAAATGCACGTCATGGTCGCGCACGCGCCCCTGCACGGCCGGTAGCGTTTTCAGGTGGGCGAACAGGTCGCGCACGTCTTCCGTACGCATCTTCTGGTAACTCGTGTAGGGGAAGGCCGGGAAGTAGTGGCGGCCGTCCGGCGATGTGCCTTTCGTCATCGCGGTGACGAAATCCGCCTCGCTCCATTGGCCGATGCCGTCGTTTTGATCGGGCGATATGTTCGGCACGTAGAACGTGCCGAATGGCGATTTGAGTCCGAGCCCGCCGCCAAGCTGGGTCTTGTCGTCCTGGCCGGGCGTCGCGTGGCAGGACGTGCAACCGCCGGCGAAGAACATTTCCTTGCCGTTCGCGAGGTCGGGCGCGCGGGCGCCGAGCGCGCTCGCCGGCACGGTGGCGGGAATGGTGACCAACCAGAACACCGCGAGGCCGGTAACGGCGAGTATGACCGCGAGGGTGAACAGCTTGCGCAGCATCGCTCATTCCTTTCGGCGGCCACTCTAGGCCGTCGCGAGATACCCCGAAAAGCCGAAGGGCGGCGCGTCGAAACGGCCGCCCCGCGTCACGAACTTATCAGTGTCCCGTCAGCTCTTCTTTGCCCGGTAGGTCTGGTGGCAGCTGCCGCAATCCTTGGTGAGTTCGGGGAAGACGGTCTTGAAGGAGTCCGCGTCCTTCACCTTCGCTTGCGCCTCCTTGGCGTCGGCGCCGAGCTTGGCGAACTTCGCCTCGAAATCCGCCTTGTTCTCCCAGATCGCCGGAAGCGCCGCAGTGTCGCCGCCGCTCTTGGAGGTCGGCGGGAACAGGCCCGGCGCTTTGCTGGCTGCGTCGATGTATGACGCGAAAATCGCCTGTGCCTTGCTCTGGTCGTACGGCACCTCGCCTTTGGCCATCCCGCCGCCGGTCTTGGTCTGCGCGCCGATCCCCTTCATCAGTTCTTTGCGGGCGGCGATGGGATCGGACTGAGCCCCAACGGCAGTGACGCCGATAGCAATAGCGGCAACGGCGAGCACGGTACGATTCATTGAGTTTCTCCCCTCTTGAGCAGGCTTTCGCCCGGCTGTTCGGACAACACCGGTCCGCAGTTTGTTATTCCTCAGAACAAGTAGCCTGTGCGAGCCGCCGCGCGATCACGAAACGGTGATCTAAGGCCGGTTTCTCGGCCACGTATGCGCCCGTTTGCCGCAGGCCTATTCCGCCGGATGTGGGGCCGGCGCTCCCGCTCGCTTGCGCCGCACCATTGCGAACGCAAGCCAGCGGCACACGACATAGAACACCGGCGTGAAGATCAGACCGAACGCGGTCACGCCGATCATGCCGGAAAACACCGTGGTGCCGAGCGTCTGGCGCAATTCGGCGCCGGCGCCGATGCCCCACACCATCGGCGTCACGCCGAAGATGAAGGCGAGCGACGTCATCAAGATCGGCCGCAGCCTCAACCGCGCCGCCTCGACCGCCGCCTCGAACCGGTTGCGTCCGCGATCCTCGAGCTGCTTGGCGAACTCCACGATCAGGATCGCGTTCTTGGCCGCGAGGCCGATCAGCACCACGAAGCCGACCTGCGTCAGGATGTTGTTGTCGAAGCCGCGCAGGATCACGCCGACGATCGCCGAGACCAGGCACATGGGCACGATCAGGATGACGGCAAGCGGCAGAGTGAGACTCTCATACTGCGCGGCAAGCACCAGGAATACGAACGTCACCGCCAGCGCGAAAGCGAAGGCCGCCGTATTGCCGGCGCGGATTTGCTGGAACGCAAGGGTCGTCCACTCATAGCCGAAGCCGTCGGGCAACGTTTCGGCCGCGAGCTTTTCCATGATCTGGATCGCCTGACCCTGGCTGTAGCCGGGCGCCGCATTGCCGTCGAGCTCGGCCGCCGGATAGAGGTTGTAGCGCGGCACGCGATACGGGCCGGACGTATTGCGCACGGTCGTGAACGAGCCGAGCGGCACGGTCTCGCCGCCGGAATTGCGCACCCGGATGCGCAAGACGTCGCTTGGGTCGTTGCGGTACACGTCGCCCGCCTGCGCGGTGACCCGGAACGTGCGGCCGAACAGGTTGAAGTCGTTCACATAAGCCGAGCCGAGATAGATCTGCAGCGCCGCGAACACGTCGGTGACGTTGATGCCGAGCATCTGCGCCTTGACGCGGTCGATATCGAGATAGAGCTGCGGTGTCGCCGTCTCGAAATAGGAGAATGCCCCGGCAATGCCGGTCGTTTGAGCGGCGCGCGTCTGCAGCGCCACCACGGCGGACTGCAGCGCCTGCGGGCCGCGGCCGGCGCGGTCCTCCACCATCATGCGGAAGCCGCCCGCATTGCCGATGCCGGAAACCGGCGGCGGCTGGATCACGATCAGCAGCCCTTCCTGGATCGCCGCG
Organism: Alphaproteobacteria bacterium; assembly: GCA_005884685.1. Lineage (GTDB taxonomy): Bacteria > Pseudomonadota > Alphaproteobacteria > Rhizobiales > Xanthobacteraceae > PALSA-894. The sequence continues at coordinate 29,281 of VBAH01000017.1, forward strand.
TAGCGCCTGAACAACTCGGCCTGGATTTCGTTGGAAGACTGCCCCGGTTTCTTTGCGCGCACCGCCCACGGGTCGAGCACGAGGAAGATCGCGCCCGCATTCGGCGCATTGGTAAAGGTCGCCCCGGAGAAGCCGACGATCACCATGCCGTTGGAAACGCCCGGCACCTCGAGCGCGATGTCGAAGGCACGCCGCATGACGGCATCGGTGCGTGCGAGCGAGGCGCCGGGCGGCAGCTGCGCCGCCACGATGATGATGCCGCGGTCGAGCTGCGGGATGAAGCCGGTCGGCGTCTTGCGGAATTCGTTCAGGCCGTAGGCGATGATCGCCACGTAGGCGATCAGCATGATCGCCGCGATGCGCACGACCTTTCCGACGATCCAGCCATAACCGGCCGAGAACTTGTCGAACCCGTAATTGAAGATGCGAAAGAAGCCGTGGATCGGCACCTCCCACCAGCGGTCGCGATGCTGCGGGTCGTGCGGCTTCAACAGCAGCGCACACAGCGCGGGCGAGAGCGTGAGCGACACGGTGCACGACACGACGGTCGCGCCCGTGATGGTCAGCGCGAACTGGCGGTAGAACTGCCCGGAAATCCCGGTGATGAAGGCCGACGGGATGAACACCGCGCACAGCACCAGCGCAATCGCAATCAGCGCGGTGCCGACCTCGTCCATGCTGCGAATCGCGGCATCGTGCGGCGAAAGGCCCTCTGCGATGCCGCGCTCGACGTTTTCGACCACGACGATCGCATCGTCCACCACGATGCCGACCGCGAGCACCAGGCCGAACAGCGTGAGATTGTTCAGCGTGAAGCCGAACGTCGCCATGAAAAAGAAGGTGCCGATCAGGGACACCGGAATGGCGACGATCGGAATGACGGCGGCGCGCCAGGTCTGCAGGAAGATCACGATGACCAGCACGACGAGGATCACAGCCTCGCCGATCGTCTCGATCACGGCGTTGACCGACTCGCGGATGAACTCGGTCGGATTGTAGACGATGGCGTGCTGAATGCCGGCCGGGAAACGCTTCGAGAGGCCGTCCATTGTTTTCACAATGGCATCGGCGGTTGCGAGCGCGTTCGAGCCAGGGCGCTGGAAGATCGCGATTGCCACCGCGGGATCGCGGCCGAGGTAGGAGTTGGAGGAATAGTCCTGCGCGGCAAGCTGGATGTCCGCGACGTCCTTCAGCCGCACCACCGCGCTTGAGGTCTGCTTGACCACGATGTCGGCAAACTCGTCCGGGTTGGCGAGGCGCCCAAGCGTTTGCACGGCGATCTGGAACGCGCCGGGCTTCTCGACCGGCGGCTGGTTGAGCACGCCCGAGGCGACCTGGATGTTCTGCGCCTGCAGCGCCTGCGTCACGTCGGTCGCCGTCATGCCGAGCGCCTGCAGCCGGCCGGGATCGAGCCAGATGCGCATCGAGTAGTCGCGGCTGCCGAATACCGTGATCGAGCCGACGCCGTCGACGCGGGTGAGCGTGTCCTTGATCTCCAGGGTCGCGTAGTTGGAGATGAACAGCGCGTCGCGCGACTTGTCGGGCGAATAGAGGTGCACGACCATCATCAGGTCGGGCGAGGATTTGGTCACCGTGACGCCGATGTTGCGCACGTCCGCCGGGAGGCGCGGCTGCGCGATGCCGACGCGGTTCTGCACCTGCACCTGCGCGATGTCGAGATTGGTGCCGATGTCGAACGTCACCGCGATCGAGAAACGTCCGTCCGCCGTTGCGTTCGACGACATGTAGAGCATGTTCTCGACGCCGTTGATCTGCTCCTCGATCGGAGCGATCACCGTGGTGGCGACGACCTCCGCATTGGCGCCGGGATATTGGCCCGACACGTTGATGATCGGCGGCACAATTTCGGGATACTGCGCGATCGGCAGGCGGATGAACGATACGCCGCCGAGAATGATGAACACGATCGACAACACCGATGCGAAGATCGGCCGGTCGATGAAGAAGCGGGAGATTCTCATCGCGGGAATCCTGGCATGACCGTCGGCAACATTGCCCGCGTCCTTACGCCGCGATCGCGTGCGCGGCCGGCTGATCGAGCCGCGCCGTCCAGGCATCGTAACCGTACAGCCAGCTCGTGTCCGTGTTGCCCTCCTTCATCCAGGTGTTGGCACTCGAGATCGCCTGGACGACTGAGGTGCGTGGCTTGCGGTGGGCCTCATAGCGCCTGAATGCGCTCTCAATGTCGTCGCCTCCGGTCGCTTCGAGGCAGCGCGCCAGCACCGCAGCGTCTTCGATCGAGGTCGCCGCGCCCTGCGCCATGTAGGGCGTCATCGGGTGGCAGGCATCGCCGAGCAGCACGACACGGCCGTCGCTCCAGCGCGGCAGCGGCTCACGCTCGAGGATCGCCCATTTGTGGCAGTCGGGGCACGCGTCGAGCACGGCGCGCACATCCGCGTGGAAGCCATCGTAGGCAGCGCGCAGCTCCTTCACATCGCCCTTCGCGGACCACGACTCGGCGGTGACCCATTCGGCCGGCTCCGGGACGCTGGTGACGAAGTAGATCTCGCTGCGGTCTTTCCTCGTGTAGTAGATCACGATATGCCGGTCGGTGCCCCACCACTTGGTGCGCGAGCGGCCGATGTCTTTGCCGTTCATCAACGATGCGGGAAATACCGCGCGGTAGGCGATGCGGCCTCTGTGGATCGGCGCGTCCGGGCCGACGATGATGTCGCGCACGGCCGAGTGCACCCCGTCGGCCCCGATCACCGCATCGGCCGTGACTCGCGCGCCGTCCGCGAAGGCGAGTGTCACGCGGCCGCCAATCTGATCGAGCCCAATGAGCTTCTTGCCGAGATGGATAATGCTTGCTGGCAGTACGGACGCCAGCGCGCCGTGCAGGTCGGCGCGGTGCATGCACAGGTATGGAGCGCCATAGAGACTCTCCGGCATCGGCAACTCGCGCGTGACTTCTCCGGTGTCGCCAACGCGATTGAGGTGCGAAGTGGGGGCAAACGAAATTTGGCGCAGCCGCTCTTCGATGCCGATGCCGCGCAGCACCTTCATCGAATTCGGCATCATCTGGATGCCCGCCCCGATGCGGCCGAAACGCGAAGCCTGCTCGTAGACCTGCACGTCGCAGCCAACGCGCCGCAGCGTCGCCGCAACGGCAAGGCCGCCCATACCGGCGCCGACAACCGCGATGGACAGCTTCTTCGTGTCGGCCATTCCCTTCCCTACTTCCTTTCGATGCCGGCCTTCGTGATCACATCGGCCCATTTCTCGATGTCCGCCTTCAACAGCGCCATCAGCTGCTCCGGCGAGCTCGGCTTCGCCACCACACCGAGATCGAGGAACCGGGCGTTGATGTCCGGCAGTGCGAGAACCTCCGCGAGCGCCTTGTTGAGGGTGGCGACCACCTCCGCACGCGTCCCCTTCGGGGCGAACACCCCATTCCACGAGGTGACCTCGTAGCCGCCGATGCCCGCTTCTTCGACGGTTGGCACGTCCGGCATCGCGGGAAAGCGCTTCGGCCCGGATGTAGCGAGCAAGCGCAGCCGGCCGTCGGCGACCTGGCCTTTCACCGCCGCGGGGAACTCGACCAGCATCTGCACGTCGTTGCGCAGAAGCGCGACGATGATGTCGGGCGAATTGCGATACGGCACGATCTGGACATCGAGATTGGCGGTAAGCCGCAGCAGCTCCGCGCCGAGATTTTGCGTGCCGCCGACATTGATGGTGCCGATGTTGAGCTTGCCGGGCTCACGCCTGGCGGCCGCGACGAAATCCGCGAGCGTGCGGAACGGCGCGTCGGCATTGACGGCGAACACCAGATCGAACGTGCCGAGCGTGGATACCATCGCGTAATCGCGCACCGGGTCGAACGGCAGGCTCTTGAATTGCGCGACGCTGATCGCCGTGCCGTTGGTGACGAGGCCGATCGTGTGGCCGTCGGGCGGTGCGCCGATCACGGCATTCGCCGCGCTGATGCCGCCGGCGCCGGGCATGTTCTCAATGACAAAACGCTGGCCGAGCTTCTCGCCGAGTTTCTCGGCGACGAGACGCGACGTAACGTCGGCAACACCGCCCGGCCCGAACGGCAGCACGATCTTCACCGGCCGGTCGGGATATTTTTGCGCCGCCGCCGGGACAGCGAACGAGGCGAAAAGCCCGATCACAGCGGCGGCTGCACCGAGCCTGCTCCACCTTGTAATGCGTGCCTGCACGCGGGCGTCTCCTCTGTCTCACGTAACCTAACTCTTGGCTTGCGGCCCCGCCGCCGGAGGCGCAGCTTGCTCCTGCGGCGTGACTTTCTGGCCCGGCCGGGCCCGCATCAGGCCGTTGACGATCACGCGGTCGTCCGCAGCGATGCCCTCCTTGATGACGCGAAGCTCGCCGACGAGCTGCCCGAGGGTGACGTATTTCGTGCGCGCGACGTTCTCATTGTCGACCACGAGCACGAACTTGCGCACCTGCTCGGAGCCGATCGCCGCATCCGGCAGCAGCAGCGCCTCGTAGGGCGGCGAGCCGGGTACGCGAACGCGGCCGAACATGCCGGGCGTGAACACGCCGTTCGCATTGGTCAACACGGCGCGGCCGCGGATCGTGCCGGACGTGCGCTCGATCACGTTGTCGACGAAATCCATCTTGCCTGCATGGTTGAAGTCCTGCTCGTCGATCAGTTTGACCGCGACATCGAGGCCGGGGCCGCGGCTCGAATCCTTGCCGGCATTGCCGAGCCGCTCGTAGCGCAGGAATGAGGCCTCATCGAAGGTGAACTCGAAGCGGATCGGATCGATCGACACGATGGTGGCGAGCAGCGTGGTATTGCCGCCGGTGCCGCCAGTCACCAGGTTCCCCTCGGACACGCGGCGATCGCCGATCCGTCCCGTCACCGGCGCCTTCAGCTCGGTGAACTGGATATCGAGCTCGGCCTGGCGCACCGCGGCCTCCTGCGCGGCAACCGAGGCCTCGGCGACGCGCTTGGCTTGCGTGCGCTGCTCGAAAGTCTGCTCGGTGATGGTGCGATCGCGCACGAGCTGCGAGGCACGCGCGAGATCGCTTTCGGCAAACGCCAGATTGGCCCGCGCCTGTGCCAGCGTCGCGCGCGTCTGGGCGAGCGCGGTCTCGAACGGTCGGCGATCGATCGTGAACAGGAGGTCACCCTGCTTGACGATCTGGCCGTCCTTGAAGTGCACCTTGTCGAGATAGCCGGAGACACGCGCGCGAATTTCCACCGAATCGACCGCGATGAAGCGCCCGACATATTCGTCGTAGTCGGTGACGGTCTGCTTCACCGGCTTTGCGACCGTGACTACCGGCGGCGGCGCCGCCTGCTTCGGCGCGCCCTCCCCGCATCCCGCCAGAGCCGCCGCGACCGCTAGCAGAGCCGTCGCACGCGTCAGCACATTCGGCATGAACTCACCGTCAAAGCCCAGCATTTGCCCAGCATACACGGCTGCGCGCCCCGGCGCGGGCAAGGATCACGCATTCGTGGCCCGTGCGCCTGCGCAGCACCGGTCTTTCGCCGCGGCGGCGGGAACCCCATATCTGCCAACGAATCGCAAGTCCACAACCCCGAAAAACCAATGTTCGACAGCGTTGACTTCGTCCTCGACGAACACACTGAGCCACTGGCCCCGAGCCTTGCCGCCGCACCCCCCGACGAAGCGGTGCTGCTCGACGCCTACTCAAAGGCGATCACCGAGGTAGTCGACCGCGTCGGGCCGGCCGTGGTGCGGATCGACGTGTGGCATCGCGCCAATGCGGCGCGGGCCGGCTCGGGCTCGGGCGTCATCGTTGCGCCCGACGGACTGGTGCTGACCAACAGTCATGTGGTCGGTGGCGCCGCGCGCGTCGAGTTGATGACCACCGAGGGCCGCAGCCTGACGGCGCGCGTCGTCGGCGACGACCCGGATACCGATCTGGCGCTGGTGCGGGTCGACGCGCCGGTCACGTTACCTGCCGCGGCACTCGGCGATTCCAAGCGGCTGCGGCGCGGCCAACTGGTTGTGGCGATCGGCAATCCGCTCGGCTTCGAATCGACCGTGACGGCAGGCGTCGTTTCTGCGCTCGGGCGATCGCTCCGCGCGCGGACCGGTCGACTGATCGACGACGTGATCCAGACCGATGCGGCGCTCAATCCCGGCAATTCCGGCGGACCGCTCGTCTCCTCGCGCGGCGAAGTGATCGGCGTGAACACCGCGATCATTCAGGGTGCGCAGGGCATCTGCTTTGCGGTCGCCGCCAACACGGCGAACTTCGTGCTCGGCGAACTGGTGCGCCACGGCCGGGTGCGGCGCGCCTATATCGGGATTTCCGCGCAGCAGACCACGATCCCGCGCCGCATGCAGCTGGCCGCGGGTCTGACTCAAGGCTCGGCTGCGACGATATCCACCTCGGAGCCCGGCAGCCCGGCGAACCGGGCAGGCCTGCTCACCGGCGACATGATCGTGTCGCTCGACGGCGCGCCGATCACCGGCGCGGACGATCTGATCCGGCTGCTGACCGGGGAACGCATCGGCAAGCCGGTCGAGATCGGCGTGCTGCGGCTCGGCAAGCCACGCGCATTCAGTCTGGTACCGGAGGAACGGAAGCGCGCCTGACCTCTTTGGGCGTGCGCCAGAACGAGGCGAGCCACGCCTTGCCGAACAGGCCGAGGATCGCGCCGCCATAGACGAGCGCGCCGATGAACCCGAGCAGCATCAGCGCAGTTACATTGTGCGCGGGCAGCCCGGCGGCGAGCGCCAGCACCGGCCACTGCGCGATCCAGAGCGCGGCGGTGAGCGCGATGCCCGCAACGACCAGCTTGAGAACTGCGTGCTTGAACGCCGCGTCGAAGCTCATGAACCCGGCGCGCAGCCCGAACCACAGGATCAGGCCGAAATTGATCCACGCGCCGATCGAGGTCGCGAGCGCAAGGCCTACCTGGGCGAGCGCGGTGAAATAGAGAAACGCGACCTTGAACGCGATGTTCACCGCGACCGCCGTGAGCGCCGCCTTTACGGTGGTCGCCGTGTCGCCCCGTGCGAGGAACGTCGCGACCGCGCTGCGCATCAGCACGAACGGGACCAGCCCGATGGTATAGGCGGCAAGCGTCATCGCGGCGGCGCTCGCGTCCACCGCGGTAAATTTTCCGCGCATGAACAGCGCGCGCATGATGAGATCGGGCACCACCAGAAAGGCCGCCACGCACGGGATCGCGAGCAACAGCGTAAACTCGATCGCGCGCTCCTGCGCGACGCGCGCGCCGTCCTCGTCACCTGCGGCGATGCGGCGCGCCATCTCGGGCAGCAGGACGGTGCCGACCGCGATGCCGATCACCCCGCCCGGAAGCTGATAGAGCCGGTCGGCGTAGTAGAGAGCCGAGAGCGCGCCGGCCGCGAGGAAGCTCGCAATGATCGTGTCGGCGAACAGCGCGAGCTGCACGCCCGCAGAACCGACCGTTGCCGGCCCGAGCGCCTTGAAGAAACGCCTGACGTCGTCGTCGATGATCGGCTGGCGCAGCGCGGTCATCACGTCGGCGCGCAACGCCGCGCCGCCGACGAGCGCGACTTCGAACAGCCCGGCAAGCAGCACGCCCCACGCCGCCGCATGGCCGGGCGTGGGGAAGAATGCCGCGGTGGCGAGCGTAGCGATCATGGTCAGGTTGAGCAGGATCGGCGCCGCGGCGGCCGCCGCGAAGCGCTCGACCGAATTGAGGATGCCCGACAACAGCGTCACCAGCGCCATCAGCAGCAAGTAGGGAAACGTGATGCGCGTGAGCGTCACCGCGAGATCGAAGCGCACCGGATCGCTGCGGAAGCCGGGCGCAAGCAATGCGATCACCGCCGGGGTGAAGATCAGTGCAAGCAGCAGCAGCACGATCTGGCTTGCCAGCAGCAGCGTGAAGATGCGATCGCCGAACAGCTTTGCGGCGTCCGGACCGCCAGCCACGCGGATGCGCGCATAGGCCGGTACGAACGCAGCGGCGAACGCACCCTCGGCGAAGATGGCGCGGAAATGATTCGGCAGGCGGAATGCGACGAGGAATGCATCCGCAATCGGCCCGGCGCCGAGCACCGCCGCCATCACGATGTCGCGCATGAAGCCGGTGACCCGCGAGACGAGCGTCAGGCCGCCGACAGTGAGGATCCGGTTGATCAATGGTCTGCCCTGCCTCCCGGGCAGCATAGCCTGAGTCTCAGTGGCGAAGCGCCTCGCGCACCGCCCCGATGATGCGATCCTGCGACGGCTCGTCGAGATAGGCATGCATCGGCAGGCTTATCACCTCGCCGGCAAGCCGCTCAGTCACCGCGAGACCACCCTCCGCCACCGGGCGGTCGCGGTAGGCGCCCTGCCGGTGCGAGGGCACCGGGTAGTACTGCGCGGTCGGAATCCCATCCGCCTTGAGCGCGTCGGCAAGCGCATCGCGCCGCCCGCCGGAGACGCGGATCGTGTACTGCGCCCAAACGCAGGTGTGCTCGTTTGACAGATGGGGCACGCGCACGACATCCGCCAATGCCGCATTGTAGCGCCGCGCGATGCGCTCGCGGGCGACGATTTCTTCGGGGAAGATTTTCAGCTTCTCGATCAGCACCGCGGCCTGGATCGTATCGAGCCGCCCGGTCATGCCGACGCGCACGTTGTCGTAGCGGTCGGTACCCTGCCCGTGATTACGCAGGCTGCGAATGAGATCCGCCAACTCATCGTCATCTGTGAACACCGCGCCGCCGTCGCCGTAGCAGCCAAGCGGCTTTGCCGGGAAAAAGCTGGTCGTGGTCAGCGGCGCGAGCGTGCCGACCTTCCGGCCCCTGGCGTCCGCACCGAAGGCCTGGGCAGCATCGTCGATCACGTAGAGGCCGAGCGCCTCCGCGACCGGATCGATCGCCTCGTAATCGGCCGGCAGGCCGAACAGGTCGACGGTCATCAGCGCCTTGGGCTTGAGGCCCGCGCGCTTCGCCGCAGCGACCGCGCGCTCGATGCCGCCCGGATCAATGTTGAAGGTATTCTCGTCCACCTCGCAGAATACCGGCGTCGCGCCGGCCAGGGCGACGGCCTCGGGTGACGCCGCATAGGTGAAGGACGGGCAGATCACCGCATCGCCGGGTCCGATGCGCTTCGCCATTAGCACCAGCACCAGCGCGTCGGTGCCGCTGGCAACGCCGATCGAATGCTTCGCGCCGCAGAATTCGGACAGTGCGCGCTCAAGCTCGCCTACCTCGGGGCCATTGATGAACTGGCAATGGTCCATCACGTTCCGCACGGCCTCGTCGATGCGCGAGCCGAGGCGGCGGCGCTGCGCCACCACGTCGATGAACGGGATCGAATCGATGCGCGCGTGCCGGTTCATTGCCGATCCAGAAGCAGCTTTCAGCCGACGACGCGGCGCGGCGTGCGCTGCGCGGGCATCACGTCGCCTTGCAGGCAGCGCATGGCGACTTCGAGGCTCGCCACGCCCTCGGCCCCGGTGACGGCAGGCGGCTCACCCTCGCGGATCGCCTTGACGAATGCGAGCAGCTCGGAGCGCAACGGCTCCGCGTGCCCGGCGGACAGATGCCGCATCGAATAGCTGCCGTCGGCCTGGAAACCGAAGCATTCGGTGACCTGCCGCGTCAGGAGATCGCCGATCAGGTACTTCTTGCGCGTCGCGATGTGCACCGTGCGCGTCTTGAACGGTGTGAGCCAGTTCGTGTTGATCTGCGCCAGCACGCCGGACGCAGTACGGAACTGCAGCAGCGCGATGTCCTCGCGCTCGGCCACCGCGCTCTTGATTTGCGGCTGCACCTCCGTGATTTCGGAGTCGGTAAACCAGCGGATCAGGTCGATGTCGTGCACCGCGAGATCGATCACCACCCCGACGTTCGACATGCGCGGCGGGAATGGGCCGACGCGCGTGATCGCGATCGACAGGATATCTTCGCCCTTGATCGCATCCTTGATCGCCTGCACGGCGGGATTGAAGCGCTCCACGTGACCGACCATCAGCGTCACGCCGGCGCGCTCCGCTGCGGCGACAATCGCGCGGCCCTCCTCGACATTGGAGGCGATCGGCTTCTCAACCAGAACGTGCACGCCGCGCCTGATGCAGATGAGCGCGATGTCGTGATGCAGGTGGGTGGGCGCAGCGATGACCGCCGCATCGATGCCGAGTTCGAGCAATGCGTTCACATCGTCGCAGACCGCACAGCCGACGATCTGCGCGAGCAGCGCGCGGTGCGACGCGCCGGGATCGGCGATGCCGACGACTTGCACGCCCGAGAGGTCGGCGAGCACACGGGCATGATTGCTGCCCATGATTCCAACGCCGATGACGCCGAGCCGAACCGGCGCGTCCTTCGCCGCAACACCCATTTATCCGTGCATCCCCAATGCCGTCCCCGCCAAGGCTCTACCACGCTGCCTCGCGGCTGGCGACCTGCAGCCGCACCTAGCGCCGAACACGTTTTGAATCAACAAATTACAGGCCAAACGCGGCGTAGACGGAACCGACCCTGCGGCACACGTCGGCTTCGGTGAAGCGCTCCATGAAGCGCGCATGGGCGGCGCCGCCCAGTCGCATACGGAGGCCCGGGTCGGCGGCGAGTTCGGCCAGGGCGCGCGCCGCGGCTTCCACGTCGCGCAATGGAACCAGAATACCCTCCTGCCGGTCGCGCACCAGATCGCGGCAGCCCGGCGCATCGGTCGTCACGATCGGCCGGCCGCACGCGGCCGCCTCGATCAGGCTGCGCGGCACGCCCTCGCGATACCACGTAAGCAGCATCGCGACGTGATGCGTACGCCAGACTTCCGCTGCATCGGCGGTGCGGCCATGCCAGCGGATGCCCGGCTCGCTCGACCATCGGCGCAAGTCGGCTTCGCTGCACGCGCGGCGGTTCGACGGATCGGGCGCACCATAAAGATCGAGCTCGACCGGTGCACCGAGCTCGCGCGCGCGCCGCACCGCAGCGACAGCGTCCGCAATGCCCTTCGCCTCGATCATGCGCGCGACCACGGCGACCTTTACGGGCGGTGCAACGGGCTCGGGTGAAGGCGGGTATTGCGGCGGATCGACGCCGGCGCCCGGCACGATCGTGACCGCGGACGAATTCTCCAACCCGAACTCGCGCGGATCGTCGGTGTTCTCGAACAAATACCGGGTCTGCGGCCCGCGCAGCCATCGACCAATGATCACACGAAGCGCGGTGCGCGCGGAAAGATTGATGGCGCTATCCTCGCTCCACGCCAGGCCCAGGCCCGTCGGCGCCAACACCAGCCGCTTTGCGCCGCCGAACCTTGCGGCGAGGCCGCCGAGCGCAACCATGCGCAGCGCGATGCAATGCACGATGTCCGGCCGCTCGGCGCGCACAATCGACACAATGCGGAGAAAACCGCGCAACGCTTCGAAGACGCCGAGGCTCCGGCGCTCGCCTTCCAGCGGCACGACCCGGAAACCCTCGGCTTCGATGTGCGCAGCGTGCTCGCGCACGCGGGTCGCAACCACGACCTCGTAGCCAGCCGCGCGTGCGGTGCGGGCCATCGGGAGGAAATGGGAGACGAAAAACCAGTCCTCGGTAACCAGATAAAGAAGTTTGGGCATTCGCGCTCGGCGGATCGACAACGGCCCGCTTTAGCTTAAAATTCGGACGCTGGCGACAGCGCGCTATCCGCAAAATTGGACGCCGGTTTTGCGTTCGATCGCGCGCTAACTTGACGAGTGCACATCAACTGATCGACGAAGCGGTTTCCACTTCGCCGGATCATGCGCGAGGGGATTTTGGGGGACGCCGCGGCAATTCCCTGGGGCGCGTTCGGCGTCGTGCTCGTCGTCGCCGCGGCGCTGAGCGCCGCATTCATTCTCATGCTGCGCCCGCTGCTTGCGCGCTATGCGCTGGCGCGCCCGAACGCGCGCTCCTCGCACAAGCTGCCGACCCCCCAAGGTGGCGGCATCGCCGCGGTCGCGGCGATGCTCGCGAGCCTTTGGCTCGGCGTCTCACTGTCACCCGGTGTTGCCGGGGACAAGACGCAGCTGCTGGCGCTCACTCTCTCGGCTGTCACGCTGGCGCTGCTGGGAGCGGTTGACGACATTCGCGGGCTTGGACCGGCGCCGCGGCTACTGATGCAGCTTGTCGCCGTCGGCATCGTGATCGCAGCGCTGCCAGCCGATTTCAAGATCGTGCCGCAGCTTCCCGCGATGCTCGAACGTGCGCTGCTGCTGCTCGGCGGCGTGTGGTTCGTGAACCTCGTGAATTTCATGGACGGCATCGACTGGATGACGGTCGCTGAGGTCGTGCCGGTCAGCGCCGGTGCAGTGCTGTTGGGGGCGATCGGCGCCGAGCCAACCGACGGCGCGCTGGGCGCGCTCGCCCTGCTCGGCGCGATGATCGGTTTCGCGCCGTTCAATCGGCCGGTCGCCAAGCTGTTTCTCGGCGACGTCGGTAGCCTCCCGATCGGCCTGATACTCGGCTGGATCCTGCTGCTGCTGGCCGGCCGCGGCCACCTCGTCGCGGCGCTGCTGCTGCCGCTTTACTATCTCGCCGACGCCACCGTGACGCTGGGGCGCCGTCTGATGCGGCGCGAGGCGGTATGGCAGGCGCACCGCACCCATTTCTATCAACTGGCGACGGACCGCGGCTTTTCCGTGCTGGGCATCGTCGTGCGCGTGTTCGTGCTCAACGTGGCGCTCGCCGTCCTGGCGCTGGTCAGCGCGATCGAACCCGATCCGCGGGTCGACATTGCCGCGCTTGCGCTCGGCAGCGCGCTGGTCGCATGGCTGCTGCTCACGTTTGCCCGAGGCAAGCGGTGAAAGTGCTGGTGACCGGCGCGTCCGGTTTCATCGGCCGGCCGCTGACCGCAGCGCTTGCCGAAGCTGGCTACCAGGTGCGCGCGGCGGTGCGCGACCCGCGTACCCAAGGTTTGCCGCCCGGTGTAGAGGTCGCAAGGCAGCCCGATCTCGGCAGCCCGGTGTCCTGGCCCCCGCTGGCGGCCGGGATGGATGCCGTCGTGCATCTCGCCGGCATCGCGCATGTCGGGTCGGAAATCCCTGAGGCGAGCTACGAGCGCGCGAACCATCTGGCGACCGCGGAGCTTGCCTGCGCGGCTGCCGCGGCGCGTGTGCGCCGCTTCGTGTTCATCTCCTCGATCCGCGCGCAAACCGGCCCGGCCGCGAACGCGCCGCTGAGCGAAACGGACGAGCCGCGCCCGACCGATGCCTATGGCCGTTCCAAGCTCGCCGCCGAAGCGGCTGTGCGCGCAGCCGGTGCGCCGTACACGATCCTGCGCCCGACGCTGGTCTACGGCCGGGGCGTGAAAGGCAATGTCGCGAGCCTGCTGCGGCTTGCCGCCCTGCCTCTCCCGCTCCCGTTCGGCGCGCTGTCGAACCGGCGCTCGCTGCTCGCGCTCGACAACCTGATCGCTGCCGTCCGCTTTGCGCTCGAAGACGCACGCGCCGCGAATGAGACATTCATCGTGGCCGATCCGAAGGCGATCAGCGTGGCGGAGTTCGTCTCGATCCTGCGAGCCGCGATGGGACGGAAGCCTTGGCTCGTTCCAGTGCCAACCGGCCTGCTCTCCGCCATGCTGAAAGTTGTCAGACGACGCGCGATGATCGAACGGCTCACCGGCGCGCTCATCGCCGAGCCGCGCAAGCTCATGAATGCCGGCTGGCAGCCGGTCATCGACATCGAAACCGCGATCACCCGGATGGTTCAGGCCGCCTCGCCGCGAAAGTCCGGCACCGCGTCGCGCAGCACGCCGTAGATCACCGAACGGTCGTTGCGCGCGAGCCCCTGCTCCAGGGTTGCAAGCCAGCGGCGCATGGCTTCGACCGACGGATTGGTTGGCTTGGCGGCTACAATGCCGGCAATCCCGATCTCGGCGGTCGGTTCGTTGTGGGCGAACACGATCTCGTGCAGCCGCTCGCCCGGCCGGATGCCGGTGAACTTGATTTCGATGTCGCGCCCCGGCTCCAGCCCGGAGAGCGCGATCATGCGTTCTGCCAGCTCGACGATCCTCACCTGCTGACCCATGTTGAGCACGTACACCGACACATCCGGCCGCTCGGTCTCGAGCGCATGGCTTGCCGCCGTGACCACGAGATCGCATGCCTCGCGGATGGTCATGAAATAGCGCACCATGTCGGGGTGCGTCACGGTGACCGGCCCCCCCGCCTCGATCTGCGCCTTGAACTTCGGCACCACCGAACCGTTCGAGGCGAGCACGTTGCCGAAGCGCACGGCGATCAGGCGGATCGGCGGATGCGCGGATGAGCGGCGTGCGAGATCGGCATCGATCGCTTGCGCGTACATTTCGGCGAGCCGCTTGGTCGCGCCGAGCACGGACACCGGCTCGATCGCCTTGTCGGTGGAGATCATCACCATCGCACCGGCACCCGTCGCCACCGCGGCGTCGATGACGTTGACCGAGCCGAACACGTTGGTCTTGATCCCCTCACCCCAGTCGCGTTCGAGCAGCGGCACATGCTTGAGCGCCGCGGCGTGGAACACGATGTCGGGCTTGAAATCGGCGAACACGCGCATGATGCGCTCGCGGTCGCGCACGTCCGCGATGCGCCCGTCGATCTCGGCGGCCGCGCCCTTGGCGCGCAGCGCCTCGGTGATCGTGTGCAGCGCGACCTCGGAATGCTCCACGACCAAGAGCCGCGCGGCGCCGAACGTCACGACGCGATCGCAGATCTCCGCACCGATCGAGCCGCCGCCGCCGGTGACGATGATCGACTTGCCACGCACCACGTTTTCGAGGCGGCGATAGTCGATGGTCACGCTCGGGCGCAGCAGCAGGTCCTCGACCGCAACGGGGGCAAGTTGCACGGCCTCGCCGCCTTCGGTCAGCACCGGCAGACGGCTCGTCTGAAGCCCCAACCGCCGCGCGCGCATCAGGGTCGATTCCGGCGAAGCCTCCGGCACCAGCGCTGACGGCGTGAAGATCAGCCGCCCGATATGCGTGCCGCGCGTTTCACTATCGCGCACCACCTGCTCGAGATCGTCGAGGCTGCCGACCACCGGAATGCCGCGCATCGACTGGCCGCGGTCCGCCAATGACGGCGACAGAATGCCGACCGGGCGTATCCGGCTGACCGCGCCGCTCTCGATCGCCCGCAGCAGCACCTCGGCGTCGGCGGCGCGCCCGAGCACCAAGGTCGGCACCGACTGCTCGCCCCGCACGTATTGTTGCGTGCGCACGTAGCGGAACTGGCGGTAGACGACGCGCGAGCCGGCGAGAAACGCGACCTGCAGAAACCAGTAGAGCACGATGGTGATCTTGCCGAAGAAATACTACCCGTAGACCTGCGGCGAGATCAGGATGTAGTCGAGCACCAGCAGCGACACCGCCAGCACGGTCACGGCGCGGACGATGTTGAACAGGTCGGGAAGCGAGGTGAAGCGCCACTTCGAGGTATGCAACCCGAACATGAAATAGATCAGGCCCGCATACACCAGAAAGCCGGGCAGGAACCTGATGAGTCCATCGACGCGCTCCGCGAGCCCGATGTCCTCGAACCGGATGAAGAAGCTCGCCACAATCGCGAGCGCGGTCGCAAGCAGGTCATGCGCGACGATCAGGTACTGGCGCGGCGTGAGGGAGAACAGTCTCGGCATCAGCGGTAAATGGTTGTGGATGCTCCTCAATAGCGGCGTTTAGCCCGCCGCGCCACTGGCGCCCATCCTTGCGGGAGCGGGTGATGCCAGCGCGGCGTCGACCGCCGAAAGCACTTGGGAAACAGTGAGTTCGTCGAGGCACTGGCTGTGGCTGTCGAGGCGGCGCAGGCATCCCTCCTGCTGGCACGGCAGGATCGCCCACGGGCAGGACGGCGGGTTCTGTACGAGCCACACGTTGTGGCGGTTCTGGATCGTGCCGGCGGCGTCCCAGGGCGCGCCCAGCCCTCCCGCCGGCCAAGGCCCCCACAGGCGCGGGTCGGTCGGGCCATACAACGCGACGGTTGCCGTGCCGCTCGCGGCGGCGAGGTGCGTGACCGAGGTGTCGGGGCCGAGATAGACCCGCGCGCCGGCGATCAGGGCGGCAAGCTGCGGCCACGGCAGCGTCCCATCGAGCCGGCAAACCCCGGGCTGACCGGTCCACACTTCATCGAGATAGGCGCGGTCGGCAGGACCGCCTGTCGCGAGCACAGCCAGTCCGCGCGCATCCAGCCCGGCCGCGAGCACTTGCCAACCGTCGAGGGTCCAGCGCTTGTAGCGGAACATCGGCGCCGCGTGGATGACGGCGTAGGGCCGATCCGGAGCGATGCCGGAAGGCATCGGACCTTTCGGCGCCACCACCTCGGGCACCGGGGGAATGCCGATCGCCTCCGCGAGCCGCAGCACGTCATCGACGCGATGCAAGCCGCCGGTCGCGAGCACTGGAAAGTCGAGCGCCAGCCACTTGAGCCGCGCCGCGATGCCCGCGGCGTCAACGAAGCCGACGCTGCGGCGGCCGGCGGCCCAGGAAAACAGCGTCGGCCGGTCGCCGCTTTGGGTGGAGAGCGCGAGATCATACCGGCGCCACAAGCGCCGCAGCAGCGCGAGGCTTTCGCCCCGCGCCGGCCGCTCCGCCAGCGTGACGACGCTGCCGACGTCGTCATTGCCCGCCAGAATGCCTTCGGTGCCGCGAAACACCAGCACATCGATTGCGGCCGCCGGCCATGCGCGCTTGAGGCTGCGGATCAACGGCGTGGTGAGCAGCACGTCGCCAAGCCGGCGCAGCGCGACGACCAGGATGCGCGGCTGGACCCCGAGCGCGATCATGACGCCCCGTTTGCGGCACCTGCCGTGCGTTTCGCCCCGCGCGCGCGCAGCACCACGCCGCCGGCGGCGCCGACGCCGAATACGTAGAGCCAGCCGTGCAGGGAATCGAACAGATGCGAGTTGAACGGCGCGGACGCGATATTCTGCACCACGATCACGAGGCCGATCCAGGAAATCAGCCCGGCCCCGCGAAACAGCGCGAGATGCGCGATCCACATCGTCATCAGGATTGCGGTGCCGAGAAAGCCGAGCTGGATCGCGACAGCGAAAATCTGATTGTGCGGGTTGACCGACTCCATGCCGGCCGCGCCTTCACCGACAGCGACGCGGCGGAACTGATCCGGAATCGAGCCGGTACCATGGCCGAGCGCGGGCGCCGCAGCGATGATACCGAGCGACTTCCTCCACAAATCGAGCCGGATGCCCGACGACGTGATGGCATTCTCGGTCTCATACGCGCGCACATCAGAAAAACTCGACAGAACGCGCTCCCGCAGCAGCGGTGAGGCCGCCCACGCGGCCGCCGCCATCACGCCACCGGCGCAACTCGCGGCGACGACGCCGCGCCAGCCGAAAAAGCGGAACCCGAGGATGATGAGCAGCAACGGCATCACGGCCAGCGCCGTGCGCCCCGGGGCGACATAGAAGATGTTCCCGAGGAAGAGAGCCGCGAGCAGGGCGGCTGCGAGTGCAAGCCTGTGGCGCCCCGATCGCCAGCGATCCGCCGCGTATCCGAGCAGCCCGAACGCACAGATCAGAAACTCCGAACTCTGCGCGATGTAGTCTTTCACCAGCAGGCCGGGGATTTTTCCCGGCACGTAGACGCTGCAGCACTTCCACAACGCCATCAGCCCCCACGAGGCGAGCAGCAGCGCCGTGCAGGAGACGAAGAAGCCGTAGATGACATGGCTGCCGCGTTCCGAGCGGCGGAATTGCGCGAACAGCAGCGGAATGACGAGCAGCTTGTGGAAGCCCTCCAGCCCGGCGAAGCGCTCGCTCCACGGCACGTTTGCCCAGAGCATTCCGAGCAGCGCCAACAGCCAGAGCAGCGCCGGGAGGGCGCCGGCAGGGTTCTGCAGCGCGCGGCGCAGCGCAGCGACATCGAGCAGCGGGATCAGCGCGACCAGCCACGCGACGGTCAGGATCTGCGAAACCGAGATCGACCACGGCATCGCGACCGCGAGGCCGACCGCCAGCCAGTCGGCGAGCACGGCGAGGCGCGCACGAACAGAGGTGCGGTCGAAAGGGCTCGCAGTCGTGTCCGTCATCATCAAGTCAGGGGCAGGCATTTTCGGGGTCAAGCTCCGAGACGCAGCGCCACGTTCTGGCGGCTGCGTTCCTGCACAGTGTAACCGCGCGCAGCGAGCAGCGCGAACAGGTCGACACCCCACATGCCGCGCGTGTCCTCGATCAGAAGCAGCAGCGGCAGCAGCGATTGCGGCGCCGCGCGCAGAAACGGTTCCAACACGATATCTTCGGCCCCTTCGACATCGATCTTCAACGCATCGACCCTGCCGATGCCGGC
Source organism: Alphaproteobacteria bacterium (assembly GCA_005884685.1). Classification (GTDB taxonomy): domain Bacteria; phylum Pseudomonadota; class Alphaproteobacteria; order Rhizobiales; family Xanthobacteraceae; genus PALSA-894. The sequence continues at coordinate 47,485 of VBAH01000017.1, forward strand.
GTCGCTCAGGACCTCGATCAGCGGCTTGCTCGGCACGCTCACCCGTTCGCCGGCATCGTGACGGCCGCCATCCTTGGCGAGGTGCGTGCCGCCGCTGTCGCTGTCGTTAATCACCAGGGTCGCGGCCCCCGCCCGATCGGACAGCGCGATCGGCAGCACCTCGACTTTCGCGGATGGATTTGCCGCGAGATGAAAGTTCAGCCGTTCGAGAATCCCCGGCTGCGGCTCGATGGCGAGCGTGCGCACGTCGCCGCAGCTGGCAAGATAAAGCGAATAGAGGCCGACGTTCGCGCCGATATCGATGAACGTAAACGCGCCTGCACGCTTTCGGCCGACCGCCTGCGCCAATACGCGCCGTTCCATCGTGTCATACATCTGCGGCGTGAACAGCGCGTTCTTCTCGCAGCCATTGCGGCGCGGATACAGCCGCAGCCGCATGCCCCACAGCGCGGTGTCGATCGCGCCCTCGCCGAGACGCGACATCGTCAGCTTGCGAAACAGGATGGCGAGGCGCTGGCCAAACCAGTTGGCCGGCATCGCACGCGTCAGCGCGAGCACCGCGCGGTCGAACGCGCCCGGCAGATGCGTGCCCCACGGCGAGGGATCGAACGTGGCGGTCACTGGCCCACCGCGAGCGGATCGCGATCTTCTGCGAGCGCCGACAGCCCGCGCAATGCGCGCATGCGGTCGCTTTTGATGAGTTCGTCGAGCTGCGCGCGATGCGCGGCAAGCTGCGCGCGGTCCGCTTGCCGGTGCCAGAGATGCAGCACACCGGTCGCAAATCGCCCGTCCTTGCGCTTCACGCCGGCACGGATCATGCGGATGACGATGTCGGAGTCTTCCAGACCCCAGCCGACGAACGAGGTTTCGAAGCCATCGACGCGCTCGAGATCGGAGCGCCAGAACGCGAAATTGCCGCCGCGCACGCCCTCCCATTCGGTTGCGAGCCGCGTACGCAAGGGACCAAGCGGCAGGCTCAGGAGCGGCAACAGCCGGTTCACCTCGCCGCGCGCGCGCAGCATGGCCCATGCGGCCATGCCCCACATTTCCGCCTCGCGGCCGTTCTGCAGAATGTCCTCGGTCAGCGCTTGCGACAACAGCACACGATTGCCGCCGACGAAGTGGCCCGGCTCGGCGAGTGCGCGATGCGCCGTGACAAAGTCCGGGCGCGCGATGCAGTCGCCGTCGAGAAACACCAGGTACGCACCGCTGCTCTCCGCGATCGCGCGGTTGCGGATTTCGGCGAGGCGAAAGCCACGATCCTGCTGCCACACATGAGCGACCGGAACGCTCGCTTCGGCCGCCCACACCTTGATGACATCGAGCGTCGCCGGCCCCGATCTATCGTCGGCCACGACAATCTCGAAATTGCGGTCGTGCTGCGCCCGGAGCGAGCGCAGGCAGGCGCCGAGCGCATCGGGACGATCGTAGGTCGAAACGATGAGCGAGATCAGCTCATTCACGGCGCTGCCTCGCAAGCCACGCCTTCATGTAGCGATAGTAGGCGCCTTCGGCATTCGCCACAGCCAGCATGAAGCCGGCCGCGCCGTCGAGAAAGCCGAGCTTGAGCAGATAGACGCGCAGGAATGTGCCGATGCCGTGCGCAACACCGCTGAAGGCCGAAATTTTCCGGTCGGAAATCGCGAGCTGCTCGGCGCCGAGCGTGGAATACTGATCGATGCGGCGGATCGCATCTTCGAGCCGCGCGACCGGATAATGCAGCAGCGGCTCGTTGAGCCGCGCCACAGGGCCGTCACAGACGACGCGCTCATGCACCGCATCATCGGTGAAACGGCTCTTCTGGCGGCGGAACAGCCGCAGCACACGGTCGGGAAACCAGCCCGAGTGGCGCATCATGCGGCCGCAGAAGCTGGAGCGGCGCGGGATCTCGTAGCCGTCCGCTTTCGGATTGTCGATCGCGGCGCGGATCGCCTGCGCGAGTTCCGGGCTCACGCGCTCGTCGGCATCGATCGACAGCACCCAGTCGCCTTGCGCGAGCGAAAGCGCATAGTTCTTCTGCGGCCCAAACCCCTTCCAGCTGTGCGCGGCGACGCGCGCGCCCTTCTGTTTCGCGATCATCATGGTGCCGTCGCTGCTCGCCGCATCGACTACGATGCGCTCGTCGCAAAACGCGAGGCTGTCGAGGCAGTCGCCGATGTTCGCGGCCTCGTTTTTGGTGATGATGATCGCGCTCAAGTGCGGCACGTCCGCCCCCAGCCGGTCGGCACGATCACGTGCCGGTCCTGGGCTGCCCGCCCGACCGCGCCACCATGCTCGTGGTGCTGTGTCCCGGCACCAGATCGACCAGCACGACTTCGCCTCCGTAGGCCTCGACCACGTCGTGGCCGACCACCTTTTCGCGCGTGTAGTCGCCGCCCTTGACCAGCACCGCGGGCCGCAGCTGGCGGATCAGCTCGAGCGGCGTGTCCTCCTCGAACACGACGACGAGATCGACCGCTTCAAGCGCGGCCAGTACGTCCGCGCGCGAGGTCACGTCCTGGATCGGCCGGCCCTTGCCTTTGAGGCGCGTGACCGACGCATCGCTGTTCAACCCAACCACCAGCCGGTCGCAGGCCGAGCGCGCCTCCGCCATCAGCCGGATGTGGCCGCGATGCAGCAAATCGAAGCAGCCATTGGTGAATCCGATGCGCAGCCGCTGGCGCCGCCATTCCGCAAGGCGCTGATCGAGTACCGAGCGGTCGAACACGATCTTGTCTTCCAGCGCCGTCGCCGCGGCGGGCAGGAGCCGATGGCGCAACTCGTCGACGCTTGCCGTTGCGGTGCCGGGCTTGCCGACAACCACCGCCGCGCCGGCATTCGCGGCGCGCATCGCGGCTTCGTAGTCCGCGCCGAGGGCCAGCATCACGGCAAGAATCGCCACCACCGTATCGCCGGGTCCCGAGACGTCGCGCACTTTCACCGCATAAGCCGGCACGTGCACCGGGGCCTCGCCCCTGGCGTAGAGGCTCATGCCTTCTTCGCTGCGCGTCACCACCACGGCCTCGCACGCAACAAGGTCGGCGAGCTCCTCGGCCGCCGCATGGATCGCAGCATCGCCAAGCGCTTCGCGCCGCGTCGCAGCGCTCAGCTCGCGCCGGTTCGGCGTAATGACGGTCGCGCCGCGATAGACCGAATAGTCCGCCGCCTTCGGATCGACGATCACCGGAATGTGCGCACGCTTCGCCGCATCGATGACCGCGCGGATGACGCGCGGCGTCAGCACGCCCTTGGCGTAGTCGGAGAGCACGACGGCGCCGACGCGCGGCAGCGCCGCGAGCGCACGCGCGATCAGCTCGCCTTCGCGATCCGCATCGACCGGCGCCACGACTTCCCAATCCGCGCGCAGAAGATGAGTGGAGAAATGCTCGCTGACGAAGCGCATTTTGCGCGTCGTCGGGCGTGTACGATCGACGACCAATGACGGTTCCACGAGTTGCTCGGCTTGCAGCCGTGCAATGACCTCGCGGCCGGCATCGTCCTCCCCGACCACTCCGACAAAGATGCAGCGTGCTCCGACCGAGGCGATGTTGCGCGCCACATTGCCGGCGCCGCCGATCGTGACTTCGCTGCGCTTCACGGCCAGCACCGGCGCGGGCGCTTCCGGCGAAATTCGCCCGACTTCGCCGTAGACGAAGTCGTCGAGCATCAGATCGCCGACGCAGAGGATGGTCTGCTGGCCGATGCTCTGCAGGCGTTTCTCGAAATCCAGCATTCAGCGATACCGGTCCTCGCCGGCGAGATACTGCGTGACGTAGCGGCGCACCGACTCTTCCAGCGGCGCGAAGCCAGCGTTGTAACCCGCGCGCTGCAGGTTGGCGACCTCTGCCTGGGTAAAGTACTGATAAGTGCCGCGGATCGCCTCGGGCATTTCGATATATTCAATTCTTGGCGGCCGGCCGATCGCCGCGTACATCGCGTTGACCAGATCCTTGAAGCTGCGCGCCTTTCCGGTGCCGACATTGTAGATGCCGGTGACCGACGGCGTGTCCAGCAGCCAGCGGATCACCGCGACGACGTCATCGACATGGATGAAGTCGCGCTTCTGCTCCCCATCGTCGATCCCCTGGCGGTACGACTTGAACAGCGGGATCGGCTTGCCCGCCTTCACGTCCGCGAACGTTTTCGCGACGAGGCTCATCATCGCACCCTTGTGATACTCGTTCGGGCCGAACACATTGAAGAACTTGCAGCCCGCCCATTGCGGCGGCATTTTCTCCTTGCGCGCGATACGCTCGACAAGCGCCATATCGAACAGATGCTTGCTCCAGCCGTAGAGGTTCAGCGGCTTGAGGCGCTTGAGTGCCGCCGGCGACCAATCGTCGGAGAAGCCCTGACCGCCGTCCCCATAAGTCGCGGCCGACGAAGCGTAAACGAACGGCGTGCGCGTCTCGGTGCACCAGTCGAGCAGCTTCAGCGAGAGACGGAAGTTGTTCTCCATGACGGCATCGCCATCGGTAGCCGTCGTCTCCGAGATCGCACCGAGATGGAGCACGGCATGGAGCTTGCGCCCCTCCAGCCAGCGGAAAAGCTCACCGGGATCGACCATGTCGGCGAGCTGGCGCTTCTGAAGATTGCGCCACTTGCCGGCCGCGCCGAGCCAATCGTTCACCGCGATGTCGCTGCGGCCGGCCTCGTTGAGGCTCGCGACCACATTCGACCCGATGAATCCCGCCCCGCCGGTGACCAAAATCATCAATGCGCCCAACTGCGGCAGCCCCAGCGGTCTGCTTTGCCTCACTCCGTCGGGGGGTGCAATGTTGGTAAAGAGTCGTGGTGAATGTCAGGGGCGTTCGCGCGAGCGAGCCCCGGATGGTAAGGTCCGGTGGGGTATCGCCAAAGAACTGAGGCTACATTCATATCTTAGATGAAATGAATATGATTTCACCCACCCAAGTCGATGCAGAGGCTAGACCACAAGGGGGGTCGTTGGACCGACGGCCGATCCTGATTGTGCCGTACATGTGGATCGGCGACTTTGTGCGCTGCCACACGGTGGTCAAGCTCTTGAAAGCGCGATTTCCGGCTCGGCCGGTGGACGTGCTTTCGACCACCCTCTGCACGCCGCTCGCCGATTACATGCCGGAGCTGCGCCAGGCCATCGTGGTCGATCTGCCGCGCAAGCGTCTGTCGTTCGCGGAGCACAAGGCGCTTGCCGCCCGGCTCGAGCGCGAGGGCTACGGCACAGCGCTCGTCATGCCGCGCACGTGGAAAGCCGCGCTGGCCCCCTTCCTTGCGGGCATCCCGGAACGGATCGGCTGGCTCGGCGAATGGCGCTTCGGGCTGGTCAACGATCTGCGCTTCGGCGAGCGCAAGCTTCCGCGCATGGTCGACCAATGCGCGGCTCTCGCCCTGCCGGCGCACGCGACGCTACCGGACACCTGGCCGCTCCCCGAACTGCGGGTGCCTGCGGCTGAGGTTGCCGGCTGGCGCGAGCGGATCGGGCTGGCCGAGGCTGGCCGGCCAATCGTCGCACTCGCGCCGGGGGCGGTTGGCCCTTCGAAGCGCTGGCCCGGCGCGGCTTATGGAGAGCTGGCGCGGCGCCTCCTCGCCCAGGGCAACGGCGTTTGGGTTGTCGGTGGGCCGGCCGAAGCTTCGCTGGTGCGGATCATCCGGGATGGCGCGCCGGAGGTGCGGGATCTCACCGGCACGGATTTGCGCAATGCCATCCTCGCGCTCGCGGCTGCTGACGTTGCGGTGTCGAACGATTCCGGCCTGCTGCACGTTGCGGCCGCGATCGGCACGCCAACGATCGGTATTTTCGGGCCGACCAGCCCGTGGCATTGGGCGCCGCTCAATCCGATCGCAGCCGCGGTCCAGCAAGACATCGAGACCTTGCCCTGCCAGCCCTGCCATAAGCCGACCTGCCGCATGCGCCATCACCGCTGCATGCGCGATATTTCGCCGGAGCACGTGCTCGAGGTGACGCAGCGCGCGCTGCTGCGAGCCGGCGCGGCTTAACGGGCGACCCGCTCGACCGCAGCACGCACGTCATCGAGAGACGGCATCTCGCGGAGCGTTCCAACGACCTCGATCTTTCCCGCGCCGAGCGGGCCGTACTGTCCGGGCTCGGTGCCGAGAAAGATTGCCACGAGCGGAACGCCGAGCGCGGCGGCAAGGTGCAACAGGCCGGTGTCCACGCCGACAACAAACGCCGCACGCGCGATCATCCGCGCAACATCATCGAGCGGCTGCAAATCCGGCACCTTTGCATTCGGCACCGCCGCGGCGATGGTCTGGCTGCGCCGCCGCTCGGCTTCGTTGCCCCACGGCAGCACCAGTGAATGCCCGCCGGCCGCCAGAACGCGTGCAAGTTCTATCCAGTCCGCCACCGGCCACTCCTTCTCGGGGCGCGCTGTCGCATGCAGCAACACCACCTCGCGCGCAGGCGCGCCGCTCGACAGTGTCGCGCGGTCGAGCCCGAAGTCGAGCGGACCGTCCGGCGCGTATCCGAGCACCTGACCGGTGAGCATGCGGTTGCGCGCGATCGCGTGCAGCGTGCGATCGACATTGTGATGCACATCGTAGAACCAGGACGCGGCGCGCTCGCGCACGCTGGCGCTGTCGTAGCCGTGCAGCCGCCCACGCGCAAAACGCGCGATCAACGCCGAGCGCAGCAGCCCCTGCGCGTCGATCACCGTCTCATGCGACTGCGCCCGCATCGCGCGCCGAAATGCGCCGATCTCGCGCCACGTGTCCGCCCTGAACGGCAGGCGGCGCCAGCGCCGCGAGGCCACGGGAATGACGGTGTCCACCGCGCAATTCAAGCGCACCAGCGGCGCGAACGCCTCCTCCACCACCCAGCCGATTCTCGCCTGCGGAAGGTGGCGGCGCGCGTCGCTCACCGCCGGCATGTGATGGATCACATCGCCGAGCGAGGAGGTCTTGATGAACAGGATATCGGACATGGTGGGCGGCGACCGGACAACGCGAACAGCCTGATAACCGGTTTTTCATCGAAATGCGCGTAGGAACGAGGCCCGAATCCCGCTACGGACGAGCCTCATGACGGTCCTGGTCACCGGCGGCGCCGGCTACATCGGCAGCCACATGGTCTACGCGCTCATCGCGGCGGGCGAGCCCGTCGTCGTGCTCGACAACCTCTCGACCGGCTTCGACTGGGCGATCGCCGAAGGCGTGCCGCTCATCGTCGGCGAGACCGGCGACCAGGCGCTGGTCGCCAAGCTCATCAAGGAGCACGGCGTCGAGGCGATCATCCATTTCGCCGCCTCGATCGTGGTGCCGGACTCGGTCGCCGATCCGCTCGGCTACTACAGGAACAACACGGTGAACTCGCGCGCGCTGATCGAATGCGCCGTGCAGGGCGGGGTCCCGCATTTCATCTTCTCGTCCACCGCCGCGGTCTACGGCAACACCGAGCGCGTGCCGGTGACCGAGGACGACCCGCCGATGCCGATGTCGCCTTATGGCTCGTCCAAGCTGATGACCGAGATCATGCTGCGCGACGCGGGGTTCGCGCACGGGCTCGGCCACGTGATCCTGCGCTACTTCAACGTCGCGGGCGCCGATCCGGAGCTGCGCACCGGGCAGTCGACCAAAGGCGCGACGCATCTGATCAAGGTGGCGGTCGAGACCGCGCTCGGGCGGCGCGAGAAGTTGGACGTGTTCGGCACGGATTATCCGACGGCGGACGGCACCTGCGTGCGCGACTACATCCACGTGAGCGACCTCGCGCAGGCGCATCTCGACGCGCTGCGCTACCTGCGCAGGGGCGGCGCCTCGGTGACGGCGAACTGCGGCTACGGGCGCGGCTATTCGGTGCGCGAGGTGATCGACACGGTCAAGCAGGTCTCCGGCGTCGACTTCCGCGTCGACCTTAGCCCGCCGCGCGCAGGCGATCCGGCACAGATCGTCGCCTCCTCCGACCGCGCGCGCGCGGTGCTCGGCTGGAAGCCGACGCGCGATCATCTGCCGACCATCGTTGCCCACGCCCTCGGCTGGGAGCGCAAGCTGATGCTGCGCAACCGGTGACCGTTCGAGTCTGGCTCAACGCTACAGCGCGCAGGGTCGGTTCGCGCCGTGCGCGGGACCGAAATCACCCCCCGGACCGGCGCACCACGTAGAGAACGGACTTTTCCGTGATGCCGGCCTCCTTGAAGGCGGCTCGTCCGAAATGCTCGATTCCCAGCTGATCGACCGTAAAACCCGCGCCGGTCAGCCGGTCGACGAAGTCGCGCTTGCCGTATTGGCGGACATGGTCGTCAAGCCCGTAATGCTTCCAGCGCAGCGCGGGCGTGTCGATCGCCGGATCCTCGTGCGTCTCCTCGACGCCGGACACGAGCGGGACGAGCACCACGCCGAAGCCGCCGGCTTTGAGGATCCGGTGCAATTCCCGCATCGCCCTGCGGTCATCGGACACGTGCTCGAGGACATGCGAGCACAGAAAAACGTCAACCGAGCGGTCCGCATAGATGCGCATGTCGGTGATGTCGACCGTGTCGTGAACGTCGGCCCGATAGAGATCGGCACTGCGATAGTCGATGAAGGGATAGCGCTTGAACAGAGTCAGCAATCCGGCCCCCGGCCCAAACTCGATCAACCGATAGCGGCGGCCCGGGTCGAAGGCGCGGAACGCTTCGGCGAGATAAAGCGCCGTCAGGCGTTCGCGATCGGTCGCGTCGCAGGCCGGGCAGCTGACGGCTTCAAGATTGAAGGTTTCGAACGCCGAAGCCGGATAGAATCCGTAGCGTTCGAGCTCGTCGGGAAATCCGCCGCGCGCCGCCTTGAACGCGCGCAATCGCGTGAGGCAGACCGGGCAACGGCAGGAGCTCCCGCGATAGCTGAGCAGGTCGAAACGCCTGCGGAGCGATTTATTCCACTTGCGAAAAGTCTTGTATGATGCGCTCGACTTGAATTTCGCCAGCATTTGTCACGTTTGCCACGCACCCGGCTGGGAGCGCAAGTTGAGGCTGCGCAACCGGTGATCAATCGGCACGGCGTGACCGAAATCCAGCGTCGTTGAGAGTGACACCCAATTATCCTATAGCTCACGACTGATAACAGGCATGGCCATCGGGGACGCCAACAGCGATGCTTTTGCAGAAACAGATCCTGGTCACCGGGGGCGCAGGATTTTTGGGCTCACACCTTTGCGAACGGCTTCTTGCCGAAGGTGCAAATGTCATTTGCGTCGATAATTTTTTCACCGGTACGCGACTGAACGTCGAACACATGCTGCCGGATCCTCGCTTTGAAGTGATACGGCATGACGTGACGTTTCCGCTCTATCTCGAGGTCAACGAGATTTACAACCTCGCCTGCCCCGCGTCACCGATCCATTATCAGCGCGATCCCGTTCAGACGACGAAGACAACTGTGCACGGCGCCATCAACATGCTTGGGCTCGCCAAGCGCATCAAAGCCACCATCCTGCAGGCCTCCACCTCCGAGGTCTATGGCGACCCGCTCGTCCATCCGCAACGCGAGGACTATTGGGGCAACGTCAACCCGATCGGCGTGCGCTCCTGCTACGACGAAGCCAAGCGCTGCGCGGAAACGTTGTTCTTCGACTACTGGCGACAGCACAGCCTGGCGATCAAAGTTGCCCGCATCTTCAACACCTATGGACCCCGGATGCATCCCAACGATGGGCGCGTCGTGTCGAATTTTGTCGTCCAGGCGCTTCTCGGCCGCGACATCACGATTTACGGCGACGGCCGCCAAACGCGCGCGTTCTGCTACGTCGACGACCTGATCGACGGCCTGATACGCCTGATGGCCGCGCCGAAGACCGTGACCGGGCCGGTCAACCTCGGCAATCCGGGTGAATTCGCGATCCTCGATCTGGCCAAGATGGTGCTCGAACTGAGCAATTCCCGTTCGCGCATCGTGCATCGCCCGCTTCCCGAAGATGATCCGAAGCAACGGCAACCAGACATATCGCTGGCCGGGGAGCTGCTTGATTGGGCGCCGCGTACCGCGCTCAAGGATGGCCTTGTTCCGACGATCAGCTATTTCGACAAACTGCTCGGCGATGAAAAGGTTCGGGCATCGCTGTTGGCGGGGGCGTCCTAACGCCAACTGGGAAAGAAAGACAGGAGCTCCCGCAGTCCCCACGCCTGCAGAAAACTCCTTGCCGCCCTCACCTTGCGACGCACGCGCCTCATGTTGCGCACCGGCCGCCAGACCGGCGGCACCGGCAGCTCCCTGTTGCCGACCGAGCTGGCGACCGGAGCATGAGTGATGAACGGAGGGCGCGTTTCCAGCACCTTCAGGCCCATGACGTGACAGTCATGGTACATGCCAAAATCAATGGGCGCAGTGATGAAGCGCATGGACGAAACGATTTTTTGCCCGCCCGCTCGGGTGTAGATTTGGCCCGCACATCCCCAGCCCGGCCTCAACATACGGACAACGACACTCCCCGCAAGCGTGGCGATCGTCTTGCTCGGCTTTTCCCATCGGTCGAAGTGGGCGAACAGGCGAAGCGCCTCGAATGGCGGCAGCGCCTCGAGTACCCTCTCGTCGAGGCATTCGGGAAAGCGCGGCGCGGGAATCGTGTCGTCCTCGAGGATGCAAAAGAATTCAGTACCAAGACTAAGGCCTTCCCTGACCGCCGCCACGTGGCTCAATCCGGCGGCGATCTCGTTGGGCATCAGTTCGCGCTCGAAAGCGAGTTCGCGTTTGGGCGAGTAACGCGCGATATCATCCGGCGACAAGTCTTTGCCGGCGATGGCCTTGTGGATGCGATACGGAACGTTGAGGGCGTCGAGGCGCGCCGTCAGCGCGTCCCGGCGTGCCGCATCACGCTCGAGATTGATGATCAGAACGGGAACCACGCGGCGATCCTAATGCAGCCGGATGGTGCGGGCCAAGCCCACGTCTCGGCGTCCTCGGGCTGAAAGGCGATTGGGCTTGAAAATCACCCCTCGGGCGGGCAAGGAACGGCGGGTGACGCGGCCGCTCCCGCGGAACTGCGGCAGGCGACCTTTTCACCGGAATCGCTTAATGACTCGGACCGCATGATCGCCGCGCGCTTTCAATCACTGTTCGCGGACCCTTACGGTGCGCCGGCGCTCATTCGCCGGCTGCTGGCCGAGCATGCGCTGCGTCACCGCAAGCTCTACGTCGTTGCGTTCGCGCTCATGGGCGTTGCGGCACTGTGTACCGCGCTCTCGGCCTATCTGCTCGGCGATGTCGTCAACCAGGCCTACGTGCACAAGAATTTCAACGCGCTGATTCTGGTCGGCGCCGCGGCGTTCGGCCTGTTCGCGCTCAAAGGCGCCGCGAGCTACGGCCAGCAGGTCATCATGCTGCGCATCGGCAACCGCATCATCGCCGACAATCAGCGGCGCATGTTCGACAAGCTCCTGATCGAGAACATCGGTTTCTTCTCCAACCGGCATTCCTCGGAGTTCGTCGCGCGGCTGACCACCGGCGCGATCGCCGCGAACCTCGTGCTCTCCCTGCTCATCACGTCGATCGGGCGCGACGTGCTGACGCTTCTCGGCCTGTTCGCCGTGATGGTGGTGCAGGATCCGGTGATGTCGCTGTTCGGCCTGGTGATCGCGCCGCCGGCGATGATCGTGCTGCGCAAGCTGGTGCGGCGCGTGCGCGCGATCATCAAGGTGCAGTTCACCGGCGGCGTGCAGACGATCGAGACGCTGCAGGAGACGCTGCAGGGCCTGCGCGTCGTCAAGGCGTTCACGCTGGAAGAGGAAATGCGCCGCCGCTTCGACGTCAGCGTATCGGCGGTGCTGCACGAGGCCGACAAGTGGGCGCGCGTCGCCAACCGTGCGAGCCCGCTGATGGAGACGCTCGGCGGCCTCGCGGTGTGCCTCGCGATCATCTACAGCGGCTACCTGATGATCTACAAGGGCGCGGCGCCGGGCAGCTTCATCTCGTTCCTCACCGCGTTCCTGATGGCTTATGAGCCGGCCAAGCGCCTCGCGCGATTGAACCTGGAGCTCAACAATCACCTGGTCGGCGTGCGCATGCTGTTCGAGGTGATGGATTCGCCGGCGACCGAGCCCGCCGACGACAACAAGCCTGCGCTGAAGCTCACCACTGCGCGGGTGGAATTTGCCGACGTGCGTTTCTCCTATCGCGCGAACGAGCCGGTGCTGCGCGGCATGTCGTTTACCGCCGAGCCCGGCAAGGTGACGGCGCTGGTCGGCCCCTCCGGCGGCGGCAAGTCGACCGTGCTCAGCCTGCTGCTGCGCTTCTACGAGGTGGCGGGCGGCACGATCACCATCGACGGGCAGAACATCGCGGCCGTGTCGCGCAAATCGCTGCGCCGGCAGATCGCCTATGTGGGGCAGACCGTGCATCTGTTCCGCGGCAGCGTGCGCGACAACATCCGCTACGGCAAGCTCGACGCGAGCGAGGCCGAGATCGCCGCGGCCGCCAGGGCGGCACACGCGCACGACTTCATCATGGCGTTCCCGCAGGGTTACGACACGCCGGTCGGCGAGCATGGCATGCAGCTCTCCGGCGGGCAGCGCCAGCGCATCGAGATCGCGCGCGCGCTGATCAAGGACGCCCCGATCATCCTGCTCGACGAAGCGACCGCCGCGCTCGATTCGGAATCCGAGCGCCACGTGCAGGAGGCGATCGCCGAGCTGTGCAAGGGCCGCACCACCTTGGTGATCGCGCACCGTCTCTCCACCATCATGCACGCCGACCGCATCCTGGTGATCGAGAACGGCGCGATGATCGAGTCCGGCCGGCACGACGAACTGCTGCGCAAGAGCGGGCGCTATGCCTCGTTCTATCGCCTGCAATTGCAGGAACATACGCCCGCCGCCGCGGAATAGCTTCAGCTCCCAACACCAACCACGGAAAGACGATGACTGAATACGTGATCCCGCCTCCGCCCCAGGCCGCCGTCAAGGTGGCCGGCAGCTCCAAGATGTTTCCGGTGCGGCGCATCTGGTGCGTCGGGCGCAACTATCTCGAGCACATCAAGGAGATGGGCCAGGACGAGCGCGAGCCGCCATTCTTCTTCGCCAAGCCGGCCGACGCGATCGTGCATGACGGCGGCACCGTGCCGTATCCGCCGCTGACCAACGACCTGCACCACGAGGTCGAAATGGTGGTGGCGCTCAACTCGGGCGGCCGCAACATCGCGAAGGAGAAGGCGCTCGATTGCGTGTGGGGCTACGGCGTCGGCATCGATCTGACGCGCCGCGACCTGCAGATCGCCTCGCGCAACATCAAGCGGCCGTGGGAGATCGGCAAGGCGTTCGACGGTTCGGCGCCGTGCGGCCCGCTCAAGCCCGCCTCCGAGATCGGCCATCCGAGCAAGGGGCGCATCTCCCTCAAGGTCAACGGCGAGGTGAAGCAGGACGGCGACCTCGCGCAGATGATCTGGAACGTGCCCGAGATCATCTGGAAGCTCTCCGAAATGGTCGAGCTCGCCGCCGGCGACATCATCATGACCGGCACGCCGGCGGGCGTCTCCGCGCTCGCCCCCGGCCACAAGCTCGACTGCGAGGTCGAGGGTGTCGGCAAGGTGAGCGTGACGATCGGGCCGAAGGCTTAGCCTCTCCTTCCTCCCCTCCTCCGCTTGCGGGAGAGGGTGCCGAACGAGCGCAGCGAGTAAGGCGGGAGAGGGCGATGAAGTTCGTGCACGCCCTCTCCCGGCTCGACGCTATGCGTCTCGCCCCCCTCTCCCGCAAGCGGGAGTGGGGAAGAAAGCAAGTCACACCACCGCCGTCATGCCGCCGTCGACGAACAGGATATGTCCGTTGACGAATGACGACGCATCGCTGGCAAGGAAGATTGCTGCGCCCTGCAATTCCTCGACCTTGCCCCAGCGGCCGGCGGGCGTGCGCGCGCAGACCCAGGCGGAGAATTTCTCGTCGTTCATCAGCGCGGTGTTGAGCTCGGTGCCGAAATAGCCGGGCGAAATCCCGTTCGCCGTGATGCCGTGTTTGGCGAACTCGGCGCACATCGCCTTGGTCAGCATCTTCACCGCGCCCTTGCTCGCCGTGTAAGGCGCGATCGTCGGCCGGCCGAGCTCCGACATCACCGAGCAGATGTTGACGATCTTGCCGCGCGAGCGCGCGATCATGCGGCGCGCCACCGCCTGGGTGACGAAGAACACCGAGTCGAGATTGGTCGCCATGATCTCGCGCCAGTCGGCCTCGGGGAAATCGACGATCGGCGCGCGCCTGGTCATGCCGGCGTTGTTCACCAGGATGTCTAGCGGGCCGATGTCCTTTTCGATCTGCGCGACCGCCGTTTCCACGGTCTCTTTCTTGATCACGTCGAACGGTGCCGCAACGGCGCTCGCGCCGAGCGCCTTCACGGTCGCCGCCACGGCCGCGGCGTCCCGCCCGTTGATGACGACGCGCGCACCCGCTGCGACATATCCTTCGGCGATCGCGCGGCCGATGCCGCGGCTCGAGCCGGTGACGAGCGCGAGGCGGCCGGCGAGGTCGAACAGTCTGTTCATCGGATTCCTCTGGAAGGCGCGCGGCCAAGATGCCGTGTAAGCTAGAATGAACCGGAGAAAATAACCATGCGCGCCGCCGTGCTCCATGCACCCAAGGACCTTCGCATCGAGCCCGTTCCTGCCGCGGCGCTGGGATCGCGCGATGTCGAGGTCCGTATCGAGGCCGGCGGCATCTGCGGCTCTGACCTGCATTATTACTTCGAGGGCGGCTTCGGCACGGTGCGGCTCAGGGAGCCGATGATTCTCGGCCACGAGATCGCCGGCACGGTCACGCGCGTCGGCGGCGAGGTCGCGCGCGTCAAGCCCGGCCAGCGCGTCGCCGTTAACCCGAGCCGCCCTTGCGGCATCTGCCGCTACTGCCAGGAGGGCAAGCAGAACCACTGCCTCGACATGCGCTTCTACGGCAGCGCGATGCGCTTTCCGCACGTACAGGGCGGCTTCCGCGAGGTGCTGGTGTGCGACGAGGCGCAAGCAGTCGTGGTGCCGCCCGCGATGTCGGCCGCGCAGGCCGCGTTCGCCGAGCCGTTCGCGGTCGCCCTGCATGCGGTGAACCGCGCGGGCCCGCTGCTCGGCCGGCGCGTGCTGGTCACCGGCGCGGGGCCGATCGGTGCGCTCACCGTGATCGTCGCGCGGCGCGCGGGCGCGCTGGAGGTCGTCGCAACCGACGTGGCGGATGCCCCGCTCGCCGCTGCCCGCAAGGTTGGCGCGGATGCGACACTCAATGTCACGGAGAAGGACGCGCTCACGCGCTATGCCGCCGACAAGGGACATTTCGACGTGATGTTCGAGGCCTCAGGCAACGCGCAGGCGCTTGCAGGCGGACTTGCGGTGGTCCGGCCGACCGGCGTCGTGGTGCAGATCGGCATCGCGGGCGGCGAGATGAGCCTCCCGATGAACGTCGCAGTCGCCAAGGAGATCGAGCTGCGCGGCACGTTTCGCTTTCACGAGGAATTCGCGCTGGCGGTCGCGCTGATCGGCGGCGGGCTGGTCGATGTGATGCCGCTGCTGACCGCGACCGTGCCGTTGGCCTCCGCAAACGAGGCGTTCGCGCTCGCGGCGGATCGCTCGAAGGCGATGAAAGTGCAGCTCGCGTTCGGCTGATCGCTCAAATTGTCTCGGTCGCGGCAGGCGCCGCGAACGGGATATTCAAGCTTGCACATTCCATTCTCCGGGCCTCATCCTGAGGAGCGGCCAAAGGCCGCGTCTCGAAGGATGGCGGCAAGCTCCGGGTGTGCGGCCATCCTTCGAGACGGCCGCTGCGCGGCCTCCTCAGGATGAGGGCTTGCTACATCACCGCGCCGATCTGCCACGGCACGAACTCGGCGTCGCCGTACCCCAGGTCTTCCGACTTGGTGTGCGTGCCCGAGGCGACTGACAGCACCTTCTTGAAAATCTCCTGGCCCTTGTCGGCGACGGAGACGCCGTCGAGGATCTCGCCGCAATTGATATCCATGTCGTCGATCATGCTGGCGTAGACCTGTGAGTTGGTCGCGAGCTTGACCGAGGGCGTCGGCTTGCAGCCGAATGCCGAGCCGCGCCCGGTCGTGAAGCACATCACGTTGGCGCCGCCCGCGACCTGTCCGGTCGCGCCGACAGGATCGTAGCCCGGCGTGTCCATGAACACGAAGCCCTTCTCCTTCACGGGCTCGGCGTATTCGTAGACCGCGCGCATCGTCGTGGTGCCGCCCTTGGCGGCCGCGCCGAGCGACTTCTCCAGAATGGTCGTGAGCCCGCCCGCCTTGTTGCCGGGCGAGGGATTGTTGTTCATCTCGCCCCCGTTGCGCTCGCAGTAGGCTTCCCACCACTTGATGCGCTCGACCAGCTTCTCGCCAACCGCGCGGTTGACGGCGCGACGGGTGAGCAGGTGCTCGGCGCCGTAGATCTCCGGCGTCTCGGAGAGGATCGCGGTGCCGCCGTGCCGGACCAGCTCGTCGACCGCAGCGCCGAGCGCCGGGTTCGCGGTGATGCCGGAGTAGCCGTCCGAGCCGCCGCATTGCAGCGCCAGCGTGATCTCGGAAGCCGGCCGGGTCTCGCGCTTCGCGCGCGCCGCGATCGGGATCATCGCCTTGATGCGCTCGACGCCCTCCGCAACGGTCTTCTTCGTGCCGCCGGTCGCCTGGATCGTCATGGTCTGGAAATGATCGCCCTCGACCAGCCCGTATTCCTCCTTCATGCGGTCGATCTGGAACACCTCGCAGCCGAGCCCGACCATCAGCGCGCCGCCGAGGTTGGCGTGCGTCGCATACCCCCATTGGGTCCGGCGCAGCACGTCGAAGCCTTCGCCATAGGCGGCAAGCCCGCAGCCGGTGCCGTGCACGAACGCCACGACGCCGTCGATCTCCGGGTGATCGGCCAGCACGCCGGAGCGCTCCACCTCGCGCGCGATGAAGCGCGCGGCGGACGCCGAGCAGTTCACCGAGGTGAGGATGCCGATGTAGTTGCGCGTGCCGGTCTTGCCCCCCGGCCGCACGTAGCCCTCGAAGGTCTCGCGCAGTTCGGGCGGCAGCATTTCGTCGTTGCGGGCGCCTTCGGCGAAGCGATAGTCGCGCGCGAAGTCGTGCATCTCGACATTCTGCGTGTGCACCCATTCGCCCGGCGCGATCGGCGCCGCGGCAAAACCGATGATCTGATCGTATTTGCGCACCGGCTCGCCCTTGGCGATCGGCGCGACGGCCATCTTGTGCCCGCGCATCACGCGCGCGCGCGCCGTCACGCCGGCCGCGCTCGCACCCTCGGGGATCGGATCGACCGCCACCACGACATTGTCGCTGGGCGAGAGACGGACAGTGCGCGGCGTGCTCATGACGGTGCCCTGGAATTGACTCATCGCAGTATAGACATCCTCCGCCCATTCCCGCGCAAGCGGGAATCCAGGGTCAAGAACTGGGTCCCCGCTTCCGCGGGGACGAGCGGCCTACGGCTCAGGTTCGGCTCGGCCCGATGCCAGCGGCGTGCGCATAGCCACGGTTCCAGGTCGGCGAGATGATGACCTCGTTGACGCAAATCGTCGCCGGCTGTTTGGCAACATACACGATCAGGTTCGCCATATCCTGCGGCTGGATCATCTGCGCGCGTTCCTCGGCCGTCACCGGCTTGGGGCGCTGGTTGAGAATTGGCGTGGCGACCTCGGCCGGGCAAAGCACCGTCGAGCGGATGCCGTTCTGAAACTCCTCCATGTTGATGGAGTAGCTCATCGCGACCACGCCGTGCTTGGCCGCCGAATAGCTCGAACCGGAGACGAGACCGACGAAACGGCCCGCCCAGGACGCCGTGTGGATCAGCAGGCCGTCCTTCTGCGGACGCATGACATTGAGCGCCGCAACCGCGCAATAGAACGCGCCGTTGAGGTTCATGTCGATCATGTATTTGATGCGTTCGGGCGTGAGCCTAGCCCACTGCCGCGCGGTGATGTTGCCGCCCGCATTGTTGACGAGAATGTCGAGCCGGCCGAACTCCTTGACGACTGCCGCCGCGATGCGGCCGGCCGTCTCCTGCGCAGCCAGATCGCCGTCCGCGACAAGCGCCTGTCCGCCCGCCTTGCTGATTTCAGCGGCGACCGTCTCAAGCGGCTCGCGGCGGCGCCCGGTCAGTGCTACGACGCAGCCTTCGCGCGCGAGCGCCAGCGCAGCGGCCGCGCCGATACCGCTCCCCGCGCCGGTCACCCAAACTACTTTGCCAGCAAGATCAGTCACTTACAGGACGCGACCGGACGCGTTGTCGATCAGGTGCATGTGGTCGAGATGCGCCGCCATCTTCATCGAGGCGCCGACGCGCGCGCCCGCGTTGGGATCGATGCGCCCGCACACTTCGGTGCCGGAGATGGAGAAGAACACCATGGTTTCGTTGCCCATCGGCTCGACCACTTCGATGCCGGCATCGAAGGTCGCCAGATTCTTCGAGCCGTTGGTCTTCGCTTCCGTCAGGTGCTCCGGCCGGATGCCGAATGTCAATTCCTTGCCGGCGGCGGGCCGATAGCGCTGCACGCGCTCGGCCGGCACGGCAAACGCGATCGAATCGGACAGCCGCACGTTCAGCCCGTCGCCCGCCTGCTCCAGCCGGCAGGGCAGGAAATTCATCGCCGGCGAGCCGATGAACCCGGCGACGAACCGCGTCGCCGGCGAGTGGTAGAGGAAGTTCGGCGCCCCGATCTGCTCGATCCTGCCGCGGTTCATCACGACGACGCGGTCGGCCAGCGTCATCGCCTCGACCTGATCGTGCGTGACGTAAACGGTGGTGGTGCGCACCTTCTGGTGCACGCGCTTGATCTCGGTGCGCATCTGCACGCGCAACTTGGCGTCGAGGTTCGACAACGGCTCGTCGAACAGGAACACTTTCGGGTTGCGCACGATCGCGCGCCCCATCGCGACGCGCTGACGCTGGCCACCGGAAAGCTGGCGCGGCTTGCGGTCGAGCAGATCCGTGATGTCGAGGATGCGCGCGGCTTCCTGCACGCGCTTCTCGATCTCTTCCTTGGGGAAATGCTTCAGCCGCAGCCCGAACGACATGTTCTGATAGACGGTCATGTGCGGGTAGAGCGCGTAATTCTGGAACACCATCGCCATGTCGCGGTCTTTCGGCGGCACGTCGTTGACGATTTCGCCGTCGACCGCGATTTCGCCGCCGGTGATGTCTTCGAGGCCCGCGATCATGCGCAGGGTCGTCGACTTGCCGCAGCCCGAGGGGCCGACCAGCACGACGAATTCCTTGTCGGCGATGTCGAGATCGATCGCGCTGACCGCCTCGACCTCGTCG
Source organism: Alphaproteobacteria bacterium (assembly GCA_005884685.1). GTDB lineage: Bacteria > Pseudomonadota > Alphaproteobacteria > Rhizobiales > Xanthobacteraceae > PALSA-894. Next base: position 66,653 of record VBAH01000017.1, read on the forward strand.
TATTTCTTGACGACCTTACGCAGTGTGACTTGCGCCATCCTTGAATCCCCTACTCAACTTTTTCATTGACGCGTTTTCCTGACGCGAGCCGGTATCCGCTTCACTGGAAAACGCTTTAGCCCTTCGTCGCGCCGGCGGTCAGCCCGGCGATGTAATAGTCCATCAGGAACGCGTAGATGATCAGCGGCGGCGCAGCGCCGAGCAGCGCGCCGGTCATGATCTGTCCCCAGTTGAACACGTCGCCCTTGATCAGCGTCGTGATGATGCCGACCGGGAGCACGAGCTGATCCGGGGATGTGGTGAATGCGAGCGGATAGAGGAATTGCGCCCAACTTACCGTGAAGGCGAAAATCGTCGCGGCGATCAGCCCCGGCAGCGCAACCGGGATGAAAATCTTGAACAGGATCTGCCGATAGTTCGCGCCGTCCATCAAGGCCGCTTCATCGAGCTCCTTCGGGATCGACGCGAAGTAGCCGATCATGATCCAGGTGCAGAACGGCACCGTGAGCGTCGGATAGACGATCAGCAGCACCCACCACTTGTTGATGAGCTGGATGTCAGTCCATTCGTTGAACACCGCGAACATCTTGAACAGCGGAATGAACAGCAGCGTGTCCGGAATGAGATAAGTGAGGAACACGCCGGTCGCCAGCACCGCCGAGCCCCAGAATTTCATGCGTGCAAGCGCGAACGCGGCGGGCACGCTGATGATCATCGTGATGCACACGACGAAGATCGAGACGATCGCCGAATTGCGGAAGAAGATGATGTAGGTGCTCGACGTGAGCAGTTCGATGTAGTTCGTCAGGCTCGGATGATAGACCCACCACGGATTGGTCGCCGCCGATATCTCGGCGCTCGTCTTGAGCGACGTGATGAACATGTAGAGCGGCGGCGTGAGAAAGAAGATCGCGAACAGCACGAGGAAGAAATACGACCAGCGCAGCGCCCAGCGCCGGTCGCGGCTCATGCTGCCGTAGCGCGGGCGCGTCGGCGCGCTCTTGTCCATAACGACGGTTGCGGCGGTCATGACGCTTCATTCCCCCGGCGGCGGATGTCGCGCAGGATGAAGATCGCGCAGACCGCGAGGATCGGGAACATGAACAGCGACACGCTCGCGCCGAGCGGGATGTCGCCGCCCTGAATGCCGAGCCGGAACGCCCAGGTGGCGAACACATGCGTCTTGTCGATCGGGCCGCCGGCGGTCAGCACCTGCACGATGTCGAAATTGGCGAACGTCACGATGGTGGAGAACAGCACCGTGATGGCGATGATGTTGCGCATCATCGGCAAGGTCACGAACCAGATGCGCTGCCACCAGTTGGCGCCGTCGATTTGGGCGGCCTCATACAGTTGGTCCGGCACCGACTTCAACGCGGCCAGATACATGATGAGGAAGAACGGCGCGCCGAACCACACGTTGATCAGGATCACCGAGAAGCGCGCCCAGTAGGCATCGCCCGTCCAGGCCACCGGCGAAAGTCCGAGGTGCACGAGGATCCAGTTGAATGCGCTGTAGGAGGGATCGAACAGCCACAGCCAGGCGAGTGTGCTCATCGCCGGCGGGATGACCCATGGGATCAGCAGGATGCCGCGCCAGCGGCGCTGCTTGTTGGCCGGCACGTTATGCACGAAATGCGCGACAACGAAGCCGATCAGCGCTTTGAAGATCACGGCGGTGAGCGCGAAGATGCAGGACTGCCGCACCACCATCCAGAACGTTTCGCGGTTGAACAGGAATGTAAAGTTGGACAGACCGACGAAGCGCTGCATCGACTTGTTCAACGTCGCGAGATGCACCGCGTAAAACGCCGGATAGAGCACAAGCAGGCCAATCAGCAGGATCAGCGGCAGCGTCATCAGGAACGCGATGGAGGATTTGCGCTGCAGCATTCGGCGCATGCCGGTTCGCTTGGCGGGCGTGCTGAGTTCGCGGACGTCACTGATTGCGGCGTCGACCATCTTGTCCCTCTCGCGCCTCGCTGAACTTTGTCAGCCTTCCGCCGCTTGATGCGGCTCTTTGCAATGTGGTGCGGGCGCGCGCCGGCGCGCCCGCTGCTCTTATCGCATCAGGCGGACAATTACGTCCGCATGAAGCCTTCGATCTCGGACTCGGCCCAGGCGAGCGTCTTGTCCATCGACTCGCCTTGCAGATTGCGCACGATCATCTTGGTCATGATCGCCTGATCGTAGATCTGATGCGCGATCTTGGCGGGAGCCGGCGCCGCCGACACCGACAGGGTCTGGTGATTGTAGGGGTTCGGGTAGTGATAGAGCGAACCCTTCGGCGGCCCTTCCTCGGCCCAGGTCTTGAAGGTGGTGAAGTTCGCGAAGGACGGCAGGTCGTAGCCGCCGCTCGCCGCCACCATCTTCTCGGCCGAAGCCTGCTGCGACAGCTCGACCAGCAGGCTCTTGGCCGCCGGGATGTTCTTCGAGAAGTTCCAGATGCCCCAGAAGTAGGGAAGGAACGGCGCGAAGCGGCCCTTCGGACCGGCCGGGAAGCCGTGCGTCCAGCACTGCTCGGCGACCTGGGGTGCGTCGCGTTTGGCGACCGCCCAGGCGCTCGGCGGGTTCATGATCAGTGCACCGCGGCCCGACACCAGCCACTTGTTATTCGAGGCGTCGTCCCACGCCGGCGCGTCGGCCGGGAAGAACTTCGCCAGCTTGACGCTGTATTCGAGCGCCTGGCGCACCGCGTCGGACTTGACCGTGATGTCGCCCTTGGCGTTGACGAGTTGCGCGCCGAAGCCGTGGAACCAGGCGCCGGCGGTGTCGACCGAGTCGGTGGTGCCGCCGAGGCCGATGCCGAACGGGAAGCCAGCCTTGTGGCAGGCTTCCGCCGCCTTCAGGAACGTATCGAACGTCCAGCTGTCCGCCTTCGGCGCGGCGCCCGCAGGATAGAGCGCCTGCACGTCGATGCCGGCATGCTGCTTCATCAGGTCGATGCGCGAGCACGGGCCCTTGATCTGCGAGCCGATCGTCGCCGGCACCGCGAGCCACTTGCCGTCGGCCTTGCCGAGATAGGTCACGGTGTCGTTCACGGCGCCATTCTGCTTGATCAGCGGCTCCATGATGTCGTTGACCGGCGCAAGATTGTCGGCGTTGGCGTGGCAATACCACGTCGGGAACGCGAAGATGTCGTGACCCGAGCGAGCCTGCGCTTCCGCCGCGATGGTGATGAGGTTCTTGTTGCCCTGCGAGGGAATGAAGTCCATCGAGACTTCGACTTTTTCCTTCGCGGCCCAGGCATTGACGATTGCCTCGGTGGTCTTGTTGGCGCCCGGGACCCAGTGATCCCAGAAGCCGATCGAAATCTTGCCAGCGGCGTGCGCGCCGCGAACATAGGGTGCGGCGATGAGTGCCGTGGTGGCGAGAGCCGCGGATTTCAGCGCGGTTCGCCGTGTCATGCCTGAGCGCATCGAGTTTTTCTCCCTTCGAATGGCCCGATTGATACCGTCGCGGTTGTTGCTGTTTTCGACGATGAGAAACCTTACACCAACATGTTACGGCGGCCTAGCCGCCACCGCGCGCGACGGGGCCTCTTCCCAGCACGGATTTCTCAGCGGCGCCAGCGGGGGAGATGAGGACTAGACGAAGGTCGCAAGCGCCCGAGCGGTGCCTGCCATTTGGTCACGGCAGGCACCCGTTTTGCTTGCTTCGGGGCCCCGTCCGGAGCCGATCAGGTGCGCATGAACCCTTCGACTTCGGTCTCGCCCCAGGCGAGGACCTTTTCCATCGGCTCGCCCTGCATGTAGCGGACGATCATCTTGGTCTGCAGGCCCTCGGTGTAGATCTGGTATGCGATTTTCGGCGGCGCCGGAGCGGCCGAGATCGACAGAACCTGATGATTGTGCGGGTTCGGGTAGTGATAAAGCGTCCCCTTCGGCGGCCCTTCCTCGGCCCAGGTCTTGAAGTTGGTGAAGCTCGCGAAAGACGGCAGGTCGTAGCCGCCGCTCGCCGCGACCATCTTCTCGGCCGCCGATCGCGTCGAGAGATGCACCAGCAGGCTCTTCGCCGCCGGGATGTTCTTGGAGAAGCTCCAGATGCCCCAGAAGTAGGGCAGGAACGGCGCGAAGCGGCCCTTCGGACCGACCGGGAATCCGTGTGTCCACAATTGCTCGGCAACCTGCGGCGCATCGCGCTTGGCGACCGCCCAAGCGCTCGGCGGATTCATGATGTGCGCGCCGCGGCCGGACACGAGCCATTTGTTGTTCGAGGCGTCGTCCCATGCCGGAATGTCCGACGGCATGAACGAGGCGAGCTTCTTGTAGAACTCGAGTGCCTGGCGAACCGCGTCGGTCTTCACCGTGATGTTGCCCTTGGCGTCGACCAGCGTCGCGCCATACGCATGGAAGAACGCGCCCGCGCTGTCGACCGAGTCCGCCGTGGTGCCGAGGCCGATGCCGAACGGGAACCCGGCCTTGTGGCAAGCTTCGGCAGCTTTCAGGAAAGTGTCGAGCGTCCAGCTATCCGCTTTCGGCGCAGCGCCGGCCGGATAAATCTCCTGCAGGTCGATGCCGGCGTGCTTTTTGAACAGATCGATGCGCGAGCACGGTCCCTTGATCTGCGAACCGACCGTTGCCGGCACCGCGAGCCATTTGTCGCCGAGCTTGCCGAGATACGTGACCGTGTCGTTCACCGCGCCGTTCTGCTTGATCAACTCGTCCATGATGTCGTTGACCGGCGCGAGGTTGTCAGCGTGCCCGTGCGGCTGCCATGACGGGAACGCGAAGATGTCGTGACCAGAGCGGGCCTGCGATTCCGCCGCGATGGTGATCAGGTTCTTCATGCCTTGCGAGGGAATATAGTCGATCGTGACGTCGACCTTTTCCTTCGCGGCCCATTCCTCGACCAGCGTCTTGGTGGCGTTGTTGGCGCCGGGGACCCAGTGATCCCAGAATCCGATCGCGAGCTTTCCGGCGGCATGAGCGCCGCGAATATATGGTGCGGCGATGAGAGCGGTGGTGGCGAGGGCAGCGGTTTTGATCGCGGCTCGCCGTGTCATTGCGGAGCGCATCGAATCCTCCCTGGTGGCCGTCCGTCGGATCGTCTTCTTTTTCTTTTTGACGATGCGAAAGGATACACCAGCAAATTGAAGCGGCATAGCCGCTGCGACCGCGTATTATTTGATCAACCCGACCATCCGCGGCAGCCAGAGCGTGAGTTCCGGGATCAGCGTGATCGCGATCAGCGACATCAGCAGCGGGATCAGCCAAGGCAGGATCGCCATGGTGGTGCGCTCGAGCGAGAGCTTGGCGATGCGCGCCAAGACGAACAGCACCATGCCGAGCGGCGGGTGCAACAGCCCGATCATCAGGTTGAGCGTCATCATCACGCCGAAATGCACCGGGTCGATGCCGACTTTCAGGATCACCGGCATCAGCACCGGCACCAGGATGCTGATCGAGGCGACCGGCTCGAGGAAGCAGCCGACCACCAGCAGCACGACGTTCGCGAGCAGGAGGATGACGTAGCGGTTATCCGTTACCGACAGCAGCGCGTCGGTCGCGTATTCGGTCACGCGCGTGGTCGTGAGCACCCAGCCGAACAGCGAGGCCGCCGCCACGATCAGCAGCACGCCCGCCGTGGTCTCGATCGTATCCATCGTGACCTTGTAGAACTGCTTCAGCGACAGCGTGCGATAGAGGAAGATGCCGAGCATGATCGCCCAGGCGCAGGCCGCGATCGCGGCCTCGGTCGGCGTAAACCAGCCGAACGTCATGCCGCCGATGATGATCGCCGGCGTCAATAAGGCTGGAAACGCCGCAACGAAGGTAACGCCGAGCGTGCGCCAGCGGAAGGCCTGATCGCGGCCCATCCCGTATTTGCGCGCGCAGTAGTAGACGTAGGCCATCATGAAGACGGTCATCACCGCGCCCGGGATGACGCCGCCGAGAAACAGCGCGCCGATCGAGACGTTGCCCATCATCCCGTAGATGACGAACGGCAACGACGGCGGAATGATCGGCCCCAGCGTCGAGGAGGCGGCCGTGACGCCGACCGAGAACTCGGTCGAGTAACCGTGATCCTGCATCGCCTTGATCTCGATCGTGCCGAGGCCGGCCGCGTCCGCGATCGCGGTGCCCGACATGCCGGCGAAGATGACCGAGCCGATGATGTTGACATGCGCGAGCCCGCCGCGGGTCCAGCCGGCGAGCGCCACGGCGAAATCGTAGATGCGGTTGGTGATGCCGGCCGAATTCATCAGGTTGCCGGCAAGGATGAAGAACGGCACGGCGAGCAGCGGGAAGGAATCGATGCCGCCCGCCATGCGATGCAGGATGACGAAATCCGGCAGCCCGGCAATGAAGTGCGTATAGATGAACGACGCGCCTGCGAGCGCGATGAACACCGGCACGCCGGCAAGCAGCACCACGATGAAGACGAACGCCATCACGACCATGGCGACATTCCCTCGCGCATGATCTTTTCCGAACACCGGCGTCCATCCCCGATCGGGACCGAGGACATGCTTTTGGGGATCATGCGCTAATCCGCCGCGATCTGGTGCGTGACGTCGTCGGGGCGGCTCCAGCCGATCCGCGCGTTGCGCCAGAGGTTGATCGCCTGGCGCACGAACATCCCGATGCAGCCGAGCGCGACGCCGCCGTAGACGTAGCTCATCGGCAGGTCGAACACGGTCATGCGCTGCAGGCCCATGCGCTCGGTGATGGTCCAGGAAAGCCACGCGAGCAGGCCGAGGAACCCAAGCTTGATCAGGTCGACGAAGGCGAGCAGCGTGGCGCGGGCAAGCCCCGGCTTCATGACGTTGGAGAGAAGCTCAACCGCGATGTGGGTGTTGCGCCGCGTCACCATGATGCCGCCGATGAACACGATCCACATCAGCCCATAGCGGGCAATTTCCTCGGTCCAGGACAGGCTGTCGTTGAGAACGTAGCGGGTGAAGAACTGCAGGAAAACGATGAAGGCGAGCGACCAGAAGATCGCGAACGCAAGCCAGTCCTCCGGGTGGTGCTCGATGACGACCTCTTCGTCCTGCGCGACGATGAGGTGGACGTTGTCGTCGGGTAGCTTGCTGTCGACACTCATGGTGTGCTCGCGCTGGCTGTCATCCCGGACGGCGCGCAGCGCCGATCCGGGACCCATTCCGCCTCATATTCAGACCGACCGGGGATGGATGGATCCCGGGTCTCCCCCGGCTCAAGGCCGGGGTCGCCCGGGATGACGCTTCGCGTCATTTCAACGCCTGCAGCGCGTCGTACTCGGCCTTCGACCAGCCGCCGCTGCCGTCGTTGTGCAGCGGCAGGGCGGCGGCGCGGAACGCGGCGCGATCCGGCTCGATCACGGTCTTGCCGAGTTTCCTGAACTCGTCGGCGAGCTTCTGCTCCGACTCGCGGATCTGTTTGGTCGCCTTCGTGGCGGCCTCGCTCAACACCTCCTCGAATACCTTCTTGTCGGCGTCGGAAAGCTTCGGCCACACATGGCTGCCGACGATGGTGAGCAGCGACTCGGTGATGTGCCCGGTCAGGATGATGTGCGACTGCACCTCATAGAATTTCTTCGCCATGATGGTCGGCAGCGGATTTTCCTGCCCGTCGACGGTGCCTTGCTGCAAGGCCAGATAGACTTCCGCGAACGCAATCGGCGTCGCGTTCGCACCGACCGACTTGGTGAACATCAGGAACAGCGGCGCCGGCGGCACGCGCAGCTTCATGCCCTTCATGTCTTCCGGCTTGTTGATCGCCTTGTTCGCCGTCACCATGCGCTGGCCGTAATAGGTCAGCGTGATGACCTTGTGCCTGGTCTTGTCCTCGTAACCCTTGGCAATGTCGCGGAACAGCGGGCTCGCGCGATAGGCCATGAAATGATCGAAGTCGCGCAGCACGAACGGCGCGTTGGTGATCCCGACCGGCTTGTGGATCGAAGCCGCGAACGCGACGCCGGTGTAGATCATGTCGACGGTGCCGAGCCCGAGGCCCTCGTTGATCTGGTTCTCGTTGCCGAGCTGCGAGGCCGGAAACACCGCAATCTCATAACGCCCGCCGGTGCGCTTCTTGATTTCCTCGGCAGCCCACAGCGCCTCGGTGTGGTAGGGCTCGGCGACCTCGTATACGTGCGCCCATTTGAGCTTGGTCTGGGCCGAGACCGGCCCGGCCATCACGGCCGCGGCGAGACCAACACTTGCGCCGAGCAGCAGGCGCCTCGAATGCGACATGACGTTCCTCCCGATTGCGGACGCAGGCCTTCTTGCAGAGCCCGCGGTCCCATGCTTGATGATAATGCGTCGCCGAACTAACATGTTACTATGCCGGCCATGACACGCAAGAGTCCATACGCCTTTCTCCCCACCCTCGCGCGCCAGGGCCGCGGCGGCACGGTGCAGCGGGTGCAGGACGTGATCCGCGACGCCGTCGTGCGGCTCGAATTGCCGCCCGGCGCCATCATCGACAAAGCCGCACTGTGTGCGCGCCTTGGCGTGTCGCGCTTCCCGGTATCGGAGGCGCTCGGCCGGCTCGCCGCGGAGGGCTTCGTCGAGGTTCTGCCGCAGCGCGGCACGCGCGTCGCGCGGATCGACCTTGCCGATTGCCGGCAGGCGATGTTCATCCGCCGCGCGCTCGAGACGGAGGCCGCACGCGCAATCGCGCCGCGCGCAGACGCTGCGCTGCTCAGCGCGCTGGAGAAGAACCTGGGCGCGCAGGAGCGCGCGCTCGGCACCGATTACAGCACCCGCTTTCACCAGCTCGATATGGAAATGCACGAGCTTTTGCTCGGCTTCCTCGGTTACGAGCGCGTCCGGCATGCCGTCGAGGCGGCGCGCGGCAGCCTCGACCGGGCGCGCCTGTTCATGTGCACGCCGCAGCGCCAGCTCTCGACCTTCGGCGAGCACAAGGCGATCGTTGCGGCATTGAAGAAGCGCGATGCGGAGGCCGCCGGCGACGCGATGGCCGGCCACCTCGACGCCGTGATGACCGAACTGGTGGGTTTCGCCGAGCGCAATCCCGATGCGGTGACATTGCCGGCGCGCGACACTGCGGCCGCCTGAAGCGCCACAACTATACTTTGCTCCAATAGCTGGAACCAAGCGCGACCGTCATGGTTTACGAGTCGTTAACGGCCTTCTTGCAGGATGGCCGTGCGGGCCGGGGCCAGGATTCGGGAGCTTTCAATGACGCTGCATCCGCTGTCTCTGCCCGAGGCTCCGCCGCTCGGCGACATGCCGCTTGCCCCCTTCGCCATGACCAAGCGAACCGAGGCCGATCTCGCGCAGGCGATGGCCGACCATCTGCAGACGGCGGCGCCCTCCTCCGGCTCGGAAGCGCTGGGCGCGCTGCGCCGGGCCTTTCCCGAAAGCCCGCTGAGCGCCCGCGTGAGCGCGTTCGCCTCGCTGATGCGGCGCTAATCACATTCCGAGATAAGCCTGCCGCACGCGGTCGTCGGCCAAGAGGTCGGCGCCCGATCCTGACAGCGTGATGCGGCCGTTCTCCAGCACATAGGCCCGGCTTGCGAGCTTGAGCGAGACCGCGACGTTCTGCTCCACCAGCACGCAGGTCAGCCCTTCGGCGTTGAGATCGCGGATCGCCTTGAGCACGTCCTGCACGATGGTGGGCGCGAGGCCGAGCGAGGGCTCGTCGAACATCACCAGCTCCGGCGCGCCCATCAGGCAGCGGCCGATGGCGAGCATCTGCTGCTCGCCGCCGGAGAGCGTGCCCGCGGCCTGGCGCAGCCGCTCCTTCAGCTTGGGAAACAGCGCGAACACCCGCTCGCGGTTCTGCTCGCGTCGGGAGCGGGCGCGCGGCAGCATCGCGCCCATGTCGAGGTTTTCCGCAACCGTCAGCGTGGGAAACACCTGGCGGCCTTCCGCCACCTGCCCGATGCCGAGATCGCACACGCGATGGCTCGGCGAGCCCGCGATGTCGTTGCCGCGATAGCGGATCGCGCCGCGCGCCGGCCGCAGCATGCCCGCGACGGTGCGGATGAGCGAGGTCTTGCCGGCGCCATTGGCACCGACGATCGCGACGATCGCGCCCTCCTCCACCTCGAGCGTGACCCCGTCGAGCGCCTGCGCGTCGCCGTAGAACACGTCGATGTTCTCGATCGCGAGCATGCTTTGGCGCATGTCCTTATCGGAAAACCGGTCTCCGCTTTTCCGGGACATGCGCTAGATCGCCTCCGCGCCGAGGTACGAGGAAATCACCGCCGGTTCGCGCACGACATCCGCCGGGCTCCCGAGCGCGATCGGCGCGCCGTGATGCAGCACGAGGACACGATTGGCGAGCGCCATCACGGCGCGCATCACGTGCTCGATCAGCAGGATGGTGAGGCCTCGCGCGTTGAGCTCGCGCAGGATCGCGACGATCCGGTCGGTCTCGGTCGGACGCAGGCCGGCCATCACCTCGTCGAGCAGCAGGAGTTGCGGCGCGGTCGCGAGCGCGCGCGCGACCTCCAGCCGCTTGCGGTCGGGCAGGGTCAGCGATTTCGCGACCTGCGCGCGTTTGTCGAACAGGTCGAGCTGGCGCAGCACGTCATGTGCCGTCGCGCGCGCCTGCGCCGTGTCGGAGGTCCGCAGGAGCGCGCCGATGATCACATTGTCTTCCACCGTGAGCGCCGGGAACGGCCGCACGATCTGGAACGTGCGCGCGATGCCGCGGCGGCAGATGTCGTCCGGACGCAGCCCATCGATGCGCTCGCCCTGGAACGCGATCTCGCCCTCGTCCGGCTTGAGCGCACCGGCGACCGTGCTGAACAGCGTGGTCTTGCCCGCGCCATTCGGCCCGATCACGGCGAAAATCTCGCCGCGCACGACCTCGAAGCTCGCGCGATCGACGGCGACCAGCCCGCGGAAGCGCTTCGATACGCGGGCGACGGACAGAAGGGCGCTCATGCGCGGCGCTCCAGTCCGAGCCGCCGTGCGAGCCACGGCCAGATGCCGTCGGGCAGCGCCATCACCACGACCAGCAGGCAGATGCCGTAGAACACCTGCTTGGCGCCGGGCACGTCGATGCCGAGCGCATGCAACAGCTCGGTCATGCCTTCCGACAGGCCGGTGAGCACGAACGCGCCGAGCACCGGGCCGAACAGCGTGCCGATCCCGCCGATGATCGGCGCCAGGATGATCTCGATCGAGCGCGAGATGTGGAAGACCTGCTCGGGAAACAGGTTGTTGTAGAAGAACGCGAAGAATACCCCGGCGACCGCCGTCATGCCGGCCGAGATCGTCACCGCCGCCATCTTGTAGCGGAACGTGTCGATGCCGAGCGCGCGCGCGGCCTCCTCGTCTTCGCGGATCGCCAGCCAGAAGTAGCCCATGCGGCTGCGCAGCAGGAGGTGACAGAGCAGGAACACCGCGACGGTGAGCGCGAGGATCACGTAATAGAACATCGCCGGCCTGCCGCGCAGATTCCACAGGTCGTTGTGGGTGTACTGCGCGACCGGCAGGAACAATCCGGCCGAGCCGCCGGTGTAGCCGATGTGGTCGAACCCGATGCGGGCGAACTCGGCGAACGCAATGGTGAGGATCGCGAAATAGACGCCGGCGACGCCGAAGCGGAAGGCGAGAAAGCCGATGATCGCGCCGCATGCCATCGCGACCGGGATCGCGACAAGCAGCCCGATCCACGGAGCGATGCCGAAGTGCAGATAGAGCGCGGCCGACGTGTAGGCGCCGAGCCCGACATAGATCGCGTGGCCGAGCGAGAGCTGGCCGGCAAAGCCCATCATGATGTTCCAGGCCTGACCCACGTAAGCGAAGTAGAGGATGAGGATCAGGATCGTGAGCAGGTAGTCGTTGGCGAACAACGGCGCGACGAGAAGAGCGAGGAGCAAGGCGAAGACGAGCACACCGGCGCGCTTCGGCACCCCTTCGAGCAACCGGCTCATGACGCGCGCTTGCCGAGAATGCCCTGCGGGCGGAACAGCAGCACCAGCACGAGGATCGCGAACGCGAACATGCTTTTCGCCGACGGCGTGAACAGGAGGCCTGCCAGCGCCTCGGTCATGCCGATCAGCACGCCGCCGATAAGCGCGCCCGGCATCGAGCCGAGCCCGCCGGTGATCACGATGACGAAGGCGAGCAGCGTGTATTGCGGGCCGAGCGGTGGCGTCACGTCGATGATCAGCACCAGCATGGATCCGGCGGCGCCGACGCAGGCCGCGCCCAAACCGAATGTGAGCGCGTAGAGGCGCTTCACGTTCAGGCCGACCACGAGCGCGCCGGTGTAATTGTCGGCGCAGGCGCGGATCGCCTTGCCGAGATCGCTGAAGCGGAAGAATGCAAACAACGCGGCGGCCACCACGATGGCGGCAAGGCCTGCGTAAACCTTCGTCGCGTCCACGATGATCCGGCCGAACGCAAAGCTGTCGAACGCGTACGACGTCTGCACGCTGCGCGCATCGGGCCCGAAGATCAGCAGCAGCGCGTTGACCATGATGATCGCGACCGCGACGAGGAGCATGAACTGCGAATGCTCGGGCCGGTCGACGAAGGGATTGATCAGCCCGGCCTGCATCACATAGCCGAGCGCGAACAGCGCGCCCGCGATCGGCACCATCATCACCAGCGGATCGAGCCGGAAGGCCTGGAACAGCACGATCGCGATGTACATGGCGATCGTCATCATCTCGCCATGCGCGAAATTGACCACGCGCACGACGCCGAAGATGACCGACAGGCCGAGCGCCATCAGGCCGTAGACGAGGCCGGTCAAGAGCCCGCTGACCGCCACGTTGAGGTAGATGTCGAGGGGCACGGTTCAGACTCTCGTCATTCCGAGGCGCCGCGCAGCGGCGAGCCCGGAATCCATAGCCACGAAACGTGCGATCTTGCTCAACTCGTGAGGCCTGTGGTTATGGATTCCGGGCTCGCGGACTGCGTCCGCGCCCCGGAATGACAAGAGAGTCACCCCCGCTTGTCATACGGCGCCATCGGCCACTCGGCCTTGGCGTTCGTCGCACCCTTCGGCGCGACCGTCACCAGCTTGCCGCCGCGGTTCTGGATGCCGGAATTCTTCAGCTTGTCGTTCTGGCCCTTCGCGTTGAACGCGATGCCCGGCCCCGGCGACACGTTGTCGGTGATGTTGGTCGCGCGGATCGCGTCGGCGAGCGCCTTCGGATCGGTGGAGCCCGCGCGCTTGTAGGCGTCGGCCGCGATCTGCAGCGCCTCGAACGTGTAGATGTGGTTCGTGTTCATGTCGAGGTTCGGGTATTTCTTCTCGAGCGCGCCCGCCAGCGCCTTCGCGACCTTCTTGTTCGGGTCGTACCACGGCACGAAGCTCAATGGGCCGTCGCTCAGCTTGCCGAGCGTCTTGAGATACTGGTCCTCGTACCATCCCGGTCCCATCGAGAGCACGCCCTGCGGGGTCCAGCGCTGCTTCACCAATTCACGCGTGAGCAGGATCGCATCGTTGATGCGGCTGACGACAAGCAGCGCTTCCGCGCCGGTCGCCTTGGCCTTGGCAATCTCGACCGAGAGGTCCCGCGCGGCCGGATCGTAAGCGATGGTCTCCTTGATTTCGTACGGCATGTTGAACTTCGGCATCACCGCGCCGATGCCTTTCTGCATGGCGGTGCCGAACGTGTCGTTGACGTGCATGAACACGACCGACGTCGGCGCCTTGCCCACTTCGGCGAAAATCTCCTTCTGGTTGGCGAAGGCATCGCCCAGGATCATCGGTGCGGTCGGGAAGTTGCGGAACACGAACTTGTAGCCCTGCTCGGTGATGTCCGGCGCGGCCGCGATGTTGATGACGTAGGGAATGCCCTTCTGCTCGGCGACCTGCGCGATCGCGCTGCTCTGGCCGGAATCGAAGGCGCCGATCAGGAGCTGCGCGCCGTCCGCGATCAGCTTCTCGGCGCGCGAGCGCGCAACGTCGACATTGGTCTCGGTGTCGGCGTTCATGATCTGCAGGTCGGGTAGCCCGAGATCCTTCAGGATCGGGGCAGCGAGCTCGACGCCGCGGAAGCAGTCCTGCCCGATGCTTGCCTGATAGCCCGAGCGCGGCAGCAGCACGCCGACTTTCAGCGCGCCGCCCTGCGCGCGCACGACGGCGGGCGCCGCGAGCAGCGCGGCGCTGCCGGCGAGCAGGTGACGGCGGGTGAGATGTTTCATGAATTCCTCCCTGGCGCTTTGGTGCGAACTTAGAGGCTTTGCCCGAACGGAGGCAAGCGGAGATTGTTATGGATTATAACATTATACCGAGCCGCCGCTCACGCGGCAAACAGCCGCTCGATGCCGGCCGCGAGGTCGAACAGCCGGCGATCATGGCCGTTGCGCGCGACCAGCATCAGCCCGACCGGCAGTCCCGCGCCCGGAATGGGGATCGAGATCGCGCACATGTCGAAGAAATTCCACGCCGAGGTATTGCGCAGCAGCAGCATGTTGTTGGCATTGAAGGTGTGGGTGTCTTCCATCTCGGCAATGGTCGGCGCGGTGATCGGCGTGGTCGGCAGGGCCAGCGCGTCGAGGCCCGCGAGCTGTGCATCCATCGCACGCACGAGCCGGGCGCGCTCGCGCGCCATTTCGACATAGTCCGCGGCGGACAGTTTTGCGCCGCGCTCGATGCGCGCGCGTACGTTCGGATCGAACTCGTTGGCGCGGCGCGCGAGGTTGTCGCGATGGATCGAATACGCTTCGGCCGGCGCGAAGCCGCCTTTCGCGTTGACGGCGAGCATCGCGTCGAACAGCGGCATCGGCTGATCGGTGAGCCGCACGCCCGCATCGGTCAGCGTCTTCTTCGCGGCGCCGAAGCGCGTGCCGACGGTATTATCGAAGTCCTTGAGCAGCATGCCCTGCGGAATGCCGAGCCGCAGGCCCGCGACCGGCGCAGGTTCGAGCGCCGCGAAGTCCTCGCCCGCCATCACGGCGTCGGCGTTCGCGCAATCCGCGACGCTGCGCGCGAGCGGTCCGATGGAGTCGAGCATGTAGGAGAGCGGGAACGCGCCCTCGGTCGGCACGCGCCACTGGCTCGGCTTGAAGCCGACGATTCCGCACAGTGCGGCCGGAATGCGCGTCGAGCCGCCGGTGTCGGTGCCGATCGCGATCTCGCACATCCGGTCGGCGGCGGCGACCGCCGCGCCCGACGACGAGCCGCCGGGCACGCGCGCGCGCTCGGCCGGATTGCCGGGCGTGCCGTAATGCGGGTTCATGCCGACGCCGGAAAACGCAAACTCCGTCATGTTGGTCTTGGCGACGATCACCGCGCCGGCGGCGCGCAGCCGCCGCACGACCGGCGCATCGGCACTCGCCGACGGCGCGTCGGCCATGATGCGCGAGCCGGCCCGGGTCGGCTCGCCCGCAACGTCGAACAGGTCCTTGACGGTGACGATCGCGCCGTCGAGACACCCAAGCGAAATGCCGCTCTTCGCGCGGGCATCGGCGGCATCGGCGGCGGCGCGCGCCGCGTCGGCATAGACCGTGAGGCAGGCGCGCGCCCCCTCGCCTTTCGGATCGGCAATGCGCGCGAGCGCTTGATCGAGCCGGTCGCGGACGCTCATGAGACCACCGGCAGGCTGATCACGTCATAGGCATGCGTCATGCGGCGCCCGAGCACCGGGTCTTCCAGCTCCATATCGAAGCGCGCGGCCGGGCGGATGCCGCCTTTGGCGCCGATCGTGCCGCACATGACGACGGTGTCGGCGACGAACGCCCGGCCATAGCGGGTCATCAGATCGACCGGGTCGCGCATCAGGGCGAGCGGGCCTTCCTGGTAGAGCGTCCGCGCGCCATCGATCGTGGCGTATGAGCGGATGACGAGTTGGTCCCAGTGCGGCGCGATGTCCTCGAACCTCCACAGCGCCGCTCCCAGCACCTTGCCGCACAGCTGCTTCGACAGCGCGATGCCCATCGTCTCCGCCTTGCGGTCGGTGTGGTCCGAGCCGAGGCCGATCCAGAGGCCATCGTCGAGCGCGACGATGACCGGCTCGACCTCGCCCGACGTGTCCGGCCCGAGCACTTCGAGCCTGTCGGTCTGCACCACGTTGGTCACGGCATTGCGATAGAATACCGGCACGGCGGAGGGCCGCGGCACGCCGATCGCCGCCAGTTCCTCGATGTGATGGTTCAGCGCCGCCTCGTCGCGCCCGGTCCACCCGGCGACGATCAGCGCCGCGGGCGTCATGCTGACCTGATCGGTCCTGTCCCGGAAGAAGCGCGTGAACGTGAGCATTCAGACCCCGAGGCCCCCCTTGTCGGTGATGAACCGGACCACCGTATCGACACCGCTGCCGGTCTTCAAATTGGTGAACACGAACGGGCGCGCCCCGCGCATCTTCTTCGCGTCGCGCTCCATCACCTCGAGCGAGGCGCCGACGTGCGGCGCGAGATCGACCTTGTTGATCACCAGCAGGTCCGAGCGCGTGATGCCCGGTCCGCCCTTCGAGGGAATTTTGTCGCCCGCCGCGACGTCGATGACGTAGACCGTGAGGTCGGCCAGTTCCGGCGAGAACGTTGCGGCGAGATTGTCGCCGCCGGATTCGATCAGCACCAGATCGAGCGCGGGAAATTTCTGCCGCATCTCGGCGACCGCCGCGAGGTTGATCGATGCGTCCTCGCGGATCGCCGTATGCGGGCAGCCGCCGGTCTCCACGCCCGCGATGCGCTCGGGCGCGAGCGCGCCGGAGCGCACCAGATATTCGGCATCCCACTTGGTGTAGATGTCGTTGGTGATGGCCGCGATCTCGTAACGCCCGCGCAGCCGCTTGCACAGCGCGTCCATCAGCGCGGTCTTGCCGGAGCCGACCGGCCCGCCGATGCCGACGCGGAGCGGGCCGTTGGGATTCTTTGCGTTCACGGTCATCAAGTCTTTCCCGTCCCCTATCGGGATCGCCGGGTCAAGCCCGGCGATGACGAGAGGTGAATCATGACCGGAACAGCCGGGTATACTGCGTTTCATGCCGCATGCTGGCGATGTCGGCGCGGAACGCGGCGCCCCCAATCCGATCGAGCGGCGTCGTCAGGGCGCGCGCGGCAGTCGTGGCGACGATCGGCTCGGACGCGGCGAGCAGGCGCTGCCCGTCGGTCTGGCCGAGCGGGATGAGCCGCACGCCGGCCGAGATCAGGTTCGCCGTCACGGCGTGCAGGTAAGCGCCGAGCGCGGGCTCAACCGCGATGCCATGGCCTGCAGCTGCCACAGCGACCGCGACCGGGTAGGCGATTGGCCCATCCCAGGTCGCGGCGAGCCGGTCGAGCGCGGCGCAAGGCCATGCGGCGCGGGTTGCCTCAATGAAGGCGCGGCCCTGCGCGGTCGTTTCGAGATGACGCTCCTTCGAGGGCGCGAAGGCGGCGGCAAGCTCGGCGAGTTCACGCAGCGCGCCGTCGGCGTTCGCGTCAATCGCGCGATGCGCATGCACGAAGAACACCGCATCGCAAAGGCCTCCACCCTGCGCAAGGATAACCGCGAGCCAGCGACCCAGCGTTGGGGCATCGCCGATGTCGCCGCTTTCCACTGCCCACTCGATGCCGCTCGAATACGAGAACGCGCCGACCGGATAGGCGGGCGAGAGCCACGCCATCAGACGGTAGAGCGCGCTGGCCTCGTCACGCATGAGGATGACTGTGCGGCGCGGCCGGCTCCGGATCGAACGACGCCTCGATCGCCTTGATGACGCCGCCAAGCCCTCGCACCATTTCCTCCAGCACATGATCGTGCCGGATGCGGAAAGCCTGCGCGACGAACTGGATGTCGGTGTGCCGGTTGCCGATGTGCCAGGCCAGCCGCACCAAATCGAGCGGCGTCTTCGCGCTCACTTCGATCAGCGGCTCCGCGCGCCCGGCCACCGCAATGAGCGAGCCATCGTCCAGCACCAGCGCGTCGCCGTCATGCAGCGTGACGGGAGAAGGAAAGTCGAGCAGCAGCTTCGTGCCCTCGTCGCTCGTCAGCACGATGCGGCGCCGCTGCCGGTCATCCGCATCGAGCACGACGCGATCGACAACCGGGCCCGACGCGCCGGCGCGCCTGATCTCGCTCACGCGCTTCATGCGCCGCGCCTCGATTCGTCCCCGGTCTTATCCACCGGCCCTGTGGACTTTGCGGTTTCGATTGCAAGCCAATCCGCGTGCGCTATCCTCACTGCCAGATGCTCGCGTTCGGTTCGCCGGATGTGGGGATCGCCAAGACCAGATTGGTCTGGGTGGTGGCGCCGCTACCGGTGCCGCGCCAAGTGACCGGTTTGATCTCGGTTCCCAGCGGCGGGTAGCCGCGCTGAGAGCGTGACGGGTGGGCGCAAGTCCGCCCGTCATCGCTTTTGGGGGTCCGCATCGTCAGAACGCCCGGCCGTTCACGTGCTTGACCTTGAGCTTCTCCGGCTCGACGCCGTCGAGGCAGCGAGCGTTGACCGCCACGACATCAGCGCCGTCGCTTGGCCGCTTGCCGCGCGCAAACGACTGAATGCCGCAGGTCGAACAGAACAGATGATGGATGACGTGCTTGTTGAATTGGTATTCGGTCAGGGCACCCTCGCCTGAAATCAGCTTGAACTGCTGCGCCGGCGCGAACGCGAGCAGCGAACCGAGCCGCCCGCAACGCGAGCAATTGCAGGCGATGACTTCACCCAGTTCGAGCGAGACTTCGTAGCGGACTGCGCCGCACTGGCAGCCGCCGGTGTAGGTTTGCGCGCTCACAGCTTCCCCATCACCTGTTGCCGGAAGCCGTAGACCGTCCGCTTGCCCGCGAGCGCGACCAGCGTCACGTCGCGGGTCTGGCCCGGCTCGAAGCGCACCGCCGTGCCGGCCGCGATATTGAGCCGCATGCCGCGCGCTTTCTTTCGGTCGAATTTCAGCGCGGGATTGGTCTCGAAGAAATGGTAGTGCGAGCCGACCTGGATCGGCCGGTCGCCGGTATTGGTGACCGACAGCGTCACGGTCTTGCGGCCGGCGTTGAGTTCGATCTCGCCGTCCTTGATGAACATTTCGCCGGGGATCATTGCTTCCACCTCTCCGCCGTCATTCCGGGGCGCCGCCAACGGGTCCGCGCGAAGCGCGGCCCGATGACAAGCTCCGCGGCGAGCCCGGAATCCATAACCGCCATCATTCGTATGACGCGCTGACCTTCGCAATCGCATCCATGGTGTCTATGGATTCCGGGCTCCTCGCTTCGCTCGGCCCCGGAATGACCAACTCCATCACCGTATCGGCTCGTGCACCGTCACCAGCTTCGTCCCGTCCGGGAACGTGGCCTCGACCTGCACGTCGTGAATCATTTCCGGGATGCCATCCATCACCTGCGCGCGCGTGAGCACTTGCGCGCCGGCCTGCATCAGGTCGGCGACAGTACGGCCGTCGCGCGCGCCCTCGAGGATGAAATCGGAGATCAGCGCGACCGCTTCCGGATGGTTGAGCTTCACGCCGCGTTCGAGCCGCCGCCGCGCCACCATGGCGGCGACCGAGATCAAGAGCTTGTCCTTCTCGCGCGGCGTCAGGTTCATCGTCGTCCCGTCAGTTCGTCCAGATCCGCGGCAGGCCCCCGCGCAGCGCTGTCATAACATGCACCAGATCGCGCCGTAACGCCGCCCCGTCGGCCGCACACAGCCGGACGACGGCGATGCCGTTCCAGGCCGATGCGCCGACCTCGCCGGCGAGATCATCCTGCAGCGCGCGCACGTTTGCCACGAGGGCATCGTCGCCCGGCGCGATCAGCACCGTGGCGATCGCGATGCCGCCGTTGGCAACCGGCGGCGCGGCGAGCCGCGCCGCAATCTCCCCCTCGAGCCGCACGGTTTCGGCATAGATCAGCCTGCCGTCGCGCCGCACGCGCCAGCGGTCGGCGAGTGCGCCCTCCTCGACCGCCTCGCCCATGCCGGTGCGGCCGAACACGATCGCTTCGGCAAGGAACAGGCGCGCATCCGCCGCGAGATCGACCTCGATCGTGCGAGCAAGCCGCGCGCGGTCGAACAGGATCGTTTCCTGCGGCAGCCACGCGAGGGACGCGCCGGCGGCAACATCCAGCCTCACATCGATCAGCGAGTCGGGTCCGAGCGACCGGTAGATCTTCTCGGCCGCCGCCGTGGTGACGAGGAGGCGCGTGCCCCGCCCGGCCGCAATGTCGAGAGCGAAGCGGTCGCCGCCCGCGATGCCGCCCGCGGTGTTGATCAGCACCGCCTCGAGCTCGGCGGCCGGCGCACCGGGGCAGCGCACGCGCAGCGAACCCGCCTCGTGCACCGCCGCCCGCCGCGTCTTGCCGCCGGCGGATTTCACGGCAAACGCGACCGAGCCGAACGCACGATTGGCGGCGAAGATGGTTTCGCTCTTCGCCGCCACCGTGGTCACTGTCGCATACTCCGCTCATTCCCGCGCAAGCGGGAATCCAGGGCCAGGAAAAGAAAGAACTGGGTCCCCGCTTGCGCGGGGACGAGCGGATATGAACGATTCAATCTCATTGGAAGCTAGATCGCCATCGCGCGCTTGAGCGCAGCCTCGTCGAGTTCGGCGCGCCCCGCCGCATAGATCACCTGCCCGCGATCCATGACGAGGAAATTGTCGCCCAGCTCCTGCGCAAAATCGAGATACTGCTCGACCAGAATGATCGCGATCTTGCCGAGATTGCGCAGATACTGGATCGCGCGGCCGATGTCCTTGATGATCGACGGCTGGATGCCTTCGGTCGGCTCGTCGAGCAGCAGGAGGCGCGGCCGCATCACCAGCGCGCGGCCGATCGCGAGTTGCTGCTGCTGTCCGCCGGAGAGATCGCCGCCGCGCCGCCGCAGCATGCTGTTGAGTACGGGGAAGAGCGCGAACACGTCGTCCGGGATCGAGCGTTCTTCCCGATTGAGCGGCGCAAACCCGGTTTCGAGGTTTTCCTCAACGGTGAGCAGCGGAAAAATCTCGCGCCCCTGCGGCACGTAGGCGATGCCGCGGCGCGCGCGGTCGGCAGGCCTCAGCGCGGTGATGTCGCTCCCCTCCCACACGATCGAGCCGCCCGACACCGGGTGCTGGCCCATCAGGGCATCGAGCAGGCTGGTCTTGCCGACGCCGTTGCGCCCGAGCACGCAGGTCACCTTCCCGGGCTCGGCCTTCATGGTGATGCCGCGCAGCGCCTGCGCGGCGCCGTAGTGGAGATTGATGGCGTTCACCTCAAGCATCTTCGTCTCTCACCAGGCGAATGGCGAATAGCGAGTAGCGAGTAGCCAACTTGCTTCCATTCGCAATTCGCCACTCGCCATTCGCCTATCTCCCCAAATACACTTCGACGACCCGCTCGTTCGCCGACACCTGATCGATGGTGCCCTCGGCCAGCACCGAGCCCTCGTGCAGGCAGGTGACCTTGACGCCGAGCTCGCGCACGAACGTCATGTCGTGCTCGACCACCACCACGGTCTTCACCCGCGCGATCTCTCTGAGCAGCTCCGCGGTCTGATGCGTCTCCACGTCGGTCAGGCCGGCGACCGGCTCGTCGACCAGCAGCAATTTCGGGTCCTGCGCCAGCAGCATGCCGATCTCGAGCCACTGCTTCTGCCCGTGCGAGAGGCTGCCGGCGACACGCCTGCGCACCGGGCCAAGCCGGATCACGCCAAGAATTTCGCCGATGCGCGCCTGTTCGGCGGCGGTCTCGCGCCAGGCAAGCGTCGCGCGCGCGGTGCGGTCGTCCTTGAGCGCGAGCCGCAGGTTGTCTTCGACCGTGTGCATCTCGAACACGGTCGGCTTCTGGAATTTTCGGCCGATGCCGAGCTCGGCGATCTGCGTCTCGTCGAGCGAAGTCAGGTCATGCGACCCGTCGAAATAGACGTCACCCTTGTCGGGGCGGGTCTTGCCGGTGATCACGTCCATCATGGTCGTCTTGCCGGCGCCGTTGGGGCCGATGATGGCGCGCATCTCGCCCGCCTCGACCGTGAGCGAGAGATCGTTCAGCGCCTTGAAGCCGTCGAACGAGACCGACACGGCGTCGAGGTAGAGCAATGCGGATGTGGTGCGGGCGTCCATGGGCTACTCCGCGGGCTTCGGCGCGGCTTGCGCCCCGCGCCCATGCGCCGCATTACGGCGCTCGCGCCACGCGCCCCGATAATGCCGCACGGTGCCGACGATGCCGCGCGGCAGCAGCAGCGTGACCAGCACGAACAGGCTGCCGAGCACGAACAGCCAGTAGGGCGCGAGCAGGCCCGAGGTGAACGTGGTCTTGCCGTAGTTCACCACCGCGGCGCCGAGCACCGCGCCGATCAGCGTGCCGCGCCCGCCGACCGCGACCCAGATGACGGCCTCGATCGAGTTGCCGGGCGCAAACTCGCTCGGATTGATGATGCCGACCTGCGGCACGTAGAGCGCGCCGGCGACGCCCGCCATGCAGGCCGAGAGCGTGAACACGAACAGCTTGTAGTTCTCGACCCGGTAGCCGAGGAAGCGCGTGCGCGATTCCGCGTCGCGGATCGAGATCAGCACCATGCCGAGCTTCGAGGCCACGATGGTGCGGCAGATCAGGAAGCCGAGGATCAGCGCCGCAACCGAGATCGCGAACAGCGCGGCGCGCGTCGGTTGCGCCTGCACGTTGAAGCCGAGAATGTCCTTGAAGTCGGTCAGACCGTTGTTGCCGCCGAAGCCGAAATTGTTGCGGAAGAAGCCGAGCATCAGCGCGTAGGTGAGCGCCTGCGTGATGATCGAGAGATAGACCCCGGTGACGCGCGAGCGGAAGGCGAACCAGCCGAACACGAACGCGAGCAGGCCCGGCACCAGCAGCACCATCAGCGCCGCATAGGCGAAATGCTGGAAGCCGTACCAGTAGACCGGCAGCTCCGGCCAGTTGAGGAACACCATGAAGTCGGGCCGGATCGGATCCGCGTAGACGCCGCGCGTGCCGATCTGGCGCATCAGGTACATGCCCATCGCGTAGCCGCCGAGCGCGAAGAACGCGCCATGGCCGAGCGAGAGAATGCCGCAATATCCCCAGATCAGGTCGATCGAGAGCGCGAGCAGGGCGTAGCAGACATATTTGCCCCACAGCGCCACCAGATAGGTCGGCACGTGCCACGGCGAGGACGGCGGCAGAGCCAGGTTGAGCAGCGGCACGATCACGCCGATCGCGACCAGCACGAGGATGAACGTGACGGCGCTGCGGTCGAGCGCGCGGATGAGCGGCGAGGACGTCATGCCTCCACCGCCCGGCCCTTGAGCGCGAACAGGCCGCGCGGGCGCTTTTGGATGAACAGGATGATGAACACCAGGATCGCGATCTTGCCGAGCACCGCGCCGGCGAACGGCTCGAGGAACTTGTTGGCGACGCCGAGCGTCAGCGCGGCGACCAGCGTGCCCCACAGATTGCCGACGCCGCCGAACACCACGACGAGGAAACTGTCGATGATGTAGCCCTGCCCGAGGTTGGGGCTGACGTTGTCGATCTGCGACAGCGCAACGCCGGCGATGCCCGCGATGCCCGAGCCGAGCCCGAAAGTGAGCGCATCGATGCGCGCGGTGCGGATTCCCATCGAGGCCGCCATCTGGCGGTTTTGCGTCACGGCGCGCATTTCCAGGCCCAGCCGCGTGTAGCGTAAGAGCCCGAGCAGCGCGGCGAACACCGCGAGCGTGAACACGATGATCCACATGCGGTTATAGGTGACGGTGATGCCGCCGAGCTCGAACGCACCGCTCATCCAGGAGGGGTTGCCGACTTCCTTGTTGGTCGGCCCGAAGATCGTGCGCACCGCCTGCTGCAGGATCAGCGAAATGCCCCAGGTGGCGAGCAGTGTTTCCAGCGGCCGGCCATAGAGGAAGCGGATGACGCTGCGCTCGATCAGGATGCCGACGCTGCCAGCGAACAGGAACGCGAGCGGCACCGCGATGAACAGCGAATAGTCGAACAGCGCGGGATTGCGCGCGCGGATGATCTCCTGCACCACGAAGGTCACGTAGGCGCCGAGCATCACCATCTCGCCATGCGCCATGTTGATGACGCCCATGACGCCGAACGTGATGGCAAGGCCGATCGCGGCGAGCAGCAGCACCGAGCCGAGCGAGAGCCCGTACCAGGCGTTCTGCACCATGTTCCAGAGCGCGAGGCGGTTGTCGATCGAGGCGATCGCGTCGGCGGCGGCCTTTTGTACCGTGGCGCTCTGCCCGCCGGGCAGGCCGGCGAGCAGGCCGCGCGCGTCCTGGTCGGCGCGCTCCTTGATGCTGCCGATGGCGGCAATCTTGTCGTTCTCCGCGGCGCCCGGCTGATAAAGGATGACGGCCGCGCGCGCCTCGCTCAATGCGCGCTTCACGCGCGTATCCGTCTCCCTGGCGAGTGCGGCGTCGAGCGTCGCCAGCGCATTGGCGTCGCGCGACTTGAACACCGCCTGGGCGGCTTCGTAGCGCCGCGCCGGATCGTTCGACATCAGGGTGAGGCCGCCGAGCGCGGCTTCGACCGAGCGGCGCAGGCGATTGTTCAGGCGCACGTTGGCCGCGTCCGCGGGCGCCGCCGCCGGCTTGCCGGTCGCGGCATCGAGCGTCGCGCCGGCCTTGTCCTTGATGAAAACCTTGTCGCCGGAAAACAGCAGCCGCCCATCCTGCAGCGCCTGGATCACATCGAGCGCGAGCGGGTTGCCGCTCGCCGCGACCGCGCCGATCGCGCTGTCGGTATCGTTGTAGCTGTCCTTGGTGAAGCCCGCGAGCGCCGCGTCGAAGTTCTGCGCGCTTGCGCTGAGCGCCCCGGCGATGAGCAAACCGAGGGCGAATACGAGCGCGATGATGCGTTCGCACGACAACATTTCAGATTATTCCCAATCCCGGCATTGAGAGCGGAGGCGGCAGGATCCCCGCCGCCTCCGAAGCTTAGCAGTCCGTCAGTGCGACGTCAGCTTCCGCACTTGTTGGTCTTGGTGTTCCAGTTGCCGCACTTGTGGGTAACCCAGTCGCCGACCAGGTCCTTGGAGCCGTCGAGCTCCTTCGACCACGCATCGCCGGGGACGAGCCCTTCGGTCTTCCACACCACGTCGAACTGCCCGTCACCGCGCACTTCGCCGATGAACACCGGCTTGGTGATGTGGTGGTTCGGGAGCATCTTGGAGATGCCGCCGGTCAGATTCGGCGCCTCGATGCCGGGCAGCGCGTCGATCACCTTGTCCGGGTCGGTCGACTTCACCTTCTCGACCGCCTTGACCCACATGGCGAAGCCGATCACGTGGGCTTCCATCGGATCGTTGGTGACGCGCTTCGGATTCTTGGTGAACGCCTTCCACTTCGCGATGAACTCGGCGTTGGCCGGGGTCTTGATCGACTCGAAGTAGTTCCAGGCGGCGAGATGGCCGAGCAGCGGCTTGGTGTCGATGCCGGCGAGCTCTTCTTCACCGACCGAGAACGCCACCACCGGAATGTCCTTCGCCGAGATGCCCTGGTTGCCGAGTTCCTTGTAGAACGGCACGTTGGCGTCGCCGTTGATGGTGGACACCACCGCCGTCTTCTTGCCCGCCGAGCCGAACTTCTTGATGTCGGCGACGATCGTCTGCCAGTCGGAATGTCCGAACGGCGTGTAGTTGATCATGATGTCTTCCTGCTTGACGCCTTTCGACTTCAAGTAGGCTTCGAGGATCTTGTTGGTCGTGCGCGGATAGACGTAGTCGGTGCCGGCGAGCACCCAGCGCTGCACTTTCTCTTCCTTGGCGAGATAGTCGACCGCCGGGATCGCCTGCTGGTTCGGCGCGGCGCCGGTGTAGAACACGTTGCGCTCGCTCTCCTCGCCTTCGTACTGCACCGGGTAGAACAGGATGTTGTTGAGCTCCTTGAACACCGGGAGCACGGACTTGCGCGACACCGAGGTCCAGCAGCCGAACACCGCGGCTACCTTCTCCTTGGTGATCAGTTCGCGCGCCTTCTCGGCGAACAGCGGCCAGTTCGAGGCCGGATCGACCACGACCGCCTCGAGCTTCTTGCCGAGCAGGCCGCCCTTCTTGTTCTGCTCCTCGATCAGCATCAGCATCACGTCCTTCAGCGTCGTTTCGCTGATCGCCATGGTGCCGGAGAGCGAGTGGAGAATGCCGACCTTGATCGTATCCTGGGCTCGGGCGGGCAATACCGCGGCAAGTCCCATCGCCAGCCCGGCCGCCGCCATCAGGCAGCGGCGGGATATTGAGGTGGAATAGCGCATTGAGGGTCCCTCTGCGTTGACGCGCGCGTTTCGTGACCCGGCAGGGCCAACGCGCGAGGAACTGATCGCAAGGGACGTGCCAAGCCATTGGAGAAGCGCCAATTTATTGAATCGGCGGGAGAATCGGACGCTGTTCCCTGCCTGCGCTTTGGGCAGAAAGGCGCCTAAGGCTATTTGCGGTGCAGCATGCACAATTTTTCGGCATACCGGAAACGGCCGACTCAATTTTAGGCGCAGGGGCTCGATTCACCCTCATGGTAGGCTCACGCGCGGACGGAAAACCGATGAACGACCTGAGCGGATTGAAAGAAGGGCTGAGCGGCAGCGCCGATATCATTGTCGGCGAGGAACATACCGCGCCGAGCATCGGCAGCGGACGCGTGCACGTGCTGGCGACTCCCGTGATGATCAATCTGATGGAGGCGGCTGCGCTCGATGCCATCGAGCGGCTGTTGCCGCCCGGGCATCAGAGTCTCGGCACGCACCTCAACGTCGGGCATTATGCGGCGACGCCGGTCGGCATGGGCCTGCGCGCCAATGCGGCCGTGACAAAAGTCGAAGGGCGCACGGTCGAATTCCGCGTCGAGGCGTTCGACGACAAAGAACGTGTCGGCGACGGGACGCACACGCGGGTGGTCGTGAACGTCGCGCGCTTCGATCAACGGGTCCAACGCAAGCTGGCGACATGAGCAACAAGCCACGGCTCTGTTTCATCGGATTCGGCGAAGCCGGCCAGGCGATCGCCGCGGGCCTGCGCGAGGCCGGCGTCGAGCAGATCACCGCCTGGGACATCCTGTTTCCCGACGATCGTGGCGCCGCGCTGAAGCAGGCCGGCAAGACAATCGGCGCGCGGCTCGCATCCTCCGCGGCCGATGCCGTCGCCCACTCCGACATCATCGTGTCGGCAGTGACCGCCGGCTCCAGCATCGACGCTGCACAATCGGTCGCACCGCATCTCTCCGGCGATCCATACTTCCTCGATGTCAACTCGGTGTCGCCCGGACGAAAGTGCGAGGCCGCCAGGGTGCTCGAAGGCGCAGCCCGCTATGTCGATGTCGCGATCCTCGCGCCGATTTATCCGAAGCGGCACCAGACCCCGCTGTTGCTCGCCGGTCCGCACGCCGCCGCCGTGCTGCCGCTGCTGATCGACGAGCTCGACATGCGCGGCGCGATCGCGTCCGACCGGGTCGGCGCCGCGGCCGCGCTGAAGATGATCCGCAGCGTGATGATCAAGGGCATCGGAGGCGCTCACCGCGGAGTGTTTCCTTGCCGCGCAACGCGCGGGGATCGCGCAGGACGTCGCGGCTTCGCTGCACAATAATTATCCGACCCTCGATTGGAGCAAGGTGATCTCCTACAACCTCGAACGCATGGCGAGCCACGGCATCCGCCGCGCGGAGGAAATGGAGCAGGTCGCGGCCACGCTGAGCGAACTCGGCATCGCACCGCTGATGGCGCAGGCGACCGTTGCGCGCCAGCGCGAGATGGGCGAGTTGGGGAAACAGGAGAGCGTACGCGCGGTGAAAGCCGCGGGCGGCCCAGCGATGCTCGATGCGGTCGAGAAAGCTGCAAAGCGATAGCCGTCATTCCGGAAGCCGCGAAGTGGCTGTCCGGAATCCATAACCACGATCCTGTCAGAATCGCTCCGTCCGCGTTTATGGATTCCGGGCTCGGCGCTACGCGCCGCCCCGGAATGACGGGCAACGACTACTGCGGCGGTATCTGCAGAAACTCCGCCAATTGCTCCTTGGAGAGCGGCGCCTCGAGGAATTTCAGCTTCACGGCATCCGCGTTCGCCCCGTCGAGATCCGCCATCTTCTCGGTTTGCATCGCGGACTTCGGATGAAACTCCTTGAGCGACTCGCGCAAGAGGTCGACCGGCATATTGACCTTGGCTGAATACATCTCCAGCGCCTTGGGATCGGCATACATCCAGTCGACCGCCTCGCGGTAGCCTTTCGCGAAACGCATGATGGCGTCGTGCTTCTCCTTGAGCGCGTTCGCATTGACGATGATGGCGCGCACGGTCTGCCCGTGCAGCGAGGGGACGTCGCTGCCGCGCCCGACGATGCGAATCTTGCCTTCCTTGATCTCCTTCACGCCGAACGGCGGGGCGGCCCAGCCGATGTCGATCTGCCCGGTCATCACCTGCGTGAGCGTGCCGGGCGGGCTGCCGGTCGCGGTCGGCTTCGCCTTGACGCCAAGCTCCTGCCCGAACGCCACCACGATATTGTTCGAGCTCGACCCGCTGGTCGAATAGGCGATCGTGTTCTGTGCGGTCGTGTCCTTGAGCGACTTGATCGGCGAGTCCGCCCGCACGTACCAATAGAGATCGCCCGTGCCGGTGAACGCCGGCAGCAGGATGCGCACCGGCGCACCCTTCGAGAACGCCCGCATCACACCGGCGACGCCGACGCCGGCGCCGAGATCGGCCGAGCCGGAGATGACGGCCTGGATGGTTTCGCCCGCGCCCTGCGTGCCGAACGCTTCGATTTTCAGATTGTGCTTCTTGAAGATGCCGGCGTCCTCGCCGAGCGTCGGCGCCTGGTTCTCCCAATTGTTGATTTGGCCGATGGCGATCTTGAGCGTGTCCTGCGCCGGCGCTTGCGTACCGCCGAGCGCAAGTGCGGCCAGCGCGCAGCCTAACCTGAGTGCCTTCATTATCGTCTCCCTCTGCTTTTCTTCTTCGCCCCCGCCTTTTTCTTTGCAGTCGCTTTGCCGGCCGGCACCGGCAGCCGCGCCGCGGCTT
The DNA here is from genome assembly GCA_005884685.1 of Alphaproteobacteria bacterium. Lineage (GTDB taxonomy): Bacteria > Pseudomonadota > Alphaproteobacteria > Rhizobiales > Xanthobacteraceae > PALSA-894. The sequence goes on from VBAH01000017.1 coordinate 95,399, forward strand.
CCGCCGCGCGCAGCATCGGATCGTTCTTGGAGCGTCCTTCCCGCTCGGCGAGCCGCCGCACCCAGTATTCATAGGCGCGCGCGAGCGGGCCGGGCGCGAGGTTGAGCTGCCCGGCCATGTCGGCTTCGCCGTCGGTGAGCGGCGAGACGTGGCCCAGCATGTGCGCGGCAAGCTGGTGCTCGGCGTTCTTGGCCGAATAAATCGTGCGGAACACGAGCTCGCGCAACGCCCCGCCGACCACCGTCGCGCCGTGGCGCCGCATCACGACGATCGCATGCCGGCCGAGCGCACGCGCGAGCGACGCGCCCTCCTCGGGCTTGACCACCAGGAGATTGGTGTCGCCGAACTCGTCGCGGCTGTCCCACACCGGCGCGGCTCGCCCCATCGCGGCGCCGAGGTGAAACACCGGGACCAGCGGCACGCCCGAGATCGCGAACGGCATGATCGAGGGCGCGTGATGATGACACACCGCGTTCACATCGGGCCGCGCCTTGAAGATCTCGCCGTGGATCACGCGCTCCGAATAGGGCCGCGTTACCGGCGGCACGATCGGGTTGGAGTCAAGATCGTATTCGAGGATGTCCTCCGGCTGCACCAGTCCCGGCGCGCGCGAGCGCGACAGGAAATAGCGGTTCGGATTTCCCGGATGGCGCACGCTGATGTGGCCGAAGGCGTCGAGGATGCCTTCGTTGGCGACGATCCGGTAGGCGGTGGCAAGGTCGCGGCGCAGGTCGGCGAGTGAGTCCGGCAAGGGGGCGGTTCCTCATTTGTGATGTTGTAGCCCGGATCGAGCGCAGCGAAATCCGGGAGCTTTCGCGCAAGAGCAAGACCATCCCGGGTTTCGCTGACGCTCACCCGGGCGAGGTGGCTGCGCAGCAAAGCCGAACGGCCTGCGATATTCAAGAAGACATGCTAGGTTCCTGTCCTCCCGCTCCCGACAGGTGAAACTCCGTGCCCGCCCAGATTGCGATTCTCGACGACGACCATGTCATTCGTCTCACGCGCTATGCCATCTCCGGGCCCGGCGAGATCACCACCGATTGGGCACGCGAATTCTTCATGCCCGAGGACGTCGACCCGACGCGCGTGCTCGCCTTGGGCGACGGCCTGCATGCGGGCGACGGCGTCTCGCTGATTCCGATGGCGGCCAAGGTCGACCTGCGCAAGGGCAGCGACGCGGCGGTCCTGATCTTCCGGCGCGGCAGCATCGATGCCGCGCTGATGGAGGCGAGCCCCAAGCTCAAGCTGATCCAGCGCATCGGCGCCCGCGCCGACGCGATCGATCTCGCGGCCGCGGCGAAGCGCAACATCGCGGTCTCGTGCGTGCCGCGCGCGACGCTGCAGCTCACCGCCGAGCACGCGATCCTGCTGATGCTGGCGCTCGGCAAGAGGCTGCTGCAGGCCGACGACGCCGTGCGCAAGGACCGCTGGGACCGCGCGCGCGTGCGCCCCGACCACAACGTCGCCTACAACTGGGCCGGCGTCGCGGACATGCGCGGGCTGTTCGGCACGACGGTCGGCATCATCGGGCTGGGCGAGGTCGGCGCGCTCGCGGCGGGGATGGCCCGCGCCTTCGGCACGCGCGTGCTCTATTGCAACCGCAACCGGCTGCCGCGCGCGCAGGAGGCAAAGCTCGGCGTCGAATATGCGCCGATCGACCGGCTCCTGGCCGAATCCGATTTCGTCTCGCTGCACGCGACCAACATTCCGGAGAACCGCGGACTGATCGGCGCGGAGACCTTCGCGAAGATGAAATCCACCGCCTACTTCATCAACACGGCGCGTGGCCCGATCGTCGACGAGGACGCGCTGTACGATGCGCTCACCACGGGCACGATCGCGGGCGCCGGCCTCGACGTGCACACGATCGAACCGCGCCCGCAGCCGGACAGGCTCGCCACCCTGCGCAACGTGATCCTCACCCCGCACATCGCGGGCGGCTCGCGCCAGGGCGTGCTCGATGAGATCGCGGTGATCCTGGGCAACGCGCGCGCGGTGCTTGCCGGCCGGCCGATCCGGTATCAAGTTACGGCATCCGTCTAGGGGAGCGGCCGATGCTGGATCGAACCGAAGACCTCGCGGCAGTCGTGGAGGACTGGCTCGCGCAGTTCGAACGCGCGCTGGCGCAGCCGCGCGCGCCGCTGGAAGACCTGTTTCATGCCGCGGGGTACTGGCGCGACGTGCTGGCGCTCACGTGGGACATCCGGACCATCAAGGGCGCGGAGGCGATTGCTGCCGGGATGCGCGCAGGCAGCGCGGCCGGCGCGGCGAATTTCAAGCTCGACCGCGAGCGCACGGCGCCCCGGCGCGTCGCCCGCGCCGGCACGTCCGCGATCGAAGCGTTCTTCCGCTTCGAGACCGCGCAAGGGCGCGGCAGCGGCGTCGTGCGGCTTATGCCTGATCCGGGCGACAGATGCCCCAAGGCATGGACGCTGCTCACCGCGCTCGACGAGATCAGGGGACACGCGGAAAGGACCGGCAAGGCGCGGCCGAAGGGCGAGTCCTACTCGCGCGATTTCCGCGGACCGAACTGGCTCGACCTGCGCAAATCAGCCGCCGCCTACGCGGACCGCGACCCGGCCGTGCTGGTGGTCGGCGGCGGGCAGGCCGGGCTGTCGATCGCGGCGCGCCTCACACAGCTCGGCATCGACACGCTGATCGTCGACCGCGAGGCGCGCGTCGGCGACAACTGGCGCAAGCGCTACCACGCGCTCACTCTGCACAACCAGGTGCACGTCAATCACCTGCCCTACATGCCGTTCCCGCCGAACTGGCCGACCTACATTCCGAAGGACAAGCTCGCCGCCTGGTTCGAGGCCTATGTGGAGGCGATGGAGCTCAACTACTGGACCGGCACCGAATTCGAGCACGGCGCGTATGACGCGAACGACGGCCGCTGGTCCGTCACCCTGAAGCGCAACGGCACGACGCGCACGTTGCACCCGCGCCACGTCGTGATGGCGACCGGCGTCAGCGGCATCCCGAGCATTCCCGATATTGCGGGCCTGCGCAATTTCGCCGGCACGGTGCTGCATTCGAGCCAATACGACGACGGCGAGGCGTGGAAGGGCAGGCGCGCGCTGGTCATCGGCACCGGCAACAGCGGCCACGACATCGCGCAGGACCTGCACGCGAGCGGCGCGCACGTCACGCTGGTGCAGCGCAGCCCCACGCTGGTCACCAACATCGAGCCGAGCGCACAGCTCGCCTACGCGCTCTACGACGAAGCGCCGCTCGACGACTGCGACCTGATCGCGACCTCGATGCCATTCCCGCTGGTGCGAACGAGTCACATCCAGCTCACCGAGCGGAGCAAGCAGCTCGACAAGGCGATTCTCGACGGCCTCACCCGCGTCGGCTTCAAGCTCGACTACGGCGAGGACGGCTCGGGCTGGCAGTTCAAGTATCTCACCCGCGGCGGCGGCTATTACTTCAATGTCGGCTGTTCCGATCTGGTGGCGCAAGGCGAGATCGGCCTCGCGCAGTTCGCCGACATCGCGGAGTTCGTTCCTGACGGCGCGCACCTGCGCTCGGGCGACGTGCTCGCCGCCGACCTGGTCGTGCTGGCGACCGGCTACAAGGGCCAGGAGCATCTGGTGCGCAAGCTGTTCGGCGACGAGGTCGCGGCGCGCGTCGGGCCGATCTGGGGCTTCGGCGACGGCGACGAGCTGCGCAACATGTACGTGCGCACCGCGCAGCACGGCCTCTGGTTCATCGCCGGCAGCCTCGCGCAGTGCCGCATCTATTCGAAGTATCTCGGCCTGCAGATCAAGGCCTGCGAGATCGGAATGCTGCCAGCCTCATCCTGAGGGAGGCCGCCAACGGGCCCGCGCAAGCGCGGCCCGATGACAGGCTCCGCGGCCGTCTCGAAGGATGGCCATAGATACCGAGCTTGCGGCCATGGTTCGAGACGCGTCGCTAACGCGACGCTCCTCACCATGAGGTCAACTCCGCGGCTGTACCGGCGGCTGCGCGTCCGCGGGCAGCGGGCAGGCGTACGGTACCGCCTCGGTGCGCGCCTTGTGATCGGCCTTGGCGCGCGCGATCAGCGCCGGATCGCCGAGCGCATCGACCGCCAGCCCCGCCATCACCTTGGCGGCGTTGACCATGCCCTTCTTGGCTTGCCCCGATTTGCCCTGCGCGGTGATCTGCCACGAATGGCCGGGCGTGCCGATCGCCACCGTCGCGCAGCGCGCCTGCACCGTCGGCACCACCCAGCTCACGTCGCCGACGTCGGTCGAGCCGATCATCGGCGCGCCCCTGGTGCCGTACGGCACCACGAAGTCGCACAACGGCGTGTCCTTCTTCACCGGCATCGCGACCCGTGCGAACGACGAGGCGATGTCCTCCGCCGACAGCGTTGCCTGAATCTCGGCGGCGTATTTGCGGTCCGCCGCATCGAACGGCGGCGGCCCGAGCCGTTCGAGCTGGCTCTGCATGGCTTTCTCCAGCGGCGTGTTGGCGAGCAGGTTCGAGACCGCGCTCCAGACCTTCACCTCCACCCTGGTCTCGGTCATCAGCGCAGCGCCGTCCGCGACCTTGCGCACGCGCTCGACCAGCGCATTCATGCCCTGAACGTCGCGCGCGCGGATCGAGTAGCGCACTTTCGCGAAGGCCTGCACGACGTTCGGCGCGACACCGCCCGCATCGAGCACCGCATAATGAATGCGCGCGTCCGACGGCATGTGCTCGCGCATGTAGTTGACGCCGACGCTCATCAGTTCGACCGCGTCGAGCGCGCTGCGCCCGAGATGCGGCGAAGCGGCCGCATGCGAGGCGCGGCCGCGGAACGAATAATCGATGCGCGCGCCCGCCAGGCTCATCGCGTCGTCGACCCGGTTCATCGCGCCCGGATGCCAGGTAATCGCGATGTCGACGTCGTCGAAGCAGCCGGCGCGCACCATGAAGGTCTTCGCGGCGCCGCCTTCCTCGGCCGGGCAGCCGTAATAGCGCACGCGGCCCTTCACGCCGGCCTCGGAGAGGTAATTCTTGACCGCGGTCGCGGCGAGCAGCGCCGCCGAGCCGAGCAGGTTGTGCCCGCAGCCGTGCCCGTTCCCGCCGCGCTCGACTTCTTTCGGCTCCGCGATGCCGGCGACCTGGGAGAGTCCCGGCAGCGCATCGTATTCTCCCAAGATGGCGATCACCGGCCCGCCATCGCCCGCCTCGCCCATCACCGCGGTCGGAATACCGGCGACATTCTCGGTGATGCGGAAGCCTTCTTGCTCCAGCATGCGCTTGTGCTCGGCCACCGAGCGGAATTCTCCGTAGCAAAGCTCGGGCATGCCCCACACGCGATCCGACAGCGCCTCGTAATCCTCCTTGCGGGCGTCGACGAGCTGCCAGATCTTTTCCGAGTTTTGCACGTGCCGTCCCCTTCTCGTGGAAACCTCTCGTAGCCCGGCTTGAGCGGCAGCGAAAGCCGGCATGCGCGCCGGGCACCGTCGCGGATTCGCCGCGCTCAATGTTTCCCTGGAGTTTTTTTCCGGCGTGACGGAGCTGTCAACGAAGGCGGCCTAGGCTTTATCCTCGAGCAGCTTGCCGGACGCCGGATTGACCAGATGGACGCCGCCACAGCCCGCGCAATCGAATGCTTCGTAAGTCGAGCCGCTGTGTTTGAAGGGCCTGTCGGGGAGCCCTGCCCGAACCTGCGCGCCGGTAACGGGGCAGCGGAAAAGCACGAACTCGGCCATATCCCTCGCTAACGTGATCGGAGCCGGCCCGCATCCGTAAAATTACGCGAACATGACAGTCATCGGCTGATCACATGGCTGCCGGAGATGCGCCGGCCGTGCAACGGCGGCGGGCGCGCGCGCCTTGCGCGTTTCGGTGCGCCACCAAGGCGTCGAGCAAGTCAAACGAACAACAGTGAAATCAGCGCCATGGCCGCCAGCGCAATCGACAACGCCCACACGGAAAAAAATGTCCAGTTCAACATGGCAAGACCCCTCCGACGATCTTTGTTCAATTTCCGGTGCGAGGAAGCGTTCCGGTCGCGGCGACAAAACACCGAGTCGGCGCTTCCTGTCATCCGCCCAAAGTCCTAGCACCGACGGATAGGTGACCGACACGAAGGTATAGCTCGACGCGGATGACGCCGCATTGGCCCGCGGAATTCTCCGTCGCGGCGCCGCAATCTTTCTCGGGTCAATTATACGCTCGGATACCTGCACCTGCGTCAAACGGCGCTAATCTGATGCTCCCGCGATTGCTGGCTGCTCGCGCTGACCTACGTGAGCCGCCACTCGACTATGGCCAGCTTGATGAGAGGGCTCCGCGCCTCGCTGACGATCCATATCGCAGTGGCGATTGCGATCGGCGGTGTCTTGCAGGTCTCGCCCGCGAGATCGCAAGCGGCGATGGAGGCTCCACGCCGGGTGCTGCTCTTTCATTCGTTCGGGCAAAATTTTTCACCTTGGAATGCGATCGCCGCGGGATTTCGCCATGCGCTCATCAAGCAATCGCCTTACCGGATCGAGTTTCATGATGCTTCACTGGCGATGGGGCGGTTTCAACCGCCTGAAGACCAGCGCCCGTTCGTCGACTATCTGCGCGCTCTGTTTGCCGGGCGCGATCTCGACCTCGTTGTCGCAATGGGCGCGCCCGCTGCCCGCTTCTTCCTCCTGGACACCCGGTCAGAACTTTTTCCTGCGATACCGCTCCTGATTGCGGGCGCGAGCGAGGGGGCCCTCCGCGACAGCCCGTCCGGCATAAACGACACGATCGTGGGGGCAGACTTCGATCAGGCGTTGCCGCTGGACGCCATTCTGCAGGTGCTGCCGGACACCGCCACGATCGCGGTGGTGCATGGCAGTTCGCGGGTGGAGAAGTTCTGGGTGCAGAACTACCGCGCGGCCGTTCAGCGGCTCACCGGCCGCGTGACGTTCGAGTGGCTCAATGCGTTGACACTGGAGGATCTGCTGGAGCGCGTTGCGCGGTTGCCGCCGCACTCTGCGATCTATTTCACGACATTCCACGTCGATGAAGACGGCGTTCCGCAGGACAGCGATCGCGTATTCGATCAGCTTCATAAAATCGCCAAGGCGCCCATCTTCAGCTTCAACGACACCATGTTCGGGCATGGTATCGTCGGCGGGCCCATGCTTTCGGCACAGGAGCTTGCGAACCGCACAGCGGCGGTCGCCGTTCGGCTCCTCAATGGCGAGACCGCCGGCAGCATCAAGACTCCGGCAGTCGGGCTGAGCTCGCCGATTTACGACTGGGGCGAACTGCAGCGCTGGGGGATCAGCGAGAGCAACCTGCCGCCGGGCAGCACCGTGGAGTTTCGTCAGCCGTCGGCGTGGGAGCGTTTTCGCCGGGAAATCCTGGCAATGACCGCTGCCCTGGCACTGCTGACGATTCTTCTTGTCTGGTCCCTCGATGAACATCGACGGCGCGGGATTGCCGAAGCCGAGTCGCGCAAGCGGGCCAATGAGCTGGCGCGGATCAACCGCTTTGCGACCGCCGGCGAATTGACTGCTTCCATCGCTCACGAGATCCGCCAACCGCTGGCAGCAATTGCTGCTTTCGGTAGCGCAGGTCTCAATTGGATCAAGGGAGACAAGCCCAATCTCAACGAAGCACGCATGGCGATGGAGAAAGTCGTCGAAGAGAGCCATCGCGCCGGTGACTTCATCAAGAGCGTTCGGGCGATGTTCAGCAACGAGGAAGAGGTTCAGACGCAGATCGACCTCAACGAACTGGTAGAACATGTCCTCGGCATCATGGCTGGATCGATAAAACTGAGCGGAGTCGCGCTCGACCTGAAACTGAGCAAAAGTGCCCCACTCGTGATCATGGGCAATCCGACTCAGTTGCAGCAGGTCATTTTGAATCTGGTTGTGAACGCCATGGAAGCGATGCGCGGCTCCGCGAGCGGGATCGGCCTGTTGCGCATTGAGACGGAAGTTCGCTCTCCCGTCGCCGCCATCATAAGGGTTAGCGACTCTGGTCCGACCGTCGACCGGAAGGTTGCCGACAACATGTTCGAGCCGTTCTTCACGACCAAGCCAGGCGGAATGGGGATGGGGCTTTCGATTTGCCGAACGATTGTCGAGGCGCACCGCGGCTCGCTTACGGCGACCCCGAGCAAGCCACACGGAATGGAATTCCTGATCGCGCTGCCCCTTCACCTCGGAGCATCACGGATCGAAAGCGGCACCCCGCGGCGGCGAAGCACCGTGCCCAGGAGCGCCGCCACTCAGAGCCATCTATCTTCTGTTGCGCATCAGATACACGATCGCACCTAGCGAGATCGCGATCGTCACGACCCAGAACGCGGCCGTCCCCCAGTCCATCTCTTCCCCCGCCCCGCGACGTTGCCCATTCGGGTCATTTGGAACTTGGTTACGTCAGCCGGGCGGGCGTGTCACTGCCGCGTCACGATTTGTCCTAGCGTCGTTTTCGGGTGCACCGCCAAAAGGGTGCTGTCACCCGCGCATTGTGAGAAATATTAAGTTGCGCTCAATTGGAGCTACAATTCCTGGTTTGTCGGCGCGTCCGCAATGCGCTCCCAGTGCAGCTCGCGGTGCTGCATCACGCCCTGCCACAGCCGCGGCTTCTGCGTCAGCACCATGTGTTCGCCGGTGAAGCGAACGAAACGCTTCTGATCGCCGCCGACGCGGTCCTTGCTGGCGGACGCATCGACATGGGTCACCAGGTTCTCGCCGTCGTATTCGTAGTTGCCGCAATAAGAATTGTATTCGCGCACGGTCTCGCCCGGCGGCAATTCGCTGCGCCCGTCGCACAGCACCGACATCATGCGGCCATCCGGATAGAACACCACCAGGCCGCGCGGCTTCGGTCCATACGGCGGGTGCATCGGCTCGCCCGCATCGTTGCGGGCAAGCGTTTTGACCAGCCGCCAGGTCCCGACGATGTCCTTCATCACACCTCTTCCGTGTAGCCCGGCTTGAGCGAAGCGTATGCCGGGAGGTCTGCCGAGGATCGGGGCCCCGGGTTTCACTGATACTCAACCCGCGCTACAGCCTCAGTTAATCACGAGCCCGAGCGTCTTGATCAGGCCCGCCCATTTCGCCTCGTCGCGCTCGATCATTGCTGCGTATTCGTCTGGCGTGCTCGGCGCTGGGTCGCCGCCGTCCGACACGATGCGCTTGGTGACCTCATCCGACGTGATGATCGCGCGCATTTCCTTGTTGATTCGCTCGATGATTGGACGCGGCGTGCCGGCCGGCGCAGCGATCGCGTAATAGAGTACGGCTTCGAAACCCGGCAGCCCCGCCTCCGCGGCGGTCGGCACATCGGGCAGCGCCGCCGAGCGCTTCGGCGACGCAACCGCGATCGCGCGGATCTTGCCCCCCTGGATATTGCCGAGCGCTGGCGCGATGGTGTTGAAGGCGAGGGTGACGTGACCCCCGACCAGATCGTTGGTGAGCGGACCGGTCCCTTTGTAGGTCACGGTCGTGATATCGATGCCGGCCATCGCCTTCATCAACTCGATCGCGAAATAGTTCAGCGTCGGAGGCGGCGGCGATCCGGCACTGAGCTTGCCGGGGTCTTTTTTAGCCATCGCGATCACGTCGGAGAGTGAGTTTGCCGGCAGCGAGGGATGCGACATGATCGCGATCGGGGTCGACGAGATGGTGCCGATCGGCGCGAAGTCGCGGGTCTCGTACCCGGTATTGGCCGGAAGTGTGAAGCCCGTGGTCAACATCACCAGCGTGTAGCCATCGGCCGGCGCCTTGGCGGCGGCGCGCGTGCCGATCACCGAACCGGCGCCGGGCCGGTTCTCGATGACGATCTGCTGACCGAGCGCAACGGAAAGCTTCGCCGCCATCACCCGCGCGATGGTGTCGACGCCGCCGCCGGGCGGAAACGGCACGATCAGCGTGACCGGGCGGGACGGATAGTCTTCGGCGCGGGCGGCGGGAAGCAGCAGCAGCAACGCAGCCACGATGGCGGGGATAACGCGCGCGGCTCGCATCGGCTCCTCCTGATGGCGCGGCGCAGTCTAGTCCGGCGCCGCAGCGCGCGCCAAGGGACGCGGCGGCAGGACGCTGCGGCAGGACGCGGCGGCGGCGCCCTGCATTCAGGCCTCTGCGCGCGGCACCTTGTGCGCGACGATGCGGCCGTCCGGACCGGGTTCGAGCCGCACCGATTCGTCCGGGCCGACATGGCCGAGGTCGATCTCCCGGTCGGGCAGCACGACGATCACTTTGGTGCCGATGCGGATCGTGATCACGCGCTCGGCCGCGAGTTTCCGGAATGCTGCGTAATAGGGCGCGCCGCGCCAGGCGGCGGGATATCCCGGATCGACGAATGCGGTGAGGTGGCCGCCCTCGCCCATCACCAGCGCGAACTTGGCGCGCTCCGGCTTCCATTCCGGGCCGAGGCCTTTTTCCAGCATCCACTCGCAGTAGAAGATGCGGCAGTCGGACGGCCGCTTCGCGTAGATGCCGCAGCCTTTGCCGCGGATGCAATGCGGACACCACACGCCGGGCGGCTTTTCGAACTCCGCCACCGCGACGACCTTGCAGCACAGCGTGCAGGCGCCGCAGCTCCGTCCCCCCACCACCCGCGATTCCGCAAGTGCGGCGGCTTCGGCCAGCGCCGAGTTGCTGTCGGGTGCGCTCATAGAATGAAACGTTTAGCACATCACCGAATCGAAAAACGGCCTCCCAAACTCGGGAGGCCGCTTAATCGCTACGCAACAATACTCGACTTAGAAGGCGCCGCCCATCGCGCGCAGGACATTGCGGCCGCTCTCGCGCTGCCGCTCGTCGAGGCTGGCGATCAGCGGGCCCGCCGCCGACATCGCGCGCTGCAATGCCATCGCGCTACCGGCATAGCCGCTGACACGCTCACGCACCTGGTGCACCCAACCATTGCTCTCGCCGCGCTGCTCGCGGATCGCGGCGCGCAGCGCCGCCTCGACCGGACGCCAATGCGGCAACTGTTCGGCGGTCAAACGCAGCGCACTGCGCAGACGCGCGATCTTGCCCTCGGTCACGATTACTTCCTGGGCGGACGCCGACACCGGCCCAATGCCCTTTTCGGAAACGAACAGCGGTCCCATCATCGCGAGCGCAACGGCCCCCGCGAACACTGCCTTTCTCATGCAGTCTTTCTCCAGTTTCGCGTTTGTGGTTGATGCGCGCGGAGTAGGCAGAAATCGCGTCGGCAGCAAGGGCAAAATGCGCGCAAAGTGTGACTCACTCTACGTGTTTTCACGAGGAGTTTCAGAGAGTTCCAACAGAGGTTCGAATGCGAAACGCGGAACCTCGATTTAAGTTCCATGCGTTCGTAAAATAGCACTTTCGCGAAATAATCTGGCGCGAAACGCGCGGTCACGAATTAAGGCAACCGGCAACAATCAGGGTCACATGCACCGCCAACGAAATGGCCGGAGCGAATCGCGGCCATCGCGTTGTCTCACCTGAGCAACCTCAGCCGACCTCGGTCGAATGGATTCGCCGCTGTCCGACCACCAGCGTCTCGCCGTTGCCCCGGTGGCGCTTGATCAGGAGCTTGTTGAGCGCACCGAGATAAGCCTTCGCGGAAGCGACGAGCGTGTCGGGATCGGAGCCCTTGGAGGTGACCGCCCGACCGTTCTCCGAAAGGCGCACCGAAACCTCCGCCTGTGCGTCCGTCCCCGCGGTGACGGCGTGCACCTGATAGAGCTCGAGCACGGCATCGTGCGGAACCATTGCCTTGACGCAATTAAACACCGCGTCGACCGGGCCGTTGCCCTCGCATTCCTCGATCATCTGCTTGCCGTCGATGTCGAGTTTCATGGTCGCACGCTGCGGCCCGCGCGTGCCCGCGATCACCGAGAGCGAGACCAGTTTGATCCGGTCCTGCGCATGCGCGATCTCCTCATCGACCAGCGCTTCGATGTCCTCGTCGTAGATATGCTTCTTGCGGTCGGCGAGCGCCTTGAAGCGCACGAAGGCGTCCTCGAGCTGGTTGCTCTGCAAATGGTAGCCCATCTCTTCGAGCTTGTGCACGAAGGCGTGGCGCCCGGAGTGCTTGCCCATCACCAGCGAGGTCTGCTTCACGCCAACGGTCTCGGGCGTCATGATCTCGTAGGTTTGCGCATTCTTCAGCATGCCGTCCTGATGGATGCCGCTTTCGTGCGCGAACGCGTTGCGCCCGACGATCGCCTTGTTGTACTGCACCGGGAACGAAGTCGCCGCCGCGACCAGCTTCGAGGCGCGCGTCAGCATCGTGGCATCGACGCCGGTCCAGAACGGCAGCACGTCGTTGCGCACCTTCATCGCCATGACGACCTCTTCGAGCGCCGCATTGCCCGCGCGCTCGCCGATGCCGTTGATGGTGCATTCGATCTGGCGGCAGCCTGCCTTCACGCCGGCGAGCGAATTGGCAACTGCCATGCCGAGATCGTTATGGCAATGCACCGAGAAGCGCGCTTTGTCGGAGTTGGGCACATTCTCGCGCACGCGCTTGAACATGTCGAAATATTCCTCCGGCACGGTGTAGCCGACGGTATCCGGGATGTTGATCGTCGTCGCGCCGGCCTTGATCGCGGCTTCGATACAGCGGCAGAGGAAGTCGAACTCGGTGCGCGTGCCGTCTTCGGCGCTCCATTCGACATCGTCGACATGATTGCGCGCACGGGTGACCTGCGCGATCACCATGTCGAGCACCTCGTGCGGCTCCTTCTGCAGCTTCCACTTCATGTGTACCGGCGAAGTGGAGAGGAAGGTGTGGATGCGCTTGCGCTCGGCCGGCTTGATCGCCTCGGCGCAGCGATCGATATCGTTGAACGCTGCGCGCGAGAGGCCGCACACGACCGCGTTCCTGGTGCGCTTGGCGATTTCATGGACGGCGGCGAAGTCGCCCTCTGAGGCGATCGGGAAACCGGCCTCGATGATGTCGACGCCCATCTGGTCGAGCAGCTCGGCAACTTCGAGCTTCTCCTCGTGCGTCATCGTGGCGCCGGGACATTGCTCGCCGTCGCGCAAGGTCGTGTCGAAGATGACGACGCGATCCTTCTCGGATTGGCTGGTGGTCATGCACTTGATCCTTCTAGGCTGCGCTCTCTAGCGCTTGATCTGAACGAATGCGCCCTCACGGGCGCCCGGGGTTTCGAAGAACCCCTGAGTGCCCAGGCGCATGCGCCCAACCGGCCCTCAGGGGCTGATAAGAAGGAGGTTCAGAATGAGGGCAGCAGCCGGCCGGCCCTGACCGGCCCCCGGAGCGATCGCGCGGTCATCGCGGCGGATCGACATTTCTGCCCTCGTCGTCGGGTTCCCAAGGTCGCGGAGAATGGTGAACGGAACGTTAACCGCGGGAAGCCGATGCCCGGGTTTCTAACGGATGTGCGGGGTGCGGTGCAAGAGAAGGATTAGGTCAGCGAGGTTGTCCGAACTGCTCACGTCGCCTTCCGCCGTTTCGCTCCCTCGGCGGCCAGCGCGCGTTTCACTTTCTCAAGCTCTTTGAGCGCGGCCCCCTCGACCTTGGGAAATTCAAGCTTCAGGCTCTCCATCGCCTCGACAATGACCTCGGAAATCACCAGCCTGGCGAATGGTTTGTTGTCGGCCGGCACAACGTACCAGGGCGCCTCCGGCCGGCTGGTGTGGCGGATCGCATCCTCATACGCGTCCATGTACTTGTTCCACAGCTTGCGTTCGGCCACATCACCCATTTCAAACTTCCAGCGCTTCCCGGGCTCCTCGAGCCGCGCGAGGAAACGCTTGCGCTGCTCTTCCTTCGAGACGTGCAGGAAAAACTTCAGAATGAGTACGCCGTTGCGTGCAAGGTGGCGCTCGAAATCGCGAATGCTTTGGAAGCGGTGCTTCCAGATGTCCTTGTCGACCAGCGAAGGCGGGATTTGCGCGTTCGTCACGAATTCCGGGTGCACGCGCGCCACCAGCACGTCTTCGTAGTGCGAGCGATTGAAAATCCCGATGCGCCCGCGTTCGGGCAGCGCTTTCGCAACGCGCCACAGGAAATCGTGATCGCGTTCCTCATGGCTCGGCTGCTTGAATGCATGCACCTGAACGCCCTGCGGATCGACGCCCGACATCACGTGCTTGATCGCACCGTCCTTGCCGGCCGCATCCATCGCCTGGAAAACCACAAGAACGGCCCAGCGGTTCTGCGCGTAAAGCTTCTCCTGCAGCTCGGTGAGCCGCTCGACACCGCTAGCGAGCATTGCCTTGGCGTCGGCCTTCTCGATGTCGAGGCCGCAGGTATCTTGCGGGTCACAGTCGGACAGGCGGAACTTGTCGGGCTTGTCGATGCGGAACTTCTTGATGATCTTGGTGAGCTTCATGGTGGCAGTTCACGCTGCGCCGGCTGGCTTGGCAAGCCGCCTCAGCGCAGGCGGCTCCTGAGAAACCTCGTGACATAAGGCGGCATGGCCGGGCGCAGGTCGGCCAGGCCGCGCACGATGTGAATGCCCGATAGCTCCGGCCGCCGTTGACCGGCAAGAAAGGCGCGGATGCGCTCATGCAGCGCGACCGCGGTCTCCCGCGCCTGGACGATCTTCATCAGCGCGATGCGCTGCCCGAGCGGCGTGGCGGTCCAGCCCGTTTCCGGCATGGCATCGGCGAGGCCAAGGCCCGTCTCCTCGGTGAGCTCGCGCATCACGCCGCCCTCAAGGTCGACCGTTTCGCCGACGATATCGTTCGGATCGGGCGTGCCGGCGGCGAAATAGATCTGTCCCGCGGTCGCCGTATGCGCACCCATCACGCCGAGCAGGAACGCGCCGTCGGAGGAACGCAGCGCCGCCATCGGGAAGCAGTTGCGGATCGTCTTGTCCGGAAAGTCCCAGTCACGCCACGAGATGAAGCTTGCGAAGTCGGTTTCCAGGTACGCGCCGCTGAGCACGCCGTCCGCGATCTCGCCGCGCCGCAACAGCAGCACCCGGCCATTGAACATTTCCGGCTTCTCAACACGCAGCCTGGCGAAATGCGCATCGATCTCGGCGCGGCGCTCGCTCGCGAACGCCCAGTGCGCGGGCTCGAAGCGCAGATCGAGCCGCGCCACCGGGATGATCGGAATGTCCGTCATGCGCGCGCGTCGTCGCAGGCGCACTCGCGCTGGTCAAGCCTCGATCGTGCCCTCGGTCACGATGACGGCGCTGCCGCCGATCGATGCGCTCACCAGTTTGCCCGCGCCGATATTCAGCGTGAGGTCGATCAGGCTCGGCCGTCCCATCTCAAATCCCTGCTCGATGCGCACGAGATGTTCGCCGTCCTGGTAGTCCCCATGGACGGAGAGGTAGCCGGCGAATGCAGCAGCCGCCGATCCGGTCGCGGGATCTTCCGGCACGCCCTGATGCGGCGCGAACATGCGTGTGTGAAAGGCATATCCCGGTGTCATGGTTTCGCGACAGAACATGTAGGCCGCCGCGTGAGCATCGAAGCCGAATGCCTTGTCCCAGAGGGCCGGATTGACACGGCAACGCCGGATCGCATCCAGGCCGCGCATTGGCACCAGCGAGTACGGCGCTCCCGCAGACCACCGCGCCGGGCGCAGGTCGGCGGAACCGATATCGCCAACCTCAAGTCCCAGTGCCGCCGCGAGCGTCGCATTGTCGGCGGGCGCGCCAATCTCCGCGGGCAGTCGTGGCAGATCGAATACCGCGCGGCCGCCGTCCGCTCCGTTCGGGGTTGTCTTGCAAGCGACGAGCCCGATGTTGAGTTCGAGCACGAAATCGCGTGCGTTTGCTTCGCCTTCCAGCTGCCCGAGCAGCACAGCCGTCCCAACCGTCGGGTGACCGGCAAAAGGCAGTTCGGAAACCGGCGTGAAGATTCGAATTTTCGCGCGATTGCCTTTATCGAGCGAGGGAAACACAAACACCGTCTCGGACAGATTGAATTCGCGCGCGATGGCCTGCATCGCAGCGGAGTCGAGGCCGTCCGGTTCCAGCACGACCGCCAGCGGGTTGCCGGCGAAGCGCTTGTCGGTGAACACGTCGAGCGTGACGAAACGGCGGCGCATGAAGCCTCCTAGATCTCTTCCGGCTCGAACATTCGGGTCGGGGTGACGAATTCGTCCTGCGCTCCGATCAGCAGGATTTCGCGCGAATTTGCCTCGGCGGTGAGCCTGAGCACGCCGAAGATGGACGACGCGGCGCGCGACAACGCTTCGCCTGCCGAACCGGTGCGCAGACAGTGCGCAAAGAACAGCGCCGCGATGGCATCGCCCGCGCCATTGACCGAAATCGGCAGCTTCGGGGTGCGCACACGAAAGCGGCCTGAGGCGTCGGAGGCGACGAGATCGATCGCATCGGGCGGGGTTTCATCCGTATGCAGCGAGGTCACCATGACGACCTTGGGCCCGAGCGCGTGCAGCGCATCGATGGCGGCCAGAGCCTCGCCACGCGCCGCACTCGTTCGACGGGTCAGGTGATCGAGCTCGAACTGGTTCGGTGTGACGATGTCGGCGGCAGGCACGGCGTAATCGCGCATGAATTCTGGAATGCCGGGCCGCACGAACACATCGCGCCCGACATCGCCGATCACAGGATCGCAGCAGTAACGCGCGGCGGGATTCGCGGCCTTCACCTGCGCGACCGCATCGAGGATCGCCGCGCCGGTCTCGGCCGAGCCCATATAACCGGACAGCACGCCGTCGCATTGGCCGAGCGCACCGCGCTCCGCGATCCCGCGCACCAGCTCGGTGATCAGGCTCGCATCGAATACGCGGCCGGTCCACGCGCCATAGCCGGTGTGATTGGAGAACTGCACCGTGTGGACCGGCCACACTTCGACGCCAATGCGCTGCAGCGGAAATATCGCGGCGGCGTTGCCGACATGGCCGTAGGCGACGTGCGACTGGATCGAGAGGATGTTCACACTCAGTCCTCATCCTGAGGGGGTCGCGCAAGCGGCCGTCTCGAAGGATGGCCTCATGCTTCGAGACGCGCGCTTCGCGCGCTCCTCAGCATAAGGACGCGGCGGGAGCATGGTCCCGCCGCGCCGCAATATCCAACCGTTTTTCGTGATCGCGGCGATCAGCCGCCGTGATCGCTCGCGCTCACATGCCCTTGTTCGCCGCCTCGACGAATTTGTTGGTGTAGGTCTTCGACAGGTCGATATTCGCCTTGGCGATCTCGGGCACCGACTGGCTGAACACGGCGAGCACCGCCTGGGCTCCCTTCGGGTCCATCAGGCCGGTCTGCGAATACATCGGGATGGTATTCTTCAGCGCCGCGAGATACAGCGCCTTGTCGGGACCGACGAGATCCTCCGGCATCTTGGCCATGATCTCTTCCGGCGTATGCGCGTGGATCCACTTCAAGGTGGCGACGATCGCATTGGTCAGTTTCTGCACAGTCGCCTCGTTCTTCGCGATCCAGTCGGCGCGGGTGTAGAGCGCGCCGCCCGGATATTCGCCCGCGAACACCTCGAGCGTGTCCTTGGCGGTGCGCGTGTCGGCCAGAATCCTGAAGTCCTTGAACTTGTTCTGCAGCAGCGTCGCCGCCGGATCGAGCATCACGGCAGCGTTCACCTTGCCGTGCTCCATGGCGGCAACGGCGGTCGCGTCGAGGCCGATCCCGACGACGCTGGCCGAAGCCGGATCGAGGCCGTTCTTGGCGAGCAGGTATTTCAGGAAAAAGTCCGTGGAGGAGCCGGGCGCACTGACGCCCACGGCCTTGCCGGAAAGATCCTTGATCGACTTGATGTCCTTGCCGGATTCGGGCGACACCGCAAGTACCATGCCGGGATAGCGATCGTAGACCACGAAGGCCTGCAGGGCCTGGCCTTTGGCGGCGAGATTGACGCAGTGGTCGTAGTAACCCGACACCACGTCGGCCGATCCGCCGATCACGGCCTGCAGCGCTTGGCTGCCGCCCTTGAAATTGATCAGTTCGACCTCGACGCCGGCCTTGTCGTATTCGCCAAGCTGTTTTGCCAGCACCGTCGGCAGGTAGCACAGGCAGCCCGCGCCGCCGACCGCGACCGACACCTTCGTCTTGCTCTGCGCCGCCGCAACGCCGCTCGCCAACACCAGCGCGCCGAGCGCCGCCACCACCCTTCGGGTGAGCCTTGTCATGGGATTTCCTCCGCAATTCTGTCAGTGGGCCGCGCCGCCCCGCGAACTGGCGCGGACCATAGAGCAGCGTGTTTGCTTGTGCAAAGGCCGTTCTGGACACCCATGTTGGGCTTTGCTACAGCACGCCCCGCTTGTGCGGATGCTCGGCATCCGGGCGCATAGCTCAGTTGGTAGAGCAGCTGACTCTTAATCAGCGGGTCCAAGGTTCGAGTCCTTGTGCGCCCACCACAAGCCCTTCCAATACCGCCGCGGCGACGACATCATGGGGACATGGCTTCATGAGGTTTCCGCATGCGCATCTTCGCGGCGTCGCTCGCGACCGAAACGAACTCGTTCTCGCCGATCCCGACCAGCCGCGAGAGCTACGAGAACACGCTTTACTTCCCGCCCGGCAAACACCCGGACCGCGGCACGCTGTGTACCGGCCCGCTCTGGGTGGCGCGGCGGCGCGCCAAGCAGGAAGGTTTCGAGCTGATCGAGGGTTCGTGTTTCTGGGCCGAGCCCTCGGCGCCGACCCAGCAGGCGAGCTACGAGAGCATGCGTGACGAAATCCTCGCGCAGCTGCGCGCCGCAATGCCGGTCGACGGCGTGCTGCTCGGCCTCCATGGCGCCATGGTCGCGCATGGCTACGACGATTGCGAGGGCGACCTGATCGCGCGCGTGCGCGCGATCGTCGGCCCGAAGGCGATCATCGGCGCCGAGTACGATCCGCACTGCCATCTCACCGAGAAGCGCGTGCGCGGCGCCGACATCAGCATCCTGTTCAAGGAATACCCGCACACCGATTTCGCCGAGCGCGCCGAGGAGCTGGTCACGCTGGTGGTGAAAGCGATCCGCCGCGATATCACTCCGGTTACATCGCTCTACGACTGCGGCATGATCGATGTTTACCCGACCTCGCGCGAACCCGGCCGCGGCTTTGTCGAAAAGATGAAGAGGCTCGAAGGGCGCGACGGCGTGCTGTCGGTCTCGCTCGGTCACGGCTTTACGCAGGGCGACGTCCCCGAGCAGGGCACGCGCGTGCTGGTCGTCACCGACAACGCGAAGGCGCGCGGCGATGCGCTGGCGCAGGAGCTTGGCGCGGAAATCCGCGCAAAGCGCGGCACATGGTATCCCGAATATCTCTCATACGACGAGGCGATCACGGCCGCTTACGCAGAGCCGAAAGGCCCTGTCGTGGTCGCCGACCCGTCCGATAATGCCGGCGGCGGCGCAGCCTCCGACAACACCAACATCATCCGCCGCCTGCTCGAGCGCGGCCTGACCGATGCCGCGGTGGGACCGGTGTGGGATCCGGTCGCGGTGCAGTTCTGTCACGCGGTCGGCGTCGGCGCGACCATTCCGCTGCGCTTCGGTGGCAAGACCGCGCCCACATCCGGCATGCCGATCGATGCCGAGGCGACCGTGATCGGCTTGGCTCGCGATGGAATGCAGTCGTTCGGCAGCGCCAAGGTGAAATTCGGCGACGGCGCCGGCGTCCGCGTCGGCGGCGTCGAAATCTCATTGATTTCGCACCGCACCCAGGCGCTCGGCACGGAGATCTTCAGCGCCCTCGGCATCGACCTTGCGAGCAAGCGCTATATCGGCGTGAAATCCACCAACCATTTCCATGCCGCCTATGCGCCCATCGCCGCGAAAGTGCTCTATTGCGACGGCGAGGGCCCCTCACCGCTCGATGCGCGCAAGTATCCGTTCGCGAAGGCCCGCCGCACTATCTGGCCGCACGCCGAGCTGCCGGAGGGGCGGATGATCCTGTGAAGCGGCCCTTGTCCCGCTTGGGCCTTCCGTGAGTAAATCGGCCCAACCAGAACGAGGGAGGACTCCATGCGCACGACTCGCCGGCGATTTGTCCAGGGCACGCTCGCCACGACCGCGCTGTCCGGGATACCAAGTATCGGCCGCGCGCAGCCCTCGCGCGCACGCACGATCCGCGCCGTGATGCAGGGCGACTTGCGCTCGCTCGACCCGATCTGGACCACGGCGAACATCACCGCCTATCACGGCGCGATGATCTACGACACGCTGTTCGCGCTCGACGGCGATCAGAAGACGCAGCCGCAGATGGTCGGCAAGTTCGGCGTCTCGGACGACAAGCTCACTCATACGTTCGAACTGCGCGATGGGTTGAAATTCCACGACGGCGCGCCGGTGACCGCCGACGATGTGGTCGCCTCGATTCGCCGCTGGGCGGCGCGCGACGGCGGCGGCCAGCACATGATGCTACGGGTGAAGGACATTTCGAAGAAAGACGACAAGACCTTCGTGATCGCGCTGAAGGAGCCCTACGGCCTCGTCGCCGACCTGATGGCGAAGACCGCAACGCCGCTGCTTTACATCATGCCGAAGAAGATCGCCGAAACCGATCCGAACCAGCAGATCACCGAATACACCGGGTCCGGCCCGTTCATCTACAACAAGAACGAAACGCAGATGGGCCAGCGCTACGTTTACGACCGTAATCCGAACTATGTCTCGCGCTCCGAGCCCTCGAGCGGCATGGCCGGCGCAAAGACCGTCAAGGTCGATCGCGTCATCTACGAGAACATGCCGGACTCGCAGACCGCGCTGCAGGCGCTGAAGGCAGGCGAGATCGACTTCTTCGAGATTCCGCCGATCGATCTGCTCGATACGCTGGAGGGCGATCCCGAGATCAAGGTCGACGTGCTGAACAAGACCGGTAATTTCGGCATCATGCGGATCAACCACCTCTATCCGCCCTTCAACAACGTCGATGCGCGCAAGGCGCTGCTCTACCTGATCAATCAGGAAGAGTTCATGAAGGCCTCGTTCGGCAATCCGAAATACTACAAGAAGTGCGGCTCGAACTTCGCCTGCGGCACGCCGATGGAGAACGACGAGAACACAGCCTGGTTCAAGGAAGCGCCCAATCTTGCCAAGGCGAAGGAGCTGTTCCAGAAATCAGGCTATGACGGCCGCCCGGTCGTGCTGCTGCACGCGACC
Organism: Alphaproteobacteria bacterium; assembly: GCA_005884685.1. Taxonomy (GTDB): domain Bacteria; phylum Pseudomonadota; class Alphaproteobacteria; order Rhizobiales; family Xanthobacteraceae; genus PALSA-894. The sequence continues at coordinate 116,345 of VBAH01000017.1, forward strand.
AACATCGACTTCATGAACAACTCCGCGCAAATCATGGCGCAGCGCCTGCGCGAGGCCGGCGTCAATGCGCAACTCGCGACATCCGATTGGGGCGGCGTCATCACGCGGCGCGCCGTCAAGGCGCCACCGGATCAAGGCGGCTGGAATCTGTTCATCACCTGGTCGGGCTCAGCCTCGGTCGGCAATGCCATCGCATGGGTCGGTCACCAGGCGACCGGCGAGAAGGGATGGTTCGGTTGGCCGACCGACGACGTGCACGAGAAGCTGCGCGACAAATGGGCCGCAGCCGCGAACATCGACGAGCAGAAAGCAGTCGCGCGCGAGATGCAGAAGCACGACTGGGATTTCGTGCCGCATGTCTGGCTCGGCCAATGGCAGTCGCCGGTCGCGTATCGCAAGAACCTCAAGGGCGTGCTGGCGCTTCCGGAGATCGTTCCGTTCTGGAATATCGAGAAGGTGTAGGTCATTCCGGGGCGCCGCCAACGGGTCCGCGCGAAGCGCGGCCCGATGACAGGCTCCGCGGCGAGCCCGGAATCCATAACCACGATCCTGTCGATTGAAACGCAGACCTCAGCCGGAATAGGTTGAGCTGTGGTTATGGATTCCGGGCTCGCGCCCATAGCGCGTCGCAGACGCGCGTGAACGCGCTTTTCGGTGCGCCCCGGAATGACGGAGTATCTGAATGCGCCTGTTCTACGCCGCGCTTGCCCTCGAGGCGAACACGTTTCTGCCCGTCCCGACCTCGTATCAGGCCTTCCTCGACAAGCTTTACTATCCGCCCGGCAGGCATCCGGAAGAGGCCGGCCACCAGACCGGCGCGATTGCGGCGGCGCGCGCGACCGCCAAACGGAGCGGCTTCGAGCTGATCGAGGGCTCCTGCTACGCGGCGCAGCCGGGCGGTGCGGCCTCGCGCGCGGCCTACGAGCGCATGCGCGATGAAATCCTCGGGCAGCTGAAAGCCGCGCTGCCGGTCGACGGCGCCGTGTTCAACCTGCACGGCGCCATGGTCGCCGACGGCTACGATGACTGCGAAGGCGATTTCCTCGAACGCGTGCGCGCCCTGGTTGGACCGAAGGCAGTGATCGGCGTCGAGCTTGACCCGCACTGCCATTTGACGATCAAGCGCTGCAACGCCGCCGACGTCATCGTGCTATTCAAGGAGTATCCGCACACGGATTTCGCCGAGCGCGGGGAGGAGATGATCGATCTCACGCTTCGCACCATCCGCCACCAGATCAAACCAGTGAAGTCGGTGTTCGACTGCCGCGTGATCCAGAGCTTCCCGACCTCGATCCAGCCGATGCGCGGCCTGGTCGACAAGATCATGGCGCTCGAAGGCAAGAACCGCGTGCTGTCGGTTTCGATCGCGCATTGCTTCTACTACGGCGATGCACCCGAATGCGGCGCGCGTATCCTTGTGCTGACCGACGACGCCAAGCCGCATGGCGACAAGCTCGCCGAGGAGATCGGCCGCGAGTTGATCGCGCTGCGCGAGCAGGCCGCTCCGCCGGAATATTCCGTCGACGGCGCGCTCGATTTCGCGCTCGCGCATCCTGGGGGCCCGATCGTGATCGCGGACACCACCGACAATGCCGGCGGCGGCGCGCCGTCCGACAACACTACAGTCGTTCATCGCCTGCTCGCGCGCGGGATCAAGAGCGCGGCGGTCGCGCCGATCTGGGATCCGATCGCCGTGCGGATGGCGTTCGATGCCGGGGAAGGCGCGAAGCTGCCGTTCCGCTTCGGCGGCAAGATTGCCAAATCGTCCGGACCGCCGGTCGATGCCGACGTCGAGGTCATCCGCTGCGTACCGAATGCGTTTCAGTCCTTCTCGGGCGCGACCGTCGGCATCGGCGATGCCGCATCGATCCGCATGAATGGCGTCGAGGCGGTGCTGATCTCCACCCGCGCGCAGGGCATGGGCACCGACCTGTTCTCCAATCTCGGCATCGACCCGAAGCAGCGCAAAATCCTGGTGGTGAAATCCAACCAGCATTTCTATGCGTCGTTTTCGCAGATCGCGGCGCAAATCATCTATGCCGAGGGCGACGGTCCGCTGCCGCGCGACTACAAGAGGTTGCCTTGGCGCAAGGTGCAGCGCCCGATCTGGCCGCTCGATACGGTGACGGAACCGCGGCTGATCATTTGACGCGCTCCACATTGGCGTGGCCTAATTCGTGCATGGCCCGAAGCGTATCGGAGGCGTCAACATGACAACACGAAGAAGCATTCTGAAAGGCGGTCTCGCCGCCGCTGCGCTGACCAGCGCCCCTAGCATCATCAAGACGCAGGCGCAGCCGTCGCGCGCCCGCACCGTCAGGGCCGTGATGCACGCGGATCTGCGGGTGCTCGACCCGATCTGGACCACCGCCAATATCACCGCCTACCACGGCGCGATGATCTACGACACGCTGTTCGGCCTCGATGCGAACTTCGCGCCGCAGCCGCAGATGGTCAGCAAGTGGGGCCTGTCGGACGACAAGCTCACCTACACATTCGAGCTGCGCGACGGATTGAAATTCTCCGACGGTCAGGCGGTAACGGCGGCCGACTGCGTCGCTTCGGTGCGCCGCTGGGCGGCGCGCTCGGGCTCCGGACAGTCGATGATGGCGCGCGTGAAGGATACGCCGGTCGTCGACGACAGGACATTCCGCATCGTGCTGAGCGAGCCGTATGGGCTGGTGATCGACAGCCTTTCCACCATTTCGACGTCGCTCTGCTACATGATGCGCCGACGAGACGCCGAGACCGACCCGAACCAGCAGGTGCGGGAAACGATCGGCTCCGGTCCGTTCCTCTACAATCGCGACGAGACCCGGCCGGGTAACCGCCACGTCTATGACCGCAATCCGAACTACGTGCCGCGCGCGGAGCCGCCCTCCGGCATGTCTGGCGGCAAGGTGGTCAAGCTCGACCGCGTCACCTTCGAGAACATCGCGGACGAGCAGACCGCGCTCAGTGCGCTACAGGCGGGCGAGATCGATTTCTACGAGGTGCCGCCGCAGGATCTGGTCGATGAGTTGAAGAAGGACAAGGGCCTCACCTTGGAGGTGCTCAACAAGACCGGCCACATCGCCTTCATGCGGCTCAATCACCTGCATCCGCCGTTCAACAATCCGGATGCGCGCCGCGCCATGCTGCATCTGGCGAAGCAGGACGACGTGATGGGCGCGATCTTCGGCGCACAGTCGAAGTCGTGGCAGGCGTGCGGCTCCTTCTTCGGCTGCGGCACGCCGATGACGAACGACGAGAACACCGAGTGGTTCAAGAAGGGCCAGGACATCGCCAAGGCGAAGGAGCTGTTCCAGAAATCCGGCTATGACGGCCGCCCCGTGGTCGTGCTGCAGGCGACCGACCATTACCTCGCCAATCCGGCCGGGCTGTTCGCCGCGCAATGGCTGCGCTCGGCCGGCGTCAACGTCGATCTCGCCGCGATGGACTGGGGCGCGCTCGTCTCGCGCCGCGCCGTGAAGAAGCCTCCGGCCGAAGGCGGCTGGAACATCTTCTCCACCACGGTCACCGGCATCACGTTCTCCGATCCGATCGCGTTCACCGGCCAGGCGGCGAACGGCGAGAAGTCCTGGTTCGGCTGGCCGAGCGATCCATTGCAGGAAAGGCTGCGCGACAAATGGGCGACCGCGCCGACGCTCGAAGCGCGCAAGGAGATCGCGAAGGAACTGCAGAGCAACGGCTGGAACTACATTCCGCACCTCATCCTCGGGCAGTTCTTCCGCAATTCCGCCTGGCGCAAGAACGTGACCGGCGTGCTCGGCATGCCGGAAGTGGTGCCGTTCTGGAACATGGAGAAGGCGGCAGCCATCTGATGCTCGCCTACATTGCCCGCCGGCTCGCCTCGACGGTGCTCGTGATGGGCATCGTCGCGGTGTTCGTGTTCCTGCTCTTGCATCTATCGCCGGGCGATCCGGCTGCCATCATCGCCGGCGACAACGCGACCGGCGAGCAGATCGCCGGAATCCGCAAGCAGCTCGGCCTCGACGACGCACTGCCGGTGCAGTTCTACCGCTGGCTCGCCGCGGTGCTGCACGGCGATCTCGGCATCTCGATCTTCTCCAACGAGCCGGTCGCCAAGCTGATCAGCCAACGCATCGAGCCGACGCTGTCGCTCGCGCTCATGACGCTGCTGATTGCGGTCACGCTCGCGGTCAGCTTCGGCGTGGTTGCGGCATGGAAGGTCGGCAGCTGGGTCGACCGCTCGCTGATGGTGGTTTCGGTGCTGGGCTTCTCGGTACCGGTGTTCGTGGTCGGCTACATGCTGATCTACGTGTTCTCGATCAGCCTGCGCTGGCTTCCCGTCCAGGGCTATTCACCGATCGATCAGGGCTTCGGTCCCTGGATCGAGCGGCTGATCCTCCCTTCGATCGCGCTCGGCCTTGCCTACGTGGCGCTGATCGCGCGCATCACCCGCACCTCGATGCTCGAAGTGCTCGCCGAAGACTACATCCGCACCGCCAACGCCAAGGGCGTCGCAACACGCTCGGTGCTGCTGAAGCATGCGCTGAAGAACGCCGGTGTGCCGATCATCACCGTGATCGGCATCGGCGTCGCACTGCTGATCGGCGGCGTCGTCATCACCGAGACGGTGTTCAACATTCCCGGCGTCGGCCGTCTCGTGGTCGATGCGATCTCCAAGCGCGACTATCCGATCATCCAGGGCGTGATCCTGATCTTCTCGGGCGTCTACGTGCTGGTGAACCTGCTCGTCGATCTCTCCTATACGCTGCTCGATCCGAGGATCCGCTATTGAGCGTTATCGCCGCCGAGCCCGCGTTGATTGCCGCGAAGCCGCGGAGCGCACAGCTGCGCCGCTTTGCGCGGCGCAATCCCACCATCGTGGCGGGCGGCACGATTCTGGCGATCATCGCGGCACTGGCGATTGCCGCGCCGCTGTTCGCCGGCGACGCCATCACCATGCAGCCGGCGCTGCGGCTGCGTCCGCCGTCGGAGGCGAACTGGTTTGGTACCGACCATCTCGGCCGCGACGTATTCGCCCGCACTGTCTATGGCGCACAGGTGTCGCTGTTCGTTGGAATTTCGGTTGCCGCGATGTCGATCACGGGCGGGCTCTTCATCGGGCTGATGTCGGGTTATTTTCGCCGCGTCGACGCCGTGGTGATGCGGCTGATGGACGGGCTGATGGCGATCCCCGCCATCCTGCTGGCGATCGCGTTGGTCGCGCTGACACGCACGAGCGTCAGCACCGTGATCATGGCAATTACGATACCCGAGATTCCGCGGGTGGTGCGACTCGTGCGCGCCGTCGTGCTGAGCGTGCGCGAGGCCCCCTATGTGGAGGCCGCAATCGCTGGCGGCACGCCGACCTGGAAAATCCTGGCTCGCCACATTCTGCCCAACACGATCGCGCCGCTGATCGTGCAGGCGACTTACATCTGCGCCTCCGCGATCCTGATCGAGGCCGCGCTTTCGTTCCTCGGCGCCGGCACGCCGCCGGAGATCCCGACCTGGGGCAACATGATCGCGCAGAGCCGGCTGTTCCTGTCGCGCGCACCATGGACCATCTTCTGCCCCGGCATCGCGCTGGCCATGGTCGTGCTCGCGGTGAATCTGCTCGGCGACGGCCTGCGCGACCGGCTCGACCCGCGTCTTGCGAGGCGGATGTGAATTCCCTTCTCGCGGTCCGCGATCTCAAGACCCATTTCTTCACGGTCGACGGCGTTACGCGCGCCGTTGATGGGGTGTCGTTCGATGTGTTTCCAAACGAGACGCTCGGCATCGTCGGCGAATCCGGCTGCGGCAAGAGCGTCACCGCGCTTTCGATCATGCGGCTCCTTCCGCCACGTCTCGCGCGCACCATTGACGGCAGCGTGACGTTCGAGAACCGCGATCTGGTGCAGCTCGACGAGGCCGAGATGCGCAAGCTGCGCGGCAACCGGCTCGCAATGATTTTCCAGGAGCCGATGACCAGCCTCAATCCGGTGCTCACCGTCGGCCATCAGATCGCCGAATCGGTCCGCATCCACACCGGCGCAAGCGCGAGCGCCGCGAACGCCCGCGCCGCCGAGATGCTGCGGCTGGTGAAGATTCCCGACGCCGAGAGACGCCTCAATGACTACCCGCATCAGTTTTCCGGCGGCATGCGCCAGCGCGTGATGATCGCCACGGCCTTGGCGTGCAACCCGACCTTGCTGATCGCCGATGAGCCAACCACCGCGCTCGACGTCACCATCCAGGCACAAATCCTCGACCTGATGCTCGAACTCAAAGCACGCACCGGCGCGGCCGTGATCCTGATCACGCACAATCTCGGCATCGTGGCCGAGACCTGCCGCCGCGTGATCGTGATGTATGCCGGCCGCAAGATCGAGGAAGCCGCGACCACCGAGCTGTTCGACCGGCCTGCGCACCCTTACACGCGCGGGCTGATGGCTTCGATCCCGCGCCTGCGCGGCAAGGCACGCAAGCGCCGACTCGCCGAAATTCCCGGCATCGTGCCGTCGCTGCGCGAGCCGATCGAGGGCTGCGCCTTCGCGCCGCGCTGCGCCTATGCGGTCGCGCGCTGCCGCCTCGAGACGCCGGCGCTGCGCCCGATCGGCGACGGTCACGTGGTCGCCTGCCACGAGGCCGAGCGCGTGCTCGCCACCGCGGTGGCGGCATGACGCCGGTCGTCGAAGTCGCCAACCTGAAGAAACATTTCCCGCTCAACAGCAGCCTGTTCGCGCGCCACGCCGCGATGGTGAAGGCGGTCGACGGCGTGAGCTTCGCGATCAGCCCGGGGGAGACGCTGTGCCTCGTCGGCGAGTCCGGCTGCGGCAAGTCGACGGTCGGCAAGCTGCTGCTGCGGCTCATCGAACCGACCGAAGGCGCGATCCGCCTCCACGGCGAGGACATCACGCATCTTAGCGTCGGCGACATGCGCCCGCACCGCAAGCGCATGCAGATGGTGTTCCAGGATCCTTACGCCTCGCTCAACCCGCGCCTCGCCGCAGGCCGAATCGTCAGCGAACCCCTGGAGAACTACTCCGATATCTCGCCGAAAGAGCGCGAGACACGCGTCGCCGAACTGTTCGAGAAAGTCGGACTGCGCGCCGATGCGATGAAGCGCTATCCGTTCGAATTCTCCGGCGGGCAGCGCCAGCGGCTCGGCATTGCGCGTGCGCTCGCGCTCAATCCGGCGGTGATCATCGCGGACGAGCCGGTCTCGGCGCTCGACGTGTCGGTGCAAGCGCAGGTGCTCAACCTGATGATGGACCTGCAGGAGGAACTCGGCCTCGCCTACCTGTTCGTGTCGCATGATCTCGCCGTGGTCGAGCACATCGGCCACCGCGTCGCCGTGATGTATCTCGGCAAGATCGTCGAGCTCGCCGCCAAGGAGGCGCTGTTCGAGACGCCGCTGCATCCCTACACGCAGGCGCTGATGGCGGCGGCGCCGATCCCCGATCCGCACATGACGCGCCAGCGCATCGTGCTGCAGGGCGACGTGCCCTCGCCGATCAACCCGCCGCCGGGCTGCGCATTCCACACGCGCTGCCCGTTCGCCTTCGAGCGCTGCAGGATCGAGACGCCGGCGCTCAAGCCTGCCGCGGACGGCCGGCACGTGGCGTGTCACCTGGTGGATTAGTCGACCACCCGCATCACCGCTTCGATCTCGACCGGAATGTTCACCGGGAGCGAGCCCATCCCCACCGCCGAACGCGCATGGCGGCCGCGCTCGCCGAGCACCGCGACGAACAGGTCGGAGCAGCCGTTGATCACCTTGGGCTGGTCGCCGAAGCCAGGCACTGCGTTGACCATGCCGAGTACTTTGAGCACCTCGACCTTGTCGAGGCTGCCGCCCGCGGCGGCGTTCGCGGCCGCCAGCAGGTTGAGGCCGACCAGCTTGGCATATTCGTAAGCCTGCTCAACCGTCACGTCCTTGCCCACCGTGCCGGTGATGTGCTTGCCGTCCTTGTCGCGCGGCCCCTGCCCCGACAGGTAGATCGTGTTGCCGTCGCGCTTCCACGGCACGTAATTCGCGACCGGCGTCGGAATGCTCGGCAGCGTCAGTCCGAGCTTTTTCAGATTGTCCTGCACGCTCATGCGGCTTTCTCCAGTCTCTTGAATTTCGCGGAATCGTTCGGGTGCCACCAGCGGCCCTTGAGCACGACACCCTCCGACAGGATCCGCTTGTCCCCGGTCATGTGCTCGCCGACCACGTCGACGTAATCGAACTGGCCGTCCTTGACGGTCAGGATCGTGGCATCGCCGGCACAGCCCGGCTTGAAGCTGCCGAGCTCCGGGCGCTGCAGCGCCATCGCGGCATTGACCGTTGACGCCGCGATGACGTCGCTGAGCGGCATGCCCATGCAGAGGAATTTCGACAGCGTGGTCACCTGGTCGAACGCCGGGCCTTCGATGCACAGCGTGTGCACGTCGGACGAGATCGTGTCGGGATAGAAGCCGTTCGCCAGCATCGTACGCGCGGTCTTGAACGCGAACGAGCCCTTGCCGTGGCCGATGTCGAATTTCACGCCGCGCGCACGCGCTTCGCGCACCACATCCTTCACCTTGCCCTGATGATCGTAGGGCGCGTTCGGGAAGGGACGGAACGCATGCGTGAGCACGTCGCCCGGCCGCAGTTTCTGCACCACCTCCTCGTAGCTCGGCGGCGGGAAGTCGATGTGGCACATCAGCGGCATGCCGACTTCGTTGGCAGCCTGCAGCGCGATGTCGAGCGGCGCCGCGCCGTGAATGCCGCTCGAGCCGCGCCCGACCCGCACCTTGATGCCGATGATCACGTCGCGGTTCCTGTCGGCGACTTCGACCGCCTCGATCGGCGCCATCAGGCGCATTTCTTCGCTCTCGCCGACCATCACGGTCTTGGAGAACGCGTAGATGCCGGCGAACGAGATGTGCAGGTAGGCAAGAATGCGCACCTGGCTCGGGTCGATCACGTGCTTGCGGAAGCCCGCGAAGTTGCCCGGGCCCGCGCTGCCGGTGTCGATCGCCGTGGTCACGCCCGAGGTGCGGCAGAAATCCTCCGCGTCGATGCCGAGCGAGGTCCCGCCCCAGTACACGTGCGTGTGCAGGTCGATCAGGCCGGGCGTGACGATGTAGCCCTTGACGTCGCGAACTTCGCTCGCGGCGCCGAGGTTGTCGCCGACTTTGGCGACCTTGCCGCCCGCGAACGCCACGTCGGTGACGCGGTCGATGTTCTGCGACGGATCGATGACGCGCCCGCCCTTCAGGATGAGATCGTAAGCCATTACCCCTCCCCGTCATTCCGGGGCCGACCGCAGGCCGGAGCCCGGAATCCATTGCCCCTGTTGTTCATTTGTCTCACTGATCTTCGTAACCGCTCGATTCGTGTTTATGGATTCCGGGCTCGCCGCTGCGTGGCGCCCCGGAATGACGGAGAATGTCACCGCGCGCAATGCTCGATCAGCCGATCGATGAACCGGCCGCATTTTTCAAGCTCGGTGATCGCGATCCATTCGTCCGCCTTGTGCGCCTGATCGATCGAGCCGGGGCCGCACACGACCGTGGGTATGCCGGCCTGCGCAAACAGGCCGCCCTCGGTGCCGTAGGCAACCTTGCTGTGCCGGTTGCGACCGGAAAGGTGCTTGGCAAACAAGGTCACCTCGGCATCGGGCGCGGTGTCGAGGCCGGCGAACTCGGAGCGATCCTCGAACGTGAACCCGGCTTCCGGCGCGACCGCCTTCATCTCCGGCTCAAGCACGTTCCTGGCGTAGTCGATCACTTCCTGCGCCAATGTGTCGGACTTGTCGGCCGACAATACGCGAAATTCAAATTCGAACGTCGCAACGTCCGGCACGATGTTGAGCGCGGTTCCGCCGTGCAGGTAGCCGGTGTGGCCGGTGCTGAACGGCACGTCGTAGAGGTCATCGCGCGCGCCGCTCTTCGCCAGCCGGTCCGAGATGTCGCGGATCTTCGCGATCACGCGCGCCGCATATTCCACCGCGTTGACGCCGAGCGGCGCAAGCGAGGAATGACAGGTGCGCCCGTGCACCGTCACCTTGAACGAGCGCTTGCCCTTGTGGCCGATCACGACGTCCATCTCGGTCGGCTCACCGACGAAACAGGCGATCGGCCTGGCGGCGCCCTCCACGATCTTGGGGATCATACGCCGCACGCCCCAGCAGCCCACCTCCTCGTCATACGAAAACGCAAGGTGCAGCGGCTTCTTCAGATCGGCTTTCAGCATGTCCGGCACCGCCGCGAGGCAGCACGCCACATAACCCTTCATGTCGGTCGAGCCGCGGCCGTAGAGCCTGCCGTCGCGTTCGGTGAGCTTGAACGGCGAGTCGGTCCAGTTCTGGTCGTCCACCGGAACCACGTCGGTGTGGCCCGAGAGAATGTAACCCGGCACGTCCCTGGGTCCCAGCGTTGCCCATAAATTCGATTTTTTGCCGGTCTCGTCATAGATGCGCTGGTGCTTTACACCGAGCTTGTCGAGGTACTGCTCGACCCAGGCGATCAGTTCGAGGTTGGAATTGCGGCTCACGGTGTCGAAACCGACGAGGGCCGAAAGGATGTCTTTGCTATTCTGCAGGTTCATTTGCGGGTCTCGGTGGATTGCGCATCTTGCATGGCACATGGTGCGCTGTCATCCCGGCCAAGCGCTGCGAAGCGGCGCGCGAGCCGGGACCCACGTATCCCGGAGTTTCATGGGTCCCGGCTCTTGCTTCGCTCGGCCGGGATGACATTCGGTGCGGGTATGCGATGATCCGCCATCCTCACGATCAGCAAAACCCATGCCCGACATCCAATCCCTCACCGCCGCCGAGCTGCTCCGCCTCTATCGCAAGCGCGAGCTCTCCCCCGTCGAGGTGACGCGCGACCAGTTCGACCGCATCGAGACATTCCAGCCGGTCATCAACGCCTTCATCATCGTCGACCGCGACGGTGCGCTGAGAGCGGCGCAAGCCTCCGAGGCGCGCTGGCAAAAGGGCGAGCCGCTCAGCATCGCGGACGGGCTCGGCGCGACCGTGAAGGACAATGTCTGGCTGAAGGACTTTCCCTCGCGCCGTGGCTCGCTCACCTCGGATCCCGCGCCGATGAAGGCCGACGCGCCCGCGGTCGCGCGGCTGCGCGAAGCCGGCGCCGTCATCCTCGGCAAGACCACGCTGCCCGAATTCGGCTGGATCGGCGCCTGTCATTCGCCGCTCACCGGCATCACGCGCAACCCGTGGAAGCTCGACCGCACGACCGGCGGCTCGTCGGGCGGCGCCGCCGCGGCTGCACTGCTCAACCTCGGCCATCTGCATATCGGCACCGACGGCGCGGGCTCGATCCGCATTCCGGCGGCGTTCACCGGTGTGTTCGGCATCAAACCGAGCTTCGGCCGCGTCGCTGCCTACCCGGCTTCGCCGTTCAGCATTCTGGCGCATGTCGGGCCGCTGACGCGCAGCGTCGCCGACGCGGCGTTGATGCTCTCGATCATCGGCGGCCCCGACGAGCGCGACATGACGGCGTGGAATACGCCCGTGCCGGATTACCGCGTCGGCCTGGATGATGACGTGCGCGGCCTGCGCATCGCCTGGAGCCCGCGGCTCGGCTACGTCAAGAAGCTCGATCCGGAGGTCGAGGCTGCGACGAAACAGGCTGCGCAGGCCTTTGCCGATCTCGGCGCGATCGTGGAGGAAGCCGATCCGGGCTTTCCCGACCCCTACGAGATGATCATGACCCTGTGGGGAGCGGTCTCGGCCACACTTGTCAACGCGGCATCCGCCAGCGATTGCGCCAAGATGGACCCCGGGTTCCGCCAAATCGCGGAATGGGGGCAGAAGTATTCGCTCGCCGATTATCTCGCAGCGTTCACGGCGCGCGCCGATATCGCTAACGCGATGGCGCGCTTCCACGAGAGATACGACCTGCTGCTCACCCCGCAGATGCCGATCCCGGCGCTGGAAGCCGGCCGCGTCACGCCGGCCGACGGCAGCTACGGCGACAACTGGATCAACTGGTCGCCTTACACCTACCCGTTCAACCTCACCCAGCAGCCCGCGGCGTCGGTGCCCTGCGGCTTTTCGTCCGATGGCCTGCCGATCGGATTACAGATCGTCGGGCCCGCCCGACAGGATCACTTGGTGTTGCGCGCGGCGCGGGCGTTCGAGAGCGCCCGGCCGTTCCGGTTCATCGACGCGCCGCGGCAAAACTGACTCGCCAAACCGGCATAGCTAATGCCCTCCTGCCTGCGCTAAGCTCCTGCAAGCCGGGGGCGGCGACGACCGTGTTTATCCGTTCCCCGATACAGAAAATCGTCTGGCGAGGGACGCGATGGCAAAGCTCAACATCAACGGCAAAGTGCGCGACGTGCAGGCCGAGCCTGATACGCCGCTGCTCTGGGTGATCCGCGAGATCGTCGGCCTGACCGGCACCAAGTATGGTTGCGGGGTGGCGCAATGCGGCGCCTGCTCGGTGCACATCAATGGCGAGTTGCAACGCTCCTGCTCGATCCCGCTCTCGTCCGTGAAGGCGGCCGACAAGATCGTCACCATCGAGGGCCTCTCCGCCAATTCGTCGCACCCGGTGCAGAAGGCCTGGGCCGCGGTCGACGTGCCGCAATGCGGCTACTGCCAGTCCGGCCAGATCATGGCGGCCGCCGCGTTGTTGAAGAAGAAACCGAAGCCAACCGACGCCGATATCGACGAAGCGATGACCAACATCTGCCGCTGCGGCACCTATCAGCGCATCCGCGAGGCGGTGCATCAGGCCGCCGGCAACACCCGCGCGGCCGATCGCGCCACGCGCCGGTCGTAAGGAGAGAGCCATGAAAAAAATGATCTTTGGAAACGGCCAGCGCCTCTCCCGCCGTGCCTTCGTCGTCAACTCTGCGACCGCAGCCGGCGGCTTCGCACTCGGGCTGAACGTGCCGTTCGTCGATGCGCTCGCACATCACGGCAAGGCATCGGAGCACAATGCGACCGAGGTCAATCTCTGGGTCGCGATCGAGCCCGACGACACCTGCATCATCCGCATCGCGCGCTCCGAGATGGGCCAGGGGACGCTCACCGGTCTCGCCCAGCTGGTCGCCGAAGAGCTCGAATGCGACTGGAAGAAGGTCGAGACCGAAGGCATCAGCCCGTCGCGCAATCTCGCTGCCAAGCGCGCGTGGGGCGAGATGGGCACCGGCGGTTCGCGCGGCATCCGCGTCTCGCAGGACTACGTGCGCAGGGGCGGCGCCGCCGCGCGCATGATGCTGCTGCAGGCCGCGGCCGATCAGTGGAAGGTGCCGGTCGGCGAGTTGAGCGTTGCGGATGGCATCATCACGCACGGAAACAAAAAGATCAGCTACGGCAAGATCGCCGCGGCCGCCGCGAAGCTGACGCCGCCGGACCCGAAGAACATCAAGCTGAAGGATCCCAAGAGCTGGAAGATCGCCGGCAAGCCGTTGAAGCGGCTCGACACCGCCGACAAGCTCAACGGATCCAAGGTCTATGCGATCGACGTGAAGCTGCCCGGCATGCTCAACGCCGCGATCAGGGATGCGCCGGTGTTCGGCTCGAAGGCCGTCAGCTTCGATGACTCCAAAGCCGCCAAGATGCCCGGCGTGCGGAAGGTGATTAAGGTGAAGGACACCGCCGTCGCGGTGGTGGCCGACACCTGGTGGCACGCCAAGACCGCACTCGAAGCGGTCGACATCAAATGGGATGAAGGCGAGAACGCCAAGGTCTCCAACGCCACGATCAAGGAACGGCTCAGGGAAGGCCTCGCCGCCACCGAAAACAACGGCGAGCGCCGGAATGGCGACGCCCTCGGCGCGATCGCCGGCGCGGCGAAGAAGATCGAGGCGACCTATTCGACGCCGTTCCTCTCGCACGCTTGCATGGAGATGATGAACGCGACGGTGAAGCTTTCGGCGGGCAAGGCCGAATGCTGGGTGCCGACGCAGAACCTCGAATCATCGCTGGCCGCGCTGTCGGAAGCCTCCGGCATCCCGCTCGCGCAGTGCGAGGTGCATCGCCACGATCTCGGCGGCGGCTTCGGCCGGCGCGGCGGCACGCAGGATTACGTGCATCAGGCGGTCGCGATCGCCAAGGAATTCCCCGACACACCGGTCAAGCTGATCTGGAGCCGCGAAGAGGACCAGACGCACGACTTCTACCGCCCGATCTCGGTGTGCAAGATGTCGGCCGGGCTCGACGACAAAGGCGAGCTGGTCGGCCTGCATGTCCGCTCATCGGGCCAGTCGATCAATGCATGGCTCAACCCGGCCGGCATCCAGAACGGCAAGGACCGCCGCCAGCTCCAGGGGTGGTATGAGGAGCCAGGCGACGCGCAGCTCGGCTACACCGTGCCGAACCTGCTGATCGAATATGTGATGCGCAATACCCATGTTCCGGTTGGCCCGTGGCGCGGCGTGAACACCAACCAGAACGCCGTTTACATGGAGTGCTTCATCGAGGAGTGCGCGCGCGCCGCCGGCAAAGACTCGCTCGAATTCCGCCGGTCCCTGATGAAGAACCACCCAAAGCATCTGGCGGTGCTCAATGCGGCGGCCGAAAAGGGCGACTGGGGCAAGCCATTGCCGGCGGGCGTCCACCGCGGCATCGCGCAGTTCATGGGCTACGGCAGCTATTCGGCGGCGACGGCGGAAGTCTCGGTCGACGCCAAGGGCAAGTTGAAGGTGCATCGCATGGTGCTCGCGCTCAACTGCGGCCACCCCGTCAATCCGGGCCAGATCGCCGCGCAGGCCGAGGGCTCGGTCGCCTATGGGCTCACCGCGACCCTTTACGGCGAGATGCTGATCGACAAGGGCCGCGTCACCAACACCAACTTCGACAGCTACGAGATCATGCGCCTCGCCGAGATGCCGAAGGTGGAAACCGTGATCGTGCCGACCTACGATTTCTGGGGCGGCGTCGGCGAGCCGACGATCTGCGTCGTCGCGCCCGCGGTACTCAATGCGATCCACGCGGCGACCGGCAAGCCGGTGCGTGAACTGCCGCTGAAGAACGTGAAGCTGGTTTAGGGGCGAGCCGCAAGCTCCCCTTTCCCTCTCCCGCAAGCGGGAGAGGGAAAAGCGCGCATGCGGCCCGAACTAGCTCTTCAGCACCACGCACGCGCCCCCCTGCTTGCGCAGGCGCTCGCACAGCTCGGTCGCGGCCATGCGCGTCGCGGCCGGGATGCGCACCCGGTAGAACGCGTGCGTGCCGCGGCTGCGCAGCCGCGTGCCGATCACCATCGGCGCGACGTCGCTCAGGATTGCGGCGTGACGCTCGCGTTCACGCGTGTATGTCGCGAGCGCGAGAGCCTTGGAGAAGTTGCCCGCGATCTGCACGCCCCATGGCGCGAGCGGAGATTCACCGATCGGCCGCTCATAGGCCGCAATCATCCGCCGGTCCGTGCCGCGCCGGAACCCCGCGACCAGGATGAGACACCGCGTCGGCGGACCGTCGGCCGCTTCGGCCGCCGTCCCCTCGCGCGCCGCGCTTTTCCAGTCCTCGGCGGTGCGCCCGGTGATGAGGGAAACGTAACTACGCGTTTCCGCCGGCAACCCGCCGCGCCCTTCGAGCCAGCTCTCCACCCGCGCCGGGCCGCCATTGTAGGCCGCAGCCGCCAGGCCCAGATTGCCGAACCGCGCTCGCAGGTCGTTGAGCAGCTCGGCCGACTTCGGAACCGCCTGCTCCGGGTCGTACGGATCGGCAAGTCCGCGGTCACGCGCCGTCCCCGGCATGAATTGCGCCACGCCCTGCGCACCCGCATGGCTCGTGACGCCGGGCCGGAAGCTGCTCTCCTGCCAGATCAGGCGGGTGAAGAAATCGACCGGCAGATGATGCGACTTCGCCGCGCCTTCGATCATGCGGCACAGCGCCTGATCGATCGTCTCACCCTGGGCAAGCGCCGGGCGCGGCAGGCCGGTCAACGCGATCAACGCGAAAGTTGCGAACGCACGCATGATCCCCTTCAAGTCCCAAGCGACGCTGCCGTTCCGGGCGCCATTTGCCGCGCATTTGAGCCCGCCGGGCGGCTTGGCCTTCACCGCGCCGCCCGCTAGCATCGCGCCACGCAATCCCCCGACTGGAGATAGTCCATGCGCATGTCCAAGGGCCTCGCAACAATCCTCACCGCGGCCGCCCTGCTCGCCCTGCCCTGCGGCGCTGCCAACGCGCAAGTCACGCTCAAGGTGGTGATGCATTCCGACCTCAAGATCGTCGATCCGATCTGGACCACCGCATACATCACCCGCAACCATGGCTACATGGTCTACGACACGCTCTTCGCGATGGATGAGAAGGGCGAGATCAAGCCGCAGATGGTCGATAAATACGACGTTAGTGCGGACAAGCTCACCTATACCTTCACCTTGCGCGACGGCCTCGCCTGGCACGACGGCGCGCCGGTCACGGCGGAAGACTGCGTCGCCTCGATCAAGCGCTGGGCCGCCAAGGACTCGCTCGGCCAGAAGGTCATGACCTTCGTCGACAC
Source organism: Alphaproteobacteria bacterium (assembly GCA_005884685.1). GTDB lineage: Bacteria > Pseudomonadota > Alphaproteobacteria > Rhizobiales > Xanthobacteraceae > PALSA-894. Next base: position 132,752 of record VBAH01000017.1, read on the forward strand.
GATCTCGGTCGGAAACCCGAAGACCTTCACGGTCAAGCTCAAGGAGCAGACCGGCCTGCTGGTGTTCGCGCTCGGCAAGCCGTCGTCGAACGTGCCGTTCATGATGCCGAAGCGCGTCGCCGACACCGACCCGAATACGCAGATCTCCGACTTCACCGGGTCCGGCCCCTTCGTCTTCAAGAAGGAGGAATGGAAGCCGGGCGACAAGGCCGTGTACGTCAAGTTCGACAAGTACAAGCCGCGCTCCGAGCCGGCCTCGGGCCTCGCCGGCGGCAAGGTCGCGAAGGTCGATCGCGTCGAATGGCTGGCTATCTCCGATCAGCAGCAGGCGATCAACGCGTTGCTTGCGGGCGAGATCGACTACATCGAGGCGCCCTCGCACGACCTGCTTCCGCTGGTGAAGGCGGACAAGAACCTCAAGCTGGTCGACTGGAACCCGCTCGGCAACCAGTACACTTTCCGCCCCAATCACCTGCATCCGCCGTTCAACAATCCGAAGGTTCGCCAGGCGCTGTGGTACGCGTTCAATCAGAAGGACTTCCTCGAAGCGGTGATCGGCGATCCGACCTATTACAAGACCTGCAAGTCGGAATTCCCGTGTGGCACCGCAATGTCGACCGACACCGCAATGGCGGGGCTGCTCGAGTCCAACTTCCAGAAATCGAAGGATCTCCTGAAGGAAGCTGGCTATGACGGCACACCCGTGGTGCTGATGCATTCGACCGATCTGCAGGTGTTGACCAACCTCGCGCCGGTCGCCAAGTCGTTGATGGAGAAAGGCGGCTTCAAGGTCGACATGCAATCGATGGATTGGCAGACGCTGGTCGCGCGCCGCGCCAAGAAGGAACCGGTCAACGCCGGCGGCTGGAACGCGTTCATGACCTCGTGGGTGTCCGCCGACATCCTCAACCCGGTGATGGCGGGCTTCGCCAACGCCGGCTGCGACAAGGCGATGTTCGGCTGGCCGTGCGACGAGGTGACCGAGAAGCTGCGCGACCAGTTCGCGCGCGAGACCGATCCGGCCAAGCAGAAAGAGATCGCGGCCGCCGTGCAGAAGCGCAACACCGAGTTCACCACGCACCTGTTCCTTGGTCAGTGGTATCTGCCGGCCGCGACGCGCAAGAACATCGACGGCGTGCTGAGCGCGCCAGCTCCCGTGTTCTGGAACGTGGAGAAGAAGAGCCAATCGTAACGGCGCCGCGCGGCAAACCGGGTTCACGGCGCCACAGGCGCAAAGGGGGAGCCATGGCTGTTCGCTGGAAGCATCTCGTCGTCGCGCTGATCCTCGGCGCCGCGCTGTGTACGGCGGCGGCGGCAAAGACGCTACGCGTCTCGCTACACTCCGACCTGAAGATCGTCGATCCGGTCTGGACCACGGCGCTGATCACCGTAAACCACGGCTACATGATCTACGACACGCTGTTCGCGCTCGACGAAAAGCTCGCCGTCAAGCCACAGATGGTCGACCGCTACGACATCTCGGCCGACAAGCTGACCTGGACGTTCATGCTGCGCGAGGGGCTCGCGTGGCACGACGGCGCCCCCGTCACGGCGGAGGATTGCGTCGCCTCGCTCAAGCGCTGGGGCGCGCGCGACGCGATGGGCCAGAAGCTGATGTCCTATGTGGCGGAGCTTGCCGCATCGGATGCCCAGACGATCCGCATGACCTTGAAGGAGCCGTACGGGCTCGTGCTGCAAACGCTGGCAAAGCCCGGCGCCAGCGTGCCGTTCATGATGCCGCAGCGGGTCGCCGAGACCGATCCGCAGAAGCAGATCACCGACTACACCGGCTCCGGCCCCTTCATCTTCAAGGTCGACGAATGGCGCGCGGGCGAGAAGGCCGTCTACCTGAAGAACCCCAAGTACAAGCCGCGCGGCGAGCCGGCTTCCGGATTGGCCGGCGGCAAGATCGCGAAGGTCGATCGCGTCGAGTGGATCTGGATCGCGGATTCGCAAACGCAGGTGAACGCGCTGATCAACAACGAGGTCGATCTGCTCGAAGCGCCGCCGCACGATCTCTTGCCCCTGCTTGCCGAGGACAAGAACATCGAGCTGTTCGTGTTCAACCCCTCCGGCCGGCAGAACGCGCTCCGCTTCAACGTGCTGCACAAGCCGTTCGACAACCCGAAAATCCGCCTCGCGGTCGCCTACGCGCTCAATCAAAAGGATCTGCTTGACGCCGTGATCGGCAATGCGCGCTGGTACGTCGAGTGCAAGTCCCTGTTCCCGTGTGGCTCGCCGCTGCAGTCGACGAGAGGGTGGGACGACAAGTTCACCTCCGACTTCGCCAAGGCGCGGGCGCTCCTGCAGGAGGCCGGCTACGACGGCACCCCGGTCGTCCTGATGCAGTCGACCGACATCGCCTCGCTCAGCAATCTTGCGCCGGTGACGAAATCGCTGATGGAGAAAGCCGGCTTCAAGGTCGACCTGCAGGCGATGGACTGGCAGACGCTGGTCACGCGCCGCACCAAGAAGGATCCGCCGCGTGCGGGCGGCTGGAGCGCGTTTCTCACCTCATGGGCCTCGGTCGACATCCTCGATCCGGTCGCGGCGTCGTTCCTCAATGCGAGTTGCGAGAAGGCGACCTTCGGGTGGCCGTGCGACACCGAGATGGAAAAGCTGCGCGATGCGTTCTCCAAGGAGACCGATCCGGCCAAACAGAAAGCTCTCGCCGAGGCGGTTCAGCTGCGCCTGCTCGATTACCCGACGCACCTTCCGCTCGGCCAATACGTGCAGCCGCAGGCGTTCCGCAAGAACGTGAGCGGGCTGCTCGCCGGGCCTTCGCTCGCGTTGTGGAACATCGAGGTGAAATGAACCACCGAATGTCATCCCGGCCGAGCGAAGCGAGAGCCGGGATCCATTTATCACGGATGCAGATGCGTGACCGCCATGCCTGCGTGTCGTGGATCCGGGATAGCCGCCTGCGGCGGCTTCCGGGATGACAGGATAGGACCATGCTCGGCTACATCCTGCGCCGTCTGCTCGCCACCCTGCCGGTGATGCTGATCGTGGCGGTATTCGTGTTCCTGATGCTGCGCCTCACGCCGGGCGACCCGGCTGCGGTGATCGCCGGCGACAATGCCAACTCCGAGCAGGTCGCCGCGATCCGCAACAGCCTCGGTCTCGACCAGCCGATCTTCACGCAGTTCTTCATCTGGTTCGGCAACATCCTGCGTGGTGACTTCGGCGAATCCTACTTCTTCAAGAAGACCGTCGCCGAGCTGATCACCAGCCGGCTGGAGCCGACGCTCGCACTCTCCCTTGCGACGATCGTCATCGCGGTCGCGGTCGCAGTGCCGCTCGGCGTGCTCGCCGCGTACAGGCAGGGCACCCTGATCGATAAGATCGTGATGGGCTTTTCGGTGCTCGGCTTCTCCGTGCCGGTGTTCGTCATCGGCTATTCGCTGATCTACCTGTTCGCCATCAAGCTGAACTGGCTGCCGGTGCAAGGCTATCAGCGCATCGGCGACGGCTTCGGCGGCTTCCTGCAACGGTTGATCCTGCCCTCCGTCACGCTCTCGGTCATCTATATCGCGCTGATCGCGCGCATGACGCGCACCAGCGTGCTCGACGTGATGGGCGAGGACTACATCCGAACCGCGCGCGCCAAGGGGCAGGTCGAGGTGAAGGTGCTGTTCAAGCATGCGCTGAAGAACGCCGCCGTTCCGATCGTCACCGTGATCGGCCTCGGCGTCGCGCTGCTGATCGGCGGCGTGGTCGTGACCGAGAGCGTGTTCACCATCCCCGGGCTCGGCCGCCTCACGGTCGATGCGGTGCTGGCGCGTGACTATCCGACCATCCAGGCGGTGATCCTGCTGTTTTCGTTCGTCTACGTGCTGATCAACCTGTTGGTCGATCTCGCCTACACGCTGTTCGACCCGAGGATCCGCTATTGAGTGTCGAACCCGCATTGCTCGCCGGCGAACCCGCCGCGCGGCCGCCCAAGCCCGGCCTGCCCGGGCGGCTTGCGCGTGACGGCGGCATCATCTTCGGCGCGCTGATTATCCTGTTCATGATCGTCATCGGGATCACGGCGCCCTGGCTCGGCACCAAGAATCCCTCCGAGATCAACCCCTCGTTCCGCAACCGCGTGCCGGGCATCGAGCAGACCATCCGCAACGACGACGGCACGGCGCGCACCTTCACCTACCGCATGGGCACCGACAGCCTCGGCCGCGACATCTACAGCCGCGTGATCTACGGCGCGCGCGTGTCGCTGATCATCGGCATCACGGTCGCGGTGATTTCGATCGCGATCGGACTCTTCATTGGCCTCATCGCAGGTTACCTGCGCTGGGTCGACGCGGTGGTGATGCGGCTGATGGACGGGCTAATGGCAATCCCGGCGATTTTGCTCGCGATCGCGCTCGTATCGCTGTTCCGCGCCGGCGTGATGAGCGTGATCGTCGCAATCATCGTACCGGAAGTCCCGCGCGTGGTGCGGCTGGTGCGCTCGATCGTGCTCTCCGTGCGCGAGGAGCCGTATGTCGAAGCCGCGATCTGCGCCGGCACGCCGACGCATCTCCTGCTGTTCCGCCACGTGCTGCCGAATACGATTCCAGCGCTGATCGTGCAGGGCACCTTCATCTGCGCCAACGCGATCCTGCTCGAGGCGATCCTGTCGTTCCTCGGCATCGGCATCCCGCCCGAAACCCCGACCTGGGGCAACATCATGGCGGAAGGGCGCGGCCTGTTCCGCATCTATCCGCACAACATCTTCTTCCCCGGCATCTGCCTCGCGCTCACCGTGCTCGCCGTCAACGTGCTCGGCGACGGCCTGCGCGACAAGCTCGATCCCAAGCTGGCGCGGCGGGTGTGATGACAATCTCAGCTGTCATCCCGGCCGAAGCGCAGCGGAGAGCCGGGATCCACATACCCCAACACTATGTTTTGTGGTGCATAGGTCCCGGGTCTCCTTCGCTCCGCGAAGTCGCCCGGGATGACAGCCGTGCGTGGGGTGGCCTGTGACCGCTCCCGTCCTCGACGTGCAGGGCCTGACCGTCCGCCTACCGGCGGGCGCGGACCGCGTGCATGCGGTCGAGAACGTTTCATTCGCGGTCGCGCCCGGCGAGATCGTCTGCGTGGTCGGCGAGTCCGGCTCCGGCAAATCCGTCACCGCGCATGCGGTGATGGGCCTGCTGCCGCCCGGCCAGCTGACCGCCACCGCGGGACGCGTGCTGCTCGAAGGCGACGACCTCTTGCGGAAGTCCCCCACCGAGATGCGGCGCATCCGCGGCGATCGCATCTCGATGATCTTTCAGGAGCCGATGACCGCGCTCAATCCGGTCATGAAGGTCGGCGACCAGATCGCCGAAGTACTCGACATCCACACCCGGCTGAGCGAGCGCGAACGGCGCGCGCGCGTGCTCGACGTGATGACCTCCGTGCACCTTCCGGAGCCCGAGCGCCTGATCGATGTCTATCCGCACCAGCTCTCCGGCGGGCAGCGCCAGCGCATCATGATCGCGGCCGCGCTGGTGCTCGATCCGGTGCTGCTGATCGCCGACGAGCCGACCACCGCGCTGGACGTCACCACGCAGGCTCAGATCCTCAAGCTGATCAAGGAGTTGCGCGCGCGGCGCAACACCGGCGTGCTGTTCATCACGCACGATTTCGGGGTCGTCGCAGAAGTCGCGCACCGCGTGGTGGTGATGCAGCACGGCCGCGTCGTCGAGCAGGGCCGCACCGAGGACGTGCTACGCCGCCCGCGCGACGACTACACCCGCATGCTGATCCGCGCGGTACCGAGCCTGTCTCCGCCGCCGCGCGCGCCGGCCGCCGCAGCGCCGATCGTGCTGCAGACCACTGACCTGAGCAAAACCTATCTCGCGCGCGGATTCTTCGCGAAGCGCCGCGAGGTGAAGGCCGTGAAGGATGTGAACCTGCAAGTGCGGCGCGGCGAGACGCTCGGCGTGGTCGGCGAGTCCGGCTCCGGCAAGTCGACGGTCGCACGCTGCATCGCGCGGCTGATCGAACCGACCGGCGGCGCGATCCTGATCGAAGGCGCCGATGTCGCAAGGCTCGGCGCCCGCGCGCTGCGGCCGCACCGCAAGCGCGTGCAGATCGTGTTCCAGGATCCGTATCGTTCGCTCAATCCGCGCCGCACCGTCGGCGCCGCGATCACCGAAGGGCCGATGAACTTCGGCATGGCCGAGAGCGAGGCGGCGACGCGCGCCCGCAACCTGATGCGTCTCGTCGGTCTCGATCCGGACGCGCTCGCGCGCTTTCCGCATCAGTTCTCGGGCGGCCAGCGCCAGCGCATCTGCATTGCCCGCGCGCTGGCGATGGAGCCGGAGCTTCTGGTCGCCGACGAGCCGGTGTCCGCGCTGGATGTATCGGTGCAGGCGCAGGTGCTGGAGCTGATCGACGACGTGCGCAAGCGCTTCAATCTCGCGGTGCTGTTCATCACCCACGACCTGCGCGTTGCCGCACAGGTGTGCGACCGCATCGCCGTGATGCACAAGGGCGAGGTGGTGGAGGAAGGTACAACGGCCGCCGTGTTCGCTGCGCCGAAGCATGCGTATACGCGGGCGCTGTTCGACTCGGCGCCGGGCAGGCATTTCGAGTTCGGGAAGTTTGAGGTGTAGTCCCGCGAGCGGCAACAAAACTCCGCTCATTCCCGCGAAAGCGGGAATCCAGAATCACAGGTGAAGAAAAAGCTGGGTCCCCGCTTTCGCGGGGACGAGCGGTGCACGCGCTTATTTCCCCGCCATCTTGCCGTATAGGAACACGTAGTCGTCGCTCTTGTGCGGCAGGTGGCATTCAAAGCAGGCGGTGAGCTTTGCGCCGGTGTTCACCGCCTTGGCCGGCGTGAAAGCCTGATACTCCCACTCGCCGTTGCGGATGTTGTCGGGATATTCGGCGCCCCAGCCGGTGCGCTTCTCCATCACGGCGTAGCCGTTCAGGTCGCCCTTGACAAAGCGCCCGTCCGGCCCCTTCTCCGGATTGCCCGCCGCATCGAGCTTGGCCTTCCACTGCACCATCGTGATGACGGTGCCGCTCGGCAGCGGCTGGCCCTTCTTGGCGGCATCGAGCGCCGCCTGGCTCGTATAGAACTCACGGAATTGCTTGTTGTCCGTGCGGTCGACCGTGGTGAACAGCACGCCCTTGTCGAACCCTTCCGGAAACACGACCTTGTCGCCGCCCGCGCGCACCTGCGTCGCGAGCGTGAAGATGCCGAGGCCGATTAGCGCAGTCGCGATCGGCGCAAAACCTGATTTGAGCATATCTCCCCCTCGATTTGAGCCGCCCCGAAGCGGCACGGTGCCAGAATAGCCCCCACACGCAGAATTGGCATTCGCCCAATTCGCACGTTGTTGTGAGAACGGCATAACGCCCGCAGGTACGGCCGGGCACGCCCGAAAGTTTCACCGCGCCGTGCGGATTTCGGCAAAATCCACAGGCCCGGCTATAACGGGCACCGACCTCGCCCCCGCCGTCTCGCCCCCCGGACATCCATGCGCGTGCCACCGAATGCCGATGCCCTGCGCCAGGCGCTGCTTGCGCCGCGCTCGGTCGCGATCGTCGGGCAGTCGAACGATGCCGGGAAGGCCTCCGGCCGACCGTTGGATTTCTTGCGCCGCGCGGGGTTTGGCGGCAAAGTCTACTGCGTCAACGCGCGGCGCGACACGGTGCTGGGCGAGCGCGCTTACCCCACTGTGGCAGCGCTTCCCGAGCCGCCGGAGCACGCCTATATCCTGGTGCCGACCGAAGCCGTGATCGACGCGGTGGCCGAATGCGGCCGCGCCGGCGTCAAGATCGCCACCATCCTGGCGGCCGGCTTCTCCGAAACCGGCGCGGACGGCGTGGCGCGCGAGCAAAAGCTGCGCGAGATCGCGGCCGAAACCGGCATCCGTGTGGTCGGGCCTTCGAGCCTCGGCGTGGTCAACCTGCGCAATGGGCTGCTGCTCACCGCCAATGCGGCGTTCGCCGAACCGGACATTCCGGTCGGCCGCACGTTCTTCGCCTCGCATTCCGGCACGATGATCGGCGCGCTGATGTCGCGCGGCAAGGCGCGCGGCCTCGGCTTCGCTGGCCTCGTCTCGATCGGCAACGAGGTCGACCTGTCGATCGGCGAGATTTGCGCGGCAACGCTGGATGATCCCGAGATCGACGGCTACCTCTTATTTCTGGAGAGCATCCGCAATTCCGCGGCGCTGCGCGACTTTGCACTCGGCGCGGCAGCGCGCGGCAAGCCGGTCGTCGCCTACAAGCTCGGCCGCTCTGCCGCCGCGCGCGAGCTCGCCGTCACCCACACCGGCGCACTCGCGGGCGAGGACGACGTGGCGAGCGCGTTCCTTGCCGATTGCGGCATTGCGCGCGTGGAAAGCCTTGAAGCCCTGATCGAGGCGCTTCCGCTGGTGCATCGCACGCCAATCCGCCCGATCGGCGCGCGCGCGCCGCAAGTGGCGGTGCTCACCACCACGGCGGGCGGCGCCACCATGGTGGTCGATCCGCTCGCGATGCGCGGCGTCGAGATCGCGCCGCCGAGTGCCGAAACCTTTGCGCGCTTCGCTGCCAAGGGCATTCAGGCGACGCCGGCGCGCATCGTGGACCTCACCATCGCGGGCACGCGCTACGACGTGATGAAGGCCGCGCTCGATATTCTCACCACGGCGCCGGAGTTCGACATGGTGCTGGCGGTGGTCGGTTCCTCGGCGCGCTTCCATCCACAACAAGCAGTGCAGCCGATCATCGACAGCGCGAATGCCGCAAAGCCGCTCGCAGCGTTCCTCGTGCCCGAAGCGCCCGAGGCGCTGGCGCGCCTGAGCGCGGCCGGCATTCCGAGCTTTCGCACACCGGAAGCCTGCGCGGACGCGATCGCGGCGGCTCTCGCGCGACGCGAGCCGAAGCCGGCGGTTGCGGCGGCGAGCGGCAGCGGCGGACGCGTCCTCGACGAGTTGGAGGCTTACGCCTTGCTCGACCGGCTCGGCGTTCCGCGCGCCGCCGCCGTCGCGCTCGAAACGGCAATCGTGCCGGCGCCCGCCCTCCCCTTCGGCTATCCGGTCGCCGTGAAGGTTCTCTCGGCGAACATTGCGCACAAAACAGAGGCGGGCGGGGTTGCGCTCAACGTACCCAACGGCGAGGCGCTGGTCGGGGTCATCAAGGCGATGCGCGCGACGGTCAAGAGCCGCACCGGCATTGCGCCAGCCCGCGTGCTCGTCGCCCCGATGATCTCCGGCGTCGGCGAGGCGCTGATCGGCTACCGCGTCGATCGCGAGGTCGGCCCGGTGATCATGGTGGCGGCCGGCGGCGTGTTCACCGAGATCTACCGCGACCGCTCGCTGCGCCTCGCCCCGGTCGATCTGCCGACTGCCCACGCGATGATTTCGGAGGTGAAGGCCTTCGCGATGCTCAGGGGGTTCCGCGGCAAGCCGGCCGGCAACCTCGACGCGCTGGCAAACGCCATCGTGGCGTTGTCGCGGCTGGCGTTGCAGAATGATCCCGCGATTGCCGAGGCCGAGGTCAATCCGTTGATCGTGCAGGCAAACGGTGTCGTGGGGGTCGATGCGCTGGTGAGGGAGGCATGACGTCATTCCGGGGCCGGCCTCAGGCCGGAACCCGGAATCCATAACCACAAGCCGAGCGATATGGGTAGGATCGTGGTTATGGATTCCGGCCCTCGCTCCGCTCGGCCGGAATGACGAAGGAGAGAGGGATGCTGGAACGACTCGCCGGGCGCGTGAATGCAGACGCCAACCTCCTCCGGCGCGGGAAACACGTCACCACGACCTTCCTGATCGCGGTCGACAACGCCGATCACATCGTGCGGATCGAGCACGGCCGCATCGTCTCCATCACGCCCGGCCCGTTCATCACGCCGAACTATTCCTTTGCGCTGCGTGCCGCGCGCGATTCATGGGAGAAGCTGTGGTCGCCGGTGCCGATCCCCGGCTACACCGACATCTTCGCACTGGTGAAAAAGAAGCTGCTCCGCATCGAGGGTGACCTGCATCCGTTCATGAGCAACCTGCTCTACTTCAAGGGCGTGCTTGCTGCCGCTGGCCACACCCAGGAGGCCGCATGAGCCCCCGCTTCGAACCCGCCATCGGCCGCTATCTGCATCTCGATCTGCTCGGCCGCCCACACCGGCTCTATGTCGAGGAAGCGGGCCAAGGCGTTCCGCTGCTCTGCTTGCACACCGCCGGCTCCGACGGCCGGCAGTATCGCGGCCTGCTCAACGACGAGCGCATCACGCGCAATTACCGCGTGATCGTGTTCGACATGCCGTGGCACGGCAAATCGTCGCCGCCGGTCGGCTGGGAGAATGAGGACTACCGCCTCACCTCGCGCGATTACGTGCGCATGATCCTCGAAGTCTCCGCCGCGCTGGGGCTCGACAAGCCCGTGGTGATGGGCTGCTCGATCGGTGGGCGCATCGTGCTGCATCTCGCGCACGAGCACCCCGAGACGTTCCGCGCCATCATCGGGCTCGAGTCATCGCCCAAGGTCGATCCTTATTACGATGTGAGCTGGCTGCACCGCCCCGACGTGCATGGCGGGGAAGTCTCGGCCGGCATCGTGTCCGGCCTTGTCGCGCCGACCGCCCCGGACGACGGCCGTTGGGAAACGCTCTGGCACTACATGCAGAGCGGCCCCGGCGTGTTCAAGGGCGACCTCTATTTCTACATGATCGACGGCGATATTTCCGACAGGCTCGACCATATCGACGCGCGCCGCTGCCCGCTCTATTTACTGACCGGAGAATACGATTATTCCTGCACCACCGAAGGCACGCTCGAAGTCGCGCGCCGCACCGGCGCGCAGGCCGTCATCATGAAGGACCTCGGTCATTTCCCAATGAGCGAGAACCCGGAGAAATTTATCGCCTACCTGTTGCCGGTGCTCGAGGAAATCCGCCTCGGCAAAAAGGCGAGCGCCGCATGATGTTGTTTGCGTCATTCCGGGGCGCGAGCAAAGCGAGCGAGCCCGGAATCCATAACCACCGAAGATACGATATCGTGAGGATCGTGGTTATGGAATCCGGCCCTCGCTCCGCTCGGCCGGAATGACGGGAGAGTTCTATGCAAGCCGAAGCTCACACGCTGCATCCGGCCGCGGGCGCCACTGACGCGATCGTCAGCTTTGCGAGCGGGTTGCGCTACGCCGACCTCACCGACGAGGTGCGCTACTACGCGCGCCGCCACTTGCTCGACACGGTCGGTGTGATGATCGCGGGCGCGCCGGGCGATGTCGCGACCCATGCCCAAGCGATGATTGCGAGCGTGCGCTCGGGCGGCGAAATCCCTGTGCCGGGACGCGCCAAGCGCCACGACCTGCTCGATGCCGCCTTCCTCGGCGGCACTGCGGCGCACGGCATCGAGCTCGACGACGGCTACCGCGTCGGCTCGGCGCATTGCGGTTGTACCGTCGTGCCGGCCGCGCTCAGCGTCGGCTACGAGCGCGCCATTACCGGCGCGCAACTGATCGAGGCGGTTGTCGCCGGCTACGAGGTCGCGATTTGTCTGGCGCGCGCCTGCGCACCGGACCTGCGCCAGCGCGGCTTCCATCCGACCAGCGCGGTCGGTCCGTTCGGCGCCGCCGTCGCGGTCGCCAAATTGCGCGGCCTCAACACGCAGCAGATCGCCGACGCGCTCGGCATCGCGGCGAGTGCCGCCGCCGGCCTGTTCGCGTTTGTCAACGGCGGTGCCGATATCAAGCGCCTGCACGCAGGCCACGCGTCGCGTGAGGGCATCCAGGCGGCGCTACTCGCCGAGCTTGGCGTCAACGGCCCGCCGAACGTGATCGAGGCGCGCGACGGATTCATGCAGGCGTTTGCGTTCGGACGGGCTGACAAGGCGCGCGCCATTACGCTACCGCCGGACGCGCCCTTCGGCATCACCGACTGCTACATCAAGCCGTATGCCTGCTGCCGCCATATCCAGCCCGCCGTCGAGGCGCTGTTCGGGCTGATGAACGACGAAAAGATCGACGCGACGGAGATCAAGCACGTTGATGTCGAGACCTACCGCATCGCCGCCGAGCACGCACACACGGGCTGGGGCGACTATGCGAGCGCGCAACTGAGCTTCCCGTATCTGATGGGTCTCGCGGCGCGCTTCCGCGGCATCAAGGTGCATCACTTCAACGAAGAGACGCGGGCCGATCCGGCATTCGCCGCGTTCGCCGAAAAGCTCACCATCACGGCGCCCGCGGAGATCGACTCCCTTTATCCCAAACTGCGCCCCGCCCGCGTCACCGTCACGACCTCGCGCGGAAAATTCGTGCGCCAGGCCGACGAGGCGCTCGGCTCGCGCCTCGTGCCGCTCGACGATGCCGGGCTTGAGCGGAAGTTCATCGACAATGTCGAGCCGGTGCTGGGCGGGGCGCGCGCGAAGGCGCTGGTAAGCCAGCTGTGGGATATCGAAAGGCTGGCAGGCATTCGCCCGCTGGTCGAGGCTACCGCGCGGAGTTAAGTTGTTTCGTCGTGCCGGGGCATAGACCGTCGAAGACGGGCGTAAACGCCCTAACGCCCGGGCACACCGATAGAGCGGGCACGGCCAAGCGTCCCTTGTCGGGATGGCCGGGACAAGCCCGGCCATGACAGATGGGGAGAAACGCGTGACACATTTTGGAAAAGCATTGCTGACTGCCGCTCTGTTGTTCGCGAGTCCTGCCCTGGCTCAGGACAAAACGGTCGAATGGCGCTTCGCGCACTGGGTGCCGGCGTCGCATCCGATGCACCCCTCCGCCGAAGCCTGGGCCGCCTCGATCGAAAAGGCGTCGGGCGGCACGATCAAGATGAAGATCTATCCGGCGCAGCAGCTCGGCAAGGCGTTCGACCATTACAACATGGCGCGCGACGGCATCGCCGACGTGGCGCACGTCAATCCCGGCTACGAACCGGGCCGCTTTCCGGTGATGGGCGCGATGGAGCTGCCGTTCCTGTTCGCCAACGCCAAGGAGGGAAGCGGCGCGCTCGACGCGTGGTACCGCAAGTACGCGCCCAAGGAGATGGCCGACGTTCACTACTGCCTCACGTTCGCGCATGATCCCGGGACGTTCCATTCCACCAAGAAGAAGATCGTCGTCCCGGCAGACGTGAAGGGCATGAAAGTGCGGCCCGCGAACGCCACGATTGCGCGCTTCATCTCGCTGCTCGGCGGCTCCAACGTACAGGCCTCCGCGCCCGAGGCGCGTGACGTGCTGGAGAAGGGCGTCGCCGAGGCGATTACGTTTCCTTGGGGCTCGATCGTGCTGTTCGGGATCGACAAGGTGACGAAGTATCACCTCGACGCGGCGTTCTACGTCACCGAGCAGGGCTGGGTGATCAACAAGGCAAAGTACGAAGCGCTCTCGGCGGCGCAGAAGAAAGTCATCGACGATCACTGCACGCCGCAATGGGCCGAGAAGATCGCCGCGCCGTGGGCCGATTTCGAGGCTGCCGGGCGCGACAAGATCAAGGCACAGCCGGGCCAGGAACTGGATGCGCTAACCCCCGCGCAGCTTGCCGAATGGCGCAGGGCCGCCGAGCCGCTTTACGCCGAGTGGGCGGAGAACGCCAGAAAGTCCGGCTACAATCCGGACGAGATCATGAAGGATCTGAAGGATAGTTTGACGAAATACAAATCGCTGTATTGATCACTTGACCGCCTCCTCAATCCTCCCCCTTTCAGGGGGAGGAGGCGCAAGCCGCACACGCGGACCGTCTCGTTAGCCCGGAGCGTGCCGCGCGCGCTCCCTCCCCCTGAAAGGGGGAGGGTCGGGTGCGGGTCACTCTTGGAGAAACGCATGCTCCCCTCCCTGAACGGCGCGACCCGCATCCACGTCACCATCGGCGATCCGATCGCGCAGGTGAAGTCGCCGGCCGGCGTCACGCAGGGCTTCGCGGCGCGTGGCGCGGACGCGATCATGATCCCGCTGCAGGTAAAGCCGGCCGATATCGACGACTTCTTCCGGCTCGCCAAGAAACTGCCGAACCTCGACGGCATCATCATCACGGTGCCGCACAAGCCGATCGCGTTCCGCCACTGCGATACGACCTCCGAGCGTTCGCGCGTGCTCGAAGTCGCGAACGTCATGCGGCGCGGCGCCGACAACCGCTGGAGCGGCGACATGACCGACGGCGGCGGCTTTACCGCTGCGCTGAGGCGCAACGGCTTCGATCCCAGGGGCAAGCGCGCGCTCCAGATCGGCGCCGGCGGTGCCGGCTCGGCACTCGCGCTGTCGCTCACCATGGAGGGCGCGAGCGTCACCCTGGTCGATCTCGATATCGCCAGACGCGACGCCCTGATCGCAAAGCTCGCCCGCCATGGTCACAAGGTCGCGGCGGCTGACAAGGCCGACCCCGCGGGGTTCGATCTCATCGTCAACGCGACGCCGGCCGGCATGAAGCCCGGTGACCCGTTGCCGGTCGATGCAGTGCGGCTCGATGCCAATCAATTCGTCGCCGATATCATCACCATGCCGCTGGTCACGCCCCTGCTCGCCGCCGCGCAGACACGCGGATGCCGCACGCAGAACGGTCAGCAGATGTTCGACGCGCAGGTCGATTTCATCTGCGATTTCTTATTGGGGAAGTGATTTCCCTCACTCGTCATGGCCGGGCTTGACCCGGCCATCCCGCTTAGGAAGGCACTTTGCCCACCTTGCCGGGGTCACCGGGTCTCGCCGCTTCGCGGCGGCCCGGTGATGACGCGTCATCTTGCATCCATCGACGCCACCGGCCGCCAGACCAGCAGGCGCTTCTCGATCACCGTCACGATCATGTCGATCAGGATCACGAACACGGCCAGCACGAACATGCCGGCGAACACGCCGGCCACATCGAACACGCCTTCGGCCTGCTGGATGATGTAGCCGAGGCCCGCAGCCGAGCCGAGATATTCGCCGACCACCGCGCCGACGACCGCGAAGCCGACGGAGGTATGCAGCGAGGAGAACATCCAGGAGAGCGCCGAGGGCCAATACACATGGCGCATCAGCTGCCGCTCGCTCATGCCGAGCATGCGGGCGTTGGCGAGCACGGTGGGGCTGACTTCCTTCACGCCCTGATAGACGTTGAAGAACACGATGAAGAACACCAGCGTGACGCCGAGCGCGACTTTGGAGGCGATGCCGAGTCCGAACCACAGCGCAAAGATCGGCGCCAGCACCACGCGCGGCAGCGCGTTGAGCATCTTCACATACGGGTCGAACACCGCGTTGATCATCGGCTTGCGTGCGAACCAGAAGCCGATCAGCACGCCGGCGAGCGAGCCGACGACAAAAGCAAGCATCGCCTCGACCAGCGTGATCCACAGATGTTTCCAGATCGTGCCCTCGACAAACCAGCGCACGATGCGCGAAGCGACCTCGAAGGGCGTCGAGAAGAAGAACGGCGGCAGCAGCTTCACGCCGCCGATCGTGTAGGTGGCGAAGATGTGCCAGAAGGCGATGCACACCACCGCGACGAGGATCTGCAGGGCCAGGAGAGTCCCACGGCTCATGAGTTACCCTCCCCCCGTCTGCTGATAGCCCTTCATCACCTCGTCCTTCAGTGCTTCCCAGATCTCGCGATGCAGCTCATGGAACGCGCGCTCGAGCTTCACCTCGCCGATGTCGCGTGGGCGCGCCAGCGGCACGGTCCAGTTGCCGATGATGCGCGCCGCCGGCCCGGCCGACATGATCACCACGCGGTCGGAGAGCGCGATCGCCTCCTCCAGATCGTGCGTCACGAACAGCACGGCCTTGCGGTCCGCGCTCCACAGGTCGAGCAGCAGGTTGCCCATGATCTGGCGCGTCTGCGCGTCGAGCGGGCCGAACGGCTCGTCCATCAGCAGGATTTTCGGGTCGCGGATCAGCACCTGGACGAGGCCGACCCGCTTGCGCTGCCCGCCGGAGAGCATATGCGGGTAGCGGTTGCCGAAGCCGCCGATGCCGACGCGGCCGAGCCACGTCGTCGCCCGCTCCCGCGCTTGCGCTTTGGGCGTGCCGGCGATCTCCAGCCCGATCGCGACGTTTTCCGCCGCGGTCTTCCAGGGAAACAGGGCGTCGGCCTGAAACAGGTAGCCGGCCTGCCGGTTGAGGCCGGCAAGCGGAGCGCCGAAGATCGTCGCCGTGCCGTTCGACGGCGCGATCAGGCCGGCCGCGACGTTGAGCAGGGTCGACTTGCCGCAGCCGGTCGGCCCGACGATCGCGACGAATTCGCCGTCCGCGACGTCGAGCGTTGCGCGCTGTACGGCGGTGTAGGTGGTGTCGTCGGCGAGCCGGAACGACACCTGCACGTCATTGAGCGAAACCGCCGGCGCTGCTGTGCTGACCGCGGGCGCGCTTGAACCTGCGGCCATGCGTTTCCTCTCGTGTGGATGGCATCCCTTGGGAGCAAGCTAGCAAGGAGTCGTAGGTCGGGCAAAGCGAAGCGTGCCCGCCATTTCGCGGGGCGGCGGCCACGCGCTGCGCGCTTTGCCCGCCTACAGTCCTTTGATTAATCCCGCGTCGATCAACAGCCGGTTGAACCGGCGCGCCTCGGCGCCGCCATTGCAGCGATAGAACAGTCCGGCGCAACGCTGCAGGATCTTCTTCTGCTCAGCGAAGGACGGATCGAGCGGGATGCCGGCCGCCTCGAGCACGACCAGCGGCAAGTAGGGCGCGTCGAGCGCATTCACCGCAGAGGACAAGTCACGCGGCGTGAAGTTGATTGCGTTGACGGCGTAATAGGTCATCAGAAAACGCGGATCGGCGGCCGCGATGCGCCGCCTCAGCATCGAGTCGTCCTGGTCGGGATCGATCAGGTTGCGGGCAAAATACGGCTGGTGGTCGCCGAAGCGCACCAGCAGAAACCGCTCGTCGGGGAACTCGTTCTTCAGGCGCGCAACGAACGCCCGATAGTCGACCGCGCTCAGATGCTGGCGCCGCAGGTACTCGTCGACGTCGGCGCGGTTGCCGGGATCGCGCCACTCGGGTGCGAGATCGGGGCGGAAGCGGAAGGTCCAGGGAAAATGGTTCTGCGCGGTGTAGACCAGCAGAAACAGCGGAGCCTTGCCGCGCTCTTTCGCGATCGTCGCCGCCGCCTTGTCGAAATAGAACGAGTCGGGATCGAGAAAATTCGCTCCGAGCGCCTCGGAATCGAGAAACTGTTGAATGCCCGCGCTCGCCTGGAAATGCCGCGCGCTCAGGAACGCGCCATACATCGGGTAAAGCGTGAAGGTCTTGTAGCCGCACTTGCGCAACGTGTGCGGCAGGCCGCGCTCGACCCGTCCCGCCGCGATGCGCGTGACGAAATCCGCAAATCGCCCATACGAGCGCGCCGAGAGGCCGGTCAGCACGTTGTACTCGGTGAACCAGCTCGGGCCCCCGGCCCCTTCGACCATCAGGCTGCGTTGCGCGCCGTCATCCGACTTGAAGTGCGCGCCGTAGCCGGCCGGCACCTTCACTCCGGGCACCGCGCGGATATCGAAGCTCGACTCGTCGAACACCATGACGATGTGCGGCGGCTTTCCCACCGTGCATGGCGCGGCCGCCGCAGCGGCGAGTTGTTCGGTAACCGCGGCGTCCGATTCCAGCACGCCACGCGTGATGAGGTCGCCCATCGCGGTGACCCCGGAGCGCGTGAACTTTGAGAAATAGTTCTCGCCGTAGAACTCCTCCCACGGGTCACTCGGGAACGCGAGCGCCAGTCCAACCAGTCCGACGAGGCAGACGGAGCCGGCCGCCGCCGCCATGCGCCGACGAATGCGAAACGGCTCAAGGTACCAGGCCAGGATCAGCGTGAGAATCAGGAGGGCGCCCGCGACGGCGGCCTTCACGTCGAGAGACGGAAAAACCCTAAGCACAAACGAGACCGTATCCCGGTCGATGATCATCAGATCGATGAAGTTCACCGTCATCAGCAGCACATCGTGCTTGAACCGCGAAACGAGAATGAGAAGCACGAGCCAGGCAAGCGATATGGCAGCCGCCACCGTTGGGCGGCGTAGCAACGCGATCCAGCAAAAGTTGAAGAAGCCCCAGGAGAGCAGAAACGCGAGCTTCGGCACTACGGCCGATTCGGTCACGATCAGAATGGCCAGCGCCGCAAGATGAAGGAGAACCAGCAACGCCGTACGTCCGAGTTGGCCTCGTCTCATCGAGGCGTCGAACACACGCGTGGTCAGAGAAGCAACGGCGGGGGGCATGACCTGACACGGCCGCACCCGACACATGCTGAGGTGCGGCCAGGAGACGGTCGGCGTCATCAAACTGTAATAAAAGCGTCATGGCAAGGGCCATGCCGATTCCGCGCGGGTTCGGCAGGGCGGCTGGTTAACCCCGCTCAGGCCGGCGCGGCGACGCTCATCGCATAGGCGGTATCGAAGAAAGTGGTCAGAGAGGCGATCCGCCCGTCGCGTACTTCGATCAGATCGAGGATGTCCGCCTCGGCCTCCCGGCCGTTTTTCGCACGGAATTTCCCGCGCCAATGCACGACCGCGCGCGGCGGATCGATGATGCGGCAGTGCTCGTGGAAGCCGATCACCGCGAAGTCCGCGAACATGCCCTTAAGCACATCAAGCCGCTCCGCCTGTCGTTCCGCATGTGGGGCGCCGTTGACCCCGAACCTCGCATCATCGGCAAACAGTGCGGCAGCTTTCTCGGCATCATTGTTCTGCCGCGCCGCATAGGCCTTGTCCAAGATGGCATCGATTGAGGCGCGCATGTCCATAGCCGGCTCCCTTGCAACCCACGCGGGTAGCATGCCTGAAGGCGCGGCCCGACGCAAAGCGGAGCCGCCCAGCGGGCGACCCGGTCCAAGCCACAGCGCCGGGGATCAGTTTCTGGCTTTATCCACCAGTGCCTTGGCCTTGATCCACGGCATCATGTCGCGCAGCTTCGCCCCCACTTCCTCGATCGGGTGCTGGGCGAGCTTGGCGCGCATCGCCTTGAACGAGGTCTGGTTGACGCGGTTCTCCAGCATCCAGTCGCGCGTGAACTTGCCGGACTGGATGTCGTTGAGAACGCGCTTCATCTCGGCCTTGGTTTCCGCATTGATGATGCGCGGACCGGAGACGTACTCGCCGTACTCGGCGGTATTGGAGATCGAGTAGTTCATGGTCGCGATGCCTCCCTCGAAGATGAGGTCGACGATCAGCTTCACCTCGTGAAGGCATTCGAAATAGGCCATCTCGGGCGCATAGCCGGCTTCCACCAGCGTCTCGTAGCCGGCCTTGATCAGTTCGACGAGGCCGCCGCACAGCACCGTCTGCTCGCCGAACAGGTCGGTTTCGCACTCCTCCTTGAAGCTCGTCTCGATGATCCCGGCGCGCCCGCCCCCGATCGCAGAGCCGTAGGAAAGGCCGAGATCGTGCGCGTTGCCGGATGCGTCCTTATGAATCGCCAGCAGGCACGGCACGCCGCCGCCGCGCTGGTATTCGGAGCGCACGGTGTGACCAGGCCCTTTCGGCGCGATCATCAGCACATCGATATCGGGGCGCGGCTCGATCAGGTTGAAGTGCACATTGAGGCCGTGTGCGAACATCAGCGCCGAGCCGTCCTTCATGTTGCCGTGCAGGTGATCGCGGTAGATCTCGGCCTGCAATTCGTCGGGCGTAAGCATCATCATCACATCGGCCCACTTGGCGGCCTCGGCGACTTCCATCACCTTGAGCTTCTCGGCCTCGGCTTTCTTGACGCCCTGCGAGCTCTTGCGCAGCGCGACCGCCACCTCCTTCACGCCGCTGTCGCGCAAGTTCAGCGCGTGTGCGTGGCCCTGGCTGCCATAGCCGATGATGGCGACCTTCTTGCCCTTGATCAGGTTCAGGTCGGCGTCGCGGTCGTAGTAAACGCGCATGGTCTTTCTACCCCTACTCCTCGGGCCCCGATGGCCGTTTCATTTTGTGTGGTGCTTCTAGGTTCAATGGATCACGGGGACAAGCCCCTATCCAATCGCTAACTCCAGCTCATTTCGACGCCGCCGCGAATTGCGGCACCAGTGAGGGCGCGCGAGCAAATGACGGCATGATCTCGCGCGCGAAACGGCGCAGCTGCTCCCTGCTGCCCCCTGCGATCGTCAGCAGCAGATACTCCGCGCCGGCCCTGTTCAGGGATTCGAGCTTGCGGCAGATTTCGTCCGGGGTCCCGTAAAGCGCATTCTCCTCGGTCGCACCGGCTTTGTCCGCGTAGGCTAGGACATGCGAACCCGCCTTGCCGTCGGGAGCCCGCGACACTGCGACCGTGCGCTGCGTGTATTTGGCGAGCCGTTGCAGCGCGGCTTCCTTGTCCGCCTCGTTCTTCGCGATATAGACCTGACGGGCGACGGCCCCCTGCATCGGATCGAACGTGTGCCCCCTCGCCTCGCGCTCGGCGCGATAGAGCGCGATGCGCTCGCCGATGGCGTCCGGCGCGGCGTACTGATCGAGAATGAGATTGAAGGAGCGCGCAGCGGCGCGGCTGATCGACGGCGCGGTTGCGGCCGCAACCCAGATCGGCGGATGCGGGCGCTGCGCGGTCGGCGGCTCAACCACGATGTCCTCGAACTGCCAGAAACGGCCGTGATGGGAGAAGCGCTCGCGGGTGGTCCAGGCGCGCTGGATGACCTCGATCGCCTCTTCGAACCGCGCCTCCGCCTCGCCTTGAGGAATGCCGAATCCCTTGAATTCGCTGTGCCGGTAGCCCTTGCCGATGCCGAAATCGAGCCGGCCGCCGGAGATCAGATCGAGCGTCGCCGCCTGCTCGGCCAGCAAGACCGGGTGATGCCACGGTAACACCGTGACAGCAGTCCCCAGCCGCAACGTCATCGTCCGCATCGCAAGGCAAGTGAGCAGGGTGAGCGTGGCCGAAACCTGGTTCCAGCCGGTGAAATGGTGCTCGACCGAGAAACTCGAATGGCAGCCGAGCGCCTCAGCCTCGACGTTGAAGTCGAGATAATCCCGGAAACCCTGGCCGGTTTCCGGACCGAGTTCGTTGTTGTCGGCTTGTGCCGAACAGAGCAGACCGAAACGCATCGTGAGATTCCCGAGCGAGAGCGCCTGGAGATGTTACGTCACTTGAGAAATCACGCGATAGTGGCACGCAATTTCCTCGCGCTTCCCTAGTTTAAGATATTTCTGCCATTTCGAGCGACGCTCTACAAAATTCAATTATGTCGAGTTGTGCTTTCCATTGTTGATTTCCTCGCTCTCCATAAAGCAGGATTTGAGGCTTGTAGTATTTGATGCCGCCGACTTGTCTCCGGCCCACTGCTAGTACGCCGTCTGCAGTAATAAACTCGATCTTTTGGGCGTGAATTATCTTGTTGCAGGATTCTCTGAATACAAGTGCTCGCTCCGAGCTACCAAGGGGTTCAAAAAGCAAACCGCAACTCAAGTCCGGCCTATGCGGCAGCGCCTTCCGAGCGCGCTCTTCTACTATTCGTAGCATCCCCGCGATGCTCAAGATCAGGTGCTGAACATTTGCGCGAAAATGACGCTCCTCTACTGCCGCCAGAACGCGTCGGTACTTTGCGTCGTAACGACTGTGGTAAAGGCGCGATCTGGACCAGGAATCTGCGAAAGCGCTTTGCTGGCAAGAAATGTGCACAGCAGCTCATAGACCTGCAAAGTGAGTTCGTCATAGTCGAATTCGTATCCTTGCCTTCCTTCGCGAGGGCTCACTACATCCCCTCCGGCCCACGCGAGATCGCCACCACGCCGGTGCGCGAAACCTCGACCAGGCCGAGCGGCAGCATCAGGTTGATGAAGCTTTCGATCTTCTCGCTCGCGCCGGTGATCTCGAAGATGAAGCTCTCGGTGCCGGCGTCGATCACCCGCGCGCGGAACGCGTCGGCAAGGCGCAGCGCCTCGACGCGATTCTCGCCCTTGCCGCGCACTTTCACCATCGCGAGCTCGCGCTCGATCCCGGGCATCGCGGAATCCGTCAGGTCCACCACGCGGCGGATCTGCACCAGCCGTTCGAGCTGATGGCGGATCTGCTCGATCACCATCGGGGTCCCGGAGGTGACGATGGTGATGCGCGAGAGATGCTTCTCGTGCTCGGTCTCCGAGACAGTGAGACTGTCGATGTTGTAGCCGCGGCCGGAAAACAGCCCGATGACGCGCGCGAGCACGCCCGGCTCGTTGTCGACGAGGACCGAGAGCGTGTGGCGCTCGATCTTCTCCTTCACCGTCGCGGCCGGATAATGGCTCGCGCTCGCAGGCGTTGCGTTGCTCATCACACCAGCACCTTGCCGCGTTCGTCGATCGCCTTCGCGATGTCGCCGGCCACGTCGCCGAGCAGCATCTCGTTGTGCGCCTTGCCCGACGGAATCATCGGGAAGCAGTTCTCGGCCTGATCGACCATGCAGTCGAAAATCACCGGCTTGTCGACGTCGATCATCTCCTTGATGGCGTGATCGAGATCGCCCGGCTTGTCGCAGCGGATGCCGTATCCGCGATAGGCCTCGGCGAGCTTGACGAAGTCCGGCAGCGCCGCGGTGTAACTCTCCGAGTAGCGCCCGCCGTGCAACAGCTCCTGCCACTGCCGCACCATCCCCATGTACTGATTGTTCAGGATGAAGATCTTGATCGGCAGCCGGTACTGCGCGGCAGTCGACATTTCCTGCATCGTCATCAGCACCGAGGCTTCGCCCGCGATGTCGATCACCAGCGATTTGGGGTGCGCGAGCTGCACGCCGATCGAGGCCGGCAGCCCGTAGCCCATGGTGCCCAGCCCGCCGGACGTCATCCAGCGGTTCGGCTCCTCGAACTTGAAGAACTGGGCGGCCCACATCTGGTGCTGACCGACCTCGGTGGTGATGTAGACGTCGCGGTCCCTGGTCAGCGCGTAGAGCCGCTCGATCGCGTATTGCGGCTTGATCGTCTCGTTCGACTGCCGGTAGGCGAGCGAGTTGCGCGAGCGCCATTTGTCGATCTGCTTCCACCACGTGGCGAGGGCCTGCTTGTTCGGCTGTCGCGCTTCGGCGCGCCAGATGCGGATCATGTCCTCCAGCACATGCGCGCAGTCGCCGACGATGCCGAGATCGACCTTGACGTTCTTGTTGATCGACGAGGCGTCGATATCGACGTGGATCTTGCGCGAGCCGGGCGAGAACGCATCGATCCGCCCGGTAATGCGGTCATCGAAGCGCGCGCCGATGCACAGCATCACGTCGCAGTCGTGCATCGTCCAGTTCGCCTCGTAGGTGCCGTGCATGCCGAGCATGCCGAGCCATTGCGGATCGGCGGCCGGATAGGCGCCAAGCCCCATCAAGGTGGAGGTGACCGGAAAGCCGGTCAGCCGCGCGAACTCGCGCAGCAGGTGGCTCGCTTCACGCCCGGAATTGATGATGCCGCCGCCCGAATAGATGATCGGACGTTTGGCGTTCGCCAGCATGTCGATCGCGGCCTTGATCTTGTCGAGGTCGCCCTTGACCTTCGGCCGGTAGCTTTTCATCGGCACGGCCTTCGGCCCGAGGTAGGTGCCGGTGGCGAACTGCACGTCCTTCGGGATGTCGATCACGACCGGACCCGGCCGGCCGTTCGCCGCGATGTGGAACGCCTCGTGCAGCACACGCGGCAGATCGTTCACGCTCTTCACCAGGTAATTGTGCTTGGTGCAGGGCCGCGTGATGCCGACCGTGTCGCATTCCTGGAACGCATCATTGCCGATCAGATGGGTCGGCACCTGGCCGGTGATGCAGACGAGCGGGATCGAGTCCATCAGCGCGTCGGTCAGTCCGGTCACCGCGTTGGTCGCGCCCGGCCCGGACGTCACCAGCACGCAGCCGACCTTTCCGGTCGTGCGCGCATAGCCTTCAGCCGCATGCACGGCGCCCTGCTCGTGGCGCACCAGGATGTGCTTGAGCTTGTCCTGCTGGAACATGGCGTCGTAGATCGGCAGGACGGCGCCGCCGGGGTAGCCGAAAATGTATTCGACGCCCTGATCGAGCAGGGCCTGGATCACCATTTCGGCGCCGGTCATTTCCTTGGTCATTGGCTTGCTCCAGTCAGTTCTCGGTCCCGCAGGCAACAAAAAAGGGCCTCTGGGGCCCTGGCACGCACCGCTTCGGTCGCAGGTGGCTGTTCAGCCACCCCCGGCGGTGCGCGCGGTAACTACGATAAGAATATTGCGCAGCATGGACTTGGCTCGTCATTTACTTGCGTGCGCTTATAAGCAGCTCGCGCCGGCTAGGTCAAGCAGAATTCGGGTCTTTCGGCAAGCCGAAGGTTAAGAAAGCTCCATCAGCAGGCCGGTGAACAGCCTGGCGCGCCGCGGCAGGCTGTCGACCAGAATGTGCTCGTGCAGGGTATGCGCCCCCGACCCGCAGACGCCAAGACCGTCCAGCGAGGCAATGCCGAGCGCGCCGGTGAAGTTTGCGTCCGACCCGCCGCCGGAGCTTTCGTGCTTCAGGTCGATCCCGAGCGTGGTGGCGAGCCGCCTCGCCGTCTCGTACATCGCCATGGTCTTGCCGTTCGGCTCCCACACCGGCCGCGTCACGCCGCGCGTCACGATGAAGCGGCCGGACTCATCGTCCCCCTTGGTCAGCGCCAGCATGCGCGCGACGCCGCCGTCGAGATCGGCCTGCCGCTTTGCCATGCTCAGCGCCTCGGCATCGCACACACTGGCCACACAATTCACCCACTGCCCGCCCCGGATCACGCCGACGCTGAAGGTGCAGGCATCGGTCGTCATCCCTTCGATCTGCGGGATCATGTCGGCCATGATGCGGATCGCCGAACGTCCCTCTTTCAGCCGCGCGCCCGCATGGCTCGGCCGGCCGACAGCCTTGAGGTTGAAGCGCGCAATCGCGTAGCGGCCGGTGACGACGCCGCCGTCCGCGCGCCCCGGTTCCGGCACCAGCACGTACTTGTGGCGCGCAGCCTCCGCCTCGATCAGCTCGCGCGTTGACGGTGAGCCGACCTCCTCGTCGCTGGTGAAGAGAAACGTCACCGGCAGCGCGGGAGCGCGCCCAAGGCGCTGAAGCATGCGCACCGCTTCGAGCGCAATGAAATTGCCGCCCTTCATGTCGAAGATGCCCGGCCCGTAGCAGCGCTCACCCTCGCGCCGCCACGGCAGGACGCCGAGCGTGCCGACGGGATGCACGGTGTCGAGATGGCCCATGATGAGGATTCCGGGCTTGTCCTCGTGACCGAATGAAAACCGCGCTCGCGCGCAATCGCCAAAACCCGTGCGCCCCGCGACGCGCTGGATCGCCGCGCCCGAGGCCGCGCATTCGCGCGAGACATGGTCGAGCATCGCGTTGACGCGCGCCGCATCGAAGGTCGGGCTTTCGATCTCGACCCATGGGCGCAAGCCGGCAAGCATGGTGTCCGTATCGAACGGCAGTTGCGCGATGTCCATGGAACGCTCAGCGGCAAGAGGAGGGTCGTAGGGCGCCGACTATGCTAGACAAATGCACTTTCCGCCACAGGACATCCCATGTTGAACCCCTCCTCGATCAAGGCCCTGTTCTTCGACGTGTTCGGCACCGTGGTCGACTGGCGCACCTCGATCGCACGCGAGAGCGCGGCGATCCTCCAGCCGATGGGATACGGACTCGACTGGCTCGCCTTTGCGGATGCATGGCGTGACGAGTACCAGCCGGCGATGGAAGAGGTGCGATCCGGCAAGATCCCGTTCTCCAAGCTCGACGTGCTGCACCGCCGCAATCTCCAACGCATCCTGCCGCGCTTCGGCGTGTCCGGACTGGACGAAGCGGCGATGCGCCATCTCAACAATGCGTGGCACCGGCTCGATGGCTGGCCCGATGCGACGCAAGGGTTGCAGCGCCTGCACACGAGGTTCCTGATCGCGCCGGTCTCCAACGGCAACATCTCGCTGATGTGCGGCATCGCACGGCGCAACGATTTCCCCTGGGACGCAATCCTCGGCGCCGAGATCGCGGGCGACTACAAGCCGAAGCCGCGAGTCTACCTGCGCGCGGCGGAGGCGTTCGACTGCGCGCCCGCCGAGTGCGTGATGGTGGCGGCGCATTCGGGCGACCTCGCCGCTGCGGCGGCAACCGGATTGAAGACCGCGCACGTCGCGCGCCCGAACGAGCACGGCCCCGGCAAGGGCGAGCCGAAGCCGACCGTGCCAGTGGATATCGCGGTCGGGAGTTTTACCGAGTTGGCCGACAGGCTGGGTGCCTAACCCACATCCGCTCATGCCCGCAGAAGCGGGCATCCAGTACTTGGCCAAAGAACTGGGCCCCCGCGTCCGCGGGGACGAGCGGGTCACAGGCTGACGGCGCTCAGGATTTTTTCGCGCGCTTCCTCGGGCTCCGTCCAGGTCCAGTCCGGCAGCTGGTGCCGTGCCCAGGTGAACTGGCGCTTGGTGTAGCGGCGCGTGTCGCTCTTGGCACCCTCGGTGGCCTCCACAAGCACGATCTCGCCGGCAAGATGCCGGATCAGCCACGGCACGCCATGCGCCTTCATCGCAGGCAGCAGCGGATCGAGCCTGCGCGCCGCCAGCGCGCGGACTTCGTCAAGCGCGCCGGCCGCGAGCATCGCGTCGAAGCGCACGTCGATGCGGCGGCGCAGATCCGGCCGCTCCGGTGCGAGAAACACCTTCACGGCATTCGATGCGTCGAGCAGCGGCGGCAATCCGTCACGATGCCACTCGGCGAGCGGGCGGCCGGTCGCCTCCAGCACCTCGAGCGCGCGCGCGATCCGCGTGCGGTCGCCCGGCTTGAGTTGCGTCGACGGATCGCGCCGCAACAGCTCGGCATGCAAGGCCGCCGAGCCCTCTGCCTCCATCCACGCCCGCACATTCGCCCGAATGTCCGCAGGAATCGGCGGCACGTTCGAAAGTCCCTGCGTCAGCGCCTTGAAATAGAGCCCGGTGCCTCCGACCAGGATCGGCACCCGCCCCGCCGCATGCACCTCGTCCAGTACAGGCGCTACATCCGCAAGCCAGCGCCCGACCGAGTAATTCTCTGCCGCATCAACGTGGCCATAAAGCCGATGCGGCACCCTCGCCTCTTCGTCCGGCGTCGGCCGCGCCGTGATGACGCGCAGGTCGCGATAGACCTGCATGGAGTCCGCATTGACGACCGTGCCGCCGAGGTGCTTGGCCAGCCCGAGCGCCAGCGCCGACTTGCCGCTCGCGGTCGGCCCTGCGATCAAGATGGCTTCAGGTCTTCGCATGTCGTTGCCGCACCCGTCCGCCGAGAGTAGATTATCTGAATGAAGCAGCCGGTCGTGTCCTGCAATCCGGAAATCATGGGCGGCACCCCGGTGTTCGCCAGCACCCGCGTGCCAATCCAGACGCTGCTCGACTATCTTGAGGCAGGCGATTCAATCGACGAATTCCTTGAAGGATTTCCGTCTGTAACGCGAGAACAAGTGATCGGATTCCTCGAAGAAGCGAAGGATCGCCTCGTCGACTCTGTTTCATGAGGGTATTGCTCGATGAATGCATTGACTGGCGGCTGGCGCGCGACATCGCTGGGCATGAGGTGAAAACGGTCCGGCAGGCGGGTTGGACCGGAATCAAGAATGGCGAGTTGCTGGCCTTGCCGGCGGAGGCCTTTGATGTATTCGTCACCGTCGATCGCAATTTGTCGTTTCAGCAAAATGTAAGTTCTTTCTCCATTGCGGTGGTCATTCTCGAGGCTAACACCAATCGTCTTGCCGATCTGAAGCCACTTGTCGACAAACTGACGTCGGCTATTGCAAGCGCGAATCCCGGTAGCCTTGATCGTGTGAGCGCGCGTTGATGACTCACGTCGCCACTCTCATCTGCAATCCCCCGCAGCCCGCCCTCGACGATGCGGCGATCGCGCTCGCCGTCGGCGTACTCGCGACCGCGCAGGACGTGCGCGTGCTCGATCCCGGCGTCGCCGCCGATCTTCTCTTTACGCCGGGCGGCGCGGACGACAAAGCAGTCGCCGAGCGGCTACGTACCGCGCTGAAGGACCGGCAAATCGATGTCGTGGTGCAGCCGCTCGCCGCGCGCCGCAAGAAACTGTTCGTCGCCGACATGGACTCGACCATGATCGGGCAGGAGTGCATCGACGAGCTCGCGGATTATGTGGGCCTGAAAACTCACGTCGCGGCGATCACCGAGCGCGCGATGCGCGGCGAGATCGCGTTCGAGCCGGCACTGCGTGAGCGCGTGGCGCTGCTCAAGGGGTTGCCGGTCGCGGTCGTCGAGGAAGTCATCGAAAAGCGGATCACGCTCACGCCCGGCGCACGCACGCTCATCGCCACCATGCGGACGAGCGGCGCGCGCACCTGCCTCGTCTCGGGCGGGTTCACGGTGTTCACCGCCCGCATCGCCGCCATGATCGGGTTCGACGAGCAGCGCGGCAATACGCTCGTCGTCGAAGACGGAAAGCTCGCCGGCCACGTCGAAGAGCCGATCCTCGGGCGCGACGCGAAGCGCGCGACGCTGATCGAACTGCGCGACCGCCTCGGCGTATCACCACAGGAGACTCTCGCGGCCGGCGACGGCGCGAACGACATTCCGCTGCTGCAAGCGGCGGGTCTCGGCGTCGCCTATCACGCCAAGCCCGTGGTCGCAGCCGCCGCCCACGCGCGCGTCGATCACGCCGATCTGACGGCGCTACTCTACTGCCAGGGATATGCGCGCGAGCAATTCGTCGAGCGCTAGCCGAGTTTCACGTCCTGCCAGAAGCCGAAGCGTCCGGCGACCTGCGCGAGCCGCGGCTGCGGCGACTCGTAGACCCAGGCGTTGCGCGGATAGCGCTTGACCCCGATCACTACGTCGTAGAACTGCACGCCGTGCGGACATTCAAGGTCCTCGGGGGTCTTTACCGCCTTCTCCAGCCATTCGGTGCGCACGGCTGCCGGCGGGAAATAGTCGTAGCCTGCGGCGGCGATGATGTCGTCGCTCTCGGCGAGGATGGTGCCGTTGAGAATGGCTTTCATGGCGACAGTCCTGGTAGGGCGGGCAAAGCGTAGCGTGCCGGCCCTGCCGGTTGCGGCAGGCGCACATAGGAAGAGGCGGGCACGGCGCAAGTGCGCCTTTGCCCGCCCTAGGGCAGTCACAGTTAGCTTACTGCAGCGTCAGCGCCACGAAGCGCACGTCGCCTTCCGCGTTCGCGACCAGGAGCAGCGCGGTCTTCTTGCCGTCCTTCTTGAGCTGATCGATGCGCTTCTGCACGTCGGCCGGATTGGTGACTTCCTCGTCCGTCACCTTGACGATGACGTCGCCGGCATTGAGCCGCTTCTCCGCAGCCGCCGAATTGGCTTCCACCGCGGTGATCACCACGCCCTTCACGGCGTCCTTGATCTTGTACTTCTTGCGCAGCTCGTCGGTCATGCCGGCGAGGCTGAGGCCGAGCGCCTTCTGCACCACGGACTTCTCTTCCGCCGGCGCGTCGGTCTTCACCGAAGCCTGCTGCGGCGTGTCCTCGAGCCGGCCGAGCCGCACGGTCTTCGTCTCCTCCTTGCCCTTGCGGATGATCACCACGGGCACATCCTTGCCGACCGGCGTATCGCCGACGATCTTCGGCAGGTCGCGCATCTCCTTGATGTCCCGGCCGTCGAACTTGACGATCACGTCGCCCGGCTCGATGCCGGCGGGCTTGGCCGGCCCCTTGTCGTCGATGCCGGCGACGAGCGCGCCGCGCACGGGCTTGATGCCGAGGCTTTCGGCGATGTCGTCGGTCACCTGCTGGATGCGCACGCCCAGCCAGCCGCGCCGCACCTCCTTGAATTCGCGCAACTGGTCGAGCACCGCCATCGCGGTGTTCGCCGGCACCGCAAAGCCGATCCCGATCGAGCCGCCGGAGGGCGAGATGATCGCGGTGTTGACGCCAACCACCTCGCCATCGAGGTTGAACAGCGGCCCGCCGGAATTGCCGCGGTTGATCGCGGCGTCGGTCTGGATGTAGTTGTCATACGGGCCGGAATTGATGTCGCGGTTGCGCGCCGAAACGATGCCGGCGGTCACCGAGCCGCCGAGGCTGAAGGGGTTGCCGATCGCGATCACCCATTCGCCGAGCCGCAGTCTGTCGGAGTTGCCGAACTTCACCGCCTTGAGCGGCTTGTCGGGCTTGACGCGCAGCAGCGCGAGGTCGGTCTTGGAATCCTTGCCGATCAACTCGGCCTTGAGCTTGCTGCCGTCGTTGAACACCGCAGTGATCTCGTCGGCATCCGCGATGACGTGATTGTTGGTGACGATCAGGCCTTCGGCGTCGATCACGAAGCCGGAGCCGAGCGAATTCACCCGGCGCGGGCTCAATCCGTTCTTGGGATCGCCCTGCCCACGGCGGTTCTTGAAGAACTCCTCGAAGAATTCCTCGAACGGCGAGCCCGGCGGAAGATTGGGTCCGGGCCGCGCCTCCGGGCTTTCGCCCGGGCTGCGGCGCGCCGACGGCCCACCGGCCGCCACGGTCTGCGAGGTGGAAATGTTGACGACCGCATCGATCACCGCCTCGGCGACGTCGGCGATCTTGTCAGGGCCGCGCTGGGCGTGCGCAGCGGGCGGAAACGCGATCGCCGCCGCCGCGATCACAGCGAGCGCACCCTTGCGGACGTTGAGGAAAGTGCCGGGCATGGGCATCAAAGCTCCAAACGATTGGGATTCGGCGGGACAGTGCCCCCGGTCCGGACTGGACGCAAGAGTAGTATCGTCGCGCAGGACTAGGCGGGCGGATTGGGGCGGAATGGGGGCTGCGCGAGAAAGGCCGGTCGGCCGGCCCTATTCCAGCCCCGCCTTTCGCATCCCTTCAACAAAGCGCTCCATCAATTCGGACGTCTGGTAGGGAACGCTCGTCCTGACCCAATCGATCGTCAATTCCGGCTGCGCGCGCCGCAGCTCCGCCAGCAGCGATCGCGCTTCGTCCACGCGCCCGATCTGGGCGAGGCTCGCACAGCGCAAACGTTGGGCGCCATGGAAACCCGGCCGCAGCCTGACGAGCTCTTCCGAATAACGTGCAGCCTCCACGTAGCGGCCACTCACATAATGCGCCACTGCAATCCCGCCGATGAACATCGCCCTCTCGGGATCCAGCGGGCTAAGCCTGATCGCTTCCTCGCCATGCGCGATTGCTTCGGCGTCCTGTCCGGCAAACGCGAGGCCATGGCTGAGGTAACAATGGGCTGCGGCCGAGCTTGGATTGAGATTGACCGCCCGGCGGAACGCCGCAATCGACTCCTCGGTGCGCCGCTCCATCATTGAGGAATAACCGAGCGCGATCTGGCCCCACGGGTCGAGCTCATCAAGGGCAACTGCGCGCAGCACCTGCTCGCGGCCAGTCCTCAGTCCCTCCTCGCGATCGACCCATCCGTTGTGCGCGGCAAATACCAGACAGAATGCAAGCAAGCTTCGTGCCCGCTGATAGTCGGGGTAGGCCGCAACCGCGCGCGCCAAGGCGTTCCGTGCAGCCTCATTGTCCTCGCGCGTCAGCCGCCAGACATATGTCTGCGCCCGCGCCACCAGCTCCCAGGCGCCGAGATCGTCGGGCGATCGTGAAAACGCGCGCACGCCTTCGGCCGCCAGCAGGCGCGGTTCGATCGTTGCCACGACGCTGCGGGTGATCTCATCCTGCACCGCGAAGATATCGCCGATTTCGCGGTCGTAGCGCTCGGACCAGTGATGGACACCGCTGGTCGCATCGACCAGCTGCGCCGTGATGCGCACGTGATTGCCGGCGCGGCGCACGCTGCCTTCGAGGACGTAGCGCACGCCGAGCTCGCGCGACACCAGCTTCACGTCGACGGCGCGCTGCTTGTAGACTAAGCTCGAATTGCGCGCGATCACGAACAGCCAGCGGATGCGCGCGAGCCCGGTGATCAGGTCCTCGGAAATGCCGTCGGCAAAGTAGTCCTGCTCCGCCTCCCCGCTCATGTTGGTGAAGGGCAGCACCGCAATCGACGGCCGGTCAGGAAGCGGCAGCGCGGGAGCATTTGCGCCGGTCTGCTTTGCCGCGCCGGTCGAGATCTTGCCGATAAAGCGGTAGCCGCGCCGGTGTGCCGTTTCGATGAAGCGCGGCTGGCGGGCGTCATCGCGCAACGCACTGCGCAGTTCCTGGATGCAGGTCACCAGCGCGGCATCGCCGACGGTCGTTTCCGGCCAGACCGCCGCAAACAGCTCGTCCTTGGTGATCACCTCGCCGGGGCGGTCGGCGAGGAACGACAATAGCGCGAGCGCCTTCGGGGTGAGCCTGATCTCGCGCGTGCCCGACATCAGCCCGGAGCGTGGCTCCAGGCGATAACGCCCGAACGTAAGTGCCCGGTCCGGCATCGGATTCTCCGCCTGGGAGGCTAGCACAGCGCTCCCATAGAAATCCCGTATCTCGCTTATGACTTCCTTCCGGCACGCTCCTAGCCTCGAACGTTAATCCCCCGCTTTGTAGGAGCGCCACGATGAAAAAAACACTCGCAATCCTCATCACGACGGCTGCCGGAGTCGGGCTCGCGCAGCCCGCAATCGCGCAGACCGACGATACGAAACTCGGCAAGGTCCACTTCGAGACGTCCTGCAAGCCGGAAGCGCAGCAGCATTTTGACCGCGCGATGCTGTACCAGCACTCGTTCTGGTACCGCGCCTCGCAAATGGCATTCGAGGACGTGCTCAAGGCCGATCCCGAATGCGCAATCGCCTATTGGGGCATCGCGCTTAGCCTGCTGCTCAATCCGCATGTCCCGACGCCCGCAAAGAACCTCGCCGAAGGCGCCGCCGCGATCGCCAAGGCTAAAGGGACGAACGCCAAGACACAGCGCGAGCGCGACTATGTGGATGCGCTTGCCGCCATGTATACGGATTTCGAGAAGGCCCCGCACCTGGCGCGCTCGCAGGCCTACGCGAAGGCGATGGAGCAGGTCGCGCAGCGCTACCCCAACGACGACGAGGCACTGATCCATTATGCGCTGGCGCTCAACACCTCGGCATCGCCGGCCGACAAAACCTATGCCAACCAGCTCAAGGGCGCCGCGATCCTCGAGCCGATCTTCGAGCGTCAGCCGCAGCATCCCGGCGTCGCGCATTATCTGATTCACCTCTACGACTACCCGCCGATTGCCGAGAAGGGCCTCAAAGCCGCGCGGCTCTACGCCAAGATCGCGCCCGGCGCAGCGCACGCGCAGCACATGCCGTCGCACATCTTCACGCGCGTCGGGTATTGGCAGGAGTCGATCGACTCGAATGCGGTTTCGCAGCGCGTCGCCAACCAGGCCGCCGACTATCACGACCAACTGCACGCGATGGACTATCAGGTCTACGCGTACCTGCAGCTCGGCCAGGACGCCAAGGCCAAGGCCGTGATCGACGACATGAGCACGGTCAAAGGCTTCACCGAAACCTTCCTGCCCGGCCCCTACGCGCTCGCGGTTTCGCCGGCGCGCTATGCGGTGGAACGCGGCGACTGGAAAGCGGCCGCCGCCCTTGCGGTTCGCCCGAGCCCGCTGCCGCATGTGGAGGCAATCACTCATTTCGCCCGCGCGCTCGGTGCGGCACGGTCGGGCAGCCCGGAAGCCGCCAAGGCGGAGATCGCAAAGCTCGGTGAGTTGCGCGACAGACTGATTGCCGCCAAGGACGGCTACTGGTCCGAGCAGGTCGATATCCAGACGAAGGTCGCTTCCGCATGGCTGCTTCATGCCGAGGGCAAGCACGCCGAAGCGCTGCAGGCGATGAGCGCGGCGGCCGACGCCGAGGACAAGACCGAGAAGCACCCGGTGACGCCGGGCACGCCGAAGCCGGCGCGCGAACTCTATGGCGTCATGCTGCTCGAGCGCAGCATGCCGAAGGAGGCGGTCGCCGCCTTTGAGGCGGTGTTGAAGAAAGAGCCGAACCGGCTCGGCGCCTATGTGGGCGCCGCGAAGGCGGCCGAACTATCGGGGAATGCCGCCAAGGCACGGGAGTACTATGGCAAGGTGGTCGCGATCGCCGCTGATGCCGACAAGACCCGAACCGAGGTCAGCGAGGCGCGCGCATTCCTGGCGAAGAAATCGTGAGGGTTCGGCCTTGGTAAGGGGCACTTGCGGGAGCAAACTTGTCGGCGTCGTGCTGAGTATTCTCAGCGTCCCGACCCAGGCCCAATCGCTTGAGGTCATCGGCTATGCCGGTGCCCTCGGCGAGTGGGAAGTGGCCGCCAACGTTACCGGTGTGTCAAATCGAACGCAGGATTTCTCCGGGCCACTGACGATGCGGCATACCGGGGTCTGCACGCAGGACGGCCCGGAGGAAAGGACCGGGCAAATCCGATTTCAGATTTCCCCGTCGCGATTGAACGCGAAGCTGTCGATTGCCGGCGTGGAATGCAGCTTCAGCGCAGGGCTGTCGGACGCCTACAAGGGACAAATGATTTGCCCGGACCGGCCCGCAGTGCCGCTTACGCTCTGGGTCAGATAGCTTTTTCTAGCCCCGCACCAGCCACACCAGCACGACGCCGAGCACCGCCGAGGCGATGCCGATCAGGCGTAAGGGGCCGTCGGGCGTTTGCAGCACGTGCGCCATGGCGTTCTTCGCCGCGGCGGGGCTGACCGCGAAGATCAGCCCCTCGATCACGAACACAAGACCGAGCGCGACGAGGAAATCCGCCATGGGGAACCCGGCTTTGCCGCGCCGACGTGCCTACCTCTGCGGCGCGGGCGCCGCTCCGGGTGTCTTGCCGTCCTCGCGCTGCCTGCCGGAGGGATCGGCGAAATAGCGGAAGAAGTCCGAATCCGGCTTGAGCACCATGCGGGTGTCGTTATGGCGCAGGCCGGTCTCGTAAGCCTGCATCGAGCGGTAGAAGGCGAAGAAGTCCGGATCCTTGTTAAACGCATCGGCGAAGATGCGGTTGCGTTCCGCCTCGCCCTCGCCGCGGATCTGGTCGGCCCTCGCCTGCGTCTCGGCTACCAGCACGGTGACGTCACGGTCGGCCTTGGCGCGGATTTCCTGGCTCTTCTGCGAGCCGTTGGCGCGGAATTCCGCCGCCTCGCGTTGCCGCTCGGTCTGCATGCGCTGGTACACCGCCTGGCTGTTCTGCTCCGGCAGGTCGGCACGGCGGATGCGCACGTCCACGATGGTGATTCCGAAGGCGGCGGCCTCGCGGTCGAGCTGCTCGCGCACGCGCGCCATCAATTGCGCGCGCTCGTCGCGCACCACATGGGTGAGGGTCGATTCGCCGAGCACGCGGCGCAGCGCCGCGTTGAGCAAGGTCGAGAGCCGCGAATTCGCGCCCTCGATCGAGCCGACCGCCTGGTAGAACTTCAGCGCGTCGTTGATCTTGTAGCGCGCGAAGGCATCGACCACGAGCCGCTTCTGGTCCGACGCGATCACTTCCTGCGCGGCGTTCTCCAGATCGAGGATGCGCTTGTCGACATAGATCACGCTGTCGATCAGCGGGATCTTG
Organism: Alphaproteobacteria bacterium; assembly: GCA_005884685.1. Classification (GTDB taxonomy): domain Bacteria; phylum Pseudomonadota; class Alphaproteobacteria; order Rhizobiales; family Xanthobacteraceae; genus PALSA-894. Next base: position 167,928 of record VBAH01000017.1, read on the forward strand.
AAGTTCAGCCCCGGCGTGGTGACGACGCGCACCGGCTGGCCGAGCCGGACGACCAGCGCGAGGCGCGTCTGGTAGACCGTGAACAGCGCGGAGTAACCGACGATCGCCGCGATGACGGCGAGGACGGCGAGCACGCCGCCGGCGATACCGAGCTTCATCGGGTGCCTCCCGTCTCCGGACGTTTCGTCAGCTCATTGAGCGGCAGGATCGGCACCACGCCCTGCCCCCCCGTGCCCTGCTGAGTGCCCTGGTCGAGGATGATCTTGTCGGTGCCGCCGAACACGCGCTCCATCGTTTCCAGATAGATGCGCTGGCGCGTGACCTGCGGCGCCTTCTTGTACTGCTCGTAGACCTGGCTGAAGCGCGCCGCCTGGCCGCGCGCTTCGGCAACCGTCTGCTCGCGATAGGCTTCGGCCGACTGCTGGATCTGCGCCGCACGGCCGCGCGCCTCGGGCACGACGCGGTTGGCGTAGGTCTGCGCTTCGTTCTGCGCGCGCTCGAGGTCGGCGCGCGCCGCCTGCACGTCACGGAATGAGTCGATCACCTGCGCGGGCGGGTCGACCTTCTGCATCTGTACCTGCGTGACCTGCACGCCGGCCTGGTAGCTGTCGAGCACCCGCTGCATCAGGTCGTGCACCGCGGTCTCGATGGTCTGCCGCGCGCCGGTGAGAATCGGCTGAATGTCGGAGCGGCCGATCACCTCGCGCATCGCGCTCTCGGCGACCGCCTTCACGGTGCCTTCGGGATTCTGGATGTTGAACAGGTAGTCGCCGGCGCCGCCGGTCTTGACCAGCCAGAACACCGACACGTCGACGTCGACGATGTTCTCGTCGCCGGTGAGCATCAGGCTCTCCTCCGGCACGTCGCGCAGCTGCGTGCCGCCGCGCCGCGGGTCCTCGATCAGCCGCATGCCGATGTCGATGCGGTTGACGCGCGTCACCTTCGGCGTGAGCACCGTCTCGACGGGATATGGCAGGTGATAGTTGAGGCCGGGCTTGGCATCGCGGGTGTACTCGCCGAAGCGCAGCACGACACCGAGCTCATCCGGCTCGACCCGGAAGAAGCCGGAGAAACCCCACACCACAACGGCAGCCAGCGCGATCAGCAGGACACCGCGGCCGCCGAGATTGCCGCCGGGCAGCACGCTTTTCAGCTTGTCCTGGCTGCGGCGCAGCAGGTCCTCGAGATCGGGCGGCGTCGGGCCGGACGACTGCGGACCCGAGCCCCAGGGGCCCTTGGAGCCTCCCGAGCCCCACGGTCCGCCGCCTTGATTACTCCATGGCATAAGAAGTCTCCTGCCCGGCGAATTCGCCGGCCGGGCGCGTTTCCCGCGAGGGGGTTATATGGGACGCCCCTGCACCTTTCAACGCACAGCGGCGCTGCGGCGTGCCGTCGCGGCGTTGCGTTAACGCTGCGAAGCTAGCGCGTTTACCTTCAGATAGCTCACGAAATCGCAGGCCGCCTCGTCATCCGGGCCGGCCGGGTGAGGCTCACGCGCCACCTCGCGCCAGATCGCCGGGTCGATTGCAGGGAAGAACGAGTCCCCCTCGGGCTGCATGTGGACTTGAGTGATTGCCAGCCGGTCGGCAAGCGGCATCGTGGCGGCGTAAATCTCACCGCCGCCGGCTACCATGATCGCCTCCGCGCCGCGGCGCAGCGCATCGCCGTGCGCGGCTTGCAGGGCCGCATCGAGCGATGGCGCAACGAGCGCGCCCGGCATGGCGATGTTGCGATCGCGGCTCACCACGATGTTGGTGCGGCCAGGGAGCGGCTTGATCGAGAGCGATTCATAGGTCTTGCGCCCCATCACCACTGGCTTGCCCATGGTCAGCGCGCGGAAATGCTGCATGTCGGATTTTAGCCGCCAGGGCATGCGGCCGCCGCGCCCGATTGCGCCGTTCTCTGCGACCGCCGCGATGATGACGATCTGCATCAGCCGCCGTCCGCGAGGCGCTTGAGCGCCGCGCCGCTGACGCGGCAGATCGTCCACTCGGTCCGAAGCTCAGCACCGATCGATTTGTAGAACTCGATCGAGGGCGCGTTCCAGTCGAGCACCGCCCATTCGAAGCGCGTCCATCCTTCCGCGACGCAGCGTTTCGCCAGATGCACCATCAGCCCTTTGCCGATGCCGCGCCCGCGAAACGCCGGCCGCACGAAAATGTCTTCGAGGTAAATCCCCGGCCGGCCGGTGAAGGTCGAGAAATTGAGAAACCAGATGGCGTTTCCCGCGGGCTCGCCATCCCACTCGGCGATGTCGCAGAACACACGGCGATGCGCGCCGAGCAGCGCCGCGCCGATCATCGCTTCCGTGGCTTCGCACTCGTGGCTGAGCTTCTCGTATTCGGCGAGCTCGCGCACGAACTGCAGCACAAGCGGCGCATCGCCCGGGCGCGCGGAACGGATGGTCAGCGACATCGGCGTTCACGTCAGATTCCGGCTCGTGCGGCGCGGCGCGTCGGGCGCACAAAGCACCCGGCGCGATCGCCAGCAGTCTCCTCAGGTCTCGCTCTCGACGAACACCTCGTCGCGCTTGCCGCGGATCATCGGCAGCAGCGCCAGCAGGATCAGAATCGCCGCGATCGCCAGCAGCCCGCCGGAGATCGGCCGGGTCAGGAAGGTGGTCGGATCGCCGCGCGCGATCAGCATGGCGCGGCGCAGGTTTTCCTCCATCAGCGGCCCGAGCACGAAGCCGAGCAGCATCGGCGCCGGCTCGAATTCGGTCTTGACGAGGAAATATCCGACGAAGCCGAACACCGCGACCATGATGGCGTCGGCCGGCGCGTTGTTGATGGAATACACGCCGATCGCGCAGAAGATCAGGATCGCCGGGAACAGCAGGCGGTAGGGCACGCGCAGCAGCGAGACCCACACGCCGACCAGCGGCAGGTTGATGACGACCAGCATCAGGTTGCCGATCCACATCGAACAGATCAGGCCCCAGAACAGCTCCGGCTGCTTGGTCATCACCTGCGGCCCCGGCACGATGCCGTGGATGGTCATCGCGCCGACCATCAGCGCCATCACGGCGTTGGGCGGGATGCCGAGCGTCAACAGCGGGATGAACGAGGTCTGCGCCGCCGCGTTGTTGGCGCTTTCCGGCGCCGCTACGCCTTCGATCGCGCCGCGCCCGAAGCGTTCCGGGTTCTTCGAGATCTTCTTCTCGAACGTATAGGCGGCGAACGACGCGATCACCGCGCCGCCGCCGGGTAGAATGCCGAGGATCGACCCGAGGATGGTGCCGCGTCCGATCGCGCCGGCGGAGTCCTTGAAATCCTTCCAGGTCGGCATCAGGCCGGTGATCTTGGCCTCCACGATCTCGCGGCTCTCCTCCTGCTCGAGATTGCGCATGATCTCGGCATAGCCGAACACGCCCATCGCCACCGTCACGAAGCCGATGCCGTCGGCAAGCTCCGGAATGTCGAACGCCATGCGCGACTGCCCGGTCTCGATGTCGGAGCCGACGCAGGAGAGCAATAGCCCGAGCATCACCATCGCGATCGCTTTCAGGATCGAGCCCTTGGCGAGCACGACTGCGAAGACGAGGCCGAGTACCATCAGCGAGAAATATTCCGCCGGGCCGAATTTCAGCGCGAGCGCGGTGAGCGGCACGCCGAGCGCCGCGACCAACACGGTGGAAAAGCAGCCCGCGATGAACGAGCCGATGGCGGCGATCGCGAGCGCGGGGCCGGCGCGGCCCTGCTTTGCCATCTGGTGGCCGTCAAGCGCAGTCACCACCGAGGACGATTCACCCGGAATGTTGATCAGGATCGAGGTGGTCGAGCCGCCGTACTGCGCGCCGTAGTAGATGCCGGCGAGCATGATCAGCGCGCCAACCGGAGGCAGCCCGAAGGTGATCGGCAGCAGCATCGCGATGGTGGCGAGCGGGCCGATGCCCGGGAGCACGCCGATCAGCGTGCCGACCAGCGCGCCGATGAGGCACAGCAGCAGATTCATCGGCGTGACGGCGACGCCGAAGCCGAACCAGAGATTTTGAATGAGATCCATGTGTCACCGCCGCTCTAGAACCGGGGCCAAAGCTGAAGTGGCAAATTGAGGCCGTAGGGAAAGAGCACCGCACAGAACGTGGTCAGGACCGCGCACCAGATCAGCGTTTCGATCCAGTGCACCTCCTTGGTGGCGTTGGCCGAGATCACCAGCGACACGTAGCTCGCGATCACGAGGCCGAGCGGGCGCACCGCGATGGCGAAGATGATGGTCGCGGCGGTGATGAACAGCGGTCCGCGCGGCGCAAGGTGGGTGAGCAAGAAGGCGAGCACCACGACCACGATCGTGCCGGCCGCGGCGAGCACCACATCGTGCGATACGCCCGGAACCATCTTTCCGATTTGCGCAGCGAAGAAATAGATTGGGATCAGCGCGACCACCAGCACGGCGCCGCCGAAAGTTCCCGAGAAGGTGAAGTCCTCCAGCGGGGGCCCGTCGGTCAGGAAGCCGGTCAGCATCACACCGAAACCAAGCGCCATCAGGCAATAGGCGAACATGCGCGGCGCGGTCCCCGGACCGAAGGCGAAGCCGCGCATGCCGGGCAGATCGCTCGAGGCCCAGATCGCGAAGACCGCCACCGCGACCAGCGCAAGGCCGCCCCAGAAATCGCGTGGACTGCGGATCAGCCGACGGCTGTCCGGCGCCTGCGCGGCGCCTCCGGTCCCCTCAGACATAATCCCCTCTCCGAATTCTGGAAGGTTGGCCACGCTGTTTGAGATCGCGTGTTGTCCCTTGCCTAGCACAGTCGCCCCGCCCGTGGCGAACAAAAGCGGCAAAAGCGCACACCGTCAACGACGAAATATTGTCCTGTGGTGTGAGGCGGTTGGCGGGCGCGAGGTTTACGCAGTGGGCGCGAGCGCCGCGCGCAGATTCTCGATCAGCGAGGCCAGCGTGCCCGCATCGCGAGCGGTTCCGTAGACGTAGAAGTCCGGGCGCAGCATGACCGCCGCTGCGTCATGCGCGGCAAACCAGGCGGCAAGATCGCCGGTGTCGTCGCTCAGCGCCGCAGATACGCCCGAGGCATCGTCGATCGCGAACACCCGGACGCCGAGGCGATCGAGGGAGCCGCGTTGGGCATCGCTCAAGCCGTGCAGCACGCCCGGTGAACTCGCCAGCAGAACAAACCCGCCGCCGGTCGCGTCGTCGAGCAATGTGCGGCGGCCTCGGTACGCGACATAAGGCTGGATGAAGCGCGCTCCGGTGCCCGGAGCGCCGGACGGGTCGACGACCCCGGCGCGGAGCGGCGGAATGAGGTCGCTTGCGCTTGCCACCACGGGCTTGCCCATCGCGGCGCGCAGCGCTGCATCGCGCTTGGCCGCCGCCGCCGGATCGCGCTCGCAAATGTAGCGGCCGGCGCCGATCGCAGCCTCGATCACGGCGCGCACATGCGGCGCGCGCTCCGGCTGATACGACTCGAGCAGGCGCGGGTCAGCGCCGCCGCGCAGCACCGCCTTGAGCTTCCAGGCGAGGTTCGCGACGTCGCGAAAGCCGTGGCACATCCCCTGGCCGAAGAACGGCGGCGTCTGGTGCGCGGCATCGCCGGCAAGGAAGACGCGTTCGCTCTGCCAGCGCTCCGCGACCAGCCCGTGAAAGCGGTAGGTCGCGGCGCGGATGACGCGCGACCTAGCGTTGCGCACATAGGGCGCGACCAGCGCCTCGACGATAGCGGGCTGCATCATTGCGTCATCACGCTCGCCCGGGAGCAGCATGAACTCCCAGCGGCGGTGATTGCGGCGCCCGGGAACCAGGGTCGCGGGCCGCTGCGGATCGCACAGCATCACCGAAAGGTGCGAGAGCTCCGCGCCCGCCGGCACGCCGGAGAAGTCCGGGAATGTGATCGGCCCGTCGACCTCGGCATCGACCACGAGCCAAGGCTCATGAAACTGCATATCGTCGAGCGCAATGCCGAGCGCCTTGCGGACAAAACTGTTCGCACCGTCGCAGGCGACGACGTAACGCGCCGTGACGGCCCGGGCGTCAGCTAGCGTCAAGGTCACACTATCCGGCGTTTGCTCCAGCGCCGTCAGCCCTGCGCCGCGGCGCAGCGCGACATGCGCAAAGCGCGCAAGACCTTCGACCATCGCGGCTTCGAGCTCGGGCTGGAAGAAGAAGTAGTCGTTTGCCCAGCCGAAGCGCTTCGGCAGTCCCTTCGAGCCGAGATAGCGGATCACGCCGCCGTCCGCGCCGATATGGATATGCCCGTGCGCCTCGCGCATCAGCGGCAGCACGGCTTGCGCGAGCCCGGCCGATTGAAAGATGCGCATCATCTCGTGGTCGATATGCACTGCGCGCGGCAGCGGATAGGGCGCGGCCTCGCGCTCGATCACCAGCGTGCGCAGGCCCGCCTGCCCGAACAGATTCGCCGCGATCGCGCCGACCGGGCCGCATCCGACAACCGCGACCTCGCAGTCGAACTCCGCCGCGTTCATGTGCGGTCGCCGTCGTTCGAAAACCCGAACAGCTGCTGGATGCGCGCGAGCCTCGGCGTCGGCGGATCGGTCACGCCCCACTGATCGCTGCGGCCCGGCGGGAATTTCCAGAACTCCGGCCCGTGCGGCTGATAGCTGTCGTCGATCTGCAGCACCTCCGCCGTATACTCGAGCGGGATTTCCTCCGGCCCGGCGAAGTAGGCGAACACGTTGTTGCCCGGCCCATGCCGGCCGACACCCCATTCGACCGGATAACCGGCGTCGCGCATGCGCCCTGCCCCACGCATCACCGAGTCGAGATCGATCATGTCGAAGGCGATGTGGTTGAGCGTGGCGTTCTCGTGCTTCACCAGCGCGAGCGAGAAATGATCCGGGCAGGCCGCGTGCAGGAAGCGCGCGCGTACCGTTTCGTCGATCAGCCGGAAGCCGAGCACGTCGCACATGAAGCGCGTGGCGGCGTCGTAGTCCGCCGCGTTGAGGTTGATGTGCGTGACCTTGTGCGGCCGGTCCGGCGCAGGCGCCTCCGCGTGCGTCTCGCCGCCGCATGCCACGCCAAGGTTGCGCCCTTCCGGATCCTTGCAGCCGAACCCGTAACCGCCGCCCGGCGCGTCGAACTCATGCGGCGCTTCGCATGCGACGCCGCTCGCCCTGACGCGCGCATGCAGCGCATCGACCGCGGCGTGATCCGCCGCGTCGAACATCACACGCCGGATCGCCGGCAGCGCCGCCGCATGCAGGCTCAGGATATGGTGATACGCGCTCGTGCCGCGCAAACAGCGCGCGTCGCCTGCGTGCGCGACCGGCGTGAGATTCCACACGTCCGCATAGAACGCGGCCGCTTCGTCGATCGCGCAGACATCGATCGCGACGCTGCGGATGCCGCGCACGCGGACGGTCATGGCTTACTGCGGCTCAATGCCGAGCTCCTGCGTGGTCCTGGCCCACAGCGCGAGCTGCGCCTTGAGGAATTCCGCGGCATCCTCGGGCGAGCCGACCCCTTTCGGATCGAGCTCGAAGCCGAGCTTGGGCGCAAGCTCGCGCACCTGCGTGTCGCGCGCGGCTTCCGCGACCGCGCCGTTGAGCTTGTTCACGATCTCGCCCGGCGTTCCGGCCGGCGCCATCACCATGAACCAGCCGGAGAAATCGAAGCCGGGCAGAGTTTCGGCCGCGGCCGGCACGTCGGGCGCGGCGACCAGGCGATGGGTCGAGGCGGTCGCGAGCGCGCGGAGCGCGCCCGAGCGCACATGCGCCTCCACGATCGAAGCCGAGAAGATGCCGGTTTGCGTGCGCCCGGTAATCGTGTCCTGCAGCCCGTTGTTGATGTTCACCGAGGGGATCAGCACAAACTGGGTGCCGGCGCGCTTGTTCAGCGCCTGCGCGGTGACGCCGGCAAGGTTGCGCGCGCCGTCGACCGACATCGAGATCTTGCCCGGATCCTTCTTGTCGAGCGCGATCAGCTCGGCGAGCGTTTTCGCCGGCACATCCGGATGCGCCACGATCACCTGATGGCTGCGCGTGACCAGCGCGACCGGCACGAAGTCCTTCACCGGGTCGTAGCTGAGATTCTTCACCATGTACGGATTGGTCACCAGCGCGGCGGATGTCGCAAAGAAGAAGGTGTAGCCGTCCGGCGCGGCGCGCGCGGCGGCCTGCGCGCCGATCACATTGCCGGCGCCCGGCTTGTTCTCGATGATCACCTGCTGCCCGAGCGGTGCGGCGAGCTTGGTCGCGATCATGCGCGCCATCACGTCCGGGCTGGCGCCGGCCGACTGCGAGACGATGAACGTCACCGGCCGCTGCGGCCAGCTTTGCGCGGCGGCGGGCGCCACCGCTGCCAGCAAGGCCATCCCAATCAACGCTCCCGATCCGCGCATGCAGGTCCTCCCCGATTTCGCCGGGGTGATAGCATATCGTCGCGCGGGCGGAAGAGCGCGGAGCGCGCATGCGTTCTGCGCTCTTCCCGGGGACCATCGGTCCCTGTACACAGAGCCGGGTACAAGGGCGTGGGGGGATCCCTGGTCAAGAGAGATCCCAATGACAAGGCTTCAGTGTTTCAACATCGCCGGACTCGGGCTCGCTGCGCTGATCGGCTGCGCCGGGCAGGCCTCGGCCGCACAATGCGGAAATTCCGCGGGCGGCTTCGAGAGCTGGAAGCAGCAGTTTGCCGCCGAGGCGCGCGGTCAAGGCATCGGCGCCGCCGGCATCGCGGCGCTGATGCAGACCAGTTACGCGCAGGCGACCATCAATGCCGACCGCGGCCAGCGCAGCTTCCGCCTGTCGCTGCCCGAGTTTCTTGCCAAGCGCGGCGCGGCGACGATCGTGGCGCGCGGCCGCTCGCTGAGGCAATCCCAGGCCGCGCTGTTCGACGGCATCGAGCAGCGCTATGGCGTGCCGCCCGGGCCGCTGATCGCCATCTGGGGGATGGAGACGGCGTTCGGCAGCCAGCGCGGCAACCAGAACGCACTCTCGTCGGTTGCGACGCTCGCCTACGACTGCCGCCGTCCGGAGTATTTCACCGACCAGCTTTACGCCGCGCTGAAGCTGGTCGACCGCGGCGTGATGTCTGCGAGCACGCGCGGCTCGATGCACGGCGAGATCGGGCAGACCCAGTTCCTGCCGAAAAGCATCCTGAATTACGGCACCGGCAATCTCGACGTTGCGGCGAACGCGCTCACCTCGACGGCGAATTTTTTGAAAGCGCACGGCTGGAAGGCCGGCGCCGGCTATCAGCCGGGCGAGCCGAATTACGCCGCGATCCAGGCCTGGAATGCCGCCACGGTGTACCAGCAAGCGATCGCCCAGATGGGCCGGCAGATCGACGGGCGCTAAGGCTGCACGGCGTTGCGCAATTGGATCGAAGTATCCCGCGATAAACCTTTGGCGAATGGCGCCGTGGGGTGATCCGGCCTGTCATCGAACCCGGCCGTTGACCCGCGCTTCGAGGCTCTCTCGCAAGGCGTCGTCCGGCTGTCTGGTGAGCCGGGATGTTGCGAGACAAAGACGTTTTCGAGGCGGCAAAACGCCGTTCCAGGAAGCACGACGGCGTCGAAGACCCAGCGCCCGCCGGCAAGATCGGTGCCAAGGAATTCGAGAAGCAGCTCGGCAAGCTGCAGGCCGAGCTCGTGCGCCTGCAGAACTGGGTGCAGGCCAAGAAAGCGCGCGTCGTCGTGGTGTTCGAAGGCCGCGACACCGCCGGCAAGGGCGGCGTGATCAGCCGGATCACCGAGCGCACGAGCCCGCGCGTCTACCGGCACGTGGCGCTGCCCGCGCCCTCCGACCGCGAGAAGACTCAAATCTACATGCAACGTTACATCGCGCAATTTCCCGCCTCCGGTGAGATCATCCTGTTCGACCGCTCCTGGTACAACCGCGCCGGAGTCGAGCACGTGATGGGTTTCTGCAGCGACGAGCAATATGAGCGGTTCCTGCAGCTGGCGCCGATCGTCGAGCGCGAGATGATCGTGCGCAACGGTATCATCCTGCGGAAATATTTTCTCGATGTCAGCCAGGACGAGCAGCGCCGCCGCTTCGAGGCGAGAATCAAGGAGCCGGTCAAGCACTGGAAGCTGAGCCCGATGGACACCGAGTCGGTGCGGCGCTGGTGGGACTACACGGCGGCCTACCAGCGCATGATCGAAGCGACGCACACGCCCGACGCGCCCTGGCACATCGTGCCGGCCGACGACAAGCGCCGCGCCCGGCTGAACCTGATCCGCCACCTGCTCGACAGCATCCCGTACAAGAAGGTGGATATCGACCTGCCGAAAATTCCCAAGGCCCAGCCGCGGCCCAAGGGCGCTGCGCGCGATATCGAGGCCGGACAGGCGATCCCGCAGCACTATTAAGTGCGCAACGGCATCACCTGCGGCCTGTTCACCGTCTCCGCCGGGCGAGCGCTGCTTTCCTGATATTTCCTGATCGCGGCGCGCGCATTGAACAGAAGGCGTTCCCGGCCCATCCGCTCGGCGAGGGCCGACGACTGGATCGAGCGCAGCACGCTCGGGTTGAGCGCCGCGAGCCACACCGTGATCCCTTGTTCGGTCATGCGCCGCTCGCCGTCGAGCATCATCTGCAGGGCGGAATATTCGAGGTCGGGAACGCGGCTCATGTCCACGGCGAGCACGCGCGGCCGATACTTGGCGACGAGCGCCCAGATCTGCTCTCCGACCTGCTGGGCATTGGCGAAAAACAGTCTCCCTTCAGGACGCACGATCAGCAGCCCCTCGAAGGTTTCGTCATCCGGATGTTCGGGCGACAACGGGCGCAACACGTCCGCGCCGCGCTTGCGGCCGATCACGTAGACCTTCGAATTGGCGACCTGGCTGGTAAGTCCGATCAGCGACAAAGCAATCGCCACGACAATGCCCTGCAGCGTGCCGAAGATGAGGACGCCGGCAAAGGCGGCGAGCGCCCAGGTGAACTCCATCGTGCGGATCTTGCGGATCGACATGAATTCGGCGGGATCGACCAGGCCGACCGAATAGACGATCACGATGGCCGCGAGCACCGCCTGCGGCAGCAGGCCGAGCAGCGGCGCGAGCAACAGCATGGTGGCGACCGCGGCGCCCGCCGTCACCAGCGAGGCCTTCTGCGTGCGGCCGCCGACCGCCCGCACCACGGCGGTCTGTGACGTGCCGCCGCCCGCCGGCATCGCGCCGAAGAACGCGCCGGCAAAATTCGCCGCGCCGGTCGCCAGCAACTCGCGGTTCGGCTTGATCGGCGGGTCCGTCTGCTTGGCAAACGCACGGCCGGCGGCGATCGTTTCGGTAAAGCTCATCAGCGCGATGCCGAGCGCGCCGGGCAGCAACTGCTCGATCAGGCCGAGGCTCGGCAGCGTGATCGCGGGGAGCGATTGCGGAATGACGCCGACCGTTCCGACGCCGAGCGCGCCGAGGCCGAACATGAAGGACGCCGCAATGCCGGCGCCGACCACGACGAGCGGCGCGGGCGAGTGCGGCCACAGCCGCTCCATGACCAGCAGTGCGAGCAGCGCCGCAAGGCCGACGGTCAGGGTGATCAGGGATGTCTCCGGCACGTGATGGAGCATGCTGAGGATGTCGCGGAAGAAACCCTCCTTGGTGATGTGGATGCCGAGCAGCTTCGGCACCTGATCGAGCACGATCACCAGGCCGATGCCGGCCTTGAAGCCGGTGAGCACCGGCGTGGAAATGAAGTTGGCGACAAAGCCGAGGCGCAGGACCGATGCGGCGACGAGCAGCGCGCCGGTCAGCGCGGTGAGCGTCGCGGTCGCGACGATCAGCTTGCCGGGGTCGGCGTCCGGCACCACCAATGCGAGCTCCGTGCCGGTGAGAATGGCGAGCGTCGTGGTCGAGCTGACGCTGAGCACGCGTGACGTGCCGAGCAGTGCGTAGACGACCATCGGCACGAACGCGGTGTAGAGCCCGACGCTCACGGGCAGTCCCGCGACGGTCGCATAGGCCATCGCCTTCGGCAGCACCACGGCGGCCGCGGTCAGGCCGGCGATGATGTCGAAGCGCAATGCCGGCGCCGGTGATGAAGCTTCGAGCGCATGCGCCATGGGCGGTCAGTGGAACTTGCCGGCCCCCATTGGCCGGCGGACGGCCGCAGGTTGGGCTTGCCCGACAGCCCGGGGCTATTGCGCCTAGGTGTAATCGGGTGCGGGGCGCGGCGCGGTAAGGTGCGTGCGCGCGGCGACCCCGGGCTGTTTGCTAGCCCGCTGCCGCAAACTCAGCCTGTTCCCTCCCCCCTTGTGGGGGAGGGTTAGGGAGGGGGGTCGCGTAGACTCGCTGCCTCATCGCCTCATCGATCAGTCGACCCGTCGGTATTGAAGCGTCCTGGCACCGTCGCTGCGCCAAGCGACCTTTCGAGTCGACTTGACAATATTCCTTTGAGAACAGATAGTGAACACAGCGCCCTTTCCTGCTCTCCACCGCCGTCATGACGCGGGGGGCGAGCGGGAAAGGCCGGGGGACCGGGCCGGAGAACAGGCCCAGACTCCTTCGGGGCGGATGCGGATAGCCCGCGTTCGCCGTTGGTCGGCCGATATCGGGCAAGCCGGGCATCAGCCGGTGGAGCGCCGGGAGGCGCAGCGGTTCGGTGGCAAGGCCTCGCAAGCCTTGAGATCACCGCCCGCGCGCGTCTCGGGACGGGTCTCGCAAACCCGACCCTGCAAGGCGCGTTCGGTGTCCGGCGTAACGCACCGGGCACCACAGGGGCGCCGTAGCGCAGCGCCCTGGCGCCTCCCGGCGCTCCATTTCCCTCTGCGGAGGGTGAGGAAAAACGGGACAGGGCAACCCGCGCCCTCGTCAACACGGGCCGCGGAGCGTTGGCTTGGCGAGAGGCCGTAGGGCGGGCAAAGCGCCAAGCGCGTGCCCGCGTCATTTCCGGGGGCGGCGGGTACGCTTCGCTTTGCCCGCCCGACGAAGGGTTCCGACGGGCTCTTTTTTCGTCAACCTTCCTCGCCTATATTGGCGTTGCCGTCCGCAAGGCCGGCTATGGCGATAAACGTGCGTTGGAATAAACCTATCGGACCCGGGGGCAGTACCCGGCGGCTCCACCAATTCCAGGAGTCAGGAAACCGGCATCAGGGATCAGGACGCAAAGCTTCTGCCTGATACCCTGACGCCTGATGCCTGATCCCTGATCACGGGGCCGAAACAGGATCGACGAGGGCGTAAAGGACGTGCTTTTGCCCGGTATGGTACCGCCGTGATGGACCAATCCATAGTTGCCAACGACAACTATGCTCCGGTAGCGCAGGCCGCGTAAGCGGTTTGTAATACCGATACTTAAAGTCCTGACGGGATAAGCTCCGGCAGGCGGGGTTCGGAGGCACCTGGCAACAGAAGCCTCCACTTCATTTCACGCTCCGCCTGAAACGTTTGGCGTTCCCGCGCGCGAAGCTTTACATTTCGCTGGTTGAGTCTCGAGGCAGCAATGGCGGTCGACCACATCCGCTACGATCTGTTGACGCAGCAGGCGCTGCGCGCGGTGGTGCGCCGCGTGCTCGCCGACGTGGCGAAAACCGGTTTGCCGGGCGAGCACCATTTCTATGTCACGTTCGACACCCGCGCGCCCGGCGTGAAGCTCTCCGCGCGCATGCGCGAGCAGTACCCCGAAGAGATGACCATCGTGCTGCAGCACCAGTTCTGGGATCTCGCGGTGAGCGACGCGCATTTCGAGGTGGCGCTGTCGTTTTCCGGGGTGTCCGAGAAGCTTCACGTGCCGCTCGACGCGATCAAGGGGTTCTTCGATCCGTCGGTCCAGTTCGGGCTGCAGTTCGAGACGCAGGCCGAGGGTAAGGACGCGCCGGCGGAGAAGCCCGCCGCAGCGCCGATCGTCGAGGAGCCGAAAGCCGCAAAGCCGCGGCGCAAGCCGGTCGCAGTCGAGCCGGAGGCGCCCGCCGCCGTCGGGCCGGCCGAGCCCGCCAAGGCGGAGCCGAAGGCGCCCGCGCCTGCGCCCGTGCTGGTCGGCGGCACCGACAGGCCCGAGCCGGACAAGCCGTCCGGCGGCGCCGAGGTGGTGCGGCTCGACCGGTTCCGCAAGAAATAGTCAGCCGCGCGGCGACCCGCATCGGCGCGGCGGCCGGCCGCGAAGGGACCGATCATGGCGAAGACCCGCATCGAAACCGACACTTTCGGCCCGATCGAGGTGCCGGCGGACAAATACTGGGGCGCGCAGACGCAGCGCTCGCTGGAAAATTTCCGCATCGGCGAGGAGCGCATGCCGCTCCCGCTCATCCGGGCGCTTGGCCTCGTCAAGCGCGCCGCGGCCGAGGTCAATCAATCGCTCAAGCTGCTCGACCGCAAGCGCGCCCGCGCGATCGTCCAGGCCGCGCAGGAGGTGATCGACGGCAAGCTCGACGGAGAGTTTCCGCTGGTGGTGTGGCAGACCGGCTCGGGCACGCAGACCAACATGAACATGAACGAGGTGATCGCCAACCGCGCGAACGAACTGCTCGGGGCCAAGCGCGGCGAGAAGTCGCCCGTCCATCCGAACGACCACGTCAACATGAGCCAGTCGTCGAACGACGCGTTCCCGACCGCGATGCACATCGCGGCCGCGACCGAGATCGCGTGGCTGCTCGACCCTGCGCTCGCACACCTGCAGGACGCACTGCAGAAGCAGTCGAAGGAGTTCGCCGGGATCGTGAAAATCGGCCGCACGCATACGCAGGATGCGACGCCGCTCACGCTGGGCCAGGAATTCTCGGGCTATGCCGAGCAGGTGAAGCTCGGCATCGCGCGCGTGCGGCTCGGTTTGAAGCAGCTCTATCCGCTTGCGCAGGGCGGCACCGCGGTCGGCACCGGGCTGAATGCCAAGCCGCAATTCGGCAAACTGTTCGCGCGCCGCGTTGCCGCGATCACGCGGCTGCCATTCACTTCGGCGCCGAACAAGTTCGAGGCGCTTGCCTCGAACGACGCTTATGTGTTCGCGCACGGCGCACTCGATTCGGTCGCGGCCGGGCTGTTCAAGATCGCGAATGACATCCGCTTTCTCGGCTCCGGGCCGCGCTCTGGTCTGGGCGAGCTGATCCTGCCGGAAAACGAGCCCGGCTCCTCGATCATGCCCGGCAAGGTCAACCCGACGCAGAGCGAAGCGCTGACCATGGCGTGCACGCGTGTGTTCGGAAACCAGACCACCGTCGCGATCGCGGGCTCGCAGGGTCACTTCGAGCTCAACGTCTACAAGCCCGTGATGGCCTATGCGCTGCTGCAATCGATCCGGCTGATCGCGGACGCGGCGCGCTCTTTCGCCGACAATTGCGTCACTGGAATTCGCGCCAACGAGGCGCGCATCCGCGAGCTCACCGAGCGCTCGCTGATGCTGGTCACGGCGCTCGCACCGAAGATCGGTTACGACAACGCCGCCAAAATCGCCAAAGCCGCACACGCGAATGGCACGACACTGCGCGAGGAGGCGGTGGCAAGCGGCCACGTCACGGCGGCGGAATTTGATCGGCTGGTGCGGCCGGAGAAAATGGTGCGGCCCGGATGAGGGCAGGTAGTTTGGTCAGGCAGCCCGTGTTGTGATATTATACGTTATGGTGATGTGGCTACCACGATAGTATCGCTCCGTTCAGCCAAGCATGTGTTGCGTGGCGGAAGAAAATACCATTTGAATGCTCGTAGCCCTGCGCGCTGTTGCGCGCAGGAGAAGCGCCAGTGCGGGGCGTCCGAACCGATGGATTTCCGCGATGGGCGAACTGGTCAATCTGCACAAAGCCCGCAAGCGCGCTGTAAAGGAACGCGACGCTGAACGTGCGGCGGCAAACCGGATCCAGCACGGCCGCACCAAGGCGGAGCGGCTGCTCGACGCTGCACGTTCGCAGAAGGAGTGCGGCGTCCTCGACGCGCACAAGATCGACCCGGGAGAGGCACCGTGAAATCGCCGGTCGTGAAGCGCTCGATCGTGATCGCGGGGCACAAGACCAGCGTCAGTCTCGAGGACGCGTTCTGGATCGGGCTCAAGGATATCGCCACGTCCCGCCACATCACGCTGTCGGAACTGGTCGCGCTGATCGACTCCGAGCGCCGTCAAGGCAATCTCTCGTCAGCGATCCGGCTGTTCGTGCTCGATCACTATCGCTCGCTTGCCGGCGGGGGTGGCACGCCCACCGAATCGCGCGAGTCCGGCGGGCGGCCGGTGATGTCAGCGCTGTATCCCGAATAGCGTTTCGAGCGCGGAGCGCGGCGCGGGCGGTGGGGCCGCTTGAGGCGGCGGGTTCTGTGCGGCCGCCGAGCCCGCCGGCCGCGGCAGACGATTGGATTTGGCGGCGCCCGGTGCCGGACCGATGTTCAGCGGTGGCGGCAGCGCCGGCGCGGGCTCGGCGCCCGGTGCCGGCGTGCGCGATGGCGCGTGCGGACGAATGACGCGCGGCGTCGCAGCCGCTGGCGGCGCCGGCGCTTCCTCCGCAATGGCCGGCGGCGCCGGGAACGCGGCGGGGATCGTGCTGGTTACCGCCCTCGCCTCTGCGTCGCGGCGTTCAGCGTCGCGGCGTTCAGCCTCGCGCCGCTGCTCAGCCTCGCGCCGTTCCGCCTCACGGCGTTGCGCCTCCATCGCATCGATCTGCTTCGCCTGGCGTTCGACCGAACGCAGCATCAGCCAGCCCGATAGGGTCGAGGCGTCAACGGTGCGCTTCGGCGCGGCGTATGGCCCCTTCAGCGTCACCAATATCTCAGGCCGGATCGCGCTCGAGCCTTCGGTGATCATCGGTCCCGACAACGTCAGGCGCGCATCGAGCGTGGCGTCGGCGAGATCGGCGTTCGCCGCGAAGGACAGATCGGCGCCCTGCCCGAGCACGGTCGTCGGCGCGATGCGCGCCTGCCCGGCATTCACCGTCACGGCGGCATCGAGCCGCGGCACTGCAAGGGCGCCTCCGTCGAGCACCGTCGTGACGATTTCGCGGATGCGCGGCGCGTCGATCGCCGCTCCCTGCTCGACCGCACGGATCGCGGCATTGAAGGCTTTCGGATCGAGGCCGGCAAGCTGCGCGTCCTCCAGCGTGATCGTGCCGGCACCGGCGAGGGATCCGATCAGCGAGGCGGGGCTAAGTCCGCTGCCTTCGACCTCGGCCTGAAGCGCAACGCGGCCGAGCACGGCGGCTTTGCCGTCGCTCGGCAACAGCTGCGCGGCATCGCCGCCCAATAGCGAGAATTTCCCGCGCGCCGCAAGCCCGTCCGCGCCGCGGCGCAAGATGAGCTGCCCGGTCGCGCGGCCATTGGCGAGCGTGCCTTCGGCAAGTTCGATCGCGATCTCGCCTGCGCCAAGTCGGACCGTTCCGCGCGTCTGCCGCGCGACCAGCACCGGCGTCAGCCCGACACGTCCGGCTGTGAAATCGATGCGCCCTTCAAGACCGTCGAGCGCGCCGTCGCCAAACGGGTCGCCGGCCCAGGCCGGTGCGTCAGCCCGCGCGACAGAGCGCGGCATGCCGACCGCCATCGCAATCAGGGCCGGCACTTCGATCGTGTCGGCGTCGATCTGGCCCTCGATGCGCTTCGATGTGCCCAGCCCGAGCACGAGCTTGCCGCGCACTGGGGAGCCGCCGACCGCGCCCGAAATGCTCTCGAGCGCCACCTCGTTCGCGCTTGCGGTCAGCCTGGCGCGCATCGCGACCGGCAGCAGTGCGGTCGGTTGCGTGAGCGCACCGCGGCGCAACGGGCTCATGTCGGCCGCCTGCATGGTCAGGTCGACGGCCGTTGCAAACCCCTTCGCATCGAACAGGCGCGCCGTGCCGCTGGCACTCGCCGCCAGCCCGCCCGCATTGAGCTTCACGTCGACGCGCGCATCGCTGCCTGCGGCGCTGCGCACCGCGACGCTCAGCGTCCCGGCACGCTTGTCCACGTTGAGCGCGCGGTCGAGGCCGAGCAGTGCGGTCAGCGCCGAGCCATCGGTCGCGGTGACCTGACCATCGAGACGAAACACCGGCAACCTGAGCGCGCCGAGATCGCCCGCCGCCTCCGCGCCGATCTTCATGCGCAGCGTCCCGGCTGTGCCGTCGAGCGCGAGCGTGACCTTGCTGTTGCCGCGCGGATCGGTTGCCGAGACCGGCTCGATGCCGAGCGTCGCGCGCGTTTTGAGCGGCACGATCTTCGCCGCTGCCTGGCGCAGCAGATCCGCGGCTTCCGGCCAGTATTTCGTCAGCACCGCGACGGTGCCATCGAGGCCACGTGCATCGATGTCGAAGGTCACCGTCCCGCGCGGCGCATCAAGCGCACCTTCCATGCGGCCATTCAGGT
Source organism: Alphaproteobacteria bacterium (assembly GCA_005884685.1). GTDB lineage: Bacteria > Pseudomonadota > Alphaproteobacteria > Rhizobiales > Xanthobacteraceae > PALSA-894. Next base: position 186,082 of record VBAH01000017.1, read on the forward strand.
TGAAGGCGGCATCGGCAAGGTCCGCGATGCGCACGCGGTCGAACGTCAGTCCGGCGGGATCGAGCTTGAATGTGCCGCTCACGCCTTTGACCGCGACGCCGGCAAGGCTCGCGCGCCCGATATCGACGGTGAGCGCGACCTCGCGCGGCCGCTCGATCGCGCTGCCGTCGAGTGCGGCGCGGGCGAAAGCGAGCATCCCGTCAATGTCGAGCTCTCCGGCCTTGAGTTCTGCGTCGAGGCGCGGCGGCCGTGCGCCGTTCGCCACGTAGGCGAGCCGGCCTTCGACCGTCTTGCGATCGAACTCGAGCTTCAGCCGCTCGACGGCGAACTCCTGCGGTCCGATGGCGAGGTCGCCGCTGGCGCGCAGCAGGCCGGCCTGGTGCTGCACGGCGTCGGCGCGGCCTTCGAGCCAGGCAGCAAATAATTTCGGATCGCTCGCCTCGATCTGCGCGGGTCCCTTGAACGTCACGCCCTGCGGCGCCGCGGCCACCTTTCCGCTCAGGCGTATCTGCGCGAAGCCGGGCGCGCGGAATTCCAGGGTTTCGATGTCCCAGCCGTCGTTGTCGAGCTTGATGTCGCCACGCATGTTCTGCAGCGTGCCGCCTGCGAGCGTGACCGCATCGACGCCGATGCCGAGCCGCACCGGAAATCGCGGCCGGTATGAAGCGGCCAGCGGCTCGATAAACGCCTTGAGCGCGGCGAGCGGCAGGCGACCCGATGCATCCGGGAGCGCCATCGCACGATCGAGATCGATCTGGCGCGCCGAGAGCACGCTGTCGAAACGCGGCTCCTTTCCGAAACGGAACTCCGCGGTGCCGGTGAGCTTGAGCGCGCGCGCCTCGGGTCCGTAGCTGTATTCGAGCTGCTCGAACAAGGCGTGGCTTGGCGCTGCCTTGACTTTGGCGCTCGCGCGCCATGGCACGGCGACAGTACCGCGACCATCGCCGCCCGCGACCGCCGGCCGCGCGAGCGTCACCGTACCCTCGAAACGCGGAGAACTGTCTTCAAGCCGCAACGCGCCGTCGGCCTCGATCGCGAGGGGGCGATCCGACGGATCGAGCGCGAGCCGCAGCTTCACGCTGCCGTCGTCGCCGACACGGCTCGTCGCCAGCCGATAGCCGTAGCGCTCGCCCGCCGCGATGAACCCGCCCTCGCCCTTCGCGGGACCGAGCAGGGAGCGCAAGTCGCCATTGAACCAGAGGCCCTGGAGCGAAACGGTCGTGCCGCTCGCCGCGTCGGCGAATACGAGCCGTCCGTCGTCGATTGCGAGTTTGTCGATCAGGAACTGCTCGGGATCGAAACCGACGCGCAGGACAGGCAGATCGGCGCGCCCATTCGCCGCAACGCCAATCGAAAGCTCCGGCCCGGCCACGCGCAGTTCGGACGCGCGGACCGCGCCGCGCATCAGCGAGCCGAGCGCCAGTTCAGCATGGAGTTCGCGCACCTTCGCGTGCGGCTGCGACACGCTGCCGAACTCGACCCGACCTAACGTGAGCGTCGGCGTCGGCAGGATGCGCACGTCGATCGGCCCGGCGATGCGCACCGGCATGCCGGCAAGCTGCGTCGCCTCGCGCTCAAACGTCGCGCGGTACTGCGACCAGTCGACAAAATGCGGACCCACCAGCGCCGCGATGAGCGCCAGGATGATGGCCGTACTCAATCCGAGCAGAGTCGCCTGCAAAAGCGTGCTCCGAGCCCTTCGGTCGCGCGTTCGCGAACCGTCTCAGCCCCAATGCCGACTATGCGCCGAGTTTAGCCGATTCAACGCGGCGATTATATGTCGGATCGGCCTAAGTCGATCAAAATGCGACGATTTTTCCCGGATTCATGAGGTCCTGAGGGTCGAGCGCATGCTTGATCGCCCGCATCGCCGCCAGCGCCTCGCCGTGCTCGGCCTGAAGGTATTTCATCTTGCCCTGGCCGACGCCGTGCTCGCCGGTACAGGTGCCCTCCATGGCGAGCGCGCGTTCCACCAGCCGCTCGCTGAACGCCTTGGCGGTCGCCACCTCTGCCGGATCGTTCATGTCGAGCAGCACCGAGGTATGGAAATTGCCGTCGCCGACATGCCCGACGATCGGCGCGAGCATGTTGTGCTCGGCGATGTCGCGCTGGGTTTCGGTGACACATTCGGCGAGGCGCGACAGCGGCACGCAGACGTCGGTCGCGAACGCCTTCGCACCCGGCCGCAGGCCGATCACCGCCCAGTAGGCATCGTGGCGCGCCTGCCAGAGCCTGTTGCGTTCCTCGGTATTGGTGGTCCAGGTGAACGGGCCGCCGCCGAGATCCGCCGCGATCTCGCCGAAGCGCGCCGATTGTTCCGCGACGCCGGCCTCGGTGCCATGGAACTCAAGAAACAACAGCGGCGACTCCGGCAAGGTGAGCTTGGAGTAGGCATTGCACGCCTTCACCTGCAGCTCGTCGAACAGTTCGATGCGCGCGACCGGAATGCCCGACTGGATCGTCGCGATGGTCGCGTTGCAGGCGGCCTCGACCGAGGGAAACGGGCAGATGCCGCCGGAAATCGCCTCCGGGATGCCGTGCAGCTTGACGGTGATCTCGGTGATGACGCCGAGGGTGCCTTCCGAGCCGACGAACAGCCGCGTGAGGTCATAGCCGGCGGAGGATTTCTTGGCGCGCCGCGCGGTCGAGATCAATTCGCCGCTCGCCAGCACCACCTTCAGCGCCAGCACGTTGTCCTTCATCGTGCCGTAGCGCACGGCGTTCGTGCCGGACGCGCGCGTCGCCGTCATGCCGCCGATCGAGGCGTCGGCGCCAGGATCGATCGGAAAGAACAGACCCTGGTCGCGCAGATATTCGTTGAGCTGCTTGCGCGTCACACCCGGTTCGACAACGCAATCAAGGTCCTCGGCGTGGACGGCGAGAACGCGGTTCATGTCGCGGAAGTCGAGCGTGACGCCGCCCTGCGGCGCGTTGATGTGGCCTTCGAGCGACGTGCCGGTGCCGTAGGGGATGACCGGTACGCGATGCTGCACGCAAATGCGCACCGCGTCCTGCACGTCCTCGGCTGTTTGCGGGAACACGACCGCATCGGGTGGCTGGTTCTCGATCCAGGTCAGGGTGTTGCCGTGCTGCTCGCGCACCGCCTGCGAGGTCACGAGGCGGTTGCCGAATTTCGCGGCGAGCGCACCGATCGCGGCTTTCACAGCCTTCTCATTGCGCGGCTGCGCCGCCAGTTCCGCCATGGCCATATCGTATCCCGCCCGGTTTCGCGGCCGGACCCTACCAGAGCGATGGGTTTGTCCGCAAAGACGGACCGCGCGCGATCTAGACGACCTCAAGACGCAGGGTGTTGGGGGGCGCGTCGCGCACCGTGCAGCCCACCGGCGAATGCGCCTCGGAAAAGCGCACCAGGTCCTGAAGCTGTTCCGCCGTCGCGTTCTCGGCGGCGATCTTCACATGGGTGCGCAACGCCGCGTGGCCGGCCGAGACGCTCGCGTCCATACCGAGGATGCCACGGTTGTCACCGTCCGCTTCGACCGTGACCTCGAGCGCTGTCAGGTTGATGCCGCGGCGCGCCGCGTTCATCGCGATCGCGGTCGAGCAGCAGGCCGCGATCGACGCGCGGAAATACCAGCCGGGATTTGGTGCCGATGCCTCTCCGCCCATCGCCTTGGTCATGTCGGTCACGATCTTCTCGCCGGAGGGGCCGGTAACGCTGCATTTGAGTCCATCCGCCAGCGTCGCTGTCGCCGGGGCATACTTGGCGCGCGCCTTTTCGGGGTTGGCCTTGAGCGCGGCCGTCAGATTTTCGAGCGTCGATGCAATCGGAGACGTCATCGTGTCCTCCTGCGCTGCCGCATGGTGCTTCAAATCTTCGTTGAACCGGAAGAAACAGTTCCACCCCGCTGCGAATATGGCAATATCACCGCGCCGGGGATGATGGGAATGCTCGACCGTACCGATCTCGAACCACTGTTCTTTGCCCCGTTCGTTTCCTCCGTGATGCGGGTCGAGCCCGCCTGGATCGATTACAACGGCCATCTCAACATGGCCTATTACAACGTGCTGTTCGACCGCTGTGTCGATGAAGCCTACGAACTGCTTGGGATCGGTGCCGAGTATCTGAGCAGGCAAGCCCACTCCACCTTCACGGCCGAGGCGCATGTGCGCTACCTGCGCGAACTGCACGAAGGCGACCCGGTGCGCGTGACGTTTCAGTTGCTCGATTGCGACGAGAAGCGCATCCACTATTTCCAGCAGTTGTTCCACGCGACCGAGGGCTGGATGTCGGCGACCTCGGAGAACATGACGCTGCACGTCAACATGACGTCGAAGAAGGTCGCGCCGTTCCCCGACAAGGTGATGCGCACGCTGGCGCGCATGAAAACGGCGCACGCGCGCCTGCCCCGGCCGGAAGCGGCCGGGCGGCGCATCGCGATGCCGGCGAGAGGCTAGCTTTAGTTCCACGCATAAGCGGTTCACCCCTCGCCAAAGCAGGGGCGCGATGCCATTTTCAGGGCACAGGATTCGCCGAAAGCTTGGTAGTGGCTGAGATTTCACGTCAACAATTCATCGGCCCCGCGCCCGCCTCCGGCGGGATTGCGGCGCGTGCGCGCGCCAACGTGGCAGCCCCCTATCTGGCAGGACTGAACCCCGAGCAGCGCGAGGCCGTCGAGACGCTCGATGGGCCGGTGCTGGTGCTCGCAGGTGCCGGAACCGGCAAGACCCGCGTGCTGACGACCCGGATCGCGCACATCCTCTCGCTCGGCCGTGCGCGCCCCTCCGAGATCCTCGCCGTCACGTTCACCAACAAGGCCGCGCGCGAGATGAAGAGCCGCGTCGGCGCCATGGTCGGGCAGATCGTCGAAGGAATGCCGTGGCTTGGCACCTTTCATTCCATCGGCGTGAAGATTCTCCGCCGCCATGCCGAGCTGGTGGGTCTCAAGCCCGATTTCACCATCCTCGACGTCGACGATCAGATCCGGCTTTTGAAGCAACTGTTGGAAGCCGGCAACATCGATGAGAAACGCTGGCCGGGGCGCGTGCTCGCTTCAATCATCGACGGCTGGAAAAATCGCGGGCTCACCCCGGACAAAGTCCCGCCCGGCGAAGCCGCGACGTTCGCGAACGGCCGCGGCATCGAGCTTTACAAGGCCTATCAAGCGCGGCTGAAAACGCTGAACGCGGCCGATTTCGGCGACCTTCTGATCGAGATGCTGCGCCTGTTCCGCGAGCACCCGGAAGTGCTGCGGCAATATCACGAGCGCTTCAAATACGTGCTGGTCGACGAGTATCAGGATACCAACGTCGCACAGTACCTCTGGCTCCGCCTCATCGGGCAGGGCTCGAAGAACCTCTGCTGCGTCGGCGACGACGACCAGTCGATCTACGGCTGGCGCGGCGCGGAGGTCGACAACATCCTGCGCTTCGAGAAGGACTTTCCCGGCGCCAAGGTCATCCGCCTCGAACGCAACTACCGCTCTACCGCGCATATCCTCGGCGCCGCCTCGCACCTGATCGCGCACAACGAGGGCCGGCTGGGCAAGACCCTGCGCACCGAGGATGAGCCGGGTGAGAAGGTCACTGTTACCGGCGCGTGGGACTCGGAAGAGGAAGCGCGCGCGGTCGGCGAGGAGATCGAGGAGCTGCAGCGTGCCGGCCACTCGCTCGAGGAGATTGCCATCCTGGTGCGCGCCTCGTTCCAGATGCGCGAGTTCGAGGACCGTTTCGTCACCCTCGGGCTGCCCTATCGGGTGATCGGCGGCCCGCGCTTCTACGAGCGCGCCGAAATCCGCGACGCGCTCGCCTATCTGCGTCTGGTCAATCAGCCGGCGGACGATCTCGCGTTCGAGCGCATCATCAACACACCGCGGCGTGGACTGGGCGATGCGACGCTGCAGCAGCTCCAGCTCCATGCGCGCAAGGCGAACGTGCCGCTGCTCGAGGCTGCGCGCGCGCTGACGCAGACCGAAGAGCTGAAGGCAAAACCGCGCGGCGCATTGCGCGACCTCGTCGCCGCATTCGACCGCTGGCGCGCGAGCAAGGACATGCTGCCGCACACCGAGCTGGCCGAGATCGTGCTCGATGAGTCCGGCTACACCGAGATGTGGCAGAAGGACCGCTCAGCCGATGCGGCCGGCAGGCTGGAGAACCTGAAAGAGCTGGTCCGCTCGATGGAGGAGTTCGAGAACCTCGCTGGTTTCCTCGAGCACATTTCGCTCGTGATGGACACCGATCGGGGCGAAGGCAACGAAGCCGTCTCGATCATGACGCTGCATTCCGCGAAGGGCCTGGAGTTCGACACCGTGTTCCTGCCCGGCTGGGAGGAGGGCCTGCTACCGCACCAGCGCTCGCTCGACGATCAGGGGCGCGCAGGCCTCGAAGAGGAGCGCCGTCTGGCGCATGTCGGGATCACGCGCGCGCGCCGCCGCGCGAAGATTTACTTCACGTCGAACCGCCGCATCCACGGCTCCTGGTCATCCAGCATTCCGTCGCGCTTCCTCGACGAGTTGCCCGAGGCCCATGTGCAGGTAACCGAGGCCAAAGGCGGCTTCGGCAACTTCGGCCAGAACTACGGCGCCTCGCGCTTCGACACGATGGAAAGCTTCGGCTCGAACTACACGACGCCGGGCTGGCAGCGCGCGCAGGCGCGCAAGACACGCAGCGGGGGGTTCGAAGACGACGCGGACGATTATCTGCAGGACGCGCCGGTCGCCGAGACGGCGCCATCGCGGCCCGAACGCGGCCGAGCCGGTGCGCCCAAGCGCCGCGTGCCGCTCACCATCGAGGGCGAACTGGTCGCGAAGTCCACCGGCACGTCGCCGTTCACGCTCGGCGACCGCGTCTTCCATCTGAAATTCGGTAACGGCAACGTGACGCACATCGACGGCAACAAACTCACCATCGCGTTCGACCGGGCCGGCGAAAAACGTGTGGTGGATTCATTTGTGGAACGGGTTTGAGCCGAATCTGACAGTTTTTCTACACAAAGCATTTGCTTTGCAGCCGGAGGCCGCGCGTCCGCCGCGCCGAACATTGCGGTTGCGATTGGCCGCGCAAAAGCGCAGTGTGCGCGTGGCTAACGCCGTCCCTACATCGAGGATCTACTGGAGATACTAATGGCTAGCGGAAACGTGAAGTGGTTCAACCCGACCAAAGGCTACGGCTTCATTCAGCCGTCGGACGGCGGAAAGGACGTCTTCGTGCACATCTCGGCCGTCGAACGCGCCGGACTGAGCACGCTCAACGAAGGCCAGCGCGTGGAATACGAACTGGTGAGCAATCGCGGCAAGACCTCGGCGGAGAATCTGAAGGTCAGCTAAGCGGCTTCCATCGGATACTGGCGACATGCGCGGGCTCGAGGCCCGCGCATCCGTTTTTGAGGGACGCGCGCGATGACCTCGGGCGCCGCGATCACGATCTACATCGACGCCGACGCCTGCCCGGTGAAGCAGGAAGTCTATCGCGTCGCCGAGCGGCACGGCCTGAAGGTCTTCGTCGTCAGCAACAGCCCGATTGCGGTGCCGCGTGATCCGCTGATCCAGCGCGTGGTCGTCGCCGCCGGCATGGATGCGGCCGATGACTGGATCGCCGAACGCGCCGGCAGCGGCGCGCTCGTGGTCACGCAGGATATTCCGCTCGCGGCGCGCGTCGTGAAGGCCGGCGGCATCGCGATCGCGCCGAACGGCAAGCCGTTCTCGGAAAGCTCCATCGGCATGGCGCTCGCCACACGCAACCTGATGGATCAGTTGCGTTCGGCCGGCGCGGTCACCGGCGGCCCGCAGCCGTTTGCGCCGAAGGACCGCTCGGCGTTCCTGCAAAGCCTCGAGCGCGAGATCGTCCGGCTGAAGCGCGCCGGGTTCGCCGCTACCCCTTGAGGCTCTCCGGGATCTTCCCGCCGCCTTCGGCGAGCCTCTCCATCACCTGCTTATGCAGCCAGATATTCATCTCGGCCGAGCCGTCGAGTGCGCCCTTGTAGCCGAGCTCCTGCGCGAGTTCCTTGCGCGACGCGAGGCTGCTGTCGAGGTCCAACAGCTTCATCAGGTCGACGATCGATTGCTTCCAATTATACTTCACACCTCGTCTCGCTTCGATCGCGGCGATCTGTGCCTCGACTTCGCTGCGGGAGATCGGGGCCGGAGCGGTGGATGCGGAAGAAGCTGACGGCGCCCCGGAGCCGGGCGCGGCCGGTCCACCCGATGGCGCTGGTCTTGTTGCGGCCGTGGACGAGCCGGACCCGAAAATGGCGTTCGCGATGCTGCTGAAGATACCCATGCGGCCTCCTGTCGCCTCCGACGCCGCGGAAATAACTCATCACCCGCCCGACACAGTCGGCGCCATATTCCCGAATGCGGATTTGCGACAATCGTTCCGCACACAGGTCGGGTGACTTGTCCGCGCGGTGACGTCCCCGTTCATCTGGAACAGGTTGGTCGCGCGTTGCGTTACGTCCGACCCAGGCAATCGGAGGTGATTGCGTCAACGGCGGAGAAAAACCATGGGCCTGATGGACGTCCTCAATGGAATGCAGAATGGCCCGCGCGGCCCGCGCCAGGCCGCGCCCGGCGGCGGCATGTCGCCCTGGATGATGGCCCTGCTCGGCTTGCTCGCCTACAAGGCGATGAAGGGCCGCGGAGCCGCAAACCTACCGGGTGGCAATGGCAGCGGTCCAATGCCCGACCCACGAACGGCGGGCGCTCCGGGCGGTGGCCTGGGCGACATTCTCGGCGGCCTGTTCGGCGGCGGCGCGCGCCCGGGCATGGGTGGCGGCGGAATGGGTGGCGGACTGGGCGGCATTCTCGGCGGCCTGCTGGCCGGCGGCGCGGCAGGCGGGCTCCTCAACAACGGCTTGCGCAATCTCGTTGGCGATCTCGAGCAAAACGGTCAGGGCGAGGCGGCGCGGTCCTGGGTCGGCACCGGAGAAAACCAGCGCATCTCGGAGAGCGAGCTCGCGAACGCTGTCGGCATCAACGACATCGATGCGGTCGCGCAGCAGACCGGCATGCCGCGCGAGCAGGTGCTGTCATCGCTGAGCGAGCACCTGCCCGAGTTGGTCAACCAACTGACGCCGGATGGACGGCTGCCGACGGATGAGGAAGCCGGACAATGGGTATGACGGGCGATCAGGTTCCCGGAACAACGGGATGGCCTCGGCCGTTTCCAACGCAAAGCCCGCGGAGGAAACAATGGCAAGAGCAACCCGCAAGCAGCCCGCCGCAGACGTCTTGAGGCCAGAGGACCGCGTGCGGCTGGAATCTCCGCTTGGCCGCGAGAACGATTTCGGTGCCGACCCCGGCACCCTGGCGGAAGACGAGATCCGCCATCCCGAAATCGAGTCGCATCCGAAAAGCGAGGTCACCGGCCGCCACGACGAGGGCAGCGGGGCAAACGAAACGATCGACGGGCTCGACGAGATGCAGGAAGCCGTGCGCCACGCGACCGAGGACTTGCCGGCCTCCGAGCGCGGCGATGATTTCAAGAAGCTGCCGGTGTTCGATCGGGCGGAGAGCGAACCGAAGGTGTAGCGCCTCCCTTCCCGCCCGCTTCGGCCCGCAAGCCGGTATGCTATAGTGCCCCCATGCCGACCCGTCCCACTGCGGATGAAGCCGAGCTGGTGCCCGCCCCGGACGCGGCCGCGCCCACTTACGAGCGCGATTTCTATTCATGGTCGCTCGACCAAGCGCGGCTCATTCGAGCCGGGCGGCTTACGGCTATTGCCGCGAAAATGTGGCGGAGGAGATCGAATCCTTGGGCCGCGAACAGTTCAGCAAGCTGGAAAGTGCGCTTCGTGTGCTCCTGCTGCACATGCTGAAGTGGGATCATCAACCGGACCTGCGGTCGCGTAGTTGGGCTCTTTCGATCAAGGAGCAGCGCATCGCGCTCGACGATGTCCTTGCCGACAATCCGGGTCTCAAGCCGCGCATCGCCGAGCCCATCATGCGCGGCTACCGCAGGACGCGGGTCGAGGCCGCGCGCGAGACCGGATTGGATGAGGAGCGATTTCCCGCGCAATGCCCCTATTCATGGGACGACATCGTTTCGCGCGGGTTTGCGCCGTAATTCGTAGGGCGCAATAAGCAAAGCGCATTGCGCCGCAGGCGACGCCAGCCGAGAATTCCGCAAGACCCCAGTGGTGTTCGTTCTTCTTCTCGCCGTGTTGCGCGTTCGCCGAAGCATCGCGCTCCGCCGAGAAGCGGCGCAATGCGCTACGCTTATTGCGCCCTACGCCGCCCTTCCCGCCCCCATCACCCCGCCCTCGTTCGCCGCGCCCCCCGGCTCGAACCGTGCGTTGTTGATCGCCTCGATCGAGCGCTCCACCGCGCTCCATAGCCTGGCGATCTCCATGCCGGCCGCGGTCGCGGGGCCGATCTCGGCGGCGCTGGCGCCGGCCGCGAGCGTCGACTGGAAGCCGGCGCGCTGGCTGATCTGGCCGGACCACACCGGAATTTGCAAACCCTCGAAGTAGGCGCGCGAGTGCGCGACCAGGTTTGCCTCCTTGTCGTCGCGCTTGACCGGCGCGGCGTTGATCACCACAGCGTAGGGCCGGTCGCGCTCACGCGCGACCTTCACGGTTTCGCGCACGGCGGCGAGATCGAAGAAGCCGGGGCGCGCCGGGATCAGCACCATCGTGGCGGCGCGGATCGCCTCCTGCACCACCACCCACATGGTCGGCGCGGTGTCGATGAACACGTAGTCGGTGCCCTCGATCATCGCGAAAGCGAGCGCGCGGTCGAGCCCGCGCTCGGGCGTGACCAGCTTGGGCAGGCCGTCCTTGCGCAGCGAATGCCAGAGCGAGAGCGAGCCCTGCGGATCGGCGTCGATGACGGTGACGCGCTTGCCCGCCGCCTGCGCCTGCGCGGCAAGTTGCGCGGTGAGCGTGCTCTTGCCGGCGCCGCCCTTGCGGGACGCGAGCGTGATGACGTTCATGGAGCCACTCCTTGCCTGTGGCCCGTGACGGTGGCGCCGATATGGTTAACCAAAGGTTAATATGGGCTGGACCAAAGCTGCCGCGGCCGTCTTCACGTTCGTGCCATTAAGCACGCTGCCGTCTCGTGATTCCGGGTTGGAACAAATCCGGCCATAAAGCGTAGCTAGCGTGCGATTGTTCAGTTCGGGGAACGGGTACCGATGCCGCGTTATATCGTCCTTGCCTTCTCGGCCTGCATGCTCGCCGTGCCCGCCCAGGCCGCCGTCACGGTCACCATCGACAAGTCGATCCAGCAGATGACCGTCGAGGTCGACGGGCGGCCGCTCTATCATTGGCCGGTGTCCACGGGGAAAGGCGGCCAGTACGACACCCCGAGCGGCAAGTACAAAGCCTTCCGCATGGAGCGCGACCATTTCTCCAAGGAGTGGGACGACGCGCCGATGCCGCATTCGATCTTCTTCACGCAGAAGGGCCATGCGATCCACGGCAGCTTCGATGTGAAGCGGCTCGGCACGCCCGCTTCGCATGGCTGCGTACGGCTGTCGCCGGCGAATGCCGAGAAGCTCTACGCGCTGGTCGAGCAGGAAGGGGTGCTGAACACCACCGTGATCCTGACCGGCGTTGCGCCGTCCGGCGCGCCTGCGGTTGCAAGGCGGCGCCTGCCGCGTTCCGACGGCCTCGACGAGGATTACGTTCAGCCGCAGCAGCAATTCGGCCCGCGTTACGGCTCGAACCAGCCGGTCTCCGGCAATCCGTATTACTCGCAGCAATACGTGCAGCCGCAGTATCAGCCATACGGCCAGCCCTACGCGCTGCCGCGGCCGGGCACGATCTTCCGCGACCCGTATACGGGGCAGCTTTACCAGCAGCGGTAGACCTCCCAGGCTCGAGCGCCGCCGCGCTGGAGCAACTCCCAAAGTCGCCGTAATCTCCGCGCACATGTGGCGGCGGGGAACTCGATGGCGACCAGCGGCAGGATGTTGTGGCAGAGCGCGGCGGCGGTAGCGGCCGCGCTGTTCGTCAGCGCCATCGCGCTCGGCTCATCCGACACGTCACACGCGCAGCCGGTGCCGAAGGATCACCGCGCGCAGAAGAAGGCGCCGCCCGCGAAAGGGCCGGTGCAGCCGCTGCGCAGAGGCCCGCAGGCGGTCGGACCAAATCGCGTCGTTGCGCCGCAGCGGCCGGCGCTCGCGCCGGGCGCGATGCCGCAAGGCGCGCGGGTCGCGCCGCACGTCAATCCGGCGCTCAGGGGACCGGCCCGCTTCGGCAGCAATCAGCCAGGCAACCGGGCAATCGGCAATCAGCCTGGAATGCGCGCGCTCGGCAACCAGCCGCGCGGCGTCACCAACCGCGACCCGCGCCTGCGCGCCGTAAATGCGCGAACGCCGCAGCTGCGTCAGGTTCAGCGCACCACCCATCGCAACGAACTGTTCGCGCTGCGCAGCCGCCTGCCGGTGCGTCCCCTGCCCGGCGAGCGCAATTTCACCGGCGTGCCGCCCATCGCGGAGAACCGCTTCGTCGATACCGAGATGGTTTGCCAGTGGGGTCCCGACATGACGCAGGCCGGGATCGATGCGATCGCACGCCAGCACAACCTGACCATCCTGGCGGTGCAGCGCTCGGCGCTGACCGGCGGCACGCTCGTGCACTTCCGCATCGGCGGTGGTCGTCCGGCCCGCGACGTCGTGCGCGCCATGGAGGCCGAGCGAATCGTCTCGCAGCCGAACTATGTCTACGACGCCGTGCAGCAGCCGGCGGCCGCGGAACCAAGTGGCGCCAACTCCGAGCAATATGTCGTCAGCAAGCTGCGCCTTGCCGAGGTGCACAAGATCGCGACCGGCAAGGATGTGCTGATCGCCGTCATCGATTCCGAGATCGACCGGAAGCATCCCGAGTTTGCCAACGCGATCGCCGAGCAATTCGACGCGGTCGGGCAGCCGGAGAAGCCGCATGCGCACGGCACCGGCATGGCGGGCGCGATCGTGTCGCAAAGCCGGCTGATGGGAATTGCGCCCGGCGCCCGCGCTCTCGCGGTGCATGCCTTCAGCATGAGTGCGCAGCAATCGCCGCAGGCGACCACGCGCCACATCATCGCGGGCCTTGAATGGGCGCTGACCAAGGGGGCGCGCATCGTCAACATGAGCTTCGCCGGGCCGTACGATCCGATGCTTGCGCTTGCGATGAAGAAGGCGTCGGAGAAGGGCGTGATCCTGATCGCCGCGGTCGGCAATGCCGGGCCGAAATCGCCGCCGCTCTACCCTGCCGCCGACCCGCATGTGATCGGCGTCACCGCGACCGACGAAGCCGACGGGCTCTTCAAGGGTGCCAACGTGGGTGCCCAGGTCGCGGTCGCGGCGCCAGGCGTCGACGTGATGGTTCCGGCGCCGGCCGAGGCCTACCAGCTCACCACCGGCACCTCGGTCGCGGCCGCGCATGTCTCGGGCGTTGCCGCCCTGTTGCTCGAGCGGCATCCCAATGCCGATGCCGCAACCGTCCTGGAAGTGCTGACCGCGAGCGCGACCAAGCTCGGCACCGACAAGCGCGACGATCGCTTCGGCTGGGGCCTGATCGATCCGCTGGCGGCGCTCGCCGAACTCGACGCGCGCCTTGCCGACACCAAGGTCGCCGGCGCCACGCCCGCTCCCGCGACGACCGCAGCGCCCGTGAGAACTCCGTCCGCTGCCGCACCCGCCCCGGCTGCCGCCGCGACGAGGCCTGCGCTGCCGCGCCCAGGCATCTACGTGCCCAAGCAATAATCGGATGGCGTTGAAACTGTGGAGGCATGCCGTGCATTGATCGGCATGCGTTGACCGTGCGCGCCTCCGCGCGCTAGTGGACAAGCCGGAATCACAACTCCTCGCCAGAATGCCCGCCCGCAAGACTCGCAAGAAAACCCGACCGAAACTCAACGGTGCGCATCCCTTTCGCGTCGGCCGCTCGCGTACCGGCCTCGGCGTATTCGCGACCGAGCCGATCGGCAAGAACAAGTACATCGTCGAGTACACCGGGCCGCTGCTGACCAACGCGCAGTGCGACGAGGCCGCCGACAATCGTTACTGGTTCGAGGTGAACTCGCGCTGGACCATCGACGGCTCGCCGCGCTCAAACGTCGCGCGCTACATCAATCATTCCTGCCGGCCGAACGCCGACCCGATGATCCGCGACCGCCGCATCTGGATCAAGGCGATCAAGAACATCGAGCCGGGCGAGGAGATCAACTACGATTACGGCAAGGATCACTTCAACGCCTACATCAAGCCGCATGGCTGCCAGTGCGACAAATGCCGCGAGAAGCGGCGCAAGGAGCGCGCCGAAGTCCGCGCCGCCAATGCGCGCAAGCGCAAGCGCGCGGAGCGGGCAAGCTAGTGCCGTCGTCATTCCGGGGCGCGGGTCCTGGCCCGCGCGCCCGGAATCCATAATCGCAGACGTCCGTTTGTTCGCCCGACGGTGCGGCTCGCTGTGTGCTCGACCGCCAGAATCGGGGTTATGGATTCCGGGCTCGCCGCTGCGCGGCGCCCCGGAATGACTGGGGAGGGAGGCACCGATCACATTCTGCTGATTGCCGCGATGCCCCGCGCACCTGATCCCGGAATGACATAGGCTCCTCCCGCCCTCTTGGGGCGCGCGAAACGATAATCGAGGGAGGAATTCGGAAATGCGTGCGTTTTACTTGTCCGCCTTGCCGCTCGTGTGTGCACTGAGCGTGCCCGCCGAAGCGCAACTGCTCAATCAGAAGGCCATTCCGGCCGCGATGGCGCTGACGATCGCGCAGGTCGCGATGGATACCTGCAAGACCAACGGCTACGCGGTGTCGGTCAGCGTGGTCGGACGCGCGGGCGAAGTCATCCTTCAGGTGCGCGGCGACGGCACCGGCCCGCACACGGTCGAGAACAGTTTCAAGAAGGCTTACACGTCGCGCACGTTCCGCAGCTCGTCGGGCGACTTCGCGAAACGGCTGAAGGACAATCCGCTGCTCCCGTTGATCCACCTCAGCAATGTCGTCGCGGCGCAAGGCGCGCTGCCGATCAAGGCGGGGGACGACGTGATCGGCGCGGTCGGCGTTTCCGGCGCACCGGGCGGCGAGAAAGACGAAGTCTGTGCCCAGGCTGGCATCGACAAGGTCGCCGACCAGCTGAAGTAAGTGAGTTCCTGTCATTCCGGGGCGCGGGCAACAGCCCGCGAGGCCGGAATCCATAACCACGGCTCTATCGATTCAGGACTGGCGGGTCGCCAGCGAGCGCGATCTCATCGGTCGTGTTTATGGATTCCGGGCTCGGCGCTTCGCGCCGCCCCGGAATGACACCGGCGATCTCGGCGATCAGCTTCTTCAGAATGGCCTCGCCGAACGTCTCGAAATCCTTGGCCGCAATCACAAAGGCGCCGGGGCCGCCGATGACATTTTCGCGGTAGTAGTGGTCGAGATCGGGCTCGAGCGCGAGGATCGGCAGTCCGTTGATGCCCACACCTCTGGCGACGGCTTCATCGCGCGCCTGGCTGGCGGAACGGCCGCGATTGTTCGCGCCGTCGCCCGAAATGTCGATCACGCGACGCGCCGCCCGATAAGGATTGTCGAACAACAGCGCCATCGCGGTGTCGATCGCACCCGAGATCGACGTGCCGCCGCCGAACAGCGCGCGCGGCGCCGCCGCGATCTTGTCGGCAAAGGCGTTCGCCGAAGCCGCATCCGAGATCTTCGTCCACGGCACGGCAGTGACCTGCAGCGCGGGCCCGGTCCATTGCATCATGATCACGGCGATCGATTGTGTCGGCCCCGACTGGATCGCGCCGATCACGCGCGGGTGGCGGAACGCCGCGACGTAGCCCTGCTTCTGCAGCTCGAAGCGCACGCGGTCGACGCTGCCCGAGGCGTCGACCGCGAGCACGAGGGCGAGATCGACGGCTTGCGGCGATTGCGCGGGCGCTGGCGCAACGAATGCAAAGAGGCACAGGACAAGAGTGCGAATGAGCGTCCACATGCCTCGCCCGTCATTCCGGGGCACGCCCAAAAGCGCGTTCACGCGCGTCTGCGACGGGCTATGGGCGTGAGCCCGGAATCCATAACCACGACGCGCGCATGTGAGCACAAGACGTGCCGCGGCGCCTCAGAAATTACTCAAGGTCTGTGGTTATGGATTCCGGGCTCGCGGGCCAAGCCCGCGCCCCGGAATGACGGCGGCGCGCTAAGCCGCGACCCGGTGCATCGCGGCGCCCGCGTAGGCGCCGTGGATCGCCTTCACCGAGCGGTCGATCGCGCCCCACAGCGCGGCGACCTCGGCGGCGGCCGGAGAATCCGCGTCATATTCCCGCGCGCCCTCGCCGTATTCGAGCGAGAGCGAATAGATCGTGCGATGCGTGATCTGACCGGCCCAGACCGGCACGTTGAGGCTGGCGAGCACCTCGCGCACCTGCGTGACGAACGGCGACTCGGTGTTGTCGCGCCGCGGCGGCACCGCGTTGATCACCAGGGCGAACGGCTTCTTCGATTGCCGCGCGAAGTCGATCGTCTCCTTCACGGCCGCAAGATCGAACACCGCAAGCCGCACCGGGATGATCACCAAAGTCGCTTCGCTCATCGCATCGGTCGCCATGCCGGACATGTTCGGCGGCGTGTCGACGAAGGCCCATTCGACCCCGTCGGCGCGCGCCTGCTCGACGATCTCCTTGACGCCGCCGCGCGTCCCGTTGCGCAGCTGCGGCTCGGCGGTGCCGCGCAACTTGTGCCAGAGCGAGATCGAGCCCTGCGGATCGCAGTCGATCAGCATGCAGCGGCGCGAGGGCCGGTTGGCATGCGCGGCCAAGTGCGCCGTGAGGGTGCTCTTGCCCGAGCCGCCCTTGCGCGAGGCGAAGACGATGACGTTCATGCGCGCGACCCCGATTCGCGTGATTTGGCAGAATCTAGCATGGCTCTTGATTCGGCCCTAAGGAGATCGGCAAAGTCTTTGAGTCCGAAGCATGAACAGCCGCCGAAATACCACCGTCGCCCGCCTCGTCTGCGACGAGCGGACCGCACGGCGCGTCGCCGACCTGCTCTCTGATAATTTCGACTCCTCGGCGACTGCCGTTGCGGCATTCGAAGGCGCAGACCGGCGCTGGCACGTGGAACTGCATTTCGAAGCGCCACCCGACGAGGCGGCGGTGCGCGCGATGGTCGGGGAGGCCGGCGGCAACGCCGCGGACCTGGGCTTCGGGCAGATCGAGCAGAAGGACTGGGTCGCGGCGAGTCTGGCTGAGCTGAGGCCGGTCACGGCCGGCCGCTTCACGGTGCATGGCGCCCACGACCGTAGCCGGGTTGCGCCGAACCGGCTGGGCCTCGAAATCGAGGCCGCGCTGGCGTTCGGGACCGGGCATCACGGCACCACGCGCGGCTGCCTGCAGGCGCTGGATGAGGTGCTCAAACAGCGACGCCCGAGGCTGGTTCTCGATATCGGCACCGGCACCGGCGTTCTCGCCATTGCGGCCGCCAAGGCGCTGCGCCGTCCCGTGCTGGCGAGCGACATCGATCGCGAAGCGGTGACAATCGCGCGCGAGAATGCACGGCTCAACGGCGTCGGCCCGCTGGTGGAATGCCTGTACGTCGGCGGATTGAACGCGCGCCGCTTCCAGGAGCGTGCGCCGTTCGACCTCGTGCTCGCCAATATCCTGCTGGCGCCACTGACCCGGCTTGCCGGCCCGATGCGGCGCCTGCTTGCGCCGAAAGCGCGCGTGGTGCTGTCAGGATTGCTCGCAAGCCAGGAGAATGCCGCGCTCGCCGCTTACCGGCCGCACGGGCTCAAGCTCACGCGTCGCATTCCGTTGGGTGAATGGGTGACGCTCGTCCTCAGCGCGTGAACGGATAGGCGCTGTCGCCAGCCAAGGTGGCCGTGTAGCCGTACTTCTTCAGCAGGTCCTCGGGGACGAGATGACGATGCATCGCCAGCTCGCGCACCGCTTGGCGCATCCGCGCCTCCGCCATTGCATCGAAGAAGCGCGCGAACAGGCTGCGCTTGGTCGCCGGCCGGGTTTCGGGGAACGCGGTCGGCGCGTGAAAAGTGGCAGCAGTCATTGGAAGTTCTCCTGATCTTTCCGGGCGTCAGGCGAGGCCTGCGCCCTGGTCTTCAGTTCTTGCACTGCAACATATGCCAGCCAGACTGCCGGAGTAGGCCTGCGGGTGCATGGGAGTCGCGCCAAACCAGCATGCAGACGTAACAATTTGGAAAGTATTCGATCACATTCGGGAATGATAACCGCGCGCACCGGAAATTTTATATTGCATTGCACACAAAGGCGCCAAGCGGCCGAAATCCGGGGCAGTCCCCTGGTCGTGATTGCCGCGCCGGAACGCGCTCAATAGATTGCCGGGATGTTCGAGGCGCGCTTTCAGACGTTCGATGATCCGACCGAGCGCGCCGCAAGCGCCGGGCGCCTGGCGGCCTTGCGCGCCGAACTGAGGCGGCGCGGGCTCGACGGCTTCATCGTGCCGCGCGCCGACCGGCATCAGAACGAATACGTCCCGCCCTCCGAGGAACGGCTCGCCTGGCTCACCGGCTTCACCGGCTCGGCCGGAGCTGCCATCGTGCTCATTGATCGCGCGGCGGTCTTCGTCGACGGCCGTTACCAGTTGCAGGTGCGCGACCAGATCGACACCGCGCTGTTCGCGGTCGAGCATCTGGTCGAAAACCCGCCCGACAAATGGCTCGAGGCGAACCTCACGGCGGGCGCGCGTCTCGGCTATGACCCGTGGCTGCACACGGCCGACGGCGCCGAGCGGCTCGGCAAGGCGGCGGCGGCGGCCGGCGCCACGCTGGTGCCGGTCGAGACCGATCCCGTCGATGCGGTATGGAGCGACCGGCCTGCCCCGGCGCTCGGACCCGTGGTGGTGCATGAATTGAAATTCGCCGGCGAACCCGCGGCCGAGAAACTCGCGCGCATTCGGGTCGAGCTGGCCAAGCTGAAGGTCGACACGCTGGTTGTGTCCGATCCGCACAACGTCGCATGGACCTTCAACATCCGCGGCTCGGACGTGGCGCACACGCCGCTGCCGCTTTCGTTTGCGGCGGTGCCGAGAGAAGGGCGCGCGGCGCTCTACATCGACGGGCGCAAGCTTTCCAACGAGGTGCGTGACTACCTCGAAACGCTGGCCGACGTGCGCGAGCCGGCGGTGTTTGCCGACAACCTGAAAGCGCTCGGCGCCGCCGGCGCAAAGGTGCGCCTCGACTCGGCGACGGCTGCGGATGCGCTCGCGCGCCTGATCGGCAACGCGGGCGGCACGGTCACGCGCGCGACCGATCCGATCACCGCGATGAAAGCGGTGAAGAACGCGGCGGAAATCGGCGGCGCGCACGCCGCGCAGCTGCGCGACGGCGCGGCAATCGCGAACTTCCTCGCCTGGTTCGATCGCGCCGCGCCGGGCGGCACGCTCACCGAGATCGACGCGGTCGCGGCGCTGGAGACGTTCCGCCGCAATACGGGCCTGCTGAAGGAATTGTCTTTCCCCACCATCTCGGGCAGCGGTCCGAACGGCGCGATCGTGCACTACCGGGTGACGCAAAAGACCAATCGCAAAATCTCGCCCGGTGACCTGTTCCTGGTGGACTCCGGCGCGCAATACCAGGACGGCACCACCGACATCACCCGCACCATCGCGGTCGGAACGCCCACGGCCGAAATGCGCGAGCGCTTCACGCGCGTGCTCAAGGGCCACATCGCGATCGCGCGCGCGGTTTTCCCCGACGGCGCGACCGGGGCGCAACTCGACTCGTTTGCGCGGCAGTCGCTCTGGAGCGCCGGCATCGACTTCGATCACGGCACCGGTCACGGCGTCGGCAGCTATCTCTCGGTGCACGAGGGTCCGGCGCGCATTTCCAGGCTCGGCACGGCGGCGCTCAAGCGCGGCATGATCGTGTCGAACGAGCCGGGCTATTACAAACCCGGGGCCTACGGCATCCGCATCGAGAATCTCGTGCTGGTGATCGAGGCAGAAATCGCGGGCGCCGAGAAGCCGATGAATGCCTTCGAGACGCTCACCCTCGCGCCGATCGATGCCCGGCTGATCGAGCCTGCGCTGATGACGGCCGATGAGATCGCCTGGCTCGATAGCTATCACGCCCGCGTCGCCGACAAGCTGACGCCCCTGGTCGAACCTGAGACGCGGGATTGGCTGCAGGCCGCCACCAGGCCGCTCCGTGCTTGATCCTGATCGATCTCAAGATCGGGAGGTGCGCACCGACGAAGGCCACCCCTGGCGGCTGCTCGCGCTGCTGATCGGGATGACGGCGGTCGGGCCGCTCTCGCTCAATATTCTCGCGCCGGCGATGCCCGGGCTGATCGTGACGTTTAACGCCGACGCCGGCGCGGTGCAGCTCACGCTCTCGCTGTTCCTGTTCGGCATGGCGGTGTCGCAGCTTGTGCTCGGTCCGCTGTCCGACCGCTTCGGCCGCCGCCCGGTGATGCTCGCGGGCCTCGCACTCACCGTCGTGGCGAATTTCGCAGCGCTCGCCGCCACCTCGATCACGGGTCTCATCGTGGCGCGCGCACTGCAGGCGTTCGGCGCGACCTGCGGCATCGTAATCGCGCGCGCGGTGATCCGCGACCTCTATGAGCGCGACCGCGCCGCCTCGATGATCGGCTGGGTCACCATGGCGATGGTCGTCGCGCCCATGATCGCGCCGCTGATCGGCGGCATCCTCGACGCGAGCCATGGCTGGCAGGCGATCTTCGTGTTCGTCGGATTGTTCACGGCCGCGGTACTCGTCTGGACCGCGCTCGTGCTGCCCGAGACGCGCGCGGTCGCGACCAGCGAAGGCATGGTCCGGTTCCTCGCCGATACCCGCGGCCTGCTCGCGGACCCGCAATTCATCGGTTACGCGCTGGTGTCGACCTTCAACTCGGCGATGTTCTTCACCTTCATCGGCGGCGCGCCGCATGTCGTCGTTGCCATCATGCATCGATCGCCGACCGCATATGGCGTCTGGTTCGTGATCCTCTCGCTCGTCTACATGGCGGGCAATTTCGCCGCCGGCCGCTGGTCGGCGAAATACGGCGTCGACGTCATGATCAGGGCCGGCGTCGCCGTCACGGTGCTTGGTGCGGCGGTCGGCGTCGTGTGGATGCTGCTCGATCCGTATGGCGGGCCGGCCGTCGTGTTCGCGCCGCAGATGATCATCGGGTTTGCCTCGGGCTTCATGTTGCCGAACGCCATCGCCGGCGCGGTCAGCGTGCGGCCGCAGGCGGCCGGCACCGCCGCGGGCATCACCGGCTTCCTGCAGATGGGCCTGGGGGCTGCGACCTCGCAGCTGATCGGGCACCTGCTCGCGGGGTCTGCGACCGGTCTGCCGCTCGCGCTGATCGTGCTGGTGCTGTGCGCCTGCGGGCTTGCGGCGTTTTTCGTGCTGGTGCGGAGGTGACGTGCAACGCGTCATCCCGGGGCACGCCGAAGGCGTGAGCCCGGGATCCATAACCACGAAACAAGCGAGTCGGGCGTGATCGAGCCACAATGAACCGGCGGTGGTTATAGATTCCGGGCTCCTCGCCATAGCGCGTCGCAGACGCGCGTAAACGCGCTTATGGCTCGGCCCCGGAATGACCAACTCATTTCTTCCCCACCAATTCGAGCCACTCGTCCTCGGTAAGCACCGCAACGCCCGCCTCGCGCGCCTTGTCGAGCTTCGAGCCCGCGCCGGGACCGGCCACCACGTAATCCGTCTTCTTCGAGACGGAGCCGGACGTCTTCGCGCCGAGCCGCTCGGCCATCGCCTTCGCCTCCTCGCGCGTCATCTTTTCCAAGGAGCCGGTGAACACCACGGTCTTGCCCGCGACCGCGGTGTCGCGCGCAGGCTTCTCGGCCTCCTGGATGTGCACCTGCTTCGTCAAGCGTTCGACGACGCCGCGATTGTGCTTCTCCTTGAAATAGGCGGCGAGCGCATCGATCACCGTGTCGCCGATCTGGTCGAGCGCATCCATTTCAGTGCGCGCTTCGTCGTCGCCGTCCGCGACCGCCAGCGCCGCATCGTGAAACGCCTGCCACGTGCCGTAGCCGCGCGCGAGCGCGCGCGCCGTGGTCTCGCCGACATGGCGGATGCCGAGCGCATAGATGAAGCGTTCGAGCGAAATCTCGCGACGGCCGCGGATCGCCGCAAACAAATTCCCCACCGACGTCGGGCCGTAGCCTTCGACCTCTTCGAGCCTGAACTGCTTTCCGTTACGCGCTTCCAGCGTGAAGATGTCGGCCGGCTCCTTGATCCAGCCCTGCTCGAAAAAATAGTCGATCTGCTTCTCGCCGAGACCGTCGATGTCGAACGCTCCGCGCGAGACGAACAGCTTCAGGTGCTCGGTCTTCTGGAACGGACAGGCGAACTCGCCCGAGCAGCGGAAGCGCACGCCCTCCTCGCCCGCCGAATTGATCTCGCGCACCACCGGCGTGTGCAGCGGGCAGGGACAGGTTTTCGGGAATACATAGGGCTTCGCCCCCTTCGGCCGCTTCTCCAGCACCACGCCGAGCACCTGCGGGATCACGTCGCCGGCGCGCTGGATCGTCACGGTGTCGCCGATGCGCACGTCGAGCCGCGCGATCTCGTCGGCATTGTGCAGGCTCGCGTTCTGCACGATCACGCCGCCGACGCCGACCGGCTCGAGCTTCGCCACCGGCGTGAGCGCGCCGGTGCGCCCGACCTGGATCTCGATGTCTTTCAGCAGCGTCGTCGCCTGCTCGGCGGGAAACTTGTGCGCAATCGCCCAGCGCGGCGAACGCGACACGAAGCCGAGCCGCTCCTGCCAGTCCAGCCGGTCGACCTTGTAGACGACGCCGTCGATGTCATAGTCGAGCTGGGCGCGCGCGAGCCCGATCTCGTGATGAAATGCGAGCAGCTCCTCGGCCGAGCGGCACAGCTTGCTCAGCGGATTGGTCGGAAGGCCGCAGCGCTCGAGCCACTTCAGCATGCCGGAATGCGTCTCCGCCGGCATCGCGCTCATCTGCCCCCACGAATAGGCGAAAAAGCGCAGCGGCCGCGAGGCCGTGATGGCGGCATCCTTCTGGCGCAGGGAGCCGGCCGCGGTGTTGCGCGGGTTGATGTAGAGCTCCTTGCCGGCCGCTTTCTGCCGCTCGTTGAGTGCGAGGAAGTCGGCCTTGGTCATGTAGACCTCGCCGCGCACCTCGGCGACCGCCGGAATGGTTTTGCCCTTCAACTGCTGCGGCACATCCTTCAGCGTCTTGATGTTGGCGGTGACATCCTCCCCCACGGTGCCGTCGCCGCGCGTCGCCGCATTGATCAGCGTGCCGTTCTCGTAGCGCAACGAGATCGACAGCCCGTCGATCTTCGGCTCGGCACTGAAGGCGAGCGGCTCGTCGGCGGAAAGCTTGAGGAAACGGCGGATGCGCTCGACGAAGCGCGTCACGTCTTCGTCCGAGAACGCATTGTCGAGCGAGAGCATCGGAACCGCGTGGCGGATCTTGGCGAAGCGTCCGGTCGGCGCCACGCCGACCTTCAGCGTCAGGCTTTCGAGCGTGCGCAGATCGGGGAAACGCTGCTCGATCTCGCCGTAGCGCCTGCGCAGCGCGTCGTATTCGGCGTCGGTGATCGTCGGCGCGTCGTGCTGATAATAGCGCCGGTCGTGCTCGATCAGTTCGGCATGCAGCCGCGCGTGCTCGGCCTTGGCCTGCTTGGCGGAATGGTCACCCACCGGGAGCTTTGATATGTCGCGCGAAGCCATCACGCCGTCATTCCGGGGCGCGCCGAAGGCGCGAGCCCGGAATCCATAACCACGATCCTATCGAGTGATCTCATCGTAAAGGTCATCCCAATTCGGATTGTCTTGCTCGATCAGGTTGACCTTCCATTCGCGCCGCCACTTCTTCAGTTCCTTCTCACGCTCTATCGCGGAGGCTGGATCATCGCAGCCTTCAAACCAGACGAGATGTACGACATTGTGCTGTGAGGTGAAGCCTTTGATCAGCTTGTTCTTGTGCTGGTAGACGCGACGAACGAGATCCCTGGTGACTCCGATATAGAGCGTTCCGTGCTTGCCGCTCGTGAGAATGTAGACCCAGTACATCGTGAGACTTGTGGTTATGGATTCCGGGCCCGGCCCTTCGGGCCGTCCCGGAATGACGCCCACCATTTCCGTCATTCCGGGGCACGCGCGTAGCGCGTGAGCCCGGAATCCATAACCACGAATCCCTCGATTTTGAACCCACGGTGCGCCAAACTTGTCATTGTGGTTATGGATTCCGGGCTCCGGCCTTCGCTCGGCCCCGGAATGACTGCTGAATTCACCCCGCCTTCATCAGCCGCTCCGCCGCCTTGCGCGCCTCGTCGGTAATTTCGGCGCCGGCGAGCATGCGGGCGATCTCCTCGCGCCGCCGCTCGGACGCAAGCTCGCTCACGTTGGTGGCGACGCGTTTTCCCCGCGCCAGCGCATCCTTGGTGATCAAATAATGCCGGTCGGCGCGCGCCGCGACCTGGGGTGCATGCGTGACCGCCAGCACCTGCACCTTTTCGCCCAGCCGCGCGAGCCGCAGCCCGATGGCGTCCGCGACCGCGCCGCCCGCCCCGGTGTCGATCTCGTCGAAGACCAGCGTCGGCGCCGAACCGCGATCAGCGAGAACGACCTTGAGCGCGAGCAGGAAGCGCGCCAGCTCCCCGCCGGACGCGACCTTCATCAGCGGTCCCGGCCGCGTGCCCGGATTGGTCTGCACCCAGAACGCAATGCGGTCGATCCCCTCAGGCCCGCCCTCGCCGGTTTCGATATCGGTCGAGAACCGCGCGCGCTCCAGCTTGAGCGGCTTCAACTCCGCCGTCACCGCCTTGTCGAGCCTGGCCGCGGCCTTCCTGCGCGCGTCGGACAGCGCATTCGCAGCCTTCGCGTAGGCTGCCAGAGCCTCGCGCGCCGCGACGTCGAGGCGCTTCAATTCCTCCGCGCCGGCGTCCAACGCCGCCAGGTCGGCCGCGTACTGCGCGCTCAACGCCGCCAGATTGTCGACCGCAACGTTGAACTTGCGGCCGGCCGCACGCAGCGCGAACAGCCGCTCCTCGATGCGATCAAGCTCGCGCGGATCGTGGTTCGCGGCGCGCAGCGCGGCTTCGAGATGACCGTCCGCGTCCTGCAGCGCCGCCACGGCTGCATCGAGCGCCTTCACGGCGGGTTCGATCAGCGCCGGCGCCTGTTCGCGCCGCCGCTCCAGCCGCCGCAGCGCGGTTGCGAGCGAGGAGATCGGCGAACGGTCGCCGGCAACCGCTTCGTGCGCATCGCGCAGATCCTCGGCGATCTTGTCGACCGCCATCATCGCGGCGCGCCTTTCGGCGAGCGCCGTTTCCTCGCCGGACTCGGGCTTGAGCCCGGTCAGCTCCTCGACCGCGTGGCGCAGCCAGTCGGCCTCGCGCTGTGCCAGCTCCACCCGGGCGCGATGGGCCGTCAGGGCTGCTTCCCTCTCGCGGCGCTCGGCCCACAAGCGCGCCACCGACGCGGCATCGCTTTCCAGGCCTGCATAGGCATCGAGCAGGCGGCGGTGCGTCGCCATATCGACCAGCGCGCGCTCGTCGTGCTGGCCGTGGATCTCGACCAGCGCGGCGCCGAGGCTCTTGAGGACCTGCACGCTCACCGGCTGGTCGTTGACGAAGGCGCGCGTGCGTCCATCGGCGAGCTGCACGCGCCGCAGGATCAGGCCGTCTTCGGTTGCGATGCCGTTTTCACCGAGCAGTGCGATGGCGGGATGATCCGGCTCGACCTCGAACGCCGCGGTGACCTGCCCCTGCTCCGCTCCGTTGCGCACCAGGCTCGCGTCGCCGCGACTGCCGAGCGCCAGCGCGAAGGCATCGAGCAGGATCGACTTGCCGGCGCCGGTCTCGCCGGTCAGCACCGACATCCCGGCCGCATAGTCGATGTCGAGCCGTTCGATCAGAACGATGTCGCGGATGGAAAGGCGGGAGAGCATGGGATTCTCGCCGTCATCATCCGCGAAGGCGGATGATCCAGTAAACACCAGCGTTCATGATTCGCCGGATAGCCCGGCGGATACTGGATGCCCCGCTTTCGCGGGGCATGACAACCATATTGTCCGAAGCGTACGGCCGCAATGCGCCGGGATTACCCCAGCCCAACCTTCTTGAACGCCTTGCTGATCCATGAGCCCTGGTCCTCGTAAGGCTCCAGCCCGCCGCCGCGCACCAGCGTATAGGCGTCCTTGTACCAGGGACTGTCCGGGAAATTGTGCCCAAGCACGGCCGCGGCGGTGCGCGCCTCGTTGACGATGCCGAGGGTCATGTAGGATTCGGTCAGGCGCATCAGCGCCTCTTCGACATGGCGCGTGGTCTGGTACTGCGTGATCACCACCTTGAAGCGGTTGATCGCCGCGATGTAATCGCGCTTCCTCTGGTAGTAGCGCGCGGTGTCCATCTCCTTGCCGGCCAGCTGGTCGCGCGCGACCTCGATCTTGCGCTTGGCGCCGGCGGCATATTCGGTGTTCGGATATTTGCGCACCACCTCATCGAGCGCCTGCAGGGCCTTCTCGGTGCGCTGCTGGTCGCGGCTGATGTCCGGGATCTGATCGAAATACGACGCGCCGATCAGGTACTGCGCATAAGCCGCATCCGGGCTGCCCGGATGCAGGGTCACATAGCGCTTCGCCGCGATCACGGACTCGTCGTACTGGGTGCCCTCGTAATGCGCATAAGCCGACATGATCAGCGCCTTGCGCGCCCACTCCGAATACGGGTGCTGGCGATCGACCTCCTCGAAGCGCTTGGCGGCCTGCCTGTAATCCCGCTTGGTGTTCAGCAGGTACAGGCCCTCATTGTAGAGCTTGTCGGCCGGATCATCCGGGATGATGTCTTCCTTGCCGAAGAAGCTGCACGCCGGCAAAGCCGCAACGACGAGGGCCAGCGCGCCGAGGCGCGCCGCCACCATCCACGATCGGCCAGGCTTGAATAAACGCTTGAACATCAAAGCGATGAAATCCCCATTGACCTTGCGGTCATCCCCTCGGCCCTGTGTTTTTTAGCGCAGGGACAGCCACTTGGCCACGCCATTATGGCGATAGGCTGGCATTCGGCCGGGAATGTGGCGGGTCTCGGTTAACGGGCCAGCCTGTAGGGCGCAATCGCTTGATTGCGCCGTAACGGCGCAATGCGTTTCGCTTATTGCGCCTTACGACAGGTCCGCCCGATAGGCCGGCGCCACCAGCCCGGGCACATCGGCGTGCCCGCGCTGGCGCGGCGCCTTTGCTTCCACCACCGTCCAGGCGGTCGGATCGGCGATCAGCGCGCACAGGATCGCGTGGTTGAGCTTGTGGCCGCCGCAAACCGACTTGTAGGCGCCGAGCAGCGGCGCGCCGGCGAGCGCAAGGTCGCCGATCGCGTCGAGCGCCTTGTGGCGCACAAACTCGTCCGCGTAACGCAGCCCTTCCGGATTGAGCAGCCGGTCGTCCGCCACGACCAGGGTGTTCTCGAGCGAAGCGCCGAGCGCGTAGCCCGCGCTCCACAGCTTCGAGACATCCTTCATGAAGCCGAAGGTGCGCGCGCGCGCCACCTCGCGGCGGAATGTGGTCGGCTCGACCTCCATTGCGATCGACTGTCGACCGATCAGCGGATGGGCAAAATCGATCGCGATATCGATGCGGAAGCCGCGCTCGTAAGGCGTCAGCTCGCCGTAGGAATCGCCCTTCTGCACGCGGATCGGCTTGAGCACCTTGGTGAAGCGGCGCGACTCGGGCAGCGCCACGATGCCGGCCTGATCGATCGCGGCCACGAACGCGGCCGCGCTGCCGTCCATGATCGGCGCTTCGGGGCCGTCGATCTCGATGATGGCGTTGTCGACGCCGAGGCCGCACAGCGTCGCCATCACGTGCTCGATGGTGGAGACACACGGGCCGTGATCGTCGTCGCCGAGCACGGTCGCAAGCTCGGTGGCGGTGACTGAGCGCGCGTGCGCGCGGATCTCGCGCTCAGGCCGCCCTTGCGCGTCAAGCCGCACGAACACGACGCCGGTGCCGGCGTCGGCTGGATGCAACGTGAGCGAAACCGGAAGACCGGAGTGAACGCCGATGCCGCAAACAGTGGCACGCGCCCCGAGCGTGGTTTGTCTACCCGCCTTCATGACCCGTTCCGCAACCCCCTCGGTGATCGACCCGCGACAAGCGGGACCCCGTATCGTCACCGGCACGCTCTTTCGGGAACGGTTTGCTGCCATGCGGGATGGTATAGAAAGCCGACGGTTCTGCCCGTCCCCGCAAGAGCCCCTTGTCCCCGAAAGCCCTTCGGCAAAACCTTAACACAGGCCGGAATGCGACCAATTCACGGTTTTTCTCCGACTGTTACAGCCGTCGCGGCACGCAAATATCGGACCTGATTGAGATTTTGGGCGTGGCTTCGCTGCCACAATTGCGAAGTTTCGCCACCGGCTCTCGGCTCTCCGGAAAACCCGCATTGGATCAAAGGCGTAATGAGCGAGACGGCGCGCAAAAAAAGAGCGGGCGGCCCCGAAGAGCCGCCCGAATCCCTGCGCGGGCTGTGGAAAACCCGGTTCTAGTGCGCCTGACGGCGCAGGAACGCGGGAATTTCGAGTTGATCGTCGTCGAGCGAGTTATTCACAGGCGCCGGACGTCCGTGTTGATCGAGACCTTGCGGGGCAGCGCGTTGCGGCATCGGGCGCTTGGCATATTCCGACATCGATTCGGACGCGCGGGGTTCCGCCGGACGTTGCAGCGGCGGCATCGGGGGTGACTTCGGCATGGGTGGTGCCATCCGCTGGACGGGTGCCGCCTGAGCCGGGGCCTGACGCGGCTGGACTTCTTCCTCCTTCCGGCCGAGCCCGACCGAAGCAAGTCGCTGCAGCAAGGTCTGGCGCGGCTTCTCCGCCGCCCCGGCCGTCTCGGCCTGGCGCGCGCGCAGCTGGTTCTGCGCCGGCAACGGCAGTTCATCGATGCGCGGCATGCGCGGCGCTCGCACCGGCTGCTCGGCCTGCGGCGGAATGAACGGCTTCTCCGGCTCGGCGAGTTGCGGGGCGGGCTCCGGCGCGGTCTCGACCGCCTCGCGGAACAGCGACGGCTTCGGCGTGATCGGCCGGATGGTCACGTCCTCGATCGCGGTGATCTGCGGCGCGGCAGCTTCCGTCTGCGCTGCGATCGCGGCGTGCGGCAGTTCGAAGCTGTCAGCCGGCGCGATCGACAGGGCCTGCGCCACCGCGCGGTGCGCCTGATCGGTCGTGCGCTCCGCCATGCGCTGCGTCGAGACGCGCAGAGACTGCGTCAGTTCGGCAAGCCGGCTGGCCGCCGCAACGGCCTGCGGCGCGGGTGTCGGCGCCGCGACGGCGGGAGCGACGCTGTGGCGCGCGATCGGCTGCTGCGCCGAGAGCGCCACGTCGATGCCGGTCGCCACCACGGAGACGCGGACGATCCCGTCGAGACTTTCGTCGAACGTCGCGCCGACGATGATATTGGCGTCGCTGTCGACTTCCTCGCGGATGCGGGTCGCGGCTTCGTCGACTTCGTAGAGCGTGAGGTCCTTGCCGCCGGTAATCGAGATGAGCAGGCCCTTGGCGCCCTTCATCGAGGTTTCGTCGATCAGCGGATTGGAGATCGCGGCTTCGGCGGCGGAGAGCGCGCGCTTGTCGCCGGAGGCTTCGCCCGTCCCCATCATCGCCTTGCCCATCTCGCGCATCACGGCGCGGACGTCGGCGAAGTCGAGATTGATCAGGCCTTCCTTCACCATCAGGTCGGTGATGCAGGCGACGCCCGAGTAGAGCACCTGGTCGGCCATCGCGAAGGCGTCGGCGAAGGTGGTCTTCTCGTTCGCCACCCGGAACAGATTCTGGTTCGGGATGATCAGCAGCGTATCGACCGCCTTCTGCAATTCGGTGATGCCGGTTTCGGCCACCTTCATGCGGCGCACGCCCTCGAAGTGGAACGGCTTGGTGACGACGCCGACGGTGAGGATGCCGAGTTCCTTGGCGCATTGCGCGACGATCGGGGCGGCGCCGGTGCCGGTGCCGCCGCCCATGCCGGCGGTGACGAACACCATGTGGGCGCCGGCGAGATGATCGCGGATCTCGTCGATCACCTCTTCGGCCGCGGCGCGCCCGACGTCCGGCTGCGAGCCTGCGCCGAGACCTTCGGTGACCTGCAGGCCCATCTGGATGATGCGCTCGGCCTTCGAGAGGGTGAGCGCCTGCGCGTCGGTGTTGGCGACGACGAAGTCGCAGCCGACGAGGCCCGCGGTGATCATATTGTTGACCGCATTGCCGCCGGCGCCGCCGACTCCGAACACGGTGATCCGCGGCTTGAGCTCGCGAATGTCGGGCATCTTGAGATTGATCGTCATGGCCTGCCTCTCATCAGAGCGGACGCGCTGGCGCCGCCAAGGTTGGCCGGTCCGCCTCCGGCCGTGAGTTCAAAACTGCTGCCGCTCATCGCAAGCGCTTCCTGCCGGTCCCGCGCGAACGGCCGCGAACGGCGCACGCGAACCGCGCCCGGGACCTGGCGCGCAGTCTGGGGAGCAGATGGTAAACAACTGGTAAAAATTGGCGGGCGGCGCACGATAAGTGCGCGCGCCGTGAGGATTTCGACGGAGGCTGGGGAACCGCAGGACGCGGCGCTTTCGGCGCGCGCTCGGTCCTGCCGCAGTGGCTCGATTGGGCTCCGTGCCATCCGCCCCGGTGCTTCCCGCGGGTGGCGATCGCGCCACGCCGCCGTTCGCGAATCATGGCAGTGCAAGGAATCTGATTTGCGCGATTTGCGCCAGCGATTTTGTTCCGACGGAACGCGTTCACGGAGCCACGGCTTCACCCGCGGAAAAACCTCGGGGCTCCCGTCGGAACGCCGGCTGCCTGACGCGGTTGCCGGTTGCTCGGGCACGCCGTTCATGCGCGATGTTCCGAGATGCGCGCGGCATCAGCGCACGCGCCGCCGCAGTGTTCGAGCCCGCCGAACGGCACCTTTCCCGGCCGCGAGCGGCATTTCAAGAGCGCGGCAGAAGGCGGCCTGCGTCAGAATTCACACCGCGGGAACGAAGGCAACACCGCTGAGTTGATCGTCTGCTTTTCTGAGCAGGAGACCGACATGGCCAGCAGCAATTCACCAGAACCCTCGGTCGCCGAACTGCGCCGGAATGCCGATCGCACCCGCGCGCACCTCACCGGAACCGTGGAAGAGCTCCGCTCGCAAGTCGCGGATACCGCCACGCATGTGCGCGAGGCCGTATCGCCCGCCACGATCAAGCGCCAGGTCAAGGACTATGTGCGCGAATCGAGCGAAGACATGCTGCAATCGCTGCAGCGCCGCGCCCGCGACAATCCGCTGCAGGCCGTCGCAGTCGGAGCCGGTCTCGCATACCCGCTGTGGAACCTGCTGCGCGCCGTCCCGGCGCCGCTGCTGTTGATCGGCGCAGGGCTCGCACTGTCCCGATCGACCGCCGTGCGCGAAGCGACGGACGAAGTGATCGCGCGGGCCCGCGAAGCCGCCGGCGACGCGACAGACATGACCCGACGGAAGCTGGATGAATGGCGCGACGACGCGGCTTCCGCGGTAGACCGGGCAACCGACCTGGCATCGTCCACCAAGGAGCACGTGAGCGCCGCCATCGGCGATGCAAAAGCCCGAACCGCGAACCTTGTCGGCAATGCGACCGCCTCTGCGACCAACGGCGGCCACGCCGCACAGGATCGCGCTGCCGGCGCGCTGACCGCCGCGAGCGACAGAGTCACCACCCTCGCGACGCAGGCCAAGGACACCTTGGGCAATGCCTACGAACAAAACCCGCTGCTGGTTGCCGGCATCGGGTTGGCGGTGGGCGCGCTTATCGCGTCCTCGCTGCCGGCCACCAGTGCGGAGAACCGGCTGTTCGGTGATACCAGCGAGAAGCTTCGGCGCCGCGCGATCGAGGCTGCCGCCGACGGGTTGGATGCCGCCGAGCAGGCCGCCGACGACGTGGTGCAAGCCGCCGCGCAACAGGGGCTTTCGGCGGAGGGCCTGTCCTCCGCGGCCGACGACCTGACGCGCAAGGCCCGCGCCGTCGCCGAGCGCGGCGTCGAAGCGGCGCTGGGCGGCGACACCCGCCCGAATCCCACTTCCAGCCCGACCACGTGAGGACGCCATGCAGAACCCGAACCAGCCTTCAACGCGCTCCAAAGACGATCTTGGCACCAAGGCACGCGAGCTTGGCCGGGACCTGAAGGATCAGGCGAGCGACCTCGCACAGTCGGCGACGGAATCCGTCAAATCGCAAGCCGCGAATCTGACCGAGCAGGCACGCGAAGTCGCCTCCGACGCAGGCGAGAAAATGATGGCGGCCGTCGCCGATCAGAAGAGCGCCGGCGCGGATTACGTCGACAATATCGCCGAGGCCGTTCGCCGCGCCTCTTACGAATTCGACAGTCAATTGCCGCAGGCCGGACACTATATCCGCCAGGCCGCCGCGCAGATCAGCACTGTGTCGAATGCGTTGCGCACACGCGACATCTCCCAGCTCGCGGGCGATGTACAAGACTTCGCGCGCAAGCAGCCCGCGGCGTTTTTCGGCGCCGCCGTGTTGGCCGGTTTTGCTGCCGTGCGCTTCTTCAAGAGCGCGTCGGAACGCAGCGACTACGGCTCGGAGATGACCGGCTCGCACACCGGCGGGCAACCGGCGTCCAACACCGGCGGCTCATATCGCGGCGGATCAACCGGCGCGTCATACACCGCCGGTTCGAGCGGCCGCTCCTCACCCGGCGGATCGACCGTCGGCTCATACACCGGCGAATCCACGCCGAGGACTCCGGGGCTGCAGCGATGACCCAGATCGGTGAGGACGTTCGCTCCATCTCGCGCCTGTTCGGCGATGCTTTGGAGAACCTCTCCAAGCTGTTGCGGACCGAAATCCAGCTTGCGCGCGCCGAGATCAGCGAGAAGGCGAGTCAGGCGGCGGTCGGAGCCGGGATGCTCGTCGGCGCGTTGTTTTTGCTGACGCCGGCCCTGGTGCTGTTTCTGATCGCCTTCGCAATCTGGCTGACCCAGCTCGGCCTTTCGCCGGTAACGGCCCACTTCATTGCGGGTTGCCTCGCATTGCTCGCGAGCGCCGCCCTGGCGTTGGTCGGCGCCGCCCGGCTCAAGCCCTCGGCCCTTACGCCTCAAGTCACCATCCGCGAGGTTAAGCAAGACATCGCGGCCGCAAAGGAGATGACATCGTGACCTCCGCGCAGACGCGAACCACCACCCAATCGTTTTTCGACGATCTCGGCCGCGCCGTGCAGGCCAATCCCATCCCCGCCGCGCTCATCGGCATGGGGGCGCTGTGGATGCTCATGGGTGGAGGCCGCACGACCGCGGCGGCCGCCTTGCTCTCCGGCGGAGCATCCCGCGTGGCCGACACGTTGGCGCCAGCCGCCAGCGCCGTCAGCAGCGGGGTCAGCCGGCTCGCCGACGGCGTGTCGGATCTCGCCGCGAGCGCGAAAGACGGCGTGTCGGAATTTGCCTCGGGCGCGCGCGACGTCGCCGGTCAGGCGTTCGATGCAGCGGGCGAGGCGGCCGCCGATGGAGCAAAGGCCCTGACCTCGACCGCGGCGCAGGCCGGCGCTCAGCTGAGCCGGCAAGCCGGCTCGGCTGGTCAGAGCGCAACGGCATTTGCCGAAACAATCCAGGGTAATCTCGCCCAGACTTTCGAGCGACAGCCGCTGCTCGTGGGCGTCGTCGGCCTTGCGATTGGCGCCGCCATCGCAGGCGCGTTCCGCAAGACCCGGTTCGAAGAGGAGATGATCGGCGACCAGGCAGCCGCCCTCAAGGATAAGGTCGAAACGCTTGTCTCCGAGCAGGCGGAAAATTTGACCGGGGTCGCAAACCGCGCAGTGGACGCCGTCAAGCAGGAGGCGGAAGCGCAAGGTTTGACACCGTCAGCGCTCAAGGAGGGCGTGGCGGCGATCGGCAAGAAGGCAGCTACGGCCGCAAAGGCCGTCCGACGCAATGGGGGCCAGCAAGGCTTGGGTTAGCCTCGCTTGACGCGATACCGGGTCGGCGCGCGCTGTGGATTCAAAAACTCTCCCGCAGCCACCGCCCGACCCGCGAGAAATACCCATCCGTTCCGGTCATCAGCGCCCGCGTCCGGCGCGGCTCGCAGTGCTCCAGGTAGGCGAACTGCGGATAGACCAGGAGCCCCGCGGCCGCCGCGAAGGCCGGCCCGCGCGTCGCCTCGGTCAGGCCGCCGATGCCGAGCGGCCGGCCGATGCGCACCTGGCGGCCGAGAATGTTGCTCGCGAGATCGGAGAGGCCCGTCATCTGGCTGGCGCCGCCGACAAGGATCACCCTGCCCCGCGGGTCCGACGCGAACGGCGAGGCGGCGAGCCGGTCGCGCACCATCTCGAGAATCTCTTCCACGCGCGGGCGGATGATGCGCACCAGTTGCGCACGCGGGATCATGCGCGGCGGATCGCGCGGATCGGCGTCGATCGCCGTGAGGCTCACCATGTCGCGGTCGTCGGACGGGCCGGATAGCGCCGCGCCGAACAGCGTCTTGAGCCGCTCGGCATCCGCGATCGTGGTGGTGAGCCCGCGCGCGATATCCATCGTGACGTGGGCGCCGCCGAGCGCGAAGCCGTCGACGTGCACGAAGCGCCCTTCGGAGAACACCGCGAACGTGGTGGTGCCGGCGCCCATATCGACCACCGCGGCGCCGAGATCGGCCTCGTCCTCGGCCAGCACCGCAAGGCCGGCGACATAGGGCGCCGCGACCATCGCCTCGACGCCGATGTGGCAGCGCTCGACCAATAGCGTGAGGTTGCGCGCCGCCGCGATATCGGTGGTCGCGACATGCATGTCGACACCGAGGCGGCCGCCGATCATGCCGCGCGGATCGCGGATGCCGCGCGAGTCGTCGAGCGCGTAGCCGATCGGCAGCGAGTGCAGCACGGCGCGGCCCTCGCGCACCGAATGATGGCTGCCGGCGGCCAGCACCCGCTCGATGTCGGCATCGCCGACGGTCGGCGTCTTCATGTGCACGGTCGCGGCGAACAGCTCGCTGCCGGTGCGGCCGGCGGTGATCGGGAGCATCACGCTGTCGACGTGCACGCCGGCGCCGCGCTCCGCGCCGTCGACCGCGTGGCGCAGCATTTCCTCCGCGGCGGCGATGTCGACCACGGTGCCGGATTTCATCCCCTGCGCCTGCGCGTGGCCGATGCCGAGCAGCTCGATCGCGTGCGTGCGGCGCGGCAGCACGTCCTGCGGCGGGCGCGGCTTCAACCGCGCAATCGCGCAGACGAACTTGCTGGTGCCGATGTCGAGCGCGCACACGATCGCCGAGCGCTTGCGCGAGATCGGCTTCATCTTCGGCGCCAGCCCGTGCGCAAGGTCGCTCATGTGTGATCCTGGATTGATCCGCTCGTCCCCGCGAAAGCGGGGACCCAGGGCCACGCAAAGACAGAACTGGATTCCCGCTTACGCGGGAATGAGCGGGTGAGAGTCACGCGTCGCCGCCTTTCTTCTTCGCGGTTTTCTTCAGCGCGTCTTCGCGCGCCTGCGCGGCCGCGTCGGAGAGGCGGACGACGAGCCGGTCGGGCAACCGCAGGTCGACCGCCGTGATGTCGCGGCTGAGCAGGCTCTTGTCGCGGTCGAAGCGCGCGAGCGTTTCGAGCGCGCGCTCGACCTCGGTATTCGGCAGGCGCACGTCGATGCCGTTCTTCAGCCGCAGGTTCCAGCGCCGGTCGGCCACCAGGATCGACGCGCGCACGGAATCGCGGATCGCCGGAAAGCGGTCGAGCACGGCAAGGAAATCGCGCGCCTTGCCGGCGGCGCCGTTGCCGACCACGAACGGCAGCGAGGCAAGGCGCGGCTCGACCTTCGTGCCGAGCACGGTGCCGTCGGCCGCGATGACCGCCACCGTGCCCTCGCGCTGCCACAGCGCGAACGCCTCGCGCTCCGTGATGGTGATCTGCAGGCGGTCCGGGTAAAGCTTGCGCACCGTCGCCTCGGCGATCCACGGGATCGCCTCGAGCCTGGCGCGCGCGTCGGCGACATCGAGGAACAGGAGCGAGGAATGATCCGTCACGCCGGCGGCGGCGAAAATCTCCTCGCGGCTGACCTGGCGCTGGCCGGAGAGCGACACCGTTGCGATGCGCATGCCGGCGGCGTTCGCCGCGGCGTCGGCGGCATCCTTGATCGCCGACTGGATCGCGGCGACGTGGTCGCCCTTGATCACGCCATAGGCCGTGACGCCGAGCAGAAAAGAAAGACACGCCGCGAGCCCGGTGTGACGCGGCACGCGCAGGCGCGCGAGCGGCAGCGTCAGGCGGCGCACGGAGCGGCTCGCGAGCCCGCGGCGCGCAGCCGCGGGCCGGCGCGGCGATTCGTGGCGTCGCGCAAGCAAGCGGGCGAGGCGTCCTACCATGCGGTCAAGCTCGAGCAGACTGACGTGACGCCCCGGATGACCCAGGGCGCGGTGCGCCAGTCTTCGGGCGTGGTGGTAAACAAACGGTAAAATATAACGGCGCCGGACGCCCGTGTGGACGGCGGCAGATCCCACCGCGCCGAGACCGCCCCGGGGCCGCCGATCAAGAAGTCATAGGGCGCTGCGTAATAACTGAGGCAGAGCCGCCGCGCAGCGCCACCAAGCGGGGGCCAAGCCCCCGCGCGCGCACCCAAATATTTCTACAGTCTGGGGTTGTTTCCGGGCGACACGGGGCGGATACTCGCGAAGCAACCAGTGGGCGAACGGCGTTCGTAGCGCAATTGGAGCAAGGGTCCCCATGTCCGACCTGTTTCACAGTTTCCGCGTTCGCAAGCCGGGGGGCGCCCCCGTGGCCCAGATCGTGGGTCGCGGCATTTCCACCCATCCGGCGGGCACGACGGCGCTCTCGGCGCAGCAGGTGATCCAGGCTCTGCTGCCGCCGTCCATCACGGCAAGCGGCAACGTCGCCGTCCTGTCGAATGCGGGCACGGCGGCGACGGCGCGCGTAGGCGCCGGTTTCCACGACGCGCTGCGCGCCGCCTACGACACGCGCGACCTCATGCAGTTCAGCCGCATCGCCGGCACGTTCTACACGGCATACGCCATCCGCAAGCTTTCCGATCTCAAGCCGATCGCGCGCGCCGCCTACACGCTGTTCAAGACCATGGGCCGCAGCATCGACAAAACATTGATCGACCGGTTTTTCGCCCAGCAGGGCGAGGCGGCCATCGCGGCCTATGTCGGACAGGGCCTTGCGGACGATCTCGACCGGACCGCCGATTCCATCCTCGCCGCCGAAGCGCTGGGCCTGCACGCCACCCAGCGGGATATTTCGCTCACGCAGCTGCTGCGGTCGCTCTGTGCGTTGCAGATTGCGCACGCGCTGCGCGCGCGCGACCGCGATGCATGGAGCATCGCCCCGCTCGTTCACCTGTTCGCGATGCCGATCTACCTTCCCGGCTGGGTGTGGTGCGTGGATCCATGCGATTGCGGCGAACCGGGCGGTGATCACCGCGGCGAAGTAGTGTACGGGCCGGCGGGCGCGTCACCGGGCGGCGGGCTGCAGCCGGCACCAGTTGGCGGCGTCGCGCCGCCGGCGAACGCGGGGCCGGTGCTGCCCGGCGGGGCCGGAGAACCCCGCAATCCCGCCGCCATCGCGGCCTCACCGCTGCTGCAGAAAATCGAGGAGGTGAGGCAGTATCACGCGCACAAGGATCAGCCGGCCAAGGAGGGCGACTGCGACTGCGATTGCGACGATCCCTGCGTGCCGCCGAGCCCATGCTGCATCGAGTTCACGCCGTTCATCGCCGATCTCATGGTCGTGCGCCACACCCTGCGCTGCTACTACCCGTCCGAGATCGCATCGATCAGCAACGCGGCGGCGGGCGAGAAGTGGAAGCGCAAGCGCACGAACGTGTTGCAGACCAAGCGGAAGCAGGAAACCGACACGACGGTGACGGCGACCCAGCAGCTCGATCACCAGGAGCAGGACACGACCGAGCTCACCACCGAGGTGCAGCGGACGATCGACACCAGCCTCAGCCTGGACGCCGGCGTCACGGCCGACTGGGAGTGGGGCAGCGCCAGTCTCAACGCCTCCTACAGCACCTCGACCTCGCTCTCGGACAGCGCCACTCAGCAAACGTTCAAGAGCGTCGTTAACCACGCCGTCTTGAACCTCGCCCGCACGGTGCGCGAGCAGCGCAGCACGACCACGCTCAACCGCACGGTCGAGACCAATACCCACAAATTCGACCGCACCGGCCAGGATCTGTCGGTAGGCATCTACACCTGGGTCGACGAGGAATACGAGATGCAGGCCGTCAAGTACGATCGGTGCCTGACGCTGCGCTTTGTGATGCCGGATCCGGGCGCGCGGTACCGCGCGCTGCTCCAGCGCGCCTTCGGGCTCGACGTGAAATTCGACATGGTCGCCCCCACGGCGCCGCCGCCCGCGAGCGCGATCAACGATACGAACTATCTCGCCCTTGCGAGCCAGTACGGCGTTGACGGTCCGCCACGGCCGCCAGAAAAAACCAAGACGATCTCGCAACACGTCGGCGGCGATTACGGCGGAGAAACACATTCGGTTTGGAGCGGTTATACGTATTCACCTCCGCATACCCAGTTCGCAACATTCTCGATACCCGCCGGATATGTCGCCACCACCCTCTCGGGAAATCCGACAAATCTCCTTTGGAACGGCCATACCGGGGATGCCTCAGTCGGAGTTCATATCGGTTCTCCCTTCCTGCAGTGGGCCAAGAACGGTTCGATCGTGGCCGGGCCGGTGGGTCTTCCCCCGCTGGAGGGGCAGATACAGGCGACGGTCGATGATTTCCACATGACGAGTTTCGGCGTCGATCTGCATATCGTCTGCACTTTGAAACCCGAGGCCTGGCTGGCCTGGCAGGCGGGCGTGCATAAACAGCTGCAAGACGCTTACGACAAGCAGAAGGAAACCTATGACGCCGCGCTTGCCGCCTTCGAGGCAGCGCAGGCGGAGAAGAAGCAGAAAATGCAGGACTTCCTGCACCGCGACCCCTTCGTCAACGGCGAAGTGCAGCGCACCGAGTTGCAGGCCGAGGCGATCGAGATGCTGATGTGTCTCTCCTTCGACCGCTTCCAGGCGATGAACTACCGCGTGCAGCCGTGCGGCCTGCCGCAGATCGACCGGCGCGAGGCCGAGGAGAAGGGCAAGCTCGTCCGATTCATCGAGGAGGCGTTCGCGTTCAGCCGCGCGCTCTATGTCTATTACCCCTACCAATTCGACGGCCGGCTGTGCGGCTGGCAGGACAAGGTCACCATCGACACCGGCGACGCGCTGTTCGACAAATTCCTCCAGGCTGGCGCCGTTCAATACCAGGTGGCGGTCACGAAGGGGTTCGAAGCCGACGTCCAGTATTTCCTGCAAACCGGCCAGATCTGGGGGCAGGACGGCGAGCCGCCGAACAGCGACACCGATG
Organism: Alphaproteobacteria bacterium; assembly: GCA_005884685.1. Lineage (GTDB taxonomy): Bacteria > Pseudomonadota > Alphaproteobacteria > Rhizobiales > Xanthobacteraceae > PALSA-894. The sequence goes on from VBAH01000017.1 coordinate 225,309, forward strand.
CCGACTGGATCTCGCTCATCGACGAGATCAAGCACCAGCAGGATTGCTATTTCAACGATCGCGAAGGGCTCATCGACACCAATCCGCCGTCGGACATCGTGACGATCAAGGGCTCGGATCGTTATTGGGACGCGCTCCAGGGCACCCTGGACAACAATGCGATCGCCGCCGATCTCAAGCGCGAGATCAGCTTCGGCGGCGACATCTATCAAATCGTCGCGATCACGCTGAATGCGAACTCGCCGCCCTTCGACCTGCTCAACCCCGATCAGATGTGGTGGGACCTGACCATCAAGCCCGCCCCCGCAGGGGCGCCGGCGACCGGCCTGCCCTATGCGGTCGGCGGCCAGTTCATCGGCGCGCCGTGGCGTTCAAGAGTGCCGACCAGTTTCGTGTGGCTCGTGAACGACACCTACTGCCTGCCCTGCTACCCGATCACCTGCACGGGAGGCTGAGATGCCGTACGGCCAGTCCGCGCCGCAATCCGCTTACGCGCGCGCCGCGCAGGCGGCGCCAAAGGAGGATCCGCGGGTCGCCAAGTTTCATCAGCAGGTTCGGGCGGCGGCGAACGAGATTGCGGCCAACACGGCGATCATCGAGTCCTACAAGCGCTTCGACTGGGCGAACGAAATTGCGACCAACACGGCCATCATCGACCCCGACAAGCGCTTCAACAGAAAGCCGCACGGAATCCTGTGGTACTTCACGGAGATCTCCGTCCTCGATGGCGCGACCCCGCGGCCGAACCTGCCGAAGATCGAGGATACGGGGGAGAGCTGGACGACCGCGTGGAAGAAGCTGCCCGCGGTCGCCAGACAGGCGCTCTGCGATCTCGGCAACCAGGACCCGCGACAGATAGACCTCACGAGCATGGAGCAAAGGGCGGCACTGAGCAGCGCCTGCGAGGAGTGGCCTGAGGATGCTTATGCCACGGGACAGGCAGCCAGTAGCGGGGCGGATGAAAGGACGTGCTCGCCCTTCGTCGGCGAGGCGCTCTGCAAAGCATTGCGCAAGCTCAAACTCGACGAAAAGCTGTTTCTGCAGAGCCCCCGAGGGAAATGGAAGTTCATCCCGGCGGGGGATATCCGCAAGGTTCCCTTGTTTGTCACGGTGCCCAAGTCGGAGATCGTACCCGGACAGGCGGATGGATTTGTCGCGAGTATGTTAGAGGGGCATCACGTCGAGATCGTCGTCCACGTCCCGGCGAACTGGCCATCTATTTTTTGTGCGATCGGCTCCGGCCGAGGGAATATCGACGATAACGGCAAGATCGTATGCGGCCACGAAGACCGAGATCGCGACGTGGGTTTTTGGAAAAACGTGTTCCTCAAAATCAACGCCAAAAACCGGGCGATGCAGCAAGTGTTGGCCAAGGTCAAGGCGTGAGAAGCGGGCAATAAACGAAGCGCAAGGCATCGGACCACAAAAAGGCACGCGCCGCGGGCGCACCCGTCTACGCGCCCTACAGTTTCACGCCGATCCGCTTGATCTCCCACTCCAGTTCGACGCCGCTGGTCTCGCGCACGCGCCGGCGCACCTCCTCGCCGAGATTTTCGATATCGGCCGCGCTCGCGCTGCCGCGGTTGATCAGGAAATTGCAGTGCAGCTCGGAGACCTGCGCGTCGCCGACCGCGAGGCCGCGGCAGCCCGCGGCATCGATCAACTGCCAGGCTTTGTGCCCGGGCGGGTTCTTGAAGGTCGAGCCGCCGGTGCGGCTCTTCACCGGCTGCGTCGTCTCGCGCTTGCCGGTGATCTCGTCCATCTCGGCCGCGATTGTCGCGGGATCGCCGGGCGCGCCCGCAAACAGCGCTTCGGTGAACACGACATCGTCGGGCACGCCGCAGTGCCGGTAACTGAAATGCATCTCCGCGTTGGTGTAGCTGCGCACGGTGCCGGTGCGATCGACGCCGCGGGCTTCGATCAGGACATCCTTCGTCTCGGCGCCGTAGGCGCCGCCGTTCATGCGCAGCGCGCCACCGATCGCGCCGGGAATGCCGCGCAGGAACGCGAGCCCGGCGATGCCGGCCTCCTGCGCCGCCCTGGCGACGCGCAGGTCGGGCGCAGCCGTGCCGGCGCGCACGCGCGTACCCTCGCTCCTGATGGCGTTGAAGCCGCGTCCGAGCCGGATCACCACGCCGGGCACGCCGCCGTCGCGCACGATCAGGTTCGAGCCGAGGCCGACGACCGTGACGGGTGTCTCGCGCGGCAGGCTGGCGAGCAGATACGCGAGGTCGCGCTCGTCCTCCGGCATGACCAGCGCCTGCGCGGCCCCGCCGACGCGAAACCAGGTGAGGGGTGCGAGCGGCTCGTTGGCGAGCAGGCGCCCGCGCAGGGCGGGCAGTGCGTGCTTCAATTGAGGGACGATGTCGGGGAAGCTCATCGGCGCCGACAGTACGCAGGCACCCTCGACTGTCAACGCACCTCGGCGCGCGATACGCGCAGCGCATGGCGCCGCCCTGCGCGCCAGATCTCTTCAGCCAAACAGGCGGACGCCTTCGTTTGCGCCCGCCGGCAAACTCAGCAAACTAGCCCGGTGGCTCCTTCCAGCCCTGCCAGACCAATTCAAGCTGGCCGCGGCTGATTTCGAAATATCCCGCCATAAGGCCCGTGCCCATGAGGGTGCCCCAGTAGGTTCCGCCGTTTGAGTAAAAGTAAACGGTCGTCACGGATGGGCCGAAACCGCCCCCGATACCGTCGAAGTGGGCGGGCCCCTGTCTGGTCATACCGATGGGGGTCTTCACGTAGCGAAAGTCCTTCGACAAACAGATCGCATTCGGGTCCAGGCTGAATGATCCCCCGATCACGACGGTACCGGACGCCCACGCCTTCCAGCTTGTCCCTTTGCCGCCGAACAAGAAGGCCAGGGGTGTCAGACCTCCGAAAGGAACACCGCCGCCGACCGCCCACCCGTAAGCGGACGTGATGTTGAAGCTGCATGGACCGGCACTCCATGATTCTCCGGTGCCTTCCAGGATGTGCTTGTTCGCCTGCGCGATGTCGCTGTCGGGATTCAATCTGGCGTACGATCGGATCCGATCCATCCGCTCGCGATTGGCTGCGTCGCATAAGGATCGAAGCTCGGCTTCGTTCGGCACCGGCTTCTTGGCGTTCTCGGCGAGTGTCGCAAAGTTCGCAACATCCAGGCTCTGGCGAACCAGTTGGTCCTGCGCGTCCATGGTTTCCCTCCCTGTCGGTTATTGCCGCTGTGGTCCGGTTTCAGGCATGACGCCCGCTCGCAGGTGAGCGGCGCTGTGCGCGCTCACCTGCCAACTCATGCCGCCTCGGCCGCTTATTGCTTCCAGCCCTGCCAGACCAGCTCGAGCTGGCCTTCGACGCTGAAATATCCCACCAGCGCGCCGGTGCCGGTGACCGTGCCCCAGAAGGTTCCGCTGGATGAGTAGAAGGAGAGGCTGATCTCGGAGATACCGGCCCCGCCCCCGCTCGCCACGAAATTGCAGAAACCCTTTCTCACCATGCCGATCGGGCTGTTCTCGGTCTTGAATTCCTTCGACAGGCAGACCGTGTTCGGATTGACGACAAATGACCCCAGGGTCACACAGGTACCGGTTGCCCACGCCTTCCAGCTTTCCCCTTTGCCGCCGAACAAGAAGGACAAAGGCGCCATGCCGAGGAACGGAACGCCGCCGCCGATCGCCCAGCCGTAAGCGGACGTGATGCTGAAGTTGCCCGGACCAGCGGTCCATGTTTCCACCGCGCCGCCGAGGACTTCCTTGTTCGCCTTCACGAGATCGCCGCCCGGATTGGATTTGGCGTACCCCTTGAGCTGATCGATCTGCGCGCGAACGGCCGTTTCGCTCGCGGTCTTCAACTTGGCTTCGTTCGCGACCGCCTGCTTGGCATCGGCCTCGAGTTTCGCGAAGTTCGCAACATCCAGACTCTTGAGGACGTGTTGATCCTGTGCGCTCATGGTGTTTCCTCCCTGTGAGTGATTGCCGCTGCGCCGGGGTCCGGTTCGGACACGAATTCTGAGCGGGAGCCCAAGCCCGACGCCCACAGCCTATGGTTTAATTGAGCGGACGAGCCATACAGCAGCGCTGCCGCCGCGTCAACCTCAGCGGTAGTCCGCATTCACTGTTCGACCGGAGGTGCGCTTCGGAGGGCGCAATCAGCGCGGCGCAGCCGAGCGCCGCGAAGCGTGCGTAGGGCGCAATAAACATGCCCCCGCGAAGGCGGGGGCGAGGCGAAGCCGAGCGCATTGCGCCGCGCGCGCAGGTCGGAAATGGCGCCATGCGCTCCCGCTTGTTGCGCCCTCCCCATCGACCAAGACATATTCCTAATTTCTGACAATAATCTTGACAGCGAGTCGCTGCGCTGTTAGGATCCCGGCACGCTCGACAGTTGCGCCCGGCTCTGGCCGGCAGCCGCCGCGGAGCACCCCCGACAATCCTCGACCGATGGAGCGCCTGGTGCCGCGCCATGCACCCGCGCGCGCCGTAGGGCGCAATAAGCGCAGCGCATTGCGCCGTCCGACACACAAGGCGCAGTGCGCTTCGCTTACTGCACCCTACAGATACTGCACCCTACAGATACTGCACCCTACAGATACACCTCGAACCGATGGAGCGCCCGATGCCGCGCTATGCGCCCGAGCTTTGCGAAAGCGTGATCGACCAGTATCTGCACACCGACAAGCCGGTCGAAGTGATCGCGCGCGATCATGCGATCAACGAACGCGACGTCACGCGGATCCGCCATGCGGCGGGCATTCCGCCGCGCGGCGAGCGCGTGCGCGCCATCCCGCCGGCGATGCGGGTGTTGCAGGAAGCGAGGGCGCTGCTGCGGGCTCAATCCGTAGGGCGCAATAAGCGCGGCGAAGCCGAGCGCATTGCGCCGGACGATGCCGCGCCCATTGCGCCGGACGATGCGGCGCCCGTTGCGCCGGACGATGCGGGCGGCGCAATGCGCGGAGTTTATCATCGGGCCGGCCAAGGGCCGGACCCGTTGGCTGATTGCCCCCTGCGGACGCACAGCGAACCCGCGCACCCCTTCTCCGATGCGTCCGCCATCGCGCGCCTCGAGCGGCTGATCGAGCAGGAACTCGCGGCGCTCGAAGCAACACGCGCAGAGCTCGGCGCGCTCGCGGACGCGCCGACCGACACGGAGCGCCGCGCCCGCATCCTGTCCATCCTGACCCAGACGCTGCAGCGGCTGATGCGCCTGCGCGCCGGCGTCGCTCCCGAGCAAGGATCATACGATGACGACGACATCCCCGCAGACATCGACGAGTTCCGACGCGACCTTGCGCGCCGCATTGTGGCTTGCCTTGAAAGCCGGCCGGATGACGGAAGTGCTGGCGGCGATTGCGGACCCGCGCCTGACGAAACTCGCTAGCGACTTCGCGACCCTCGCCCATCGCCATCAGGACTCGCCGCCTCACGCCAACAACGGCGGCCCCTGGACCACGTGGCTGGTGCTCGGCGGGCGCGGCGCCGGCAAAACACGGCTCGGCGCCGAATGGGTGCGCGCCGCGGCGCTTGGCACTTCGCCCTATGCGCAGCGCCGCAGCCGCAGCATCGCGCTGGTCGGCGAGAGCGAGCACGACGTGCGCGAGGTGATGATCGAGGGCGTCTCCGGCCTGCTGCGCATCTCGCCGCGTGGCGAGCGCCCGCTGTGGATGCCGTCGCGGCGGCGGCTCGAATGGCCGAACGGCGCGGTCGCGCAGGCGTTTTCGGCGGAAGACCCGGAAAGCTTGCGCGGGCCGCAGTTCGACGCCGCCTGGTGCGACGAGCTCGCCAAGTGGCGCAACGCCGAGGATGCCTTCGACATGCTGCAGTTCGGCCTGCGGCTCGGGCGCCGCCCGCGCCAGCTCATCACCACGACGCCGCGCCCGATCGCGCTGGTGAAGCGCCTGATCGCCGATCCGCGCACTGCCGTGACGCGCGCCGCGACCCACGCCAACGCCGCGCATCTCTCGCCCGCGTTCCTCACCGAGATCGTGGAGCGCTACGGCGGCACGCAGCTCGGCCGCCAGGAAATTTTGGGCGAGATCATCGAGGACCGCCCGGACGCGCTGTGGTCGCGCGCGGTGATCGAAGCGTGCCGTGTGCGGCAGGCGCCGCCGCTGCAGCGCATCGTGATCGGCATCGACCCGCCGGCCTCCTCGCGCCAGGGCGCGGACGCCTGCGGCATCGTGGCGGCCGGGCGCGCCGAGGACGGCACCATCTACGTGCTGGAAGACGCGACCGCCGCGGGGCTTGCCCCCGCCGCCTGGGCCATGCGGGCGATTGCGCTCTATCGCAGGCTGCAGGCCGACACGCTGGTCGCCGAGGTCAACCAGGGCGGCGAGATGGTGCGTGCGGTCATCCGCGAGGTCGATCCGGCGGTGCCGCTGAAGACCGTGCATGCGACGCGCGGCAAGTGGGTGCGCGCCGAGCCGGTCGCCGCGATGTATGCGCAGGGGAAGGTGAAGCACGTGGATCCGCCGCTTGCCTCACTCGAGGACCAGATGTGCGATTTCGGCGCCGACGGGCTCTCCTCCGGCCGCTCGCCCGACCGCCTCGATGCGCTGGTGTGGGCGGTGGCCGAATTGACGCGCCCGCGCGCCGAGCCGCGCATCCGCAGTCTCGGCGGACCGATCTTTCCGGGCAGCGTGATCACGTGGTGAGATGTAGGGCGCAATAAGCATGCCCCCGCGAAAGCGGGGGCGACGCAGAGCGGAGCGCATTGCGCCTCATCGCCTCGGCCGGCGCAATGCGCTTTCGCTCATTGCGCCCTACCCTGCGACCTGAAAGCGCACCGGGATCGTAGGGCGCAATAAGCGAGGCGGAGCCGAGCGCATTGCGCCGCTCGCCGTCTCGCGGTGTTGCGCCTAGGATCGGCCGAAGGACCAACCCGCGAGACCTGCTATGCTGACAGTATTATCGGGGGCGGTCGTCGTGACGCTCGCATTGGCGGGACCGGCCATGGCACAGACTCGCATCGTCATTTCGTCCGACTGGGGAAAGGTCACGGCCGAGCTCGTGGATAACGAGGCGACGCGGGCGCTGGTCCGGATGCTGCCCGTCACGATCGCGATGCGCGACCATCTGCGCCAGGAAAAGACCGGCGATCTCCCGTCGCCGCTGCCGGAGGTGGCGCGGCAGACGCCTTTTGCGAAAGGGACGCTGGGGCTGTGGAGCGCGGACCATTTCGTCATCTACTATCGCGATGGCCGCGTCCCGCAGCCGGGGATCGTCATCCTCGGGCAAGTGTCGGATGACGTCTCGATCTTCGACAGGCCGGGTTCGGTCACCGTGCGGGTGGAGCGCGCGAAGTAGGTGCGGGTGTACGGGCGCGATAAGCATGCCCCCGCGAAGACAGGGGCGCCGCGGAGCGGAGCGCATTGCGCCGTGCGGCAGCGCAGATTCAGCTGAAGGACAATGTCGGGGAAGGTCATTGCCTGAGGGCAATGCGCCTCGTCACCCATAGTTGGCGCGTAGGCGCTCTCGAACCACTTCCCATGGAATTGCCGAGCCGGGATCGCGTTCGTGCTCTGCGATACGCCGATCGAGTTCCGCTTTCTGCTCGTCAGCCCCGTAGGGCGCAATAAGCGACGCGGAGCGGAGCGCATTGCGCCACAAACGCAAGCGGGCGGCGCAATGCGCTTCGCTTATTGCGCCCTACGACACCTGCGAACCGCACCGAAACCGCCGGCTGACTTCTGTCACGACTTCGCGTAGCGCTTTATTGCGCGCCACCCCGCTCCCGCTACGCTTCCTGTCATGCCGAATTATCGCCGCGCCTTCGTGCCCGGCGGGTGCTGGTTCTTCACCGTCAATCTGCTGGACCGGCGCCGCAGCCTGCTGACTGATCATGTCGACGCGCTACGCGCGGCGACGCGGCGCACGCAAACGCGCCACCCGTTCACCATCGACGCGATGGTGGTGCTGCCCGACCATATCCACGCGGTGTGGACGCTACCGCCCGACGACGCCGATTTCTCGCTGCGCTGGCGGCTGATCAAGATCGCCTTCGCGCAGGCCGTTCCGAAGACCGAGCCGCGCAGCGCCGTGCGCGTCGCGCGCGGCGAGCGCGCGATCTGGCAGCGCCGGTTCTGGGAGCACCTGATCCGCGACGAGGAGGATTTCCGCCGCCACGTCGAATATTGCTACATCAATCCGGTCAAGCACGGTTTGGTCACGCGTGTGTGCGACTGGCCGCATTCGTCGTTCCACCGCGACGTGCGGGCGGGATTGTTTCCGGCGGATTGGGCGGGGGACGTTTCGACCGTGGGTGATTTCGGCGAGCGGCCGTAGGGCGCAATAAGCGACGCAGAGCGGAGCGCATTGCGCCAAACCCAACCGCGAGGCGCGGCGGCGCAATGCGCTTCGCTTATTGCGCCCTACGACACCTCACCCCATCCCCCGCAATTCCCCCGGCAGCGCATACGCCCACTGCGTGATGCTGCCCGCGCCGAGCAGCACCACATAGTCGCCCGGGCGCGCGATGTCCCTGACGAATGTGTCGCGGTCGGCGCCTCGCCTACGCCGCGCGATTTTCTGGGCGTGCGCGAATCTTTTGTCGCACCCGCGGAGCCCTGAGTGCGCGCACCACGGCCGGCAGATCAGTCTGCATCACCCGCAGCAAGGATTTGGCCGCACCGCTCGGACGCCGCTCCCCGCGCTCCCATTTCTGCAGCGTGCCAAGGCCAATCCCGAAAGCTGCCGCGAATTGAGCCTGCGTCAATCCCGAGCGCTTTCGCACAGCGCGAATATCATCCGCACCCACATCGATTTCCGTGATGCGGCCGCCAAAGCGGCCGGTCGTGACATGCGCGTGCACATCCTCAAGGCCGGCGACGAGTCGATCGAAACGCTTCTTCTTCATGATGCCCTCGCTTGCGCCTTTATCGCCGTGACCAGACGGAGCAAGGCTTTGGTCTGCTCCGGGGACAAATTCTCTCGTTCGCTCTTGGCATACAGAAACACCGCATAGACCGGATATTGCTCGCCGAGAAACAAGGTGATCACGCGCGCGCCGCCTCGCTTTCCGCGTCCCGGCAGGGCAATTCGACGCTTGCGCAGGCCGCCTGTGCCGCGAACGAGATTCCCGCCCTCCGGTGCCGCAGCGATGCTCGCGATCACCGCGTCGCGCTCGCCTGGTGACAGCATGGCGTCGATGTCCTCGGCAAACGCTTTGGTCTCGGCAACCGTCTGCAACCGCCCCGTCGCCAGGGCGGCTCATGTAACCCAATGGGCGAGTCGGTTCAAGGGCGTTGGGCCGCGGACTATTGGGCCCCCCTACCCCATCGCCTTCAACTCCCCCGGCAGCGCATACGCCCACTGCGTGATGCTGCCCGCGCCGAGCAGCACCACGTAGTCGCCCGTCCGCGCGATGTCGCGCACCATCGCGGCGAGTTGCGCGGGCTCGTCGAGCGTCGCGACGCGGCGGTGGCCGCGTGCGCGCAGCCCTGAGACCAGCGTGTCGCGGTCGGCGCCCGGGATCGGCGCCTCGCCCGCCGGATAGACATGCGCGACGATCACCGCGTCGGCGTCGTTGAAGCAGGTGCAGAACTGATCGAACAGCGCGGCGAGCCGCGTGTAGCGATGCGGCTGCATCACGGCGATCACCTGGCCCCGGGTCGACTCGCGCGCGGCCTTCAGCGTGGCGGCGATCTCGACCGGATGGTGGCCGTAATCGTCGAAGATCGTCACGCCGTTCCAGTCGCCGGTGCGGGTGAAGCGGCGCTTCACGCCGCCGAAGCCGGCGAGCCCTTTGCGGATCTGGTCGTCGGAGATGCCGAGCTCGCGCGCCACCGCGATCGCGGCGGTCGCGTTGAGCGCGTTGTGCCGGCCCGGCATCGGCAGCGCGAGGCCGGCGATCTCGTGCACGGATTGTCCCGCGCGATCGCGGAAGGTGACGGTGAACTGCGAACGCCCGTCGTGATGCGTGAGATCGACGAGCCGCGCGTCGGCCTGCGGGTTCTCGCCGTAGGTGACGACGCGGCGGTCCTCGATGCGGCCGACCAAGGTCTGCACCACCGCGTGGTCTGTGCACATCACGGCGAAGCCGTAGAACGGCAGGTTGGTCACGAAGCTCTCGAACGCCTGCTCGATCGCCTCGAAGGTCTTGAAGTGGTCGAGGTGCTCGGGATCGATGTTGGTGACGATCGCGACGTCGGCCGGCAGCTTGAGGAAGGTGCCGTCGGACTCGTCGGCCTCGACCACCATCCAGTCGCCGGCGCCGAGCCGCGCATTGGTGCCGTAGGCATTGATGATGCCGCCGTTGATCACGGTCGGGTCGAAGCCGCCGGCATCGAGCAGGGTCGCGACCATCGAGGTGGTGGTGGTCTTGCCGTGGGTTCCCGCGATCGCGACGCAGCGCTTGAGCCGCATCAGCTCGGCGAGCATCTCGGCGCGCCGCACGACGGGGAGGCGGCGCGTGCGCGCGGCGACGAGTTCCGGATTGTCGCGCCTGATCGCGGTCGAGACCACGACCACCTCGGCGAAGCCGAGATTCTCCGCCGCGTGCCCGACTGCGACGGCCGCGCCTTTGTCGCGCAGCCGCTTGACGTTGGCGCTATCGGAGGCGTCCGAGCCCTGCACCGTGTAGCCGAGGTTGATCAGCACCTCGGCGATGCCGCTCATGCCGATGCCGCCGATGCCGACAAAATGGATCGGCCCGATATCATTCGGCAATTTCATGCTGCATCCTCTCAGCGCTTCCTGCGTGCCGATGACCGAGAAATCATCGGCCGTCAAGGACGGACCGAACCCTCGACGCTTTCACCTGTTGCCCGGTCAATCACGATCCGCGGCGCCGCAAGATCATTGTTGTCGATCGTGATGGTCGCGTGGCGGGAAGGCGCGCATTCTCGCAGATAACGGCGTTGTGCTTCGACGTAGCGCCTGTTTTCAGCGGCTTCGACGTCGGGCGATGTCCGGTCGCGCTCAGCGCAGCGCGCAACCGAGACCGTGAGGTCGACGCTGAGGAAGATCGAACACTCCCAGTATTCGCGCAACTCCGGCCGATGCAGAAATATCCCGTCGAACACGAGAATTGAGTCCGGCGCCGCGCACTGCGGCGGCTCAGCGAGCATCTCGTCGGACACAAGGTCGTGGATTTTCGTCCGGTAAGGGGCGGCGGTGCGCAGCGGATCGAACAGCGCCTGCCTCAGACCCGGATAGTCGAACGAATCGAGAAAAAATCCGTCGGGAGACTGGTGCCCGCGCCGATAGCGGATGGCTCTGGTGTTGTGAAACGAGTCGACGGAGGCGCGAATGACGGGGCGACCTCGTGCCCGCAAAGCCCCTGCAAGCTCGTCGCCGAATATGCTCTTGCCGGCGCCGTCAACGCCATCGATGGCGACGAAGATGACGCCTGCGGCCCGCAGCGATGCGATCCGGTCTGCGACGGCTTCCACAACCTGTTGGCGTTGGCTCATGATTGGCCGCATGTCCCGCGACACTATGACGGTTCGCGATTCGCCGCTCCAATCGCGATCTTCATGACCAGATCGGCGAGGCGGTCCGCGGCATCGAGCACACCGGCGGATTTGGCGTGCACCGCCATCGCCGAAAGCTTTGCCGGCTCGGCGGCGAGGCCGGCGATCTCACCCGCGAGCCGTTCCGCTGTAAAATCATCCTGCTGCAGGATGAGCGTGCCGCCGGCTTGTCCCAGCACGTTGGCGTTTGCCAACTGATCCTGGTCGAGCGCATGCGGCAACGGCACCAGGATGGACGGACGGCCGATGGCGGCGAGTTCCGCGACCGTCGAAGCGCCGGAGCGGGAAACGACGAGATGCGCGTCCGCGATGCGCGCCGGCAAATCCGCAAAGAACGGCGCGACCTCGGCGTTCACGCCAAGCTGCGCGTAAGTTTCGCGCACGCGCTGCTCATCCTCGGGGCGCGCCTGCTGCACGACGGCGAGTCGCACGCGCAGCTCGGGTGCGAGGCGCGCGATCGCGGCCGGCACCACATCGGCCATCACGCGCGCACCCTGGCTGCCGCCGGTGATCAGCAGACGGAACGAGCCCTTGACCTCCGGCGCCGCATAAGGCTGCACCGCTGCGGCGATCACCATCGGCCGCACCGGGTTGCCGGTGAATGTCGCCTTGGCGGCAAGCGGGGCATCGAGTGCCACGCCGGGAAAGCTGGTGGCGATCGCGGTGACGCGGGAGCTGAGCAACTTGTTCGCGCGCCCCAGCACGGCGTTGGCATCGTGGATCACGGTCGGAATCCTGCGCAGGGTCGCTGCCAGCACGGGCGGCAATGTCGGATAGCCGCCGAAGCCGACCACAGCGGCCGGCCGGATACGGCGCAACAGCAGCAGCGCCTTCATGGCGCCAAGGCCGAGCACCCCCGCGGTTCGCGCCAGCGAAATCGGGTCGCGCCCGCGGATCGTCGCGCTCGGAATGACATGCGTTTCGCGCGCCGGGAAATCCTGCCCGTACCGCGTCGCGCGCTCGTCGGTCGCAAGATCGACCTCGATGCCGCGCCGGTTCAGCGCGTCGGCCAGCGCCTGGGCGGGAAACAGATGCCCGCCGGTGCCGCCGGCCGCGAGCAGGACGAGCGCCCGCGGCATCAGGCCGTCCGCAGTTCGGGCGGCAGCCGTTCGAGAGTGACCATCGCGGCGCGCGGACGCTCGCGCGTGAGCGCGAGCAGCATGCCCATGCCGTAGGCGAGCGAGATCATCGACGAGCCGCCGTAGGAGATGAACGGCAGGGTCATGCCTTTGGCCGGAATGAGGTGCAGGTTCACCGCCATGTTGATCGCCGACTGCGTGCCGAACAGGATCGCGAGCCCGGCCGTGGCAAACCGCGTGAACGGATCCTCGTCGCGGAACGCGTGCTGCAGCGCGCGGATCACCACGAACGCGAACAATGCGACCAGCGCAAGGCAGAGCACGATGCCGAACTCCTCGGCCGCCACCGCAAACACGAAATCGGCGTGGCTGTCGGGCAGGATGCGCTTCACCGTTCCCTCGCCCGGGCCGCGCCCGAACCAGCTCCCGCGCACGAACGACTCGATCGCGTTCGACACCTGATAGGTGTCGCCCGAGGACGGATCCATGAAGCGGCTGATGCGCGCGCGCACATGCGGCACCATCAGATAGGCGCCGGCGAGCCCGACCGCCGCCGTGCCGGCAAGGCCGATCATCCAGACCATGCGCATGCCGGCCATGAAGAACAGCGCGCCCCACACCAGCGCGATCAGCATGGTCTGGCCGAAGTCTGGCTGCAGCACCAGGATCGCCACCACCGAGATCAAAAGGCCAAGCGCCATCGTGTTGGCCGGCACGTCGGACTTGCGCGTCGACTCGGCAAACAGCCAGGAGATCAGGATGACGAAGGCCGGCTTCACGAATTCGGATGGCTGGATGTTGATGCCGGCGAGCACGATCCAACGCCGTGCGCCCTTTACCTCCGCACCGTACACCAACGTCGCTGCGGTCATCGCAAGGCAGACGATGAAGACGACGAGCGAGAGCCGCCGGATCTGGCGGTGGTTGAGGAACGACACGGCGATCATGACGAGGCAGGCCGGCGCGAGATAGAGCGCGTGGCGGTTCACGAAGTAGAATGCATCGAGCCCGATGCGGGTCGCCACCGCGGGACTCGCGGCGAGCGAGAGCACGATGCCGGTCATCATCAGCACGGCGATCGCCGCCAGCATCAGCCGGTCGACGGTCCACCACCAGTTGGCAAGCCGCGTGCGTTCGACGCGCGAGATCATCGACGTTCCCCGTTCCCCAACGGATTAGTCGTGACTCGTGATGGTTTACGAATGATTAAAGAATCCGGTCATTCCGGGGCGCGCGAAGCGCGAGCCCGGAATCCATAACCGCCGCCCTACGAGTCGGCGTCGACGGAGCCTATCGAGACTTTTGTGTTTATGGATTCCGGGCTCCGGCCTTCGGCCGGCCTCGGAATGACTGCTACGCCGTCACCGCCTCCGCCAGCGGCGCCATGCGGGCAACCATCAGCATGGTCTCGGCCGCAAGCGTCACGGCCACGCGCGGCGGAAACTCCTGCTGGGTGCGCAGAATGAGCTGCCCGGTCGCGGCGCCTAGCGCGATCGTGATCTCGCGCAGCGAAAGGTCATGCGTGTCGGCGATCGCGATCACCTTGTGACGGAAGCGCGGCCCAACATTTTGCGGCAGTTCGCGCGGAGCATATCTCTCCTGCACCGAACGCGAGCCGACCATTCCGCTGTCGGCCTCGGCAAATGCCACCGCGAGCGCCTCGATCCGCGGCAGATCGTAGGCCGGGACGCCGGCCTCCCTGGCGGCATGCATGATGAACATCCAGGCGGTCGGCCGCCCTTCCGGCGCGCCGGCGAACAGCACGTCATTCATGGCGTCGCCCGCGACCATTCCCTTGTCCGGGATCGGAATGCCGGTCGAGCGCAGCGCGAACTCGCCGGTCAGCGCGGCCGCTGCCGCGATGACGGCGTCCGCCTGGAGCCGCCGCTGCATCGTGTACGCGGCGAGCAACATGGTGACGATGTCGCTCGCCGCGTTGGCGCAGTGCTGCAGGTTGCCGCTCGGGGGCGCAGTTGATTGCAGCGGCGAGGCGGCCGGCCGAGGCGGCGCGACGGCGCGGTCCAGGCGCGGCGAACGATGTCCAAAACCCATGCAACACCTGAATAGAATCCAGAAGATGCATATGCCGGACGGCAGTTTAAAAGCCGATTGCGCAGATCGTTAAAGTCCGAACTGACAACGTGGACGCCCGGTTAACGCCATCAGACCCGGATGACGCCGGGTAGCGCCAGCACGGCATCGCGGAACGCCGCGCCGCGGATTTCGAAATTGCGATACTGGTCGTAGGAGGCACAGGCCGGCGACAGCAGCACAACCGGCTCTTTCGCGTCGGACGCTTCGGCATCCGCTGCGGCAAGCGCGATAGCACGGTCGAGCGTGCCGGCCACCGCGAACGGCACTTTCCCCTGCAGCGTGCCGGCGAATTCGCCTGCCGCCTCGCCGATCAGGTAGGCCTTAGCGATGCGCGGGAAATAGCCGGCGAGCGGCGTGATGCCGCCGGCCTTCGACTTGCCGCCGGCGATCCAGAAGATATCGGTGAAGCTCGCAAGCGCGCGCGCTGCCGCATCCGCATTCGTCGCCTTGGAGTCGTTGACGAACAGCACGTTGTTCTTGCGACCGACCTGCTCCATGCGGTGTGCGAGCCCGGGAAACGACACCAGGCCTTTCTGAATGGCGCCGGCGGAAAGCCCGAGCGCGAGACCCGCGGCGGTGGCGCAGGCGGCGTTCTGCGCATTGTGCAGCCCGCGCAGCGAACCGATGCCGCCGATATGCACGACGGGACGCGCGGTGCCGCCGGCAGCGCGCATCACCCGATCGCCCTCGACGTAGAATCCGTCCGGCAAGGGGCGGCGTACCGACACCCGCTCGATGCGCTTGCCGGCGCGCTCGATGCGGTCCGCAATCGCCTGGCAGAAATTGTCGTCGACCCCGACGATCGCGGTGCCGCCCGGCTGGACCCCGGTGGCGAGCCGCTCCTTGATCGCGGCGTAACTGACAAGCGTGCCGTGGCGGTCGAGATGATCCGCCGTGACGTTGAGCAGGATGCCGATCGAGGGATCGAGCGAGGGCGCGAGGTCGATCTGGAACGAGGAGCATTCGATCACGTGCACGCGTCCCGGCGCGGGCGGCTGCAGCGACAGGATGGCGGTGCCGATGTTGCCGCCGAGCTGCGCATCGTAGTTCGCGCTGGCCAACAGATGCGCGATCAGCGCGGTGGTGGTGGACTTGCCGTTGGTGCCGGTGATCGCGATGAACGGCGCATTCGGCGCGCTGAGCCGCCGCTCGCGGCAGAACAGCTCGATGTCGCCGATCACCTCGATCGCGGCGTTGCGCGCGAGACCGACACTCCAGTGCGGCGCCGGATGGGTCAGCGGCACGCCGGGTGCGAGCACCAGCGCCGCAATCCTGCCCCAGTCGATGTGGCGCAGATCGGCGACCGGAATGCCGGCGGCGCGCGCCTTCTCGATCGTGTCCGTGCTGTCGTCGAACGCCACGACGTCGGCGCCGCCGGCGAGTAACGCAATCGCGCTCGCAAGGCCGGATGCGCCGAGCCCGAACAGCGCGACCTTTTTCCCCGCGAAGCTGGTGATCGAAATCATCGCAGTTTCAGCGTAGCGAGGCCCGCAAGCGCCAGCACGATCGAGATGATCCAGAAGCGGATCACGATCTGCGGCTCGGTCCAGCCCTTCTGCTCGAAGTGATGGTGCAGCGGCGCCATGCGGAACACGCGTTTGCCGGTAAGCTTGAACGACACGACCTGCACGATCACCGACACGGCTTCGAGCACGAACAGCCCGCCGACGATTGCGAGCTCGATCTCGTGCTTGGTTGCGACCGCGACAGCGCCAAGCATCCCGCCGAGTGCGAGCGAGCCGGTATCGCCCATGAAGATCGAGGCCGGCGGCGCGTTGAACCAAAGAAAGCCCAGCCCAGCGCCGATCACCGCCCCACACAGGATCGCGAGCTCGCCGGTGCCGGATACGAAATGCAGTTGCAGGTAGTCCGTCAGGACCGCGTTACCGACCACATAGGCGAAGATACCGAAACAGCCCGCCGCGATCATCACCGGACCGATCGCGAGGCCATCGAGACCATCGGTCAGGTTCACGGCATTGCCGGCGCCGACGATGATGAAGGCGCCGAGGATGACGAAGAACCATCCGAAATTGATCACCAGCTCCTTAAAGAAGGGAATCGTCAGGGAGGTCGCAAAAGGCAGGCGGCCGAGGCTCACCAGGGCCCAGCACGCGCCGAGCGCCACCGCCGCCTCGATGATCAGCCGCAGTTGTCCGGCAAACCCGCCGTGGCTTTGCCGGGTGACCTTGAGATAGTCGTCATAAAAGCCGATCAGGCCGAAACACAGCGTCACGCCGAGCACGATCCACACATAGGGGTTCGAAGGGTTCGCCCACAGCACCGTCGCGACGGTGACGCCGGAGAGGATCATCAGCCCGCCCATCGTCGGCGTGCCGCGCTTGGTGGTGAGGTGCGATTGCGGGCCGTCCTCGCGGATCGGCTGGCCTTTGCCCTGGCGCAGCCGCAGATGATCGATGATCCACGGCCCGAACAGGAAGACGAACACCAGCGCGGTCATCATCGAGCCGCCGGTGCGCACGGTCAAATAGCGAAAGACGTTGAAGACCGAGATCGTGCCTGAAAAATCCGCCAGCCAGTAAAGCATCGTTCAATCCTGCAGCGCCGATGCGGCCTGCGTTGCGTCGCTCACGCGACCTTCTCCTTGAGCGCGGCAGCGACCGCCTCGTGATCGCTGAACGGCAATATGCGGTCGCCGACAATCTGGCCGCTTTCATGGCCCTTTCCGGCGACCAGTAGCACGTCGCCGGGCTGCAGGCTCGCGACCGAGCGCCGGATCGCCTCGCCGCGGTCGCCGATTTCTCCGGCCCCGCTGGCAGCGGCGAGGATCGCGGCGCGGATCGCGGCCGGATTTTCGCTGCGCGGGTTGTCGTCGGTCACGATGACGACGTCGGCTTTCTCGGCCGCGATCGCGCCCATCAGCGGCCGCTTGCCCTGGTCGCGATCCCCGCCAGCGCCGAACACGACGATCAGCTTGCGCCTGGCATAGGGGCGCAGCGCGTCGAGCGCCTTGGCGAGCGCGTCAGGCTTGTGCGCGTAATCGACGAAGATCGGCGCGCCGTTGCGCTGGCCGACCAGCTCGAGCCGGCCCTTCGCGCCCTCCAGCCCTTCGAGCGCGGCGAATACAGCCGCCGGATCGCTCCCCGTCGCGATCGCCATGCCGGAGGCGACCAGCGCGTTTTCGATCTGGAACGCGCCCACCAGCGGCAGCCTCACGCGGTGACCGTTGCCCGCGTGCTCGAGCGCGAGCGTCTGCGAGAAGCCGTCGATCGTGCTATCGATGAGCCGGATGCCTGCGCCCTTGCGCCCGACCGTGAGCGCGCGCAGGCCGCGGGCGGTGGCGGCAGCAATCACCTGGTCTGCCTGCGGATTGTCGGCGGCGACCACCGCCGCGCCGTCGGCTGCGACGATACGCTCGAACAGGATCAGCTTGGCGGCGAGATAGGCCTGCTCGGTCGCGTGATAGTCGAGGTGATCGCGCGACAGGTTGGTGAACCCCCCGACGGTCACACGCACGCCGTCGATGCGATGCTGGTCGAGCCCGTGCGAGGATGCCTCCATCGCGAGATGCGTGATGCCGTCCTCGGCGAGCCGGTCGAGGGTGCGCGCGAGTTCGACCGGATCGGGCGTGGTGAGGGAGCCGTAGACCTCTTCCTTCGCGGTCACGAGACCGATGGTGCCGATGCTCGCCGCCTCGCAGCCCAACGCGGCCCAAATTTGCCGCGTAAAAGCCGCCACCGAAGTCTTGCCGCTGGTGCCGGTCACCGCCGCGATCGTCGCCGGCTGGCGCGGATAGAACCGCGCGGCGGCCAGCGCGAGAGCGCGCCGCACGTTATCAGCGCGCACGAAGGCGACACCGTCCGGCACATTCTCCGGCACGCGCTCCGCCATCAAGGCCGCAGCGCCCGCGTCCATCGCCTGCGGCACGAACGAGAGCCCGTCGGCTTTGGTCCCCGGCACCGCGACGAACAGCTCGCCGGGCTTCACCTTGCGGCTGTCGGACGCAATCCCGCGGATTTCGAGCGCCGCAAAGCATGCGTCGAATTCGCCTTCGTGGCCAATGAGTTCGCTTAACTTCACGGCTGCGCCCGGGGTCTGATTCGGGCGAATATTAGCTAACGCGCGGCCTGCTTCATATTCGCGAGAATGAGCTGATCGGCCGGCGGCAGGTCGAGCCGCGGTTCCAGCCCGAGCATCGGGGCAACGCGCGCGATGATCTTCGCGGCGGTCGGCGCCGCGTTCCAGCCCGAGGTGGCGTAGCCATGGGTCTCGGCCGTGGGCTGCGGCTCGTCGAGCAGGATCGTGACGAGGTAGCGCGGCTTGTCGGCCGGCAACACCGCCATGAAGGTGGTGAGCAGCTTGGTCTTGGAATAGCGGCCGTTGACGACCTTCTCGGCCGTGCCGGTCTTGCCGCCCACATAGTAGCCCGGAACGTCGACCTTCTTGGCCGAGCCCTTCTCGGCATTGAGCCGCATCAGGTAGCGCATCATCGCGCTCGTTTCCGGCCTGACGACCCGAACGCCAAGCTTCTGCGCATCCTCCTCGCTGCGCTTGAGGAAGGTCGGCGGGATCATCATGCCGCCGTTCATCAGCGCGCCGACCGCCATCGTGGCCTGCAACGGCGCTACCGACAGGCCGTGGCCGAATGCGATGGTGATGGTGTTCAGCTCGCCCCAGCGCTTCGGCACCAGCGGCATGGCGCTTTCCGGCAGCTCGGTGGTGAGCCGGTCGAGCTGACCCATCTTCTTCAAAAACCATTTGTGGTGCTCGACGCCCATGCCGAGCGCGACCTTGGCGGTGCCGATGTTCGACGAATAGGTAAACACTTCCGGCAGCGACAGCACGCGGTGCTGCGCGTGATAGTCGTGGATGTTGAACTTGCCGTAGCGCAGCGAGGCGCGCGCATCGAGCATCGAATTGAGCGTGAACTTGCCCGAGTCGAGTCCCATCGCGATGGTCAGCGCCTTGAAGGTCGAGCCCATCTCGAACACGCCGGTGGTGAGCCGGTTGATGCGCGTCGGGTCGCTGGCTTCCTTCGGGTTGTTCGGGTCGAAATCCGGCACCGACACCATCGAGAGGATTTCACCGGTGCGCACGTCGGTCACGAGCCCGGCGGCGGCTTTCGCCTTGAACTTGTCGCGCGCCGCGATCAGTTCGTCGCGCACCGTATGCTGCACGCGCAGGTCGACCGCGAGCCGTACCGGCTCCTGCAATCGGTCGGTCGCGAGCCCCGCCGCATGCAATGCCGCAAGGCCGTTGCCGTCGAGCCATTTCTCGATGCCGGCGATGCCCTGGTTGTCGACGTTGACGAGGCCGATCAGGTGCGCGACCTCCGCGCCGTTCGGATAGGTGCGCTTGTTCTCGTTGAGGAAGCCGATGCCGGGAATGCCAAGCCGGTAGATGTCGCGCTGTTGCTGCGGCGTGATCTCGCGCTTGAGCCAGGCAAAGCCGCGCTTTCGGTTGGCGAGGCGCTCGCGCACCTCCTTGCTTTCAAGGTCGGGCATCACGGCGGTGAGCAGCTCGACCGCCTCGTCGACGTCGATCAGGCGCTTCGGCTCGCCGAACAGCGAAGCTGCCTTCACGTCGGTCGCGAGAATTTCGCCGTTGCGGTCGAGAATGTCGGGACGCGCGGTGGCGACCGCGTCCGCCGCGCTGCTGCGCGCGCCGCTGTGGCTGTCGGGCGTGACGGCGTAGACGATAAGCCGCCCGGCGATCACCGCGTACACCGCCGTGAACGCGATCATCGCCAAGCCGATGCGTCCGCGCGCCTTGGCATGGCGGTCCGCGTTGCCATAGAGCAGCGCACGCCAGACGCGGCGGCGCCAGGGCTCGCCTTGTGCGGGCTGCGCCATCGCGACAGTGTCGGGCGTGTCGGCTACTGGAAGCGCTTCGGTCATTGCGGCTTGCGCTCCGCATCCGGAATGCTGCCGGTCAGCGCCTCGGGGTCGGCCAGCGTTTCGATGATCGCGCCGATGGGATCGGCGGTGCCGGCTGGCACCAGTTCGACGGGGCGTTCCGGCAATCGGTCGAGCGTGTCGTATTGCCGGGTCTCGAGCGGCTTCAGCGTCAGATGGCGCAGCGCCAGTTCCTGAATGCGGTCGGGACGATCGAGCTTGCTCCACTCGGCGCGCAGCGCCGCGATCGCGTCCTGCTCGCGCCGCACCTCGGCGCGCAGCTTCGCCACACGCTCGGCCTGCAGCGTCGACTCGTATTTGATCTTGTAGACGTCGGCGGCGGCGAGCACGAGCGCGGCGAGCACGACGATATGCAGCAGGCGCCAGATCATCGCGTGCCCCGCATCAGGTCGGCGAGCGGCGGCAGGCGCGGCAACAGGTCCGTCAGATCGCCGCCAACCGGTGGAGCGTCGGTGCGCTCCGCGGCGCGCAGCTTGGCGGAGCGCGCGCGCGGATTGCGGCTCACCTCCTGCTCATCGGCGATCACGGGCTTGCGTGTCAGGATGCGAAAGCTCGGCAGGGCCTTGGCGACTTCCGGCTGATGACGCGAGCCTGTGCTGACCCGGCCCCGCTCGGTGAGGAACGTCTTCACGATGCGATCTTCCAGCGAATGGAACGAGATCGCGACCAGCCGTCCGCCGGGTCTGAGCAAGCGCTCGGCCGCCGCGAGCGCCGCGGCGACCTCACCAAGCTCGTCGTTCACGGACATGCGTAGCGCCTGAAAGGTGCGTGTCGCCGGATGGATTTCGCCGGGGCGCTGTTGCAGCACCGTTCCGATGATCTCCGTGAGTGCGCGCGTCGTCGCGATCGGCCGCTCGGCGCGCGCTTTCACGATCGCGCGCGCGATCGGTCGCGCAAAGCGTTCCTCGCCGAGCGTGGAAATGACGGCCGCAAGGTCGCGCTCGGACGCCGTGTTCGCCAGATCGGCGGCGTTCGGTCCATCGCTTCCCATGCGCATGTCGAGCGGACCGTCGTTGCGGAAGGAAAACCCGCGTTCCGGCTGGTCGAGCTGCATCGAGGAGACGCCGAGGTCGAGCAGGATGCCGTCGACCGCCTCGTGGCCGAGGCCGTGCGCGACATGTTCGAGATCGGAGAAGCGGTCCTCGACGAGTGTGAGCCGCCCCCCGCTCCGCTCGACCAGGCTGAAGCCATCCGCCACCGCGTTGCGGTCGCGGTCGATGCCGATGACGCGCGTACCCGGCACATCGAGAATGGCGCGCGTATGCCCGCCCGCGCCGAATGTGCCGTCGAGGTAAACGCCACCCGCGCGCGGCGCGAGATATTCGATCGCCTGGCGGCCGAGCACGGGAACATGACGGGCAGGTCCGCCAGCGGCAGAGGTGCTGCCGCTGCCCATCATCATTCCCGTGCTTTTTGCGCTTCGTGCGCCGCCACCCGGGAGCCCAGTTGCTTCTTCAACGCGCGCACCGTCCCGGTGGCCTCCGCGAGCTGCGCGCGGAAACGTCCAGGCTCCCAGATCTGAAATTTGTGGCCGAGGCCGACGAACGAGATCGCCTCGCTGATGCCTGCATGACTCTTGAGCGCATCGGAGAGGATCACCCTCCCCTCGCCGTCGATCTTGAGCGTCTCGCTGGTGCCGTAGAGCGCCAGCGTGAAGGCGTCGCGCTCGTCCGAATAAGGCGGATAGCGCGTGATCAACGTCTCGATCTCGGCGAGCAGCGCGTTGCCGCCGGCATCCACCGCCGGCTGGTCCAGCGCCGGGTAGCAATAGAGGCCCTCGAAGCCGTCGCGGCCGAGCACCGCGCGGTAGGACGCCGGGATCGAAACGCGGCCCTTCGCATCGAGGCGCAGCGTGAAGTTGGATACGAAACGATCCATGCCCCGCCGAATTTCCCCTGCCGCCAAAGAGATTGGCGGAGAATTCCCGGTGCGACGCGGCGGCCGAGGGCGCGGCCGTAGCGCGCCCCGATCCAGTCCTGCCCGCGACTGGGAAATTTTGGGATATCATGGGACCTTATGGTCGTCAATCAAAAGCGAGCGCCTGCGCGCGCCGTTCGCCGCAACGCACGCACTCTCCCGATTAACGGTCGATAAACTTAAGGAATGGTTGCCGGACCGCTTGGGATAACGCGACCTCCTCTGGAGCGCTCCTGTGCTCGCAAGTCCGGCAGCGCGCACGCGGCGCGAAATGATCCGCGCGCACTCCCCGCATCGGAGTCGCAAGAACGATTCGCGCGCCGGCGAGTTCTTCCTCCGCACCCCGTCGTCGCGGGCCATTGCCTGTTCACAAATGGGAACATGCTCGCGGTTCCGGCGTTTCCTTCAGAGGACGCCGGCGAGCCGTCGGCGGCTCCGCAAACCGTTCGCAAAAATTCGCCCCACAGGAGGCTTTCATGCTGAAAACAATCATGGCCGCTGCGGCCGTGAGTACACTGGCGTTGACCAGCGCCATGGCCCAGACCAGCACGACGACGACGCCACCCGCCTCAACCGCGCCGTCGGCGGCGACGCCGGCACCGAAGTCCGGCGCGGCGCATTTCGTGCAGAAGCAGGGGACCGATCAGTGGCTGTTCTCGAAGTTCAAGGGCACCGACGTGATCGGCACCGACGACAAGAAGATCGGTGACGTCAGCGACGTCCTGTTCGACAAGGACAAGAAGATCATGGCGTACATCGTGGGCGTCGGCGGCTTCCTCGGCATCGGCCAGAAGGACGTCGCGATCGACCCGGCCTCGTTCCAGTTGGTCGCCGGCAAGGACCAGAACGACTTCAAGCTTCGCCTGGCGATGACTAAGGACGAACTCAAGGCGGCCCCGGCGTTCGAGCCGTACCAGGCACCCCGCCCGGTGAGCAGCAGCAACACGACGACCACGACCCGTCCGGCAGGCGCCCCGCCTCCCGCGACCAATCCGGCTCCGAAGCAGTAACAGCGTTCCGGATTTGCGGTTAATCAGAGCGGCGGTCCGCCAGGCGGGCCGCCGCTTTCGTCTGCCCGAAGCCTCGCGCCGCGCGGGACGTTCGCCTATCCTTCCCGGGTCGCAGTGCGGGGAGAAATCTGATGGCGCTCGATCGGTCCGCAAGTCGCCGGCAATTCCTGAAATATCTCTCTGCCAGTCCGCTGCTCGCCTCGCCCGCCGCGCTGGCGGGGGACGGGCCGGCGGCCGGCGTAAAGCTGAACGATCC
The DNA here is from genome assembly GCA_005884685.1 of Alphaproteobacteria bacterium. GTDB lineage: Bacteria > Pseudomonadota > Alphaproteobacteria > Rhizobiales > Xanthobacteraceae > PALSA-894. The sequence goes on from VBAH01000017.1 coordinate 248,984, forward strand.
CATCATGTGGGCGCCGCTCAGGACCGAAGATCTGGTCAAGAGCGCCAAGGACGCGATCAACGTTTTCGACTTCGAACCGGTCTGCCGCGCGAATGTCCCGCCGGCGCATTTCGGGTACATGGCCTCGGGCATCGACGACGAGGTGACGTTGCGCGCCAACCGCGAAGGTTTCCTCAAATTTCAGCTGCGGCCGCGCCGGCTTGTCGATGTCAGCAAGATCGACATGAGCGTCGATCTCCTCGGCACGACCTATCCGACGCCGATCATCGTGGCGCCGATCGGGGGGCAGCAATCGTTCCATCCGGACGGCGAGATCGCGGTCGCCAAAGCCGCGAAGGCCGGCAACCACCTGCAGATCCTCTCGACTTCGACCAACACCGGCGTCGAGGAGGTGAGCGAGGCGCGTGGCGCGCCGCTTTGGTACCAGCTTTACGCCACCAACAAGTGGGAGGTGGCGAAGGCCATGGTGCAACGCGCCGAGAATGCCGGCTGCCGCGCGGTCGCCGTCACGGTCGACCGCTCGGGCGGACGCAATCAGGAAACGCTGTTTCGTCTCATTCCGACCGACACGCGCGATTGCAGCGGCTGTCATCAGCGCAGCAGCGGACTCGCCGCGACGCTGACGCGGCGCGCGATGTACAAAGACCTCGACGTCGCGGGGCTGATCAACACGCAGTCATCCGCGATGACCTGGGATTTCCTCAAGCGGCTGCGCGACGCGACCAGGATGAAGATCGTCATCAAGGGCATTCTGGCGCACGAGGACGCAGTGCTCGCCGCCGATGCCGGCATCGACGCGATCATCGTGTCGAACCACGGCGCGCGCAGCGAGGACTCCGGCCGCTCCACCATCGACGCGCTGCCGGAGATCGTCGAGGCGGTGCGCGGGCGCATGCCGATCCTGGTCGATTCCGGGTTCCGCCGCGGCACCGACATCGTCAAGGCATTGTGCCTCGGCGCCCGCGCGGTCTGCGTCGGACGGCCGTACATCTGGGGTCTCGGCGCCTTCGGCCAACCCGGCGTCGAGCGCGTGCTGGAGCTGTTGCGTCTCGAGCTCTACGCCGCCATGCAGCAGGTCGGCGCGCCGAGCATCAAGCATCTTGTCCCGAACATGGTCCGCCGCGCCACCTGACCACGGAACGATACGGCCGTGCTGATCGCGATCTTCACCGACATCCACAGCAACCGCGAGGCGCTCGAAGCGTGTCTCGCGCACGCCGCACACCGCCCGATCGGCCGGTACGTCTTCCTGGGCGACTATGTCGGCTACGGCGCCGATCCGGAATTCGTCGTCGACACCGTGCAGGAATATGCGGCGCGCGGCGCCGTCACGTTGCTCGGCAATCACGACTCCGCCGCGATCGGCACGCCCGAGCGCATGAACGATGTGGCGGCGCGCGCGATCGAATGGACGCACCGGCAGCTCGGACCGGCCCAGCTCGCATTCCTCGCAAGCCGGCCGCTCACGGTGCGGGACGGCGGGCAGCTTTACGTTCATGCAAGCGCTGCCGATCCCGCCGCTTGCGACTACGTGCTGGATGAGCGCTCCGCCGGCCGCAGCCTGCAGGCGACGGATGCGGCACTGACCTTCTGCGGCCACACGCACGTGCCGGCACTGTTTCATCTCACCGTGACCGGCAAGATCGCGGGCTTCGATCCCGACGCGGGCGTTGCCCTGCCGCTCACGCCGCAGCGCCGCTGGCTTGCGGTGATCGGCGCGGTCGGGCAGCCGCGCGACCGCAACCCGGCGGCCTGCTATGCGCTCTACGATGGCGGGCCGCGCACGCTCACCTATGTGCGCGTGCCCTACGACATCGAGAGCGCGGCGCGAAAAATCCGCGACGCGGGCCTGCCGCAGTTCCTCGCGGCGCGGCTCGCCTGGGGCCGTTGATGACGTTACGCCGTCTCGAGCCAGGCCACGCCATCGATGGGTTTCGCCTCGACGCGCCGCTCAATCCCGGCGGCATGGCCAGCCTCTGGCGCGTGACGCATCCCGACATCGCGCTGCCGATGGTGATGAAGATCCCGTTCATGCGCCCGGGCGAGAATCCGCTCGCCATCATCGGCTTTGAGGTTGAGGGCATGATCCTGCCGAAGCTCGAGGGCGAGCACGCACCGCGCTTCGTCAAGTCGGGCGACTTTTCCAACCCCTACATCGTGATGGAGTACATCGCCGGGCGGTCGTTGAAGGACCGCCTCGGCGAAACGCCGTTGCCCGCCGAAGAGGTCGCGGCGATCGGCACGGCCATCGCCGTCGCGCTGCACGACCTGCATGCGCAGCATGTCGTGCACCTCGACGTGAAGCCGAGCAACGTGATCATGCGCGACAACGGCGAAGCCGCGCTGATCGACTACGGCCTCGCACGCCACGATCAGCTTCCCGACCTGCTCGCCGAGGAAGTGTCGGGCGCGATCGGCACCGGCGCCTACATCTCGCCCGAGCAGGTGCAGGGCGAGCGCGGTGACCCGCGCAGCGACCTCTTCGCGCTGGGTGTCGTTCTGTATTTTCTCGCCACCGGCGAGCGCCCGTTCGGCGAGCCGGGAAACGCGCGCGAGTGGCGCCGGCGGCTCTGGCGCGACCCGGTGCCGCCGCGCGCCTGGAAGAGCGATCTGCCGCCGTGGCTGCAGGAGGTCATCCTGCGCTGCCTCGAAATCGATGCGGATGCGCGGCCCGCGACCGCCGCCGAACTCGCGTTCGCGCTGCGCAACTCCGAGTGCGTCCTGCTGACGGAACGATCGAGACGCACGCGGCGCGACGGCGTTTTGACGGTTGCGGCGCGCTGGTTGCGCGCGCGCAAACCGGTCCTTCCACCGCAGCGGCGCAGCATCGCGGCGCAGCTTGCGCGCGCCCCGATCATCCTGGCGGCGATCGATCTTGGCGCGGGCCACGAAGGCCTGAGCGAAGCGATTGCGGTGGCGGTGAGCCGGCTGCTCGCGACCGAGCCCGGCGCCCGGCTCGCCTGCGTCAACGTGCTGAAGGTCTCGCTGCTGACGATCGATCCGGTCGCCGACGCACAGGGCCGCAACATCCACCTGCAGCGGCTGGTCGAATTGAAGCACTGGGCGCGCGCGCTCCCTGTTGCGGCCGAGCGCGTCACCTATCACGTGCTCGAGGCGCTCGACCCCGCCGACGCGCTGATCGGCTTCGCGCGGGCGAACCGCGCCGACCACATCGTCATCGGCGCGCGCGCAAGCTCTGCGCTGCGCCGCTATCTCGGCAGCGTGTCGGCGCAGGTGGTGGCGGAGGCGCCGTGCACCGTGACGGTGGTGCGCACGGCAGGGAGCCGGTGATTAATCCGGATATTCGTCCGAGCCTTGCACCCAGATGAAGGATTGGATGTCGATCATGTCGCGCGGGTGGAGATCGGCCGTGTCGCGCCTGACGGCGGACGCAAACGCCAGGAGGCTTTGATAGGTTTCCCATGCCGGGCGCGACCGATAGACGAAATCGAACCCATATGCTTCGGCCGCGCGCCGCGTGACGGTCGGTTTCAGATACATGTGGCGGCGCGGCTGAGCGATGAAGCCCATCACCGTCAGTACCGGCCAGGTGAGGACGCGGGTCTGGCGCCGCGGCAGCTTGGCGACTACCTCGCGCCACCGATTGAAGCGCGCTTCGGCATCTCCCGCACCATGGAGAAAATCAAACAGGCCTTGCGCGAAGCTTTGCGCGCCGGCGCGCGATTTCACCGCGTCGCGCAGCGCCATCTTCTCGAACGAAAATACGAGATTGGTTCGCGATTCGATTGAAATGGCCCGGCGCGCGATCTCCTGGTGCTTTCCAGCTGCCAGCAGTTGCGCGAATTGATCGCGCCCAAGCGCGGCCTCCCAGCGCTGGTGCGCGCTCCATTTGTAGTCGCGCTCAGAGCCGACATAATCCGGATCGATAAACCCGCCAGGAAAGTATTCGAGAAATTTCTCGCGGCACCGCCGCGCACCCGGCGACAGCACGGCGCGGCGTGATGGCTGCAAGTTCCGCGAACGGCCCGCAACCGCCGCTCGTGGCGACGCCGTACTCTCTCGCAGCTTTGCGGCAGTCTGGGCCATGCCGGATAAAACGCTTGAGGGGCATCAGGTTCCAAGCGCACGCCAGCGTCCAGCCGTTGAACGGCGCGACCGGGCTCACGGGCCAGACGGCGAATTCATTTCTGCCATTGTCCATGCGGGATTAGGCCAACGTGCAAGGGGATTGCGTCTTCGTCCGATGGGAGCGGGCGCGCTTCGGTGGGCAGACTCGCCAGACATCCGCGAGGCCTATGCCATGTCGATCAAGAACGTGTTGCTGCTTTCGGTTACGCTCGTCCTCGGCTCGCCGTCCCTCACGCTGGCACAGGGATTCGACCCGAACCTTGCCAATCGCATTCCGGTTCTCAATGAGCCCGGCCTGTACGGCTATCCCGCGGGTGGTGTGGGCGGAACACGGCTGCTGCTGCCCGCCGCACCATTCCGGTCCGCGATGGTCGGCCTCGACCCGCGCCCCTATGGTGCGATCCGGTCCGCGCCCGTCGCGCGGCACTACGCGGCGCGCACGCACCGGCGCATCTACCGCGGCGCGTTCCGCACCGCGCCGGTGGCTCTGAACGTCGCGCCGATCGCCACCGTGCAGCCGGATAACTATCGGTATTGGCGCCAAGCCTGCTGCTTCTAGTGGGCGCCATCCCCGCAAAACAAGAGGGGCCACCCTTTCGGATGGCCCCACATTGCCGAGCCGAGAACCGGCTGTCCGGCTGAACTCGTGCGTTAGGAGCGAACCCCCGAGGCCGCGATCCAGCTTGCCGTGATCGGCGAATGACAATGAGACACTGGATCACCTCCTTTCAGTTGGTTGACGACGCTGCGAAGCTAGGGTGGACGGGGTGATTTGGCAAGTTACGCGCGCGTAACGTCATTCCGGACGAGTTCCAGCACCGCATCCGCGGTTTCGCGCGGCGCTTCCTGCGGCACGTTGTGGCCGACAAGGGGAAGGGTGCGGCGCCGGTAGCGGCCGGTGAACTGCTTGGCGTGCGCGGCGGAGGCTTCAGGCGCGGTCGTGCCTGCAGCTTCACCCTGAAGCACTATCGTTGGGACGTTGATCGCGGGCTGCGCGGCTAGCCGCTGCTCGATCTCGGCGAACGCGGGATCGCCAGCCGTATAGCCGTAGCGCACGCGATAGGAATGGATCACGACGTCGACGAAATCCGGATTGTCGAACGCGGCCGCGGTCGCATCGAACGTAGCGTCGTCGAAGCGCCAGTGGGGCGACCACAGCGTCCACAACAGCCTCGCAATGCCGCGGCGGTTTTGCGTCAATCCGGCGCGGCCGCGCTCGGTGTGGAAATAATACTGGTACCAGTAGCGGTGCTCCTGCTCGGCCTCCGCCGGTTTCGTCGAGGCTGCCACGTCATGAACATTGTATCCGCCGCAGCTCACGAGCCCGCGCACGCGCTCCGGCCACAACGCAGCCACGATGCAGGCCGCGCGCCCGCCCCAGTCATAGCCGCAGAGAAACGCGCGCTCGATCGCGAGCGCCTCCAACAGCTCTTTCAGATCGTTGCCGAGCGCCGCCTGCTCGCCCGAGCGCATCGTCTCCGCCGCGAGAAACCGTGTCGGGCCGTAGCCGCGCAGATACGGGATGATCGCGCGGCAGCCTTGCGCAGTGAGCAGCGGCACAACCCCATCATAGGCGCGCGGATCATACGGAAAGCCGTGCAGCAGGACGACCGGCGTGCCATCCGCTGCGCCGCTTTCCTCGTAGGCGATGTCGAGGACGGATGTGCGCACATGCTTGATCGGCATGATCTGGCTCCGGGGTGACGCGGCGCGCGGGGCAACCTATTGTCCCATCAAATCAGTGCCGGGAGAACGCCCGTGTCGGCAAGCGCGCGCATGAAGCATTTCGGCTGGGGCCGCGAGGGGGAGGGCCTCAACGCCGAGGAAGAAGCCTTCGTGCTCGCGCGCGCCGAAGCGCGGTTCGGCACGGTCCTAAAGGAAAGCGCGGGGGCACCCCAGCTGGAGGACATCAAGCTCGAAGCGCCGCGCGTGACTGCACCTGTGTCGCTCGCATTCTGCACAAGCGAGCATTACGACCGCGCCGCGCACACTTACGGCAAGTCATACCCGGAGCTCGTCCGTGGCCTTGCGCGCGACTACGCGAACGCACCGGATGTCGTGGCCTATCCGCGCAGCGAGGGCGAGGTCGCGGCCGCGCTCGACTGGGCGGGCTCCGCCGACGCGACCGTCACGCCGTTCGGCGGCGGGTCGAGCGTCTGCGGCGGCGTCGAGCCGACGCGCAACGGACACAAGGGCGCGGTGACCATCGACCTGCGCGAACTGGGAAAAGTCAAAGAGGTCGACAAGACCTCGCGCGCCGCCCTGATCGAGGGCGGCACCTACGGTCCCGCGCTCGAAGCGCAGCTCAGGCCGCATGGCCTCACGTTGCGCCACTTCCCGCAAAGCTTCGAGTACTCGACCCTCGGCGGCTGGATCGCGACGCGCGGCGGCGGCCATTTCGCAACGCTCTATACCCACATCGACGATTTCGTGGAATCGCTGCGCGTCGTGACGCCGAAGGGCACGCTCGAAAGCCGCCGCCTGCCCGGCTCCGGCGCGGGCCCGAGCCCGGACCGCATGATGATCGGCTCGGAGGGCATCCTCGGCATCATCACGCAGGCCTGGATGCGACTGCAGGATCGCCCGACATTCCGCGACGGCGGCGCGGTGCGCTTTGCGGATTTCTTCGCGGCTGCGAAAGCTGTGCGCGCGATCGCGCAGGCGGGCTTGTATCCCTCGAACTGCCGCATCCTCGATCCGCAAGAGGCCTACAACACCGGCGCGGCGGATGGCTCGGTCGCCATCATGGTGCTCGCCTTCGAGTCGGCGGATCATGATGTCGCGCCATGGATGACACGTGCGCGCGAGTGCTGCGCCGACCACGGCGGCATCCCGGAAGCGAGCGGCGCCGACGCGCATCGCGAGGGTGCGGCCGGGGTGTGGCGCAACGCCTTCATCCGCATGCCCTATGCGATCGAGAAGCTGATTTTGCGCGGCGTGATCAACGACACCTTCGAGACCTCGATCACATGGGACCGCTTCGAGAAATTCCACGATGCGATCAAGTCCGCGACCGCGAACGCCATCGTCGAGGCGACAGGCCGCAAGGGCCAGGTCACCTGCCGCTTTACCCATGTCTACCCGGACGGGCCGGCGCCCTATTTCACGTTCCATGCGCTGGGTGAACCCGGCAGGCTCGGCGAGCAGTGGCGCATCATCAAGGGTGCCGCGCTCGATGCCGTGATCGCCAACGGCGGCACGGTCACGCACCATCATGCGGTCGGACGCGATCATCGCCCCTGGTATGACCGCCAGCGGCCACCGCTATTTGCCGAGGCGCTGCGCGCCGCGAAGAAGGCGCTCGACCCGCAGGGCCTGCTCAACCCGGGCGTGCTGATAGACCCATGACGTTCAGGGCGGACTCAAGGCTCGTCGCGGGCGTGATCCCTTCGCCCAACTACGACGCGCGCACGTCGCGCATCGATATTCTGCTGATGCACTACACCGGGATGCAGACGGCAGAAGAAGCGGTGGCGCGACTCACCGACAAAGAGGCGGGCGTCTCCTGCCACTACTTCGTCCACGAGGGCGGCCGCATCGACCAGCTTGTGCCGGAGGCGCGCCGCGCCTGGCACGCAGGGCTATCGTCGTGGAAAGGCGCGACCGACATCAACGCGCGCTCGATCGGGATCGAAGTGGCGAACCCCGGTCACGAATTCGGCTATCGCGATTTTCCCGATGCGCAGATCGATGCGCTGATCAAGCTCTGCCGCGACATCGTTGGCCGCCATCCAATCCGGCGCGAACGCGTGCTCGCGCACTCGGACGTCGCGCCCATGCGCAAGAAGGATCCGGGCGAAAGATTTCCCTGGGACCGGCTCGCCGCGCAAGGAATCGGCTTGTGGCTCGAGCCAACACCGATCGACGGCGGAAGGACGTTCTCGGCCAATGACAAGGGCGCGGAGGTGGAGAAACTGCAGAAGCAGCTCGCACGCTTCGGCTATGACCTGAAGATCACCGGCCGCTACGACGACAACACCCGCGGCGTCGTCACCGCGTTCCAGCGCCACTTCCGTCCGGCGCGCGTCGATGGGCTTGCCGACCCCTCGACCGTCACGACGCTGCAGCGACTGTTAAGGAAATAGGCGGCGTCTGCTTGCTCCGGCGCGAGAAAGCGCTTACCTCAATCCCGTCAGTCGGCCGGACGGCCGCTTGGTGCCAATGCCGAAAGGCGGCCCTGAGAGGAAAGTCCGGGCTCCATGGACATGCGGTGCCGGATAACGTCCGGCGGAAGTAATTCCAGGGAAAGTGCCACAGAAAGCAAACCGCCCGATCCCGCGAGGGTGACGGCAAGGGTGAAACGGTGCGGTAAGAGCGCACCGCGCTTCCGGCAACGGAAGCGGCACGGCAAACCCCACCGGGAGCAAGACCGAATAGGGGCGGCGCGGGAGCAATCCCGGGATCTGTGTCCGGATCCTGCCGTCCGGGTAGGTTGCTGGAGGCGCCGGGCAACCGGCGTCCCAGAGGAATGGCCGTCGCGCGCAGCGAGCAAAAGCGCGTTCACGCGCGTCTCGCGCAATACTGCGCCCTACAGAACCCGGCTTACAGGCCGGCTGATATGTTGAGGGGGCCCGGCGGCAACACCGCCGGGCCCCCGCCATTTGTGGCCCGAGTTGAATAACGGCACATTTCCGAATAAGCTAGCTGCCTAGCTAGCTGGAGGCGGCCTCGTGGACGAAATCGGGCTGTTCGAGGCGAAGAACAAGCTTTCGGAGCTCGTTGACCGCGCCGAACGTGGCGAGGAAGTCGTAATCACGCGGCGCGGCAAGGCGGTAGCGAAGCTGGTGCCGATGACGACACTCACCTCTGTGGATATCGAACGTTCGCGCGCGGCGATGAAACGCATTCGCGAACGTGCGAAAAAATTCGGCGGCAAGTTCGATTGGGAGGAATGGAAGCGCTATCGTGATCAAGGGCGCGAATGACGTATGGCGCTTGTCATCGACAGTTCCCTTACACTGGCGTGGATCTATCTAGACGAACTAACGCCTGCCACGCTCGAGCTCTCCGAATCGATCAGCGAAACCGGGGCCTGGGTCCCCTCGATCTGGCGCTTGGAGGTCGCCAACAGCTTGCACGTCAATATCCGGCGCCGGCGCATTGATCGCGCGTTCCGGGACCGGGCGATCGAGGATTTGTCGCGATTGACGATTTCGGTGGATGCGGCGACCGACGAGCTGGCCTGGACTGCGACCCTCGCGTTGTCGGACCAATTCGGGTTGACGATGTACGACGCCTGCTATCTCGAACTTGCCCAGCGCCGCGCGCTTCCCCTCGCCACACTCGACAAGGATTTGCGCAAGGCAGCGAAGGCTCTCGGCATCCTTTTGCTCGGTGTTTGAGGGTCACGATTCCGCCTTCTCGTCTTCAGGACACCTCAATGCAACGCAGTTACCTCGACCGGCCCGATTGCCGAATCTATTACGAGGTGGACGGCAGCGGTCCGCTGCTCGTATTCGCGCACGGGCTCGGCGGCAATCACCTCAGCTGGTGGCAGCAGGTGCCGCATTTCCGCGACCGCTTCACTTGCACGACCTTCGCGCATCGCGGCTTTGCGCCGTCGAGCGCGCCGCCGGGCGGCCCCGATCCGGCCGACTACGCGGGCGACCTGGCGGCGCTCATCGATCATCTCGGCGCCCGGGATGTCCGGATCGTTGCGCAATCGATGGGCGGCTGGAGCGCGCTCGACTACGCACTCGCCCGTCCGGATCGGGTGCGCGCATTGGTGCTCGCCTCGACCGCAGGAGCGATCGCGCGCACGCCTGCGCTGTTCGCCGAGCCCGACCGGTTGCCCGCATGGGAGCGCAACGCAGCGGCGGCGGCCAGCACATTGCAGGCGGCGAACATCCATGTGGCGGCGGGCGAGCGCATGGCGCGCGAACAGCCGGCCGCGCACTTTCTCTATCAGGAGATCGATGCGCTGAGCCACGTCGACAAGGTGAAGCTGCGCCGCAAGCTCTATGACGCGATGGTGCGCCCGGCCGACGCGCTTCGCACGCTGAACATCCCGACACTGTGGCTGACCGGCGAGGAGGACATCGTCTATCCGCCGTTCCTCTCCGATCGTCTCGCGGAGCTGATGCCGAACGCGCGGGTCGTGCAGATTAAGCAGGCAGGACATTCGGTCTATTTCGAACGGCCGGCGGAGTTCAATCGACTGCTTGACGAGTTTCTCTGCGCTAATCGTTAGTCGCGCTGCGCAACATCCCGATCAGTGTGAACACGTCGTAGACCGGTAATCCCGTCGCCTTCTCGACGGCGGGGCGATGCGGCGGGAAATTGGTGCACTCGAACAGGATCGCGCCGATATCCGGATGGCGCACGAGCAGCCGCTGCGCCGCCGCGACCACCTCGGCTTCGCGCGCCGCCACGCTGTCGTCGCACGGCCGCTCGTAGATCGCGTTCTGGAACACGCCGTCCTGCTGTACGCCCTCGACCGGCGTGTCTGCCGGCGCGCCGGCGGCCGCAAAATGCGCGGGCGTGAGGTCGGGCGCCGAGAAGGTGAGCACGCCGATGCGCTTGTGCTGCGGCAGCAGCAGCAGCAGCGACGGCAGCAGCAGCAGCGCGCTGGTCGCGACCGGCACGGACAGCCGCGCGGCAAGCCGCGCCTGATTGAGCACGAGGAAGCCGCAACCGGTGGTGATGGCGTTGGCGCCGCGCGCGACCAGCCGCTCGCCGGCGGCCACGAAATCATCGATCAGCGGCGGCGCCTTCGCCGGCACCACTCTGTCGACCGTCGCGCCGCGCACCACCTCGAACAGCACCGGCTCGCGGTAGCTTTCCGGATTGCCGATATCGCCGACGAAGCGCGCAAAGCGCGTGTCGAGCATCAGAACGCCGAGGGGCATGGTTCTTCTCTTTCCCCTCTCCCGCTTGCGGGAGAGGGTGCCTGAGCGAAGCGAAGGCGGGAGAGGGCAATTGAGTTGAAGCGCCCTCTCCCCGCCGACTTCGTCGGCGACCCTCTCCCGCAAGCGGGAGAGGGGAAGACGGAGAGAGCGCGCTCCTCTCGCTACATCTTCTTGTACGCGTCGACGATCCCCTGGCCCTCGGCGCCCGCCTTCTTCAGCCAATCGGCGGTGAGCTGCTCGCCGACCTTCTTGAACCCGGTCGCAAGCGCTTCGCTCGGCGGCTGCACCTTCATGCCCTTGGCCTTGAGCTGGTCGAGGTACCACTGCGCCTTGTCCTGCCACATCTTCCAGCCGCGCGGCTCGGCGGCAGCCGCAGCCTTGAGGATCGCCTCCTGCGTCGGCTTGTCGAGCGCATCGAACGCGGCCTTGTTCATGATGGTGTAATCCTTCGGGATCCAGGCCTGCGTATCGTAGAAGTGCGTGAGCGACTCCCACGCCTTGGAGTCGTAGCCGGTGCCGCCCGACGACATGAACGAGTTGACCACGCCGGTCGCGAGCGCCTGCGGCAGCTCGGCCGCCTGCACGGTCACCGACTGCGCGCCGACCAGTTCGCCGATGCGCGCGGTGCCGACATTGTAGGCGCGCCACTTCAGGCCCTTCATGTCCTCGATCGTGTTGAGGTCCCTCTTGGCGTAGATCCCCTGCGGCGCCCACGGCACGGCGAACAGGAGCATGATGCCCTGCGCGGCGAGCTTCTTCTCGATCGTCGCCTTGGAGGCCTTGTAGAGCTTCATCGCATCCGGCAAGCTCGTTGCCATGAACGGCACCACGTCGATGCCGTAGACCGGGTCCTCGTTCTCGTGGATCGAGAGCAGGATCTCGCCCATCTGCGCCTGTCCGGTCTGCACCGCGCGCTTGATGTCCGGCGCCTTGAACAGCGAGGCGCCCGGGTGGACGGTGATCACCAGCTTGCCGCCGGTCGCGGCCTCGACGTCCTTGGCGAACAGGACGAGATTTTCCGAGTGCGGGTTGTCGGCCGGATAGGCGGCGGGGAGATTCCATTTGGTCTGGGCGGACGCGGGCGCGGCGGCAAGCAGCGCTCCGAGCACGAGTCCGACAGCAAGCAAACGAGACTTCATCGATGTCCTCCTTATTGGATTTAGACCAAGCCTAGCGGGGTCAATCCGGAAAAGCGAGTTTCGGCAGGAACAGCACGATCTGCGGATATTCGGTGATGATGAATACCGCGACCAGCAGCAGCAGGAAAAACGGAAACGCCGCGCGCGCAACGGTAAAAGTGTCGCGCCCGCTCATGTTCTGCAAGACGAACAGGTTGAAGCCGACCGGCGGGGTGATCTGCGCCATCTCGACGTGGATCACGAGATAGACACCGAACCAGACGAGATCGAGGCCCGCGGTTTTCACCATCGGCAGCACGATCACGGCGGTAAGCACGATCATCGAGATGCCGTCGATCAAGCAGCCGAGGATGATGTACATGATCGAGAGATAGAGCGCGAGCATGCCGGGCGTGAGGTTCTGCCCCTGCACCCAGACCGCAAGCGCCGCCGGAATGCCGGTATAGGCCATCGCGGCGGTGGTGTAGGCGGCGCCTGCGAGGATCAGCATGATCATGCAGGTGAGCCGTGTCGCGCTCATCACGCTCTGGAAGAACGTCTCGCGATTGAGCGTGCCGCTCCACCACGCGAGCAGCAGCGCACCGGAAACGCCCCATGCGGCGCATTCGGTCGCGGTCGCAAAGCCGAGCACGAGTGAAAAGAACACAGCGAGGATCAGCAGCAGGCAAGGAATGAGCTTCGCGGATTCGCGCATCTTCTGGCGGAACGGCATCGGCGGATCGCGCGGCGGCACCTTCTCGGGATTGAGCAGCGACCAGACGACGATGTAGCCGGAGTAGAGCGCCATCACGAGGAAGCCCGGCAGGAAGCCGCCGAGGAAGACCTGCAGCACGGAGACGTTCGCCGTCACCGCATAGACCACCATCGGGATCGACGGCGGAATGAGCAGGCCGAGCGTGCCGGAGCCTGCGAGCGAGCCGAGGCTCAGGTTCTTGTCGTAGCCGCGCTTGTCGAGTTCGGGCAGCGCGATCTTGCCGATGGTCGCGCAGGTCGCGGCCGACGAGCCGGACACCGCCGCGAAGATGCCGCAGCCGATCACGTTCACATGCGTCAGCCGCCCCGGCAGCCACTGCACCCAGGGGGAGAGTCCGCGGAACATCTCTTCGGACAGTTTGGTGCGAAAGAGAATCTCGCCCATCCAGATGAACAGCGGCAGCGCGGCGAGCGTCCACTGCGAGCTTGCACTCCATGCGGTGGTGGCAAGCACGTTGCCGAGCGGCACGCTGGTCGTGAGCGCCATCGCCAGGAAGCCGACGAGCCCGAGCGCGACCGCAATCCACACGCCGCTCGCGAGAATCACGAACATGAACGTGAGCAGGATGAACGACAGCTCGATCATGCCGAGGTTCGAAAACATCAGCCGCCCCCGCCCTGGCTGATGCGCTCGACGAATTCCTCCGGCGACTCGTCGGGGCTGCCTTGCACGTAGCTCGGCCGGTTGCCGCGCAATACGTTCACGATCTCGTCGATCAGCGCGATCGACAGGATGACGAGGCCGCCCGAATAACCGAGCTGCGGTATCCACATCGGGATCGCCAGCACGCCCTGCGCCATGTCGTTGAAGCGCCAGCTGTCGTAAGTCATCTGGACGGCGTAGTACGCGAAATAGAGAACGAACGCCGCCGCGATGCTCAGCGCCGCGATCTCGGCGACCTGTTTGGTCCGCCCGTGCAGCCGCTCGAGCAGCAGGCCGACGCGGATCATCTCGCCGCGCTTGAAGGTGTGCGCGAGGCCGAGGAACGCCATCGCCGCCATGCACCACGACGCGAAGTCGTCGCCGGCCGGGATGTTCAATTGAAACTGCCGGCCGACCGACATCACCATCATGATGGCGAAGATGACGACAAGGAACCCGCCCGCCGCATAGCCGGCGAAAAGATAGAGCGCGTCGAGAAATCGTCGCAGCATTGCGTCCCCTCAGCCCCGAACCTGCCGACTATTGTGCACGCAGGTCTACACGGCAAGCTGCGCGTTCTTCAGATCCGTCACCAGCATGTAGCCGGGTGCGTGCGTGATCGCGAACGGCAACTTGGCGGCCGCGATCGCGGCCTGCGGCGTCACCCCGCAGGCCCAGAACACCGGCAGTTCGCCCGGCTCGAGCGGCAAGGGGGAGCCATAGTCCGGCTTGGCAAGATCGGTAATGCCGATTTGCTCCGGGTATCCGAGGTGGATCGGCGCACCGTGCACCGACGGCAGCCGGCCTGTGATCTGCACCGCGCGGATTGCGTCGGCTGGCTTGAGTGGGCGCATCGACACGACGACCGGTCCATGAAACCGCCCGGCGCGCTGCGTCTGGATACTGGTGCGATACATCGGCACGCCGTCGCCGAGCGCGATATGTCGCAACGGGACATCCGCCTGCAGCAGCGCCTCCTCGAACGAAAAGGAGCAGCCCAACACAAAGCTGACCAAATCGTCGCGCCAGACGGACTTGATATCGCGCGGCTCTTCAACGAGCTTGCCGTCGCGCCAGACGCGGTAGCGCGGGATGTCGGTGCGGATATCGAGGTCGGGGCCGAGCGCGGGAATTGCCGGATTGCCCTTCTCCGACACGCCGATCAGCGGACACGGCTTCGGATTGGCCTGGCAGAAGCGCAGGAAATCTTCCGCGTAATCGTGTGGCAGGATCGCGAGGTTGCCCTGCACGTAACCGGGTGCAAGCCCCGAGGTCGGCGCGTCGAGCGCGCCAGAGCGGGCGGCGCGGCGCACGTCGAGACCCGTTGCGAGCGGCACGGTCTTCTCGGACATCGCAAGGTTGCTGCGCATCGAGGTCTCCTCGGATTGACTTTGGCGTTATCCTATCGGACTTGATCGAAAATCGCATTCGTCATGGCCGGGCATAGCCCGTCGCAGACGGGCGTAAACGCCCTGATGCCCGGCCATCCACGTCTTGCTTGGAAAAGAGAAAGTCGTGGATGTCCGGCACAAGGCCGGGCATGACGGCTGAGCGAGTGACAATGGCGCAATCTTCATCCCAGCAGACCTGGGACTTCTGGATCGACCGCGGTGGCACCTTCACCGACGTGGTCGGGCGGCGGCCGGACGGCACGCTCACCGCCCACAAATTGCTGTCGGAAAATCCGGAAGGTTATCGCGACGCCGCCGTGCAGGGCATCCGTGACCTGCTCGGCCTCAAGCGCGGCGAGGCGATCCCGCCCGGCCGCGTCGGCGCGGTCAAGATGGGCACCACGGTCGCGACCAATGCGCTGCTCGAACGCAAGGGCGACCGCACGCTGCTGGTCACCACGAAAGGATTCCGCGACGCGCTGCGCGTCGGCTACCAGAACCGCCCGAAGATTTTCGCCAAGCAGATTATCAAGCCCGAGATGCTGTTCGAGCGCGTCGTCGAAGTCGACGAACGCGTGCGTGCCGACGGCACGGTCGAGCGCGCGCCCGATCTCGCCGCGGCGCGCGCGGATCTCGAAGCCGCCCTCGCCGGCGGCATCAAGGCGGTCGCGATCGTGTTCATGCACGCCTACCGCTATCCCGCGCATGAGAGCCAGATCGCTGCACTCGCACGCGACATGGGTTTCGCCCAGGTATCGGTCAGCCACGAGGTCTCGCCGCTGATCAAGCTGGTCGGGCGCGGCGATACCACCGTGGTGGATGCGTACCTGTCGCCGATATTGCGGCGCTACGTGGCGCAGGTGGCGGAGGAGCTGGCGGCATCACCCAGCACGCAAAGTGCCAGTCACGCGGTGACGAAGCCTCTAGCGTTCCCTCCCCCCTTGCGGGGGAGGGACAGGGAGGGGGGTACACCACATCCGCTCGAGCAGACTGCCACCCCCCTCCCCACCCCTCCCCCTCAAGGGGGGAGGGAGCAGGCCGCGGCAAGCAGCGAGTCAGTAGGCAGCAAGATCCGCCTCATGTTCATGATGTCCTCCGGCGGGCTGACGGCGGCCGAATTGTTTCAGGGCAAGGACGCGATCCTGTCCGGCCCCGCGGGCGGCGTGGTCGGCATGGCGGAAACCGGCCGGGAGGCGGGCTTTTCCCGCCTGATCGGCTTCGACATGGGCGGCACCTCGACCGACGTGTCGCATTACGACGGCGAATACGAACGCGCCTTCGAGACCGAGGTCGCGGGCGTGCGCATGCGCGCGCCGATGATGCTGATCCACACCGTCGCGGCCGGCGGCGGCTCGATCCTTCACTTTGACGGGTCGCGCTTCCGCGTCGGCCCGGACTCGGCCGGCGCCAACCCGGGGCCGGCATGCTACCGCCGCGGCGGGCCGCTCTCCGTCACCGATGCGAACGTGATGGCGGGCAAGCTGATCCCGGATTTCTTCCCGAAGATTTTCGGGCCCGAACAGAACCAGCCGCTCGATGCCGCGGCGGTGCGCGCCGCGTTCGCGGAGCTTGCGAAACAGGTCGGCGGCAAATCGCGCGAGGAGATCGCGGACGGCTTCATCAAGATCGCGGTCGAGAACATGGCGAACGCGATCAAGAAGATTTCCGTGCAGCGCGGCTACGACGTGACTCGGTATGCGCTCAACTGTTTCGGCGGCGCGGGCGGCCAGCACGCCTGCCTCGTCGCCGACGCGCTCGGCATGACCACGGTGCTGATCCATCCGTTCTCGTCGCTGCTCTCGGCCTACGGCATGGGGCTTGCGGACATCCGCGCCACGCGCCAGCAGGCGATCGAGGAGGCGTTCGGCGGCAAGGCGCTCGCGACATTGAACAAGATCGCGAAGCGCCTCGCGAAAGACGTGAGCAAAGAGGTCGCCGGCCAGGGCGTGCCAGCGAAAACCATCAAGGTGCACGTGCGCGCGCACATCCGTTACGCCGGCACCGACACCGCGCTGGTGGTCAAGGCCGGGGCGCTCGCCGCGATGAAGTCCGCGTTCGAGAAGGCCCACAAGGCGCAATTCGGCTTCATCGACCGCAAGAAGGACCTGGTGATCGAGGCCGTGTCGGTCGAGGCGGTCGGCGGCGGCGCGAAATTCAGCGAGAAGAAGAGCAAAACGACACGCGCGAAACTCCCCTCACCTGCGCGGCGCACGAAGTTCTTCTCCGATGGCCGGTGGCACACCGCAACCGTCTACCTCCGCGACCAGCTCGGCGCCGGCCACAAGGTCAAAGGTCCCGCGATCGTCGTCGAGCCGCACCAGACCGTGGTGATCGAGCCCGGCTGGCAGGCCGCGATCACGGTGAAGAACCATCTGGTGCTCACCCGCATTGTGAAGCTCAAGCGCGGCAGCGCGATCGGCACCCGGGCCGATCCGATCATGCTCGAGGTGTTCAACAACCTGTTCATGTCGATCGCCGAGCAGATGGGCGTCGCGCTGCAGAACACCGCCTACTCGGTGAACATCAAGGAGCGGCTCGACTTCTCCTGCGCGGTGTTCGCGCATGACGGCACGCTGGTGGCGAACGCGCCGCACATGCCGGTGCATCTCGGGTCGATGGACCGCTCGGTCGAGACGATCATTCGCGACAATGCCGGCCGCATCAAGCCGGGCGACGTCTACGTGATCAACGCGCCGTACAACGGCGGCACGCATTTGCCCGACATCACGGTGTGCACGCCGGTGTTCGAAGCCCCCTCCCCCGCTCGCGGGGGAGGGAAAGGGAGGGGGAACATCCTCTTCTGGGTCGCCTCGCGCGGTCACCATGCGGATATCGGCGGCATTTCGCCCGGCTCGATGTCGCCGAACGCCACGACCATTCACGAGGAAGGCGTGCTGTTCGACAACTTCAAGGTGATCGACCGCGGCCGCTTCCGCGAGAAGGAGCTGTATGCGGCGCTGACGCAAGCAAGGTATCCGGCGCGCAATCCCTTGCAGAACGTCAACGACATGAAGGCGCAGATCGCCGCCAACGAGAAGGGCGTGTCCGAGCTGCGCAAGATGGTCAGGCACTTCACCCTGCCGGTGGTCAAAGCCTACATGAAGCACGTGCAGGACAACGCGGCCGAGAGCGTGCGCCGCGTCATCGACCGCCTGCATGATTCATCGTTTGCCTACCCGATGGACCTCGGCACCACGATCCGGGTGAAGATATCGGTCGACCGCAAGAAGCGCGAACTGACCGTCGACTTCACCGGCACATCGGAGCAGCAGCCGAACAACTTCAACGCGCCCGAGCCGGTCACGCGGGCCGCCGTCCTCTACGTGTTCCGCGTGATGGTCGACGACGACATCCCGATGAACGCCGGCTGCCTGCGGCCGATCAACATCGTGATCCCGAAGCACACGATGCTGACGCCCGAATATCCGGCCGCCGTCGTCGCCGGCAACGTCGAGGTGAGCCAAGCCGTGACCAACACGCTGTTCGGCGCGCTCGGCGCCATCGCGTGCGCGCAGGGCACGATGAACAACCTCAACTTCGGCAACGCGAAATATCAGTACTACGAGACGATCTGCTCCGGCTCGCCTGCGGGTCCGGGCTTCAACGGCACCGATGCCGTGCACACGCACATGACCAACACGCGGCTGACCGATCCGGAGATCCTGGAATTCCGCTATCCGGTGGTGCTGGAGGATTTCCACATCCGCAAGAATTCCGGCGGCAAGGGCAAGTGGCATGCGGGCGACGGGATCCGCCGTACCATCCGCTTCCTCGAGCAGATGGACTGCACGCTGTTGACCGGCCATCGCATCGTGCCGCCGTTCGGGCTGGCCGGCGGCGAACCCGGTCAGCCGGGGGAGAATTCCGTGCGCCGCAAGGACGGCAGAATCGAGAAGCTCAAAGGCTGCGACGCGACCGTGATCGGCGAAGGCGAAGCGATCATCATCCAGACGCCGACCGCCGGTGGATATGGGACGCCGTAGCTTCGATTACTTGCCCTTCGCCCGCTCCTTCCACAGCTCCCAGGCGCGCGCGATGTTGCCGGGCTGCCTGTTCGTGACGTTGTCGCCTTCGGCGTCCGAGAGATAGCGCACCTTGCCGCCGAGTCCGATTGCGGTGGTCTGCAGCCGCGCATTCACCTCGGTGTAGATCGCGCGGAATACCGCGTGCTGCAGCGTCGGGCCGACCACGACGTTGCCGTGCCCGCGCATCAGCACCACGATCTTGTTGCCGAGCGTCTTCGCCACGGCATCGCCGAGCTTCTGGTCGCGCACCAGCATTTCGCCGTCGCCGGTGAACTCGCTGATCTCGAACACCGGCACGCCGCCATAGAGGAACGCACCGAGATGAAGCACCGGCCGCAGCGGCACGTCGCTGACCCCGAACGGGATCACGGTCGGCGAATGACTGTGCACGATCGCCTTCACGTCGGGACGTGCAGCATAAATTGCGCCATGGATGAAGCGCTCGGTGAACAGCCGCTCACCGGTTGGCGTCACCGGTTTGGAATCGAGCGTGAATTCGAGGATGTCGCTTGGCGCGATCAGCGCCGGGGCGCGCGAGCGCGCCATCAGGTAGCGGTTCGGATCGCCCGGGTGGCGGATGCTGACATGCCCATAGGCGTCGAGCACGCCTTCGTTGGCGAGAATGCGGCTGGCAAGCGCCAAATCCTGGATCACGGCGGCTTCGGCCGAAGGCGCTGCGGCTGACTGCGCGAGCGCGTTTGGAGAGAGGGCTGCGAGCGCCAGAATCAGCAGCAACGCCGTCGCATGAATTCGCCCCATCATACTGTCCCTCCCCTACCTAACGGCCTGAACCCCCAAAGTTATCCGGATCGGCAACAATTACCCTTGCCCCCGCCCGCGGCTGCGTTAGTTTGTCGCACATCGGGCAGTTTGTCGCGCGAAGCCTCCCCGCAGGAGGGAGCGCGCGCGGCAAACCGGGGGAAACGTCATGTGGAATCAAGTCTACGATCCATTTTCCAATCAGACTCTGTCGACCATCGCGGCTGCGCTGCCGGTGGTCACGCTGCTGGTGCTGATCGCCTCGAACAAGGTGAAGGCGCACATCGCCGCGGTCATCGCGCTCATCGTCGCGAACCTCGTGGCGATCGTCATCTTCACGATGCCGGCCAACATGTCGATCCGCGCGACCATCCTCGGCGCGGTCACGGGCTTCTTCCCGATCGGCTGGATCGTGCTCAACGTCATCTTCCTCTACCGGCTGACGGTCGAGAAGGGCGTATTCCAGACGCTGCAAACGACGATCGGCGGCGTGACGACGGACCGCCGTCTCCAGCTTTTGCTCATTGCCTTTTGCTTCGGCGCGTTCTTCGAGGGCGCGTCCGGTTTCGGTACGCCGGTCGCCGTCACGGGCGCAGTCCTGATCGGGCTCGGCTTCTCGCCGCTCGCGGCCTCCGGCCTCTCGCTCATCGCCAACACGGCGCCGGTCGCCTACGGCGCGCTCGGCACGCCGATCGCGGGGCTTGCGAGCGTCACCGGCATCGATCCGTTTCTGCTCGGCGCGATGGTCGGGCGGCAATTGCCGTTCTTCTCGCTGATCGTCCCGTTCTGGCTGATCTGGGCGTTCGCCGGCTGGAAAGGCATGAAGGACATCTGGCCCGCGATCGTGGTGACGGGCGTGTCGTTCGCGGTCCCGCAATACCTGATCTCGAACTTCATCAATCCGTGGATCGTCGACATCGGCGCGTCGCTGGTTTCGATGGCGTGCCTGATCGGCTTTTTGAAAATCTGGCACCCGAAGGAGCTGTGGCTCTCGCCCGCGCTGCGCAGCAAGGACACCTCGAACGAGGGGCGCCCGCCGCTGCCGCCCCCCGGCCCGAAACCCACCACCGCGCAGGTGTGGCTCTCGCTGATGCCGTGGATCATCGTGTGCATCGTGCTGCTGCTCTGGGGCACGAACTTCTTCAAGAACGCCGTGAACCCGTGGGCCACCTGGGCCTATCCGGTTCCCGAGCTACACAACATGATCAACAAGATCGCGCCGGTGGCGCCGAAGCCGACCCCTGAGGGCGCCGTGTTTGCCTTCACATGGCTCTCCTACACCGGCTCCGGCATGCTGATCGCGGCGATCATCTCGGGCTTGCTGATGGGCTTCTCGCCGGTGCGGCTGGTGAAATCCTATGCGGCAACGATCAAGCTGTGCGCCTACTCGCTCATCACCATCTCGGCGATGCTGGCGATCGGCACGCTCACCCGGCTCTCCGGCATCGACGCAACGCTCGGTCTCGCATTCGCGGGAACCGGCGTCCTTTATCCCTTCTTCGGCACGCTGCTCGGTTGGTTGGGCGTCGCGCTGACCGGTTCGGACACCGCCTCGAACATTCTGTTCGGCAACCTGCAGAAGATCACGTCCGAACAGCTCGGCCTCTCGCCGATCCTGATGGGCGCGGCGAATTCATCCGGCGGCGTCATGGGCAAGATGATCGACGCGCAGTCGATCGTCGTCGCCTCCACGGCCACCAACTGGTTCGGGCACGAAGGTACGATCTTACGCTTCGTGTTCTGGCACTCGATCGCGCTCGCCTGCCTCGTCGGACTTCTGGTGATGGCGCAGGCCTACATCTTCACTGGAATGATCGTGACACCGTGATCTCCCATCGCTGACCTCCCTCAAGGTTCAGCCAACTTCGCCCCGCACTTCGGTGCGGGGCTTTTTCTTGGCGCATTTGACATTTCGCGCCAATCCGCACCCGCAATGATGGAACACCGCGGCGCAGCAATGCGTTCGGGCCGCGGGGGCTGCAAAGCCATGCAAAGGAGTTCCCTCATGCGGAGGTTTCTGTTGAACGCCTCGGCGCTCGCCGCGCTTCTGACGGTTCCAACCCTTGCGTCGGCGCAGGTCTACGCCGCAGACATTTATCCTACGCCGGGCGCGGTCTATCCTACGCCCGGCGCGGTCTATCCGGCGCCGGGCGCCGTCGTCGTCAATCCGCCGGGCGCCATCGTGGTCAATCCGCCCGCCGTGGTCGCCGCCCCGATGGTCGAGAGTCAGGTATATCTCGCACCCGGCCAGACCTATGACGACCAGGCGATCATCATCAACGGGCAGCGTTATTATCGCGACTGCTGGTGGGATTGGGGCCGCCGCCAGTGCGCGCTGAAGCCCTGGTGGTGATCGGGCGGGCGCGTCAATGCGCAAACGCGTGAATGACGTTGCTCTGCGCGGCATGCAGCGGTGATGCAATCGCGTCCGCGGTCACGACGCGGTTGCGTCCCGAGGTTTTCGCCGCATAGAGCGCAACGTCGGCGCGTTTGAGCAGATCATCGATCGTGTCGCCGGGCCTGCGTTCGCTGACGCCGAAGCTGCAGGTGAGAGTCATCGGGCCGCCCGGAGTGTCGAAGCGCAATGCCGCCATGCGCGCGCGCAATTGCTCGGCGAGCCGCGCGCCATCGATCAGCCTCTGCCCCTCGAGCAGGATCGCGAACTCCTCGCCGCCGAGGCGCCCGGTGACCGCGCCTTGGATGAGTGCCACCTTGGCAACCGCGGCGATTGCCTGATCGCCGACGTCGTGCCCATAGAGGTCGTTGACGCGCTTGAAGTGATCGATGTCCAGCATCACCGCGGTGAGCGCGCCATGTTCGCCGCAGCGTGCACGTGCGTCCTCGGCAAGTTCGAAGAAGACGCGCCGGTTGTGCAGCCCGGTGAGCGCATCGACCGAGGCGAGCCGCACCAGTTCGCGCTGCATCGCGCCGAGCCGTTCGGCGGCGCGCAGCCGGGCATAGAGCTCGTCCGCAACCGGCGGCTTGGAGATGAAATCGTCGGCGCCCGAGTCGAGCGCCTCGCCGAGCCTGCTCTTCTCGATACTCGACGACATCAGGATCACGTAGATCGGCCGATCCCGCCCGGCGAGCACGCGCGTTTCCCAGCACAGTTCGAGTCCGGACATGCCGCCGAGCACGCCGGAGGTGATCAGCGCGGAAACCTCGAGATCCTGGCGCATGCAGGCGAGCGCCTCCGGCGCGTCCGCAAACGTCAGCACCTCATGCCCGCCCGCTTCGAGCAGCCTGCCCACGAACAACCGCATCGTGCGACTCGGGTCGACGAGAACTACCCGCATGGGAACCTTGCCATCTGACGCTAGGTCATAGGCACGAAACCGTACACAAATCGTTGCGCCGATAGCGGAGTCGCCGGCGGCGGAAATATCGGATTTATCTCGATTTTTAGCCGTAACGCGCCGAGCGTTGGCGGCCTGGGCCGGTTCGGCCCGCCCCGCGGGGAAATCCTTCAGTCTTCGCCCGGGACCGCGCGGGGCAACCCGTAGACCTCGTCGCGGCCGGGCGGCCGACGGAAGGTCGTCGTCCGCACCCGTCTGACCGAACCGGTGACGCCCGGTTCGCCGCGCGCAAACCGGTAGCCGGCGCGCGCCGCCACCACATCGCCCGGGACGGCGGCCGGATTGCACACCTGCCGCGCGCTCGCGCGCCGCATCAGGTCGACGTGGATGTGGTCGTAGTGGAACGCGTTCGAGCCGGGCGCGAGCACCGTCGAGAAGTGCTGGCAGGCCGAACCCTGCACGTCGCGCAGGAAGCCCTGCTCCTCGGGCGCGCCGCGCCAGCCGTCCTTCACGGTGATCCTGCGGCCGTCGGCGAGCGTGAACGCCGCGATGTCGAGCGCATTGCCGAAGGCATGCTCGGAGATGCGTGCGCCCGGCTGGCCGTTCATGCCGCGGCACGAGTAAGCGGAGATCTGCTTGATCTCCGCGACCGGCACGCCGAACCATTTCAGCGCCGCCGGCTGTACGCTGCCTGCGAACCAGGTGTCGAGCGCGGACACGATCGGACAGGCGAGTGTCGCGGTCGGCTGCACCGCGACTGAACCGGTTACGGCCGGCGCCTGCTCGCGGCCGAGCGGAATCTGCTCGCCGCGCGGATACGGCTGCTGCGGATAGGACTGCTGCGGGTACGGCTGCTGCGAATAAGTCGGCGCGCGGTTATCGGGCGCGGGCTCGTACGGAACGGGCTCGTAAGGCGCGGGGGCGCCATATTGCGGACGCTGCGGGTACGGTCTCGGCGGCGCGCCGTATTGCGGCCGCTGGGGATAACCAGGCCCGCTCTGCCCCGGCGCGGTCTCGTATTCGATGTCGTCGTCGCCATCGGCCGCCGGTCCGCTGCCGGGGGGGCGAATGCTCATCGGACCGTTCGGCCCGCCCGGCGCGTAGGCGGGCTGCGCGGAATCGTCGTAACCCGGACGCGGCGCGTAGTTGGCGAGCGGCTGACGCGACGGGACCGAGCCGGGCGGACGCAGCTCATCGGCAAAGCCGATCGCCGCACCGTCGCCGATCGCCGCGACCTTGAGCGGAAAATCCGCGCCGCAAATGCCGGGGCCGGCAATCGGCTCGACGCGCACGAGCGACGCGCCTTCCTTGACCTGCCCCGACTTGAGGCAGGCGACTTCCGCCTCATGCCGCCAAGGCTCGCGCTCCGCGAACATCATCTTGCCGCAGGCCGCGAGACCGAGGACAGCGAGGGAGCCGACGAGATACCGGGCCACTCCACGCGCCATGCGCGGAGAATGTGAGAGATTCCTTTAAGATTTGTTCAAGCCGGAAGCCGACCCCGCGCAGACGATCGCGCAGGCCGGCGAGGACACCGGCATCTCGCCTCAGTCGTCCCTGCCGGGCCGTGTGCGGGGTGAATTCCGCAGCAACCCCAACCGATTCGTCCGGCTCAACAGCCGTACGCCCGCTTTCGGAGGCAGTCGCTTCCGTCAGCGTGCGGAGTTTGCTTACATGGTGCCGGAACCGCAGAAAGGGGGAGCCCATGTTTGCGCGCATGATCGGCTTGGCGTGGCGGGCTTGTCCGACCGCTTTGGCGCTGGCGCTTCTGGTCCTCGTGGCAGAGCCCGCGGCCTTCGCCCAAACCGACCCGATCGCTCCCACCGCCAAGCGGGCGGAGCTCGAAAAAGGCGTCGCCGAAGTTACGCGCATGTTCCAGAACGACCCGCGTTACAACAGGGGGAAGACGCCGGACCAGGTCAAGGACGGCGTCGAGTTCGTGACCGGCAACGTGCTGTTCGTGCTGGCGCACGAGACGGGTCACGCGCTGATCAGCGTGTTCGAAATACCGGTTCTCGGGCGCGAAGAGGACGCAGCTGACGCGCTTGCCGCGCTTGTCGCTCTCAAGATGGGAAATTCCTTCGCGGATCGCGTGGTGAGCAACGCCGCAAGGGGTTGGTTCCTCAGCGACCAGCGCGACAGGAAGGAGGGGACCTCGAGCCCGTTTTATGACGAGCACGGCCTGGATTTGCAGCGGGCCTATTACATCGTTTGCCTGATGGTCGGCGGAGCGCCCGACAAGTTCAAGGCTCTTGCCGATGAAGTGAAGCTCCCGGAGGAACGCCAGAAAACGTGCAAATTCGATTTCAGCAATGTGGAGTATTCCTGGGAAGAGGTGCTCAAGCCTCACAAGCGCAAGCCGGGAGACCCGAAAACGAAGATCGAAGTGAGCTATGCTCCGACGAAGGAATTCGCCTCGCTCTCCGAAATCGGCCGCAAGCTTCAGATCCTCGAATCCGTGGCCGAGTGGCTGTCGGAGGACTTCGCCTGGAAGGTGCCGATCTCGATCGAGATGCAGGAGTGCGGGTCCCCAGGCGCCCGATGGCTTCCGCCGAGCAAGAAGATTGTCATCTGCTACGAACTGATCCGCGAATTCGTTCAGCTCCATCGCGCTTACGGGGAAGCGGCACTGGTGCCCGGCGCGATGAAAATGTCGAAGACCGGAAAGGTCGTTGCGGCCAGGCCGAATGCCGGCAAGGCGCGCACGAAAGCATATCGGGCCGCGCGCGCCCGGCGCTAGGCTTGCAGCTCCACTCGCCGGAATCGTGCCTCGTCCGTCCGGCCGCGCAGTTCAACAGGCCGTGAACGGCTGGTTCGCCTGGTGAGAAAAGAGGCGGCTGCATCGGAAGGCTCACGCGGCCCGATGCCCTCCAGCATTGTTTCGTCTTGAATCTGTTGCCGAATGTCGATTGGCTTCCACTTGCCCTGCCAGGGTCGCAATGAAACGGGCCTGCGTCCCGCCCTCGATGAGGCGGAGGTTGTCGGTTCCCAACGTTCATTTTCAATTCATTTTCATAGGAATAGGCTTTGATCGTGTCTCAATGCTATTGGGACCGCCAACCCAGTGAGGTTCAATAATGAAGCCTTTCATTCGCAATGCGCTCCTTGGAGCGGCCGGTCTCCTCGTCGTGTCGCTGCCAGCCCAGGCGGCGAGCTCGGCATTCGGCCAGGACACTCCGCTGCTGGATGCGACGACGGCGAAGTCCATCCAGTTGGCCCAACGCGCGGAAAATCCGGGCGGCGCCGGCTTCCGTAACGAAAATCCCGGCGGCGCCGGCATCAAGGCGAAGAAGAAGAAAAAGAAGAAGAAGTAAGCAGCCGAAAAACTAGCAGGATTGATCCGGATCGTAAGGCCGCTCTATCGGCCCGATCTTCAGTCCGGGGCAACGCGGCGTTGCCCCGGACTTTTCTTGTCTGCCGGTCATCCCACAGATCGGCGTTTCGCTGAGGCTCGCGGGCAGGCCCCGGGACAGCTGGGTCCATCCTAGTCGAGCGACACATTTGCGCTTTTGACGACCTTGGCCCACTTTGCGATGTCGGCTTGCAGCATCTCGAGGAATTTCTCCGGCGAGCTGATCAGCGGCTCGGCGCCCTGGGTCGCGAGAAACGCGATCATCTCGGGGCTGCGCAGCACGCTCTCCACGTCGCCGTTGATCTTGCGCACGATCGCCATGTCGATGCCGGCCGGCGCCAGGATGCCCCACCACGGATTGACGTCGAACCCCGGAAAGCCGGATTCGGCGATCGTGGGAATGTCCGGCGCGGCGGCGTTGCGCTGCGCGCTGCTGATCGCGAGCGCGCGCACCTTCTCGGCGCGGATCATCTGAAGCACCGAGGGCACGCTGCTGAACGCGGCATCGACCTGCCCGCCGATCACATCGGTAATCGCCGGCGCAACACCGCGATAGGGCACATGCAGCATCTTGATCCCGGACTCGGACTTGAGCATTTCGCCGAGCAGATGGTTGACCGAGCCGTTGCCGGACGACGCATAGGTCAGCGCATCCGGCTTGGCGCGGGCGAGCGCGATGAATTCGCCGAGGTCCTTCGCGGGCAGCCCGGTGTGGACGATGAGGATGAACGGCGTGACCGCGAGCGTCGCGACGGTCTGGAAGTCCTTCACCGAGTCGAACGGGATCTTCGAATAGAGGCTCGGGTTGATTGCCTGCGAGCCCGCATAGGTCACGAGCAGCGTATGTCCGTCCGGCGGAGATTTCGCCACCGCGTCGGTGCCGACGACACCGCCCGCGCCGGCGCGGTTCTCGACGATGACCGGCTGCCCCCATCTCTCGCTCAGGACCTGCGCAAACTTGCGCGCAAAAACATCGGTCGCGCCGCCCGGCGCCTGCGGCACGACGAACTTCACGGTGCGGGTGGGGAATGGTTCGGCGGCGAGCGCGGCATACGGGTTGAGGATGGCGAAGGCCGCGAAAAGACCGGCCGCCAGCAATCGGTGATGCATTGCGTTTCCTCCACGCGCCACCTTAGGCGGTCGGCTCGATCTTGAGAACCTTGCCGCCCGCCGCCGTGATGCAAGATTGCACGCCAGCGCGGTGGCCGACTATGGTGTCGATACAAACATCGGGGAGCGCGCGAGTGAGTGCCATCGACAGCAGCGGCGCATGGGAGCTGCCGCACGAATTCCGCCAGATGCAGAACACCGCGCGCCGCTTCATGCGCGAACGCGTGCGTCCGGCCGAGGCGCCGCTGCCGCACGATGCCTATGCGTTGCCGGACGAAGTGCTCAAACCCCTGCAGGAAGAGGCGAAGAGGCTCGGTTTCTGGCACGTGGAGTCGCCCTCCGAATGGGGCGGCGCCGGCCTCAACCTGCTCGGGCAGGCGGTGGTCGCGGAGGAGTCTTCGCAGTGCAAGATGGGCCTCTACATTCCGGCCTGTCATGCCTTCGGCTACGATCCGCCGAATTCGATCTTTCTCGGCCGCAAGGACCAGATCGAGAAATATGCCGTGCCGGCGATTGCGAATGGCGACAAAACCTTCGTGGCCATCTCGGAGGCGAGCGGCGGATCGGATCCTGGCCGCGCGATCCAGACCCGCGCCGAGAAGCGCGGCGACCGCTACATCCTCAACGGCACCAAGCTCTGGATCACCGGGGTCGGGCAATCGAACTGGGGGCTGGTGTTTGCGCGCACCGGCCCGAGCAAGGGACGCGACGGGGTTTCCTCTTTCATCGTGGAGAAGTCGTTCAAAGGCTTTTCCTACAAGCCGGTCCCCGTCATCCGCTCCTATTTTCCCTACGAGATCACTTTTCAGGATTGCGAAGTGCCGGAGGAAAACCGGCTCGGCAATGAGGGCGAAGGCTTCAAGCTCGCGGAGACCTGGCTCGTTCATGCGCGCATTCCCTATGCGGCCGCCGTGATCGGCGTCGCCCAGGCGGCGCTGCAGCTCGCAATCGACTGGGTGAAGCAGCGCGAGACGTTCGGCTCGCGGCTCGCCGACAAACAGGCGATCCAGTGGATGATCGCGGACTCGGAGATCGAGCTGCGTGCCGCGCGGCTGCTGGTCTACCAGGCCGCTTGGAAGGGCGACCTCGGCCAGGACATCAAGGTCGATGCCTCGATCTGCAAGGTGTACGCGACCGAAATCGCCGGCAAGGTCGTCGACCGCTGCATCCAGATGTTCGGCGGGCTTGGGCTGGCGCGCGAAATGCCGCTCGAGCGCTGGCATCGCGAGATGCGCATCAAGCGCATCGGCGAGGGTCCGTCCGAAGTGCACCGCATGGTGGTCGCGCGCGACCTGCTCGGCGGCCAGCGCAAGAAAGCCTGAATCATGTCGATCGACGTCGCCGTCGCGGACGGCATCGCCACCATCACGATCAACCGCCCCGAGCGGATGAACGCGATGGACGCCGAGCACTACAAGGGCCTG
>VBAH01000086.1 GCA_005884685.1 Alphaproteobacteria bacterium
CATTGAGATTGGCGGCAACGCGCGCGCCGAAGGCTCTCGTGCCGAGCGCCCCGCCGAGGTCGCTCGTGCGCCACTCCGGTCTGGCGATCGCGGCATCGAGCGCGCGCTCGATGCCGGTTGCCGCATCGGTGAGGCGCGCATCGTCGCGCCGCTCGCCGAGCCAGGCGAGCAGCATTGCGGCCGAGCCGATCAGCGAAGAGGGATTCGCCTTGTCGTGCCCGGCGATGTCGGGCGCCGAGCCGTGCTGCGCCTGCGCCATCGCGTGCTCCGTCCCGGCGTTGAGCGACTCGGCAAGCCCGAGGCTGCCGGCGATCTCGGAGGCTTCGTCGGAAAGAATGTCGCCGAACATGTTGGTGGTGACGATCACGTCGAACTGGCTCGCATCACGCACCAGCAGCGCGGCGACCGCATCGACGATCTTTTCCTGATAGGCGATTTCCGGATAGTGTTGCGCCACCGCGCGGGCGCATTCGAGAAACAGCCCGTCCGAGACGCGCAGCACGTTCGCCTTGTGCACGACGGTGAGCTTGCGCCCCCGCCGCATCGCCAGCCGGCAGGCTTCCTCGACGATGCGGGTTGACCCTTCGCGGGTGATCTTGCGCAACGAGAGTGCGAGATCCGGCGTCGGCATCATCTCGCCGGAGCCGAGAAACATGTTGCGGTCGGCGTAGAACCCTTCGGTGTTCTCGCGCACGATCACGAGATCGACCGGCTTGCCGCAGCGCGCCGGGAATTGCGCGCGGGTTTTTGCCGGCCGGATGTTGGCGAACAGGTCGAGCCGCTTGCGCAGCGCGCCGGAGGGATTGATCCCGCCTTTGTCGGCTGGGGGGTAATCGTTGTGCGACACCGGTCCAAGAATGACGCCGTCGGCGGCCTTGGCGGCGGCGAAGGCGCCTTCCGGAAACGTCGTGCCCTCGCTCTTCAGCGGCTCCAGTCCGACCGCCACGGTGTCGAACGCGAAGTCGATCTGCCAGCGCGTTCCCGCGGCGCGCAGCACATCGAGCGTCGCGGCCGTGATCTCCGGCCCGATGCCGTCGCCCTGCATGACGCAAAGGCGGAGCGGGGAGGGGTTGGGAGGGGGCATGGGTGTGAGCTCAGATGTCATCCCGGCCGAGCGTAGCGAGAGCCGGGACCCACGAGACACAGTTGGCGCGATGGACGCAATGCCGGTGGTACATGGGTCCCGGGTCTCCCCGGCCTAAAGGCCGGGTTCGCCCGGGATGACAGCGGAGTTCAATGCCCGGCGTTCGCCGCATTGACGAACTTGTCGGTGTACGTCTTCGCGAGATCGATCTTCGCGCTCTGCACGTTCGGATCGAACGCCTGCAGCACCTTCAGCGCGGTCTCGGGACCGTTCTTCAGGAAACGTCCGTCCGGCGAGTAGGCGTCGTGGTTCGCCTTGATCGCCTCGACGAACAGCGGCTTGTCGCCGAGCATGTACTCTTCCGGCATCATCTTGGCGATCTCGTCGGCGTCGTGCGCCTGCACCCATTTCAGCCCGCGCACGAACGCGTTCACCAGCGCCTGGACGGTGTTGGGATTCTTCTCAATGAAAGATTGCGGCGTGTAGAGCACCGCGGCCGGATACGGCCCGCCGTAGACCTTGGTGGTGCCCTCGAGCGTGCGCGTGTCGGCCACGACCTTCACCAGCCCCTCGCGGTCGAGCTTGGTCACCATCGGATCGGCGTTGGAAATGGCGTCGACTTCGCCGTGCTGCATGGCGGCTATCACGGTCCCCCCCGAGCCGGTGCCGATGAACACCGCGTCGTCCGGCTTCAGCCCGACCTGCGCCATCATGTAGAGCACCATGAAGTGGGTGCTCGAGCCCGGCGCCGTGACGCCGATCTTCATGCCCTTGAGGTCTTTCGGACCGGTGTAGTTGACGGCTTTCTCCTTGCGCAGCGTGAGCGCGAAGCCGGGAAAACGGCCGAGCTGCACCACCGCGACGATCGCCTGGTTCTTCGCCTGCATCTGGATGGTGTGGTCGAACGAGCCGGTGACCACGTCGGCCGAGCCGCCGATCAGCGCCTGCAGCGACTTCGCACCGCCGGCGAAATCGGAAATCTCCACGTCGAGCCCGGCCTCCTTGAAGTAGCCGAGACGCTCCGTGACGGTGAGCGGCAGGTAATAGAGCGACGACTTGCCGCCGACCGCAAGGCGGACCTTGGTCGTCTCGGGCTTTTGCGCCTGCGCGGTCGCGGGCAGGGCGAGGAACAGCGTGGCGCAGGCGGCCGCAATCCATGAACGCATGCTTTTCTCCCTTTGTGCTTTGCGCCGACATTATCGGAAAGTCATGAGGAACTGAACGGCCTTGCGGCTTCCGCTCGTCCCCGCGGAAGCGGGGACCCAGTCCTTTGGCCAAAGAACTGGATGCCCGCTTTCGCGGGCATGAGCGGAGAATGTTCTTCCGCCTCGCGAAATTCGTCAGCTTGCCGCAACCCACCCGCCATGCATCAATTGCAAGCCACAAGGGAGAACGCCATGCCGTCGCCGTTCGGGCTGGACAACAAGGTCGCCATCGTCACCGGTTCGAGCCGCGGCATCGGCCGTTCGATCGCCGAACATTGCGCCGCGCTCGGCGCCAAAGTGGTGGTGTCGAGCCGCAAGGCCGATGCCTGCGAGGAGGTCGCGGCCGGCATCAGGGGCAAGGGCGGCGAGGCGACCGTCATCCCGTGCAACATCTCACGCAAGCCCGAGGTCGAAGCGCTGATCGACGGCACGATCAAGCAATACGGCGGGATCGACGTCCTGGTCTGCAACGCCGCGGTCAATCCGTATTACGGCCCGCTCGCCGGGATTTCCGACGAAGCCTTCGACAAGATCATGGCCTCGAACATCAAGAGCAACCTGTGGCTCTGCAATCTCGCCATCCCCAACATGGTGGCGCGCGGCGGCGGCGCGGTCATCATCATCTCGTCGATCGGCGGCATCCGCGGCACCGAGGTGCTCGGCGCCTACGGCATCTCGAAGGCCGCCGACTTTGCGCTCGCCCGCAACCTCGCCTGCGAGTGGGGGCCGAAGAACGTGCGGGTGAACTGCGTCGCGCCGGGGCTGGTGAAGACCGATTTCGCGCGCGCGCTGTGGGAGAACGAGGAGATGGTCAAGCGCCGCAACGCCGCGACGCCCTTGCGCCGCATCGGCATGCCGGACGAGATCGGCGGCGTGGCGGCGTTTCTCGCCGGGCCTGCCGCGAGCTTCATCACCGGGCAGGTGATCGTGGCGGACGGCGGCGTGACGATCAGTTAAACTGTGTCCCGGGCGCATCGCAGCACGAAGTGATGCGATGCAGACCCGGGACCGCCAGGAACTCTGAGCTTTGTGCGGTCCCGCATCCGCGGTGCACCGCAAGCGGCGCTGCACCGCGTGCGGGACACAAGCCTACTTCCGCTTCTGGCTCCGGTCCTCGTACTTGCGCAGCTCCAGCCGCGCGACCGCCTCTTCGTGCACCGCATCGGGGCCGTCGACGATGCGCATCGTGCGCGTGCGCGCATATGCGTAGGCGAGGTGGAAGTCCTGGCTCACGCCGCCGCCGCCGTGCACCTGGATGGCGCGGTCGACCAGTTTCTGCGCCATCTTCGGCGCCACCACCTTGATCATCGCGATCTCGCGCCGCGCCGCCTTGTTGCCGACGGTGTCCATCATGTGCGCGGCGTACAGCGTGAGCAGGCGCGACTGGTCGATCTCCATGCGCGATTCCGCGATCCACTGCCGCGTCACGCCCTGTTCGGCGATGCTCTTGCCGAACGCCGTGCGCGCCATCGCGCGCTGGCACAGCGATTCGAGCGTGCGCTCGGCGAGCCCGATGGTGCGCATGCAGTGATGGATGCGGCCGGGGCCGAGCCGCCCCTGCGCGATCTCGAAGCCGCGCCCCTCGCCGAGCAGGATGTTCGAGGCCGGTACGCGCACGTCCTTGAAATCGACCTCGCCGTGGCCATGCGGCGCGTCGTCGTAGCCGAACACCGAGAGCGAGCGCATCATCGTGACGCCCGGCGTGTCCATCGGGACGAGCACCATCGACTGCCGCTTGTGCTTCTCGGAGTTGTCCGGATCGGTCTGCCCCATGAAGATCATGATCTTGCAGCGGTGGTCCGGCGCGCCTGAGGTCCACCACTTGCGCCCGTTGATGACGTAATGATCGCCGTCACGCTTGATCGAGGAGCGGATGTTGGTCGCGTCCGAGGAGGCGACCGCCGGCTCGGTCATCGCGAAGGCGGAGCGGATCTTTCCCTCCATCAGCGGCTCGAGCCACTGCTTCTTCTGCGCGTCCGTCGCGTAGAGGATCAGCGTCTCCATGTTGCCGGTATCGGGCGCCGAGCAGTTGAACGGCTCGCCGCCGATCGGTGAACGCCCCATCATTTCGCAGATCGAGGCGTATTCGAGATTGGTGAGCGAATCGGGAAAATGCTTCTTCGGCAGAAACAGGTTCCACAGGCCCTGTTTCCTCGCCTTCTCTTTCAGCTCTTCCATGATCGGCGGCGATTTCCAGCGGTCGCCCCCCTCCTCGAGCTGGCGGTGATAGACCGGCTCGGCCGGGATGATGTGCTCTTCGAGGAATGCTTTGACGCGCTCGCCGATCTCGACCGCTTTGGCACTCGGCGGCGGCAGCACAGGAATGGACATCACGATCTCCTCGGGCGTTTCTGAAAAATTAGTCTAGCGCGGCGCAGGGAACTTGCGCTGCATCAACTTGCTGAGGCCTTGCCGACGATGCCGCCCATGCGGGCGAGCGCGGCGAGATGATGGTCGGCGTCGCCGAACATCGTATCGATCATGGTGACGCGCTTGAAATAGTGGCCGACCTTGTACTCCATGGTCATGCCGATGCCGCCGTGCAGCTGGATCGCGCCCTGGCCGACGATCTTTCCCGACCGGCCGATCTGCACCTTCGCGGCCGAGATCGCCTTGCGCCGCTCGGCGGCGTTCTCCTCCTCGCTCATCATGGTGGCGAGCATCGCCATCGAGCGCGCCTGTTCGAGCGCGATCAGCATGTCGCCGGCGCGGTGCTGCAGCACCTGGAAATTGCCGATCGGCACGCCGAACTGCTTGCGCTGCTTGAGATAGTCCACGGTGATCTCGTGCATCGCACCCATCGCGCCGACCGCTTCGGCGGCGAGCGCCGCGATCGCCGAATCGGTGACGCGCTCGATCAACGGGTAGGCATTGCCGGGCTCGCCGATGACGTCGTCGGCGCCGACCTTGACGTTGGCGAGGGAGATTTCGGCGGCGCGCAGGCCGTCCATGGTGGGATAGCCGCGGCGCGAAACGCCGGCCGCCTTGGCGTCGACGAGAAACAGCCCGATGCCGTTTTTGCTGCGCTGGTCGCCCGAGAGGCGCGCCGACACGATCAGCCTGTCGGCCACATCGCCGTGCAGCGCGAGGCTCTTCTCGCCGTTGAGCAGATAGCCGGCGCCGTCCTTCTTCGCGGTCGCCGCCACGTCGGCGAGATCGTAGCGCGCCTGCCGCTCGATATGCGCGAATGCGAGCAGCGTCTCGCCGGCCGCGACCTTGGGCAACAGCTCGCCCTTCACGGCATCGCTTGCGCCGCGCGCCAGGAAACCGCCGCCGAGCACGACGGTCGCCAAGTACGGCTCGAGCGCGAGCGCACGGCCGAAGGCCTCCATCACGATCATCGTCTCGACCGGCCCGCCGCCGACGCCGCCGTGCTCCTCGGCAAACGGCAGCGCGGTGAGGCCGAGATCGACGTACTGCTTCCACATCGCGCGGCTCCAGCCGTCCGGCTCGGCCATGAATTTCTTGCGCGTCTCGAAGTCGTAGCGCTGCGTGGTCAGCCGCTCGACCGAGTCTTTCAGCAGCCGCTGTTCGTCGGAAAGTTCGAAGTCCATCTATCCCCCAACTCTGGCGTCATTCCGGCCGAGCGCAGCGAGGGCCGGAATCCATAAACACGACCGGTTCGGTGTGGCACCGCGCGCGCGCTATCGCGCGTTTGGTGGTTATGGATTCCGGGCTCACCGCTGCGCGGCGCCCCGGAATGACAGCGAGTTATAACCCCAATATCGCCTTCGCGATGATGTTCTTCTGGATCTCGTTCGAGCCGCCGTAGATCGAGATCTTGCGCCAGTTGAAGTATTGCGGCGCGAGCGGCGGCGCGTAGTCCGGGCCGACCGGCGGCTCGTTCCAGCGATCGTCGTGGCGGAATTGATCCGGCAGCGCGTAGGGGCCGAT
Source organism: Alphaproteobacteria bacterium (assembly GCA_005884685.1). Taxonomy (GTDB): domain Bacteria; phylum Pseudomonadota; class Alphaproteobacteria; order Rhizobiales; family Xanthobacteraceae; genus PALSA-894. The sequence goes on from VBAH01000086.1 coordinate 6,184, forward strand.
CGCTTCCATCAGCAACTCGGAAATGCCCTGCTGGATTTCCGAGCCCTTGATCTTGAGGATCGAGGAGGCCGGATCGGGCCGGTTGCCCTTGCGGGTGCGCTCGGCCGCGACGACGCGCAACTGCGTCATCTCCAGCGCCTTCAGCTCCACCTCGATCGCGGCGATCTTCATGGCGAAACGCTCATCCTCGATCAGCGGCTTGTCGCCGATGCGCTCCATGCTGGCGATTTCCTTCAGCCGCCGCACCTGCGCCTTGGAGGCGCCGACGCGCGCGATGCCGCTGCGCTCATTGCCGAGCAGGAACTTGGCGCAGTCCCAGCCCTTGTTCTCCTCGTAGATGCGGTTCTCGACCGGCACCTTGACGTCGTCGAAGAACACCTCGTTGACCTCATGGCTGCCGTCGATGGTCTGGATCGGCCGTACCGTGATGCCCGGCGTCTTCATGTCGACCAGGATGAAGGTGATGCCTTCCTGCTTCTTCGCCGCGGTATCGGTGCGGCAGAGCACGAAGATCCAGTCGGCATATTGCGCCGAGGTCGTCCAGGTCTTCTGCCCGTTGATGATGTAGTGGTCGCCCTCGCGCTTGGCGCTGGTCTTGAGCGAGGCGAGATCGGAGCCCGCGCCCGGCTCGGAGAAGCCCTGGCACCACCAGTCGTCGAGATTGCGGATGCGCGGCAGATATTTCTGCTTCTGGTCCTCGCGCCCGAACGCGATGATCACCGGCCCGACCATCATGGTGCCGAACGGCAGCGGCTCGGGGGCGGGGGCCTGCTGCATCTCCTCCTTGAAGATGTAGAGCTGCACCGGGCTCCAACCCGTGCCGCCGTATTCCTTCGGCCAGTGCGGCACCGCCCAGCCCTTCTTGTTGAGGATGCGCTGCCAGGTGACGATGTCCTCCTTGACGTAGCGGATGCCCTCGGCGGCCTTCTTGCGGATGCCGTCGGGGAGGTTCTCCTTGAAGAACGTGCGCACTTCGTCGCGGAATGCGTTCTCTTCCGGTGTGAAGCGAAGGTCCATGGGTGGCTCCTTGTCTCTCACTCGTCATTCCGGGGCGCCGCGAAGCGGCGAGCCTGGAATCCATAACCCCAGTCCTATCGATGTGGCACTGGCGTCATGTCATTCGCCGTTTCTTGGTTATGGATCCCGGGCTCCGCTGCGCGGCCCCGGGATGACCAGCTAATGAATCTCGAACAGCCCCGCCGCGCCCATGCCGCCGCCGATGCACATGGTGACGACCGCATGCCTGGCGCCGCGCCGCTTGCCTTCGATCAGCACGTGCCCGGTCATGCGCGACCCGCTCATGCCGAACGGATGCCCGATCGAGATCGAGCCGCCGTCGACGTTGAGCTTCTCCATCGGGATGCCGAGCCGGTCGCGGCAATAGAGCACCTGGGAGGCGAACGCCTCGTTCAGCTCCCACAGGTCGATGTCGTCCATCGACTTGCCGGTGCGCGCCAACAGTTTCGGCACCGCGAACACCGGGCCGATGCCCATCTCGTCCGGCTCGCAGCCGGCGACCGCGAAGCCGCGGAACGTGCCGAGCGGCGTCAGCCCCTTCTTCTCGGCAAGCTTGGCGCTCATCACCACGCAGGCGCTGGCGCCGTCGGAGAGCTGGCTCGCATTGCCGGCCGTGATGTAGCCGCCCTCGCGCACCGGCTTGAGCGCCGCCAGGCCTTCGATGTTGGTATCGGGGCGGTTGCCTTCGTCGCTTTTGAGCAACGCATCCTCGATCGATTCCGCCTTGGTGTTCTTGTCGACCACCTTTTTCCGTGTCGCCAGCGGCACGATCTCATCCTTGAAGCGCCCGGCCTGCTGGCCGGTCGCGGTGCGGCGCTGGCTTTCCAGCGAGTATTCGTCCTGCGCCTCGCGCGAAACGTTGTAGCGCGCCGCCACGATGTCGGCGGTCTCGATCATCGGCATCCACACTTCCGGCTTGTGCGCGAGCAGCCAGTCTTCGGTGACGGGACCCGCGCGGCCGCCTTCCTGCGTCAGCGAGATGCTTTCGAGCCCGCCCGCGACGATCACGTCGGCCTCGCCCGACATGATGCGTTGCGCCGCCATAGCAATGGTCTGTAGGCCGGACGAACAGAACCGGTTGACCGTCACGCCGCTGACCGTCACCGGCATGCCAGCGCGGATCGCGGAGAGCCGTGCGATATTGCTTCCGGTCGCCTTCTCGGGGGTCGCACAGCCGAGCATCACGTCCTCGACCTCGCCAGGATCGATGCCGGCGCGCTCGACCGCGTGCTTGACCACATGGCCGCCTAATGTTGCGCCATGCGTCATGTTGAACGCGCCGCGGAACGCCTTGCCGATCGGCGTGCGGGCGGTGGAAACGATGACGGCTTCGGGCATCAGTCTACTCCATTCCGTTTTCCGCTCGTCCCCGCGAAAGCGGGGACCCAGTTCTTCCTTGCTTCTCGGCTCTGGATTCCCGCTTGCGCGGGAATGAGCGGAGTGTGTGGCCAGTTCTATGCAGCCTTCTGCCTGGCGTAGTCTGCAAACGTGCCGCCCTCGTCGGCGAGCTTGTTCAACAGCGCGGCCGGCTCATGGCGCTTGTCGCCGGACTCCCTGGCGAGTTGGCGCAGCCGGTCGCGGATCTTCTTCAGGCCGACCGTGTCGGCCCAATGCATCGGGCCGCCGCGCCAGGCCGGGAAGCCGTAGCCGTAGAGCCACACCACGTCGATATCGCCCGGCCGCGTCGCGATCCCCTCTTCGAGGATGCGCGCGCCTTCGTTGACCATCGGATAGATCAGCCGCTCGATGATCTCTTCCTTCGAGACATTGCGGCGCGTCACGCCGAGCCGTACCGAGGCATCGACGATCAGCTTCTCCACTTCGGGGTCCGGGCGCGGCGAGCGGCCTTCGTAGAGGTAGAAGCCCTTGCCGGTCTTCTGGCCGAAGCGGCCGGCTTCCGCGAGCGTGTCGGCGATCTCGGCGCGCACGCCGCGCTCCTTGCGCGAGCGCCAGCCGACGTCGATGCCGGCGAGGTCGCTCATCGCGAACGGCCCCATCGGGAAACCGAACTCGGTGAGCGCGCCGTCCACGTCCTGCGGGAGCGCGCCCTCCAGCAGGAGTTTCTCCGCCTCGATGCCGCGCGCGGACAGCATGCGGTTGCCCACGAATCCGTGGCAGACGCCGACCACCACCGGCACCTTGTTGATCTTGCGCCCGACCGCCATCGCGGTTGCGAGCACGTCCGGCGCCGTATCCTTGCCGCGCACGATTTCGAGGAGCTTCATCACGTTCGCAGGCGAGAAGAAGTGCATGCCGAGCACGTCCGGCACGCGGCTCGTCACCTGTGCGATCTCGTCGACGTTGAGGTAGGAGGTGTTGGTGGCGAGCACCGCGCCTTTTTTGGCGATCTTCTCGATCTTGCCGAACAGTTCCTTCTTCACCGGCATGTTCTCGAACACCGCCTCGATCACGATGTCGGCGTCCTTCAGCGCATTGAGGTCGGTGGTCGGGTTGAACAGCGCCAGCCGCTTGCCCATGTTCTCCGGCGTCAGCGAGCCGCGCTGCACCGACATCTGGTAGTTCTTCTCGATCGTCGCCATGCCGCGCTTGAGCGCGGCTTCGTCATTCTCGATGATCGTCACCGGAATGCCGACATTGGCGAAGTTCATCGAGATGCCGCCGCCCATGGTGCCGGCGCCGATCACGGCGGCGCGCTTGATCTCGCGCGGGGCCACGTCCTTGCCGATGCCCGGCACCTTGGCGGCTTCGCGCTCGGCGAAGAAAATGTGGCGCTGCGCCTTCGATTGATCGCCGACCACGAGCTTGAGGAACAGCTCGCGCTCTTTTTTCTGCGCCTCGTCGATCGGCGTGTCGAGCGTCATGCGGATCGCTTCGATCGCGGCAGCCGGCGCGTGCAGGCCGCGCGTCTTCTTGGCGTGCTGCGCGACGATCTCGTCGAACTTTTGCGGGTTGGCGCGGATGTTCTTGAGTTTCTCTTCGCGGTCCTTGACGCGCGTGAGCGGACGCTTCTCGGCCAGCACCTTGCGGGCGAACGCCACGGCGCCGGTCACCAGATCGCCCTCGACGATCTCGTCCACCAGCCCCGCCGCGAGCGCGTCTTTCGCTGGGATCGGGTCGCCCGACAGGATCATCGGCAGTGCCTTCTCGACGCCGACGAGGCGCGGCAGCCGCTGCGTGCCGCCCGCGCCCGGGATGAGCCCAAGCTTGATTTCGGGGAGGCCGAGCCGCGTTCCGGCCGCCGCCACGCGGAAATGGCAGCCCATGGTCAGCTCGAGCCCGCCGCCGAGCGGCGTGCCGTGCACCGCCGCGATGGTCGGCTTGCTGATGTCGTCGATCAGCGAGATCACATCCATCAGGCCGGGCGGCTGCGATGGCTTGCCGAATTCCGTGATGTCCGCGCCGGCAACGAAGGTGCGCCCCGCGCCGGTGACCACGATCGCTTCAACGCTCGCGTCATCGCGCGCCTGCGTGAAGCACTCGAACAGGCCCTTGCGCACGCCGTGGCGCAGCGCATTCACCGGTGGATTGTCGACCGTGATGATAGCGACGTTGCCGTCGCGACGCAGACTGACCGGATTGTCCAAGTTCGTTTCCTCGCCTTGTCATTCTTATAGCAGGCTTCCGCGCGCGGCGCTCGACGTAGCGTCACGAATTCCGCGCTGCGAAATCACATTCTGCACGTTGACCGCGACGCTAGGGTGTGGTGCTCTGGCTTGTCAAATGCGCACGACAAGATGCGCAGCGCGCTCGCAACGCGCACGGGAGGGGATGCGTGAGCCTTGATGTCGGGCATGAGTCCTGGGACATTGCACCCGCGCGCGGCGCGCGCCCCGCTATCCCGACCGACCGCAAATTCGTGACGGCCCTGGCGCGCGGGCTTGAAGTGTTGCGCGCCTTCACGCCCAGCGAAGGACTGCTCGGCAATGGCGAGATCGCCGAGCGCACCCGCCTGCCGAAGCCGACCGTCTCGCGGCTGACCTACACGCTGACCAAGCTCGGCTATCTCAGCCATGTCGAGCGGCTCGCCAAATACCAGCTTGCGCCCGCGGCGCTCGCGCTCGGTTACACGGCGCTCGCCAACATCCGCATCCGCCAGCTTGCTCGCACCCACATGCAGGAGGTCGCCGACTATGCGGGCGCCGTCGTGGCGCTCGGCACACGCGACCGGCTCGATCTCATCTATCTGGAGCTTGCGCGCTCCAAGCACGGCGCCATGCTGCGCCTGATGCAGGGCTCGCGCCTGCCGATCGCCAATACCGCGATGGGCCGCGCGCTGATCGCCGGCATGCCGGATGCCGAGCGCACCTGGCTGCTCGGCTACATCAAGCGGCAGGAAGGCAAGAACTGGCCGAAGGTGAAGGGCAACATCGAGCGCGCCACCAGGGATTTCGAGACGCGCGGCTTCACGCTATCGCTCGGCGACTGGGAGCGCGACATCAACGCGGTCGGCGTGCCGCTCACGGCGCCGGACGGGTCCGGCGTGTTCGCCTTCAACTGCGGCGCCCCGGCCTTTCACTTCACGCGCGAAAAACTGGAAAGCGACATCGGGCCGCGTCTCGTCAACATGGTCCGCAATGTCGAAGTGGCATTAAGCGGCCGGTAACGGGCCGCAACCAGGCAATGCGGCCGCGAACGGCCGCTCGGAGGGGAAACGTTCGTGTCCGCTACGGCCGCTGTTACGGAGGCGCCGCGTCCGGTTGCGCGCGCGAGCGCCGCGCCGCTGATCGAAGTGCGCGACATCTCCGTGCGTTTCGGCGGCATCGTCGCGCTCGACAAGGTGTCGTTCACCATCGCCGAGCAGCAGTTGCTCGGGTTGATCGGGCCGAACGGCGCCGGCAAGACGACGCTGTTCAACTGCTTTTCCCGGCTCTACACGCCGGTCTCCGGCGACATCGTGTTCGAGGGCCGCACCATCCTCGACCGCGCGCCGCACCGCATTGCCGAGATCGGCATCGGCCGCACGTTCCAGAACCTTGCACTGTTCCGCACCATGTCGGTGCTCGACAATGTGCGCGTCGGCAGCCATCCGCTCGGTCGCACCGATTTCTTCTCCAATGCGCTCAAGCTGCCGTGGACGAAACGTGAGGAGCAGGCGCTCGCCGATATCGCCTGGGAGCTGATCGAGTTTCTTGATCTCGGCGACGTCGCGCACCGCCGCGTCGCCGACCTGCCTTTCGGCATCCAGAAGCGCGTGGAACTTGCGCGTGCGCTCGCGGCGCGCCCCAAACTCCTCTTGCTCGACGAGCCGGCCGGCGGACTCAATCACACCGAGATCAACGGCCTCGGCGCGCTGATCAAGCGCATCCGCGACGAGCGCCGCATCACCATCCTGCTGGTCGAGCATCACATGAGCATGGTGATGTCGATCTGCGACAAGGTGGTGGCGCTCGATTTCGGCAAGAAAATCGCCGAAGGCACGCCGGCGCAGGTGCAGAACGACGAGGCCGTGATCCTCGCCTATCTGGGGACCACGAAATGAGCAAGCTGCTCGATGCGCGAGCGCTCTGCGCCTATTACGGGCCGACGCAGGTCCTGTTCGGCCTTTCCCTCGACGTCAACGACGGCGGCATCACCACGCTGCTCGGCGCGAACGGTGCCGGCAAGACCACCACGCTGCGCTCGCTCTCCGGCATGTGCCACACGACCGGCGACATCCGTTTCGACGGCAAGGCGATCAACGGCCGCGCGACGGAAGATATCGTGCGGCTCGGCATCGCGCATGTGCCGCAGGGCCGCGGCACGTTTTCGCGCCAGACGGTCGAGGAAAACCTCGAGATCGGTGCGATGACGCGGAGCGACCGCAAGGCGATCGCGGCCGATGTCGAGCGCGTCTATGCGTATTTTCCGCGGCTGAAGGAGCGCCATCGCCAGCAGGCCGGCACGCTCTCGGGCGGCGAACAGCAGATGCTCGCGGTCGGGCGCGCCATGATGCTGCGCCCGCGCCTGATGCTGCTCGACGAGCCCTCGTTCGGACTTGCGCCAATCATCGTGGAAGAGCTGTTCGGCATCCTGCGCACGCTGAACAAGACCGAAAAGGTCAGCATGCTGCTGGTCGAGCAGAACGCCGCGCTCGCGCTCGATCTCGCCGACCATGCCTACCTGATCGAGACCGGCCGGCTGGTGACCGAAGGGCCGGCGCAGCAGTTGCGCGACGACGAAAACATCCGCCGCGCCTATCTGGGATACTGATCGATGGAACTGCTGCTGCATCAGGTGCTGGCGGGGCTTGCGACGGGCGGCATCTATGCCTGCATGGCGCTCGCCGTGGTGATGATCTACCAGGCGA
>VBAH01000087.1 GCA_005884685.1 Alphaproteobacteria bacterium
CACGAACTTGCGCTTGGCATGCCGCGCTTGCAGGCGATCGACCGGCACGCCGCCCGGGACGGGCGGCTGCATGTTCGGCAGCCGCGGGAAGGTTCGCTGCTGCGCCGCCGAGACGCAGTTGAACCAAGTGCGCGGCCGCGCCGCAGATATCGCGCCGGCCGGGTAGAATTCAGCCGGTAAATGCAGCGTCACCAGGGTCGGGATGCCGGGTTCCGGCAGGTGCTCGGCAAAATCGAGGCCGTGCGCGTGAATCACATCGGCCGGCCAGCGGGCGAGCGCTTCGGCAATCGCCTCGCGCTGCCGCTCCTGCATGAACTGACGCGCGTCCTCGGTAAAGGGGGTCGGCAGCGACGCGGTCGCGACGAAGGCGCCGGCGGTCTGCGATCCCTCGGGCGCCACGACGATCGAGCGATGCCCGGCAGCAACCAGTGCATGATCGAGCGCCGACAGCACCTGCTCCGCGCCGCCCGCCACATCCGGCCCGACCGGCGCCAGCGCATAGCCGATGTTGAGCACCGTCAGCGGCATTGGCCCACACTGTCGTTGCGAGGAAAGAAGCGACGAAGCAATCCCCACGAATGGAGCATCGCCGGCGCGAGATTGCTTCGCTTCGCTCGCAATGACACCTCTTTAGTCCAGATCGAGTTCGGCCAGGGTCGCGGCGGCGCGGCAGCGCCAATCCGCGCCGGTAATCCCCCAGCCCAGGGTCTCGTAGTGCAGTTCGCCGGCATGGGGCGGCGAGCGGAACTCGTAATCCGGTGCGATCCGGACCCGCTCGATCGTGGTGTCGAGCTGCATCAGCAACCAGCGCTGTGTGGTGAAGCAATCGATCATTTGCTGCTTTCGCCAAACCTCATCCTCGTTCAGCGCTAGTGTCGCGCAAAGAATTTCGCGTCCCGGTGAAAGCCGGGACCCATTCGTCAGCCGTTCTGCCGGAGGATTGGTGCGTCCCGGCTTTCGCCGGGACGCGATAGGGAGGAACTCGCCGGAAACGAGCCGGCCCTCGCGCCGATGATAGAGCGCCATCTCGAGGATTGCTGGCGGCTTGGCCATCAGCCGGCAAGCCATATGCACCGCAAAGGCGGCCGCGTCGTGATCGGGATGACCGCCCTCATAGGCATGCGTGACGACCGCCTGCGGACGTTCCTGCAGAAAAAGCTCACGGAGCTGCCTAGCAAGCGAAGGGAGGTGGTGCATCGCTTCCTGGTCGACGATGCCCAGACAGAGCGTCCGAAAATGGTCCGCGTCGCCTTCCGTCAAGGCGGCCGCCAGCTCTCGGCGGCGCGCCGCCGCATAATCCGCCAATGTCGCAAAGCCATGCGCGGCGGCGTCATGCCCATCGCGCGGCGCGCCATTGGTCACATGCACGAGCAGCGCGTCGTCGAGGCGCCGGAGCTGCGCGCCGAGGCCGATCGTCTCGTCATCGGGATGCGCGGCTACGATAACGACGCGATTCCCGACTCGCTGTCGCGCCGCGAGCCTCGCCAGGATTTCTTCGCCGGGGCTCATCCCTCCGCGGCGGCGCCGAGCCGCGCCGGGCTCGGCGCGAAGCCGGCCCCGGCGCGCCAGTAGCGGCGCAGCATCCGGGCGCAGAATTCGGCGAATTCCTCATCGACCAAGGGCGGGCTCGTGTGATGCGGCGCCAGCCCGCGATGCTCCGGCGTAAAGCAGAACGTCACCGTCACCTCAAACGGTTCGAGTGCGCGCATCATGCGGTCGAACCATCGGTCGGCATCGGGCCGGAAACTGTCGGCCCAAGAGAGGCCGGTGCGCAGCTGCGTGACGCCGAGCCGCTTTAGCCACATCACGGCATCATCGAGCCGCTGGTCCTCGAAATGGAACCACTGGCAGATGCCGAGCGCCGGCGTGTAATCGGCGAAAGAACGAGCCGCCCGTTTCGGCGTGCCGTCTTCGCGCACGAGCCCCATGTAGAAATGCCGGTAATAAGAGGATCCCTCCGCCTCCTTGTGGCGGGTCGTCGCAGTCCAGGCCTGTGGCAGATCGAACAGGCTGTACCAATGGATGCGCGGCACGCGGTCAATCAGCAATTCGGCGGTGCGGTGAAGACCGAATTCCTGCACCTCTTCGGCGCCAAAGCTCGACGCACCGACCTCGGACACCCAGACCGGCAGATCGGTGACGGCAGTGATCTCGTCGATCTTCTGCGGCCATCCGTCGATCGGCCACAGATTCCAGTCGAGCGGAAAGCCGTGCACCGCGACCGCATCCCGGGCGCCTCCGCACCGATCGCCTCGCCGGCGATGCGGCCCATTCGGGCAAAACGCGACCAGTCCGGGTCGAGCTCGGGATCCCAATGCGATTTGTTGTTGGGCTCGTTCCAGATCATGGCGGCTTCGATCATGCCGCGACCTCCCCAACGGGCTTGACGCGGCGCGCCGGCGAGCGCGCCGGATAGACCGCGCCATAAGCGCTTGGCCGCGGCCCCGGCCGGCAGACGTAAACTTCTTCCTCCGGGTTACCCTCGATGACAAAGCCGGCGCTGCGCAGCATCGCCCTCATGCAGGCGCGGTTCGGCACCCACCAATTCGTGTCGTCGCCGGAATAGCGATGCTCGATGAACGACAGATGCGGATAGATCGCCGCGCTGCATCGACTGGCAGACGAATAAATCCCCGACGACATGCTCGCGGATGAGATCAAGCGCCAAGAGCGGATGACGCAGATGGTAGAGGACCCCGAGGAACAGCACGAGGTCGAAACGCGCGCCGAGCGCGCCGACGTCATAGACAGAGAGTTGTGCGAATTCGATATCGAGGCCGGTCACCTCGGCCGCGAAGCGCGCCTGTTGGAGATAGCCCTCGTCGTAATCGATCGCGAGCACCCTCGCGGCTCCGCGGCGCTTCATTTCCAGCGAATAAAACCCGGCGTTGCAGCCGATATCGAGGACGCTCTTGCCGGAAAGATCGGCCGGGATCGCATCGGCGAAATGCCCCCACTTCACCGCCGGGTAGTCGCCGAGAAAATGGTCGGGGGCGGTTTTCACCCCGTTTAGGTCGA
>VBAH01000088.1 GCA_005884685.1 Alphaproteobacteria bacterium
CATGATCCTTGCTCGGGGATCATGCCGGCCGCCTTTTTCGCCTTATTGGCGCAGCCGCGCAAGCAGCTTTGATTCCAGCACGGCTTGCACCGCTACCTCATGCCCGGCCGCATTCCAGTGATTGTCGTCGGTGAACTCGAAACTCTCGCCGGTGCGGGCGTGGCGCGGAATGAAGCGCGTGTCGAGGTCGATCACCTCGTAGCCGAGCGCTACGGCCCTCTCCATGAAGGCGCGGCGCATCAGGTCGAAGTAGGTTCCGGCGCCCGCCTGCGCGGCGTCGGGGTAGCGGAACCCGTCCAGCGTGAACAGGACATGCTCCGGGGCTAAGCCGACCCGCTCCGGCACATCGCGAAAGAAGGCATCGATCGCGGCAAGCGAGTCGCGCACGCGCTTCTCGTCGGCCGAGGCGTCGGTGTTGCCGGCATAACGCGGCGCCGCATTCGCGGGCTTGCCGAAAATCAGTTCGCCGAGCGCGCGGATGCCGAACAGCCGGTTCTGGATGCCGAGGTTGATGATGATGTAGCGTGCGAGCGCACTGTGGCGCGCGAGCGAGATCAAGGTGCCGGCCCGGTGTGGATTCAATCGCAGGCGCAGCATGCCATCGGCGTCCGGCGCGTATTGCCAGAAGCCCGGCCCGAGCCGGTAGGCGCTCAGGCTCTCGTCGAAGTCGTTGCCCACCACGTTGATGACAACCGCGCGGGCGCCGTAGTCCTTGACGGCGTGGCCGGCCCAGATCAGGTACTGGCTGAGCGGCGCGCCGGAGCCGGCGAAACTGTAGACGCGGAATTTATCGCTCAACGCTGCCGCGAGCCGCCCCTGCAGCGACTGCGCGTAGGGCACCATCTGCGCCTCGATGAACGAGTCGCCGATCACCGCGATCAGCGGCGCCCCGCCGCGCACGTAATCCTGGTCGTTGACGAAGCCCGCGTTGTTGACGCGGCCATGCACCACGTTGTGCATGGTCCAGCCGAGCGAATTCACGAACGGCCGGTTCGGCGAAAAATGCAGCACGGGATCCGCGGCCGTCACCGGCATGCTGCGCAGGCCGGTCGAGACGGGCAGGAAGCGGAATACGGCCTCGGCCACGGCGAGGCAGACGACGACGCTCGCGAGCGAGAGCAGCAGGTTGAGCAGAAGCTCGCGGCGCCGGCTCATCCGTTAGAATTCAGTCGACCGGCGCCGAAACATACTCCGCTCATTCCCGCGAAAGCGGGAATCCAGGGCCAGGAAAAGAAAGAACTGGGTCCCCGCTGGATCCTGTGCTCGGGCGAGCCGAAGGCGAGACCCGGGTACGGGGACGAGCGGGATGAGAGGCGACGCCATCTAATCTAGCTCCCGGTGAACACCGGCTTGCGCTTCTCCATGAAGGCGTCGCGGCCCTCGATGTAGTCCTTGCTGCGGAAGCAGGTGTTGACCACGTCCTGCATGCGCGCGACGTCGCGCTTGGATTCGTCCTTCACGAGCTCGCCGACCACGGTCTTGAGCGCCTTGATGGTGAGCGGCGCATTGCCGGCGATCGTCTCGGCGTATTTCTTCACGTAGCTCTCGAGCTCGGCGTTCGGCACGACGCGATTGATCAGGCCCATCGTCTTCGCCTCTTCGGCGCTGAACTGGCGCGCCGTGTAGAAGATCTCCTTGGTGAACGACGGGCCAACCACGTCCATCAGCCGCTTCACGCCGGAATGGCCGTAGCCGAGGCCGAGCTTCGCCGCCGGAACCGCGAAGGTGGAATTCTCGGTCGCGATGCGCAGGTCGCAGCACATCGCGATCCCGAGGCCGCCGCCGATGCAGTAGCCGCGGATCATCGCGATGGTGGGCTTCGGATAGGTGAAGAGCGCGAGGCTCGCGGCTTCGGTGGTCTTGTTGTAGTGCGCCACCGCCTCCTCGTTGGAGCGCTCCGCGCTGAAGCGCGAAATGTCCGCGCCCGACACGAACGCCTTCTCGCCGGCGCCGGTCAGCACCACGCAGCGCAGCGTATCGTCCTTGGCGAACTCCTCCATGATGCGGCCGGTTTCGGCCCACATGTCGAGCGACATCGCGTTGTGCCGCGCCGGATTGTTGAACACCACGTAGCCGACGCCCCCCTCCTTGCGCGAGAGCACTTTGTCGGTCTTGGCCATTTCGTTCATATGCGTTCGCCTTCCTTGATTTTTGTACGGAGGCCGGGCCCATACTCCGCTCATTCCCGCGCAAGCGGGAATCCAGTTCTTCCTACACCTGGGCCCCTGGGTCCCCGCTTTCGCGGGGACGAGCGGACCTCATGCGACATCCTACACCACTTTGTCGGCGTGCAATTTCGCGATCTCGTCCTTGCCGAAGCCGAACTCGGACAGGATCTCATCGGTGTGCTCGCCGAGCATCGGCGGAGGCGCCACGATGCCGCTCGGCGTGCGTGAGAGCGACACCGGCTGGCCGACCAGCGTGATGGTCTTCTGGCTCTGCGTGCGCACGTCCTTGGCAATGCCAAGATGCTTCACCTGCTCGTCCGCGAAGGTCTGGTCGATGGTGTAGATCGGCCCGCACGGCACGCCCAGCTTGTTGAACGTGTCGACCCAATGCGCGCTGGTATTCTTCACGGTCTGCTTCTCCAGCGCGGCGTTGACGGCATCGCGGTTCTTCGAGCGCGCGGCGCCGGTCGCATAATCCGGATGCTTGATCAGTTCCGGAATGCCGAGCGCCTCGCACACGCGCTCCCACATCTTCTGCCCGGCGGCTGCGATGTTGATGTAGCCGTCCGAGGTCTTGAACACGCCAGTCGGAATCGAGGTCGGGTGATTGTTGCCGGCCTGCGGCGGCACTTCGTGGCCGGTGAGCCAGCGCGCCGCCTGGAAGTCGAGCATGAAGATCTGCGCCTGCAACAGCGACGTGTCGATCGCCTGTCCCTTGCCGGATTGCTCGCGCTCGAGCAGCGCCACCATGATGCCCATCGCGGCGAACAGGCCGGCGGAGAGGTCCGCAACCGGAATGCCGACGCGCACCGGCCCCTGCCCGGGCAAACCCGTGATCGACATCAGCCCGCCCATCCCTAGCGCGATCTGGTCGAAGCCGGGGCGGTTGGCGTAAGGGCCGTCCTGGCCGAAGCCCGAGATGCTGGCGTAAATGAGCCGCGGATTGACGGCGGAGAGCGCCGCGTAATCGATGCCGAGCCGCTTCTTCACGTCGGGGCGATAGTTCTCGACCACCACGTCGGCCTTTTCGGCCAACTTTTTCAAGACCGCGACGCCCTCGGGCGACTTCAGGTTCAGCGTGATCGAGCGCTTGTTGCGATGCAGGTTCTGGAAATCCGGCCCCTCGCGCGGCCCGCCCATCCCCTCGGCATCCGCCATGTGCTCGGGCATCTCGATCTTGATGCAGTTCGCGCCCCAGTCGGCGAGCTGGCGCACGCAGGTCGGGCCGGCGCGCACGCGCGTGAGATCGAGAACGGTGAAGCGATTGAGCGCAGTCGAAGCCTTGGGAAAGGACATGCGGAGTTCCGGGCGGGTGGTCGTAGGGACGGGACAATCGCGATATCGGGCGGCTTTGTCTACTGGGTTTGCGCCCTCCGATTCACGCGGCCGAAACCTCTCTGCGGCTACACTGCGTTCCCGTTTCACCGAAGATTCACCATGACGCCTGCGCTCGATATCCGGAACTTGAGCAAATCCTTCGACCGCCCGGCGGTCGCCGGGCTCGACCTCACCGTGCGCATGGGCGAGTTCTATTCGCTGCTCGGGCCGAACGGCGCCGGCAAGACCACGACCTTGCGCATGGTGGCGGGATTGCTGCCGCCCGATTCCGGCTCGATCCATGTGTGCGGCATCGACGCGTTGCGCGACCCCGTCGAGGCGAAGCGCATCGTCGCATGGGTCTCCGACGAGCCGATGATCTACGACAAGCTGACACCCTACGAATACCTCGAATTCGTCGCCGGCCTGTGGAGCCTCGATGCCGACATCGCCGAGACGCGCGCGCGCGACCTGATGGACTGGCTCGGGCTGATCCCGCACGCGCACGAGCGCTGCGAAGGCTTCTCCAAGGGCATGCGCCAGAAGGTGGCGCTCGCCGGCGCGCTGGTGCACGGCCCGCGCGTGATCATTCTCGACGAGCCACTGACCGGGCTCGACGCCGGCTCCGCGCGCCAGGTCAAGCGCGTGCTGCGCGAGCGCGTCGCTGCCGGCGGCACCGTGATCATGACCACGCACATCCTCGAAGTCGCCGAGCGCATGGCCGACCGGGTCGGCATCATCGCGGACGGACGGCTGATCGCCGAAGGCACGCTCGACGAATTGCGCACGCAGGCGGGCCGCGGCCTCTCGAGCCTGGAAGACACGTTCCTCGCGCTCGTCGCCGAGCAGCAGGCCGCCGCGTGAGCGCCGGTTCCATTACCTGGTTCGCCAATCACGAGCTGCGCCTCGCCTGGCGTGACTTCCTCTCGATGATGACGGCCGGGCGGCGCGGACGCGAGCGCATCGTCGCGCTGGCGCTGACGATCTTCGTCGTGTTCGCGCACGTGCTCGCCTGGTATTTCGTCGCGCGCTACGTCGACGTCGGCACCGAGCCGGACAAGCCCGCGCTGGTGGTGATCACCGGCACCGTGCTGCTGTCGTGGTCGCTGTTGATGTCGCAGGCGATGGAATCGGTCACGCGCGCGTTCTACGCACGCTCCGACCTCGAGCTGATCCTGTCCTCGCCGGCCGCCGCGCGCAAGATCTTCGCGGTGCGCATCGGCGCGATGGCGCTCTCGGTGATCCTGATGGCGGCGCTCATCGGCGCACCGATCATCAACGTCGCGATCGTGCGCGGCGGCGCGCGCTGGCTCGGTGCCTATGGCGTCGTGATCGCGATGGGTGCGACGGCCGCCGCCGGCGCGGTCGCGCTCACCGTCGCGCTGTTCCGCACCATCGGGCCGAAGCGTACGCGGCTTGCCGCGCAAATCATCGCGGCCGTGATCGCGGCCGTGTTCATCATCGGGCTGCAGGTCGCCGCAATCCTGTCGCACGGCACGCTCTCGCGCATGGTGTTCCTCGAGTCCGACACGCTGGTCGCGCTGGTGCCGGAGGTGGACAGCCTCGTGTGGCTTCCGGCGCGCGCCGCGCTTGGTAACCTTACGGCACTCGCCGTCGTGCTCGGCGGCGCCCTCGCGCTGCTCGGGGCTGCGATCCTCGTCTTCTCGGCGCGCTTCGGCGACCACGCCATCGCGGCCTCGGGGGTGGCGGCGACCGGCGCGCGCCAGGCGCCGCGCTCCGGCTTTCGCGCCCGTTCGCCGGCGCGCGTGCTGCGCCGGAAGGAATGGACGCTGCTCCTGCGCGACCCGTGGCTCGTGTCGCAGACGCTGATGCAGCTGCTGTACCTGCTGCCGCCGGCGCTGCTGCTGTGGCGCTCCTACGGCGAGGGCACCGGCGCGCTCGTCGTGCTGGTGCCGGTGCTCGTCATGGCGGCGGGGCAGCTCGCCGGCGGGCTCGCATGGCTCGCGATCTCCGGCGAGGATGCACCCGATCTGGTCGCGACCGCCCCCGTGCTGGCGCGCAGCATCGTGCGGGCGAAAGTCGAGGCCGTGCTCGGCGCCATTGCGATTGCCTTCGCGCCGTTCATCGTGGCGCTGTCGTTGCTCTCGCTCGAGCACGCGGCCGTTGCGACCCTCGGTATCCTTACGGCCGCGGCGGCCGCAACGGGCATCCAGTTCTGGTTCCGCAAGCAGGCGACGCGGCGCTATTTCCGCCACCGCCAGACCGCGTCGCGCTTCGCAACGTTTGCGGAGGCGTTCTCGTCAATCTCGTGGGCCGCGACCGCGGCGCTTGCGGTGGGCGGCACCTGGCTCGCGCTGTTTCCGGCCGCGATCGGGATCGGCATTCTGCTGGGCGCGCGCTGGATGAGCCCGCATAAGGCATGAACGAAAACGGCCGGGCTTTTGCCCGGCCGCAATGCCGAAGTGCAGCTTCAGGTGAGCCATCTGATCCCGCGCTGCGACCACCAGGGCAGCCTGCGCTGCGTCGAAGTGGTCGACGAAGCGCGCGCAGGCGGGCAGGACATCGCCTTCGACATGCACACACGCCTTTACGGCACAACGATGTTCGAGCCAAACTAACTGGCACGCGGGATGTATCATGTCGTCGTCAATGGCGTGACAGCGCTTTCGGATGGCGCGCTCACCGGCGCACGCGCCGGGCAGGTGCTGCGCAAACGTTGAACTTGGACGTGTAACGGGAGACGGCCGCTTCGGCGGAAACAGAAGGGGAGTGCAACATGGTGAGGCTCGGAAGAATGACGGCACTCGCCTCCGGCATCGTCGCCGCGCTGATGAGCGCTGCTTCGGCGCAGCAGGTCATGTTTCGGCTCGGCCACGTCGACGCGCAGGCGAGCCATTCGGGCGTCGGCGCCGATGCGTTCGCCGCCGCGGTAGCGCGTCTTTCCAACGGAGAGATGAAGGTCAACGTCTTTCACGCCGGCCAGTTTGGTCCGATTCCGGAAGAAATCCGTAACGTGCTGTCCGGAACGCAGGACATGCACCTGATCTTTCCGGAATTCCTTGTGTCGCTGGCCGACGAACCGAAGGTGATCTCGGCACCGCATTTGTTCAAGTCGCATGCCCACCAGCAGGCGTTCTTCCGCAGCCCGTTGTTCAAGCCGACGCTCGACAAGCTCGCCGCGCTCGGTGGGATCATGCTCGACGACGAGTGGACCTGGTGGCAGCGCGACCCGCGCGGGCTGATCACGGTGCGGCCGATCAAGACGCCTGACGATCTTAAAGGTCTCAAGCTGCGCATCTGGGAATCGCGAACCGCAATTGCGACCTGGAAGGGCTTCGGCGCCGACACCATCGTGGTGCCGCGGCCCGAAATGTATCTCGCGCTCAAGCAGGGCATCATCGAGGGTGGCCCGGAGACGATCAGCCTCGCGGTCGATGCCAAGAATGTCGAGGTGGCGAAGCACTGGACGCGCACCGACGAGTATTTCCAGATCATCAATGTGATGATCAATGCGCGCAAGTGGCAGTCTCTCACCGACGCACAGCGCGCCGTTCTCAGGCAGGCCGCCAAGGAAGCCGGGCAAGTGTTCCAGCAGGAATCCGCCAAGGGCTTCACCGAGAAACGCGCCCGCGCCGAAAAGGAGTTCGGCGTCGCCGTGTACGAGCCCGACCTTACGCCGTGGCGGGCGAAGGCGCGGGGGATCATCGAGGCGCTCGAAGCCGACGGCACGATCCCGAAGGGACTTCCGGCGAAGATCTCGCAGATAACCGGGTTCTGATATCCCGATATCGGTAAACGGAGTGACCGACATCCAACGAGAAAACGCGCGGAGTGGCGTTGACGCGGCCCTGCTCGCTTATCTTGTCGTGACCCGCAAAATCGTCATTCGGGATCGGCATTCTGCCGCGCGCCCTGGATGAGCCCGCACAGGTCCTGAAACGAAAACGGCCGGGCTTTTGCCCGGCCATCTCGCTTCGCAAGCCACCAGCTATGCCTCTCGGGATCACCGGGTCACGCCGCGCTTGCGCGTGGCGGCCCGGTGATGACCGCCAAGAGGCGGTCAGCTTCCGCCGCCGCCGCCGCTGATCACTTCGCCGAACAGCTCCCAGCGCTCGCCGGTGAACTTCTGCATCTGCATCTGCTCGATTGGATAGAAGTCCGTCGCGCTGGTGTTGATCTCGATGCCGGGCAACAGCATCGGCAGCTTCAGGCCTTTCAGGCTCGCCGCCTGCTTCATCACGTTCTCGCGCGTGAGGTTGTCGCCCGCCTGCTTGAGCGCCTGTGCCAATGTCTGCGCCACCGTGTAGCCGTACACCGTGAAGCTCGAGGTCTTGTCGCCGTCGGGGAAATACTTGTCCATGAAGGCGAGCCATTCCTTCTTGCCGGCGTCGTCGTTCCAGGTCGGATCGGTCGGATCCTTCAGGTAGCCGGTCGAGAGGACGTCCTTCGACGCTTCGAAACCGGCAGGCTTGAGCACCGAGCCGACCGAGTTGGATACGTTGTTGAGGAGATGCACCGGCTTCCAGCCGATCTCGTGCGCCTTCTTGATCGCCTGCGCGGCGAACTTCGGCGTCGTCACGTTGAAGAACACGTCGGCGCCGGAACCTTTCAGCGACACGATCTGCGAATCGACCGTCGGGTCGGCCGGCTCATAGGGCAGCTCGGAGACGATCATCGTCTTCGCCTTCTCGCCGAGACCGTCCTTCAGCCCCTTCACGTAGTCCTTACCGTAATCGTCGTTCTGGTAGAGGATGCCGATCTTGGCGTTCGGGTGGTTCTTCATGATGTACTTGGCGTAGATCTGGCCCTCGGCCTGGTAGGTCGGCTGCCAGCCCATCGTCCACGGGAAGTTCTTCGGGTCGCCCCACTTGGTGGCGCCGGTCGCGACGAACAGCTGCGGCACCTTCTTCGAATTCATGTACTTCTGGATCGCCGTGTTCGACGGCGTGCCGAGCGGCTGGAACACGAGCAGCACTTCGTCGCTCTCGACCAGCTTGCGCACCTGCTCGACGGCCTTCGGCGGCGAATAGCCGTCGTCGTAGCTGATGAAATTCACCTTGCGGCCGTTGATGCCGCCTTCGGCGTTCACCTTCTTGAAGTAGGCGTCGATCGTCTTGCCGATCAGGCCATAGGCCGAAGCCGGCCCGCTATACGGATTGGTGTTGCCGATCTTGATCTCGGTGTCGCTTGCGCCGGGATCGTACTTCTTTTGTGCGAGCGCCGGCCCCGCCGCCGCGATCGCGAAGCCCGCGATCGAGGCCAATAGCATGCGTTTCGTCACCTGCATTGTCTTCCTCCAGTGATGGCCGCGACAGCGGCGCGTTAGCTCCCGATTTCTCCGCTCATGATCGGGCCGAACAATTCCCAGACCTCCCCGTTGAAGCGCCGCATCTGCAGCTCCTGCAGCGGGAAGTAATTGGTGGGACTTGTATTCACCTTGATGCCGTCAAGCAGCATGTCGATCTCGAAATCTTTCAGATTGGCAGCCTGCCGCATCACGTTTTCGCGGGTAAGGTTATCGCCGCACTGTTTGAGCACCTGCACCAGCGCCTTCGCGGTGATGTAGGCGGTTACGTTGCCGGTGTCAGCTTTATTCCCTTCCGGGAAGTACTTGTCCATGAAGGCGGTCCAGTTCTTCAAGCCCGGGTCGCCCTTCAGGCCGGGATCGCTCGGGTCCTTCTGGTAAGCCGTCGAGATGATGCCCCTGGCGTTCTCCAACCCGGCCGGCTTGATCACCGAACCGATCGAGCTGGAGACATTGTTGAGCAGGTGGACCGGTTTCCAGCCGAGCTCGCCGACCTTCTTGATCGCCTGCGCGGCGAACTTGGGCGTCGCGATGTTGACGAAAATATCCGCGCCCGATGCCTTGAGCGCCACGACCTGCGAGTCGACGGTCGGGTCCCCGGTCTCATAGGGCATCTCGGCGATGATCATGCCGGTCTTGCTGCCAAGCCCATCCTTGAGACCCTTGAGCACATCCTTGCCGTAGTCGTCGTTCTGGAACAGCACCGCGATCTTGCCGGCCGCGTGGTGCTGCAGGATGTACTTCGCATAGATGCGGCCTTCGCTCTGGTAGTTCGGCTGGAAGCCCATCGTCCACGGGAAGTTCTTCGGATCGCCCCATTTGGTGGCGCCGGTCGCAACGAACAGCTGCGGGACTTTCTTGACGTTCATGTATTTCTGGATCGCCGAATTCGGCGCAGTGCCGAGCGACTGGTAGATCAGCAGCACTTCGTCGCCTTCGACCAGCTTGCGCGCCTGTTCGACCGTCTTGGGCGGCGAATAGGCGTCGTCGTAGGAAATGAATGTGATCTTGCGGCCGTTGATGCCGCCCTGTTCGTTGATCATGCGGAAATAGGCGGCTTCCGCGCGACCGATGGTGCCGTAGGCCGAGGCCGGGCCGCTGTACGGCATGATATTGCCGACCTTGATCTCGGTGTCGCTGGCGCCGGCGTCGTATTTCTTCTGCGCCAGCGCGGGCCCCGCGACCATGACTGCCGCGACGGAGACCAACATCATGCGCTTGTTCATCTGCATTGCCGCCTCCTTTCCGTTTCCTCGTGCGTTCTCTTATGAGCCGCCAACCTCGCCGCTCAGAACCGGGCCGAACGGCACGAACGACTCGCCGTTGAACCGGCCCATCTGCATCTGCTCGATCGGATAGAAATCGGTCGGGCTGGTGTTGATCGTGATGCCGGGCAGCGCCATCCCGGTCTCGAAGTCCTTCAGGTTCGCGGCCTGCCGCATCACGTTCTCGCGCGTGACATCGTCACCGCACTGCCTCAGCACCTGCACCATCGTTCGTGCGATGCTGTAGCCGTAGACCGGGAAACTCGAAGACTTGTCGCCGTCCGGATAATACTTGTCCATGAAGGCGACCCATTCCTTCATGCCCGCATCGTCCTTCCACGCCGGATCGGTCGGGTCCTTGCCGTAGACGGCGGTGAGCACGCCTTTCCCGTTCTCAAGTCCGGCCGGCTTCATCACCGCACCGACCGAGGCCGACACGCTGTTGAGCAGGTGCACCGGCTTCCAGCCGATCTCGGCCGCCTTCTTGATCGACTGCGCGGCGAATTTCGGTGTCGTCACATTGTAGAAGATGTCGGCGCCGGAGGCTTTCAGGCTGACCATCTGCGAGTCGACGGTCGGATCGCTCGCCTCGAAAGGCAGCTCCGCGACGATCATCATCTTGCCGGCGAGGCCGTCCTTCAGGCCCTTCACGTAGTCCTTGCCGTAATCGTCGTTCTGAAAAAGGATGCCGATCTTGCCGTCGGGATGATTTTTCAGAATGTATTGCGCGAAGATGCGGCCTTCGCTCTGGTAGTTCGGCTGCCAGCCCATCGTCCACGGGAAGTTCTTCGGGTCGCCGAACTTGGTCGCGCCGGTCGCGACGAACAGCTGCGGCACCTTCCTGGCGTTCATGTATTTCTGGATCGCCGTGTTGTGCGCGGTGCCGAGGCTGTTGAGGATCAGCAGCACCTCGTCGTTCTCGACCAGCCGGCGTGCCTGCTCGACCGTCTTCGGCGGCGCGTAGCCGTCGTCATAGGTGATGAACCTGATCTTGCGGCCGTTGATGCCGCCCTCGGCATTGACCTTGTTGAAATAGGCCGCGAGCGCCTTGCCGATCGTGCCGTAGGCCGAGGCCGGCCCCGAGTACGGCATGATGTTGCCGATGCGGATCTCAGTATCGCTCGCACCGGGATCGTATTTCTTCTGCGCAACGGCAGGCGATGCCAACAGGCAGCATGCCGCGATTGCTATCCATGCACGCATGGCATTCCGCATGGCGTCCTCCTTGCGTTCTGCCGCCTTCAACGCCTTTTCACCAGTTTGCTGATGCCGAGGCGGACGAGACCCGCCGCGCCGGTCGGCATCAGGTAGATCACCACCAGCAGGATGACCCCGTAGACCGCGCCGGCCAAGCCCTTCGACACCGACTCGGCGATGTTCGGGACGAACAGCACGAACAGCCCGCCGACCAGGGTTCCCGGGATCGAGGCGACGCCACCGACCACCAGCCCGACGAACAGCGCGACGGCGAGCACGAACGTGAAGCTGTCAGGGGCGACAAACGAGATCGCGATCGCGCCGAGCGCGCCGGCGACGCCGGTATAGAGGGCGCTCACGCCGAACGTGAGCGACTTGTAGAGCGAGACGTTGATCCCCATCGCGCTTGCCGCCACCGGATGGTCGCGGATCGCGATCATCGCGCGCCCGGTGCGGCTCGCCACCAGATTGGTGGCGCAGACATACATCACGATCGCGACCAGCACGGAAAACACGTAGAGCCACTGGTCGGAACTGAGCGGCAGGCCGAACGGCGCGTCCGGCTTGATGATCACGATGCCCTGCACGCCGCCGGTCCAGTGCTCGAGCACGGAGGATTTCAGCACCTGCGGAATCGCGATCGCGAGCGCAAAGGTCGCGAGCGCGAGATAGATGCCCTCGAGGCGGAGCGCGGGCAGCCCGAACAGGAAGCCGAACACGAAGCACACGATCGCGGCGACCGGAATGGTCCAGACGTAGCTGATGCCGAGGTTCTCCATCATGATCGCCGCCGTGTAGGCGCCGATCGCGTAGAACGCCGAGTGACCGAGCGAGAACTGGCCGTTGAACCCGGTGAGCAGGTTCAGTCCGAGGATCGCGATCGCGTAGATGATCGCGAGCGTGATCTGGAAGATGTAGAAGTTCTTCAGCACGAACGGGATTGCGGCGAGGACGACCAGCCCGGCGCCGAGCATGATCAGCCGCCACGCCGGCATCGCGACGCCGGCGATGGTGGCGACGGGGACTTCGCGCGTTTCGGTCGACCGCTGCAGCATCTAGACCCTCGTCACCACGGGCCGGCCGAACAGGCCGCTCGGCTTCACGCACAGCACCGCCACGATGATGCAGAGCGCGATGGAAAGCTTCATCTCGCGGCCGACCACCGGAATGTAGGTGCCGGCGAGGTTCTCGATCACGCCGACCGCAAAGCCGCCGAGCACCGCACCGCCCGGGCTGGTCAGCCCGCCGACCACCGCGCCGGCAAAGCCGTAGAGCAGGATCGAGAGCATCATGTTCGGCTCGAGGAACACCACCGGCGCGATCAGCATGCCGGCGACCGAGCCGATCGCGGCCGCCATGCCCCAGCCGAGCGCGGTCATCCAGCCGACGCGGATGCCGGCGAGCCGCGCGCTCTCCGGATTCGCGGCGGCGGCGCGCATGGCGAGCCCAATGCGGGTGTGGCGGAAAAAGAGATAGAGCAGGATCAGCATCAGGATCGTGGTGCCGATCATGCCGGCGTCATGCGGGCCGATCAGGCTCTGGCCGAACAACTGGCCGGAGCCGAACGGGCTGGCGAAATTCTTGATGGTCCAGTCCCACAGGAAGCCGGCGCCGCTGTTGAGGATCGAGAGCAGCGCGATGAAGGCGACCACGTGGCTGAGCACCGGCGCGTCGTGGATCGGGCGCAGCACCACGCGCTCGATCAGCACGCCGGCCGCGAACGAAATGACGATGGTCGCACCGAACGCGACCCAGTACGGGAAGCCCCACTGGATCAGCTGCCAGGCGATGAAGGTCGAGAACATCGCCATCTCGCCCTGTGCGAAATTGAGATGGTCGATCGCCTGATAGATCATCACC
>VBAH01000090.1 GCA_005884685.1 Alphaproteobacteria bacterium
CGCATCATTGGGCTGGACTTTGCGCCGTCGCTCGAGGACCTGCTCGGTGCGGCCAGCGGCGACGGCCGCAACCCGCACGTCGATCTCATCAACCCGCTGCTGATCGTCTACACCTCCGGCACCACCGGCCGCCCGAAAGGCGCCGTGCTGCGCCAGGAGGCGCTCGTCTGGAACGCAGTGATGAGCCAGCACATGCATGACATGACGGCGGCGGACCACGTGCTCACCGTGCTGCCGCTGTTCCATGTCGGCGGGCTGAACATCCAGACCACGCCCGCGTTGCAGCTCGGCGCGACCGTGACCTTGCATCCGCGGTTCACACCCGAGGCGACGCTCGACTCTTTGGCGCGCGACAAGCCGACACTCACCGTGCTCGTTCCCGCCACCATGCAGGCGGTGATCGAACATCCGCGCTGGGCCGATACGGACATCGGTTGCCTGCGCGCGCTGACCACCGGTTCGACGCAGGTTCCGCAAGGCCTCGTCGGGGCGTTCACGGCGCGCGGTGTGCCGGTGCTGCAGGTCTACGGCTCGACCGAAACCTGTCCCATCGCGGTGTACACCCGCGCGAACGGCGACCAGCGCGCCGGCTCGACCGGCCTGCCGGGCCTCGTGTGCGAGGCACGCGTGACGGACGATTCCGGGCAAGAGTGCGCGCCGGGCGTCGCGGGTGAAGTGATCGTGCGCGGGCCGAATGTGTTCTTCGAATACTGGGGCAATGCGGACGCGACCGCCGAAACCTTGCGCGAGGGCTGGTATCATTCGGGCGACATCGGCACGCGCGACGGCGACGGGCACTTCTTCATCCACGACCGCAAGAAGAACATGATCATCTCGGGGGCTGAGAACATCTATCCGGCCGAAGTCGAGCGCGTGCTGGTTGCGCATCCGGATATCGCCGAGGCCGCCGTAATCGGCCGCGCCGACCCGAGATGGCAGGAGGTGCCGGTCGCCTATGTGGTGCGCCGTGCGGACTGCACGGTCGATGCAAGCGCGCTCGAGGCTCATCTGCTCGGCCAACTGGCGCGCTTCAAGGTGCCGCGCGAATACGTCTTCGTCGACGCGCTGCCGCGCAACGCGATGGGCAAGGTGCAGCATTTCCGGCTGCGCGAGATCGATTCTCCGCTCGTCCCCGCGAAAGCGGGGACCCATGGCCAGGAAAAGAGAGAGCTGGATTCCCGCTTACGCGGGAATGAGCGGACATGAAAATCGCAGTGCTCGGCGGCGGCAATGGCTCGTTCGCGGCGGCGGGCGACATGGCGCTTGCCGGTCACGAGGTGCGGCTGTGGCGGCGCGACGCCGCGGCGGTCGAGGCGCATCGCAAGGCCAGCGGCATCATCACGGTGAAGGATTTTCGCGGGCGGCACGCGGCGAAGCTTGCGCTCGTGACGAACGACATGGACGACGCCGTGCGCCACGCCGAACTGATCCTCTGCCCCACACCCGCCACCGCGCAGCCCGACATCGCCCGCGCGCTGGCACCGCACCTCGCCGACGGCCAGGTCGTGTTCCTGCCGCCCGGCACCTTCGGCTCGTACATCTTCGCGAAGGCCACGCACGATGCGGGCAATCGCGCCGACGTGGCCTACGCCGAAACCGGCACCCTGCCGTGGCTGACACGCAAGCACGGCCCCTTCGAAGTCGCAATCACGATCCGCGCCAAGCGCCTGCCGACCGGCGTGCTGCCATTGCGCCTGAAGGTCCACGCGCTCGGCATCGTCGGCCGCGCGTTCCCGGGCGCGATCGAGGACTGCGGCGATGCGCTGTCCGGCGCGCTGATGAATGCCGGGCCGATCATCCACCCGCCGCTGATCGTCATGAACGCCGCGCCGCTCGAACATTTTTCGCGGTGGGATATCCACAAGGAGGGTACGCAGCCGGCCGTGCGCCGCGTCACCGACACGCTCGACGCCGAGCGCATCGCGGTGCGCGAGGCACTCGGCTATGGCGCGCCGCATTTCCCGCTCGCCGATCATTATGCGCGCGCGGGCGAGGAATGGATGTATGGGCGCGGCTCGCATGACAGGCTCACCGACTCGGGCGACTGGCGCGAGCACATCGTGCTGAGAGAGCATCGGTACATGCTGGAGGACGTGCGCATCGGGCTGTCGTTTCTCGTTTCCTGCGGCGAGCTTGCCGGCGTGCCGACGCCGCTTGCGCGCGCGTTCCTCGCGATCGGCGGCGCCGTCTGCGGTGAGGATTTCATGCAGACGGGGCGGACGCTGAAGTCGCTCGGGCTTGGCGGTCTCAACAAGAATCAATTGAAGGACCTTCTTGCCGAGGGATTGCCATGAAAGAACCCATCGCCTGTCTCGGCGCAGGGCGCATGGGGCGCGGCATCGCGGTCGTGTTCGCCTATGCGGGGCATGCGGTATCGCTGGTCGATTTCAAGGCGCGTGATGATGCGGCGTTCAAGCAGTTGTCCGGGGACGCGCTGAGCGAAGTGCGCAATGTGCTCGCCACGCTCGCGGGCTTCGGGCTGTTCGACGCAGCCGCCGTCGAGACGATCGCCGCGCGTGTTTCGGTCACTCGGGAAGCGCACGCGCAGAATGCGCTCTCGGCGGCGAGCGTCATCTTCGAAGGCGTGCCGGAAGTCCTCGCCCTCAAGCGCGACGCGCTCGCGCGTGCCTCGAAGCTTGCGGGGCCGAAGCCGGTGATCGCCTCGACCACGTCGACCATCCTCGTCGACGATCTCTCGACCGCCGTCGATCACCCCGCGCGCTTCCTCAACGCGCATTGGCTCAACCCGGCGTTCCTGGTGCCGTTGGTGGAGGTCTCGCCCGGAAAGCACACCGATCCCGCGGTCACTTCGCGCGTGCAGGCGCTGCTCGAATCCGTCGGCAAGGTGCCGGTCGTGTGCGCGGCGCGTCCCGGCTACATCGTGCCGCGCATCCAGGCGCTGGCGATGAACGAGGCGGCGCGCATGGTCGAGGAAGGCGTCGCGAGCGCAGCCGACATCGACAAGGCGATCAAGTACGGATTCGGTTTCCGCTTCGCGGTGCTCGGCCTGCTCGAGTTCATCGACTGGGGCGGCGGCGACATCCTCTATTACGCCAGCCGCTACCTGACCGGCGCGCTCGGCAGCGAGCGCTACGCCGCACCGGAGATCGTCGAGCGCAATATGACCGAAGGCCGGCGCGGCTTGCGCGACGGCGCGGGCTTTCTCGATTACGAAGGCCTCGACGTCGAGGCGTACCGGCGCGAGCGGCTGAAGGCGTTCGTCGAGTTGCTCGGGCATTTCGGGCTCAACCGGCCGCCGGTGCTCTGACTGTCATCCCGGCCGAGCGCGCAGCGCGAGAGCCGGGACCCATTAATCGCAGCCGGCCGTGTGTCGGGAGGGATGGGTCCCGGGTCTCGCTGCGCTCGCCCGGGATGACAGCGGTGCTAAAATACATTCTGCACCACGCCATCCTTCACCACCACCGTCCCGTCCACCGTGATCGTGGTGCGCATCACCGGCAGGTCGAAGTGCCCCGCCGTGTAGCGGCCGGCGAACTCGTTGGCGCCGGTTGAAAAAAGGAAATTCCCCGCGACCGCGCGGATCTCGGTGCCGTTGGTGTCGCGCTGGTCGTACATCGCCAGCGCCTCGTAGCGCGCCTTGGGGTTCAAGCCGAAGCCGACATGCGACACCGCATAGGCGTTGCGGTCGCCCCACGCCGCCAGATACGAGCGGAACAGCGCGGCGTCGGTACCCTCGCCTTCGATCTTCGTCACATAGTCGCTCTCGAGCGTGAGCCGCACCGGCGCTTCGAGATAGCGCTTGAAGGTGAGGTTCACGTCGCCGCGGTCGAGCACCAGCAAGCCGTTGACGCTGTTCGCCTTGGGAAAGCTCACCACGATGCCGCCGGGCCAATGCGCCAGGGTGCCCGGCTTCTCGGTCCAGCCCCAGATGCCGACGGTCGGCGCGCCGGTCATGTCGACGTCGAGATTGCTGCCGGCCGCCGACGTCACGGTCATGCGCTTCGCGCCGCGCAGCAGTTTCGCCGCCGCGCGCACGCGCGCCTCAAGCGCATCGTCCGGCGCCATGCGTTCGAGCGCTTCCGGGTGCTCGTTCGAGATCACCTGAATGCGCGCGCCGGCTTTCAGGATCGCCGGCGTCTCGGGCGCATGCATCAGCCCCTCGATGGTGCAGTCGGCCACGAATCCGGCCGCGCCGAGTGCGCCGATCACGGGGCTGAGTCCGCCAATCGCCTCGCTCGCACCGGTCGAGCGCACCGGCACCGGATGGCGATTGCGCGGTGTCGGCAGCACGATGTGGAACGGCCGCGCGCCGAGGCGGAGCAGCGCCAATTCACAGAGCTGCACGTTGAGCGGACGCGACTGCGTCTCGGAGAGGATCGCCGCGGTGTCGCCCGGTTTCACGGCGCAGCGCGCGAACACCTCGGCGAAGGCGTCGATCCACTTTCCCTCGATGCGGTCGGCGAGCATGCTAGTCCCCAGTCTGTAGGGCGCAGTAAGCGAAGCGCACTGCGCCACCTCTCGGCGCAATGCGCTCCGCTTCGCGTCGCTTATTGCGCCCTACGAGCATCTCGACACGACTCCGGTCAGGTCATTGCGCTGGCGTCGCGCTTCCCGTGCGCCAGATCGTGCCAGTTGGCAAACTCCGCGCCAAGCCCGCGCCTCCCCAGCTCCGCCCACGCGACGTCGAAGGGTATGCCGTCCTTCTGCGCTTCGCCGATCAGGAAGAACCAGTCCTTCACGCTCTCCGGCAATTGCGGATAATTGTGCTTGTAACAGTAGGTCGGGCTGCCGCGGCAGCAGCGCGCGCGGCGGCACGCCGCGTTGGCGCACACGTGCCACATGTTCAGGGTATTGCTCCAACGCCGCTCCGTTGCTTCGCCTTTTCGTTCGACGGATTGCAGAGCTTTGGATGCGCGTGATTTGGTCATGCTGTGCTCTCGACGTTTCGGTTTTTGGAATTCTGCCGGGCGGCTTGTGCGAAAAGCCAACGCTGCGCCGGCCCGGTTGGCAGGGGGCGGGTGCCCTTGTCTGTTTTCGGCTCCCGGAAAATAAAGAGGGGAGCAGAACGCCGACAGGCGCTGGTGCGGATCGCCGCACCCGATGGCCCGCCTCGCGGTCAGGCCGATCTCCAGGATCGCCCGGAGATCACCGGCCCATGACGCGGGCCGGCGCGCCTCTCGGCGCTCTGCTGCGGCGTTCTCACTACGGCGTCGGGCCGCGCTTTCGCCGATGGTGCAAAGCGTGCCCATCGATCGTCAGCCAGCTCCTGGCAGGAGGGCGTAGTGCCTCCGGGCGGAGCCCCGACGCCGCCCGGGTGCCGGTTGCGAGCCGGCAGCGCGGGCGCCGCTCCAGTCCGAGGCCCGGAATTGCCGGGCGCCGGCTGCCGGAGCTTGAGGACCTGTTCTCCGGTCCCGCCTCCGGCCTGCTCCGCGCTCAAGACGCCTCATGAGTGCGCCCCTCTAGCGAGCAGGGTGCACGCAGTGTGACCGAAGTCCGATCCTAGGTCAAGGACTATTTACACACAGCCGTAGGGCGCGGAGCCTATATACTTGGTTGACCCAGCCAACCGACCGGCTAGCCTTGATTAAGTTCCGATTCGCGTCGTGCGGTGACCTATGCCTTGCAGCTTGCCCTTAGGGGCATAGCTCGGCCGTGGTCGGATGAGATGACCCTCGGGTCACGGTATGGCGAAGCTATGACTCCAGACCACCAGCGAGAACAGGCGCGGGTCCGTCAGGCCCGGCATCGCCGAGGCGAAACTGCGGCCCGCGTCGAACTGAAAGCAGAGACTGAGGCCGAAGGGCTGCCACTGGCATGGCGGGCGGAATTTCTAGATGTCGTGCAGGCTGATCGCGTCCGCGTTAAGAACGCTCTTGCCCAAGTCGAAAAGGCCGCGCTGGCGTTCCCTGAGGGAGAGGCGCGCCAAGCGTATCTCCGACGCAACTACCCGCACACGAAAGTCTCTGTCTCCCGGCTGCTCAGCCGGTTTGTCAGGACGAAGAAGAACCAGGCCGAAGTCGTACTCTATCGGGACGTTGAAGATGATCGCGCCCATGACGATTTCCGACCTGAGATCGAGGACATCGATTGGGATGACCTCGAAACAGTCGCGTGGTTACTCGGCGACCCTTCCGATCAGGACTTAGCAGCCGTCCAGCCAACGGTCCGCTTTATCGTTAGTATCGTGTTCGCCAGCGTCAGCATGGCAGGTACGGCCACGGGCTTTGCCCAAGCTATTGAGTTGCTTAGGTTTTTAGAGGAAATGAGGCTGCGTCAGATTGTCGCGCATTCAGCGTGACGGTTTTTGCCCCTCTCGCTCCTTAGGGTAGGAGTTTCGCTCGCTGGCGGGCTCGACCTGTTTTCATTTTCCCACGCAAGCGGCGTGCGCGGAGTGCCTAGTTTCGGTAGTTTTTCGGGAAATCCCGAATGGCCTTGTGCCGCAAGCTAAACGTCTCTTAACCGATTTGGACTAGGCTACCGAAATGCAGGCTGGGCGTACTCCCACCTGATATCGCTTCTCTGATCTTGGCAAAAAGCTCGGCCGTCGTGCCGGGCTTTTTTGATTCCAAGACATAGGAGCCGCGCTACGGCGCGCGCTCTCAGCCCTCAAACAGTCTCAGAGGCCACGGCGGCTCTTGGTCCTTCACGACCAAGGCCGCCGCGCGTGCGCGTGCGCCGCGTAATTCCCCTCCCATCACGAAAGGAAACTGCAATGACGCACGATGAGAAATCGCGTCCTCTGTACCATTCTCAATGGATCTGGGTTGAAGCCTACTACCGGCTTCGCCACGGCGCTCTAGAGAGCGTGCAGGGCCACTTTCGGAAGCGCCCTAGGCCGCGCAAGTCAGCGACCGTGATTACGCTTCCGTTCGCGCCGCGAGCGCAATGAGACCACGTTAGCGGCTTCAACAGCGTCGCTGGGCGGTGTTTTCTTGCCGCCCGGCGGTTTCTTCTTTTTCGCTCGCGCGATATTGCGATGCATCTCTTTCGGATCAACACCGGCAAAGCGTTCCATCGCCTCTGCGAAGGGCATGTCTAGGCGCATTTTGTCGTCATAGGTTCGCTTCGCCATTTCTCGCTTGTATCACAAAATAACCTCGATGAAGGCCGCAAACATCGATTCTGTCGTCCGTTTTCACGTTCAAGCCCACAACTCGCATGCTGCGCGCCCCCGTCAAATCAACTGTGTGCTTGCTTTCGCAAAATCGTCAGCGACATTTGAGCCGTCAATCTGACAACTAAAGGAGTTGGCAATGCCGCCCGAAGTTCAGGAAATTTTCGATAGGATCAAACTGGAGCAAGCGATTAAAGAATGGCTACGTGCAGAAAGAGCGCGAGAGAGACAGCGTAACAAAATCGAACGACGCTTCTAGGCTTTCCCGATCAACGCAGCATATGTCAGACGGCCATCGGACCACTTCAAGAGATCGCCAAGCCGTTGGGCGTCTGGCATATCGCGCCGATTGTACCGCCACATGATTTCCGCCAAGTAGCGGTCTAGGTGCTTCGCGCTGACGAAGTGGTGAATGCCGTAAATCTGCCTCTTGATCAGCGCCCACACGCCCTCGATTGAATTGGTGTGAGTCTCGCCGCCGTCGCCGTATTGCCCCCGGCTGTGGTTGACAGTGCCATGCACGAAGCGGGTATCCAGCCCGATGAAAACCGTCGCTTCATCGGTCATCAATTTTGAACCGGGCTTCACGTTTGCGAGCACTTCATCCTTCATCTGGCCCGTTGTCGTGATCGGCTTGACGCGTAGTTCGCCGCCGCGCTCGACTAGACCGATAGCAACAACCTTCTTAGTTTTGCCGCGCTTCTCGCGGTGCTTGTTGCGCTCTTTTCCTCCGAAGTAGCCCTCATCCGCCTCAACAATTCCGTGCAGCGGACGATTGAATGAGCGCGTCCGTGCGGCATGCCGGAGCCGATGCAACATGAACCATGCGGTCTTTTGAGTGACTTTCAGATCGCGCGCCAAGGTGGTGCTGGCGACGCCCTTGCGGTGCGACGTGATCAGCCAAATCGCCGCGAACCACTTCCGCAATTCGATCTTGCTGTCCTCAAAAATGGTTCCGACGCGGATCGAAAACCGCTGACGGCACTGAGCGCATTTCCAAGTCTTGCCGTCGCTGAAACCGTAGATTTTGTCATGCCCACAATGAGGACAGAATTCCCCATTTTTCCAGCGGATGGCCCGGAAGTAGGCGATTGCCGCCGCCTCATCCGGGATGGCCTCAAAGTACTCATAGAGGCTCGAAAACTCTTGAACGGCGGGCTTCTTTTTCATGCCCCGGAATCTAGGTCATTTCCGTGGGTCAGTCAAGTATATAATTTCCGTAGGGCGCAGTCAGCGGAGCGCACTGCGCCGCTCGGCCATATCGGCGGATTGCGCTTCGCTTAATCCGCCCTACGATTACGATTCCTCCGCAAATCCCCTTAGCAGCCACTTGCGCAGCGCGTTGAACGCCGCGTTCAGCGTCAGGCCCAAAATCGAGATCGAGATCAGCGGCACGAACATGTCGACGGTCTCGAAGTTGCGGCCCGCGCGCACCAGCAGATAGCCGAGCCCGTCGGTCGAGGTGATCATCTCGGCGAGGAATACCACGATGCACGAGATGATCAGCCCGATGCGGCAGCCGGTCAGCACCGACGGGAGCGCCGCCATCAGCACCACGGTGAACAGCGCGCGCCGCGGCGTGCAGCCGGCCGCGCGCGCCGACCAGACCAGCTTGTTGTCGACTGCGGACGTGCCCTGATACGTCGCCAGCAGGATCGGGAATACGGCGTCGGCCACGACCAGCGCAATCTTCGACGCATCGTCGAAGCCGAGCATCAGGATCATCGCCGGATAGAGCGCGACCTTGGGCAGCGGCGCGAGCACGCGCACCAGCGGCTTGACGATGCCCTCGACCGCCTTGCTGCCCGTCGCGGCGACGCCGAGCGTGACGCCGACGACGACCGCGATGGAGAAGCCGGCGAACAGCCGATAGAGCGTGACCGCGGCGTTGTCGAGGAATTGACGGCTGCCCGCCTGCTCGATCAGCCGGGCAAACACCGCGCCCGGCGGCGGCAGCAGCACGGCAGGCGCGATGCCGGACGCCGCAATCGCGTGCCAGAGGGCGATGACGAGCGCGATCGGCAGGATGCCGATGGCGATCTCGCTTGCGCGGCGCGTGAACGTCATGTCGAGCCCACCGCGGCGATCTCATGCGCCGGCTCGGCCCATGCGACGAGATGCGCGCGCAGCCGCTCGAAGCCGACGTCGATGACGAATCCAAGCAGGCCGATGATGACGATGGTGGCGTAGACGGTTTCGTACTGCGCCATCGCGAGCGCGTTGAACAGGATGTCGCCGACGCCCTGCTTGCGCGCGATCATCTCGCTCGTCACCATCGTGATCAGCGCGAGCACGAGGCCGGTGCGGACGCCGACCATGATCTCGGGCAGCGCTGCCGGAAACACGATGCGTGTGAGGCGCGCCCGCGCATCCATGCCCATCGCGGCAGCGGACCACAGCATCTTTTCTTCCACCGCACGCGCGCCCTGATAGGCGTGATAGATCACCGGCAGGCTGACGCCGAGGAAGATCACCAGCGTCTTCGACGCATCGCCGACGCCGAGCCACAGCATGATGATCGGCATCAGCGCGGCCTTGGGCACCGGATAGATGATCATCAGCAGCGGATTGAAGAACGCCGCCGTGAGGCGCGAGCGCCCCATCATCAGGCCAACCGGGATGGCGAAGACGAGCGCAAACGCAAACCCGACCACCATGCGGCGAATCGAGTCGAGGATGTTGAGCAGCGACTCCTTGTCGGTGAGAATGACGGGCAACTCACGCAGTGCCGCGTGCGCGGGCGGCAATCCGCTGATGTCGAAGACGCGCGCGGCCAATTCCCACGCGGCGAGCAGGCCCGCGGCGGCGACGAGCGGAGGCAGGCCGGGGATTTGTGTCAGGCGGGTCATTGCCGCGGGCTCGGCGTGCCCCCTCCCCCGCTTGCGGGGGAGGGTTGGGGAGAGGGCCTTGCGAGCCGCATGAAGCGCCCTCTCCCGGCTCGGACCTTCGGTCCTCGCCACCCTCTCCCGCAAGCGGGAGAGGGGAAAGCGCGTATGCGGCACGCTCGGTGAACACCAATCATGCCCGCACCTCCGCCGGATCGTCCATCAGCTTTTCGATCGCCACCACGTAGTCCTGATAGCGCCGGTCGACCAAGAGCTCGGCGCGCCGGCGCGGCCGCGGCAGATCGATCCGGCTGATCTCCTTGATGCGGCCGGGCGAGCGCGTCAGCACCACCACGCGGTCGGAGAGAAACACCGCCTCCTCGACGCTGTGCGTGACGAACAGCACCGTCTTGCGGTCGCGCTCCCAGATCTCGAGCAATTCATGCTGCATGCCGGTGCGGGTGTGGGCGTCGAGCGCACCGAACGGCTCGTCCATCAGCAGGATGCTCGGGCCGTAGGCGAGCGTGCGCGCGATCGCGACGCGCTGCTTCATGCCGCCCGACAGTTCCTTGGGATAGAAATTCTCATAGCCCTTCAGGTGCACCATCTCGATCAGCGCGCGGGCGCGGTCTTCGGCGATCTTCTTCGGCGCGCCCTGCTCGAGGAGGCCGTACATCACGTTGCCCAGCACGGTCTTCCAGGGAAACAGCGCGAATTCCTGGAACACCGGCCCGCGGTCCGGTCCCGGGCCGGTGACGGCTGCGCCCTGCACCCGCACCGCGCCGCTGCTCGGCGGAACGAACCCGCCGACGATGTAGAGCAGGGTCGATTTTCCGCACCCCGAAGGCCCCAGGATCGAGACGAACTCGCCCCCGGCGACATCGAGCGAGATGTCGCTCAGCGCCAGATGGCTCGTCCCGCGCGCGGTATCGAAGGCCTTCGACAGTCGCTCGATCGAAATCATGCCCCGGCCCACACTCCGACTGTCATCCCGGGCGAGCGAAGCGAGACCCGGGAACCATCTCTCCAGAAGCACCGAATCCGGTGATACATGGGTCCCGGCTCTCGCGCTATGGCGCGTCGCAGACGCGCGTGAACGCGCTGAAGGCGCTCGGCCGGGATGACAGCGGAGATTGTCGCACCGCATCGCAGAGGGGTGACGGCCCCGCCTTCCCGCGCCATACTGGCGCGGGGCGCTCGACAAAGGCGACGGCGCAAAGCCGCGCGAAAACACCTGGGAGGGAAGCATGTCCCTATCGCGCCGCGATATCCTCAAATCCGGCAGCGCGCTGGCGCTCGGCACAGCTCTTGGAACACACGGCGCGCGCGCGCGCGACATGACGGCGCGCGAGAAGGAGCTCTACGAGCTCGCCAGGAAGGAAGGCGAGGTCACCTGGTACACGGCGCACTCCAACGACACGACCGCGCAGGCGCTCGGGCGCGATTTCGAGGCGGCCTTTCCCGGCATCAAGGCGAACGTGGTGCGCACCACCGCGCAGGTCGCCTACCAGCGACTGACCCAGGAGCAGCGCGCCGGCGCGATGCAGGTCGACGTGTTCTCCTCGACCGACATCGGCCATTACGTCGCGCTGAAAGAGAAGAACCTGCTGGAGAAATACGCGCCCGACAACGCCAACAAGCTGATCGAGGTCTACAAGAACTACGATCCGGACGGGTTCTTCACCGTCACCTCCGCGGGCCTGATCGGAATCAGCTACAACACCGAGAAATTGAAAGAAGCCGACGCGCCGAAGAACTGGCCTGATCTGCTCGATGCCAAATGGAAGGACAAGATCGCGCTCGGGCATCCGGGTTTCTCCGGTTACGTCGGCACCTGGGTGGTGAGCCTGAAGAAGCTTTACGGCTGGGACTTCTTCGAGAAGCTCGCGAAGAACAATCCGCAGATCGGCCGCTCGATCAACGATACGGTGACGATGCTCAACGCGGGCGAGCGCATCGTCGCGGGCTCGGGTCCGAACGGCACCGCGATGGAGAGCGCCGCCAAGGGCAATCCGCTGGCGATGATCTATCCGCCGGACGGCTCGGTGCTGATCATCGCGCCCTCCGGCATTCCGAAGGGCGTCAAGCACCCGAATGCCGCAAAGCTGTTCATGGAGTATCTGCTCACCCCCGAGGCCTCGAAGATCTGGGTCGAGCACTTCAACGAATCGATGCGCCCCGAGGTGAAGCCGCTCGGCGGCGCGAAATCGGCGGCCGACGTGAAGACGATCCGCCCGAGCGTTGAGGAAATCACCAAGGGAATACCCGAGGTCATCAAGCAGTGGCGCGACACGTTCGGTGTGTGATGCGCTTCTCGTCGCGGCCTCTCAGCTGGTCATTCCGGAAGCCGCGAAGCGGCTGTCCGGAATCCATAACCACAGGCGGTGCGATCAAGACAGGATCGTGGTTATGGATTCCGGGCTCGCGGGCTGCGCCCGCGCCCCGGAATGACGGGGCGGCTCAATGACCGCCGCGCTCGATCACCTCGCACCGGCCGCGCCGACGCGGCGCTTCCGCCTCGCCGATCCGAGCATGATCCTCTGGATCGTCATGATCGCGATCCTCGTATTCCTGATCGCGAGCCCGATGGTGCGGCTGGTCGTGTCCAGCTTCCAGGACCCGGAAACCGGGCGCCTCACGATCGCGAACTACATCGAGGCGTACGGCCGCGCCCGGCACCTTCAGGCGCTGTGGAATACGCTCGTGTTCGGCTCCGGCGTCGCGGTGCTCGCCTGCCTGTTCGGCGTCCCGCTCGCCTGGGCGATCTCGCGCACCGACATGCCGGCAAAAGGCTTCATCCGGCTGATGGTGTTCGGCGCCTTCATCATCCCGCCCTATCTCGGCGCGATCGGCTGGATCCTGCTCGCCGGGCCGAACGCCGGCTGGCTCAACAAGGTGTGGATCGCCCTCACCGGTGCCGACCACGGCATCTTCAACGTTTATTCCATGACCGGGCTGATCGTGGTCGTCGCGGTCACGTCGTTCCCGTATGTGTTCGTGTTCACGTCCGGCGCGCTCGATCTCGTCTCGTCCGAGATGGAGGATGCGGCCAATATCCTTGGCGCCGGAACCATCCGCACGACCTTCCGCATCACGCTGCCGCTGGTGCTGCCCGCGATCGTCGGCGGGCTGATCATCTCGTTCCTCGAGGCGATCGCGCTGTTCGGCGCGCCCGCGCTGATCGCGCTGCCGGCGCGTTTCCAGGTGGTCTCGACGCAGCTGTGGCAGTTCTTCGAATACCCGGTGCGGGTCGAGCAGGCCGCCGCCTACGCGATGCCGCTGCTGCTCATCACCATCTTCATGTTCTGGCTGCAGCGCACCCTGCTCGGCCGGCGCGGCTACACCACGGTGAGCGGCAAGGGCGGCGAGCGGCGCGTCACCCGGCTCGGGCCGTGGCGCTGGGTGATGCTCGGCTATGCGCTGTTCGTCTGCGCGCTTAGCGTGTTCCTGCCGATGCTCGTGCTCACGCAGGCGGCCTTCGCCAAGGCCTGGGGGCGCGGCTTCTCGCTCGACAATCTCTCGCTGCAGAACTTCCGCTACCTGCTGTTCGAGCAGACGCAGGCGCAACAGGCGATCATCAACACGTTCGTCTATTCGGGGATCACGGCGTTTGCCGCGATCGGGCTGTCGCTCGCCATCGCCTACGTGGTGACGCGCAAGCTGGTGCCGTGGAGCAATGTGCTCGCGTTCCTCTGCATGGCGCCGTTCGTCATTCCCGGCATCGTGCTCGCGATCGGCTTCTATGCGGCCTACGCGCCGCCGCCGCTCGCGCTCTACGGCACCGGCACCATCCTGGTCCTCGCCTATACGACGCGCTTCCTGCCGATCGCCTATACGTCGAGCGCGGCCGGCATGCGCAGCGTCAACCCCGAGATGGAAGAAGCCGTGCGCATCCTCGGCGGCGGACGCCTCACCGCGATCCGCCGCGTGCTCGCCCCGCTGTTGAAGCGCAATCTGGCGGGCGCCTGGATCCTGGTGTTCATCCCGGCGGCACGCGAGCTTTCGTCTGCGATCTTCCTGGTCGGCCCGAACACGCGCGTGATCTCGGTGATGCTGTTCGACCTCTCCGAGGAGGGCAACTTCGAGGTGCTGTCCGCGCTCGGCATGATCCTGCTGGTGACGACGCTGGTCATCGCGGCCATCGGCTTCAAGGCGATCGGCCGCGATTTCATGGTGCGTAACGCATGAGCAAGCTGTTGTTGCGCGGCATCGAGAAGCGCTACGGCGAGGTCGCGGCCGTCGCCGGCCTCGATCTCGAATTGCGCGAAGGAGAGTTTGTCTCGCTGCTCGGCCCCTCCGGCTGCGGCAAGACCACGACCTTGCGCATGATCGCAGGTTTCATCGAGCCGACCGCCGGCACCATCGAGATGAACGGTCAGGTACTGTCCTCGCCGTCCGGCGCGCTGCCGCCGGAAAAACGGCAGATGTCGATGATCTTCCAGAGCTACGCGGTGTGGCCGAACATGACGGTCGGAGAGAACGTCGCGTTCGGGCTGGAGCTGCGCAAGCTGCCGCGCGAGGACATCCGCCGCCGGGTCGGCGAAATCCTCGAAGTCGTCCACATGGGGCACCTGGCGGCGCGCTATCCGGCCGAGCTCTCGGGCGGGCAGCAGCAGCGCGTCGCGCTCGCACGCGCGATCGTGATCCAGCCGCAGGTGCTGCTGCTCGACGAGCCGCTGTCCAACCTCGACGCCAATCTGCGCGAGGAGATGCGCTTCGAGATCCGCCGGCTGCACGACGAATTCCGCATCACCACGGTCTATGTCACGCACGACCAGGCCGAGGCGATGGTGACCTCCGACCGCATCGCGGTGATGAATCTCGGCCGCATCGAGCAGGTAGCCGATCCGCACACGCTCTACAACCGGCCGAAGACGCGCTTCGTCGCCGGCTTCATCGGGCGCACCAATTTCATCGAAGGCAATGCCGGCAACGGTCAGATCGCGTTCGGCTCATTTGCGCTCCCGGCGCTCGAGGGCGCGCCCGCCTCCGGCAAAGTGACGGTGTCGGTGCGCCCGCAAAGCATGCGGCTCTCGCGCGCTCAAGGCGCCAACGGGCGGCCGCAGGTCGCCGTGACGATCGCGGAGCGTGCGTACCTGGGCGAGTTCTGGGATTATGTCGTGACACCCGCCGACAGCGCCATGAAGCTGCGCGTTACCACGCCGCCGCTCGAAATCTATCAAGTGGGCGAAAGCGCGTGGCTCGCGTTCGATCCGAACCAGATGACGCCGATCGCATGAGGAGTCCGCGATGATCGAACACCACGCTCCGCTCGTCCCCGCGCAAGCGGGGACCCAGAGCCAGGAAAAGAAAGAACTGGATTCCCGCTTTCGCGGGAATGAGCGGAGTTGGTCGACCGTCTTTTCCGTGATCTTCACCGTCCTGCTCACGGCATTGCTCGCCGCACCTGCGACAGCCGAAGTCAGCGAGATCAAGCTCGGCAAGCAATATGGCCTGCCCTACATCCAGCTCATCGTGATGGAGGACCAGAAGCTGATCGAGAAGCATGCGAAGCTTCAGGGGCTCGGCGACATCAAGGTGGAATGGGCGACGCTCGGCGGCCCGGCGCAGATCAACGACGGCATCATTTCCGGCGCAATCGATGTCGGCGCGGTCGGCCTGCCCAACCTGATCACGCTGTGGGAGAAGACGCGCACGAACGTAAAGGTGCGCGCCATCGCCGGCCTCAATTTCATGCCGCTGATCCTGCTGACGCGTGATCCGAAGATCAAGATGCTGAAGGATTATGGCGAGAAGGACCGCATTGCGCTGCCGTCGGTGAAGATCTCGATGCAGGCGATCCTGCTCGAAATGGCGGCAGCGCAGGAGTTCGGCGAGGCGAATTACGAAAAGCTCGATCCTCTCACCGTCTCGATGGGCCACCCGGACGCGTTCGCGGCGCTGAATTCAGGCACCGAGGTGCAGAGTCATTTTTCCTCTTTGCCGTTCCAGAGCCGGCAATTGAAAATGCCGGGCTACCATCAAGTCGTTTCCTCCTACGACATCATCGGGCCGCACTCGGTGAGTGCCATCTCGATGACCACCAAATTCCATGACGGCAATCCCAAGATGGTCGCCGCGCTGCTCGGCGCCATGAAGGAGGCGACGGCCTGGATCAAGTCCGACAAGAAGGCCGCCGCTGAAACTTATCTGCGGGTCACCAAGGACAAGATGCCGCTCGACGAATTCGTCGCGATGCTCAACGACCCGACCGTCGTGATCACGATCCAGCCGAAGGGCGCCGACAAGATCAGCGAATTCCTCGCCAAGGTCGGGCGCATCAAGGCGAAGCCCGATAACTGGAAGGACTATTATTTCGGCGATGTGGACAAGCTGGCGGAGTGAACGGACCAGCGTGCAATCCTCGGAGATCGTACGTTCTCCGCTCATTCCCGCGAAAGCGGGAATCCAGTTCTTTCCTGCCTTGGCTCTGGGTCCCCGCTTTCGCGGGGACGAGCGGAGGGGGTCCAAGGCTTCGTCAGACAGATCTCGAGTTGATAGAGACCCCTTACGATCCCCTCGCTTGCGCCGGCACGCCGCAGACCGCCCGCGAGCAACGCGTCGCAGGCGGCATCGACGCTTTCCGGCGTGACGCCCTCGATCATGATCAGCCAATCCGGCACGGCTGCGCCGTGGCTCTTGCGCTCGGCGGTCTGGATCGTGCTGCCAGCGGCATCCGCCACGCAAAGATGCGTGCCCGCGACCATCGGCGCTTTCGCTGTCTCGGCGAGCAACGCGGCAAGGTGCCGCTCGAGCGCGGCGTCGCGTTCGGGCTGGACGCCGAAGCGGAGCGTCGCGATCGCTCCGCCCATTCCGACGCCGGCCGAAAGACGCACGCCGCAC
The DNA here is from genome assembly GCA_005884685.1 of Alphaproteobacteria bacterium. Taxonomy (GTDB): domain Bacteria; phylum Pseudomonadota; class Alphaproteobacteria; order Rhizobiales; family Xanthobacteraceae; genus PALSA-894. The sequence goes on from VBAH01000090.1 coordinate 16,744, forward strand.
ACGCCGCGCATCATGTTGCGGAAATATTGCGGGATCACGGTCCGCGTCGCCGGCGTCGGACTGTTCAGCCGCTCGAGGTAATGCGGGCCGGTCAGGACGGCCGCGTCTTCCGCCTCATAGAGCGTGAAGTATTCCACCGCCGCGTCGACCGCCCGGTAGCGCCGGCCGCGCAGGAAGCCGGGAATGCTTAACCGCTCCGGCATGTGCTCGTGATTGTGCCATTCGTAGAACTGCTCGCGCCCTTCCGGCGCGACATCGTTCCAGATCGCGACGACCGCCTGCCCGAGAAGGCTCATGGATTCCCCTTCCGCTCGTCCCCGCGAAAGCGGGGACCCAGAGCCAAAGAACTGGATTCCCGCTTACGCGGGAATGAGCGGAGAAACTAGCCCATCCATTTCGGCTTGCGCTTCTCCAGAAACGCCGTGACGCCCTCCCGGCCCTCGCCGCCGCGCAGGCATTCGGCAAATGCATCCGCGGACTGCTCCAGCAGTTCCTCGCGCGGCAAGGTGCGGCTTGCGAGCAGCAGCCGCTTGGTCACCGCGTTGGCGTTCGGTGAGCATCGGCCGATGCCGGCGAGCACGTCGCTGAGCGCAGCCTCGAGCGCGGCCGTGCCGTCGCAGGCCTGATCGACCAGCCCGAGGCGCTCCGCCTCGCGCCCGTCGAAGCGGTGCGCCGTGAGCGACAGCCGCCGCGTGCGCGCGACCCCGATGCGCTGCGCGACGAACGGCGCGATCTGCGCCGGCGGTACGCCGAGCGTCGTCTCCGAGATGGAGAATTTCGCGTCCGACGCCGCCAGCACCACGTCGCCGCCGCACATCAACCCGAGCCCGCCGCCGAAGGCCGCGCCTTCCACCACCATCACGATGGTCTGCGGCAGTTCCTCGAAGCGCGCCATGATCGCGCCGAAGCGGCGGTTGTGCAGCGCGACGCCGTCGCGCTCGCCGGCCTTTGGCGCGGGTGTGGAGAACATCTCCTTGAAGCCGTTGATGTCGCCGCCGGCGCAGAAGGTTGCGTTCGCGCCGCGCACCACGGCGGCGCGCACGTCCCGGTGCGCCGCCAGATAACCCACGACCGCAGTCAGGTCGGCGACCATGGCGCGGTTGAGCGCGTTCTTCGTCGCCGGCCGGTCGAGCGTGACGTGGAGCACGCCGCGATCGAGCGCGAGCTTGAGCGTTTCGCAGTTGGGAAGATCGCTTGTCATATGAGACCACCGATTCTCCGCTCGTCCCCGCGAAAGCGGGGACCCAGTTCTTGGCCAAAGACTGGATGCCCGCTTTCGCGGGCATGAGCGGGTGAGAGACCCTGCTTCATAATCTTAATGATTCTTCCGCTGCCCCGGCAGCGTGCCCATTCCCTTGCAGATGATGCCGAGCATGATTTCGTCCGCGCCGCCGCCGATCGAGGTCAGCCGCGAGTCGCGATACATGCGCGAGATTTCGCTCTCGGTCATGTAGCCCATGCCGCCCCAGTATTGCAGGCACGAGTCGGAAACCTCGCGCACCAGCCGGCCCGCGGTGAGTTTCGCCATCGAGGCAAGCTGCGTCACGTCGGCGCCGGCGAGATATTCCTCCACCGTGCGGTAGACGTGGCTGCGCAACAGCTCCACCTTGGTCTCCAGCTCGGCCAGGCGGAAGTGCACCACCTGATTGTCCAGAATGCTCTTGCCGAACGCCTGCCGTCCCGCCGTGTACTCGATGGTCATGCGGATCATCCGCTCCATCTTCATCAGCCCGGCCGCCGCCGCCCAGATGCGCTCCTCCTGGAACTGCTGCATCTGATAGATGAAGCCCATGCCCTCTTCGCCGATTCGATAGCGCTGCGGCACGCGCACATTGTCGAAGAAGATCTGCGCGGTGTCGGAGGCGCGCATGCCGAGCTTGTCGAGCTTGCGCGCGATTTCGACGCCTTTGGTCTTCATCGGCAGGCAGATCAGCGTCTTGTTGCGGTGGACCGGGCCGTCGCCGGTGTTGGCGAGCAGGCACATCCAGTCGGCCTGCGTGCCGTTGGTGGTCCACATCTTGCCGCCGTTGATGACGTAATCGCCGCCCTCCTTCTTCGCCGTCGTCTTGATCGAGGCAACGTCGGAGCCGGCGCCCGCTTCCGACACGCCGAGGCAGGCGACGTATTCGCCCGAAATCGACGGTTTGAGAAATTCCTCGCGCAGTTCGTCCGAGCCGTTTTTCGTGAGCGCCGGCGTCGCCATGTCGGTTTGCACGCCGATCGCCATCACGGCCGAAGCCGACTTCGCGGCGCCGAGCGCCTCGCAGAACGCGACCTCGTAGGAATAATCGAGCCCCTGTCCGCCGTATTTCTCCGGCTTGTGGATGCCGAGCAGGCCCTGATCGCCCATCTTGCGGAACAGCTCGTGTGCGGGAAAAATGCCGGCCTGCTCCCATTCCTCGGCGTGCGGATTGATCTCGGCTTCGACGAACTTGGTCACCGAGCGCATCAGCTCGCGATGAGTATCGGTGTAGAGCATGGATCCTCCCCGGTCATTCCGGGACAGCGCGAAGCGCTGGGCCCGGAATCCATAACCACGATCCTATCCGTGATCGCACGGCTGGTGGTTATGGATTCCGGGCTCGCCGCGGAGTTTATCATCGGGCGGCGCTTTCGCGCCGGCCCGTTGGCGGCGCCCCGGAATGACAACAATAATGGCCCCGCCGGAATTTACCAAGCATTTGCTTGGTAAACCGCCAAGACCCTGCTAAACCCTTTGCCGGGTTCGAATTTCCGGACACCTCATGGCGGCATTTCGATCGGTTTTCCGCAGTGGCCTGTTCACGGGCCAGGCCGGCATCGTGACGGGCGCCGGCAGCGGCATCGGGCGCTGCACGGCGCATGAGCTTGCCGCGCTCGGCGCGACGGTCGCGCTGATCGGACGCAAGCCGGAAAAGCTCGAGGCGGTCGCGCGCGAGATCGCCGACGCGGGCGGCAGCGCGCGCTGCCATGTCGCCGACATCCGCGAGGAGGAGCGTGTCGCCGAGGTCGTGCACGCCGTGCTCGCCGATTTCGGCCGCATCGATTTCCTCGTCAACAACGCGGGCGGGCAGTTCTCCTCGCCGCTGGAAAATATTTCCGCCAAGGGCTGGGACGCCGTGGTGCGCACCAATCTCACTGGCGGCTTCCTGATGGCGCGCGAGACCTATGCGCAGTCGATGAAGCAACACGGCGGCGCGATCGTGAACATGATCGCCGACATGTGGAACAGCATGCCCAACATGGGACATTCCGGTGCGGCGCGCGCCGGCATGCTCAACTTCACCGAGACCGCCGCGCTCGAATGGGCGCCAGTGCGCGTCAACGCGGTCGCGCCGGGCTGGATCGCGTCCTCCGGGCTCGACCAGTATCCGCCGGCGATGCGCGAGCACATCCGCGCGCTACCGAGCAAGGTGCCGCTGAACCGCCTCGGTACCGAATCCGAAATCTCCGCCGCGATCGTGTTCCTGCTCTCGCCGGCGGCGGCCTTCATCTCGGGCGCGTGCATCCGCATCGACGGGGCGGTGCCGAACGTGAAGCCGAACTACACGTTGCCGCCGCGCGGGACCACGCCGGCGTTCGACGGATTTCATCTGGCGACGAAGCCGAAGGTGCTGGAGTGATGTCTCTTTCCGCTCGTCCCCGCGACAGCGGGGACCCAGGGCTTGGCCAAGAACTGGATTCCCGCTTCCGCGGGAATGAGCGGGTGGCATGATGCCCGCCATCCAGTCCAAAATCGACGTGGCCGGCGCGGCGTTCGCGCGCAACCGCGCGCACATGCTGGCGCTGATCGGCGAGCTGCGCGCGCTCGAAGCCCGCGCGGCGGACAAATCCGCGCAGGCAAAGCCGCTGTTCGAGCGGCGCGGCCAACTGCTGCCGCGCGAGCGTGTCGCGCGATTGCTCGACATCGGCGCGCCGTGGCTGGAGCTTTCGTCCATCGCGGGCTACGGCCTCGATACGCCGGAGCTCGCTAAATCGGTGCCGGGCGGCGGCATGATCGCCGGCATCGGCTACCTGTCCGGCGTGCGCTGCATGGTGGTGGCGAGCGACTCCGGCATCGACGCCGGCGCGATCCAGCACATGGGGCGCGAGAAGCTGCTGCGCGCGCAGGAGCTCGCGCTCAAGAACAAGCTCCCGTTCATCCATCTGGTCGAGTCCGCCGGCGCGAACCTGCTGCGCTATCGCGTCGAAGGCTTCATCCACGGCGGCGCGATCTTCCACAATCTTGCGAAGCTATCGGCCGCGGGCGTGCCGGTCGTCACCGTGGTGCACGGCTCGTCGACGGCGGGCGGCGCCTACATGCCCGGCCTCTCCGACTACGTCATCATGGTGCGCGGGCGCGCCAAGGCGTTCCTCGCCGGCCCGCCGCTGCTCAAAGCCGCGACCGGCGAAATCGCGACCGATGAAGAGCTCGGCGGTGCCGTGATGCACACGCATGTTTCGGGGCTCGGCGAATATTTGGCCGAGGACGACGCCGACGGCATCCGCTTCGCGCGCGAGGTGATCGCGCGGCTGAACTGGGGCACCGCGGGCGCGCCGAACGGCAAGCCGCCGCGCTACGGCGCAGACGAACTGCTCGGCATCATGCCGCCGGAGCATCGCACGCCGGTCGACATGCGCGAGGTGATCGCGCGCTTCGCGGACGACAGCGATTTCCTCGACTTCAAGCCTGATTATGGGCCCGCCACCGTGTGCGGCCACGCGTCGGTCCAAGGTTTCGCGGTCGGCATCGTCACCAATAACGGCCCGCTCGATCCCGACGGCGCGACGAAGGCGACGCACTTCATCCAGAGCTGCTGCCAGGCCGGGCTGCCGATCCTCTATCTGCAGAACACCACCGGCTATATCGTCGGCCGCGCCTCGGAAGAAGCCGGCATGATCAAGCACGGCTCGAAGATGATCCAGGCCGTGTCGAACGCCAACGTGCCGCAGATCACCGTGATGTGCGGCGCCTCGTTCGGCGCCGGCAATTACGGCATGTGCGGGCGCGCCTATAATCCGCGCTTTCTGTTCTCGTGGCCGAACGCGCAGACCGCCGTGATGGGCGCCGAACAGGCCGCGCTCACCATGGCGAACGTGATGGAGGCTACCGCGCGGCGCAAGGGTGAGGAGCCCGATGCCGCCCAGATCGATGCGCTGAAGACGAAGATCGTCGGCAATTTCGAGAGCCAGAGCAGCGCTTTCGTCACCTCCGCGCGCCTGCTCGACGACGGCATCATCGATCCGCGCGACACGCGCAATGTGCTGGGCTACGCGCTCTCGATTTGCCGCGAGGCCGACGCGCGCACCTTGCGGCCGGTGCAGTTCGGCGTGGCGCGGCCATGAAGTCGCTGCTGATCGCAAACCGCGGCGAGATCGCTCGGCGCATCATGCGCACCGCGCGGCGGATGGGGCTGCGTACCGTCGCGGTTTATTCCGATACGGACCGCGCCGCGTTACATGTGCGCGAGGCGGATACGGCGGTGCGCATCGGCGGTTCGGCGCCGCGCGAGTCCTATCTCAACATCGCGGCGATCATCGCGGCGGCCAAACACACAGGCGCCGAGGCGGTGCACCCGGGCTACGGCTTTCTCGCCGAGAACGCGGAGTTCGCGCAGGCCGTGATCGATGCGGGACTGCTGTGGATCGGCCCTCCGCCCGCCGTCATCCGCCAGATGGCCGACAAGGCCGAAGCGAAGCGCATCGCGCGTGATGCCGGCGTGCCGGTGATCCCCGGCTACGACGGTGAGGAACAGGACGATGCGTCTTTCCACGAGGCGGCCGGCCGCATCGGCTATCCGCTGATGATCAAGGCCGCCTACGGCGGCGGCGGGCGGGGGATGCGGCTGGTCCGCGACGAAGGCAGCTTGCAACCCGCGCTCGATGCGGCGCGCTCCGAAGCCGAGCACGCCTTCGGCGACGGGCGGCTGCTTTTGGAACGCGCGCTGAGCGGCGCGCGGCACATTGAAATGCAGGTCTTTGCCGACCAGTACGGCAACACGATCCATCTTGGCGAGCGCGACTGCTCGGTGCAGCGGCGCCATCAGAAGCTGATCGAGGAAAGCCCGTCGCCTGCCGTCGATGATGCCCTGCGGGAGAGGATGGGCGCAGCGGCCATCGCGCTGGCAAAGGCGGTGAACTACGCCGGCGCTGGTACGGTCGAGTTCCTGCTCGATGCTGATCGCAATTTTTACTTCATGGAGATGAACACGCGACTGCAGGTCGAGCACGCGGTGACCGAGGCGATCACCGGATTCGATCTGGTCGAATGGCAATTGCGTGTCGCGATGGGCGAGCATTTCACGCGCCAGCAATCCGACATCCGCTTACACGGCCACGCCATCGAGGCGCGGCTTTGCGCCGAGGATCCGGCGGAGAATTTCCTGCCGCAGGCAGGGCGCATTGTTCTGTGGCGTCCGGCGGAAGGCGTGCGCACCGATCACGCGGTGGAGAGCGGCACGGAAATCTCTCCCTATTACGACTCGATGATCGCCAAGCTGATTGCGCATGGCGCGACACGCGATCAAGCGCGCGAGCGGCTGGGGCACGCGCTCGACGAGACCGTCGCACTTGGTCCTTCAACCAACAAGTCGTTCCTCGCCGCCGTGCTGCGCGACGAGGACTTTGCCTCACGTGGCGCGACCACGGATTTTCTCAGCCGCTTCGCGTTCGCTCGCGCGGAGCCGGATGCAACGACACTCGGCATCGCCGCCACGCTGCTTGCGCGCAACGCCGAATATGGCGAATGGACCTCGTGGAGCAACAATCCCGCGCGCATGATGTCGGTGCGGCTCGGCGAAGACGATGTCGCGCTGCGTTGCGAGCGCGGCACTTATCACGCGCGCGTGCGCGACGAAGACATTGTGACGGACAGTGACGCGCGCAGCGTCGCCGCAATCGAGTCCGGTGCCGTACATCTCGCCCGTGCCGGCCACAGCTTCAGCCTTGAAAACACGACCCACGCGCCGCCGGCGCGGCGCACCTCTGTGGCGACGGACGGCCGCCTGACCGCGCCGATGAATGGCCGCGTGGTCGCGGTCAACGTGACGGCCGGCGAGACCGTGGAGGCCGGCAAAGCTCTCGTCGTGCTCGAAGCGATGAAGATGGAGCATGCGCTGAGCGTGCCGCAGCGCGCGCGCGTGCAGGCGGTGCATGTCGCGCCCGGCGCGCAGGTTGCGCCCGGCCACCTGCTGGTCGAGCTGGAGCCGGCCACATGAAAGATACCGCGGCCCACCTACCCGGAGCGAACATGGCGCACGATGTTGCAAAACTCGAAGCGAAACTGCGCCAGGTGTTCGAGACCGGCGTTCCCTTCAACGGCCTGCTCGGCCTGAAGGTAGCATCGTTCGAACCGGCGGAGTTGCGTTTCGACATGCGGCCGGACCTGATCGGCAATGCGCGGCGCCAGATCCTGCACGGCGGCGTGATCTCGGCCGTGCTCGACGTCGCGGCCGGCTTCGCGATCCATCTCGCGGTGATCAAGCAGCGTGCGGAGGGCGGGCACGAGAGCCACTTCCCGACCATCGGCACGATCGACCTGCGTGTCGACTATCTGCGCCCGGGCCGCGGCAACCATTTCATCGCGACCGGCCGCGTCGTGCGCCTCGGCAACCGCGTCGCCGTCGCGCACATGGAGATGGTCAACGATACGGGCGAGCTGATCGCGACCGGCGGCGCGGCGTATATGGTGGGGTGACTTGCTTTCTTCCCCTCTCCCGCTTGCGGGAGAGGGTGGCGAGACGCGAGAGGGTCGAGCCGGGAGAGGGTCTTTTTGAACAGGACGAGCCCTCTCCCGCCTCAGTTCGCTGCGCTCGTTCGGCACCCTCTCCCGCGAGCGGGAGAGGGAAGCAAGAGCCTAATTCGTCAAATACTCCGACACCGACTTCCACTGGCCGTCCTGGATCTGGCACAGCATCGCGCGGTCGGTGCCGAGATGCTTGCTGGCTGAGAAGGTGTTCTCGTCGGCGCCGAACATATCGGCCGGGAACTTGGTCTGCTCGATCGCCTTGTTGAGCGTGTCGGGGTTGAGGTCCTTGCCGGCCGCGTTCGCCGCCATGCCG
>VBAH01000089.1 GCA_005884685.1 Alphaproteobacteria bacterium
CGCTTGCGGGAGAGGGTGGCGAGACGCGAGAGGGTCGAGCCGGGAGAGGGTCTTTTTGAACAGGACGAGCCCTCTCCCGCCTCAGTTCGCTGCGCTCGTTCGGCACCCTCTCCCGCGAGCGGGAGAGGGAAGCAAGAGCCTAATTCGTCAAATACTCCGACACCGACTTCCACTTGCCGTCCTGGATCTGGCACAGCATCGCGCGGTCGGTGCCGAGATGCTTGCTGGCTGAGAAGGTGTTCTCGTCGGCGCCGAACATATCGGCCGGGAACTTGGTCTGCTCGATCGCCTTGTTGAGCGTGTCGGGGTTGAGGTCCTTGCCGGCCGCGTTCGCCGCCATGCCGAATAGGTTGATGATCTCCCAGCCGTAGACCGAGAACACGGTCGGGTCCTCGTTGAACTTGCCCTTATAGGCGGCGAACCACTCGCGCACCTTCGGGGATGGATCGTCCGCATAAGGATTGTTCACCGTGCAGGTCGAATAGAAGCCGTTCACCGCCGCGCCGCCGAGCTTGTGGATGATCTCCGAATAGCTCGCGGTCGTTCCGACGAACACCGGATTCCAATCGAGCTTCTTCGCGGTCGCGATCGTGCCGATGGTTTCGCGGATGATGGTGCCCATCACGACACCGTCGCAACCGGCTTCCTTCATCTTGCCGACCTGCGAGGAGAAGTCCGTCGCGCCGCGCTTGTAGGTCGTTCGCTCCGCGAAGGCCGCGCCGACGTCTTTCAACCCCTGCTCGGCCCCGCGCATGACCTCGAGCCCGAAGTCGTCGTCCTGATACAGCGTGCAGACCTTCTTCAGCCCCTTCTCCTTCACCAGCCGTTTGATGCCGGCTCGGATCTGATCGTAGTAGGGGGCCGCGAACGAGAACTTGAGCGGCGCCAGCGGCTCGTACATTTCGCGCGCGCCGCTCAGCGGGAACAGGTGCGCGACCTTGGCGTCGAGATAGATCGGCATCGCCGCCATCGCGGTCGGCGTGCCGATCGAGCCGAGCGCGGCAAAGATCTTGTCCTGCTGCACCATCTTCTGCGCCGCGAGCACGGCCTTCTTCGGGTCGTAGCCGTGATCCTCGACGACAAGACGCAGCTTGCGGCCATGAATGCCGCCGGCCGCGTTGATCTCGTCGACCCGCATGCGCATGCCGTTCACGGCGGCCTTGGAGAAATTGACGATCGGCCCGGAAAGGTCCTGCGCGGTACCGACGACGATTTCGCCGGCCGACACGCCCTGTTGTGCCGGAGCCGGCGTGGCGGCCAGCAGTGCAAGCGTTGCTATGGCGATGTATTTCATGGCTGGTTCACTCCCGATTTCTCGTGGACCTCGTCCACATTCTTGAAATTGAAGCCATTTTAATGGGGTGAAAGCCGCGCACAAGGGCGATCGCTGCGGCGGTTTGTCTGCGCAGCCATGAATTTTGATCCGCTCATGCCCGCGAAAGCGGGCATCCAGAGCCAAGAGCCAAGGAAGAACTGGGTCCTCGCATCCGCGGGGACGAGCGGGACGATTCAGGCCGCTTCTCGGACATACATCGACTCGATCAGCTCGCGGTATTTCTCGTTCACCAGCTTGCGCTTGAGTTTCATCGTCGGGGTCAGTTCCTCGTCCTCGGCGGTGAGCTTCTGCTCGATCAGCCGGAACTTGCGCACCTGCTCGACGCGGGCGAACGTCGCATTCACCCGTGCAACCTCGCGCTCGATCAGCTCCTGGATTTCCGGCCGCCGGCACAGGCTGGTGTAGTTCGAGAACGGGACCGAGTTGTCCTGCGCGAATTTCTCCACGTTCTCGTGGTCGATCATGATCAGAGCGGTGAGATACGCGCGGCGGTCGCCGATCACCACCGCATCGGTGATGTAGGGCGAGAACTTCAGCTGGTTTTCGATCTCGGAGGGCGTGATGTTCTTGCCGCCCGCCGTGATGATGATGTCCTTCATGCGGTCGGTGATGTAGAAGAAGCCTTCGTTGTCCATCCGCCCGACGTCGCCGGTGTGCAGCCAGCCGTCGCGCAGCGCCTCGGCGGTTTTTTCCGGCTGGTTCAAATAACCCATGAACACCGAGGGGCTGCGCACCAGCAGTTCGCCTTCCGGCGAAACTCTGACTTCCGTCCGCGGCAGCGGCTTGCCGATCGAGCCCGGCTTGGTGGCGCCGATCGGGTTCGAGGTCGAGATGCCGCCGGATTCGGTCTGCCCCCACACTTCGACCATCTCCAGCCCGAGCGCCATGTACCAGCGGATCAGATCCGGGGAGGTCGGTGCCGCGCCGGTGATCAGCAAGCGCGCACGATGCACGCCGATCGCCTTGCGGATGTTGTCGAGCACGAGAACGCGCGCGAGAAAGAACGCGGCGACGAGATGCGCCGGCACCGGCTTTTGCGCCTCGCGATACGCCGCGACACGGTACCCGATGCCGATCGCAAGCTTGTAGGCGAGTTGCGCGAGCCCCGTCGCCTCGCGCACGCGGATCGTCACGACCGAATAGAATTTCTCCCAGATGCGCGGCACCGCGCCGAACACGGTCGGCGCGATCTCGCGCACGTTTTCCGGCACGGTCTCGGGATTTTCCACGAAATTGAGCCGCGTGCCGGTGAGCAGCGAGGTATAGACGCCGACGACGCGCTCCGCGACGTGGCACAGCGGCAGGAAGCACATGCGCTCATCGTCCGCATGCTGCTGAAAGGCCTCGGTATAAAGCTGGGTCGCCGTGACCAGGTTGGCGTGCGAGAGCATCGCGCCCTTCGGCTTGCCGGTGGTTCCGGACGTGTAGATCAGAACCGCGAGATCCTCCGGCTTGCGCAATGCAAGCCGGCGCTCCCACGCGCCGGGATGCGCTGTGTCGTATTCGCGCCCGATCACGCGCAGCGCATCGAGGCTGATCACTTGACTGTCGTTCAGCTCGCGCAGGCCGTCCATGTCGAACACGATGATCTTGCGTAAGCGCGGCAGCCGCGCGCGCACTTCCAGCGCCTTGTCGAGTTGTTCGTCATCCTCGACGAACAAGTGGACAGTGGCTGAATCGGCACACAGATATTCGACCTGTACCGGCGCATCGGTCGGATAGATGCCGTTCGACACGCCGCCCGCGCCGAGGATGCCCATGTCGGCATAGATCCACTCGCGGTTTGTGTTGGAGAGCACCGAGGCGCATTCGCCGGGTTCGAAACCGAGCGCGACGAGGCCCATGCCGATCTCGCGCGCGTACTGGCCGAACTCGGTCCAGCCGACGCTTTGCCAGATGCCGAGTGCCTTCTGCCGCAGGGCGACCTGCGTGCCGCGCCCAATGACACCGCGCCAGAACATCCTCGGCACGGTGTCGGCGGCCTCAGTCGCGCTCATCGCCACAGCTTCTTCTTTTTCCATCGCCGCGCCCCTCTCGTGCCCGCAGCCTTCATGCCGAGATAGAATTCCTTGATGTCGTCCTTCTCAGCCAGCTTCGCCCCGGTATCCTCCATCACGATGCGGCCGACTTCCAGCACGTAGCCGAAGTCCGCGATCTTGAGCGCCATGTGCGCGTTTTGCTCGACCAGCAGGATGGTGACTCCCCGCTCCCGATTAATGCGCACGACTATATCGAAGATTTCCTTGGTGAGCTTGGGGCTGAGGCCGAGGCTCGGCTCGTCCATCAGGATCAGCGCCGGCCGCGCCAGCAGCGCCCGCGCAATCGCCAGCATCTGCTGCTGGCCGCCGGACAGCTGGCCCGCCTCCTGTTTGGCGCGCTCGCGCAGGATCGGGAAGTAGCCGAACACGGCTTCCAGGTCCTTCGCCACTCCATCGGCGTCGCGGCGGATGAACGCGCCCATGCGCAGATTGTCCTCCACGCTGAGCAGCGGAAAAACCTCGCGTCCTTCGGGGACATGCACGATACCGGCGCGCACGATCGTGTCGGGCGAGTGCCCTTGAATGTCCGCGCCGCGGAATTTCACCTGGCCCTTGAGCGGCGCGATGATGCCCGAAATGGTCTTCAGCGTGGTGGTCTTGCCGGCGCCGTTCGCCCCGAGCACCGTGACGATCTGGCCCTCGGCAACCGAGAGGCTCACACCGCGCAGCGCCTGCACCGGGCCGTAGTTGGATTCGACATTGGCGAGCTGGAGGATGGGGATGGTCATGGGCCTCTCCCGCTTGCTTTCCCCTCTCCCGCTTGCGGGAGAGGGTGGCTCACCGCCGAAGGTGGTGAGCCGGGAGAGGGCACCGTGTCCGGATAAGCGCCCCTCTCCCGCCCTCGCTTCGCTCGGGCACCCTCTCCCCGCTTCGCGGGGCGAGGGGAAAGAGAGCGTGTCGCCAGAAGGGGGCTCATCACTCCCCTCCCCCCAGATACGCCTCGATCACCGCCGGATGCGACTGCACCTCACCGGGCGTGCCTTCGGCGATCACCCTGCCCTCGTTCAACGCCAGCACGCGATCGGACACGCGCGACACCAGGTTCATGTCGTGCTCGACCATCAACACCGTGATGCCGAGCTCCTTCTGGATGTCCTCGATCCAGAACGCCATGTCGTCGGTCTCGTCCGGATTGAGGCCTGAGGACGGCTCGTCGAGCAGCACCAGCTTCGGCTCGGTCGCGAGCGCGCGGCCAAGCTCGATCACCTTGCGGATGCCGTAAGGCAGCCCCGCGACCAGGCTGTCGCGGTAATGCGCCAGATCGAGCAGATCGATCACCCGCTCGACTGCTTCACGCTGCGCGATTTCGGCACGGCGGACCTTCGGCAGGAACAGCAGCTCCTCGAGGAGGTTGGTGGTGCGATGGCGGTGGCGGCCGATCAGCAGGTTCTGCAGCACGGTCGCATGCTCGAACAATTCGATGTTCTGGAACGTGCGCGCGATGCCGCGCTGCGCGACGTGATGCGGCGCGCCGCTGACTTCGCGATCCTCGAACAGGATGCGGCCCGAGGTCGGCGGATAGATCAGCCCGATCAGGTTGAAGATCGTGGTCTTGCCGGCGCCGTTCGGCCCGATGATGGTGTAGACCTCGCCCTGCTTGACCGAGAAGCTCACGCCGTCGACCGCGACCACGCCGCCGAAGCGCACGCCCAGGTTCTCGACCGCAAAGAAGCTCATCGCAGCCGCTCCGAGCGCAGATACGAGCGCTGGCGGCGGAACGTGCCGCGCCGGTAGAACGGGAAGACGTCGAAATAGGTGCGGATCTTCAGCCACCGGCCGTACAGCCCGTATGGCTCGAAGATGATGAAGGCGACCAGGATCAACCCGAACACGACCGACTGCAGTCCGGCCTGCGGCAGCGTGTCCGGGAGCCAGCCTTTCGCGATCGAGATCGCCTGCGGCAGCATGATGATGAAGGCGGCACCCAGCACCGCACCGTGCAGCGAGCCGACGCCGCCGATGATCACGATGGTGACGAGCTCGATCGACTGGATGAGGGTGAACTGCTCGGGCGAGATGAAGCCGACCTTGTGCGCATAGAGCGCACCGCCGACGCCGGTCAACGCCGCCGAAATCGCGAACGACACCGTTTTATAGTAGGCGAGATTGATGCCCATGCAGCTCGCCGACACTTCCGAGTCGCGGATGGCGACGAACGCTCGGCCGGTCGGCGAGCGCAAGAGGTTGATCAGCGCGAGGCAGGAGAGCACCGTAAGCGCCAGGCAGAGATAATAGAAGCTCTCCTGGCTGGCGAGGCGATAGCCGAACAGCTCGATGGCTTTCAACAGCTTGCCGCTGTTGCCGCCGGTGACCGATTCCCAGCGCGTGATGATCTCTTCCACGATGACGTTGAACGCAAACGTCGCGATCGCGAGGTAAATCCCCTTGAGCCGCAGCGCCGGCAGTCCGACGATGACGCCGACCACCGCGGAAAACAGGGCCGCGCACGTCAGCGAGATCACGAACGGCACGCCCGCGCCCTGCAGCAGGGCCTCGGTATAGGCGCCGACTGCCAGGAATGCCGCGTGGCCGAGCGAGATCTGCCCGGTGTAGCCGACCAGCAGCATCAGGCCGAGGCCGACGATCGAGTAGATGCAGATGAAGTGCAGCTGCGAGAGCACATAGCCGCTGACCAGATACGGCGCGGCGAGCAGCAACACGAGCAGCAGCCCGTACCAGAAGACTTGCCCCCCGTGCTGGAACAGGCGGATGTCCTGCGCGTAATCGGTCTTGAAGATGAATCTCATGAGTTTTGCCCGAGCCCCCCGCTCGTCCCCGCGAAAGCGGGGACCCAGAGCCCGAAAAAGAAAGAACTGGATCCCCGCTTGCGCGGGAATGAGCGGAGCATGGTTTAGACCTTCTTCCGCGCGGTTTCGCCGAAGATGCCGGACGGCATGAACAGCAGCACGACCAGCACGACCACGTAGGCCGCGATATCCTTGAAACCCTCCGGGAGATAGAAGCCGGCGAGCGCCTCGACCACGCCGATGATCAGCCCGCCGACCACCGCGCCCGGGACGCTGCCGAAACCGCCGACGACGGCGGCCGGAAACGCCTTCAGCCCGATGAAGCCCATGTTCGAATGCACGAACGCGACCGGCGCCAGCAGGATGCCGCCGAATGCCGCGACAGCGGCCGCAAGCCCCCAGATCAGCATGTTCACGCGCTGCACCGGGATGCCCATGTAGTAGGCGGCAAGCTGGTTCTGCGAAGTCGCCTGCATGGCGACGCCGAGCTTGGCGAAACGGAAGAAGAGATAGAGCACGAGGCAAAGCGCGGCGGTGAGCGCGATGGTCGCGAGTTGCTCCATCGCCAGCACCGCGCCGCCGAAGCGCAGCACGGCATCGCCGAACGGCGTCTTCAGCGAATAGGTCTCGGTGCCCCAGCCCGGCACCATGGTGACGACGCCGCGCAGGATGTAGCCGACGCCGATGGTGATCATCACGACCGTGAACGTCGGATAGCCAAGGACCGGGCGGATCACGATCCGCTCGATCAACATGCCGACGACAGCCATCACGACGATGGCGAACAGGATCGCCGCCCAGTACGGCCAGCCCAGGATGGCGCTCGCGGTCAGCCCGAAGAAGGCGCCGAGCATCATCAGGTCGCCCTGCGCGAAGTTGACCGTCTCGGTCGCCTTGTAGATCAGCACAAAGCCAAGCGCGACGAGCGCGTACACGCAGCCTTGCGCGACGCCGGCAAGAAACAATTGCAGGAACTGGCTGAACAAGCCCCCTCCCCCGAAGTTCTTGTCATTCCGGGGCGCGCCCAAAAGCGCGTTCACGCGCGTCTGCGACGCGCTATGGGCGCGAGCCCGGAATCCCTAACCACAAGCTTACCTTATTGCGCCCGGTGCGTGGTTATGGATTCCGGACAGCCGCTTGCGCGGCTTCCGGAAATGACGCGCGCGTGTTTTGCGAACTGTACCAAGCATTTGCTTTTTGCAAAGCTCAGCCGTACCGTTTTCGCATGAAATCGGTCCGCATCGGCGCCGGGCTTGGGTTTTACGGCGACAGCTGGCGGCCGGTGCGCGCCTCGATCGAAAGCGGCGGCGTCAAATATATCGCCAGCGATCACCTCGCCGAGTTGACGCTCGCGATCCTGCAGAAAGATCGTCAGAAGGATCCGAACGCCGGCTACGCGCGCGACTGCGTGCCGATGCTCATCGAGCTGTGGCCGCTTGCCGCCGGGCGCGGCGTGAAGTTTGTGATGAACGCCGGCGGCCTCAACCCGCACGGGGCCCGTGAGGCGGTCGCACGCGCATTCAGGGAAAAGGGCTACAAGGCCACGATCGCCGTCATCACCGGCGACTCGATCTCGGATCGCATCGACGATTTGCAGGTCCGCGGCGAGACGCTTGCCCACATGGACACCGGCGCCGACATCGGGTCGGTGCGTGAGCGGCTGCTGTTCGCGAATGCGTATCTTGGCGCCGCACCGATCGCCGAAGCACTGGCGCAAGGCGCCGACATCGTGATCACCGGACGCGTGGCCGATGCGGCGCTCTCGCTCGGGCCGATCATGCATGAGCTCAACTGGCGCTGGGACGACTGGGAGAAGCTCGCGCAGGGGCTGACCGTCGGCCATCTGCTCGAATGCTCAGGGCAAGCGAGCGGCGGCAATTTCGGCTCGGCCGGCGAATGGGCCAAGGTACAGAATTTCCTGCATCTCGGCTATCCGATCGCCGAGGTGAGCGAGGACGGCTCAGCGTTGCTCACCAAGGCGCCCGGCACCGGCGGGCGCGTATCGTTCGACACGCTGCGCCAGCAACTGCTCTACGAAGTGCATAATCCACACGCCTATTTCTCGCCCGATGTGGTGCTCGACATGGGCACGTTGCATTTCGACGACAAGGGCGACGACCGCGTGCGCATCACCGGCGCGGGCGGTGCCAAGCGCCCGGACACGTTGAAGGTCGTCGCCGGTTACCACGACGGCTGGATGGGGCTCGGCCAGATCGGATTCTCGTGGCCGGACGCGTATCTCAAATGCGAGACCTCGGCGAACATCATCAAGGGCCTGATCGAGGAACGCGGCTGGGCGCTCGACGACATCAACATCGAGTATATGGGCTACAATGCGCTGCTCGGCGCCAACGCGGACGCGTCGCAGCGCGACAGCCTCAACGAATGCTTCCTGCGCATGACGGTGCGCACCAAGGACAAACGCATCGCCGAAGGCTTCAGCCGCCTGTTTCCGTGGCTCGGACTCTCCGGGCCGCCCTATGCGGGGGGCTTGCGCGGCTCGGAGCGCTCGCGCGAGTTGCTCGGCCTGTGGCCGACGCTGGTGCGGCGGGAGGCGATCGAGCCGGGTGTTGCGATCGACGTCGAGGCGGTCGCATGAAGGTCGGGTTGTGGAGGATCGCGCACGCGCGCTCCGGCGACAAAGCCGACCGCGCCGACATCGGGTTGTTCGCCTATGACGCGCCGACCTACGAGGTGCTCAAGCGCGAGGTGACGCGCGAGCGGCTGGCCGCGCACTTCGCCGATATCTGCCAAGGCACGGTCGAGATCTGGCCGCTCGACAATCTGCTTGCCGTCAAGATCGTGCTCAACGCCGCGCTGCAGGGCGGCGCGGCGCGCTCGCTGCGCATGGACAGCCTCGGCAAGGCGGTCGCCGCGCGGCTGCTGCGCATGGAGATCGAGGCGCCCGCGGACTTGCCGCGGCTTTCACATCCATCCGCTCGTCCCCGCGAAAGCGGGGACCCAGGGCCAAGCAAAGAAAGAACTGGATTCCCGCTTTCGCGGGAATGAGCGGGAGAGGGCATCCGTGAACGTCGCCAAGCGCAAGCCGCGCCGCAACAACGAGAGCAACCGGCGCGAGGAATTGCTGCGCGTCTCGGCAAAGCTGTTCCGTGAGAAGGGCTTCGACGGCACCTCGATCCGCGATATTTCGGCCGCGGCCGGCATGCATTCGGGCAGCCCGTTCTATCACTTCAAGACCAAGCAGGACATTCTGGTTGCCGTGATGGAGCAGGGCCTCGCCGAAGGCCTGCGCAGAACCGAAGAGGTGATGGCCCTCGCGCTGCCGCCCGAACAGAGGCTGAAGGAACTCATCCGTGCGCAGCTCGGCACGATCCTGGAGGAAGGCAGCGACTTCATCCCGGTGTTGCTTTACGACTGGCGCTCGCTGACGCTCGCGAACCGCCGCCGCATCGTGGCGCTGAAGGACCGCTACGACGCGCTGTGGCAGCAGGTGATCGACGACTTGAAGCGCGCCGGCCACATGCCGGGCGACGCGCAGCTCGTGCGCCTGCTCATCCTCGGCGCGGTGAACTGGACCGGCACGTGGTATCGCGCCGGCGGGCGGCTTTCGCTCGATGAAGTCGCCGAAGGCTGCGCACGCCTGTTCCTCCAAGGCGAACGATGAGCCCTCCATCCTCGCGCCTCGCGCGCCTGCCGATCTTCTACGGCTGGATCGTCGTCGCGATCGCATTCGTCACGATGGCGATCGGCGTCAACGCGCGCACCGCGTTTTCGCTGCTGTTTCCGCCGATCCTCGATGAGTTCGGCTGGGACCGGGCGGTCGTGGCGGGCGTGTTCTCGTTCGGATTTTTCGTCTCGGCGCTGGTGGCACCCTTCGTCGGCCGGATGGTCGACCGCAAGGGCCCACGGCTGGTCGTCGAATCCGGCGTCATCGTCCTGATCGCGGGGCTTTGCCTCGCCACGCTCGCGCGCGAGGCGTGGCAGTTCTATCTCACGCTCGGCGTGCTGATCGGCATCGGCGGAAACCTTGTGGGCTACGGCGTCCAGTCGGTGTTCCTGCCGAACTGGTTCGTGCGGCGGCGCGGGCTCGCGATCGGCATTGCATTTTCCGGCGTCGGGGCCGGATCGATCGTTCTGCTGCCGTGGATGCAGGTCCTGATCGCGCGCGACGGCTGGCGCTGGGCTTGCCTTGCGCTTGCGCTGATCACGGCCGTGCTGCTGATCCCGCTCAATCTTCTCTTGCGCAAGCGCCCGCAGGACATCGGGCTGCACCCGGACGGCGACGCCGCGCCCGCGCCGACGACCCCCGGCGGGCATGCCAGCAATGTCGTCGACACCGCATGGGCGTCGGTCAGCTGGACGCTCGCGCGCGCGATGCGCACGGCGCGTTTCTGGTGGATCGCGCTCGGCTACTTCAGCATCCTCTACGCCTGGTACGCCGTGCAGGTGCACCAGACGAAATATCTCGTCGAGATCGGCATCTCGCCGATGCAGGCCGCATGGGCGCTCGGCATCGTCAGCCTTGCCGGCGTGCCGGGGCAGATCGTGTTCGGCCATGTGTCCGACCGCATCGGGCGCGAATGGGCCTGGGCGATCGGCTGCCTCGGCTTCGTCATCTGCTTCGCGGCGCTGATCGCGCTCCGCCACGGCGCGAGCCCGGCGCTGCTCTACACCATGATTCTCGCGCAGGGCTTTCTCGGCTACTCGGCGACGTCGGTACTCGGGCCGATCGTCGCGGAGATCTTCGAGGGCCCGCATTTCGGGACGATCTTCGGAACCCTGATGCTCACCGCGATCACGGGCGGCGCCGTCGGCCCATGGGTGACCGGCCTGTTGTACGATTACACCGGCAACTACACGCTCGCGTTCTGGATCGGACTCGCGATGAGTCTCGTGTCGGCCGCCGCGATCTTCATCGCAGGCCCGCGCAAGGTGCGGCTGGTGGCGGGGCGGGTGGGTAAGTGACACACAATGCTGCGCTACCGAAGTGGTAGCGGGGGAGGGACTTGAACCCCCGACCTACGGATTATGATTCCGCCGCTCTAACCAGCTGAGCTACCCCGCCATTCGCCTAACCGGCTGAAGGAACGGGCATTATGTGCGCCGGAGCGCCCGGCGTGGCGCGGATATAAGGAGTGGCCGGAAAGCGTGTCAAGGCAATGGGCAAAACGCCCTCACCCGGTCTCGATCTCGCCCGTCACGTCGAATGTCAGGTTCACGCCGCCGATGGTGAAGGTCGCCTTGGCGGGCAGCGCGCCGCCTTTGAGCTTGCCGCTTGCCGCAGCATCCCGCACCGCCTGCTCGATCTCGCGTTGCGATGTGACGCCGACCTTCTTCAAGAACTTGCGCACGCTCATGTTGAATGTGTCTTCGTTCATCTCGTCCTCCAAAATCTCAGGCACGCTTCGTCCCGGCCTTCGCGGGCACATGCCTTTGCCGGCCCTACGAAACTCACGCCGCGCCGTTGCCCTTGCCGTAGCGGATCAGCGAAAAGTGGCCGAGCGGCGGCATCGGTTTGCGCTCGATGAAGCGGATGCCCGGCGTGCGGTCCTGCCAGGCGGTGAGCCGGCCCCAGGGAAACTCCGGGCGCCAGCCGAGCCGGCGCGCGACCGGCGCGAACGCCAGTTCGAACGCCTTGCGCGGGCCGTCTTCGGCGCCGATGTGGTTGACCAGAACGATCTCGCCGCCGGGTTTGAGCACGCGCGCGAACTCATCGAGCGTCGCCTCCGGGTCCGGCACCGCCGTGATGACGTATTGCGCCACGATCACGTCGAACGCGCCGTCGGGAAACGCCAGATGCTTCGCGTCCATCACGGCAAGCGCCTCGACATTGGAAAGGCCATGCTCGGCGACGCGTTCGGCCGCCTTGCGCAGCATCGGCGCCGAGATGTCGATGCCGACGATTGAGTTCGTGCGCGCATAGTCGGGCAGCGAGATGCCGGTGCCGACGCCGACTTCGAGGATGCGCCCGCCGAGACGTTCGGCGGCCGCGATCGAAGCCTTGCGGCCGCGTTCGAATACTTTTCCGAACACGATGTCGTAGACCGGGGCCCAGCGCGCGTAGGCCTTTTCGACCGCGTTCCGATCGAGCGTGTCGGTCATTCGCCCCTCTGGCGCGATCAGGCGTGCGCCGCGACGCTTTCGCGCGGCGTGGCAACTGCGGCCTGCGTGGCGCGGATGAACCCGCCGCCGAGCACGCGCGCTTCGCCGTCGGCCGCATCGTAGAACACACAGGCCTGGCCGGGCGCGACGCCCTCCTCGCCGCCGATCAACTCGACCGCGACGGCGCCGCGTTCGGCGCTGAGCCACGCCGGCTGCGGCGGGCGCGTCGAGCGCACCTTCACAAACACCTCACGGCGCGGCGCACCCTCGATCACGCCGTCGCCGATCCAGTTCACGTCGTGCAACTGGATGAAACGGGTTGCGAGTGCGGAGCGTGGACCAACGACCACGCGGCGCGTGCCGGCTTCGAGCCGAACCACATAGAGCGGCTCGCGCGCGGCAATGCCCAAGCCCTTCCGCTGGCCGACGGTGAAATGAATGATGCCGCCGTGCTGACCGAGCACCTTGCCCGAGAGATCGACAATATCGCCCGGCGCCGATGCGCCCGGCCGCAGCCGCTCGATCACGTCCGCATAGTGGCCGGTCGGCACGAAGCAGATGTCCTGTGAGTCCTGCTTGTCGGCGACTGCAAGCCCGAATTCGTGCGCGAGCTCGCGCACGCGCGCCTTCGGCAGGCCGCCGAGCGGAAAGCGCAGCACGTCGAGTTGCGCACGCGTGGTGGCAAACAGGAAGTAGCTCTGGTCGCGATCGGGATCGTGCGCGCGATAAAGCGCGCGGCTGCCGTCCGCGAGACGGCGGTTGACGACGTAATGCCCGGTGGCGAGCACCTGCGCACCGAGTTCGCGCGCCGTGCCGAGCAGGTCGGCGAACTTGATCGCGCGGTTGCATTCGACGCACGGGACCGGCGTCTCCCCGGCCGCATAGCTTTCGGCGAAGCGGTCGATCACCGCTTCCTTGAAGCGCGCCTCGTAGTCGAGCACGTAATGCGCAATCCCGATGCGCTCCGCCACGGCGCGCGCGTCCTGGATGTCGCGTCCGGCGCAGCACGCGCCCTTGCGGTGCATCGCGGCGCCGTGGTCGTACAGCTGCAAGGTCACGCCGACGACGTCATAGCCCTCGGCCTTCAGCAAGGCCGCCGTCACCGACGAATCGACGCCGCCGGACATGGCGACGACGACGCGCGTGTCCTGCGGCCGGCCCTGTGTATCGAGGCTGTTGAGCATGGGCCTATACCTATAAGGCGGCCTCCCCCCACGCAATGAGCGCTTCCCCTCACGGCCGTCACCGCAGCGCGCGGAACCGGCAGTTCTTGCCGCTCGTACAGCAAGGGATGCCGGGACGAGGCACCGCATTGCGGCTGCGCGACTTCTGCTAAGATGTTGAATTGTATCCCTCAATTGATTTCCGAACCCATGGCCCGGCGCTTGCAGTCACCTCAATGCGCCCCTGCGCGTTGAGAGGAAAATGCCTTGCCCCAGGTTGCGTCCGATGCGGTGATTCAGCGGCCTGTCCGTCCCGAGGCGACCTCCGGCCGCGCGGGAGCTCCGGCTGGCGAGCCATCCGCCTCGTTCGACACGCTGCTCGATGCGCCTGCCGCACCGAAGGCAGAGCGCCCTGAGCGGGCGCCGCGCACCCGCCCGCCTGAGCGCAGCGATCATGCGCGGGTGGCCGATGACCGCAGCGACAGCCGCAGCGATGTGGGCCGTTCGCGCATGTCCGGCGCCGGGCCTGACGCGGGGAAAAAGCCGGATCTCACCGATAAGCCTTCCAAGGCCAGCGGGTCCCCCCCGATTCAGACGGCCAGGACCGCCGAGCAGAATTCCGCCGCTCCGGCCGACGTTCTCGCCCTTGTGATCCAGGCGACGGCCGTGGAGGCGTCCGGAGACGGTCAGCCAGTCGTGGCCGACGCGGCCGCGGCGGATGCTGCGCCGGAGCAAACCCCGGACACCAAACGGGACAGCGACATTGTCCCTCCGGCGGATGCGACGTCCGCGGATGTTACGGCCTTGATCGTCGTAGCGGTTGCGGCGCCCGCGGCTACGCCCAATGCGCTTGTTGCGGACCTCGCGCGCGAAGCCGGGGCTGCGCCGAGCGAGATTCAAGGCTCCGCGCCCGCTGACATTCAAACGTCCGCGCCCGCCGTTCCGACCGGCGGCGCGACACCGCAGGCAGCCCAGCCCGGAATTGCGCCGGCCGACATCACCGGCCCCGACGCGACCGTGCCGGCGCCGGACTCCACCGCAGTCCCGGACGAGAGCGTAGTTCCCGCCGGCGCCAAGCAGACCGGCCCCGCGCTGATGGCTGCGGGTTCGTCGGAAAGCGGCGAGGCGAATCCCGTTCCCGCCGAGCGCAAGGCTGATGCCGGCAAAGCAAAAGCGGATCATCAGCTGGTCGCGCGCAGCTCGAATGCGCAGGCCCATGCCGATGGCTCGAAGTCCACCACAGATGCTGCAGCCGAACAGCCCTCCGAGCCCGCCGCACACCGCGCGCTTCCGCAATCAGTCGAACACGCATCTGCGAAAGCGCGCGCCGCTGTCGCCGAGGCCCATTCCGAGCTTCCCGCGAACGCTGCTGCGCCGGCTCAACTCAATGCTGCCGCGCCGAACGTGCCGTTCCTCGCCGCCGCACTCCCCGCGACGCCGCTCGCGGGCCTTTGGCCCGTCGCGGCACTCCGCATCGATCCCACTGCCGACAACGCAGTCCCGGTCGCCGGCCTCGCGGTCGAGATCGTATCGCGCGCACAGGACGGGCTGCGGCGCTTCGACATCCGTCTCGACCCGCCCGAGCTCGGGCGCATCGACGTGCGCCTCGACGTCGACAATGGCGGCAAGGTCACCTCGCGTCTCACCGTCGAGCGCGCCGAAACACTCGACCTGCTGCGCCGCGATGCGCCGCAGCTGGAGCGCGCCTTGCAGCACGCCGGCCTCAATACCGAAGGCGGGCTCGAATTCTCGCTGCGCGACCAGAATTTCGCCAACCGCGAGCAGATGCCGCGTGACGTTCCCGTCGCCCGGCTGATCGTTCCGGACGATGAGCAAATCGCCGCCGAGGCGGCCCGGCGCGGCTATGGCCGGCTGATCGGGCTCGGCGGCGGCGTGGACATCACGGTGTGAGGGCAGATCATGGCTGACACCATCGCGACCATTGCCAACGCGGTCACCTCGGCGACCGGTACTGCGCCGAGCGCCGGCTCGGGCGCCTCCAAGACGCCGGCCGCCAGCAAGGCGGTGCTTGCAGGCAATTTCGATACGTTCCTGCAGCTGCTGACGACGCAGTTGAAGAACCAGAACCCGCTCGATCCGCTCGACACCAACCAGTTCACCCAGCAGCTGGTGCAGTTCGCCGGCGTCGAACAGCAGATCAACATGAACCAGCAGCTCACCACGCTGGTCGCGCTGCAGAAGGCGACGCAGACCACCTCGGCGATGAGCTTCCTCGGGTCGACCGCGACCGTCGACGGCACCACCACCAAGCTGGCCAATGGCGCAGCCTCGTGGAGCTTTTCGGTCGACAAGCCCTCGACCGCGACGATCAACATCAAGAGTTCGACCGGGGCCCTCGCCTACAGCGGCAGCTACCCGCTCTCGCCCGGCGCGCAGAATTTCAACTGGGACGGCCGCGGCAACAACGGGGTGAAATGGCCGGACGGCGACTACACCATGACGGTCACCGCCAAGGACGCGAGCGGCACCACCGTCGCGGTTTCCACCGAGATCAAGGGTACCGTCGACAGTGTCGACCTGACGCAGAACCCGCCGGTGCTCAAGATCGGCGGCCAGAGCTTCGCGCTCGACCGGATCAAGCAGGTCGTCCGCCCGGGATTCTAGAAAATCGCCGGTTTTCCGGGCTTTTTCCGGGTTGGTGGGCGCCGCGCCACGGTAGGAATTTGTTTCCTATTTGCCCGCGTTTGCTTAGCTAAATTTTAAATCCGCCACGCTAATCTCTCCGCTGAGTACCAGTTTGTAGTGTGAGAGTACCAATGACCGAACCTCATCGCCCGAGGGTGAAGTATGTCATCGGGCCGGATGGCAGCCCCTTGACCATCGCCGATTTGCCGGCACCCGGCACGCGCCGGTGGGTCATCCGCCGCAAGGCGGAGGTGGTCGCCGCGGTTCGTGGCGGGCTTCTGTCGCTCGAGGAGGCGTGCACGCGCTACACGCTGACGGTCGAGGAATTCCTCGCCTGGCAGTACTCGATCGACCGTCATGGTCTCGCCGGGTTGCGCACCACGCGAATCCAGCAGTACCGGCAGTAGGCGTCCAGTTCTTAGCGAAACGCTAACGGCACGCCGGCCCTCGGGCCGGCGTCGTTGTTTTGCGCGCCGTGAGCGCGGTTCCGCACGCCTCGGACCGCCGTTAACCAGATCGAAACCATGAACCCGGCAAAACTTGCCGGGTGAGCGCCGCTCGGCGCTCCATGGGAAGGGCTGGGGCACGCAATCCGTGCAGGGTCTCGTGGAGTTCATCCGCACATTGGGCGCAGCGCGCCTCGGTGCCATGGCGGCGGTCACCACCGCGCTGGTCGGCGTGTTCGCGTTCATCATCCTGCGCGTCACCGCGCCGCAGATGTCGCCGGTGTTCACCGACCTGACGCCGGAGGATTCGGCCGCGATCGTGAAGGACCTCGAGCGCCAGGGCATTCCCTACGAGCTCAAGAACGACGGCGGGATCGTGATGGTGCCGCGCGACAAGATGACCCGCATCCGCATGAAGCTCGCCGAGGGCGGCCTGCCCAAGGGCGGCGGCGTCGGCTACGAGATCTTCGACAAGTCCGACACGCTCGGCGCCACCAGCTTCGTGCAGAACATCAACCATCTGCGCGCGCTCGAGGGCGAGCTCGCCCGCACCATCAAGGCGATCGACCGCGTGCAGGCCGCGCGCGTGCATCTCGTTCTGCCCGAGCGCCCGCTGTTCTCGCGCGACAAGATCGAGCCGTCGGCTTCGATCGTGTTGCGCGTGCGCGGTGCACTCGAAGCAAACCAGGTGCGCGCAATCCGCCATCTCGTCGCCTCGGCGGTGAACGGCCTGAAGCCGCAGCGCGTCTCCGTGGTGGATGAGGCCGGCAATTTGCTCGCCGACGGCGCGGCCGGCGCCGAGGGCGCGATCGGCGGCAACGGTCAGGAGCGGCAGGCGAATTTCGAGCGGCGCCTGAAGGACCAGATCGAATCGATCGTCTCTTCCGTGGTCGGGCCCGGCCGCGCGCGCGTGCAGCTCTCGGCCGAATTCGACTTCAACCGCATCACCGAGACGTTCGACAAGTTCGATCCGGAGGGGCGCGTAGTCCGCTCCAGCCAGACGCGCGAGGAATCTTCTGCGAACGGCGGCCAGGAGGGCCAGGTCACCGTCAGCAACGAGCTGCCCGGCGGGCAGCAGGGGCAGCAGAACCAGCCGGCCCAGACCTCGCGCGACCAGAGCAAGAAGACCGAAGAAATCGTCAATTACGAAATCTCGCGCTCGACCAAGACCGAAATCACCGAGGGCGGGCGCGTCAAGCGCGTCTCGGCGGCGGTGCTGGTCGACGGCAGCTACGGCAAGAACGACAAAGGCGATGTCGTCTACCAGCCGCGCACCAAGGAGGAACTCGACCGCATCGCCGCGCTGGTGCGCACCGCGATCGGCTACGACCAGAAGCGTGGCGACCAGATCGAGGTCGTGAACCTGCGCTTCGCCGAAGCGCCGGCGGCCCAGATCCAGGAGCCCTCGACCGGCCTGTTGTCATTCCTGCAGTTCACCAAAGACGACATCATGCGCGCGATCGAGCTCGGCGTGATGGCGCTGCTCGGCCTCGTGGTGGTGCTGTTCGTGGTGCGGCCGCTGGTGCGCCGCATCCTCGCGCCGGAGGAGCCGCGCGCGCTCGCGGCCGCGACAGGTGCTCTCGCGCTCGCGGGCGGGGAGGCTCACGCCGCCCTCTCCAATACGCCGCTGCCGCCGCCGGTCCCCAGCCAGGCCGCCAAGATGATCGACATGGCGCAAGTGCAGGGTCAGGTGCACGCACAATCGATCCAGAAGGTCGGCGAGCTCGCGGAGCGCAATCCGCACGAAACCGTGGCCATTGTCCGCCAATGGCTGCAGGACGCGCCGGCGTAACCCATGGCCGCAGCAGCGCAAAAAGCCCCTGAACGCAGCGACGAGATCGCCAGTCTCGTCGCCACGCTCGCCGGCCGGCAAAGCAGCGCCGGGCCGTCGCGCCAGCTCAAGGGTCCCGAGCGTGCCGCCGTGCTGATGCTCGCCCTCGGCGAACAGCACGGCGAAAAGGTCTGGAAGCTGCTCGACGACGATGAGTTGCGCCAGCTTTCCATCGTGATGTCGACGCTCGGCACGGTCGAGGCGGAGGCGGTCGAAAGCCTGATGATCGAGTTTGTCGGGCGGCTTTCGGCTTCCGGCGCCGTGCTCGGGAATTTCGACGCAACCGAGCGCCTGCTCGTGCAGTACCTGCCCGCCGATCGCGTTTCCAACATCATGGAGGAGATCCGCGGGCCGGCCGGCCGCAACATGTGGGAGAAGCTCTCCAACGTGCAGGAGCAGGTGCTCGCGAATTATCTCAAGAACGAATATCCGCAGACCGTCGCGGTGGTGATCTCGAAGATCAGGCCGGAGCACGCGGCGCGGGTGCTCGCGATTCTTCCCGAAGAGCTCGCGCTCGATGTCGTCTCGCGCATGCTGCGCATGGAGGCGGTGCAGAAGGACGTGATCGAGCGGCTGGAAAACACGCTGCGCACCGAGTTCATGTCCAATCTGTCGCAAACGCGGCGCCGCGACGCGCACGAGGTGATGGCGGAGATCTTCAACAATTTCGACCGCCAGACCGAAACGCGCTTCATCACCGCGCTGGAAGAGCAGAACCGCGAGGCGGCCGAGCGCATCAAGACGCTGATGTTCACCTTCGACGATCTGATCAAGCTCGACGCCGGATCGGCGCAGACGCTGATGCGTCACGTCGACAAGGACAAGCTCGGGGTGGCCCTGAAAGGGGCCACCGATACGGTGCGCCAGTTCTTCCTCGGCAACATGTCGACACGCGCCGCCAAGATGCTGGTCGACGACATGCAGGCGATGGGCCCGGTGCGGCTGCGCGATGTCGACGAGGCGCAGGCGCTGCTGGTCAACCTCGCCAAGGACCTCGCCGCCAAGGGCGAGATCATGATTTCCAAGAATCGCGCCGACGAAGAGCTGGTTTACTGATGAGCGCGCCGGTCAAATTCCTGTTCGAGGACGATTTCGCTTCCGGCCACCCCGGCGCGGGCGCGAAGCGCATGATCGCGGCTGCGGCGCACGAGGCCGCAATCGCGCGCGCGGAAGCCGAAGGCTATCGCAAGGGCCTGGCCGCGGCCGAAGCCCGGATCGAGGGCCGCGCGGCCGCTGCCAGCGAACGGATCGCGCAGGCGATCGCCACGATGGCGCAGGGCCTCGCGGCGATCGAAGCGCGGCTCGAAGCCGAGTCGGTCGAGGTCGCAGTCGCGGTCGCGGGAAAGCTGGCGCCGGAGCTGATCGCGGCCGAACCGCTCGCTGAAATCTCCGCGCTTGCGTCCTCCTGCTTCCATCAGTTGATCGCAGCGCCGCATGTCGTCGTGCGCATCGCCGAGCAGCTCTATGAGAGTGCGCAGGCGCGGCTCGGAGAGATCGCGCGGCTGAGCGGCTTCGAAGGCCGCCTCGTCGTGCTCGCCGAGCCCGGGATGGCGCTCGGCGATTGCCGCATCGAATGGGCCGACGGCGGCCTGTCACGCGACCGCTCCGCAACCGAGGCCGCCATCAGCGACGCAATCGGCCGCTACGTCGCGGCGCGGCGCGGTGCTGCGTGACGAGATTGGGAGGTTCCGATGAGTGACGAAACCAGGATTCCCCTGCCGGAGCTCGACCGGAAGCCGGAGGTCGTGCCGCGGCCCGACGAAGCCGCACTCGCCGCGGACGCGGGCGAGCCGTCACGCAACGCCGCCGACCTCGAAGCGGTGTTCGACGTGCCGGTGCAGGTGTCGGCCGTGCTCGGCCGCACCCGCATGGACATCGGCGATCTCTTGCGTCTCGGCCCCGGCGCCGTGCTCGAGCTCGACCGCAAGGTCGGCGAGGCGATCGACATCTACATCAACAACCGGCTGGTCGCGCGCGGCGAAGTCGTGCTGGTCGAGGAAAAGCTCGGCGTGACGATGACCGAAATGATCAAGGCTGAACGAAGCTAGCGAAAGGCGAGTAGCGAGTAGCGTTTAGAAAAAGGACCGCACGCACCGCACCACTACTCGCTACTCGCCATTCGCCATTCGCTTCGAGAGATACGGAAAGACAAAGAGGACCTTCCCCCATGCGCCTCCTGATCGTCGGAACGCTGCGCGGCCAGCTCACCCTCGCCACCAAGCTCGCCATGGACAAGGGCGCGACCGTCACGCACGCCGAAGGGGCCGAGATGGCGCTGCGCGTATTGCGCTCCGGCCGCAGCGCCGACCTGCTGATGGTCGAGGTCGCGGTCGATATCCGCGATCTCATCACGCGGATGGAGGCCGAGCACATCACCGTGCCGGTGGTCGCCTGCGGCACGTCGACCGATGCGCGCGCCGCCGTCGCGGCGATCCATGCCGGCGCGAAAGAATACATTCCACTGCCGCCGGATCCGGAACTGATCGCCGCGGTGCTCGCCGCCGTCGCCGACGACCACCGCGATTTCCTCTATCGCGACGACGCGATGGCGCATGTCGTCAAGCTCGCCCAGCAGGTCGCGCCGAGCGATGCCTCGGTCCTGATCACCGGCGAGTCCGGCACCGGCAAGGAGGTGCTCGCGCGCTTCGTGCACGCCAAATCGAACCGTGCGCGCGCGCCGTTCATCGCGGTGAATTGCGCCGCCGTGCCGGAACACCTGCTCGAATCCGAATTGTTCGGACACGAGAAAGGCTCGTTCACCGGCGCGATCGCGCGCCGCATCGGCAAGTTCGAGGAGTCGAGTGGCGGCACGCTTTTGCTCGACGAAGTCTCCGAAATGGACGTGCGGCTGCAGGCAAAACTCCTGCGCGCGATCCAGGAGCGCGTGATCGACCGCGTCGGCGGCACCAGGCCCGTGCCGGTCGACATTCGCATCATTGCGACATCGAACCGCAATCTGGCCGATGCCGTGAAGGCCGGCACGTTCCGCGAAGACCTGCTCTACCGTCTCAACGTCGTGAACCTGAAAATCCCGCCGCTGCGCGAGCGGCCGGCCGACGTGCTCGAGCTCGCGGATCACTTCGTCAGGATGTACGCGAGGGCGAACGGCTGCGCGCGCGTGCTTTCGACCGAAGCCCGCGCGCAGCTCATCGCCAATCGCTGGCCGGGCAACGTGCGCGAGCTGGAAAACGCGATGCACCGCGCGGTTCTGATCGCGCCGGGCGAAGCGATCGGGCCGGAATCGATCATCGCGCCGGACGGCGCGCGGCTCGAAGAGCAGCGTGCCGCGCCTGCGGTTGCGCACGCGACGTTCGCCGCGGAAGCGGTCACGCGCGCGCTGGTCGGCCGCACCGTGGCCGACGTCGAGCGCGATCTCATTCTGGAAACGTTGAAGCACTGCCTCGGCAACCGGACGCATGCCGCCAATATCCTGGGCATCTCGATCCGCACCCTGCGCAACAAGCTCAACGAATATGCCGGCGACGGCATGCCGATCCCGCCGCCCGCCAACGGCGGCAGCGATTTCCGGATGGCGGGGTAACTTACTCCGCTCGTCCCCGCGAAAGCGGGGACCCAGTCCTTGGCCCTGGATGCCCGCTTACGCGGGCATGAGCGGAAGAAAGTTTATCTCCAGAACGGCTTCCCGCATTCGCGCGCGGCCTCGATGCGTGTGATCCCGATATCGCGCAGTTGATGATCGTCGAGTCCCGCCAGCGCATTGCGCTGGCGCCTGCGCTCGATCCAGGCCGAAAGCAGCACGCAGGCGGCCGCGACCGGGTGGATGCGTTCGCGCCTCCCCGGGCGCCGGCGCGAATAGGGTTGCGGCGGCAGATAGAGATCGATCGTCGGCATGACTCTTCTCCTCTCGTTTGCTGACGAGAGGATGGACGCAACGCCGCGCGAATGTTTCGGGCGGTGCCGAAGTGGCGCCCGCGACGCTTCGGCCGCGGCCGAACTATTGCACCGTGCCGCCAGGACATGCGCGCGCTATAATCCGCGCATGAGCGAAGTCCTCGACATCGCCGCCGTCGCCGCGCTGGTCGGCGACCCGGCGCGCGCCAACATGCTGTGCGCCTTGCTCGACGGCCGCGCGCTGACCGCGAGCGAGCTTGCCTATGCGGCGCACATCACGCCGCAGACCGCGAGCGGCCACCTCGGCAAGCTCGCGCGGGCCAACCTGATCGTCCCGGCGCAGCAGGGCCGCCACCGTTATTTCAAGCTCGCCGGCCGCCATGTGGCGGCGATGATCGAGAGCATTTCGGCCGTTACCGCGATTGCGCCGCCGCGGCTCAAGCCGATCCGCATCGACGATGCGATGCGCCAGGCGCGCATGTGCTACGACCATGTGGCGGGGCGGCTCGGCGTCACGCTCGCGGATGCGTTGCGCGAGCACGGGCATGTCGAATTCGCCGACGATGGCGGCGTGGTCACCCCGTCCGGCGAGGCGTTCCTGGCGAAGTTCGGCATCGATCTCTCGGCGTCGCGCCAGAGCCGCCGCGTGTTCTGCCGCCCCTGCATCGACTGGAGCGAGCGACGCGCGCATCTCGCCGGCGCGGTCGGCGCCGCGCTGGCGACCCGCCTGATGGAATTGCGCTGGATCGCGCGCAAGCGCGATACGCGCGCGCTGACCATTACGCCGATCGGCTGGAGCAACATCGAGCGCACCTTCGGCTGCTCGCTGCACGATCACACGGTGCATGCGCGGCCCGCGCTGCGGGTCGTGGCGGGTTAGTGGTTACGCCGGCTTGATGACCGCGCCGAGAAGCGCAATCCCTGCGGCAAGTAATACGCCAAGATGCACGGTTAGCCTGAGCCCCAAATTGTCGAGCTTCGCGTGGACATGGGTGAGCGCGGTCTGCAGATCAGTTTTGCTTACAAGTTCGGCCATAATGAATTGCCTAGCCGCCTCGGCCTGTGCTTCGGCCTGTTCTTGTACCACTCCGCGCTCCCGGAGATAACGAGCATTAGGGAGTGTATCGAATGCAAAAGTCATGGGACGTTGCGAAACGAGTAATGCTCGCTCTATGTGGGGCTGCATTCGCAGCGCCTGTAGTGATCTGCTCATACCTCGCTGCTGCGTATCCCAACATTATCTATTTGCTGCTGTGGGTCGTCATCGTGCCGCCGTCTCTGATCGCATCTCTAGGAATGCTCCGGATCGCGATTCGTTGGAAAGATCGGGCCAAGCTGTGAAAGGACTGCGTTCTAGAGCCTCGCGATCACGCGGTCCGCAATCTCTTCCGGCGCCGCATCGATCGACACCGCGATTGCGCCCTCGTCAACACCCGGCTCCTCCAGCGCGGCGAACTGGCTGCGCAACAGCTCGGGCGGCATGAAGTGGCCCTGGCGTGCCTTGAGCCGCGCCGCGATCAGATCGAAATCGCCCTTCAGGTACACAAGCCGCACGTCCTTGCGCTGGCCGTCGGTCACGAGGTCGCGGTAGCGCCGCTTCAAGGCCGAGCAGGTGACGACGCAGCTCGTCCCCGCCGCGCGATGCTGCGCGATCCACGCGGCGATCGCCTGCAGCCAGGGCCAGCGATCCTCGTCGGTGAGCGGCTCGCCCCGGCTCATCTTCGCGATGTTCGCCCCCGGGTGAAAGCTGTCGGCATCGCGGAACGGGCAATCCAGCTGCGCGGCGATCAACCGGCCGACCGTCGATTTGCCGGCGCCCGACACCCCCATCACCACGATGGCGGCAACGCCCGGAAGGAATTGCGCCATCAGGATTTCGGCTCCACATGGCCGCCGAAGCCCTTGCGCATCGCGGAGAGGATCTTCTCGGCGAAGGTGTGCTGCTGGCGCGAGCGGAAGCGCGTGTAGAGCGCAGCCGAGAGCACGTCCGCCGGCACCGCCTCCTCGACCGCCGCCTGAATGGTCCAGCGGCCTTCGCCTGAATCCGCAACATGCCCAGAGTAAGACGCGAGATCGCCCTCCTCGGCGAGCGCCGCGGCGGTGAGATCGAGCAGCCATGACGTGATCACGCTGCCGCGCCGCCAGGTTTCGGCGATGTCGGCGAGGTTGAGATCGAGGCGGTGTTCCTCCGGAAGCGACTCATCGCCCGCGTGCCGCAGAATATCGAACCCTTCCGCGTAAGCCTGCATCAGGCCGTATTCGATGCCGTTGTGGATCATCTTGACGAAATGCCCCGCCCCGTTCGGCCCGGCGTGGAGATAACCTTGCGCGGGCCGCGGATCGCGCCCCTCGCGGATCGGCGTCGTGGCGATCTCGCCCGCTCCCGGGGCGAGCGCCCGAAAGACCGGATCGAGCCGCTCCACCACATTCCTTTCGCCGCCGATCATTAGGCAATAGCCGCGCTCGAGCCCCCAGACGCCGCCGCTCGTTCCAACGTCGAGATAGTGGATGCCGCGCGCCCGCAGCGCCTTCGCGCGTGCGATGTCGTCCTTCCAGAACGAGTTGCCGCCATCGATGATCGTATCGCCCTCAGCCATCAGGGTGGCCAGTTCCTCGACCGCCTGCGCGGTCGCCTCGCCGGCCGGCACCATCAGCCAGACCACGCGCGGGGGCTTCAGCCGCTTCACGAGGTCCTGCAGCGCGGCGGACGACATCGCCCCCTCCCGCCCAAGCGCAAGGCTCGCATCGAGATTGGCGTCGAACACCACGCAGTCGTGCCCATGGCGCATCAGGCGGCGCGCGATATTCGCGCCCATCCGCCCCAGACCGACGATGCCGATTTGCATGCAGGAACCCGCAGTTAACCGATTGATAACCATACACTCGGCAATAATTGCCTAACAGGGGACGTGCGCCCGGGTGGGTGCGCGGCTGCGGGCAATTGCAAGCATGACCGACGTCACGGCGGCACAAACGGGCGGCTTCTCGCTCCCCGGCATCGGCAGCTTCGCCGACCTTGCCAAGCGTGGCGATCTCGCGCTCGCGATCGGGGTGCTGACCATCCTGATGGTCCTCATCCTCCCCCTCCCCGCGATCCTGCTCGATTTCGCGCTTGCGATCTCCATCATCCTCTCGGTGCTGATCCTGATGACGGCGCTGTTCATCCACACGCCGCTCGAATTCTCCTCGTTCCCCACCATCCTTCTCATCTCGACGATGCTGCGGCTCGCGCTCAATCTCGCATCGACGCGGCTGATCCTCGCGCGCGGCCATGAGGGCACGGCCGCCGCCGGCCACGTCATCGAGGCGTTCGGCAATTTCGTGATGAGCGGCAACTTCGTGATCGGCATCATCGTGTTCACGATCCTGGTGATCGTGAACTTCGTCGTGATCACCAAGGGTTCCGGCCGCATCGCCGAGGTCGCGGCACGATTCAATCTCGATGCCATGCCGGGCAAGCAGATGGCGATCGACGCCGACCTCTCGGCCGGCCTGATCAACGAGGCCGACGCGCGCACGCGGCGCAAGCACCTGGAGGACGAAAGCGCCTTTTTCGGCGCGATGGACGGCGCCTCGAAATTCGTGCGCGGCGATGCGATCGCCGGTCTTCTGGTCGTGTTCATCAACGTGATCGGCGGCATGATCATCGGCATCGCCCAGCAGGGCCTGCCGTTCGCCGAAGCCGCGCGCACCTACACGCTGCTCACGGTCGGCGACGGCCTCGTCACGCAGATCCCCGCGCTGATCGTCTCGACCGCGGCCGGCCTGCTCGTCTCGAAGGCGGGCGTCGGCGGCGGCGTCGACAAGGCACTGCTGCGCCAGCTCTCCGGTTACCCGAAAGCGCTCGGAATGTCGGGCGCCGTGATGGTCGTGATGTCGCTTTTGCCCGGCATTCCGATGCTGCCGTTCATGGCGCTCGGCGCCGGCGCCGGCCTGCTCGCTTATGTGATCGAGAAGCGGACCGCGGCCGCGGCCGCAACCGAGGCCGCGCAGGCGACAACTGCCGCCAAGACCGAGCCTTCGGAGGAGCCGATCTCGGCCGCGCTCAAGATCGACGATCTCAAGATCGAGCTCGGCTATGCGCTGCTGCCGCTGGTCAACGCGCCGGACGGCTCGGATCGCCTCACCGAGCAGATCAAGGCGCTGCGCCGCTCGCTTGCTGGCGAAATGGGCTTCGTGATGCCGGCCGTGCGCATCCTCGACAACGTGCAGCTCGAGGCCAACGCCTACATCATCAAGCTCAAGGAGGTCGACGCCGGCCAGGGCCGCGTCTGGCCGAACCAGCACATGGTGATGGACCCGACCGGCGCCCAGGTGAACCTGCCCGGCCTGCACACGACCGAACCGACCTTCGGCCTGCCCGCCACCTGGATCGACGCCGCGCTGAAGGAAGAGGCCGCGATCAAGGGCTACACCGTGGTCGATGCCGCGACCGTGCTGGCGACGCATCTGACCGAAGTGCTCAAGACCAATATGGCGGAGTTGCTCTCCTACGCGGAGGTGCAGAAGCTCCTGAAGGACCTGTCGAAGGAGCAAAGCGAACTGGTGAAGGACATCGTACCGGCGCAGATCACCGTTTCGGGCATCCAGCGCGTGCTGCAGCTCCTGCTCGCCGAACGCATCTCGATCCGCGATCTTCCGACCATCCTGGAAGGCATCGCCGACGCGCTCGCGTTCACGCGCAATCCGACCTACCTGGTCGAGCATGTGCGCACGCGGCTCGCGCGCCAGATCTGCGCGCAGCACACGTCACCCGGCGGCTACCTGCCGCTGATCGCGCTCTCGGCCAAGTGGGAGCAGGCCTTTGCCGAGTCGATCGTCGGACAGGGCGAGGACAAGAATCTCGCGATGGCGCCCTCGAAGCTATCGGAGTTCATCACCCTGGTGCGGGAGCGCTTCGAGGACGCGGCCCGCGAGGGCGAGGCGCCAGTGCTGGTCACCTCCCCCGGGGTGCGGCCGTTTGTCCGCTCCATCGTGGAGCGTTTTCGTACCCAGACCACCGTGCTGTCGCAGTCGGAGATCCATCCGCGAGTGCGGCTGAAGACTGTGGGCGGGATTTGATACGGCGCGTCCGCCAGCATCGCGAGGATGCGGCCTAATCGGCCAATATCCCTGCGAGATTGCGCATCATCCTCGGCCCCTCTTCCGGCAAGAGTCCCTTGGGCGCGTACCATCGCTCCCAATCGTGGCTCGACGCATGCATCGAGTCGGCAATCGTAACCTCGTTGACGGCCCAGCTGCGGCCGTCGCAGCCGAGGTGGACGTAGCCCGGCCCCCTCTTCGCGAACCGAACCCCCGCCTTTTCCATGTCGATCGGCAAGGTGCCGATTGCAGCAATTTCCATCCGATCGAAATGCCGTCGCGGGCACGTTTTCGGTGTGTCGAGCTCCCACCAGAAATCGACGCCAGCGTCGGCAAGGCGCGGCTTTTGTGCGATCGGTTTCTTGGCGACCAGCGGGTGGTACCAGGCAAGATAATCGAACGCGCGCCCACGATTGAGCACGACGAACTGCCGCCACCCATCGGGACTCCAGGGTGAGCCATCGTAGTTCTTTTTGCCACGATAGGGGCTGATGCAGCTGCTGCCCTGCACCGGGCAGGCGTAGAGGACGCCGAGCTCGAGGACATACGGCTCGGGCGTCTTGATCGTCGCGCGCGGCTTCGACACCCGCGGCGCGGCAGCAAGGCGAGCGCGCAGCTCGGCAAGCTTATCCCCGCGTTTGCGCAGATCGGCCTGCTTCATGCCGCGCCTTTCCATCATGGCGAGGTCGTCGCCTCGATCGATGATGGCGATGGCCTTTTCCCGCGTGGGTGCGTGCGCCACGCCGCGCTGCTCGAACTGGTCGGCGAGCACGAGCCAAAAGGTGGTGTGATCTTCGTTGCCCGGATCGGTGGCCGCGCCACGTTCGCAATCGCTCAGGATCTCGACGATGCGGTCCTCGTCGACGGGCAGACGCAGCGCCGACTTGATGGCCGCGCGCATGTCTGCGGCCATGTCGCTGGAATAAAGACCCGTTCCCGAGGCACCCATGCTCCTGCTCTCCAAGGCGCCGGCAGCGCGGCACGCCGGATCGATCGTCCCCTCATTGTCGAGGTCGGAGTATTGATCTTCGGTGAACCCCGCCTGCCCGATCTAACGGTGTCCAAATACCGTCCGTTCACGACGCCGCGATCCCCCGTGACCCTGGTGCCACGGCCTTGTGACCACACGCGGGGTGCGCCCGCGCGACGGCGAACCCATATTCATCAATAACATACACCCTGTTGACGGCTTCCGCTGGTCGCCGCGCGGGCCGATCTGCAACAGTCAAACGAAACTTTTCGCGAGAATCTGCGTTGCTTGCTTGAACCAAACTCCCGGTTGGCACGACCAACGGACAGGACCGGGGAGAGATCCCATGAATCATTCGCTCGTTACCGCAGACCGCACGACCCACCTGAAGATCGTGGCCGTATCGCTCGTCGCAGCGATCGCCGTGATCATGGTCGGCATCACCGCCCGCGTCACCGACAACGGCGCCTCCGCCAATCTTCAGGCCCATGGCCCGGTGCTCAAGGCAGGCAAGCCCGCCGCCGTCACCGCCCGCGATGGGACCACCGTTCAGTAGTTTCCTTGCGAGTGACCTCCGCAAGCCTCCTTCGAGCGCCCGCTGGGCGCTCGATTTTTTTGGCTCACGGATTTTGCGGCGGCGTGACCTGCAACAGCCTGGCGTGGATGACCGGGCCGGTCGGCTGCCCGGTCGGTGAGCCACCGAGGGGCTCGAGCGAAATCCCGTAGGTCGCCTTATTGATCACCGCCGGATCATAGGCGGCGAGCGTCGCCTGCACGGTGTAGTCGTCGGTCCCCAGCACGCCAAGCGAGCGCGGCGCGACGCCGGGCTCGGTGGCGATCCACAATTGATAGGACTTGTCCGCGAGGCGTTCCGCCGCGACCTGGCGCACCGTGACGGTCCGCTTGTCGGTATCGACCGACATCACGAACGCGGGCGACTGCTCATCCTTCTGGAACACCGCGACGAACTGCGCTGGCCGCGCGGAGGGCACCTCGCGCACGACTTCCTTCACCACTTCGACCGGCTTTTCGACGATGCGCTCGACCACCGGGCGTCCCGGGCGCAGCTCGGGCGGCAAAGCGTCCGGCTTGTACTCGCGCACCAGGACGATCCCCACGAGGCACGCCGCCATCAGGCCGGTGATGGTGGAGAAGCCGCGCCAGCGCTGCATGCGCTGCCGCATCAGGATGATCTCGGCGCCCGGCGCATCGGTCCGGGTGGCCGACACAGGGGGTGCCGGCACTTCAGGCAAATGCAGGCCTTCGGCCTGCCCGGTGCTCGCGAGGCCCGCCTTGATACGCTCCCACACCGGCGCGGGCGGCTCGACCCGCGCGACCAGCGCGTTCAGCTCGCCGAGCCGGCGTTCCCATTGCCGCACCTTGGCGGCAAAGTCCTGGTCCACGATCATCAGCGCATCGGCCTGCGCGCGCTCTTCGGCATCGAGCGTGCCCAGCACATACTCCGCCGCAAAGCCGTCGCGGTCTTCGTCCATGGTCATGACCCGAGGCACTCCCGGATCTCCAACAGGCTGCGCCGCAGCCAGGTCTTGATCGTATTCGCCGGGGCGTCGAACTTCGCGGCCAGCTGGTCCCGGCTCCAGCCGCTGTAATAGGCGAGCAGCACCATGCGCCGCCGCTCTTCGTCGAGCTGGCCGAGGCAGGCGAGCAGGCGTTTGAGTTCCTCGGTCATTTCACGGCGCGCCAGGGGATCGGCCTCCTCGCCGGCCGCTTCCATTGCGGCAGGCTCGTCCTCGATCGAGGCTTCCCCTTTCTTGCGGACGAGATCGAGCGCCCGATTGCGCGCGATCGCGACCATCCAGGTGATCGGGGTCGCGAGCTTCGGGTCGAAACTGCCGGCATTGTGCCAGATCTTCAGGTAGGTCTCCTGTATCACCTCGTCGGCGAGGTCGGTTCGCCGCAAGATACGCAGGACCACGCCATACAGTTTCGCGCGTGTGGCCAGGTACAAACGCTCGAATGCCGCCTGGTCGCCTTTGGCGACCGCGGCCATCAGCCACACCAATTCGGCCGGCGTGAGCATTTGCAGACGAGAATCCCCTTGGTCCAGACGATGGCCGGGACGCCCGGTGATTGCAACAGTTCAGCACGCACGCGCGCCCAGGGGCCGGGCTCATCCGGGCCTGGCCCGCACGATACGGCGAGACGCTGCGAAAGTTGCCGCGATCAACCCTCAAGGCGGCAGACCGCCCGACCGGGGTCTAGTCGCAATACGTTGCGACGATCCGGCCGATGAAAGCTGCAGGCGTACACATGTAAGCGCCGTTCGCACCGGTATGATCCGCGCTGTGGATGCTGACGCGCGCCTCCACACATCTGTCATCGAGCTTGCGAATATCCTTCACACCGAGTGTGTTGTGATCCATCTCGGGGACGAGCCGGAAAGACGTCAGTTGCTTGCCGGCGGGCACACAAAGCTGCTGCCGCTGTTCCCGGTCAACAACGCATGGCCAGCCGAATACTTCGGAAATCGTCACCGCGATCGGCTGGCTAACTTCCTTTGAGACGCAGGATTTCTGCTCGGCAACGCCGGTCGTTGGCGGGAGCGCAAAAGCCGCGACAAGACAAAGAATTGCTCGCCAGGGTATTGTGGCATCCGTCGTCATCGGCGTTTGATCCCGGAGGGGGCGCACACCAAATCGAAATCAGACCCGCATTGCTGCCGGGCGCAGCGCGCCGATGCGGTCGAGTTCGGCCTGCTCGCGCGCATTGTCGGCGACGCGTTCGCGCTGCTGGTCACGCTCGTCGAGCAACTCGACCTTCTTCAATTCCTCGAACGCCTCGGCCAGCGCCATGCGGGCGTCCTCGAGCTGGACCTTCAGTTCGTCGGCCGAGCGCTTGAGATTGTCGCGCCGCACGAGCGCGGCTTTCGCATAGGTCGGATAGGCAAAATGGGTCGGATCATGGATGCCGGCGCGGTCCTGCTCGGCCGCGATCTCGCGATCGAGCTCGGCAGCCATGCGGTCGAAATCGGCCACCATGCCTTCGATCTGTGCAACCCGGCGCCGCTTTTCGTCGACCTGGAATTTCCTCAGGCGAATGAGCGTCTCGCGCGACTTCATCGACTCGTACTCCCCAGAAGCCCCGACATACACTCGGGACGCAGCAGGACCCACGGCGCTACAAGCCCGGTCCCAGCCCCGGGCAACTGTGGCAGCACAACGTTAGTTTTCGGTTTCCGCATGGCCGATGATTTCCGCGAGCCGCATATAGGCTTCGGTAAGAGATGTTGATTCTTCCTTACCTTGCCCGAGGAAGACCTCGAGCGGCTGATGCAGCGCAATGGCTTCGTCCACTTCGGCGCTCGAACCCGCCCGGTAGGCGCCGAGCCGGATCAGTTCCTCCATGTCGGCGTAGGTCGCCATGATCTGCCGCGCGCGGTTGATCACCGGCAGGTAGGCGGGATCGGCGGCCCGCGGCATGGTGCGCGACACGGACTTGAGGATGTTGATCGCCGGATAGCGTCCGCGCTCGGCGATCGCGCGCTCCATCACGATATGGCCGTCGAGAATGGAGCGCACCGCATCGGCGACCGGCTCGTTGTGATCGTCGCCGTCGACCAGCACGGTGAAAATGCCGGTGATCGTGCCGGCATCGGTGCCGGGCCCGGCGCGTTCGAGCAGGCGCGGCAATTCGGTGAACACGGTCGGCGTGTAACCCTTCGCGGTCGGCGGCTCGCCGGCCGAAAGCCCGATCTCGCGCTGCGCCATGGCAAAGCGCGTCACCGAATCCATCAGCACCAGCACGTCCTGGTGCTCGTCGCGGAAATATTCAGCGATCGCGAGCGTAAGGTACGCGGCCTGGCGGCGCATCAGCGCAGGCTCGTCCGAGGTCGACACCACCACGACCGAGCGCGCGAGACCGGCTGCGCCGAGATCGTCCTGCAGGAACTCCTGCACCTCGCGGCCACGCTCACCGACCAGCCCGATCACAGACACGTCCGCGGCGACGTTGCGGGCGAGCATCGAGAGCAGCACCGACTTGCCGACACCCGAGCCGGAGAACACGCCCATTCGTTGGCCGCGGCAGCACGTGATGAAGGTGTTCAGCGCCCGCACGCCGAGATCGAGCGGGCTGCCGACGCGGCGGCGCGCATGCGCAGGCGGCGGCGGATTGCGGAACGGATAGGGCGAAGGTCCGGGCGGCAGCGGCCCCTTGCCGTCTATCGGCTCGCCCATCGCATTGACGACGCGCCCGAGCCAGCCGTCCGATGGCCGCACCGCGGCCGCGACAGATGTGACCACGGCGCGGCAGCCGCGCCGCACGCCTTCGAGCGCCGCGAAGGGCATCAGCAGCGCGTTCGGCCCGGTGAAACCGACCACCTCGCACGGGATCGCACGTGCCGCACCGGTCTCGATGATCACGCGTGCGCCGACCGACATCGCGTGGATCGGCCCCGCGACCTCCACCATCAGGCCGCGCACGCCGACGACCCGGCCGTAAATCTCGACCCCATCAAGCTCCGCGATCTGCTCGGCCAGCGCCTTCATTATTCCCTTCGATTCCTCGCGCGGCGGACATTCCCTTAACCGCGCATTTACCCGTCTCGTTAATGATTGCCTCACCGTCCTTGGGACTTGGGCGTCTCGCCTGCCAGGACGGAGGGGCGAGTCGCGGGAGTCGGTTAACGCCGATTCTTAACGTTGAGCGTGAAGGGGTAAGTGGCGAGAAAACCTGTTCTCTCCAGCATATTACGGCGATTCGGTCGTTTTCGCACAGTAAATGCTTGCGCACGAGAATCAGGTTTTGTTAACCATTGAGCCGTAGCGTGCCGATTCGATTGTCCCAAGGCGTAAACGAAGGGGCCCTTGTGGCCTGCCGACCTGAGCCCAGAGGGCGTGGAAGGGGACTGGCATGCGCGTTCTGCTGATTGAAGACGATAGCGCGACCGCGCAATCGATTGAACTGATGCTGAAATCCGAGAGTTTCAATGTTTATACGACCGACCTCGGTGAGGAAGGTGTCGATCTCGGAAAACTCTACGACTACGACATCATCCTCCTCGACCTGAACCTGCCCGACATGTCGGGCTATGAGGTCCTGCGGACGCTGCGGGTCTCCAAGATCAAGACGCCGATCCTGATCCTCTCCGGCCTCGCCGGCATCGAGGACAAGGTCAAGGGTCTCGGCTTCGGCGCCGACGACTACATGACCAAGCCGTTCCACAAGGACGAGCTGGTCGCCCGCATCCACGCGATCGTGCGCCG
The DNA here is from genome assembly GCA_005884685.1 of Alphaproteobacteria bacterium. Lineage (GTDB taxonomy): Bacteria > Pseudomonadota > Alphaproteobacteria > Rhizobiales > Xanthobacteraceae > PALSA-894. Next base: position 33,401 of record VBAH01000089.1, read on the forward strand.
CTCCAAGGGCCACGCCCAGTCCGTGATCCAGACCGGCGATCTCGTCGTCAATCTCGACACCAAGACGGTCGAGGTCAACGCCGCGCGCGTGCATCTGACCGGCAAGGAATACCAGATGCTGGAGCTCCTCTCGCTCCGCAAGGGCACCACGCTCACCAAGGAGATGTTCCTCAATCATCTCTACGGCGGCATGGACGAGCCCGAACTCAAGATCATCGACGTGTTCATCTGCAAGCTGCGCAAGAAGCTTGCGAACGCCAGCCAGGGGAAGAACTACATCGAGACGGTGTGGGGCCGCGGCTATGTGCTGCGCGAGCCGACGGAAGTCGAAGAGCGCATCCCCGCGTGATCGAGGTATCAGGTTGATAACGAGAACCCCGCCGCGAGGCGGGGTTCTTGTTTCCGCGCGACTGTGAGCCCGATCAGCGCTTCTTTGAGTGCTTCTTGACGACTTTCTTCTTCGCCTTTCTGGATGCTTTTTTCTTTGCGGCTTTTTTCTTTGTAGCCTTTTTCGCGGGCTTCTTTGCGGACTTTTTCTTCGCGCCCTTTTTGGCGGTTTTCTTCTTCGCTTTCTTTTTGGCCGCGGTCTTTTTCGCTGGCTTCGTGTTGATCCCACCCGATCCATCGCCTGATGACGCCGGCGCGCTGCTCGCAAGCTTCTGCTTCGGCGGCAGAGCGCCCGAACCGGACGTATCGCCCTTCGTCGCGGCCGAGAGCCAGAAGCGCAATTCGGGCGACTTCTCGTCCTTGCCGATGATGTAGCGCTCCTGCCAGGTGTCGTCCGGTTGCAGCGGCCGGCCGAAGACCTCCGGATGCTGCTTGAGCAGGAACCGGAAGGCGTAGTGGTCGTACAGGTCGAGCACGTGACACGCGTATGCCTCCGCGAGTCCGCGATGGCCGCGGATGATCAGCATGTTCTCATCGTTGTTGTGCGAGGCGCGAAAGCCGAGATTGTGCGAGCCCGTCACAACGGTGCAGTTGTCACTGAACGGGTCGATCACCACGATCTTGTTGTGGATGATGGCAAAGCCGAATCTGGCGAGCTCTGCTTCCCATGCGCCGAAGGCATCCTTGTCGTCGATGGCGCCGGCCGGCACCGCGCGGAAGTCGGGCTTGGCCGACGGCAGCTTTGCCCCCTGCTTTTTTGGCTTGCCCGGCTCGCCGACGACCGTAACCGTCGCCGGCGGCTGTGCGCCGCCGTCGTCCTGGTCGGCGGCGCCGCCCTGATGCAGCGCGGCGGAGAAATTCGTGGCGCGCTGCGCGTTGGTGAGCGCGCCGCGCACGAACAGGTCGGGGTTCTTCGCAAGCGCCCTGCCCGCCGCATCGAGGATCGAGTTGTTGCCGGGATCGAATGCGAGGAACAGCACCGCCTGCTTCGCGCCGTCGATCAGGTCGAACACCCGCTTCATGTCGTTCGGCACTTCCTTCGGCGGGCTTCTCAGCGTGTTGACGGTATTGGGCGAGAACATCGCCTCGATCGTCACGCCGCCGGGAAGCTTGATCGGCGACTTGATCGCGTCGTCGTTGCCGGTGCGATTGAAGGTGCGCTGCGCCGGCGACTGCAATTTCGACTCGTCGCCGCCGGCCGCATCGACATCGGCCTTGATGGCATTCCAGACGGCGATATAGCGGCTCGCAACCGCGGGCGAGTTGATGATCAGCGCGTTGTTGGTCTGCGTGCAGAGCCCGGTGCTGGTCCAGTTGGTCGAGCCGGAAAGCACGGCGGCCGGGCTGCCGTTCTGGGTCAGCACCAGGAATTTGTTATGTGGAATGTCGCCCGCCTGCAGGATGCGGTCGATCACGTTGACGCCGGCTTTCTTCAGGTTCGCGCGGTTTTCGGAGTCGGCGTCTTCAATCTCCGGGGTGGTCTTGGTCTTGGCGATCCGCTCATTGCCCAGAATGATATTCCGGCTTTTCGGATCGCCATGGTCTGCCGCCTGCAAGCGGACCTCGAGGCCCTTCGGGTCGTTCAGCTCGTAAAGCGCGCCATGGATCGTGCCGCCGTCCTTGTCGGCGCGATCGAGCAACTCGGTCACGCCATCGGAAAGCTGGCCCATCAGGCGAATCCGGATGGGATCCTTCGGGTCCTGGATGTGCGGGGTCAGCGCGGGAACGCTCGGCTTGTTATTGAGCGCATGGCTCAACGCCTGCGTCGCCACGATGCCGCGATTGAAATACGCGCTGAACGGAGGACGCTTTTCCGTCAGCGTGATCTTATTGCTCAGCAGCGCATCGACGCCCTTGAGCGGCGTGAGCGTGCCCCCGGGCGTGCCGCCCATCGGCACGATGCGGTATTGGTAGGTGCCGCCGCGCTTTGCGAACAGGTCCTTCCACCAGAACTTCTGGATTGGCGCCTGCGAGGTATCGAGCTTCAGGCTCCTGTCCTGGCCTGCGAAACGCGCGAGCGCCGGCAGGATTGTTTCCTTGTTGCCGGCGTCGATGTCGATCTGGTGGACCGCAAAGCCGAGACAGCCGTCGAGATGCTCGTCGAAGGTCCAGGCGACGACGGCGATATCGTTATTGGAGAACGCAACGGCAGGCATGGTTTCCCCCTGTCCAGCGGCGACGGCATCATTGGCCCTGCTGGTGGTAGCAGGAATCCGCAGCGCTCTAAAGCTGTGAGGTCGATCGTCACAATTGCCAACCGGCGACTGACCGGCTTGTTCGCGCTCGACGGGGCGCTCATAGTTTCGCCGGAATGACGCCCGCATAAGCGCCTCCGCGCGACGGGAACTCTCGCCTCCCCGCCCCGTTATCGCCCGTACGCGCACGTGCGGATGCAATGAGGCGTCCCCGAGGGCTGAACTTCAACTCAATCGCACGAGGTAACCCGTTGCGCCGCCGCGATCTTCTTGCTGCCAGCCTCACGCTGCCATTTGCCGGCCGGCCGCTTTACAGCGCGATGGTCGGCGAGGCGTCGGCGCAGGACAAGGGCGTGCCGTTCGAGGCCGCAAGCGTGCGGGCGTGGGCGCGCGAGCTTGCGCAGAAGCCGTACAAGCCGCCGGACAACAAGCTTCCCGATCCGCTGAAGGATCTCACCTACGACCGCTATCGCATGATCCGCTTCGTGCCCGAGCAGGCGCTCTGGCGCGGCGAAAATCTGCCGTTCCAGCTACAGTTCTTCCACCGCGGCTTCTACTACGCGAACCGGGTCGACATCTTCGAAGTAAAGGACGGGCTTGCCACCCCGATTGTCTACTCGCCCGCGATGTTCTCGTTCGGCGATCAGCCGGTGCCCGACATCAAGACGAACCTCGGCTTCGCGGGTTTTCGCATTCATGGGCCGATCAACCGGCCGGACTATTTCGACGAGATCGGCGTGTTTCTCGGAGCCAGCTATTTCCGCGCCGTCGCCAAGGGGCTCTCCTACGGCCTGTCGGCACGCGGACTCTCGCTCAACACCGCCGATCCCAAGGGCGAGGAGTTTCCTAACTTCCGCACGTTCTGGGTCGAGCGGCCCGCCAAGGGCGCAAGCTCGATCGTGGTCCACGCGCTGCTCGATTCAGAAAGCGCGGCGGCTGCCTATCGCTTCACCATCCGCCCGGGCGAAACTACCATTTACGACATCGAGGCAACGCTGTTTCCGCGCGTGCAGATCGAGCAGATCGGGCTGGCGACGCTGACCAGCATGTATTTCTTCGGCGCCAACGATCGCGGCGGCGTCGACGACTTCCGCCCCGAAGTGCACGACTCCGACGGGCTTGGCATCCAGAACGGGCGTGGCGAGCAGATCTGGCGCCCGCTCAACAATCCCGCCGATCTTCAGGTCAGCGCCTTCATCGACAACAATCCGCGCGGCTTCGGGCTGCTGCAGCGCCAGCGCGACTTCCATACTTACGAGGACCTGGAGGCGCGCTACGAGCGCCGTCCGAGCGCCTGGATCGAGCCGATCGGCGACTGGGGCGAAGGCGCGGTGCATCTCGTCGAGATCCCGACCACGACGGAGATCAACGACAACGTCGTCTCGTTCTGGCGTCCGCGCGCGCCGACGCGCGCCAAAGGCGAGTACGCCTATACGTATCGCATCCATTGGGGCACGCGGATGCCGAAGCCGTTGCCGCTCGCGCAGGTGGTCGCGACCCGCATCGGCGCCGGAGCGGACGAGACGCGCCTGATCGTGATCGACTTCGTCGGCGAGAACCTGAAGGGGATCGCGCCGGCCGAGATCAAGGGGACGGTCTCGTTCGACAAAGGGAAAGTGCGCAACGTCGTCGCGCATCCCAATCCGGAGACCGCCGGCACGCGGCTGAGCTTCCAGCTCGCGCCCGGGAGCGAAAAGGCAGTCGAACTCCGGGCGCAGCTCTTCCGCGGCGAAGACGCGCTTTCGGAGGTCTGGATGGACCGATGGACGCCCTGAGGCTGGCGCCGGCCGCGCCGCCTTGCGCGGCGTGCCCCTACCTGCCCCCGGAGGCCCCACTCGCGATGCCGGTGCAATCGTTGCGCGACGGCGCGCGAGCGCCGGTCCGCTTCGCTGCGCCTGCCGTCGCGGCGCGGCGGGCCTTCGTGCTCGGCACCGCGCTGCTGCTCAGCGCGATTGCGGCCTACCAGATGTATTTCGTGCTGGCGGTCGGCGGCCTGACCACGCTGGAAGCCGCGATCCTTGTGCTGTTCGTGGTCCTGTTTGCCTGGGTTGCCTTCTCGTTCGCCAGCACGCTGGGCGGCGTCATCGCGATGGCGACACGGCGAACGGGGGCGGTCGAGATCAATCCCGACGCGCCGCTGCCTGCGATCGAGAGCCGCACGGCGCTGCTGCTGCCGACCTATAACGAGGAGCCGGACCGTGTGTTCTCGCGCGTGCAGGCCGTCTACGAGTCGGCCGCCGCGACGGGGCAGGAAGCGTGCTTCGACGTCTATATCCTGAGCGACACGACCAATCCGGACATCTTCGTCGCCGAAGAGGCTGCGTTCCTCGCGCTGCGCGAGCACCTCGGCGCGCCGGCCCGCGTCTATTACCGCCACCGTCCGAAAAACGACGCCAAGAAGGCCGGCAACATCGCCGAGTGGCTGCAGCGCTTCGGCGGCCATTATGCGCACATGATCGTGCTCGACGCCGATTCGCTGATGACCGGCGACACATTGGTGCGGCTCGTCGCCGCGATGGAACGCCATCCCGGCGTCGGATTGATCCAGACGTTTCCCGTGATGGTCAACGCCACCACGACGTTTGCGCGCGTGCAGCAATTCGCCGGACGGCTCTACGGCCCGCTGATCGCCTATGGCCTCGCCTGGTGGCATGGCGCCGACGGCAATTACTGGGGCCACAACGCGATCATCCGCGTGCGCGCCTTCGCCGAATGCGCCGGCCTGCCCGCGCTGAGCGGCCCGCGCCCGATCGGCGGGCATATTCTCAGCCACGATTTCGTCGAGGCCGCGCTGATACGGCGCGGCGGGTGGGCGGTCGTGATGGCGCCGGCGCTCGGCGGCTCGTACGAAGAGTCGCCGCCGTCGCTCACCGAATACGCCGCGCGCGACCGCCGCTGGTGCCAGGGCAACCTGCAGCACATGGGCGTGCTTCCCGCCCGCGGGCTGCATTGGGTGACGCGGCTGCATCTTGCGACCGGCATCGGCGCCTACGTGGCGGCGCCGCTGTGGCTGTTGTTCCTGTTCGTCGGAATCCTGATTTCGCTGCAAGCGCAATTCATCCGGCCGGAATATTTCCCGAAAACGTTCACCCTCTACCCGCAATGGCCGGCGCAGGATCCGGTGCGCGCGGCTTACGTGTTCGCCGGCACCATGGCGCTGCTGCTGCTCCCGAAGCTCATCGGCTATCTGGCGATGCTTGCCGATCGCGCAAGGCGCAAGGCGTTTGGCGGCGCCATCCGGGCATTCTTCAGCATGCTGGCCGAGACGCTGATCTCCGGCCTGATCGCGCCGATCATGATGCTGATTCAATCGGCTTCCGTGCTGGCGATCCTCAGCGGCCGCGACAGCGGCTGGCAGGCGCAGCGGCGCGACGACGGCACCCTGCCGCTGCGCGCCGTGATGCGCCGCTACGGCTGGCACACGGCGTTCGGCCTGCTGCTCGCGCTCGCCGCCTATGAGGTGTCGTATTCGCTGTTTGCCTGGATGACGCCGGTGATCGCAGGCCTGATCCTTGCGGTGCCGCTCGTGCAATGGACCGCCAATCCGCAAACCGGGCTCAAGCTGCGGCGCATGAAGCTGCTGCTCACGCCGGAAGAAAGCCAGCCGCCGGAAGTTCTCGAGCGCGCGAATGCGCTGATCGCGGAATTCGCCGGCAGCGACCGGCGCCCCGCGGTCGAGCGGCTGTTCTCCGATCCCGCCCTGCTCGCCGCGCATCGTGCCATGCTGCCGCAGATGGCCGCGCGCCAGCCAGGTGAGATCGACGTCGCGCGCGTGGTCGCGTTCGCGAAGCTTGAGGATTGCATCAGCCTGCAGCAGGCGATCCAGCTGCTCACGCGCGCCGAGATGATGGCGCTGCTGATGGATGCGCACGGGCTCGACCGGCTCGCAGCCCTCGACCGCGCCGTCCCTGCGCTGAAAAACGTGAAGTGAGGCGTCAGCGCGCGCCGACGACCGCGAGCGGTCGCAGCCCGATCGGTTTGATCGCGCTGCCCGCTAGCGGCGACGGCTTGCTCGGTGCGTAGAGCCCGCGCTTTTCCGGCACCAGCTTGAACGCGTCGGTCAGGCCGACCACGGTCTCGGCCGCGCCGAGCACCAGGTAGCCATCCGGCTCGAGCACCCGCCCGATGCGGTTGAGCACGCCGATCTTGGTTTCCTGATCGAAATAGATGAGCACGTTGCGGCAGAAGATCACGTCGAAGCGCCCGAGACTGGTAAAGTCGGCGAGCAGATTGAGCGGCCGGAATTGCACCATCGCGCGGATGTCCGGCGCGATCTGCCAGGTGTCGCCGACCTGCGCGAAATATTTCACCAGCATCTGAATCGGCAGCCCGCGCTGCACCTCGAACTGGCTGTAGACGCCGGCCCTCGCCTTCTCCAGCACTTCGGTCGAAAGATCGGTCGCGACGAGTTCGATGCGCCAGCCGCCGAGCTTTTCCTTCATCTCCCTGATGCACATCGCCAGCGAATAAGGCTCCTGCCCCGTAGAGGCCGCCGCGCACCAGATGCGGATGCGCCGCTGCATCGCGCGCGCGGACAGGAGGCCCGGCAGGATCGCTTCGCGGAAGTGGTCGAACGGGATCTTGTCGCGGTAGAAGAACGACTCGTTCGTCGTCATCGCCTCGACCACGTCGACGATCAGGCGCTCGTCGTTTCCCTTGAGCTTCGCGGCCAATTCGCCGAGCGAGGCAAGGCCTGCCTTGCGAACCAGCGGCGTCAGCCGGCTTTCGACCAGGTATTGCTTGTCGGCCGACAGCACCAGGCCGGAGCGCTCCTTCAGGAGCTTGCGCAGAAAGTCGTAATCGAGCGGCGTCACGACTTGTCTCCCCGGAACAGCCGCACGATCTTCGGACCGATTCCTTCAAGCGGCAGCACCGCCGAGCAGACGCCGGCATTCGCCGCGGCACCCGGCATGCCCCACACCACGCTCGTCGCCTCGTCCTGTGCGATCACGCTGCCGCCGGCCGCGACCACGTCCTGGGCACCATGAGTGCCGTCCGACCCCATGCCGGTGAGGATCGCGGCAAGGAGCGCAACACCCCAGACCTGCGCGGCAGAGGAGAACAGCGGATCGACCGCGGGCCGGCAGAAGTTGATCAGCGGTCCGTCGTTGAGCGAAATCGCCGGCTGGCCGTCGCGCCGCACGACGGTCATGTGACGGCCGCCCGGCGCGAGGTAGATGCCGCCGGGCAGGATCGGCTCGCCGTCTTCGGCCTCACGCGCGGGAATGCCGCTCGCGCGCGCGAGATGTTCGGCCAGAATGGTGGTGAACGTCGGCGGCATGTGCTGCGTGATCAGCACCGGCGCGCGCTCGGTCATGGGGGCGATTTGCCCGACGAGCGCGGTGAGCGCTTGCGGGCCGCCGGTCGAGGACCCGATCACCAGCACGCGCGGCGGCGTCAGGGCGAACGGGCGCAGCTTGAAATCGATCGAGTGCCCATGCGTCGGCGCAATGGTGGGCGCATCCCCAAGCGCGATCATGCGGCGCGCGAGGCCGCCCGGGTGCGCCGCGGGCATGCGCGCGCGCATATCGGCAACGCGTTTGCGCCGCCCGCCGAGCTCGCGGATTTTCTCGATCAGCTCGCGCCGGAAACCCGCCGATGTGGTGACCTCGCGGTTGGTCGCGGGCTTCGGCACGTAGTCGGCGGCGCCGAGCGAGAGCGCCCGCAGGCTGATCTCCGCGTTGCGGCGGGTCAGCGTCGACGCCATGATGACGACGAGGTCGCGTTTCTTCTCAAGCAGCAGCGGCAGCGCCTCGATCCCGTTCAGATCGGGCATATCGATGTCGAGGATGACCACATCCGGATTGTGACGGAGCAGTTGATCGACCGCTTCGCGGCCGGTGCGCAGCGAGGCGACGATCTTCAGCCCCGGCTCTTCGCCGACCCAACGCGAGACAAGTCCACGCACCACGACCGCGTCATCCACAATCATGACGCGAATAGGTTCTTGCGCGGCGGCGGGCGCGGAAGGCGCAAGGCTGGCGGCAGCGCTCATAGACAAGTACTCGGTTACGCGGGACGCTACGCGGACGGCGGCCGAAGCCGTCAGATCAGTCCGACTTCCTGGAATTTGGCTTCGACGATTTCCTTGTCGAACGGCTTCATGATGTATTCGTTCGCGCCGGCGCTGAGCGCGCGCGCGATGTGCGCGACGTCGTTCTCGGTGGTGCAGAACACCACCTTCGGCGCGTCGCCGCCGGGCATGCGGCGGAGCGCCTTGAGGAAGTCGTAGCCGTCCATCACCGGCATGTTCCAGTCGAGCAGCACCGCGTCCGGCATCGCCCCGCGGCACTGCTCGAGCGCTTGTTGTCCGTCCTCGGCCTCAGTGATCTTGAAGTCGAGGCCTTCGAGAATCCGCCGCGCCACTTTCCGGATGACGCTCGAATCGTCGACCACCAAACAGGTCTTCATGGCTCCACCACTTTCTTGAGCACAGCGGACTGCACCTCCGCCGCTCACGTTCCATTGTCAGGCCGCCAGCGGCTCCGCCGACGCGTTCAACACCGAGTCCACATCCAGAATGACCATCAACTGCCCGTCGAGGCGATGCACGCCGGCCGACACGCGCGCAAGCCTGCCGTCGAGATTGACCGGGTTGGGCTCGAGCGTCGCGTCGCCTAGCTTCATCACCTCGCCGACCGTATCGATCAGCAGGCCATAAGATTCACCCCTGAGCTCGATGCCGACCGCCATCGTGGGCTTGTCGTCGCTGCGCGGCGGCAGGCCGAGCCGGCGGCGCATGTCGATTGCCGTGACGATGCGGCCACGCAGATTGAGCACGCCCGCGATCTCAGGCTCCGACAGCGGCACGCGCGTCATGCGGTCGGGCATGAACACGTCCTGCACGCGCGAGATGGGCAGCCCGAACAGCTGGCCCCCGATCATCACGGTGACGTATTCGATGAGGCTTTCGGCGACGATGTTGTCGTTGCTCATGATCCCGCCCTCACGCCGCCTCGACGAAGTCGACGGTCGTCTCCTTCAGCGCCGCGATCAGGCCCTGACGGTCGAACTTGGCGACGAAGTCGTGGAAGCCGGCCTGCCGCCCGCGCTCGATGGTGGCGGGCGAGGTGATCGAAGACAGCGCGATGATCGGCACATGCGCGGCGCGCGCGTCGGCACGGATCGCCTCGGCGAGCTCGAACCCGTTCATGCCCGGCATTTCGATGTCGGAGATGATCGCGTCGAACCTCTGGCCCTTCTTGATGATGGCGAGCGCCTCCTGCGGCGCGCCGACCGCGGTGACGTCGTAGCCCGCGGCCTTGAGCACCGGCACCAGCATGTTGCGGAAGAAGGCGGAGTCGTCGACGAACAGCAGCGAGAGCGTCAGCGCATCGGACTTCATCTCCTTGCGCCGGAACCAGTCCTCGAAGGCGAGCGGCAGGAAATGAGCGATATCGATGATCTCGGTGGCCTGCCCCTTGATCACCGCGGAGCCGAGCATGCCCGGTGCGTCGCTGCCGACCTGGATGTCGAGTCGGTCCTCGACGATGTCGACGATCTCGTCGACCACGAGGCCCATCGAGCGGCCGCCATCCGAGAACACCAGCAGCGGCTGCGCGCCTTCGTTGCGCACCCGCACCTCGTCGCTGACGCGCACCAGCGGCATCAGCTGGCCGCGGTATTGGACGAGGTGACGGCCGTTCGAGAGCTCGATCTTCTTGCAATCGATCTCTTCCAGGCGCGTGACCAGCGAGAGCGGAACGGCCTTCGGCTGTTGCGAGCCGGCGCGGAACACCAGCAGCGACACCATCTTCTCGAGCTGCGCGCTCTGCTGAACTTCGGCTTCCTCCGTGCGCGTGCCGGCCGACCCCACCGTCTGCGCGATCCCGTTCGGGTCGATGATCATGATCACCGAGCCGTCGCCGAGGATCGTGTTGCCCGAGAACATCGCGATGTGACGCAACTTGGTCGACATCGGCTTGACGACGATTTCCTCGGTGTGGAAGACGCCGTCGACCACGATGCCGAACGTCTGGTTGCCGACTTGCGTGACCACGATGAAGCCGTTCTCCGCCCCGCTCTCGGCAGCGCCGTCCATCTTCAACAGTTTCTTGAGATGAATCAGCGGCAGCAGCTTGTTGCGCAGGCGCAGCACCGGCGCATCCTTGATGCGCTCGATGCGATGCTCCGAGTTGCTTTGCGCACGCACCAGTTCGATCACCGCAAGCTGCGGGATCGCGAAGCGGTCGCCGCCGGCCTCGACGATCAGCGCCGAGACGATCGCGAGCGTGAGCGGGATCTTGATGGTGAAGCTCGAGCCTTCACCGGGCACCGACTTCACGTCGATCGTGCCGCCGATCTGATCGATATTGTTGCGCACGACGTCCATGCCGACGCCGCGGCCGGACACGTTGGTCACCTGCGCGGCAGTGGAGAAACCCGGCGCAAAGATGAACTTGTGGACCTGCGCCTCCGTCATCTTCTCGATTTCGTGCTCGGTCGCGAGGCCCTGCTCGATCGCCTTCTGCTTGATCCGCGCCGAATTCAGCCCGCGCCCGTCGTCGGCGATCTCGATGATGATGTGGCCGCCCTCGTGATAGGCGGAGAGGCGAATCGTGCCCTTCTCGGGCTTGTTGGCGGCGCGGCGCTGTTCCGGCGTTTCGAGCCCGTGATCGGCCGAGTTGCGCACCATGTGCGTCAGCGGATCCTTGATCAGATCGAGCACCTGGCGGTCGAGCTCGGTGTCGGCGCCGTGCATCTCGAGCTCGATCTCCTTATTCAGCTCGCTTGCAAGATCGCGGATGATGCGCGGCAGCTTCTGCCACGCATTGCCGATCGGCTGCATGCGCGTCTTCATGACGCCCTCCTGCAGCTCGGCGGTGACGTTGGAAAGGCGCTGCAGCGGCACCTTGAATTCGGAATCCTCGTGGCGGCGCGCGATTTCCAGCAGCTGGTTGCGCGTGAGGACGAGCTCCGAAACCATGGTCATCAGCGATTCAAGCGTGTCGACGTTGACGCGGATCGACTGGTTGGCGACCTTCGAATCCGGTTTCTCTTCGTCCTCGCCGGCGAAGCTTTTGCGCTCGGCCTTGGCGGACTTCGGTTTTTCCTCGGCCTTGGGTGCATCCGCCTTCTTCGCCACCGCAGGCACTTCGACCGCGGTCTCGCGAAAGGCGCGCTCCAGTTCGTCGAGCGATACCTCGCCCGGCCGCAGCGGACGCTCCAGCGTCTGATCGATCAGCGTGCCGACGGTCCGCTTGGCGGCGATCGGCTCTGCTTTCGGCGCGGCCGCGGAGGGCACGGTGCCTTCGACCGCCATCCGCTCGAGGTCGCCGATCAGGTCCTTGTCGTCGCCTGCCGGCTCGGCCTCGGTCTGCTCCAGCCCGTTGAGCACGTCCTTCAGCCGGTCGATGGTCGAGAGGATCAGCGTGACGGCATCGCCGGTCACCGGCATGCCGTCGCGGAATTTGCCCATCAGGGTTTCGGCGGCGTGCGCGAGCGCTTCCAGCCGCGGCAGCCCGAGGAAGCCGCAGGTGCCTTTGATGGTGTGAACGAGACGGAAGACGTTATCGAGAATCTTCGCGTTGTTCGGCTCCTGCTCGAAGCGGACGAGCTCCACGTCGACCGTGTCGAGACTCTCGTTCGTCTCGGTCAGGAATTCGCGCAGCAGGTCGTCCATCGGGAAAAAAGCCTTCGTCGCCAGGCGCGGCCGGTCGGCCGCCGCCTTTCGGGAACCTGCCCAGTGTGTTGCCAAAGCGCTTAAGGATTGGTTGCCGGACGGCCGCCGGAAACCGAAAAATAACCGCGCCGCACGGAGCCGCCGGCTGAGGATTCCGCAATGTTTGCAGGGAATTGTGTCGAACTGCGCCGCGCCTCAGCGCGCCGTCAGCACGATCGCCTCGCCTTCCGGCGCAAGCGTGACGCTCATGCCGCAGGCGCGGGCGAGCAGCCCGGTGAAGAACGGCTGGATCGCGTGCGCATCCACCGGCCCATCGGCCTCGCCGGCGACCAGGGTCGGCACCGCCGGGGGGATACGCGCATTCAGTCCGGACGCCGTGACCTTGAAGCCCATCGTGTCGCCCTCGCCGATCGGCTCGATCGCGAGCTGGCCGCCGCGCGGGATGGTGCCGCCCGCGAGCAACAGCAGATTCAGCAGCAGCTTGACCCGGTTTTTCGGCAGCAGCACCCGCGGCAGTCCCCATTGCAGCTTGGTTTTGTCGTCCTCCAGCATGCCGCGCGCGACGCCCTCGGCATCGCCAAGGTCGATTGCGGCGCCGGCGGAGCCGGCCGCGCCGAATGCGATGCGGCAGAACTGGAGACGGGCCGAGGCCGTGTTGGCGCTCTTCTTGATGAGATCGATGGCAAATGCCTTGGTCTGCTCGTCGGCGTCGTCCTCCATGACCTCGATGCCGTTCACCACCGCGCCGACCGGGCTGATCAGGTCGTGGCAGACGCGCGAGCACAACAGCGCCGCGAGATCGAGGCCTTCCAGGGTAACAGCCGCCATGATGGGTCTCCGGTCGGGACAGCCGCGCCGCATACACGCGACTCAGCGGTTGAAACAGGTTGGCGGGGTGATACACCGCGGTTAAAGCGCCTGCCAATACGGCTTCGGGCGGTCGGGGAACTCGGTGCACCAAAGCACGCGCACGCAACAGGCCGAGGATGCGCGGCTTGCCGAGCTTCTGACCGGCGTCGCCATCCAGGCATCGGCAGCGATCCTGGCGGTGGACTTCCGACGGGCCAATACGCGGCAAAAGGCGGATGCTTCGCCGGTGACGATCGCCGATGAGGCCGCGCAGGCGGTGGTGTTGCAAGGCCTCGCGCGTGTCGCTCCCGGGGTGCCCGTAGTATCGGAAGAAGCGGTTGGCGAGTGGCGGGAGAAGGAGCCGCCGCGCGAATTCCTGCTGGTCGATCCGCTCGACGGCACCGCGGAATTCATCGCCGGGCGGCTCGAATACACCGTGAACATCGCGCTGGTGCGCGACGGCACGCCTGCCGTCGGCGTGATCGCAGCGCCCGCGCTTGGGCTGATCTGGCGCGGGGCCGCCAACCACGGCGCCGCGCGGCTGCGCTTTGCCGATGGCGAAGCGGCCGCATCCGAGATCATTCGCACGCGCCCATGGCCTGCGGGTGAGTGCGTCGCCACGGTGAGCCGTTCGCATTTCGATCCGGCGAGCGCCGCGTTTCTGGCGCGCCTTGGATCCATCGCCGCGGTGGAGTCGGGTTCGGCCATCAAGTTCTGCCGCCTGGCCGAAGGTGCGGCCGAGGTCTACCCCCGGCTCGCGCAAACGTCGGAATGGGACGTGGCAGCCGGCCACGCGGTCGTCGTCGCGGCGGGTGGCATGCTGGTGGCGCCGGATGGGACAGAACTGCGCTACGGCCGCGCGCGCGACGGATTTCGCGTGCCGGGCTTCATCGCGTGGGGCGATCCCGCCGCGGCGCGGCGTTTCATGGGCTGAGTGCTATTCGGCGAGTTCGTTCCGGACGGCCGCCCAATGCGCCGACGCCGACACGATGACCTGGGCTGGATCGGCCAGAAACGCCGTCCGCGCGGCGGCCGTGTAGAAAAGGTAGAGCCGCTGCTCGTGCACCGCCCAAAGCGCCGGGAACCCCGGTGTGGCCAGCCCGCGCGAGATGCCGACCGGATCGTAGCCGCCATAGCGCGGCATGTAGACGTCCGGATCGGCGGCAAAGGCCGCGCGATTTCCGTCATTGACGAAGCGCCAGATCGCGCCCGCATACCGGTATTCGAAGTCCGCTCGGCCCGGCACGAGCTTGCGCTCGGTAAAATACGCCACCGGATCGACGCCGTAGATCGCGAGCCCGGTATGCCGGTCGACCACGACGCGCTCGGTGGTCGAGGCGTGCAGCGCCGGCCACTGGCCCGCCGCCACCGCAGCCCCGATCGCGACCGACAGTGCTGCGCCCATCACACGCCGCTTCCGTGCTCGTCGCGCTACCGTCATAGTTCCTGCCAAATGTCGCCTGATTCGGGGCTGGTTCCGCCACTATGCGGTGCTGTCGTGTGCAACGCGTTAAGCCGATCTTCCCCTGATGGAGCAGCCATGCGCGCCTTGCGAAGCCTTGCTTTCCTTCTCCTGCTTGGTTTGCCGCTTTCGCCGGCAAACGCCCAATCGCCCGAGCGCTACTCCTCGAACGAAATCCTCGACGCCGGCCATCGCTTTTTCGGCGGCGTGTCGCGTGGGCTCGCGAGCGTGGTGGAGCGCGCGTTCTCAACCTGGGGCCAGCCGAACGGCTACATCCTGGGGCAGGAAGGCGGCGGCGCCTTCATTGGCGGCCTGCGTTTCGGCGAAGGAACGCTCTACACCAAGAATGCCGGCGACCTGCGCGTCTATTGGCAGGGACCGACCCTCGGCTGGGACGTGGGCGGCGAAGGTGCCCGCACCATGATGCTCGTGTACAGCCTGCCGTCGACCCAATCGATCTATCAACGCTTCGCCGGCGTGGACGGCTCGGCCTACCTGGTCGGCGGCGTCGGCATGACGGCGCTGACCTCCGGCAGCATCGTGGTTGTCCCGATCCGTTCCGGCGTCGGCCTACGCCTTGGCGCCAATGTCGGTTATCTCAAGTTCACGCCCCAGGCGACGTGGAACCCGTTCTAGAATCCCCCCGCGCGCTGAGCCGCCCGGCAGTTTAGGTTAATCGCTGCGCGCGCTGGAGTTGGGCTGCGCGGCATGGCATTGTGAAAAGGACCTCGCGCGGACGGGGTCGGAGGCATTCTTCCATGATCGAACCGATCATGTATTTCGGGGTCGGCTTTCTCGCCGCTGCCCTGCTCGGACTCATCATCGTGCCGTTCGTGCATGGCCGTGCCGTGCGCCTGACGGTGCGCCGGCTCGAAGCCGCGACGCCGCTCTCGATGGCGGAAATCCAGGCCGACAAGGATCAGCTGCGCGCCGAGTTCGCGATGTCGACGCGGCGGCTCGAGATGAGCGTCGAGCAGCTGAAGAACAAGAGCACGGGCCAGCTTGCCGAGCTCGGCAAGAAGAACGACGTGATCAACCGGCTCAAGATCGAGCTGGGCGAGAAGGCCGCCACGATCTTCGCGCTCGAAGCGCGCGACCGCGGCATCAAGGATCAGCTGCGCGCGACCGAGGACGAGCTCGAGGTCAAGGTCAGCACGCTGCGCGAGACCGAACGCAGGCTCGCCGACAAGGAGGCCGAGTTCGAGAAGGCGACCGCGCAACTCACCGAAACCAGCGCGACCTCCGACGGCCAGCGCGTCGAGATCGTCGCGCTGAAGACGCAGATCGACAACCTCAAGGATCAGGTCAGCGACCTCGGACGGCAGGTCAAGGACACCGAGGAGCGCTACGCGCGCGAAAAGGAAGCGTCCGAGAAGTCCGCGAAGGAGCTCGCCGAGGAGCGCGGCACCGTGCAGGCTCTCGGTACGCGCGTCGCACAGCTCGAACGCCAGCTCGCGACGCAGACCAGCGAAGCCGAGATCATGGGCCGCCGCATCGCCGACATGGAGATGCGGCTGACCGAGCAGGCGCGCGTGCTTGCCGACCGCGAGCGCGAGCGCGATCAGTTGCGTGTCGACCTCGATGCGGCGCGGCGGATCGAGTCCGATCTGCGCCAGGAGCTCGGAACGATCGAGCGCCGCCACGGCACCGCGACAGAGGCCCTGCGCGCCGAGAAGACGCTGGCCGAAAGCCAATTGGAGCGCGCGCGCGACGACCGCGCCAAGCTGCAGCGCGAGCTCTCCTCGATGAAGCGCGAAGCGGACGCAACATGGGCGTCCGAGCGGGTCGAGAACGCGCTCTTGCGCGAGCGCATCAACGACGTGGCGGCGGAAGTCGCACGGCTGACATCGGTGCTGGAAGGCCCCGGCTCCACCATCGACACGATCCTGGCCGCGCCCGAGCACGCGCCCGGGACGAATGGCTCGGGCAAGCCGGTGATCGCGCAGCCCGCGAACACCAATGGCGACGACGGCAAGGGCAGCCTTGCGGACCGCATCCGCGCGCTGCAGGCGCGCTCGTCGCGGCTCACCTCCGCGACGTGATACGGCGCGCCGCGCGAGCGCTCGCCCTCGTTGCCGCGCTGTTCGCCGCAGCCGCGCAGGCGCAGCCCGAACATCCGGAGATCGCCAAGCGCCGCGCCGCCGAGCGCAGGACTTTCACCGACGCTGAAATCCAGAAGGGCTTCTTCGCGACGGCCTTCGGCGCCGAGATGCGCATTGCCGGGCGCGTCGACGGCATCCGCAAGTATATCGTTCCGGTGCGCGTGTTCGTCGAGAACCGCGCCAGACCCGACCGCAGCGCGCAAGTTGCGCGCGTGGTCGCCGACATCGGGAGCCGCATCGCGAATATCGACATCGCGCTGACGCAGGAGCGCAAGAGCGCGAACATCGTGGTGCGGCTGCTCAACGAGCGCGACTTTGCGCCGACGCTGCGCAAAGCGTCCGGCAACAACCGCGCCGGCAAGATCCAGAAGTCGCTCGAGCCGCAATGCCTCTCGGGATTCCGCAAGGACAGCGAATTGCGCATCGTGCACTCGGATGTCTTCCTCGTCGCCGATCGCGGCGACTTCATCTTCTATGACTGCGCCTATGAAGAACTGCTGCAGTCGCTCGGCCCCATCAACGACACCGACAAGGTGGCGTGGACGATGTTCAATGACGACGTGCAGATGGGTTTTTTCGACGTCTACGATCAGTACATCCTCAACATTATCTATCACCCGAAGGTGCAGCCCGGGATGACGCGCGACCAGGTGCGCGCATTGCTGCCCGAGATCATGCCCGAGGTGCGGGCCTTCGTCGCCAAGGTCAACGGCTTGGCGCATTAGAAACTTCGCTCATGCCCGCGAAAGCGGGCATCCAGGGCAACGGCGAAGGATGAGCTGGGTCCCCGCTTTCGCGGGGACGAGCGGACGATCGATGCTTCCTTCGCGTGGAACTTTGCGCGGCTTTATCCGTTGCGCACCAAAGCAACGGAGGTGTGACCGTGGCCGTCAACAAGCCTGTCGGCGACAACGCCCGCAAGGGTGCTGTGCGCAAGCGTTCTCAACTCAAGACCAAGATGCAGGGCGAGGAGCACTGGACCAAGCGCAGCCGCGCGACCGGCCGCTTCATGGACCAGAAGAAGAGCAAAACGAAATTCAAGGGCGTGCGCCGGGAGCGCCGCGCCTGACGGAGCGAGCGCGATGGGATCCGCAATCTACAGGATCGTGCCCTATGAGGAAGGCTGGGGCGTCGCGCACGACGGCAGCACCACCGGCCCGTACGCGACCAAGGAAGCGGCCTTCGAGGCGACCGCCGCGGCAGCCAGCATCGCGATGCGCGAGGGCCATGCAATCGAGATCACTGCACCGGGCCGCGAGGCGGACCGGCTGGCGCCGATGCAGGAGGGACGCGGGTGATGCTGCGCTGGGCGCTGCTGTTCTTCCTGATTTCGCTCGTCGCCGCGGCGCTCGGCTTTACCGACATCGCGGCCGGCGCGGCGACAATCGCCAAGATCCTGTTCGTCGTGTTCCTGGTGATCTTCCTGATCTTTCTGGTGCTCGGAATCATGGCGAGCGAAGCGCTCTTCCGCTAGGTTCGCGCCATGGCAAAGCGTCAGCAAGCGGCGTCCGAGCGGACAATCGGCAAGCGCGTGACGTTCGATCCAGCCACCTGGCTGGCGCTCGACGTTTACGCGCGCGACAGCATGAAATCATTTCAGGAACTGGCCGATGAAGCGTTCGCCGACCTGCTCGCCAAACATGAGCGCCCGGTCGACCTGAAGGACGCGCTCCGGCGCAGCACGCGGCGCGTCGGCGCGAACGACAATCCGAAGCGGCGGCGCTGACTTGCCCTTGCCGCGAAGCCATGCTGTGAGGGCTGTGGGGCGCGCCGCAGTCAAGAAGGTCGGAACGACATGACACGGATTTTGACGATTGCCGGGGCACTCATCGCTGCCACGCTGCTCGGCGGCTGGACCTTCGGCTTCGACCGGCAAGGTCCGTTTTGCCTCTACGACCGGAACTACACCAACTGCGGCTATCCCTCTTATGCAGCCTGCATGGCAACCGCGAGCGGCGCGGGCGGCTATTGCGCCCAGAACCCGCGCTTTGCCGGCGAGCGCGTGCCGCCACGCCATCGAAGAGGCGGCAACTACGCTCCCTATTAGGCAGCGCCGATACCGGGGAGGAATGCTCATGATCCGACGCCGTGCGTTGAGCCTTGCGTTATTGCTTGCGCCATTCGCCCTCTCGGTCGCCTCGGCGCAGGACTGGCCGACGCGAACCATCACCGTGATCGTGCCGCTCGGCGCGGGCAGCGCGAGCGACATCCTCGCGCGCGTCGTGATGGAGCAGGTCGGCCGGCAGCTCGGGCAGAACGTCATCGTGGAGAACCGCCCCGGCGCGGGCGGCACGATCGGCGCCAACATGGCCGCGAAGGCTGCGCCCGACGGCTACACCATCCTGGTGTACGGCGCGCTGGCGAGCGCGCATGCGCTCTTTTCCAAGCTGCCCTACGACTCGGTGAACGATGTGATCCCGGTCGCCTCGCTTGGACAGCAGCCGCTGGTCGTCGTGGTATCGCCGGCCAGGGGCTACCGGACGCTCGCCGATCTGGTCGCCGCCGGCAAGGCAAAGCCGGGCGCGCTCAACTATTCCACCGCGGGCGTCGGCTCAGCCTCGCATTTCGGCGCCGAGCGCCTGCGCGCGAGCGCCGGCTTCGAGGCGCAGCACATTCCGTTCAAGGGCGCCGCCGAAGCCGTCACCGACGTGGTGGCGGAGCGCTCCGACTTCAGCGTGCAGCTCCCCGCGACCACGCTGCCGCTGATCAAGGACGGCAAGCTCGCCGCACTCGCGGTCAGCGCGCAGAAGCGCACCAGCCTGATGCCGGAGGTGCCGACCACGGTCGAGGCCGGGCTGCCGGCGAATTCGGTCTACCCGTTCTACAGCGGCGCCTACCTGCCGGCGAAGACGCCGCGCGAGATCGTGGACAAGCTCGCCGCCGAGATCGGCAAGGCGCTGCGCGAGCCCGCCGTGCAATCGCGGCTCGCGACGCTCGGGGTCGAGCCGATGCCGATGAGCCAACCTGAGTTCGCGAAATTCGTGCACGAGGACATCGACGCGAACGTCGCACTGGTGAAGGCCGCGAAGATCCCGACGCAGTAGGTGGCTTTCCCTGAGGTTGTAGCGACGCTAGGCTCGGCTCCATCACCGACGGGGAGCGAGCGATGGACGAATTTCTGGTCAATCAGACGACGCCCGGCAACCAGAGCCAGCCGAGCGTTGCGGGCTTTCGCGGCACGCAATTCGTCGCCGTGTGGGAGGACCACAGCGGCGAAACGATCAAGGGCCGCCTGTTCGGCGTGAACGGCGCCCCGAGCGACAACGAGTTCACCGTCAACTTTCCTGCCCCGCCCGGCACCAAGCGGCAGATGCCCAAGGTCATCGAAACCGATCAAGGCTTCGTGGTCGCCTGGATCGAACGGCCGCCGAGCGGCCCAGCGCAGCTCAAGCTGCGCACGTTCGACCAGGACTCGCTGTCCGGCCCGGAAAGCGTCGTCAGCACGGCCGAGCCGGAGCTTTTGATTCGCCCCGCGATGAGCCGGCTTGCCGACCGCGGCTTTGCCGTGGTCTGGGCCGACAAGCGGGCAAACGAGCGCATCCGCCTGCAGCGCTTCAGCCTCGACGGAGCGAAGAACGGCAACGAGCTGCGCGCCAACACTACCCCGGGGCTGCACCGCGAACCGATGGTCGCCGGCCTGACCAACGGCAACATCGCGGTCGGCTGGCGCGCGCGCATCACGGGCCCGCTGCATCTTCGCCTGCAAATTCTCGGGCCGAAGGGGCCGGTCGGCGGCGAGCTGATACCGAACATCGAGATCACGGACGCCAACATGGCGCCGCTCGACTCCGGGCAATTCGCGATCGCGCATATCCGCAGCGCCGGCGACGGCGAGCCCGGCTTCGAGACGACGGTGACGCAGGCGAGCGTGTTCGAGGCAAGCGGCGCTTTCGCGCGCCGGTTTCCCGGCACGAGCGCCACGCGCATTCTGTCGTCCTGGCCGGCGATCGCACCGCTCTCGGGCGGACGCTTTCTCGTGGCGTGGACCGAGGTGAACGTGGACACGCCCGCTGCCGGCACGAATGTCGGGGCGAGGATCCTGTCGGCCCAGGGGCCGCTTGGACAGGCGATCCGTGTCAACACGCAAACGGGCGGCAACCGCTTCAGCCTGTCCGCCGCGACAACCTCCGGACCGGATGGCGACACGGCGTTTTTCGTCTGGAACGACGACACCAAGACCAGCGCCGATCAATCCGGCCAGGCCGTGAAGGGACGGATGCTGACGATACCCGCCAAGGGCTTCTAGCCGGGCTAAAAAATCCGCTTCTGCCTATTATTTCGCACTGCACAATAAAGTCGCAGCATCTGACTCCGGATGCGGCGGCGGGCGGGCGCCTGCGCTGCCCGCCGAATCGGCGGCGTCCCGTTTCTCATTGATCTGGCAGCGAAATTTACGCGCGATCCACTTGGCATGCGGCTTGTAACGGAAGCGCCGATACACGCCGCCTGCGGGTGATACCCGACGGCCGATAGGTGACGCGGCTGCCCGCGAGGAAGCGCCAGACGGGGCGTGGCTCGGGGCGCGGCTGCTTTGCTAGCGCAAAGGGAAACAGGCATGACGACGAAGACCGTAGGGATCAGCCGCCGCGCGCTGTTGAAGACCAGCGGCACGGCCACGCTGCTCGCCGCCGCGCAGACAAGCTTCCCGTTCGGGACTCACGTCGCGCAGGCTGCCGGGCCCGAGGTGACCAAGGCCAATCTCGGCTTCATCGCGCTCACCGATGCGGCGCCGCTGTTCGTCGCGAAGGAGAAGGGCCTGTTCGCAAAATACGGCGTGAAGGACGTCGAGGTGCAGAAGCAGGCCTCGTGGGGCGCGACGCGCGACAATCTCGTGCTCGGCAGCGAGGGCAACGGTATCGACGGCGCGCATATCCTCACGCCGATGCCGTACCTGATCTCGGCCGGCAAGGTGACGCAGAACAGTGTGCCGACGCCGATGTACATCCTGGCGCGGCTCAATCTCAACGGTCAGTGCATTTCGGTCGCGAAGGAATACGAGGACCTGAAGATCGGCCTCGACACCGTGCCGTTCAAGGTCGCGCTAGACAAGAAGAAAGCCTCCGGCAAGTCCGTGAAGGCCGCGATGACGTTCCCGGGCGGCACGCACGATTTGTGGATCCGCTACTGGCTCGCAGCCGGCGGCATCGATCCCGACAAGGACATCGAGACCATCGTGGTGCCGCCGCCGCAAATGGTTGCGAACATGAAGGTCGGCACGATGGATTGCTTCTGCGTCTGCGAGCCGTGGAACCTGCAGCTCATCCATCAGAACATCGGCTACACGGCGATCACCACCGGCGAGCTCTGGAACAAGCATCCCGAGAAGTCGCTCGGCATGCGCGCCGCCTTCGTCGACAAGAATCCAAAAGCCGCGCAGGCGATCCTGATGGCCGTGATGGAAGCGCAGCAGTGGTGCGAGAAGGAAGAGAACCAGGGCGAGGTCGCGGCGATTTGCGCCAAGCGCCAGTGGATCAACTGCCCGGTCGAAGACGTGACCGACCGCGTGAAGGGCAAGTTCGACTACGGCATTCCCGGCAAGGTGGTCGAGAAGCATCCGCAGATGATGCGCTACTGGAATGACTTCGCGTCGTATCCATTCCAGAGCCACGACCTGTGGTTCCTCACCGAGGACATCCGCTGGGGCAAGTTCGAGGTCGGCACCGACACCAAGGGTCTCATCGCGAAGGTGAACCGCGAGGACATGTGGCGCGAGGCCGCGAAGGAGCTGAACCTTCCTGCCGACCAGATCCCGGCATCCACGTCGCGCGGCAAGGAGACGTTCTTCGACGGCAAGGTCTTCGATCCGGAGAATCCGACTGCCTATCTGAAAAGCCTCGCGATCGAGCGCGCGGTGATCGGGTAGCCGCGATGAACATGCCGGTGAAGAAAACCGAAACCGCAATCGCGCTGATGCCCCCCGCCGTCAGTGCGAAAGTCATCACGCTCGCTCCGAAGCGTCCGCCGCTCGCCGAACGCATGGTCGCACACGGCGCGGCGGTTGCCGCGCGCGTGATCCCGCCCATCGTGGTCATCGCGCTCGTGCTGGCGGTATGGGAAATCCTCTGCCGCAAGCAGGGCGCGACGCTGCCGCCGCCCTCGCGCGTGCTCAAGGACACCTGGGAGCTGATCGTCGATCCGTTCTTCGATCGCGGCGGCATCGACAAGGGTCTGTTCTGGCATCTCTCCGCGAGCCTGCAGCGCGTTGCATTCGGCTATGCGCTCGCCGCAGTCGCGGGCGTCGCGCTCGGCACGCTGGTCGGCCAGTCGACCTGGGCGATGCGCGGGCTCGATCCGATCTTCCAGGTGCTGCGCACCGTGCCGCCGCTCGCCTGGCTGCCGCTCTCGCTCGCGGCGTTCCGTGACGGCCAGCCCTCGGCGATCTTCGTGATCTTCATCACGGCGATCTGGCCGGTGATCATCAATACCGCGGTCGGTATCCGCAACATTCCGCAGGACTATCGCAACGTCGCGGCGGTGCTGCGGCTCAACGGGTTCGAGTTCTTCTTCAAGATCATGGTGCCGGCGGCCGCGCCTTACATCTTCACCGGACTGCGCATCGGCATCGGCCTCTCGTGGCTCGCGATCGTTGCGGCCGAAATGCTGATCGGCGGCGTCGGCATCGGCTTCTTCATCTGGGATGCCTGGAACTCCTCGCACATCAGCGAGATCATTCTCGCGCTGATCTACGTGGGGGTGATCGGCTTCGTGCTCGACCGCATCGTGGCGCTGGTCGCAACCTTCGTCACCCACGGAACCGCGGCGAACTGAGGCCAACATGACCAGCTACATGCAGATCGATCACCTCTCGAAGACCTTCACGCGCGGCGCGCAGCAGACCGAAGTGCTGCACGACATCACGCTGACGGTCGAGAAGGGCGAGTACGTCTCGATCATCGGTCATTCGGGTTGCGGCAAGTCCACGCTGCTCAACATCGTGGCAGGCCTCCTACCCTCCACCACCGGCGGCGTGCTCCTGGAGAATCGCGAGGTCAACGCACCCGGCCCTGACCGCGCGGTCGTGTTCCAGAACCATTCGCTGCTGCCGTGGCTCACCGTCTATGACAACGTCGCGATCGCGGTGAACAAGGTGTTCGGCGCGACCAAGCCGCGTGCCGAGCGCCACGCCTGGATCATGCAAAATCTCGAGCTCGTGCAGATGGCGCATGCGCGCGACAAGCGCCCGGCCGAGATTTCCGGCGGCATGAAACAGCGCGTGGGCCTCGCCCGTGCACTCTCGATGGAGCCGAAGATCCTGTTGCTCGACGAGCCGTTCGGCGCGCTCGATGCGCTGACGCGCGCGCACCTGCAGGACTCCGTGATGGCGATCCACGCCAAGCTCGGCAATACCGTGCTGATGATCACGCATGACGTCGACGAGGCGGTGCTTCTCTCGGATCGCATCGTGATGATGACCAACGGGCCGTCGGCGCAGATCGGCGAGGTGCTCGACGTGCCGCTCGGCCGGCCGCGCAAGCGGCTCCTGCTCGCGGCGGATTCGATCTACCTCAAGAGCCGCCAGCGCGTGCTCGAGTTCCTCTACGAACGACATCGATTCGTGGAGGCGGCGTGAGGCAGGCCATGCGTGCCGCGGTGGCGTGACATGGCGAGCGACTTCTCACCGGAGCAGAAGCGCTATCTCGAAGGCTTCGTGTCGGGACTCAATGCGGCGCGCGCGACGCGCGGGGCGCTTCCTGCCGGCCAGGCCGAGCCGAGCGGGCCGGACGCGATCCATTTCATGGCGCAGGATCGCGTC
Source organism: Alphaproteobacteria bacterium (assembly GCA_005884685.1). Classification (GTDB taxonomy): domain Bacteria; phylum Pseudomonadota; class Alphaproteobacteria; order Rhizobiales; family Xanthobacteraceae; genus PALSA-894. The sequence goes on from VBAH01000089.1 coordinate 57,771, forward strand.
ACGGCGGCGGGCGGCAAGCTTGCCGATCAGGAGAAGTTCAAGCGCGAGCAGCATCCCTTCGATGCCTATGAGCGGCTGAAGGAGCAGGCGGAGAAAAATGAGCCCCCCAAGCCGGCGGACAATTTCCGCTGGCGCTATCACGGGCTGTTCTACGTCGCACCCGCACAGAATTCCTACATGTGCCGGCTGCGCATCCCGAACGGCATCCTGAAGCACTGGCAGCTCGCCGGCGTTGCCGATCTTGCCGAACGCTGCGGCGGTCCCTACGCACACGTGACGACGCGCGCGAACCTGCAGATCCGCGAGATCGAGCCGAAGCATGCGGTCGATGTCGTCGAAGGCATCCAGGAGCTCGGCCTGTGGTCGCGCGGCGCGGGCGCCGACAACATCCGCAATGTCACCGGCACGCCGACTGCCGGCATCGACCGCCAGGAGCTGCTCGACACGCGGCCTTATGCGCGCGAATGGCACTTCCACATCCTGAATGATCGCTCGCTCTACGGGCTGCCGCGCAAGTTCAACGTGGGCTTCGACGGCGGCGGCATCATCCCGGTTCTGGAGGATACCAACGACATCGGCTTCCAGGCGGTCGCCGTGAAGGACGGCTTCGGCATCGCGCCCGGCGTGTGGTTTCGCCTCGCACTCGGCGGCATCACCGGGCACCGCGATTTCGCGCGCGACACCGGCGTGGTGGTCCAGCCGAAGGAGGCCACGCGGGTCGCCGACGCGGTGGTGCGCGTCTTCATCGAGCACGGCGACCGCACCAACCGCAACAAGGCGCGGCTCAAATACGTGCTCGACGCCTGGGGCTTCGAGAAATTCCTCGCCGCCGTGGAGGAGAAGCTCGGGCACAAGCTGACACGCGCGCCGGCCGAAGCGGTCGCGCCGCGGCCGGCTTTCGATCGCGCCGCGCACATCGGCGTGCGCGCGCAGAAGCAGGCCGGGCTCAACTGGATCGGCGTGGTGTTTCCGGTCGGCAGGATCACCGTCGCGCAGATGCGCGGGCTCGCGAAAATCGCCGCCGACCTCGGCGACGGCGATATCCGGCTCACGGTCTGGCAGAACCTGCTGATCTCCGGCGTGCCGGACGACAAGGTCGCGTTCGCGCAAGCCGCAATCGAGGCGCTCGGGCTGACCACGAAAGCGACATCGATCCGCGCCGGCCTCGTCGCCTGCACCGGCTCGACCGGATGCCGTTTCGCGGCCGCGCACACCAAGGAGCAGGCCGAGGAGATCGCCGCCTGGTGCGAGGCGCGCGTCACGCTCGACACGCCGGTGAACATCCACCTCACCGGCTGCCATCACTCCTGCGCGCAGCACTACATCGGCGACATCGGCTTGCTTGCGGCGCGCGTCGCGATCAACGAGGAAGGCGACACGGTCGACGGCTATCACGTGCTGGTCGGCGGCGGCTTCGGCCCGGATGCCCGCCTTGCGCGTGACATCTACAAGGACGTGAAGGCCGAGGACGCCCCGCGCACGGTCGAGCGCATCCTGAAGGGCTATCTGGCGCATCGCGCCGGCAACGAAACCTTCCTTGCATTCAGCGGACGGCACGACGTCGACGCGCTGAAACAGATGTTCGGCGCGGAGGCGGCCGAATGAGCCGGTCCGTCCCGCCGCCGCTCGTCTCGCTGGTGCCGGACACGGCACCGTTCACGATCGAGCAGCGCGCCTGGCTCAACGGCTTCTTTGCCGGCCTCGTCTCGCTCGATGGTGCCGGCGTCACCGCGCTGTCGGCCGAGCAGAGCGCCGCGCTGATGCCGGGCGCCGCGAACCCGTTCGGCGATGCCGACACCGGCGAAGCGCCATGGCACGACCAGACCATCGTGCTCGCCGAGCGCATGAAGCTCGCCGAAGGCCGTCCGCTCCGCCGCAAGATGATGGCCGCGATGGCGCAGCAGGACTGCGGCCAGTGCGGCTACAACTGCGAGGACTATTCGAATCTCATCTTCACCAAGCAGGAAGAGCGGCTGAACCTGTGCGTACCGGGCGGCAAGGAAACCGCCCGCATGCTCAAGGCGCTTTACGAGGATCTCGGCAAGGCGCCGGCGGCCGCCAAGGCGATAGAGCCTGCCGCGAAGAGCGCGCCCGCCTCATCCGTGCCTTCGCGCGACAATCCGGCCGTTGGAACGTTCCTGTCGCGCACGCGGCTCAACGGAGCGGCCTCGGAGAAGACCACCTGGCACATCGAGATCGATCTCGCCGGCGCCGGCATCGATTACACAGTCGGTGATGCGTTCGGCCTGTTTCCGATGAACGATCCGGCGCTCGCCGACGCGGTGCTGGCCGCGCTCGATGCGCCGCCGGATTTCCCGATCGGCGGCCGCACCCTGCGCGAGGTGCTGATCGACGGCGTGTCGCTGTCGCCGGCGCCCGACATGTTGTTCCAGCTCTACTCGTACCTCACCGGCGGGGCGCGGCGGCTGAAAGCCAAGGCGCTCGCCGCGGGCGAGGATCCCGACGGCGATGCCGCAACGCTCGACGTGCTCGCCGCGATCGAGAAATTCGGAGGCATCCGCCCCGACCCGGAGGCCTTCATCGAGGCGCTCGATCCCTTGCAGCCGCGGCTCTACTCGATCGCGTCGTCGCCCAAGGTAACGCCCGGCCGCGTGGCGCTCACGGTCGACACCGTGCGCTATCCGGTCGGCAGGCGCGACCGGCTCGGCGTTGCTTCGACGTTCCTCGGCGAGCGCATCGCGCCGAACACGCCGCTGAAGGTCTACGTGCAGCCTGCGCACGCCTTCGGCCTTCCGGCCGATCCCGCAACACCGATCATCATGATCGGCCCGGGCACCGGCGTCGCGCCGTTTCGCGCCTTCCTGCACGAACGCATGGCAACGAAAGCGAGCGGCCGCAACTGGCTGTTCTTCGGCCATCAGCGCTCGTCTTGCGACTTCTTCTACGAGGACGAGTTCGCCGCCATGAAACAGAAGGGCGTGCTCACGCGGCTCTCGCTCGCGTGGTCGCGCGACGGCGCGGAAAAATTCTACGTGCAGGACCGCATGCGCGAGGTCGGCCGCGACCTTTGGGCATGGCTTGCCGATGGCGCGCATGTCTATGTCTGCGGCGACGCCAAGCGCATGGCGTAGGACGTCGAGCGTGCGCTCGTCGATATCGTGGCGCAGCACGGCGCACGCACCGCCGATCAGGCGATCGCGTTCGTGGCCGACTTGAAGAAGCAGGGCCGCTACCAGCAGGACGTTTACTGATGCGGACCTGCTCAGTCGCGAGGGCAGGGCGCGCGCCATGAACGCGCACGCGCAGCCGCCGGCTGTTCGCACCACCTGTCCTTATTGCGGTGTCGGTTGCGGCGTGCTGGCGCGGCCCGACGGACAGGGCGGCGCGCGGACCACCGGCGATCCCGATCATCCGGCGAATTTCGGCAAGCTCTGCTCGAAGGGCTTCGCGCTGGAGGAAACGCTCGGCCTCGAGGGCCGCCTGCTTCATCCGCTGTTGCGGCGCGCCGACGACAGCTACACGCGCGTCGACTGGGACACCGCGACCGCCACTGTCGCCGATGGCTTTGCGCGCATCCTCGATCGCGATGGGCCGGGCGCGATTGCGTTCTATCTTTCGGGCCAGCTTCTGACCGAGGACTATTACGTCGCCAACAAGCTGATGAAGGGCTTCCTCGGGTCCGCCAACGTCGACACGAACTCGCGGCTGTGCATGGCCTCGACGGTCTCGGGGCATCGCCGTGCCTTTGGTGAGGATGTGGTGCCCGGCTGCTACGAGGATCTCGACGCCGCCGACCTCATCGTGCTGGTCGGCTCGAATGCGGCTTGGTGCCATCCGGTGCTGTTCCAGCGCGTTACGCGCAACCGGCGCGAACGCGGCGCGAAGCTCATCGTCATCGATCCGCGCCGCACCATGACGGCGGAGGGCGCCGACCTCTACCTCGGCATCGCGCCCGGCAGCGACACCGCGCTGTTCGCCGGCCTGCTGGTGCATCTTGCGGAAACCGGCGCGCTCGACCGCGCCTACATCGACGCGCACACGTCGGGTTTTGCGGCGGCGCTCGCCCGTGCGCGGGAGATCGCGCCGGACCGCGCCGCCACGGCCGCCCCGACCGGCCTCGACGAAGGCGAGGTCGTGCGCTTCTTTCACCTATTCAGGGCAACCGAAAAGACCGTCACCTGCTTCTCGCAGGGCGTCAATCAATCGGCGCAGGGCACTGACAAGGTCAACGCGATCATCAATTGCCATCTCGCGACTGGCCGCATCGGCCGGCCCGGCATGGGGCCTTTCTCGCTGACCGGCCAGCCCAACGCCATGGGCGGGCGGGAGGTCGGCGGCCTCGCCAATCAGCTCGCCGCGCACATGGGTTTCGGCGCGGCCGAGGTCGACCGGGTGCGCTGCTTCTGGAATGCGCCGCGCATGGCGCAGCGCGAGGGCCTGAAGGCCGTGCAGATGTTCGACGCGATCGCGCGCCGCGAGATCAAGGCGCTGTGGGTGATGGGAACCAACCCGGCGGTATCGCTGCCGCGCGCGCGGCATGTGCGTGATGCTTTGAAGAGTCTCGAGCTGTTCGTCGTCTCCGACAATGTGCTCGGCAACGACACGATCGCGGCGTCCCCTCATGTGCTGCTGCCAGCCGCCGCCTGGGGCGAGAAGGACGGCACCGTCACCAATTCGGAGCGGCGCATCTCGCGCCAGCGCGCTTTCCTTCCGTGCGCCGGCGAGGCGCGGCCAGACTGGCGGATCGTCGCGGATGTGGCGGCGCGCATGGGTTTCGCGCGTGCGTTTGGGTATCGTGGCGCCGCCGATGTGTTTCGTGAACATGCCGCGCTGTCGGTTTTCGAGAATGACGGCGCGCGTGCCTTCGATCTCGGTGGCCTCGCGGCAATCCCGGATGCCGCCTATGAGGCGCTCGACCCGCTGCAGTGGCCGGTGCGCGTGGGCCACGATGCCGCGCGGCTGTTTGCCGACGGCAATTTCCCGACCAGCGACGGCAAGGCGCGATTTATCGCGCCCGAGCTGCCGGCATTGCGCGAGCAGACCAGCATCGCATTCCCGTTCAGGCTCAACACCGGACGATTGCGCGATCAGTGGCACAGCATGACGCGCACGGGGCTGAGCCCGCGGCTTGGCGCGCATCGTCCCGAGCCGTTCGTCGAGGTCCATCCGTATGACGCCGCGGCGCACGGCCTCGTGCACGATGGCTTTGCGCGCGTGACGACCGCGCATGGCGCGTGCGTCCTCAAGGTCGTGGTGAGCGCGAGCCAGCAGCGCGGCTCGCTGTTCGTGCCGATCCACTGGAGCGGCGAGAACGCATCGGCCGGGCGGGTCGGCGATCTCGTCGCGCCGGTGACCGATCCGATCTCCGGCCAACCCGAGGCGAAGGCGACGCCGGCCGCGATCGCGCCGGTCGCATTCGATTTCTGCGGCTTCGCCCTGTCGCGCGTGCCGCTGATGCTGCCCGATGGCACGTGGTGGGCGCGGATCCCGCTCGCGGGCGCTACCGGGCGATCGATCGCAACCAACGACGGTCCGGCGGTGTGGCGCGACTTTGCGCCGCGCGTGTTTCCGGACGCGGTGCTCACCGAATATGTCGACCGCAGCCGCGGGCTCTATCGCGCCGCGGCCTTTGCCGACGGCCGGCTCACCGGCGCCCTTTTCATCGGACCGTGGGATACGCCGCCGCGGTGGGAAGAGCTCGGCGGCATGGTTGGCGGCGCTGGGATCGCGCAGAGCGGCTCTGTCGTCTGCGCGTGTTTCGGTGTGGGCGTCGCGGCGATCAACGAGGCGCTGACATCGCGCAAAGCCGCGAGCGTCGAAGACATCGGCAACGCACTGCGCGCCGGAATCAAATGCGGCACTTGCCTGCCGGAACTGCGAAGCATCGTCGCCGAGAATGCGGTGGGCCGTGAGCATGCACATGCCTGTTGAAGCACCCATCGGGGTCATGCGGATGCCGACATTCCCGCCGCGGAAAAAGCTGCGGAGTGCGCCGCCGTCCAGATGGCTGTCGCTTCCGTCCAAGAATTGCATCACCGTTATCCGTAGAACCTGGCGTGACAGGGGCCGGCGCAAACGCCCGCCGTGCCCTGAGACATCGGCCAGGGAAAACGCAACATGGCGATTCAGGTTAACCTCTGGGACTGCTCATCAAAGGGGCAGCCGGGATTCTGCCGTTCTGCGGGATTTTGGAATGCAGACCCCCTTCATCGACATCGCTGGAGAACAAACTTCTTATTCTCCGCCGTCTATTGCCATTTCGGGGAAAATAATTTCATCACCCCGTACTCCCCTTACTCGGAGCACGGACCATGTCGATAACAACAAACACCCCGAAGTCCCCCCGTTTCTCGCTGGACACGTGGGCGGTTTCCGCCGCGGTGCTGTTCATCGTCCTCGTCGTCGCGGGCATCTTCCCGCGCGTCCCGTGGTGATGTGCAATGTCGTTCGCCCTCACCGCCGACGAACCACGACTTTCGCTGCCGCGGCGGTTCGTCGAACTGCTGCCCGGCCTCGCACTGCTGTTTGCCATCGGCTTCTCCGGCAAGCTGATCGAGCAGACCATCAACGGCTACGGCAAGGCGCATCACCTCGCGCTGCCGAACTTCGAATATGTGCTGTGGGCGATCGTGATCGGCCTGATCATCGCCAACACGGTTCGCGTCCCGAAAATCTTCACGCCGGGCATCGCGACGTACGAGTTCTTCCTCAAGCTCGGCATCGTGCTGCTCGGCGCGCGCTTCCTGCTCGGCGATGTGCTCAAGCTCGGCGGTATCAGCCTGATCGCCGTGGTGCTGGAACTTACAATCTCCATCGCACTGATGACCTGGCTCGGCAACGCGTTCAAGCTCACGCCCAAGCTCACCTCACTGCTGGCGATCGGTTCATCGATCTGCGGCGTCTCGGCGATCATCGCCGCCAAGGGAGCGATCAACGCCAAGGACGAGGACGCCTCGTTCGCGATCGCGGCGATTCTCGCGCTCGGCGCAATCGGCCTGTTCACGTTTCCGCTGATCGGCCACGCGCTGGGATTGAGCGATCATGCCTATGGCCTGTGGGCGGGCCTGGCGATCGACAACACCGCGGAAGCAACCGCCGCCGGCAATCTCTGGTCCGAGCAGGCCGGCAAGATCGCCGTGCTCGCCAAGACCACGCGCAACGCCACTATCGGCTTCGTCGTGCTCGGCTACGCCCTCTATTGGGCGACCAGGGGCGAAGCGCGAGCGATCGACAATAAGGCGGCCTTCCTGTGGAACAAGTTTCCAAAATTCGTGCTCGGCTTCATCGTGGTTTCGCTCACCGCGACCTTGGGCGTGTTCTCGAAGGAGCAGGCTTCAGACATTGCGAACCTGTCGCGTTGGGCGTTCCTGTTGACCTTCGCGGGTGTCGGCCTCTCGACCGACTTCCGCGCGATGCGCCGCCAAGGCCTCTATCCGTTCATCGTCGGCGCGGCCGGCGAAGTCGGCATCGCGCTCGTCACGCTCGGCATCGTGATCGCCGCGCAGCCCTGGCTTCCGGTGTGAGGGCAATCATGAGCGCAGCCCCCATTCCGAAGACCGCGCCTTTCGCCGCTGATGAGATCGAAAGTCTCAACAGCGTCGTCGGCCCGGCAACGGCGGTGCAACGCGCCTGGCTCGCGGGTTTCCTCGCGGGCCTCGATGCCGCCGGCGAGACGATTAAGCAGCCCGCCGCGCCGGCGCAGCCGGCCGAGCCGCTGACGATCCTCTACGCGACCGAGTCGGGCAACTCCGAGAAGCTCGCCGGCGATGTGGCGAAATCCGCGCGCAAGATGGGGCTGAAGCCGTCGCTGGTCGACATGGCCGATCTCGACGTCGCGAGCCTCGCAGGCCTGAAGAGGCTGGTCGTCATCGCCGCCACATGGGGCGAAGGCGATCCGCCCGCACGTGCGGTGCGCGCCTACAAGGATCTGATGAGCGAGGCCGCCCCGCGTCTCGACGGCGTCGAGTTCGGCGTGCTGGCGCTCGGCGACACGGCTTACGTTGAGTTCTGCGCCATCGGCAAGGCGCTCGACGAGCGGCTCGAAGCGCTCGGCGGCAAGCGCATCGCGGACAGAATCGATTGCGATCTCGATTTTGCGGAAGCTGCCGCGACCTGGATCGGCGCGACCTTGAAGACGCTGGCGCCCGAAATTGCCCCCGACGCGAAGGTGATCGCAGTCGATTTCGGCGCCAAAGATTCTGCAACAAAGCCCGCGCCGAACCTCGATGTGGTCGAGGCGGAAGTCTCCGAGACGATCACTCTCAATTCGTCGCGCTCGGCGAAGGAAACCTATCATCTCGAACTGTCGTTCGACGGAGCGGCGCCCGCCTACAAGCCGGGCGACTCGCTCGATCTCTACGCCGAGAACGATCCGGCCTATGTCGACGCGCTGCTGCGCTCGGCGGGCGTGTTCGATGCGGCATTGCGCGGCGAGTTCATCAAGAGCCGCGACGTCACGACGTTGTCGCTCAAGACGATGGAAACCTACTCGGGCTTCGGCCAGCGCTACGTCAGGGAGTTGATCGACACCGGCGCGGCGAAGACCTGGATCGCGGGGCGGCAGCTGATCGACCTCGTGCAGGAATTCCCGGTCGTGCTCGATGCCGACAGGCTGCGCGCACTGACGCGACCGCTTAGCCCCCGCGCCTATTCGATCGCGTCATCGCGCAGCGAGGTCGGCGAGGAAGCGCACTTACTCATCTCGGCCGTGCGCTATTCCACGCATGGCCGCGCCCGCAAAGGCGTCGCGTCGAACTACGCGGCGGGGCTGAAGAGAGGCGCGCGCGTGCGCGTCAAGCTCAAGCCCAACAGACACTTCACGTTGCCCGCTCCGGATCGGGACATCGTCATGGTCGGCCCCGGCACCGGCGTCGCGCCGTTTCGTGCGTTCGTGCAGGAGCGCCGCGCGACGAAGGCGAATGGGC
>VBAH01000091.1 GCA_005884685.1 Alphaproteobacteria bacterium
TGACCTGCGCGGTCTTGCCCTTCACCTCGGCGCCGACGATGTCGGACTTGTCGATCGAGACGAACCGGGTCTCGGCCTTTTCGCCGCGCGTCTCACGCTCCTTGATCGCCGCTTCGAAGCCGTCATAGACGTCTTTCGAGAGCAGGTTCTTCAAGGCGCGCCGGTCGCCCTGCGCATAGGCGGTGACGATCATCTCGTAGGCGGCGCGCGCGCCGGTGAGGAAGTGTTTCGGGTCGAAGCTCGGGTCCTGTGCCAGCACCGCATCGAGCCCGACCGCGGCCGCCGAGCCCGGCTCCGCGATCCCTTTCCAGCGCTCCGCCGGTTCCGCGTCCGCCACCGGCTTTACCGCCGCATCGGTCGGGCGCGGCGGCAGAGTCACGACATTGTCGTTGGTCGAGCTGCGCGCCGCCTCGCGCGCCGAATAGGGGTCATACGGCGGGCGCTCGCGGCCGGTGCGCTGGCCCAGCACGCTGCGCAGCCGCAGGAAGATGAACACTGCGAGCGCGAGGAAAATGATGGTGTAAATGTCGAACAAGTCGCCCATGCTTTCTGTCGTCGGGCCGGCGCTTCCGGGACCGCAGCGGCACTGGACGCCGTCCTCGCCGCACTTACCTAACTAACCAGCCGACGGGATTGGTTCCAGGGTTTCGGCGCTCGCCGTGCATCCCGCACGGCCCGGCGCATGTTAGACGATCCAGGGCAGCGCGCCAACAACCCTGGTCCTATATGGTATCCGGATGTCATTGGTGAAATGGGCGATTTTCGGGCTGCTGTTGCTGCCTTTCGTGGAAATCGCATTATTCGTTGTGGTCGTGATGAAGCTCGGCGTCCTCGCCGCGCTCGCGCTCACGATCGCAACCTCGCTCGCCGGCATGACGGTGATCCGCCATGCGGGCAAGACCGAGGTGGCGCGCGTGCGCAGCGCGTTCGGCGAGCGCACGGTAACCCGCAAGGAGCTTGACGGGCGCGGCTTCCTGACCGTGCTCGGCGGCTTCCTGCTGGTGCTGCCGGGGTTTCTGACGGACCTGCTGGGGTTGCTGCTGCTGCTGCCGCTGACGCAGCAGTTGATCGCTGCGGCGTTGCGCCGCGCCGCCGCGCGCATGGACGGCGCGAGCGGCCGGCCCGGCGTGGTCGATCTGCCGCCCGGGGAGTGGCGGCGCGTTCCGGAAGAGCGCCTCACCCACAAGCCATCTCCCGGAGGGGATTGAGGAAATCCGCATCCTTGTCGCGCCCGGAGGCGTGTGTTAGCCACACCGCCGATCGCGCCGGGCATGCCGACGCCGGAGGATAATTTGATGGCATCGACCAATGGCGGCCCGCCGGCCGGAGCCGCAGACGCCAACCAGGCGCCGCCGCAGCTCAACGTCCTCGCCCAGTACGTGAAGGACCTGTCGTTCGAGAATCCGAACGCGCCGCGCTCGCTGCAGCAGCAGCAGGGCAACCCCAAGATCAACATCCAGATCAACGTCAACGCCAAGCCGCTGGCCGAGCACGAATTCGAGGTCGAGCTGAAGATCGAAGGCCGCGCCGAGGCCCCGACCACGTTCCTGTTCAGCTTCGATCTGCTCTATGCCGGCGTGTTCAAGATCCAGAACGTGCCGCAAGAGAATGTACACGCGATCGTCATGATCGAATGCCCGCGGCTGCTGTTCCCGTTCGCGCGCGAGATCATCGCCAACGCGGTGCGCAGCGGCGGCTTCCCGCCGCTGATGATCGATCCGGTGGATTTCGTGTCGCTTTATCGGCAGCGGCTCGCCGAGCAGGCGCCGGCCGCGCCGCCTGCGACCGCCTAGCCGGCGGCCAGATATTCGTTCCAGACCGCCTTGTCACCGAGCGTCGCGACGAATGCGCGATGCGCCGCGCGCTCCGTGTCGGTGATGCGCGGCAGCAGCGGCGTCGGCCGCATGCGCACGACCGTGATGACACCCTGGTGCGAGATCGAGATCGGCTCTTCGACCAGGCTGAGCCGGGCCTGACGCTTGCCGGTCAGCTCCACATAGACTTCCGCCAGTAACTCCGCATCGAGCAGCGCGCCGTGCTTGGTGCGGCGCGACGTATCGACGGAAAACCGCGCGCACAGCTGGTCGAGGCTGGCTGGCGCGCCCGGATAGCGCCGCCGCGCCAGCATCAGGGTGTCGACCAGGCGGTCGCGCTGCAGCAGCACTTTCTTGCAGCGCTCGAGCTCCGCATTGATGAAGCCGAGGTCGAACATCGCGTTGTGGGCGACCAGCGGCGCATCGGCGACGAATGCGAGAAATTCCTCGCAGATGTCGGCGAACACCGGCTTGCCCTTGAGGAATTCGGCAGAGAGGCCGTGCACCTGGAACGCCGCGTCCGGCACGTCACGTTCGGGATTGATGTAGGCGTGAAACGTCTGGCCGGTGGGAAAGCCGTTGACCAATTCGACGCAGCCGATCTCCACCAGCCGATCGCCCTGGTAGGGATCGAGCCCGGTGGTTTCGGTGTCGAACACGATCTCGCGCATGCGTGCTTCTTACCCGATTCGCCGTCCCGGCAAGGCGGCAATCGCGCGCAGGATGCCATGAACCTGGGCGCGTGCGGAATCGAACGAGCGCGAGCTATCCACCACGAAATGCGCGCGCGCGCGTTTTTCCGCGTCCGACATCTGGCGCGCAAGCAGCGCATCGAGCCGCGCCGCCGTCATGCCGTCGCGCGACAGCACGCGGGCACGCTGCACCTCGGACGGCGCCGAAACCACGACGACGGCGTCGACCCGCGTCTCGCCGCCGGTCTCGAACAGCAGCGGAATGTCGAGCACGATGACGCGGGCGCCGCGCGCGGCCTGCTCCGCGATGAAACGCTCCGATACCGCGCGCACCAGCGGGTGCACGATCGCTTCGAGCCTGCGGATGGCGGCGGGATTTCCGACCAGCTTCTCGGCAAGTTTGGCGCGATCAATCCGGCCGTTGACCGCCACCCCCGGGAACGCCGCCTCGACCGGTCCGACCGCTTCGCCCTCGTAGAGACGATGCACCACGGCGTCGGAATCGTGCACCGGCACGCCGGCCTCGCGGAAAAAACCCGCCGTGGTCGACTTCCCCATGCCGATCGATCCGGTGAGGCCGAGGATGAACATTTTATCCTTTGATCCACCACGGCACACACACACTCCGCTTATCCCCGCGAAAGCGGGAATCCAGTTCGTGGCCAAAGCACTGGGTCCCCGCTTTCGCGGGGACGAGCGGAAAGATCGCGTGGTTCAATCCTATCAAGTCTTCGCCCGAATATCCGCTTCCAGAATGGAACGCTGCTCGGCCGTCACCTTGGGCGTGACGCCGAACCAGTGCGAGAAGCCGTTCACCGCCTGGTAGAGCAGCATGCTCAGGCCATCGACGGTGCGATGCCCGGCTTGCTTCGCGGCCTTGAGCAGCGGCGTTTCCAGCGGCACATAGACGACGTCATAGACGATCGCGGATGTCTTCAAGCGCACAAGGTCGACGGCGAGCGGCGGCTTGCCGGCCATTCCGAGCGAGGTGTTGTTGATCAGCACATCGGCATCCGCGAGCAGGCCGGGCAGCGCGTCGTAGCCGTGCACGGAGACGCGCGGGCCGAATTGCGCGGCGAGCGCTTCGGCGCGCTCGCGCGTGCGGTTGACGATCGCGATGGAAAATTTCCGCTCCAGGAAGGCGAACACCGAGGCGCGCGCCGAACCGCCGGCGCCGAGCACGACGACCTTGCCGGGCGCCGCATCCCAGCCCGGATGAATGTCATCGAGGCTCGCGACGATGCCGTACCAGTCGGTGTTGCCGCCGACGAGCGTGTCGCCCTCGTACCAGACGGTGTTCACCGCGCCGATCGCGTCTGCCGCGCGCTCGCGCCGGTCGACTAGCCGGAACGCCGCTTCCTTGTGCGGGATGGTGATGTTGCCGCCGGCGAAACCGTTGCGTTTGAGACCGCGGAAGAATTCCGCGAACTGCTCCGGCGGGACATCGGCGAACTCGTACGCCCCATCAATGCCGAGAGTGCGCAGCCAGTAGCCGTGCAGCATCGGCGAGCGCGAATGCGCCACCGGATGCCCCATGATGCACGCGCGCTTGGTCATGCGGCGAGCGCTCCCGTGGCGCGCAGATGGTCGAGCAGGGGCAGCAGCGGCAGGCCGAGGATGGTGAAGTGGTCGCCATCGATCTTTTCGAACAGATGAATTCCGGTTCGTTCCAACTGATAGGCGCCGACGCTGGCGGTCACGGCGTCGCCGGCGGCGTCGAGATAACTGTCGAGGAAGCTTTCGGAAAACGCCCGCATGGTGAGCCGCGCCACCGCCACATGGCCGAACGTGACCGCGCCGTTGCGGCAGACCGCGACGGCGGAATGCAGTTCATGGGTCTTGCCGCGCAGCGCGACCAGCTGCGCGCGCGCGGCCGCGCGGTCAGCGGGCTTGGAGAAGCGGCGCGCTCCGAGCGCGAGGGTCTGGTCGCAGCCGACCACGACGCCGTTGCCCGACATCGCCGCGACCGTGCGGGCTTTCTCGCGCGCCAAGGTCAACGCAACCTCGCCGGGGCCGCCGGTCACCTGCCGCTCGATCGCGCGCTCATCGAGATGCGCGGGACGCGCCGCCACCGGAATGCCGGCGGCTTCCAGCAACGCGCGGCGCACCTTGCTCTGCGAGGCGAGGATCAGAGGTTCGGCGGCGAGCCACAAGCCCATCAGGATCCGCTCGTCATTGCGAGGACCGCGCAGCGGGACGAAGCAATCCAGTTATCCTTGCAGGCCGGATTGCTTCGCTTCGCTCGCAATGACGCAAGAGCCGCCTTCAATTGCATTCCTCCTACGACGCCGCCTGCCGGCGCCGGTCGGCGAGCAGCGCCATCACGGCGGCGGCGGTCTCCTCGATCGAGCGCCGCGTCACGTCGATGATCGGCCAATCGTGCTTGGCGCAGAGCTTGCGCGAGAACGCGATCTCCTCGGCGACCGCCTGGCGGTCCACGTAAAGATCGTCGTCGCGGTGCGCGTTGAGCCCGAGCAGGCGGTTCTGGCGGATCTGCACGATACGCTCCGGACTTGCGTAGAGGCCGACCACCAGCGGCGCGGTGAGTTGCTCGAGCTGGATCGGCACCGGCATGTTCGGCACCAGCGGCACGTTCGCGGTCTTCACGCCGCGATTGGCAAGATAGATCGAGGTCGGCGTCTTCGACGTGCGCGAGACGCCGGTCAGCACCACGTCGGCATGCTCGAGGTCCTCGGTGTGCTGCCCGTCATCATGCAGCATCGTATAATTGAGCGCATCGATGCGCTTGAAATACTCGGCGTTGAGCGTGTGCTGCGCGCCGACGCGCTTGGTCGATTCGGCACCGAGATAGGACTGGAACAGGCCGAGGACCGGGTCGAGGATCGACAGGCACGGAATACTGAACTCGCGGCATTTGCTCTGCAGCCGCTCGGCGAGCGCTGAATCCAGCATGGTGTAGAGCACGATGCCGGGCGCCGCTTCGATCTCGGAGATCACGCGGTCGAGCTGCTTTTCGGTACGCACCAGCGGATAGATATGCTCGATCGGCGCAACCGAGGCGTATTGTGCCGCGGCCGCACGCGCGACCGTGATCAGCGTCTCGCCGGTCGCATCCGAGACGAGATGAAGGTGAAAGAAGCCGCCGGAACGCTGAGGCATACGGGGGACAGAGCTGTGGACCGCTGGGGAGAAGGCCACGGCTTTACGCCCGGTGCAAGCGCGGCGGAATGGACCGCCCGGGACAAGTCGGAGCGATATTCACAATGAGACAAATGTGCAGCCGACGAGCGCCCGGCCTCTGGAAAGCCGGATCAATCGGAAAGCGTGTGGACAGGCCGGTGGAAAGATTGTCGAACTGCGAGATGAATCAATCGCATGCGATGCACCGTGAAAGGGCGCCGGAGTGCGCGGACAGCGATTGGATGAGGACGGCGCTGCGGATCGCGAGTCGATGAAAGCTTATGAGTCATAATCACCGTCAAAGAGTCTCAAACAAGAATCTTATCTTACTTGAAGAGGAAGCAAGTGTGCGCAGCGGCTGCGGTGTGTACAATGCCGAACGTACGCAGGTACTGACGAGCCGAAGACAGCGCAATGTCGCCCAACGCTTTCATCCAACGCTGGTTCCGGGCAGAGATCGCCATTGGAATTGCAGCGATTCTGTTTGTCGGATTGCTGATCTGGACCCCGCCGCACTTCTACGCGTGGATCAAGGCCGCTCATGTGATTGCGATCATGTCCTGGATGGCCGGCATGCTCTACCTGCCGCGACTGTTCGTCTATCATTGCGAAGCGGAGGTCGGATCGAAGCAGTCCGAGACTTTCAAGCTGATGGAACGGCGGCTCCTGCGCGCCATCATCAATCCGGCGATGGCGGTCAGCTGGGTGACGGGTCTGTGGCTGGCGACCGAGGCGGGGTTTTTCCGGTCCGGATGGCTGCACGGGAAGCTGGTGTTGGTGGTGCTCCTGTCCGGCGCGCACGGGTTTTTCTCGCGCTGGGTGCGCGAATTTTCCCAGGACCGTAATACCCGCTCGCAGAAGTTTTACCGCATGGTCAACGAAGTTCCTACCGTCCTGATGATCGGAATCGTGATTCTCGTTATTGTCAAACCATTCTAATTACTGGGAAAAGTGCTCTGCGGCGAATCTGTTGACGATCTTCGGGGCAAAAACCCTGCCCTCTTGCTTTAGCCTCACTCATTTCATATTTTGCCATCACTCTCCTGAAACGCAGGCGGATGTACACGAGTCTCCGGTCAGCTGGACCGGTCTCCGCATCAGGCGGAATCCTCGCCGAGACCTGCGGCTTCCCTCCCTCCTCCGACCCGGCTGTTGGCTCCTTTTCTCAAAGCCCGCCGGACGACCCCTAGGAATCCCCGCATGCGGGAAATGAAACTCCAAGACCTGAAATCCAAATCCCCCACCGAACTGCTTGCCTTTGCCGAAGAGCACGCGGTCGAGAACGCCTCGACCATGCGCAAGCAGGAGCAGATGTTCGCGATCCTCAAGCAGCTCGCCGCCAAAGAGATCGACATCATCGGCGAAGGCGTCGTCGAGGTGCTGCCCGACGGCTTCGGCTTCCTGCGCGCGCCGGAGGCGAACTACCTGCCCGGCCCGGACGACATCTACGTCTCGCCCTCGCAGATCCGCCGCTTCGGGCTGCGCACCGGCGACACCGTCGAGGGCGAAATCCGCTCGCCGAAAGAGGGCGAACGCTACTTCGCGCTGCTCAAGGTCAACACGATCAATTTCGAGGACCCCGAGAAGGCGCGCCACAAGGTCAACTTCGACAACCTCACCCCGCTCTATCCGGACGAGCGTATCCGGATGGAATACGAGGATCCGACCAAGAAGGATCTCTCTGCGCGCGTGATCGACATCGTGGCGCCGATCGGCAAGGGCCAGCGCGCGCTGATCGTGTCGCCGCCGCGCACCGGCAAGACCGTGCTGTTGCAGAACATCGCGCACTCGATCACGGCGAACCACCCGGAGTGCTTCCTGATCGTGCTCTTGATCGACGAGCGGCCGGAGGAAGTCACCGACATGCAGCGCTCGGTGAAGGGCGAGGTGATCTCCTCAACCTTCGACGAGCCGGCCTCGCGCCACGTGCAGGTCGCCGAGATGGTGATCGAGAAGGCCAAGCGCCTGGTCGAGCACGGCCGCGACGTCGTGATCCTGCTCGACTCGATCACGCGATTGGGCCGCGCCTACAACACCGTAGTGCCGTCATCCGGCAAGGTCTTGACCGGCGGCGTCGATGCGAACGCGCTGCAGCGGCCGAAGCGCTTCTTCGGCGCTGCGCGCAACATCGAGGAAGGCGGCTCGCTCACCATCATCGCGACCGCGCTGATCGATACCGGCAGCCGGATGGACGAGGTGATCTTCGAGGAGTTCAAGGGCACCGGCAATTCGGAATTGATCCTCGACCGCAAGGTGGCGGACAAGCGCACCTTCCCGGCGATCGACATCACGCGCTCCGGCACGCGCAAGGAAGAGCTGCTCACCGACCCGCAGCAGCTCAAGAAGATGTACATCCTGCGCCGCATCCTCAATCCGATGGGCACGATGGACGCGATCGACTTCCTGCTCGACAAGCTGCGCAACACCAAGACCAACGGCGAGTTCTTCGAGAGCATGAACGCGTAAGCGAGCTGGGGTATATCCCGCTCGTCCCCGCGAAAGCGGGGACCCAGGGCCAAGAACTGGATTCCCGCTTGCGCGGGAATGAGCGGAGTAAACTGCATGACCCTCCGCATTTCCGAAGCACATTGGCCGGACGATCGCGCGATCGTCGAAACGCTGTTTCGCGAATATGTCGCCTCACTCGCCGAGGACATCAGCTTCCAGAACGTCGATGACGAGTTTAGCCGCCTGCCCGGCAAATACGCGCGGCCGACCGGCGTGGTGCTGATCGCGCGCACGCCCGAGGAAGCCGCCGGCGCCGTCGCCTACCGCATGGTCGAGCCCGGCGTCTGCGAAATGAAGCGGCTTTACGTGCGCCCGGCGTTTCGCGGGACCGGATTGGGTCGCGAGCTTGCCAACGAGCTGATCGAGGACGCGCGCGCGGGCGGCTATCGCACCATGCTGCTCGACACGCTCGCCTCGATGGCCTCGGCGCGCGCGCTCTACCGCGATCTCGGTTTCGTGGCGGTGGCGCCGTACTACGACAATCCGCTGCCCGGCGTGACCTACATGGCGCTGGAGCTGGCCGAGGCTTAACCGCTCATCCGCCGTACCGCCTCGCCGAGGGCCGCTGCGTCGACCGGCAGCGAACACCTCTCGCCGACACACACGAACGCGGCGCCGTCGGGTGCCGCCGAGATCTTGTCGCGGGCGGGGTGCGCGGCGGGCAGGGCATCGGCGCTCGGCGCGCGCAGCACGATGCGCGTGAGGATCGGCAGCCGCAGCGCCGCGGCCACGAGCGGATCGGCGCGCTCGCGCGATCCGGTGACGACGATCTCGGCGGCGCGCAGGCGCAGATCGAGCGCGTTGAGCAGCGCGGCGTGGCCGACCAGGTTCTCGCCCGCCGCGCCGAGCACGCCCTCGATCAGCCGGTCGGCTTGTCGACGCCAGGCATCCTCGCCGGCAAGCACCGCGAGCCGCACCAGGTTGCCCGCCGCAACGCCGTTCGGGTTGGGCGTGGCATCGTCGTGGGTTGCGCCCGGGCGCACCACCAGGCCCGCGGCATCGTCGGCGGTGAGGAAATAGCCGCCGTTGTCCGGGTTGGCGTAGTGGCGGTCGAGCGCGCGCTGCCACACCAGCGCCTGGTCGAGATAGGGCGACTCCCCGGTTGCCTCATGGAGCGCCAGCGCGGCGCGGATCATGTTGGTGAAGTCGGATGCGAGCCCGGGGACGAGCAGCCGCCCGGCGCGCCAGGAGTGCCCCAGCCGGTCGCCGCGGGTCATTTCGGCCGCAATGAAGCGGAAGGCCCGCGCGCCCCGCGCGATCCAGTCCGGTTCGCCCAGCAGCGCGCCCGCATTGGCGAGCGCCGCGATCATCAGCCCGTTCCAGTCGGCAAGGACCTTGTCGTCCAATCCCGGCCGAACGCGTTTCTCACGTTCTTTCAGTAGCTTACCGCGCAACATGGCGAGCCGCGCGGCCTCCTCGGGCGCCGGCCCGGCATCGCCGGTATTGCGCGGTAAGTGCTTGAGCCGGTTGAGGGTATTGTGGCCCTCGAAATTGCCCTCGGGGGTCACGGCATATTGCACTGCAAAAAACGCCGCGTCTTTCCTCCCGAGCGCCGCCTCGATCTCGGCCAGCGACCAGACGTAAAACTTCCCCTCCTCGCCTTCCGAATCCGCGTCGAGCGAAGCCGAGAACGCGCCCTCCGGCGTCGTCATCTCGCGCGCGAGCCAGCCGACCGTCTCGGCGGCCCGCTCGCGGAACAGCGACACGCCGGTGCGCGCATGCGCGACGCTCAGCAGTTCGAGCAGCTGCGCGTTGTCGTACAGCATCTTTTCGAAGTGCGGCACGAGCCAGCGCTCGTCGACCGAGTAGCGCGAAAATCCGCCGCCGAGGTGATCGTAAATCCCGCCCTCGCAGATGTGCTCGAGGGTGAGCAGCACGCGCGAGAAGAACGCCGGCGCGGCGGTGCGGGTTGCGCCCTCCTCGGCCGGCGCCCGCTCGCCGGCGCGCCACAACAATTCGAACAGCGCGCATTGCGGAAACTTCGGCGCGCCGCGCAGGCCGCCATGCTGGGTGTCGATCGCGCGCGCGACGCCATTCGCGACGCGATCGAGCTCCTCCAGGCCGACCACGATCTTGCCCGCGGGCCGCGCCTTCTCGGCGAGCCGCGCCATCAAGGCGTCGCGGTTCTTGCCGATGCGCTCGGGCTCCTCAGCGAACAGGCGCGCGATCTCGCGCAGCACATCGGTGAAGGCGGCGCGGCCGTAGCGTGCCTCCTTGGGAAAATACGTCCCGCCCCACACCGGCTCGCCTTGCGGCGTGAGAAACATGGTGAGCGGCCAGCCGCCCTGCTCGCCCAACAGATGCAGCGCGTTCATGTAGATCTGGTCGATGTCGGGCCGTTCCTCGCGGTCGACCTTGATGTTGACGAACAGCGCGTTCATCACCGCAGCGGTCGCCTCGTCTTCGAAGCTCTCGTGCGCCATCACGTGGCACCAGTGACACGCCGCGTAGCCGACCGAGAGCAGGATCGGCTTGTTCGTGCGCTGCGCCTCGGCGAGCGCGTCGGGTCCCCACGGCCGCCAGTCTACCGGGTTATGCTGGTGCTGCAGCAGATACGGCGAGGTTTCCTGCGCGAGGCGGTTGGTGTGTGTGGTGGACGCGGACATGCGCCGACTGTAGCCCGCATGGAGCGTCAGCGGAATGCAGGGTCCCGGCTCATCGGTCCGCTCGTCCCCGCGAAAGCGGGGACCCAATTTTTCTTTCTGGATTCCCGCTTTCGCGGGAATGAGCGGTATCGGCGGCGCTACGGCTTGCGCCCCTTGCCGGCGAGCGCGATCGACGAGTAAGTCACCCTGCCGTCCGCCGCCGGCATGGTTTCGCGCAACATGTCGCGCATCGTCGCGCGCTGCCGCTCGTCGAGCGCCGCGACCGTTCGGCCCGGCGGCGAGGATGGACGCGTCTGCGATTCCCAATAGTCGTCGAAACTTGCATAGGTCTGCGACACTTCAATTTCGGTCGTCGCGATGTCGACGAAGCCGGCGGCGGCAAGTGACGCGCGCATGCCCTCCTGCGTGCCTTCCGGCACGGTGGCCGAACGCAAAGCCTGCCCGCCCACAGCTTCCGCGCCGCGCATCATCGGCCAATAGGCGGCCATGTCGGACTCGGCCGTGCGCCGCCAGGTATAGCCGCCGACGAGCCCGCCGGCGCGGAGCACGCGCTTCATTTCGGCGAAGGCCTTCGCCCGATCCGGAATGAAGTGAAGCACCAGCGCGGACGCGATCACGTCGAATGCGCCGTCGCCGAACGGCATCGCGGCCGAGTCGGCGACCTCGAAGGTGTGTGCCGGCAGACGCTTGCGCACATAGTCGATCTGCTGGGGCGATGGATCGATGCCGCTGAGCGCCGCGGGCGCGGCAGATCGCAGGATCAATTCGCTGAACGCCCCGGTGCCGCAGCCGACATCGAGCCAGCGCGCACCTCGCGGCGCGCCGAACCAGGCGAGAAATCGCTCGCCGATCGCGCGGCTCCAACGGCCCATGAAGCGGTCGTAATCGTCGGCGGCATCGAAGGTGAGTTTGATTTCGGGCATGTGCGTTCCTTCCGGCGACGGTTCGGCGCGTACCGAACCATGGATGCGGCGACGGCGCTATGGTGCCCTTCGAAACTCCGTGAGGGCACCATGATCAAACGGCTGAGCGTCGAACCGATCTCGGGCTATCTGGAGCGCTACCGCAAAGCGAAATCCTTTCCGGTATCGATCGCGAACGGGTTCGTCTTCGTGTCCGGCCTGCCGCCGTTCGATCCCGCGACCGGCGGGATCAAGCCGGTCGCCTTCGAGGTGCAGGCCGAGCGCGTGATGACGCAGCTCAAGCACTGCCTGGAGGCCGCCGGCTCGTCGCTTTCCAATGTGCTCAAGTGCAATGTCTATTGCACGCCCGCGCCGTCGCACTTCGCGGCATTCAACGCGATCTATGACCGCTATTTCGCGGGCGAGAACCCGGCGCGGATTTTCGTGCAGGTGCCGTCATGGCCGGGACCGTTCGATGTCGAGATCGACTGCGTGGCGGTGGTGGGGTGAATCGCTCTGTTGGCTTTGCTCTCGAACGCCAAGGTCGCCGGGCGGATCTATCCCTACGTCCGTCTCACACTGTCCGTTTCTCCCCGTTAACGGCAAAGAGAAGCGCGGCGACGTGATGCGCCTGGATGCGTGGGCTCGGAATCCCCCCAAGATGCAATTGCGACGCTGGTGTGATGGGTCCGCAGTTGGTCAGGACGAGAACCGTGCGTTGGGTGTCGAGCAAACGGATGATGTAGTTGAAATAAGCAACACAACTGCCCCCGTGCGCGACGTAACCCCGATCAGCACCGATCGTGCGCAACTGCTCGCGCTCGGCAGCGGTCACGAAAGACGAAACATTCGTGTACCAGCCGAAGCCATAGTCAACCGGCGTACCATCATTGGTCTTGCCGGAGGTGAAGGCCTGCTCCAGTGCAGCTCTTGGTACGAGACGCTCGGTATTCAAAGCCTGATCCCAAAGAAACAGGTCATTTAGTGTGGAGAAAAGGCCGCCGTCGCCCACCGTCAGCATTGGGTAATCCCAGCGTTCAAACCGGCCATTCTCTAGGAAATAGCCATGTGCCAGCTTGTGACGTGTGGGGCGGAATTGATCGTAGGCAACCGTATTCTTCATGCCGAGAGGATCGAAGATCCTCTCCTTCAGGAAACCGCCGCAGGATTGACCGGAAACAATCGCAACGATCATCGCGAGCAGCGTGTAGCCTATGCCGCTATAGAAGTACTGCGAACCGACCGGGAACTGCAAACCAGCCAAGTTCATCGTCCGTTCGATAACTGCCTCGTTGGTGACTCCATTGATCTCGCGAGCCCATTCGAACACGTTTGCGGCAGAGCTGAAGAACTCCAAATAACCCGGCAGACCCGACGTATGGTGCAGCAAATGCCGAATGCAAATGTCTGCGCCCCACGATGGTAACTGCGGGAAAAAATCCGTCAGGCGATCTTCATAAGTGATCTGCCTCTGCTCGGCCAGCATCATGATCGCCATGGCGGCGAACTGTTTGGAGATCGAGCCTAGATAAAACGACGTGTCCGCGGTGACCGGCCGCTGGGTTTCGAGATCCGCGAGGCCATAGCATTTGCGATAGACGATCTCGTCACGGTCGATAACGAGGAGTCCGGCACCCGGATGCCCCGGCTTGTCCATATTCGCAAAGATGGCGTCGACCCGAGCAATCAGATCGGAGCTCAGTACCATGGCGGCGCCGCCTCCGTTTCCGCAAGCGGAGGATAATTTATAGAGAAAGCGCTATTGCGTGACAATTCAGGGCCGACTGAATTCGAAGTGTCACAGGTTCTCGCGCCGGCAAACGTCTGCTTCGGATCAGAAGCAGACCGATTCTCCTCGGGGACGGAGAGCCGCTCCTCGCCTAAAGCAGACATTGCGTCTGAGTCGCCGTCAGTGAAAGGCCAGTGTTCGGCTGATGCGCAGCAACATTGT
This sequence comes from Alphaproteobacteria bacterium, assembly GCA_005884685.1. GTDB lineage: Bacteria > Pseudomonadota > Alphaproteobacteria > Rhizobiales > Xanthobacteraceae > PALSA-894. The sequence continues at coordinate 13,615 of VBAH01000091.1, forward strand.
TGGATCACTTCCTCACTCGCATGAGAGCCCGATCCACTAGTTCTTGCCGAACGACGCGACCAGCGCATCGACCTCTTTCTGATCCGGACCCTTACATCGCGCGTTGACGCGCGGACCAGTGGCGTAGCCGATCCACAGCACGATCTCGTTTGGCCGGGGCGCGTCGTGGATCAGCACCGGAGTCGAATCGAAGGCATCGAGATCCCAGCCCTCGTCGAGCGGCCCGTAGATCAGATCGACGGCGGTGCCGGGTGGGCCAACTTTCGCGTGCCCCGGAATGATGACGCGGCCGCGCTTGATCGCGCGGCGCATCGCCATGCCGAGCCGCGGATGGATCATCGCGGCGCCATGCTCGAGGTCGCCGCCGGTGCCGACCACGGCCGCCTTGGTGTAGGCGCGCAGCTCTGCCGGGCTCGCGCCGAGCGCCGTGAGCGCGGTCCTGGTGAGCGAAGCGCCGAGCTCGAGCGAAGTGTCTATCAGCGGCTTGAGGTCGGCGCCGGCCGCCTTGCCGGCGAGCGGGTTTTCGAACACCGCGGCGATCGCGACGCGCCGCAATGGAGGATCGGCGCGCGCGCCGTACTCGCTGTTGATCTCCTCGACGAGAGTGACGGTCTTGCGGATGGTCATGATCGGCTCGCTCGCGATTGTTCGGTCCGGCTTTTGTAGGTGAAACTCGGCGTTGTTGCACGAACGGCCAGCGGGCTTCGTGCTAGTGACGAGGCATGTCCATTTCTGACCGCGCCACCATCTTCGCGCTCTCCTCCGGCCGGCCGCCGGCGGCGATCGCGGTCGTGCGCGTGAGCGGTCCGCAGGCGCGCGCCGCGCTCGAAGCACTCGCCAAGCTGCCCGAGCCGCGCCGCGCCGCGCTGCGGCGGTTGCGCGATCCCAAAAGCAAAGCGGTGCTCGACGACGCGCTGGTGCTGTGGCTGCCGGGGCCGAATACCGAGACCGGCGAGGACATGGCCGAGCTGCACCTGCATGGGGGCAGGGCGGTGATCGCCGCCGTGCTCGACGCGCTCGGGCGCGTGCCGGGCCTGCGCCCCGCCGAGGCGGGCGAGTTCACCCGGCGCGCCTTCGAGAACGGGCGGCTCGATCTGACCGCGGTCGAAGGCCTTGCCGATCTGGTGTTCGCCGAGACCGAGGCGCAGCGCGCGCAGGCGATGCGGCAGTATCAGGGCTTGCTCGGCGGGCGCGCGGAGAACTGGCGGCAGCGGCTGATCGGCGCGCTGGCGCTCATCGAGGCGCGCATCGACTTTTCCGACGAGGCGGACGTGCCCGAGGACCTCATCGGCCCGGCGCTCCATGTTGCGCGGGAACTGCTTGATGAGATTGAGCAAACGCTGCGCGACGAGCATCGCGGCGAGCGGCTGCGTGAGGGCTTGACGGTGGCGATCGCAGGTCCCCCGAACGCCGGCAAGTCGAGCCTGCTCAATCGGCTGGCGCGGCGGGAGGCCGCGATCGTGTCGCCCTACGCGGGGACCACGCGCGACGTGATCGAGGTGCATCTCGATCTCGGCGGGTACCCCGTGACATTGCTCGATACGGCCGGCGTGCGCGACAGCGACGATCCGGTCGAGCAGGAGGGCGTGCGTCGCGCGCGGGCTCGGGCGGAGGCCGCGGACCTGGTGCTGTGGGTCGAGGAGGCGAGGGGGAATGGGGCGGCGGAAGTAAGAAATGAATCGAAGAAGCAGTGGATCGTTCGTAATAAGGTTGATCTGCTCAATTCGAGCCAAACAGAATCCACGCAGAGAGGCGGTACATTCCCGCTTTCAGCCCTGACGGGAGCCGGGGTCGATCCATTGGTCCGAGCGCTGGCGGGCTATGCGGCGGAGTATTTTCATACCGGCGAGCCCGTCCTCGTCACCCGCCAACGCCATCGCGATGCGCTGCGCGAAACTGCGGATGCGCTCGGCCGTGCACTCGCGGCGCCGGGCGGTCAGGAAGAGCTGATCGCCGAGGAGTTGCGCTTGGCCGCGCGGGCGCTCGGACGGCTGACGGGCAGGGTGGACGTGGAGGATATCCTCGACGTGATCTTTCGGGACTTTTGCATCGGGAAGTAGGAAATCAGCGGCTTGGCTTTGGCTACGAGCATGGCGATGGTATTTGGGTAGTGAACGTTTCACGTGAAACATCCCCCATTCTGTTCGTCTTGTTGGTTCCTCGCGGCTCAGGTACAACCCGCGCCGTGAGCGAGTCCTTCGATGTGATCGTGATTGGCGGCGGCCACGCGGGTTGTGAGGCCTCCAGCGCTGCTGCTCGCATGGGCGCACGCACCGCCCTGGTGACCCACCGCTTCGCCACCGCCGGCGCGATGTCGTGCAATCCGGCAATCGGCGGGCTCGGCAAGGGCCATCTGGTGCGCGAGATTGACGCGCTCGACGGCCTGATGGGCCGCGTTGCCGACCAGGCCGGCATCCAGTTTCGCGTTCTGAACCGCCGCAAAGGTCCGGCGGTGCGCGGCCCACGCGCGCAAGCCGACCGCAAGCTTTACGCCCAGGCGATGCAGCGCGCGCTGCGCGAAACCCCGAACCTCACCGTGATCGAGGCCGAGGTCGACGATCTCACGATCGGCACGGGCGGCGTGACCGGCGTCCGGCTCGCCGACGGCCGCGCGCTCCGCTGCGCCGCGGCGGTGCTGACCACCGGCACGTTCCTGCGCGGGCTCATTCATATCGGCGAGCGCCAGACCCCGGCCGGACGCGTCGGCGAGGCGCCCGCGATCGGCCTTTCGCTCACGCTGGAGCGCCTCCGCTTCGCGCTCGGGCGGCTCAAAACCGGCACGCCGCCGCGGCTCGACGGCAGCACGATCGACTGGGGCGCGGTCGAGATGCAGCCCGGCGATGAGCCGCCGGAGCCGTTCTCGACACTCACCGCACGCATCGAGACACCGCAGATTCAGTGCGGCATCACCCGCACCACGGCGGCGACGCACGATATCATCCGGGCCAACGTGCACCGCTCGCCGATGTATTCCGGGCAGATCGCGAGCCGCGGCCCGCGCTATTGCCCGTCGATCGAAGACAAGATCGTGCGCTTCGGCGAGCGCGACGGGCACCAGATTTTCCTCGAGCCGGAGGGCCTCGACGACACGACGGTCTATCCGAACGGCATCTCGACTTCGCTGCCCGAGGACGTGCAGCGCGCGCTCATCGCAACAATCCCGGGGCTGGAAAACGCGCGCATGGTGCGGCCCGGCTACGCGATCGAATACGACCATGTCGATGCGCGCGAGCTCAAGGCAACGCTCGAGACGAAACGCTGTGCCGGGCTGTTCCTGGCCGGCCAGATCAACGGCACGACCGGCTACGAAGAGGCTGCCGCACAGGGACTTCTCGCCGGCCTCAACGCGGCCGCGCGAGCAGGGGGCGGCGCGCCAATCGTGTTCGACCGCGCCGAAGGTTATCTCGGCGTGATGATCGACGACCTGGTCACCCGCGGCGTCACCGAGCCCTACCGCATGTTCACCTCGCGCGCCGAATACCGGCTCACCTTGCGTGCCGATAATGCCGACCAGCGGCTCACCGGCAAGGGCATCGCGATCGGCTGTGCCGGGGCGGCGCGGGCGGCGGCGTTCGGCGCCAAGATGACGGCGCTCGATGCGGCGCGAGGCTTGGCGCACTCGCTGAGCGTGACGCCCAATGAAGCCGAGCGCCACGGCCTCGCGCTGAAGAAGGATGGCCAGCGGCGCAGCGCGATCGATCTGTTGTCCTATCCCGGCATCGGAATAGCGGAGGCGATCCGCGTATGGCCGCAGCTCGCCGCGGTCCCGGCAGCCATCGCCCAGCAGATCGAAATCGACGCGAAGTATTCGGTGTACCTGGACCGGCAGTCGGCCGATGTCGCCGCCTACCGGCGCGACGAGGGCCTCGAGCTGCCGGACGCGCTCGACTACGCCGGCATGACCGCGCTGTCGATGGAAGTGCGCCAGAAGCTCGAAGCGATCCGGCCGCGCACGATCGGGCAGGCGGGCCGCATCGACGGGATGACGCCAGCCGCGCTGACCCTGCTGGCGGCGCATATCCGGCGCGGCGGCAAATCGAAATCCGTTGCCCGAACCGGGCGATGATCGAAGCGGACCGGGCACGCGCCGTCGCGCTGTTTGGCGATCGTGTTTCACGTGAAACATGGGCGCGGCTCGACCGCCTCGTGGAGCGCGTCATCGAACGCCAGACGGTCATGAACCTGGTGGCGGCCTCGACGATCCCTCACATCTGGACCCGCCACGTCGCCGATTCGCTCCAGCTCCTGGACCTGGCACCGGCCGCCAAGCGCTGGATCGACCTGGGTTCAGGCGCAGGCTTTCCCGGCCTTGTGATCGCCGCTGCACTCGGCGCCAAAGGCGAAGTCCATCTGGTTGAAAGCAATCAGAAAAAGGCGCGCTTCTTGCGCGAAGCCGCGCGCGAACTTGCGCTGCCCGCCATTGTGCATGCGAGCCGAATCGAGGACCTTGTTGCCGACAAGCCGTTCGACGTGGTGACGGCGCGCGCGCTGGCACCGCTCGACAAGCTGCTCGGCTACGCAAATCCGCTGTTGAAAAAGGGTATGGTCGGTCTGTTTCCAAAGGGACAAGATGTAGGGGCGGAATTGACCCAAGCCGCTAAATCTTGGAAACTCGATGCCGAGCTGATCCCCAGCAAAACCGACCCGCACGGGCGTATCGTCGTCGTGCGCCAGGCCATCAAGTACAAGTAACTGTATTTACTAGAGTTTCCGGAACCCCGGCCTCAACCCGAGCCGCCACCATGAGCGACACGCCGATCACCCCGCGCGTCCTTGCACTCGCCAATCAGAAGGGCGGCGTCGGCAAGACCACGACCGCCATCAATCTTGGCACCGCACTTGCGGCGATCGGCGAGAATGTCCTCGTGGTCGACCTCGATCCGCAGGGCAACGCGTCGACCGGGCTGGGCATCGACCGCAAGAGCCGGCGCCGCTCGACCTACGATGTGCTCACGCGCGAAGTCGCAATGCGCGACGCGATCCTCGAAACCGCGGTGCCCCGCCTGCACATCGTGCCCTCGACGATGGATCTCTCCGGCTTCGAGCTCGAGATCGCGCAGGAGCGCGATCGCGCCTATCGGCTGCGCGACGCGCTCACGACGCTGAACACCGCGGAGAGCAGCACCCAATATTCCTACGTGCTGGTCGACTGCCCGCCCTCGCTCAATCTCGTCACCGTCAACGCGATGGCGGCGGCGCATTCGATCCTGGTGCCGCTGCAATGCGAGTTCTTTGCGCTCGAAGGTCTGTCGCAATTGCTCAAGACCGTCGAGCAGGTGCGCACCTCGCTCAACCCCGGCCTCACCATCCATGGCATCGTGCTGACGATGTACGACGCGCGCAACAATCTCTCCGGCCAGGTCGTCGCCGACGTGCGCAGCTTCATGGGCGAGAAGGTCTACCAGACGATGATCCCGCGCAATGTGCGGGTCTCGGAAGCGCCGTCGTATGGCAAGCCGGTGCTGCTCTACGATCTCAAGTGCGTCGGCAGCCAGGCGTATCTGCGGCTCGCGTCGGAGATCATTCAGCGCGAACGGACGCTGCGCGCGGCGTGACTATTTTCTCGTCGTCGCCGGGCTCGACCCGGCGACCCCGCTTAGGCAAGCGCAGTGCCTTCCTAAGCGGGATGGCCGGGCATCAGGGCGTTTACGCCCGTCGTCGACGGGCTATGCCCGGCCATGACGAAAGTGAGAGAGGCGAGAGACATGATGGCAGAGGGATCGCGATTGGGCCGTGGGCTTGCCGCATTGATCGGCGACGTCGGTGACGAGGCCGCGGTGCTCGAGCGCCAGCGCAGCCAGCGCCGCGTGCCGATCGAATTCGTCAAACCGAATCCGCGCAATCCGCGCCGCGCATTTGCCGAAGTCGAGCTTGAAGAGCTTGCGGCGTCGATCCGCGAGCGCGGCATCATCCAGCCGATCCTGGTGCGCACCGTGCGCGGCGCAATCGACCAATACGAGATCGTCGCGGGCGAGCGGCGCTGGCGCGCGGCGCAGCGCGCGGGCCTGCATGACGTGCCGGTGCTCCTCCTCGAGGTGAGCGATCGCGAGTCGCTCGAGCTCGCGATCATCGAGAACGTGCAGCGCGCCGACCTCAATGCGCTCGAAGAGGCGCAGGGTTATCAGGCGCTCGCCGACGAGTTCAAATACAGCCAGGACGACATCGCGAAGATCGTCGGCAAGAGCCGGCCGCATGTCGCCAACACATTGCGGTTGTTGAAGCTCTCCGACGCCGTGAAGGCGTACGTCAATTCAGGACAGTTGACGGCCGGACACGCGCGGCTGCTCGTCGGTCAGCCGAACGCCGAGGAGTTCGCCGAACTGATCGTCACGCGCGGACTGAACGTGCGCCAGGTCGAAGAGATGGCGCGCCGCGACGGCCGGAAGCAGGCGCGCGCGGTGCGCCGCACCGGCCGCATCGGTCCCGACCCGGATGCGGCGGCGCTGGAGAAGCGCTTGACCGATGCGCTCGGGCTGACGGTGCGCATCGTGCACCGCGCCGATGGCGAAGGCATCCTCTCGATCCGCTATCGCAGTCTCGAACAGCTCGACGACATCACGCGGCGCCTGGAGACGGGCCAGCGGATCGTCGGCGCCCCGAAGCCGGGCGCGCAGCAGCTGGAGATGCGCCGCGAAGAGGCGGAGGAGCGCGCCCGCGCAGAGGCGAACAAGGGGCCGCGGATCAGGAGTTTGTAGAACGCCGTGGGGTGGGCAAAGGCGCGGTACGCGCCGTGTCCGCGCGGCTGTCGCGCGCGGCTACGAGCCTCTCCGTTCGTCATGGCCGGGCCCGCGCGACGCGCGACAACCTCTCCCCTCGTCATGGCCGGGCTTGTCCCGGCCATCCACGTCTTCCTTGGTGTAGACGCTAGAAGTCAGATCAGCGTGTCGTACAAATCCTCCCACTCGGGATTCATCGCGTGAATGAGGCGTACTTTCCTGACGCGCGGCCAATGCTTGATCATCTTCTCACGTTGGATTGCGTTACGGATGTCGTCGAAACGCTCGTAGTAAACGAGCACCTTCAATCCGTATGATTTCGTAAAGCCGCGCACCACACCTTCGCGGTGTTCGTACGCACGCTACGGCAAATTACTTGTGACGCCGGCATAGAGAATGCCGTTGCGCCGGTTCGTCATGAAGAAAACCCAGCCGCCCGCCATGCTTCATTGAAGCAAGACGTGGATGGCCGGGACAAGCCCGGCCATGACGAATGGCATGACGGATGAGGGGTGTGGACAGCGGCGAGCACGTCGCTTCGCTACTTTGCTGGCCCTACGATTCCCTGCGCCCCGCCCCGCGCGCGATCTGCATCAGGGCGCGCTGCGCGATCGTCTCCGCGAGGCCGGACTGGCGGCGGGCATCGAGCGAGGCCTCGGCCAGCATCGCCATCACCTTCGCGAGCCGCTCGGCGCTCCAGGCCTTGAGCGCGGCTTCGATCAGCGGCTTGCGGCGAAAGTGTATCGGCGGCTGCAGCTGTTCGATCGTGGCGGCGACCGAAGCGCCCGCTTCGATCGTCAGGCGCAATGCATGCAGCCGTTCAAGCTGGCGCAGCGCTGCGCCGATGATCGCGCTCGCACTCGTGCCGGCGATTGCCGCCTTGGCGAACTCCTTCTCGACGTCGGCGAGCCTGCCGGCGAAGGCCGCGTCGACGAGCGAATCGAGCGCCAGTGCGGACGCATCCGCCACCACCGCCATCACGTCGTCGATCTCGACGCGCGCGCCGCCCTGCGCATACAGCGCGAGCTTGCGCAGCTCGGCGCGTGAGGCGCGGCGGTCGCCGCCGAGCAGCGGGATGAGCGCGGCGCGCGCGTCCGGCGCGATCGACAAATCCGCGGCGCGCATTTCCTCGTCGATCAGGCGGCCGATGTCGCGGTCGGCGTCGGCGTAACACGGGATCGCGACGGCACTCTTCGCGCGCTCGCAGGCCGTGCGCAGCGCGGCGCCGCGTTTTAGATCGCCGGCCTCGATCACGACGCGGCAATCGATCAGCCTGGCGCCGAGCACGGCTTCGACCGCGGGCAGGATGTTGCGGCTCCCGGCGCGCACGCGGATCGCGCGGCGGCCGCCGAACAGCGGCACGGTGGTGGCCTCGTCGATCAGCCGCGCCGGATCGGAGGCGAGCGCATCGCCCTCGAGCCGCACCAGCGCGAAGGGATCGGCCGCATCGTCGACCGAGGCGCGCACGATCGCATCGGCACGCTCGCTGACGAGTCCCGCATCGGGGCCGAACACGAGCACGACCGCGCGCGCCGGATCCGGGCGTGCGACGAAGGCATCGATGTCGGAGGATTTTAAAGCGACCATGATTTCTTCATTGGCGCATCATTCACCGCCTGTCATCCCGGGCGACGTTCGCCTCCAGCGCGTTTACGCGCGTCTGCGACGCGCTATGGCGAACGAGACCCGGGACCCATGTCAGGCAAGCGCTGCGAACGGGAGAGATGGGTCCCGGCTCGCGCGGCCTTCGGCCGCTTGGCCGGGATGACAACGGAGCTTACGTGCCGGCAACGAAGAACGACGCAACGCGGGTCCGCACGTTCTCGGCGATCACCTTGGCGGCGCGATTCTCGGCGTCGAGCCGCGCGCGCACGCGCGCGAAGCGCTGCTGCTGGCCCGGATAGTCCGACGACACGCGCGAGAAGGTGCGCCCCTGCATCACAGGCTTGCCGGTCGCGAGCTCGGTCAACGTGAACGACGCATCGATGCCGGTGATTTCCGCCTCGACCCGGCCCGTGGTGACGTCGGTGATGATCGAGGAGCGGGCCACAGTCATGCGCACCTTGAGACCGTGCGTCGGCGAGATCGTGCCGCCGCCGCCGTTCATCTCGAAATCGAGTGCGTTCTGCAACTCGACCGCGACGCGCGATTCCGGGGAGCCGTTGGCCGCATCGATATGCTCGACCTGGACCTGCGCGAGCTGTGCGCCGAGCGGCGCGCCGCCGGCGACCGAGCGGCTCGCATAGAGCGGCTGGAAGCACGCCGCATTGAGCGCGCCGAGTGCGATCACGGCCCCGATCCGGATGGGATTACGCCACCACATTCACGATCCTCTGCGGGACGACGATGACTTTTTTAGGAGCCCTGCCGTCCAGTGCCCGTTTGACGTCGTCAAGTTCTAGCACAGCGCGCTCGATTTCGGCAGGCGTGGCACTGCGCGAAACCGTGACTTCGGCGCGCTTCCTGCCGTTGATCTGCACCGGCAAGGTTACCGTGTCCTCAACGAGCAGCGCCTGCTCGGCGTCCGGCCAAGGGCTTTCCGCGACGAGGCCGGACTTGCCGAGCGCCGCCCAGCATTCCTCGGCCAGGTGCGGCATCATCGGCGAGAACAAAAGCACCATGATTTCAGCGGCTTCGCGGGCGGCGGCGGCGTACGCCGGGCTGATCCCGCCGGCCTGCCGGGCAGCCGTCAGGGAAGCCTGGAAAGCGTTGGACAGTTCGTAGATGTGCGCCACGCAGCGGTTGAAACGCAGCCGCGGGATGTCCCCGGTGACCTTGGCCAGGGCTCCATGGGCGGCCTTGCGGAGTGCCAGCACGGCTGCCTCCTCGGCCTGCCGCGACCCGCACACTGCTGCCGCCTCGGCGAGCTCCGCCGCCTCCGCGACCTGCCGCCACAGCTTCTGCACGAAGCGCCAGGAGCCCTGCACGCCCTCCTCGGTCCAGATCACGTCGCGGTCCGGCGGCGAATCGGAGAGCATGAACCAGCGCGCGACGTCCGCGCCGTATTCGCCGATGATGTCGTCGGGGTCGACCGTGTTGCGCTTCGACTTCGACATCTTTTCAATTGAACCGATGTTCACTTCTTCGCCGGTGGCGATCAGGTGCGCGCGGCGGCCGTTCGGCCCGGCCTCGATCTTGACCTCGGCGGGGGTGACGTACTCGCCGGCCGCCGTCTGATAGGTCTCGTGCACCACCATGCCCTGCGTAAACATGCCGGCGAACGGCTCGTCGATGCCGATGTGGCCGGTCACCTTCATGGCGCGGGTGAAGAAGCGCGAGTAGAGCAGGTGCAGGATCGCGTGCTCGACGCCGCCGATGTACTGATCGACCGGCAGATACCGGTCGACCACCGGCCGCGTCGTCGGCGCGCTCTCGTTCCACGGATCGGTGAAGCGCGCGAAATACCACGAGGAGTCGACGAACGTGTCCATCGTGTCGGTCTCGCGCGTGGCGGGCCCGCCGCACTGCGGGCAGGTGACGTGCTTCCAGGTCGGGTGATGGTCGAGCGCGTTGCCCGGCTTGTCGAAAGTGGCGTCCTCCGGCAGCGCGACCGGCAGGTCCGCGTCCGGCACCGGCACCACACCGCAATTCTCGCAATGGATCACCGGGATCGGGCAGCCCCAGTAGCGCTGGCGCGAGATGCCCCAATCGCGCAGGCGGAAATTCACCTGGCGCTCGGCGACCGGTTCAACCCGCTCATTCCCGCGTAAGCGGCCCCCTCCCTTACCCTCCCCCGCTTGCGGGGGAGGGTAGGGTGGGGGTGGTTCCCCGCTTTCGCGGGGACGAGCGGGCACGGGGAGCGTGGCATGCTCCAGCAGCCGCGCCACCTCCTCCTTCGCCTCATCGACGCTCATGCCGTCGAGGAAGCGCGAATTGATCATGCGGCCGTCGCCGTCATAGGCGACATCGGTGATGACGAATGACTTCGGATCGACGTCCGGCGGGCACACCACCGGCGTCACGCCGAGCCCGTATTTGTTGACGAAGTCGAGGTCGCGCTGGTCGTGCGCCGGACAGCCGAAGATCGCGCCGGTGCCGTATTCCATCAGCACGAAGTTCGTCACATACACCGGCAAGGTCCACGCCGGATCGAACGGATGCAGCGCGCGGATGCCGGTGTCGAAGCCGAGCTTCTCCTGCGTGTCGATGATCGCCTGCGCGGTGCCGTGACGCTTGCACTCGGCGATGAACGCGGCGAGCGCCGGATTCTTCGCGGCCGCCGCCTGCGCCAGCGGATGATCCGGTGCGACGCCGATGAACTTCGCGCCGAACAGGGTGTCGTGGCGCGTGGTGAAGACCTTCACCTCGCTCTCGCCTGACGGCGCGGTTTTCTGGTCGAGCGCGAAGCGGATCAGCAGCCCTTCCGAGCGCCCGATCCAGTTGCGCTGCATCAGCCGCACTTTCTCGGGCCAGCGGTCGAGCGTGTCGAGCGCGTCCAATAATTCCTGCGAGTATTTCGTGATCTTGAAGACCCACTGGTTCATCTCGCGCTGCTCGACCACGGCGCCCGAGCGCCAGCCGCGCCCGTCGATCACCTGCTCGTTCGCCAGCACGGTCATGTCGACCGGATCCCAGTTCACCTTGCGCTTCTCGCGCTCGGCGAGCCCGGCCCGCATGAAGTCGAGGAACATCTTCTGCTGGTGCTTGTAGTAGGCCGGATCGCAGGTCGCGAACTCGCGCGACCAATCGAGCGAGAGCCCCATGGTCTGCAGCTGCGCCTTCATGGCGGCGATGTTCTGGTAGGTCCAGGCGCGCGGGGGGATCTTGCGCTCCATCGCGGCATTTTCCGCCGGCAACCCGAATGCGTCCCAGCCCATCGGGTGCAGCACGTTGTGGCCGCGCGCGCGCATGAAGCGGGCGAGCACGTCGCCCATGGTGTAGTTGCGCACGTGCCCCATGTGGATGCGCCCGGACGGATAGGGGAACATCTCCAGCACGTAGTATTTCGGGCGCGGGTCGTCGTTGCGCGTGGCGAAGATGCCGCGCGCGTCCCACGCTTTCTGCCAGCGCGGCTCGGCCTCGCGGGCGTTGTAGCGGTCTTGCATAGCGATTCAGTCTGCTTGGCGTGTCAATTCAGGCGCGGGACTAGGCCACGATGGGGGCGGAAAGGTCAACCGGAAGGCTCACGCCGCCTGGATCAGCGCGATACGGCCGGGCTTGCCGCGTTTCTTGTGCGGCCGCACCACGATGTCGATGTCCTGGTCGAACGCGGTCAGCATGCGCATTAGCCGCCCCACCGAGTAGCCGCGAAACCGGCCGCGCAGAATATTCGAGAGGTCCGGCTGCTTGACGCCGAGCCGTTTCGCGGCGGCCGTTTGCGTCAGCCGGCGCGCCTTGATCAGCAGGCCGAGCTGAACGACAAGCTGAGCCTTGAGCAGATGCTCCTCGGGATTCGGCAGCCCGATGTCGGCGAAGATATTTCCGCTGCCGACTTCGAACTCGATCGGCGGTTCTTTCTTCATGGTCTGCCCTCTTTGCTCGCCTCGTGAATTCTGATCGCCTCGCGCAGGCGTTGCTTCATCAAACCCAAGCCGTCCACATGGTTATAATAATATCACTATAATGTGCCCGTCAATCGTCAAAGCGCGCCGAATCGGCTTGCACAGCCGCTGGTGGCAATGCCAAGATTTGCAAATCAACCTATGCCCATCTCGAAGGCATGTAATCCATGGCGACGCAAAGATATTCAGTAACACCTCACCCGATCGATACTCTTCTGACGTGGGTGAAGTCCGGTGAAATTGCAATTCCGGAGATTCAGCGGCCGTTCGTTTGGGAGCCGGTCAAGGTTCGAAATCTATTGGACTCTCTCTATCAAGGATATCCCATCGGATATTTGATAGCTTGGAGAAATCCGACCATACGACTCAAGGACGGAACCTCCTCCGCGGGAAAGCGAATCCTAATTGACGGCCAGCAGCGAGTTACAGCGTTAATGGCTGCCCTATTGGGGCAGGATGTACTGACCAAGGACTATGAGACTGTTCGTATCCGGATAGCGTTTCACCCACTAGAGGAAAAGTTTGAAGTTGCGAATCCTGCCATACGTAAGGATAGCGCATGGATCGATGACATCGCTACTCTGTTCTCACCAAATGCAAAGTTACTACAGATTACGAAAGCTTATGCTGCTGCAAATGCAGAGGTAGACGAAGATGCGCTCTTCGGCACGCTTGAGCGCCTTCGAAAGATAATAAATAACCATGTCGGCGTTATCGAGTTAGCTGAAGATCTCGACATTGAAACGGTCACAGAAATTTTCATCCGCGTAAACTCAGCTGGTGCGACCCTCTCTCAAGCAGATTTCGCGATGTCGAAGATTGCGGCGAATAGCAGTTACGACGGATCATCCTTACGCAAGGCAATAGACTACTTCTGTCACCTCGCCATTGCTCCGGATTTCGCTCACAAAGTTGAAAAGAATGATCCAACCTTTGCTGCCACCGACTATTGGCCAAAAATAAAATGGTTGAAGGACGCCAACGATGACCTTTACGATCCATCTTATACGGATATGTTGCGAGTAGCTTTTACTTCACAGTTTCGGCGTGGTCGATTACAAGATTTGGTAGCGCTATTGTCAGGTCGAAATTTTGAAACTAAACGTTATGAAGAGGCGATCGCCGAGCAGTCATTTGCACTGCTCAAGTCCGGAGTCATGGATTTCGTTCATAAGACTCATTTCGACCGTATCACGATGATCTTGCGATCGGCCGGCTTGGTGACGAATGACTTGATTGGCGGTCAAAACGCCGTCAATTTCGCATATATCTTGTACCTGAGAGGGCGCTCTGAAGCATTGCCGGCGGCCGACTTGGAGCATCTCGTGCGACGTTGGTACGCCATGTCTGTGCTTCGTGGCCGCTACGCTGGGTCACCGGAAACGGCGTTTGACGTCGATATTCGTCAAATCGATGCGCAAGGTCTCACGAAATATGTTCAGACAGTCATTGAGTCAGAAATGCCGGACAGCTTTTGGACCGGCATGCTACCTCAGCTAATGGATACATCGTCGTCAACAAGCCCATATTTCCTTGCCTATCAGGCCGCTCAAGCAAAGCTTGGCGACAAGGGATTTCTATCACGGGATATTTCTGTTCGTGATTTAATACTCAATCGAACCGACGTCCATCACGTCTTTCCTAAGAAGCATCTTCGGACGCAGGGCTTGCAGCGCGGCAGATATAACCAAATTGCCAATTTCGTGTTGACTCAAAGCGAGATCAATATCTCTATTGGCGATAAGCCCCCCGGAGATATATTTTTCTGAACTGTCCAAGCAGGTTGCTGGCGGTAAGAAGCGTTATGGAGGCATTACCGACAAGAAGGAATTGATGAAGAACCTTCAAAGTAATTGCATCCCTACGGATATGTTAGATGGCAATGGTTACGCGTATGACGACTTTCTCGCGAAGCGACGAACGTTGATGGCGGCTAAGATTAGAGATTGGTTCGAGTCGCTCTAGACGAATAAGTGTTGTGCTCAACGCCGGTCGCGTTCGGCCTGTAGCCGCCGTCAGGTCCCGCCCGATGCCCCGCTAGCCTGGCGCTGGAGTCTTCCCCTCCCTCACCTCCCCCGCCACACCTCCACCGTGAGCGGCCAGCACCGCGCCACATCGCTCGAATGCGTGGCGCCGCAGTCGCCGCCGGGGCAGGCGGAGAGCGCGCACAGCAAATCCATCTCGGCGAAGAACTCGATGAAGTCGCCTACCCGCACCGGGCTCGCCTTCATGAAATACTGGTGCGTGTCGGCCGTGAAGCCCGTGCACATGAAGGCGTTGAGCACGTCGTGCACGTGCGTCTCGGCTTGCCCGAACGGCAGCCCGGTATGCGCGCTCAGCGCGCGCGTCAGGTTCGAGTGGCAGCAGTGGTGATAGTCGCCGCCGCCGAGCAGGCGCTGGGTGTAGGGATCGCAGCGCGTGCCGATCACGTCGTGGATGCCGGCGCCGTCCGCGTCGAAGCCGTACCAGTCGAGCGTGTCATGCGTGATGGTCGCGAGCGGGCGCAGATGGGGGAGCGTGCTCCACAGCCGGTCGCCGGTCGACACGTGTGTGGCGTGCAGCGCGCGCGTCTTGCCGGAGAAGAAGCGCTCGGAGAGGTCGTGCGCGTTCCACAGGTTGAGATCGCCGACCTGCGGCCCCTCGATGGACACGATGCGAAAGAAATGCCCGGCGGCGACCTCGAACGTGCGCGCCTCGCGCGGCGGCACGATCGTCTCGGAGACGAGGACGCAATCGCGCCGAACGCTTTCGTAGAACGCGCGATCGTAGGGCGGCAGCCGGTCGACCGTGTAGACGATGACCGGCGGCGCGGCGCGGCGCGCGGCCGCATCGGCGGGCGGTTCGCTTTGCGCTGTTCTCATCTCTCAGCCCTCATGCGCCGCGGTGCTATCTCAAAGTATAATGCCCTAAACCGAGAGACATTACCGGCACACCGCGGCGGGCGGTAGCATTCGACCGTCGCGGCGAACCGGAACGCCGGCGCGGGCCGCGCACCGCGGGGCTGTCATCCCTGTGCACGACCTCGCGACGACGCTCCACCTGTTGCGCCGCGCGCCTCGTGAGCGGAGGCGGAGACGCCACATGGTGAGGCAGTTCCTGTTCGGCGGCGGTGTCAGCGTGATCAACATCGCGATCCACTCGCTGGTGATGGCCGTCGTGGTGTGGATCGCTCAGCTCGCCGGCGCGAAGGAAAGGCTGCATCCCGCGCTGTTCCTCGCCGTCGTGATGATTCCGATCGTGTCGGTCCTGATGGTCACGCACGCGCTCGAGGTGATCGTCTGGGCCGCCGCCTATGCGCTCGTCGATGCGGCGCCGGCCGGCAGCGATCTCGCGTACTTCGCATTCGTCAATTACACGACACTCGGCTACGGCGACATCGTGCCGGTCGAGCGCTGGCAATTGCTCGGCCCGCTCACCGCGATGAACGGCGTGCTGATGTTCGGATGGTCGACCGCGGTGATCTTCGAGGTGCTGCGCCGAACGATGGCGCGCAGCGCGACGCTGGCGTCCTTCTGACCGGCGGCGCGACCGGGCCGCGCGACATCACAGCGGGCGCTTGTCCTTGATCCTGGCGATGCGCTCCGCGTCGGCGCCCGACAGGTAGCGCCCGCGCTCGAGGATCTCGAGCGTGTACTCCTCGTAACTGAGCCCGAGCGCCTCGGCCTTTTCCAGCCGGAACAGCGCCATGTCGCGCGAGGCCGGCTTCCAGGCGGCGCGGTGCGCGTTCTTCCAGTTGAAGTAGACGTAGATGTCGCCGTCGCCCCACTCCGGGCCGTCTTCGTCGTCGAGCGGCGGGCCCTGGTTGTGGCTGCGTGCGGCCGGGTCGGTCATCGGATTCGGTCCGTAGCCCGCATGGAGCGAAGCGGAATGCGGGAACAGCGGCCCCGGATTTCGCCATAGCGCGTCGAAGACGCGCGTAAACGCGCTTTAGGCTCCATCCGGGCTACACTCATCTTCGCAGCAGCACGACGAGATAGCGGCACGGCGCGGCGCCGTCGTTGCGATAGGTGCAGTCGGCCGGCGGACCGAACTCGAGGCTGTCGCCGGGCAACAGCGCGTGCGTCACCTCGCCCTCGACGAAGGTGAGCCGCCCGGCCAGCACCCAGATCAGGTGGGCCATGCCGCGATAGGAGGCGGCGGGAAACGACACCGCGGCGCCCGGCGGCAGGTCGACCTCGGTGAGCTCGAGCGGCAGCGTCGGCGAGGCCGCGACCTGGCGGCGGATGTAGCCGGTCGCCGGATCGCGCCAGATCGGCTGGTCGGCGGCGCGCACCGGCCCGCGCGGCGGCGGCTCGGCTTCGGCCAGCATCGCCGACAGCGTGAGGCCGTAAGCCGCGGACAGGCGGCCGAGCAGCGCCGCGGTCGGGCTCGCCTCGGCGCGCTCGATCTTGGAGATCATCGCCTTGGACACCTGGGAGCGCTCGGCGAGGTCGTCGAGCGACCAGCGCCGCGCCGTGCGCTCGCCGCGGATCCGCGCGGCGATCTTCAGGGTGATATCATCCAGTAAAGTGGACATGTGTCCACTATAACGGATTGGTATCTCCAAGTAAAGCGGCGCGGCTCCGTAGCCCGGAGGGAGCGAAGCGACATCCGGGGTCTGTCCCGGGTTTCGCTGCGCTCAACCCGGGCTACGAACTACTACGAACTACGAACCAGCCTTTCAATTCCAATAGGCCGGGTAACCCGAATTGCGCCCCTCCGCCTCGAGCAGCCGCAGCATCGCCGGCCATTCCAGCACCCCGTAAGGGCGCCGCGTGCCCGGCTGATAGAGGTGCGCGGTGTGCGCCAGCACGTTCTCGCCCGGCATGGCGAGCTCGGTGCGCGCCGCCATCGCGTCGACCTGCGCGCGGCAGGACATTTCGAGCTGGTACATCGTGTTGAAAGCCTGCTGGATCGTCGCCCCGCAGGTGAGCAGGCCGTGGTTGCGCATCACCATCGCATCGTGCGGGCCGAGGTCCGCCACGAGCCGCGCGCGTTCGTCGAGATCCACCGCCGGGCCCTCATAGTCGTGGTAGCCGATGTGGCCGACGAAGCGGATCGAGGTCTGCGACAGGGGAAGAAGCCCGCAGGCCATCGCGGCGACCGCCATGCCGGCGCGCGTGTGGGTGTGGATGATGCACGAGACGTCCGGCCGTGCCTTGTGGATCGCGCCGTGGATCACATAGCCG
>VBAH01000020.1 GCA_005884685.1 Alphaproteobacteria bacterium
GGCCGGCCGATTTTCGGCCTTCACCTGTGCAACCTTTCCCGATCTTCGCCGTTGTGCGATGCGGGGTCGTTTTCATGCGTGCCAGGGCCGAGGGGTAATGGAACGATCTGACCGGCTTCTGGCGTCCCTCACGGACGACGGACGTTACCGCCTGCTCGTGGAGGCGGTAACGGATTACGCCATCTATATGCTCGACGCTTCCGGAATCGTAACGAGCTGGAATCCGGGAGCACAGCGCTTCAAAGGCTACACGGCCACCGAAATCGTCGGCCAGCATTTCTCCCGATTTTACACCGATGAAGACCGCGCCGCCGGCGTTCCGGCCCACGCACTGAAAACCGCGGCGACCGAGGGGAAGTTCGAAGCCGAGGGCTGGCGCATGCGCAAGGACGGCAGCCGCTTCTGGGCCTGGGTGGTGATCGATCCGATCCGCTCGCCCTCCGGCGAGATCGTCGGCTACGCCAAGATCACGCGCGACCTCACCGAGCGCAGGGAAACTCAGCAAAAGCTTGAGAAAACCCGCGAGGCGCTGCTCCAGTCGCAAAAAATGGAGGCGATCGGCCAGCTCACCGGGGGCATCGCGCACGACTTCAATAATCTCCTGATGGTGGTGCTTGGCAGTCTCGAGTTGATGCGCAAGCGCCTGCCGGACGACCCGCGGCTGCTGAAGCTCCTGGAAAATGCGGTGCGCGGAGCGCAGCGCGGCGCCACATTGACGAAGCGCATGCTCGCCTTCGCGCGGCGCCAGGAAATGAAGCAGGAGGCGGTCGATATTCCGGAACTGGTGCGCGGGATGACCGAGATGTTGCAGCGCTCGATCGGCTCGCCCGTCAGCATCGAGACGCGCTTTCCGCTCGCGCTCAAGCCGGTCCGCACGGATGCCAACCAGCTTGAAATGGCCTTGCTCAATCTCGCGGTGAATGCACGCGACGCCATGTCCGAAGGAGGGCAGATCGTCATCGCGGCGCGCGAACAAGAGGTCGCCATCGGCAACGGACTCAAACCCGGGCCGTATGTTTGCCTGAGCGTCAGCGACACTGGCACCGGGATGGATGAGACAACACTGCGGCGCGCGACCGAGCCGTTTTTCACCACGAAAGGTCCCGGCAAGGGCACCGGCCTTGGCCTGTCGATGGTGCATGGCATGACCGAACAGTCGGGGGGACGTTTCGCGCTGCGCAGCCATATCGGCAAAGGAACGACCGCCGAATTATGGCTCCCGGTCGCGCAAGCAAGCGCGGAAGCGTCGATCGAGACTCCGGTCGCGCCGATCGAGAGTGGCGACCAGGAAAGCATGATTGTGCTCGTGGTCGATGATGATGCACTCGTGCTGACCAACACGGTCGCGATGCTGGAAGATCTCGGCCATGACGGCCGGGCGGCGTCCTCCGGACAGGAGGCGCTGAACATTCTGCACCGCGACAAATCCATCGAGCTCGTCATCACCGATCAGGTGATGCCGCAGATGACCGGCGTTCAGCTTGCCGAAGCGATCGAGCGCGAATGGCCGGAATTGCCCGTGATCCTCGCCACCGGCTATGCCGAGATGATGCCGGGCGAAGGTGAAGGTCTGGCGAAATTGTCAAAGCCGTTCACGCAAGCCGAACTTGCCGACCAGCTCACGCGCATTCGGCGCCGCGAGCGCCGCGTGCTGACATTTCCCGGCGGCGCGATTCCAAACAGCGCGCAGCGCTGAAATTCGTCGCGCCCTGCCGCACCTCGCGTAAGCTGACTCGCTAGCTCGCGCGCTTGGTCTCGGCCGCCGCGCCGGGGCCCGGCACGGCGGGCGCCGGCGATGCGCCGGGTACTGGACCGGTCGTCTCGGGATACTTCGCGCGGATGTCGCGCAGGAACGCATCGAGCGTATCGGCGGCCGCGACCACCTTGGCGACGTCGCCAAATTCCGGCGGCTTGGCATGGAGCGGCGACGTCACCACCTCGAACGCGCGCCGGTCGGGACCCGCGGCCATTTTCGGCATATACTTCGTCCGCAGCCGATCGAGACCGATCGAATCTTCAGCGAGCGCATAGCCGACCGCGGCCCGCAGCACGTCGGCGCGCTCCTGTTCGGACAACGGTGTGAGCTGGTTCCAGCGCTCGCCATGGAGCTTTTCGATCTGCTCCGCCGCATCGCGCCAGTGCCGGGCTTTCCACAGGATGTCGGCGCGCAGCCGCTCGACCTCCGCGCCTTGCAGATTGGCAATGACCTCGAGCGCCAATTCCGGCCGTCCCACGTCCGATTGCGCACGCGCCTCGATCAGCAGGCGCTGGCTGCGCAGCTCGGTGGGCAGATCGCCGCTGCGGCTGGTTCGCAGAACCTGCAGCGCGCGATCCGGCTTGCGCCCCATCAGGTAGATCACCGCAAGGCGCACCGCGACCTGCGAACGCGCGGCGCCCTGCAGTCGGTTGTCGACCTGATGCTGCAGGAGTTCCGCCGCCTGATCGAGCAGGTCGACCGAAACCAGCCGGTCGGCGAGCTTGCGGATCATCTCGTCGCCGCGCCGGCCGACCGGCGTGAGGTCGCGGAAATCGTAGAACAGGCTGAGCGCATCGATCGGCGCCATCGTCTCGCTCTTGCCGCCGAGAAACAGGGATTCAAATGTGAGCGCGCAATCGTCCTGGATGCGCCGCGTCATCTCGGATTGCGGATGCGCGATGAGGGCCGTGCGCATCACCTGGAACGTATCGCGATAACGGTTTTCCTCTGCATAGAGGCGGCCAAGCAGCTGCAATCCTTCCGCCTCGGTCTCGTCGCCGCGCCAGCTGGTGGTCAAAGTCTCCAGCGCGGTGATTGCGTCGCCGCGCTTCATTCCGCCGATCGTGTGGCGCAGCGCGATCTCGCGCAGCGCCCCGCGCGCCGCCGCCGGGCGATCCGGCGACTGGGCCGCCGCATGATAGAACGTGAGCCCCTCGCCAAGGCGCCCGAGGCCTTCCATGATCCGGCCCTTGAGCACGGCGAGATCCGCGTCTTGCGCGGAGGCCTGCAATGTCTCGAATTCGTTCAGCAGGCTCTGCGCCGCACCGAAGTCGCGCACTTCCACCGCCGCGCGCAACGCTTCCAGGAAGGCGCGGCGCTGCAGCTCGACGGGCAACGTTGCCGCCGCGGTGGCGAGCGAACGGAAGCCCTCGCGCGCCTCGGCCCACTTGCCCTGCTGCGCCAGCGCGAGCGCACGCCAGAGCGCGGCGTCACTGCGATTGGCGAGCGAAGCATGCGACAAATCCTTCACCGCATCGGTCCCGCGCCCGAGCATGACGTTCGCGACCGCGCGCAACAGCAATGGCGAGCCGTCCGTGTGCTGGTCGGAAGCCGTTGAATCGAGTACGCCCTTCGCCTCTGCCGTCAGCTCCCGCGCCAGATAGAAGCGCGCCAGCTTCACGCGCGCGGGTGTGCGCTGTGACTCGTCGGCCGATGCGGCGGCAGCGGTCAGCTCGGCTTGGCGCTCGCGGAAATCTCCCTCGCGGTCGAAGCCCCAGGTCTGCGGATCGAGCACGAACAGGCCGGAAGCCGCACCGCCGCGCGGGCCGTTGGCGCCAAATGCCGGTGCCGCCGCGACCGCGCGCGCGCCCGCGCTCGAGAGTGTGAGGCCGCCCGGACGCGTCACGACGATCTTGTCGTTGTTCACCTCCGCCACGACATCGTCGGCACGCGGCTGGATCACAACGCCATGGGTCGAGACCAGCGCATTGAACTCCACGAATTCCTGCGGCTTGAGGAAGCCGCGCGCGGGGCCGAGCGCAGTCACGACCAGCAGCGTGTCGCCGACGTCGGCGTCAGCCAGGCGATGAAGCTGCGACGGCGCGTCGAACGGAATGGTGGCGCTCGCGCGACCGCCGGTGTGCCCGACGCGCACGACGCTGAGCGGCTGCGTCGGCTCCAGCATCGTGTCGCCCACTACGACCGACCAGGTCAGACCCTCGGCGCCGATGCTGGTGAGCTTGGGCTTGTCGAGTTTGAGCTGGATGATCTGTCCGTCGCGCGATCGCGTGATCGCGGCATTACGGATGCTGCGGCCGGATTGTGCGGTGATCTTGTTGATGTCGATCGGGGCCTGGCTGTCGAACACGAGCCAAATGGTATCGGCGCGGCGGAACACCGCAGCGGGCGTCGCCACGACAAACGGAAACGTCAGCCGCAGCGCCTCGCCCTGGCGGCGCACGTCGACCACTACCGGAGCCGCAGGGTCGGCCGGTGATAACTTCACGTCCTGCGCCTCGCGCGCCGGAATGGTCGCGGGCGGATCGGATGGCTCAGGCAGCGGCATCCGCTCGGCCGGCGCCTTGGAAGCGACGACAGCGGCCGGGGCCGTGGCGGGTTTCTCTTCGGATGCGGCCGCAGCCGCTTTCACTGGCGGCGCTTGGGCTTTCTCGGATGCGCGTGGCGCAGGCTGCGCGGTCGCGGCGCGATTGTCATTCAGCGCGGCGGCAAGCGCAGACGGTTCGGATTTGCCCGGCTCGGCCGCTGTCTCGCCGCGCGGCGCAATCGGCACCACGTCGATGAAGTAGTTGTTGTCTTCGCGGAAGGTCCGGACGTCCACCTTGCCGATGAAGTCGAAGCGCACGGAGATGTTGTCGGCTCCGGTCCGCGCATCGATCGCCGCGACCGTCGGCGGCAAAGTGGCCTGCGCGTCGGCAAGATCGAACTTGAGCGGCGCCTCGAAGGTGAACGTCATCCGGTCGTCGGCGCGATCGTGCGAGACCGCGATGAGGCTGGGCAGCGCGAAGGTGTAGCGCGTGAAGGTCGGCTGGATGCCGACGCGCACGCGCACCGGCGGCAGCGCGCGCTGCTGCGCCACGGCAAGCTGCTGGCGCGCTTTCTTCTCGGCCTCGCGCGCGCGCCGCGCCAGATCCTCGACCACCTCCTGCGGCAGGCCGGGCGGCAAGCCGGTCCAGCCCTCGGGCAAGAGATCGACGAACAGCTTCTCGCCGGCCGCCATCGAATTGACCGTGACCTTGCGATTGAGCGCGAGCCTGACCGCGCTTCCATCGGGATCGACGCGCGCGGCGCCGACGTAGTTTGGCGCCCCCACCGGAATGCGGTCCACCGAGAGGTCCAGAGTCTGCTTGAACGCGATGACCAGGATGCCGTTGTTGAGCCTGATGTCCGCCTCGCTCTCTTCGGCGAGCGTGAACACCAGCCGTGCGTAACCCTCCTTGGTGGACACCGCGACCTCGCCCCTGACCGGCGCGGCACCGGCGGAAGCGGGATAAACGAGCAGCAGCGCGGCCAGCAGCAGCAACTGAATGGCAATGAACACCGCGACGATGCGCACGCCGAGGCGCGGCGGCACCTGCGCCTCCTCGCGCGCCCGCAGCGCTTTCAGTGTGATCGACTTGCCCGCCATCGTTTCAGCCCGCGCGTCGTCGTTCGGTCGCGACGCGCCCGCGGGAGGAGCCTAGATGGCGGCGTTTAACGGGTGATTAACTGTCATCCCGGGCGAGGCCCTCAAGCGCGTTCACGCGCGTCTGCGACGCGCTATGGGGCGGGACCCGGGCTCCATCGCGCCACGACTCAAGAGCAGAGATGGGTCCGGATAGCCGCGGAGTCTGTCATCGGGCCGGCCTTTGGCCGGACCCGTTGGCGGCTTCCGCGATGATATTCGCTAACTGCGGCTCGGCCGGCCTTCGATCTTGGGCAATTCGGTGGGCGTTACCGTCTTGTCGACGGGTCCGGAGCGATTGGCGATCTCGATCGTGAGCCGCTCGACGACGTCCGGCATCATCTGGCCCAGGATGTCCGACATGCGGCGCGGATTCATCGCGTTCACGAGTTCAATCAGCACACGCATGTTGAGCCGGTCGAACACTTTGGCGGCATCCTTCGCCTTCATGTTCTCGTACATGCTGACCAGACTCTTGAACCGCGCGGCTTCGGCTTCGTCCTTCTTATTGGCGACACCCGTTAATCTGGTCTCCAGATCTTTCAACTCCTGCAATCGCCCCTCGATGCGTTTTTCCGCCGCCTTGAGCAGGCTTTCGCGCACGTCCATTTCGCGAGCGCGTGTCTCCAGTTCCTGACGGCGCTGAGCGAGGCTCTCGAGCACCGCCCGCTCGCCGGCCGAGGGCGAGGGTTTCGGCATTTCGGGCGGAGACGACCCGACAGTCTCGGCAGGCGGGAGCGCGCTCGGCGCTGCCACATCGGGCTTGGGCGCGGCCACCGAACCCGTGTATTCGGCTGGTGCATAGATGTCGCGCACCCACGAGCGCGCGCGGTCACCGCGCGCGACCGGCTTGCTGTCATCGAGGCCCACGGCCGGCGGCATCTGGTAGTCATTGGCCGACGTCCCCTCGCCCAGCCCCTGCGCCAGCGCCACGCGCGAAGCGATCAGGGTGTAACCGCCCTCGATCACGATCGCCGAGACCTTCAGCAGGAACAGTGCGGCCGCCGCGAGCGCGACGACCGGGATAAGCCGAAGATCGCGGACGAAACGCATCAGGCGGCCTGGCTGAGCCGCTGCCGCGCGCGCGCCGCGAACGCGGCGGCGGCCTGCGCGGTCGCATGCGCGTCAGGCAGCGCCGGCTGCGACGTTTCGGCTGCGGGCGCGCGCGGCGCGGACCGCGCCGCCAGCGTGATCTGCGCGAGTTGGGCGAGCACCTGGCGCCCGCCGTCGAGTTGGCGGCCGAGCTCGCCGGCGAGCGCCTCGCCGGCGCGCAGCCGTTCACTCAGATTCTGGTCGCAGTCGCGCACCGTCATCTTCAGGCCGGCGATCGCGCGCTCGGCGATTTCGGTGGCTGTGATCAGCTCGGAGATCGTGCCCTTGAGCGCCTGCTCGTCGGCCTTGAGCTTCTTCAGCCGCCGATTCAGCACGATGCAGAAGGAAATCGTGAGCAGCAGCAGCACAGCTACCAGGCTCTCGATCATCAATCCAAGTCCGTTGCTCATTGCGCGTCCACCCGCTTGGAGGATTGGTCCGCCATTTCGAACATGGCGAACGTTGTTTTCGGCTTGCGCAGCGGCCTGACCACGCGCACTGCGACCTTGTCGCCGACCCGGCCCATGCGGCCTTCGGTCAGCGCGACATCGCCACAGCGCACGGTGACGAGCGCGTCGGGCTTGAGATCGAGGGTGAGCGTGTCGCCGACATCGAGCGACATCAGCTGCTTCAGCGGCATTTCGGATTCGTAGAGCACGGCTTCGACCGCGATTGTCGCCTGTCCGATTTCGGTCGCGAGATGGCCCTCCCAGATCGGATCGCGGCCGAACTTCTCGCCCATGAACATTTGCAGCAGCACGTCGCGGATCGGCTCGATCGTCGCATACGGCAGCAGCAGCTCGATGTTGCCGCCGCGGTCCTCCATGTCGATGCGCAGCCGCACCAGAATCGCCGCATTCGCCGGCCGCGTGATCGCAGCGAAGCGCGGGTTGGTCTCGAGCCGGTCGATGTTGAAGTGCACCGGCGAGAGCGGCCGGAACGCCTGCTCGGCGTCGGCGAGCACAACCTCGACCATGCGCTTGACCAGCGACGTTTCGATCGTGGTGTAGGGCCGGCCCTCGATGCGGATCGCGTTCTGCCCGCGCCGCCCGCCGAGCAGCACGTCGATGATCGAGTAGATGAGGCTCGAGTCGACAGTGAAGAGGCCGAAATTGTCCCACTCCTCGGCCTTGAACACCGAGAGGATCGCGGGCAGCGGGATCGAATTGAGGTAGTCGCCGAAGCGCACCGAGGTGATGCGGTCGAGCGAAACTTCGACGTTGTCGGAAGTGAAGTTGCGCAAGCTCGTTGTCATCAGCCGGACCAGCCGGTCGAAGACGATTTCGAGCATCGGCAGACGCTCGTAGGAGACCATCGCGGAATCGATGATCGCGCGGATGCCGGAATTCTCGTTGAGCGTGATATCGGTGAGATTGAAGCCGAGGAGGCTGTCGATCTCCTCCTGGTTCAGGATGCGCTCGGCCCCGCCCTTGTTGCCGGCCTGGACGAACTGCCCGCCGTCCTCGATCATCGAGGCCCACTGGGCCGCCATGTCGTCGTCGCCGCCCTCCGCGCCGGCCGCGGGCACGCCGCCTTTCGGCACCGCGCCCTGCTCGGCGAGCGCTTCACCCCATTCGGCGGCGAGATCGTCTTGGTCTGCCATGGCGGTTACTGGACGACAATTTCCTTGAACAGCACCGCGTTGATGCGGCTCGGCGCGACCGCGAGATTGACGCGACGCGTGAGTTCATCGCGCACGCGGTAGAGCCCGGCGGAGCCCTCCAGATCGGTCGAGCGCATTTCCCGCAAGTAGGTCTGGAACGAGTCCAGCACGCGCGGCAGCACGGGCTTGATCTCGTCGGCAAGCTTCTGGTCGGCGACTTCGAGCACGATCTTGGCTTTGAGGAATTGCGCGCGTCCGCTCGTGCCGGTACCCGAGAGGTTGACCAGCACCTCCGGCACGTCGAGGAACGCGGGCGGCTTTGCGACCACCGGCGCCGGCTTCTCGTCATGCTTCTTGCCGAAGAAAAACCAGGCGCCGCCGCCACCGCCAAGGACGAGCAGTGCTGCTGCCGCCATGACGATCAGCTTTTTGGAGAGAAAGCCCGTTTTCGGCGCGGCTTCGCCCGCGCCGTCCGCTTCGGGCGCTTCTTTTTCTTCCGCCTTCTTCGCCTTTGCCATGCGTGACTGCCCCGAGGCGCGAGAGCGCGACTGACCCCAGGTCGAAGCTAGGTCCCGAATGGTTAACGATTGCTTTCCGACCGGGAAAATATTGCCGGGTAACAAGCACTTGCGGCGCTTTCTGCCGAGGCGCATGACCCCGCCGCATATCTTAAATCATTGATTAACCATAGTTTTCCGCAGTGGCACGGCGGCTGCAAAGCATCCCGGCGTGGCCGCCAGCCTTGGGAGAGGTGGAGCGCTACGGCAAGACGCAAAGGATCGCCTGGGAGGGCGAACTCGGCGTCAGACTAAGGGGAGCTTGACCGATGGAGAACGCATCTCTCGTCGGACTGTCGCGCCAGATGGCGCTGCAGCGCGAACTCGACGTCGTTTCGAACAACATCGCGAACCTGAACACCACCGGGTTCAAGGCGGACAACGTCGTCTTCCAGGAATTCCTGATGCCGGGG
>VBAH01000019.1 GCA_005884685.1 Alphaproteobacteria bacterium
CGCCCGGCCCCTGCACGCCGAACGAGGCCGGCATCTGCCTCGAGCTGGTCGAAACAGCCGCGCGGACGATTCCGATATTCGGCGTCTGCCTCGGCCTGCAATCGATCGGCCAGGCGTTCGGCGGAAATGTGGTACGCGCGCCGCTGCCGGTGCACGGCAAGCTCTCCGAGATCACGCATCAGGGCGAAGGCGTCTTCCGCGGCATCAACGGACCGTTCAAGGCGACGCGCTATCATTCGCTGGTGGTCGATCGCACAACGCTTCCCGCCGAACTCGCCGTCACCGCCGAAACCGGCGCCCGGCTGGTGATGGGCGCCTCGCACAAGACGCTGCCGGTTCACGGCGTGCAGTTTCATCCCGAGAGCATCGCGTCCGAAAACGGCCACACGATCCTGAAGAACTTTCTCGATATCGCCGCCGCGTGGAACGCGGCAAGCGGCCGCCGCGCCAGGCCGCACTGAGGACAGCATGGACGACTTCAAGGCGCTCATCGGCAAGGTCGCGACAGGCGCGACGCTGACGCGCGAGGAATCCGCGAAGGCCTTCGACCACATGATGTCGGGCGAGGCGACGCCGTCGCAGATGGGCGGGCTGTTGATGGGCCTGCGGCTGCGCGGCGAGACCGTCGACGAGATCACCGGCGCCGTCACGACGATGCGCGCCAAGATGCAGAAGGTCGCGGCCCCCCCGGACGCGATCGACGTGGTCGGGACCGGCGGCGACGCGTCCGGCTCCTACAACATCTCCACCTGCGCGGCCTTTATCGTCGCGGGAGCCGGCATTCCGGTCGCCAAGCACGGCAACCGTGCGCTGTCCTCGCGCTCGGGCGCGGCCGACGTGCTCGGCGCGCTCGGCGTGAAGATCGACCTGCGCCCGGACGAGATCACGCGCTGCATCTACGAGGCTGGGATCGGCTTCATGTTCGCGCCGGCGCACCATCCGGCGATGAAGCATGTCGGCCCGACGCGCGTCGAGCTCGGCACGCGCACGATCTTCAACCTGCTCGGGCCCCTTTCCAATCCGGCCGGCGTGAAGCGCCAGATGGTCGGCGTGTTCTCGCGCCAGTGGGTCGAGCCGCTCGCCAACGTGCTGAAGAATCTCGGCAGCGAGCGCGCCTACGTGGTGCACGGCTCGGATGGGCTGGACGAGATCACCACCTCGGGGCCGACCGCCGTCGCGGCACTGGAGAACGGCAAGGTCACGACGTTCGAGATCAAGCCGGAGGATGTCGGGCTCGCGCCGTCGCAGCCGGACCAGTTGCGCGGCGGCGATGCGGAGTCGAATGCGGCCGCGCTGATCGACGTGCTCAAGGGCAGGAAAGGTCCGTTCCGCGATGTCGCGCTGCTCAACGCCGCCGCCGCGATCGTGGTCGCCGGCAAGGCAGAGGATCTGAAGGAAGGCGTCGCGATCGCCGCGAAATCGGTCGACAGCGCGGAAGCCGAAGGCCGGCTCGACCGGCTGATTGCGGTGTCGAATGCGTAGGCCGTTGTCCGCTCGTCCCGCGAAAGCGGGGACCCAGTTTTTAGGCTCTGGATGCCCGCTTTCGCGGGCATGAGCGGAGAGGACAAACGCAAGCACCATGCCTGATATCCTCGCCAAAATCGAAGCCTACAAGCGCGAAGAGATCGCGGCGGCGAAGCGCGCGCGCCCGCTCTCCGAGGTCGAAGCCGCGGCGAAAACTGCCTCGGCGCCGCGCGGGTTTCTTGCCGCGCTCGAACGCAAGCTCTCCGCCGGCGACTACGCGCTGGTCGCCGAGATCAAGAAGGCGAGTCCCTCGCGCGGGCTGATCCGCGCAGACTTCGATCCGCCCGCGCTCGCGCGCGCCTACGAGGCGGGCGGTGCCGCGTGCCTCTCGGTGCTGACCGACGCGCCGTCGTTCCAGGGCAAGCCTGAATTTCTCACCGCCGCGCGCGCCACGACCTCGCTGCCCGCGCTGCGCAAGGATTTCATGTACGAGCCCTACCAGGTGGCGGAGGCGCGCGCGTGGGGCGCGGACTGCATCCTGCTCATCATGGCCTCGGTGAGCGACGCGGAGGCCGGCGCGCTCGAAGCGGCGGCGCTTGCGTATCGCATGGACGTGCTGGTCGAAGTCCACGACGAGGCCGAGCTCGATCGCGCGCTGCGCCTCAAATCGCGCATGATCGGAATCAATAACCGCAACCTGAAGACCTTCGAGACCAGGCTGGAGACGACCGAGCGGCTCGCGCCGCTGGTCCCGAATGGTTATGTTGTGGTCGGCGAGAGCGGCATCTTCACGCCTGCCGATCTGGCCCGGTTGGAGAAGGTCGGCGTGTCCACCTTCCTGATCGGCGAAAGCCTGATGCGCCAGCAAGATGTTGCCGGTGCCACCAAAGCGCTGCTCACGCGTAGCTCCGCAAGGATGTCGGCAGCCGAATGACGCGATGGCGAAACTCACCCATCTAGGGAAACGCGGCGAAGCCCGCATGGTGGATGTGTCGGCGAAAGCCGCGACGACACGCGTCGCGGTCGCCGAAGGCCGCGTCGTGATGAGCGCCAGGACACTCGACCTCGTGCTCAAAGGCGACGCCAAGAAGGGCGACGTGCTCGGCGCCGCACGCATCGCAGGCATCATGGCGGCGAAGCGCACGCACGAATTGATCCCGCTGTGCCATCCGCTCGCGCTCACCAAGGTCGAAGTCGACATCGTGCCGGACAGCGCATTGCCCGGTTTGGTGGTGCGCGCGACAGCCAAGCTGAAGGGACAGACCGGCGTCGAGATGGAGGCGCTCACCGCCGTGTCGGTCGCGTGCCTGACGATCTACGACATGGTGAAGGCGGTCGAGCGTGGCATGCGCCTCGAGGGCATTCATCTGGTGGAGAAGCGCGGCGGCAAGTCAGGAACATATCGGGCAAGATAAATGAGTTTGGATCAGCCCTTCCTCCGCTCGTCCCCGCGAAAGCGAGGACCCATCCCCCACCCTACCCTCCCCCGCAAGCGGGGGAGGAAAAGGGAGGGGGCCGCTTGCGCGGGAATGAGCGGAGATGGTGGCTGACGTGGCGCTGCTCCCCGTCGCCGATGCGCTGGCTCAAGTGCTCGCCGGGGTCGAGCCGCTGACGGGCGAGCGCGTGCCGCTTGCCGAAGTGGAAGGCCGCGTGCTCGCGCAGGACCTCGCCGCGCTGCGCACGCAGCCGCCGGAAGATGTCTCGGCGATGGACGGCTATGCGGTGCGTGCCGAGGATGTCGCGGCGGCGCCGGCGCGGCTGAAGCTGATCGGCGAGGTCGCGGCGGGGCGGCCTTTGACCGCCGCGATCAGGGCGGGCGAAGCCGCGCGCATCTTCACCGGCGGCGTGCTGCCGGCGGGTAGCGACACCGTGGTCATCCAGGAAAATACCGCGCGCGAGGGCGACATCGTCACCGTCACCACGGCGACCGCTCGACGGCGCAATGTCCGCCCCGCCGGGCTCGATTTCCGCAACGGCGACGTGCGCCTGGCGAAAGGCCGCCGCCTCACCGGCCGGGATATCGCGCTCGCCGCCGCGATGAACCACGCAACGCTGCCGGTCTGCCGCCGCCCGAAGGTCGCGATCGTGGCGACCGGCGATGAACTGGTCCCGCCCGGCACCGAACCGGGCCCCGGTCAGATCGTGCACTCGAATGCCTTCACGCTTGCCGCGGTTGCGCGCCGCGAAGGCGCGGACGTGATCGACCTCGGCATCCTGCCCGACCGCCTCGATGAGACGATCGCCGGCGTGCGCCGCGCGCGCGATCTCGGCGCGGATGTGCTGGTGACGGCGGGCGGCGCCTCGGTCGGCGACTACGATCTGGTGCAGCCGGCGCTTGCCGCAGAGGGCGCCGCGCTGTCGTTCTGGAAGATCGCGATGCGGCCGGGCAAGCCGATGATGTTCGGCCTCCTCGGCGGCATGCGCGTGCTCGGCCTGCCGGGCAATCCGGTCTCGGCCTATGTGTGCTCGGTGCTGTTCGTCGCGCCGCTGATCCGCAAGCTGCTCGGCCGGAGCAACATTGCCAATCCGGTCACGCAGGGCGTGCTCGGCCGCGACCTGCCGGCAAACGACGAGCGCGAGGAGTATATGCGCGCAACGCTCGCGCGCCGCGACGGCACATGGGTCGCGACACCCTTCCCGCAGCAGGATTCGTCCATGCTGGTCCCGCTCGCGGCCGCCGATTGCCTGGTCGTCCGCCCGGCGTTCGCGCCCGCGGCACCGGCCGGAACTCCATGCGAATTCATCAAGCTGGAAGATTAAGCACCGCTTTTTGCGGTCCCTCGACTTGTTCACCCCAAATTAAAGGGTTGCGGAACAAGTATCGAACATATAGTGTCCGTTCATGATTTGTTTCGGATGAGTCGGACACCTCACCTGCCGTCAACCGACCTGAAAGCGACCAAACGAGGGCCACGATGCTGACGCGGAAACAGTTCGAGCTTTTGCGTTTCATCCATGAGCGGCTCAAGGAAAGCGGCATCCCGCCCTCCTCGACGAAATGAAGGACGCGCTCGATCTGCGCTCCAAGTCCGGCATTCACCGCCTGATCACCGCGCTGGAAGAGCGCGGCTTCATCCGCCGCCTGCCCAACCGGGCGCGCGCGATCGAGGTCATCAAGCTGCCTGAGCCGGTCGGGCAAGGCGTCGGCCGCCGCGGCTTCACGCCCTCGGTCATCGAAGGCAACCTCGGCCGCGTGCGCGCGGGCGCGGACGACGAGGGCGGCCGCCCGATCGCAATTCCGGTCATGGGCCGCATCGCGGCCGGCACGCCGATCGAGGCGATCCAGACGCGCAGCCACACCATCCAGGTGCCGCCCGACCTGCTCACCACCGGCGACCATTTCGCGCTCGAAGTGCGCGGCGACTCGATGATCGACGCCGGCATCCTCGACGGCGACACGGTTCTCATCCGCAAGGGCGAAACGGCCGATACCGGCGACATCGTGGTGGCGCTGATCGATGACGAGGAAGCGACCCTGAAGCGCTTCCGCCGCCGCGGCGCCTCGATCGCGCTGGAGCCCGCCAACAGCTCCTACGAGGTGCGCATCCTGCCGCCGAACCGGGTGCGCGTGCAGGGCAAGCTGGTCGGGCTGTTCCGGAAGTATTGAGATCGTGTCCCGGGCGCACTGCGGCACGAAGTGCCGCTGTGCAGAACCGGGATCGTAAGAGTCTCGGGCGGTCCCGCATCTGCGACGCACCGCTTTGCGCTGCATCGCGTGCGGGACACAGGTTCAATCCTCGGCACTCAAATCCTCTGTCCGTGGTGTCGCGTCACGCGGCGCTGGACGTGTCGCTGCGGTGGTCTCGCTCTCGCTGCGAGGAGCCGGCGCACGCGCCCATGGCCGGTCATAGCCCGGCGGAAACGCCGCGACGGTTTGCCAGCCGGTTCCGACGCGATAGAGCGCGGTCGATCCCGTGCGTGGCCAGACCGTGCGGTCGATCGTCAGGGCGGTGCACCAGGGCGGCGCGGTGCGCTGGCTGACCACCAGCGCGGCCTGGCGGCAATCCTCCTCCAAAGCTTCGGCGGCAAACGGCAATGCCACGATGGTGCCGTCGGCGAGCCGGCCGACGCAGCCGATTTCGTCGCATGCAGTGCCCTCTTTCAGCGAGGCGTCGCTCGGCGTGCGCACGTCGGCATCCGCGGCGAGCCACTCGCGCACCGAGAACGCATCGCTGTTTCCGGTGCGCATCACGCTAAGCCTGCCAGCGGGGCCGCGCACCGCCACCACGTCGCCGCGATCGGCCACATAGGCATCCGGCAGCGGCACGCGCACCGCCCAGAGCGCCGCGACCACGATGGTCACCGCTCCGCTCCAGCGTAGCGGCGAACGCAACAGACAAAGCACAACGAGACCGGCAGTGCACAAGAGCAGCGGTCCCGTGCCGAACGCCGTCATGCGGCCGACCGCGCCGGACAGGCTCGCGACGAACAGTGCGACCCAGATCATCCAGTCGATGCCGAGGCCCATCAGCTTCCACAGCGGCGCATCGAAGCCGAACGGCAGCGCGAGCAGCGCGAGCAGGCCCGCGGGCATCACCCAGACCGACACGATGGGCATCGCCATCAGGTTGGCGAGTACGCCATAAGGCCCGAGCCGATGAAAATGGAACGCAACGTACGGCATCGTGGCGGTGCCGGCCGCGAGCGAGACCACAATCAGCGCGACCGCCTCGCGGCCGCCCCAGAGCGCGATGCGCGCGCCGAGCGGCGTGTCGGCGCCGGCGCGCAGCCAGGGAATGCTGCGTTCGTACGCGGCGATCAGCGCCAGGGTCGCGGCAAACGACATCTGAAAGCTCGGATGGGCGACCGCCTCGGGAAACAGCAGCATCACCGCAACGGCGGCGAGCGCGAGATTGCGCAGGGTGAGCGCGGAGCGATCGACCATCACGCCAACGAGCAGGATCGCCGTCATGATGAACGAGCGCTGCGTCGCGACCTCCGCGCCGGAGAGCAGCAGATAGCAAAATGCCGCGACCAGCGCCGCGCCCGCCGCCCATTTCTTGATCGGGTAGCGCATCGCCAGCACCGGCACGAGCGCGAGCAGCGCGCGGATCGTAAAGAACACCACGCCGGCCACCAGCGCCATGTGATAGCCGGAAATCGACAGCACATGCCCGAGCCCCGAGATGTACATCGCGTCGTTCACCGGGGCGGAGATCGCATCGCGCTTGCCGGTGATCAGCGCCGACGCGATCGCCCCCACATCCCCCGAGAGGTCGGCGCGGATACGCTTGTCGATCCCATCGCGGATGTTCTCGATGAAGGTCGCATAGCGCAGCCACGCGCCGGGCCGCGTTGGCGGATCGACCGTCTTGATCGCGCCGAGCACGAAGCCGGTCGCGCCGATCTGCTGGAAATAAAGGTCGCGCGAGAAATCGTAACCGCCGGGGCGCAGCGGGCGCAGCGGCGGATTGAGCCGCGTCTTCACCTCGATGAACGCGCCGACCGGCGGCGCCGTGTGCTTCTTCACCGAGAGCCGCACGCGCTCGGGCGCGTCGCGCAGCCGGCCCTCGATCGTGTGAACGCGCACCACGATGCGGTCGGTCTTCTCGCGCTCCTCGCGTACCTCGACGAAGCCCGAGATCGGGATATTCCAGGCAGTGTGCTGCAGGATCGGGTGCGCGATCCGCGCGGTGCGCACCGTCGCGATCGCGAAACCGGCCGCAACCGCGGTTACGCCCAGCAGAAGCGGGAACGCGACGGGCCGTGAGCGCGCGAAGAACGTCGCGGCTGCGAGCACGCCGACAAGCGGCAGCGCGGCCCAGAGCGACGGCTCGCGCGCAGCGGTGAAATAGAGCACCACGCCGAGGCCGAAACAGATCGGCAGCCACGGCAGCAACCGCCCCGCCGCGGTGTCCGTCGCAAGCCAGCGGGAGAGGATTTCGCGCGCGCCGCCGAACGCGTTCGCGCCGGTCGGCCACGCAACACCGCGCGGGCGTGCGACGTCCCACGTGCGCGTCCGCCCTGCTCCCGCGCCCAAATCCGACATGCCACGCAACCTCGGACCCGGCGCATGCTATCGCCGGTTGGGTTAGGGTTGCGCCCGGAACGGGAAGGGAACGCGCAATTATTTCTCAGGCTTTCGCATAGCTGTCGCGCAGGCCGACGGTGCGGTTGAATACCGGCTTGCCCGGCGCCGAGTCCCTGTCGCGCGCGAAATATCCGAGCCGCTCGAACTGCACCGGCTCGGGTGAGTTGCCCGCAGCGAGCGCGGGCTCGAGGCGCGCATCTCGCAGCACTTCGAGCGAATTCGGGTTGAGCTCATCGACGAAATTGGCGACGTCCGGCTCGGGTCTGGTGAACAAGGGATTGTATAGCCGCACCTCGGCCGGAACCGAATCCTGAGCCGACACCCAGTGGATCGTCGCCTTCACCTTGCGCCCGTCCGGCGCGTTGCCGCCGCGCGTCGCGGGATCGTAGCTGCAGCGCAGCTCCACGATGTTGCCGGCCGCGTTCTTGACGACGTCGCGGCAGGTGATGAAGTACGCATAACGCAGCCGCACTTCGGCGCCGGGAGAGAGCCGGAAGAATTTTTTCGGCGGGCTCTCCATGAAGTCGTCCTGCTCGACGAAAATCTCGCGCCCGAATTTCACGCGCCGCGTGCCGGCCGCGGGATCGTCCGGGTGGTTGACCGCCTCGAGCTCCTCGCCCGGCCCGTCGTAATTCTCGATCACGACCTTGAGCGGCCGCAGCACCGCCATGCGCCGCTGCGCAGACTTGTTCAAAACCTCGCGGATCGAGAAATCGAGCAGCCCCAGATCGACCAGGCTGTTCGCCTTGGCGACGCCGATGCGTTTGGCAAAATCGCGCAGCGCCGCGGGTGGCACGCCGCGCCGGCGCAGTCCCGCGAGCGTCGGCATGCGCGGGTCGTCCCAGCCGGAGACATGGCGGCCGGTCACCAGCTGGTTCAGCACGCGCTTCGAGAGCACCGTGTAAGCAAGATTGAGCCGCGCGAACTCGTACTGATGCGGGTGCGAGGGCACCGGCAGGTTCTCGAGAAACCAGTCGTAGAGCGGCCGGTGATCCTCGAACTCGAGCGTGCAGATCGAGTGCGTCACGCCCTCGATCGCGTCGGACTGCCCGTGCGCATAGTCGTAGCTCGGATAGATCTTCCAGGCGTCGCCGGTGCGCGGGTGCGTGGCGTGCAGGATGCGGTAGAGCACCGGGTCGCGCAGGTTGATATTGCCCGACGCCATGTCGATTTTGGCGCGCAGCACGCGCGCGCCGTTGGGGAATTCGCCCGCGCGCATGCGGCGGAACAGATCGAGATTCTCCTCAGCGCTGCGCTCGCGGAACGGGCTCGCCTGGCCCGGCTCGGTGAGCGTGCCGCGCGTGAGGCGCATTTCGTCCTGCGTCTGGTCGTCGACATAGGCCTTGCCGGCGCGGATCAGCTCCTCGGCCCAGCCGTACAGCCGCTCGAAATAGTCCGACGCGTGGTAGAGATGGTCGCCCCAGTCGAAGCCGAGCCAGCGCACGTCCGCCTCGATCGCGTCGATGTATTCCTGCTCCTCCCTGGTCGGATTGGTGTCGTCGAAGCGCAGGTGGCAGCGCCCGCCGAACTCCTGCGCGATGCCGAAGTTGAGGCAGATCGATTTCGCGTGCCCGATGTGCAGGTAGCCGTTCGGCTCGGGGGGAAAGCGCGTCACCACGGTCTTGTGGCGGCCTGCCGCAAGATCCTCCGCCACGATGTCGCGGATGAAGTCGCGCCCGGCCTCTGCTTGCACCTTTTCGGCAACCGACATCTCGAATCCTGCTTTGGCGCGCGCCCGACGCGCGGGATATAGGCAAATCGGCCGCCGATGCCAAATGTGTTGCATCGCCAGGAGCTGTGATACACGGCGATCTGAAGCCTCATCCTGAGGAGCCCGCCGAAAGGCGGGCGTCTCGAAGGATCGGGGAGCCACCGCGCATGCGGCCATCCGTCGAGACGCGCCCCATAAGCGCGGTTACGCGCGTCTTGACGCGCTATGGGGCGCTCCTCAGGATGAGGACCTGAGTTTAGCTGCGGCATGTCAGATCAGATCGTCACCCGTTTCGCGCCCTCGCCGACCGGCTTCCTGCACATCGGGGGCGCGCGCACCGCGCTGTTCAACTGGCTCTATGCGCGCGGGCGGGGCGGCAAATTCCTGCTGCGCATCGAGGACACCGACCGCGCGCGCTCGACCGATGCGGCAATTGCCGCGATCTTCGACGGCCTCGCGTGGCTTGGCCTCGAGTGGGACGGCGAGCCGGTGCACCAGTTCTCGCGCGCCGAGCGCCATCGCGAGGTCGCCGAGCAGCTGCTTGCCGCCGGCAAGGCCTATTACTGCTACGCATCGCCGGAGGAACTGACCGCGATGCGCGAGCAGGCCCGCGCGGAAGGCCGCTCCAAGCTCTACAACGGGCTGTGGCGCGATCGCGATCCCTCCTATCCGCGCCCCGACATCAAGCCGGTGATCCGGCTGAAAGCGCCGCTCACCGGCGAGACCGTGATCGAGGATCAGGTGCAGGGCCGGGTCACCTGGCAGAACGAGAATCTCGACGACCTCGTGCTGCTGCGCTCCGACGGGACGCCGACCTACATGCTCGCCGTCGTGGTGGACGATCGCGACATGGGCGTCACCCACATCATCCGTGGCGACGATCACCTCACCAATGCGGCGCGGCAGAAGCAGATCTACGAGGCGCTCGGCTGGAGCGTGCCGGTGATGGCGCACATTCCGCTGATCCACGGGCCGGACGGCGCCAAGCTCTCCAAGCGCCACGGCGCGCTCGGCGTCGAGGCGTATCGGGCGATGGGCTACCTGCCGGCCGCGATGCGCAACTATCTGGTGCGGCTCGGCTGGGCGCATGGCGACCAGGAGATCTTCTCCACCGAGGAGATGATCGCGGCGTTCGACCTGGCGGCGATCGGCCGCGCCCCGGCGCGCCTCGACCTGGCGAAGCTGGACAGCATCAACGGCCATTATATCCGCCAGATGGCCGACGCCGATCTCATCGCCGAGATCGAGCGCGTGCTGCCCTACCTGCCGAACGGCGGAGAGCTTGCGGCCCGGATGACGCCGGCATTGCGCACAAGGCTGATCGCCGCCATGCCCGGGCTGAAGGAACGCGCCAAGACCCTGGTCGAGCTGGTCGAGAGCGCGCGCTACCTCTATGCGGACCGGCCGCTTGCGCTTGACGACAAGGCGGCCTCCCAAATGACCCCCGAGGCACGCAATCTGCTCGGCCGGGTGTCCCGCGACCTCGCCATGGTCGACCCTTGGAGCGCGGAAGCCGCGGAGGCCGCTGTCCGCGCCTATGCGGAGCGTTCCGGCGTCAAGCTCGGCGCGGTGGCGCAGCCATTGCGCGCCGCGCTGACCGGCCGCACCACCTCCCCCGGCATCTTCGACGTGCTCGCCGTGCTGGGGAAAGCGGAAAGCCTCGCCCGTATTGCCGACCAGGCCGTCGCGCCGGCAGAGCCGGGGCGCAGCGCCGTGCGCTGACGCGGCTTCTCAACAACGTGATTGCCTGGGCGTATTCGCCGGTCGGCGCCGCATCTTGCGGCTTACCCTTGAATGGGATACCGAGATTTATCAGATTTGCTGCACCGCACGCCTCCGGGAACCCGCGTGGACGGTGTTACCTACGGTCCCTCCGGCCCGCGCGGAGGCGGCCAGAAAGGCCTCCGATGGACGCCAAAACGCCGCCCGAACACGGCACGAATACCAAGTCCGCGCAACTCACCGTTGGCGAGAAGAACTACGCCTTCCCGATGTATGAGGGGACCATCGGTCCCGACGTCATCGACATTTCCAAGCTGTACGCTCAGGCGGGCGTGTTCACCTACGACCCGGGCTTCACCTCGACGGGAAGCTGCGAGTCCAAGATCACCTATATCGACGGCGACGAAGGCATCCTGCTCTATCGCGGCTATCCGATCGAGCAATTGGCCGAGAACGGCGATTTCCTCGAGACCTGCTACCTGCTGCTCTACGGCGACCTGCCGACCAAGGCGCAGAAGGCCGACTTCGACTATCGCGTCACCCGCCACACGATGGTCCACGAGCAGATGAGCCGCTTCTTCCAGGGCTTCCGCCGCGACGCGCACCCGATGGCGGTGATGTGCGGCTCGGTCGGCGCGCTCGCGGCGTTTTATCACGACTCGACCGACATCTCCGATCCGATGCAGCGCATGATCGCCTCGATGCGCATGATCGCGAAGATGCCGACGCTTGCCGCGATGGCCTACAAGTATTCGGTCGGGCAGCCGTTCATCTACCCGAAGAACGATCTCGACTTCGCCACCAACTTCCTGCGCATGTGCTTCGCGGTGCCGTGCGAGGAGTACAAGCCGAACCCGGTGCTGGCGCGCGCGATGGACCGCATCTTCATCCTGCACGCCGACCACGAGCAGAACGCCTCGACCTCCACGGTGCGGCTCGCCGGCTCCTCGGGCGCGAACCCGTTCGCCTGCATCGCGGCCGGCATTGCGTGCCTGTGGGGCCCGGCGCATGGCGGCGCCAACGAGGCCGCGCTGAAGATGCTCGGCGAGATCGGCACCGTCGACCGCATTCCCGAGTACATCAAGCGCTCGAAGGACAAGGACGATTCGTTCCGCCTGATGGGCTTCGGCCATCGTGTCTACAAACACTACGATCCGCGCGCGAAAATCATGCAGAAGACCGCGCACGAGGTGCTCAACGAGCTTGGCATCAAGGACGATCCGCTGCTCGACGTTGCGATGGAGCTCGAGCGCATCGCGCTCTCCGACGACTACTTCATCGAGAAGAAGCTCTATCCGAACGTCGATTTCTATTCGGGCATCACGCTCAAGGCGATGGGCTTCCCGACCACGATGTTCACGGTGCTGTTCGCGATCGCCCGCACGGTCGGCTGGATCGCGCAGTGGAAAGAGATGATCGAGGACCCGAGCCAGAAGATCGGCCGCCCGCGCCAGCTCTATACCGGCGCGACGCGGCGCGACTACGTGCCGATCTCCCGCAGGAAGTAGTCCCGCCCTGATTGGATGAAAATGGCCGGGCATGTCCCGGCCATTTTGCTTTTCAGGGGCCAAGGTGGCGACGGCCTCTTCACGGTGAGACCTGTCGATGCCTGTTCGGTAGGCAGCAATACCGTCAACGATTGGCTGATCTGCAGCCAGGAAAGGAGGGAAACGCCGCCAGCTGTGCGAGCATGTTCGTCACCGGGCCAAACAGGAGAAGCTTCCCTCATTCGACTTCGCTGGACTGATCGTTCGTCATTTCAACCTGGTTTTTGAACGAGGCTGAGGCCTCGATGTGTTGGAGGCTAACCATGTCGAGCATCAACGGACCGAAACGGAAGACTCTCGGCGCGATCGTCATCGGCGCGATCGCGCTCGTCGTCGTGGGCGGCTTCGCGCTTGCCCAACAGGACAGGGACACGCTCAAAATACCGGACGGGCTCGCGTTCTCTGAATTCAGGGGATACGAGACTTGGCAATATGTTGCGGTCAGTCAGACCGAAATGAGCTTGAAGATCATCGCGGCGAACGACGTGATGATGAACGCATATCGGGCGGGCGTTCCCGGTAACGGCAAGCCGTTCCCGGACGGCTCCAAGATTGCCAAGATCGAGTGGTCCTTCAAGAAGAACACCGTGTCCCCCTATGCGGTGACGGTGCCGGACACGCTGAAAACGGTTGCCTTCATCGAAAAGGATCTCGGGCGATTTCAAAACACGAAGGGATGGGCCTATGCCCAGTGGGCCTATGACGCCGGCAGCGACACGTTGAAGCCTTCCGAATTGTCCGCAAAGGGCGCCGAGTGCGGGTTCTCATGCCATTCGAAGGTGGCTGGGCAGGACTACATTTTCACGGCGTATCCGAAACGGTGAGCGAGACAGAAGCAGTCGGACGCGATAGGCGAACAAATGGCCGGGCACGCCCCCGGCCATTTTTTATACTTCGTCATTGCGCGGAGCGTCAGCGACGAAGCAATCCAGTCCTCGCAACGCTCTGGATTGCTTCGCTCCGCTCGCAATGACGAATGAGCGGCGCCATCCGCGTTGCATCGGGACTTGCATCGATCCTAGTTTTCGTCTATATTCCTACCCATGGTCTTATCCCCCTTCCGTTCCGCCCTCACGTGCGCTGCCCGATCCAAGCCGGGCCCGGATCAGCCCTTGGTCTGCGAGCGGCCGCGCGGCGCGCGGCGATCGCACATCGCCGCCACGGTGAGCGAGGTGCGCCATCTGGTCGAAACCACCCTGATGACCTATGCGGAGATCGCGCAGCGCACCGGTGTCAACCGCGGGACCATCTGGCACTGGTCGAAGACCCGCAAATGGATGCGGCCCGGCTTCGCGCCGCGGTCGACCCACACGGTGCCGGCCTGGCGCGCGGGCCGCAGGCGCAGGCGCCGCATGTTCGCGGTCCGCCTCGTCGCGCTCGCCGAGCGCTATCTGCGCGCGCTCGAGGCGGCACCCGCCCTCGATGCTCCCAGGCTGCGCGAGGCGCGCGGGCTGCTCACGATGGCAAAGCTGGCCACGGGGCCGCACACCCCCCGCTCCCGCCTTCTCGCGGCGGTGCGTCCGGTGGCGGAGGCGAAGCCCCGCGCGCGCGTGATCGCGGATCCAACCGCCAAGGGCATCGACATCGCCCGCACGCCCGGCGCCACGGTTGCACAAAACGCTCGGCGCGCTCCTGCCCCAGCGCCGGATCGTGCCATGGTCCGAATGATCGAAAGCCCGCGGCAGGATGGCGCTCCGCGCCAGCCGCCTCCCGGCGCCATGCGGCGCGAGAACGTGCCGATCGCGCGGCGGAAGTAGCGTGCCATGGTCTTCTCTCCCTTCCGCTCCGCCATCAGCCACGCTCCCCGGGCGAAGCCGACGGTGGACGACCCCTTCGACATCTCGCACCGTCCGCCCGGCTCGCGCCGCCCGCATCCCGACGTCAAGGTGCGGCAGGTGCGCCGGCTGGTCGAGACCACCACGATGACCTATGCGGAGATTTCCCAACGCAGCGGCGTGCCGTACGCGAACATTTCCCGCTGGGCCAATGAGGGCCACTGGACGCGGCCACTGTTCGCGCCGCGCGCCCCCGACACGGTGCCGCGCTGGCGTGCACGCCGGAACCTGCGACGCCGCACGCTCGCCGCGCGGATCGACACGCTGGCCGAGCAGCGTGTGTGCGCGCTCGAGGCCGCGCCCGGTATCGATCTCGCCGGGCTGCGCGAGGCGATCGAGCTCATCAAGCTTGGCACCCTTGCCGACCGCCCGCACACCGGCCGGCACCGCCCGGCCGAGCTGAGGTCCGAACTGGACGAGCCGCAGGCGCGCGCGCGCGTCATCGCCGATCTGCGCGCGAACGGCGTCGACATCGCCCGCGCGCCGGGGGAGGCGCTCTCCGATTTCATCGAGAGCTGCGCGGGCGCGGCCGATCCGGCGCGCAACCCGGCGTTCCGCGCGCGCGGGCGGTATTCGAAGCGCAAGCGCGAGCATCAGCGGTTGCTGGAGAGGGAGTGACGGGCATCAAGAGGCCGGGCCGGAAGATCGGCCGCCCGCGTCAGCTCGATACCGGCGCGAGGCGAAGAGAGTATCAGCCGATTTCGACAAGGAAGTGGGGACCGGGGCGTGTACTCACAAGCATGGCATCTGCTCTTCCCCAAAGAGCGGACAAAACAGGCGGCGGTCCGCATGTCCGCCAAGGGCCAGAAGCAGACGTCTGGTCACGCAGCCACGACCAACCAAAATTGATACATCGTTCGCTCGGCCGACGCCAAAGGGAGTCGAGACTTAAGACCTGATGAGGAACTTTCCGGATCGGGGACGGTTGGTGTTGGGGATTATCATCTTGTCCGATCATCAATCTAAACCGCCGCTATGGAGTGAGGCCCATTTACGTCTCGCGATCGAGGCAGCGGGGGTCGCCCTTTGGTCGTGGAACGTCGATAACGACAAGCTGACGATGGATGAACCAGGCTACCGTCTCTGGGACGTTCCCG
Organism: Alphaproteobacteria bacterium; assembly: GCA_005884685.1. Classification (GTDB taxonomy): domain Bacteria; phylum Pseudomonadota; class Alphaproteobacteria; order Rhizobiales; family Xanthobacteraceae; genus PALSA-894. Next base: position 15,408 of record VBAH01000019.1, read on the forward strand.
TCAGTGAGTTTGTCGCGTTCGAAGACCTATCCGCGCGCATCCACCCGGCGGACCGCGACCGCGTCAGAGCCGCATTTGCGGCGACGCGTGCGATCTCGGGCGCGTATGAAATCGACTTCCGCATCCTGATCGGCAACGAGGTTCGCTGGGTCTCCGCTCGCGGCCAGGGGGCTGATGTCGGAATGGTCAGCCGCGTCATGTTCGGGATTTTCATAGACGTGACGGGACGCAAGCAGGCGGAAGAAGGCAACGAGTTGCTTGCCGGCGAAATGAGCCACCGGGTCAAGAACCTGCTGGCGATTGCCTCCGGACTCACAGCGATCACTTCCCGATCGACGAAGACAACGGAGGACATGGCGCGCCAGCTCACTCAGCGGCTGACCGCGCTGGGGCGTGCTCACGACCTTGTTCGACCGCTTCCGGGCGGGCAAGGCAAGGCGGCCCTTCTGGGCGATCTGATTTCCCTCCTTCTCGCGCCTTACGACGATATGGGAGCGTTCAGCGGGCGGGTCCGCGTTTCGGTCCCGCGCATGGGTGTGGGCGAGGGAACGGCGAATATTCTCGCTTTGGTGCTGCATGAACTGGCGACCAACTCGCTCAAATACGGTGCGCTGTCAGCCGCCACCGGCACGCTCGACGTATCGTGTTCCGATTCAGACGATGAAATAGAGCTGGTGTGGACGGAGCGTGGCGGGCCTCCGGTCGCAGCGCCGGAGCAGGCTGAAGGCTACGGGTCTAAAATGGTGAGCCGGGTGCTGGCAGCGCAGCTGAAGGGCTCAATCGAGCGGGACTGGTCTCCGGATGGAGCCATCATCACGGTACGAATGAACAAACAACGCTTGTCAGCTTAGCGGTAAGCCGCGCGTGAATGAGTCCAGCGCCTAGTTCGCGTCCGCCAGATCCGATGTTTCCGGCTGCGGCGCGCTCGCCACCGCGGGACTTTCCAACGGCGCGGCCAGATTGAGAAATGTCAGCGCGTCGATCACGCGCGTGTTCAGCCGCTCCGGCGTCTGCTGCGCCACAAAGCGCACCCAGGTGCGGCGCGAGTATTCGTGATTGCGGAACGAGCGGCCGCGCCCCATCGACTGGTCGGTCACGTCGATCGAGGCGATCGCGGTTGCGCCGGTGATGTCGGTCACCCGCGCCGCAATGCCGAGCGTCTCGACCTCGCGCCTGCCGGCGACGCCGCACCCGGCAAACACGATCACGGCGTTCTCGGTAAAGCGGATGTCGCCGCGCTCGACCAGCCGGGCGAAGTCGGCGAGATCGCGCGCGCCGGCATCGCGCAGCTGATAGAGCCGGTCTTCTTCCGCGCCGCCGACGATTCTGGTCGAACGGGCGACGTCGAGGACCGACGCATAGAACCCGCGATCCTCGCGCGCGAACAGCGCGGTTGATGCCGCATGCCCGTAGATCACGAGGTTGCCGATCGGGCCCCGCCGCGAGGCCGCCACCAGCGCGGCAAGAAACTCCTCGCCCGTGGTCGCCCGCGCGAGCTGCGGCGGCTCGGCGGTGCGGATTTCCGCGATACGCCGCGCAAGGTAGCGGACGCGGTTGGTGAAGTTCGCATCGTCCTGGCGGCGCAGCCGCATCGACGACGCGACCGGCCGCCGGCGCTTCTTGCCCGAGGTCAGGTACGTGTCGCTGTAGCGCTCGGCGGCGGTCTTGTGGATCGCGATCAGCAGATTGACCGGACCGCCGGAGCCGGGGGTCACATCCTCGGGCGGAGGCGAAAGTCCGCCGACATCGAGGACCGGCGGACTTTGCGCGAGCGCGGCTGCGGCTTCGAGCGCGTCATCAGGCTCAGCGCGTGCGCTTGCGGATGCAATGCACAAGGCGGCGAGCATCGCCGTGAACAGGTGCGCGCCTCTTGCCGCGCGCGCGAGCGTGCCGTTCCTGGCCACCTGGCTCTTGCCCCACAAACGATCCCGGCGCCCCGCCCCGGTGGCGCCGTCGGCAGCTGCAATTTTTCGGGAGAATCGCGCGGATGGCAAGTATGCGAAGTGCCTAGCGCGCCCCGTCGTAGGCCCAAGTGACGTAGGCCCCGGCCCAGGTGAAGCCGCCGCCGAACGCCGCGAAAATCATGCGGTCGCCTTCCTTCAGCCGCGGCTCGTAATCCCACAGGCAGAGCGGGATGGTCGCCGCGGTGGTGTTGCCGAACTTGTTGATCGTGACCATGACGCGGTCCATCGGCAGCCCCATGCGGTCGGCGGTCGCCTCGATGATGCGCTTGTTGGCCTGGTGCGGCACCAGCCAGTCGAGCTTGTCGGGGTTGAGCTTGTTGCGCAGCATGATCTCGAGCGAGATCTCCGCCATGCGGGCGACCGCGAATTTGTACACCGCGGCGCCTTCCTGATGCACGAAGTGCAGGCGCTGCGCGACCGTCTCGGCGGTCGGCGGCATGCGGCTGCCGCCCGCCTTCTGATGCAGATGCGGCATGCCGGCGCCGTCGGAGCGGATCAGGACGTCGCGGATGCCGTGGCCGTTTTTCGAGGGCTCGATCAGCACCGCCCCCGCGCCGTCGCCGAACAGCACGCAGGTGGCCCGGTCCGTATAGTCGAGGATCGAGGACATCTTGTCGGCGCCGACGACAATGACCTTGCGGGCCGCCCCGTTCTCGATGAACTGCGTCGCGATCGTGAGCGCATAGATGAACCCGGAGCAGGCGGCCTGCACGTCGAACGAGCCGATGTTGCGGATGCCGACCATGTCGCAGATCAGATTGGCGGTCGATGGAAACACGAAGTCCGGCGTGGTCGTCGCGCAGATCAAGAGATCGATGTCCTTCGGCGCCGTATTGGTCTTCTGCAGAAGACCGCGCACGGCTTCGGCGCCCATATGCGACGTGCCGAGCCCCTTCCCCTTGAGGATGTGGCGCTCCTTGATGCCCGTGCGCTCGGTGATCCAGGCGTCAGACGTGTCGACCATCTCCGCCAGTTCGGTATTGGTCAGCAGGTCCGGCGGCAGATAGCCGTGCACGGCCGTGATCGCCGCGCGAACGGGCTTCGTGCGCCTCGTATCTGCTGTTTTCACGCTGGGAGCTTTGCCCATGACCCGCCGTTATTGTGAGCCCGTGCGGTTATCATGAACCGGCTGGGGATGGTAGCGCCGCGCGTGCCTCGGCACCATGACGGGCGATCCGGTCCAGAACGGCGCGCGCAGCGCGCATCTCGGGCGCTTCCGCATCGATTTTCATGACTGCATCGAGGCGAGCGAATGCGCCGAGCTGGCGCCGCCGCTGCCGCGAATCGCCGAGCAAGGGAACAAGGGCGGCGGCAAGGCGCTCCGGCGTGCACGCGCCTTGCAGATATTCCGGCACGACATTTTCGCCGAGCACCAGGTTGGCGAGGATCACCGTGTCGATGTGCGCCATCAGGCGGAACAGCGCGCCCTCCCAGGCCGGGACGCGATAGGCGGCAACGGTCGGCACCCGCGCGAGCGCGAGTTCCAGGGTCACCGTACCGGAGGCCGCAAGCGCGGCGCGCGCGACCCGGAATGCCGCGTGCTTCTCATCCGGATCCGTCACGATGCGCGGGCGCACCGGCCAAGCCGCGGTCGCGGCCGTCACCTGCGCGGCGATGTGCGGCAGCGTCGGCAATACCAGTTCGAGCGGACCGGCCTGCGCTGCGGCGCTCGCGATGGCGGCGCCGAAAATGGGCGTGAGGCGGCGGATCTCGCTGCCGCGGCTGCCGGGCAGCACCAGCACGACCGGCGGGTCGGCTGCGCGCCGCCGCGCCTCCGCGTCACCCGGCCGCAACGCGCCGATGCGCCCGGCGAGCGGATGGCCGACGTACGTGCAGGGCGGGCCCTCGAGGCGCGCGAAAGCGGCCGGCTCGAACGGCAGGATCGCCAGAGCCTCATCGACATACGCGCGCATCGCGCGCGCGCGCCGGGGCCGCCAGGCCCAGACCGTCGGCGGCGCGTAGTTGATGATCGGGATGTCCGGCGCAGCCTTGCGTACGCGGCGCGCGACGCGATGCGTGAAGTCGGGGCTGTCGATGATGATCAGTGCGCCGGGCCTGGCGGCGATCACTGCGGCCGCTGTCTCGCGAATGCGGCCGAGGATACGCGGCAGCTTCGGCACAATGGCGCCGATTCCGAGGATCATGAGCTCGTCCACGGGAAACAGGCTGGTGAGCCCGTTCGCCGCCATATGACGCCCGCCGACGCCGCCGAAGCCGACATCCGGCCGCAAGGTACGCAGCGCGTCCATCAGTGCGGCGCCGAGCACATCGCCGGATTCTTCCGTTGCGACGAGAAAGAGCTTGTGCGGAGGCGTCATTGGGTTGGTCGGTCGGCATTGATGCCGACCACGAAGATTTTTGCCTTGTCGGCCGCTGCCGCGAGCGCCGCCGGCTCGGCGACGATCGAGCCGCCGGCGACGACGGCGATGCCTGCAAGCCCTGCACGCGCTGCCTCCTCGACCGTGCGCGGACCGATCGCGGGCAGGTCGAAGCGGCGATCCTGCTGCAGCTTCGGCGCCTTGACCAGGACGCCGGTGCCGAGCGGCGTGGTCACTCTGCCGCCGGCACGCAGCTCCGCAATGCGCGCAAGCATCGCATCGGTCCCTTCCGCCGCCTCGACCGCAAGCACCTGATTGCCGGCGACGACTGCCGCCTGCCCCATATCGAAGGGTCCGGTCGCCGCGAGCAGCGCGAGCGCCCGCGCGATATCCGCCCGGTCGCGCTCCGATGGTCGCAGGCTGCCGATCAGCCCCTCGGGCATGAGGATTTCTGGCGCCACCTCATGGGCGCCCACGACGCGAAAGCCATAATCCTCAAGGCCGCGCGCGATGCTGGTGAGCAAATGATCGTCGCCGCCGCGATAGGCGCGTGCGATGCGCGGCAGCAGGCGCAGCGTCAACCAATCGATCCGCAGCGACCGAAACGGCGGCCGCAGCGCGGTACCGACGAACACGACCTCGCGGCAACCTTCGGCGCGCGCGAGGCGCAGAAAACGCCCCGCCTGCACCAGCGCGAGCCAGTGATGCGTGAGCTTCTGCACCGCCGCCGGGTCGGCCCAGCCGCGCACCGCAAACAGCACCACGCGCCGTCCGCTCCGCTCGACCGCTCGCGCGACCGCGATCGGCACGGAACCACCGCCCGCAATGATCGCAAGCGGGCTTGCCTCCTGCGCGCTTGCCGGCATTGCCATGAGCTACTCGGGATCGTCGGAGCGACGGCCGCGGACCTTGTTCAGCATGATCGGGCGGTGTCCCTTTTCGCGCAAAAAGGCGATGATCTTGGCGACCTCGGGCACGTTTCCGAGCGCAGCTTGCGTCCGCTCAAGGCGCGGCGCGAATTCCCCCTCGCCCTCGAACAGCATGGTGTAAGCCTGCTGCACGGCACGGATGCCGTCCTTGCTCACGCCACGCCGCCGCATGCCGATGATGTTGACGCCGACGAGACGTCCGATCGCGTGCAGCACGAAGCCATACGGAATGACGTCGTCGCTCAAGGCCGAATAGCCCGAGACCATCACGCTCTCGCCGATGCGGGTGAACTGGTGCACAGCGCAGTGGCCGCCGAGGAACGTATGGTCGCCGACGTGGCAATGCCCGCCGAGCACCGCGTTGTTGGCGAAGATGACCTTGTTCCCCACATGACAATCATGTCCGACATGTGCTCCCGTCATCAGGAAACAATCGTCGCCGACGCGCGTCGTGCCGCCACCGTTCTCGGTCCCGATGTTGATCGTCACACTCTCGCGGATCTGGCAGCGCGCGCCGATCTCGAGCCTGGTCGGTCCGCCGCGGTAATGCACCGACTGCGGCGGGGTGCCGAGCGAGGTGAAAGGATAGATCGCGCAGCCCGGTCCAATCGTCGTGTGACCCGTCACGTGCACCTGCGCGACCAGCTTGCAGTTGTCGCCGATCGCGACGTGCGGGCCGATCACGCAATACGGGCCGATCTCGACCTCGGTTCCGATGACTGCGCTCGGGGCAATTCGTGCGGTTGGATCGATCGCGAGCATCAGGCCTCGATCAGCATGGCGCCGACTTCCGCCTCGGCAACGAGTTCGCCGGCAACCCTGGCCTCGCCCTGATACCACCACATGGTCTTGCGCCGCGTCTTCTTCTTCATGTGATATTCGATCACATCGCCCGGGCCGACAGGCTTGCGGAATTTGCACTTGTCGATCGTCATGAAATAGACCGCCTTCGCCCGGCCGACGACGCCGGACGCGATGCACATCACCCCCGCGGTCTGCGCCATGCCCTCGACCATCAGCACGCCGGGAAATACCGGCTGTCCGGGAAAATGGCCCATGAATTGGGGCTCGTTGAACGTCACGTTCTTGATTCCGATCGCGCTCTCATCGCCATTCATCGCAATGACGCGATCGACCATCAGGAAGGGATAGCGGTGGGGCAGCGATTCGAGGATTTCCTTCACCCCCGCGGCTTCGATCGTCGTTCCGGTCATCGCTCGCCTCCGGCCGTGTCGTCTGCGCCGTCGCGCGAACCGCGCCCGAGCTTGCGTAGCGCCGCCACACTGCGGAAAAATTCTTTCGCCGGGACTGCTGGCGCGCCAATCCATTTCTCGCCGGCGGGAATATCATGGATGACACCGGCCCCGGCACCGATCATGGCGCCGGCTCCGACGGTAACGTTATCGGTAAGCCCGACGCGCCCGCCCATCATGACATAGTCCCCGACCGTGCAGCTTCCCGAGATGCCGGTATGCGCGGCCAGCACGCAATGCCGGCCGATCTCGACGTTGTGCGCGATCTGGACAAGGTTGTCGATCTTGGTTCCCTCTCCGATCACGGTGTCGCGGATGGCACCGCGGTCGATCGTCGTGTTGGCGCCGATCTCGACATTGTCCTGGATGATCACGCGCCCGACCTGGGGAATCTTGCCGTGGCCCGCTGCACCGGGGAGATAACCGAAGCCGTCCTGCCCGATGCGGGCCCCGGCGTGGATGACGACCCGGTCGCCGATCAGCGCGTGCACGATGGTTGCGCCCGCCCCGATCACGCAGTCGCGGCCGATACGGACGTCCGGGCCGATCACCGCGCCCGGCGCGATCACCGTGCCGGCGCCGATTTCAGCGCGCGGCCCGATCACGGCGGCCGGATCGATGATGACGCCGGCTTCGAGCCGCGCCGAGGGATGGATGAGCGCGCTCGGTGCCACGCCGGTCGCCTCGAACAGCGACGACGGGCGCAGCGCGCCCGGATAGAGCTTCTGCGCCACCGCGACGAACGCGCGGTAGGGTGCCGGCGTGACCAGCAGCGCGAGATGCGCGGGAGCCTTGGCGGCAAACTTCTCCGTGGTCAGGCAGATGCCCGCGCGCGTTACGGCAAAGTGATGCGCGAATTTCTGATTTTGCATGAACGCAAGATCGCCCGGCGAGGCGCGATCGAGCGGTGCAATCCCGTTGATACGCCGCTCGGGCGGAACATCGTTGCGCGCGACGGCGCCGGTAAGCGCGATGATCTCTTGCGCGCTCAGCCCCTTGGGAGGCTCGAAAAAGCGAGGCTCTGTCATGCCACCTGCTGTGGCGGCTGCGATCAGAACTTCGTGCCGCCGCTGAAGCGCAGTTGCTGCACCCGGTCGTTCGGATCCTTGGTGAGCGGGAACGCATAGTCGATACGGATCGGACCGAACGGCGAATCCCAGATGAGGCCGGCACCGACCGAGGTGCGGACCGTCATCGCGTCGGTATCCTTGCCGGTCACCGCATCGACCGTCGTCACGGACGTTCCCGTCACCGGGAAGACGCGCGGCCCCTTGTAGCCCCATACCGCGCCCGCATCCGCGAAGACCGCAAGTTTCAGGCCGATATCCTTCGGCACACCGAAGATGGGACTTTGCGCTTCGAGCGAAGCACCCCAGTACATCGTCCCGCCGAGCGCGTCGCCCGTGGTGCCGGGCGTCAGGTCGCGCGGGCCGAGGCCGGCGGTCTGGAAGCCGCGGACGAGGTTCGGGCCCATCTGGAAGTGATCCAGCATGCGCAGGTCCTTGTCGCCCCATCCGGTCACGTAACCGCCCTGCAGATGCAGAACCGAGACGATGTCCGCGATCAGCTCGTAATACATGCGCACGTCGCCGATCGTGCGGATGAAGTTCACGTCGCCGCCGACGCCGGCGAAGTCCTGGCGCAACTCGGCGAGCACACCCTTGGTCGGGTTCCGGTTGTTATCCACCGTGTTGTAGATCAGGCTGTAGCCGACCAGCGACACGATCGCCGCGCCGGCATCGACCTGCTGCTTGACCGCGGCGGAAGCCTCGCCGTCGGCGTAGCAGTTGCTGAGGCCGGCATAACCAGGCGGAGGCGTCGTCGCCGCCGTCGTGTTGAGCGCCGTAGAGGTCGGATAGGTCGCCGGGCTGGATGGGTCGAGCCCGAAGTTCGGATTGACGTTGTTACAGTTGCGCAGCATCTGATCGAGATCGATCTTCTGCCGGTAGGCCGAATAGCGCAGCTGGATCGCGAGATCCTCGCGCAGCGGAATTCCGATACGGAAGCCGCCGCCGATCGTCTCCTGCCGGTAGACGAACGACGACGAGGAATCGATCTGCTTGGCAAACAGGTCGATGCCGAAGGCCAGCCGATAATCGAGGAAATACGGCTCGCCGAACGAAAGCTCGACGCCGCGGCTGCGCTGGCCGTAAGTTACCGCCACGCGGCCGGTCTGGCCGCGACCCAGCAGGTTGCGCTCGCCGACCGAGACTTCGGCGACAAACCCGTCCGCGGTCGAATAGCCGCCGGCGATGGAAAACTCGCCGGTCGACTGCTCTTCCACCTCGACGTTGAGAATGATCCGGTCCGATGACGAACCCGGCTCGTTGGTGATCTTCACGGTCTTGAAGTAGTTGAGATTCTTCAGCCGCCGTTCGGCGCGATCGACCAGCACGCGGTTGTACGCGTCGCCTTCCGCGATATCGAATTCGCGGCGGATCACGTAGTCGCGCGTGCGGGTATTGCCGCGGACGTTGATGCGCTCGATGTAGGCGCGCGCGCCTTCTTCGATCACAAAGACGATGCTGATCGTGTGGGTTTCGAAATTGCGGTCGCCGCGCGGACGAACCTGCGCGAAGGCGTAGCCGCGTTTCGACACCTCGATCGTCATCTCTTCGACCGACTTCTCAAGCGCCTCGGCGTTGTAGACGGAGCCGGCGGAGAAACGCAGCTTGCCGCGGAGCGCGGCCGGATCGATATCCCGCACGCCCGATTGGATGTCGACCGGACCGAAGACGTAGCGGTCGCCCTCCTCGATCGTGAAGGTCAGGATGAAGCCGTTGCGGCTCGGGTCGAACTCGGCGACCGCCGAGACGATCCGAACGTCCGCATAGCCGTTCTTCAAATAGAAGCGGCGCAACAGCTCGCGATCGGATTCGATGCGGTCGGGATCGTACAGGTCGTTGTTCTTCAGGAAGCTGAGGAGATTCGACTTCCCGGTCTTGATCAGATCGCGCAAGCGCCAGGTCGAATACGCACGATTGCCGACGAACTCGATGTCCTTGACAGTGGTCTTGCCGCCCTCGTTGATCTCGAACACGAGGTCGACGCGGTTATTCGGCCGGTCGATGATCTTCGGCTCGACGCGGATGTCATAGCGCCCGTTGCGGCGATAGATTTCGACGATGCGCTGGACGTCGGACTGCACCGTCGGGCGCGAGAGAGCGCCGCGCGGCTTGGACTGGATTTCCTGGTTGAGCTGCTCGTCCTTGACGCGCTTGTTGCCCTCGAACTGGACGCGGCTGATCACCGCATTCTCGACCACCGTGATGAACAGCCGGTTGCCCTGGAAGGTCGGGCGCACGTCGGCGAACAGGCCGGTGGCGTACAGCGCCTTGACGCCGGCATCGACCTTCAGCGCATCGAGGCGCTCACCTGGGCCGACACGGAAGTAGGAGCGAATCGTATCGCTTTCGACCCGGCGGTTACCCTCGACGATGATGGCGGAGGCGGTCTGCGCCACGGCGGAATCCGCCGTCACGAGGAACGCAACACCGGAACCGACAATCACCCCACCGAGGACCAAGCCAGCCAAGGCCAGCCCTCGTACCCGCACCCAAAGTCCCATGCGCGATGCGCCCTACCCTTATTCCCAGTCGCCCCTTGCAGCACAAATTGGAGGAATCTGTGTCCCGAGGACCCGTTTCTTACCCCCTTTTGGGCCCCAAGCAAACCTTACACTTTTCCTGATCGCCTTTTCTGATCAATGCGTTGCGCGATCGCCACGGTCACAGGCTGGCGAGGTGCAGAATGTCGTTGAAGGTCGCGAATATCATTAACAGAAGCACAATCGCCAAACCGATGCGGAACCCGACCTCTTGGGCGCGATCCGACAGCGGACGACCGCGGATTGCCTCGATCGCATAGAACAAAAGGTGTCCGCCATCGAGCAGCGGGATCGGGAACAGGTTGAGCAGCCCGATCGAGATGGACAACACCGCGGCGAGATGGATCAGCGCCACGAAGCCGGCGGTCGCGACCTGCCCCGAGACCTGCGCAATGCGGATCGGGCCGCCGAGCTGATCGGCCGACTCTTTGCCCACCACCACGCCGCCGATGTAGGAGAGCGTGCGTTCGACCACGAACCAGGTCTCTTCCACGCCGAGCTTCACCGCCGTGAGCGGATCGACCCGCACCGGCGGCTCACGCGCGCCGGTGATGCCGAGCACGCCGATGCGATGCACGTTGCCGAAATTGTCCTTCAGCTCGGTCAGCGCCGGGGTCGCCTTGATATGGACGCGCTCGCCGCCGCGATCGACTTCGATGTCGAGCATCTGGCCTGCGCTCGCGCTGACGACGCGCTGCATGTCGGTGAACGTGTCGATCTTCCTGCCGTTGATCGAGACGATCAGGTCGCTCGGCCGGAAGCCGGCCGCTTGCGCCGCGCTGTTCGCCTGCACCGTCTCGACGCGTGCCGGCGTTGCCTGCTTGCCGTAGAACGTGAACACGCCCGCAAAGATGACGATCGCGAGCAGGAAGTTCGCGATCGGTCCGGCCGCGACGATCGCGGCGCGCTGGGCGACCGGCTTGAAGAAGAAGCTCTCGCGCCGCTCCGCCTCGCTCATCTGGTTGATGGTGTCGCTGTCGGGTACGCTCGCGGCGTTCTCGTCGCCGAAGAATTTCACGTAGCCGCCGAGCGGGATGGCTGACAGTTTCCAGCGCGTGCCGTGGCGGTCGTTGTAGCCGAGCAGCTCCGGGCCGAAGCCGATCGAGAACGTGAGCACGCGCACCCCGCACCAGCGCGCGACGAGGAAGTGGCCGAGCTCGTGAAAGAAGACGACGATGGTGAGAACAAAAAGAAACGGAACGACATAGCCGGTAAGCCAGCCGCCCCACGAAGCGATATGCGCAAACAGATCCATTACGTCCTCAGTCCCCGCCGGAATGTCGAGCTTTGCCCAGAGTTGTCTAAAATGCCTTTGCGGCGATTTCGGGCAAGAGGTCGCGCGCCAAAGATCGTGAGTTATGGTCAACGGCAAGCGCATCCGCGATCGAGCCGGGCTCGCGCATGACGCCGCGCCGTGAGGCCGCATCGAGCGTCGCTTCGACAAGGGCCGGGATGCCGGTGAAGCCGATCCTGCCGCCGACGAACTCGGCCACGGCGATCTCGTTGGCGGCATTGAGCACCGTGGTTGCCCCCGATCCCGCGCGCAACGCTTGCCATGCCAGCCCGAGCGCAGGAAAGCGGTCGAGATCGGGCTTCTCGAAGGTGAGACTGCCGATCGCCGCCAGATCGAGCCGTTTCGCCGGTCCGTCGATGCGGTCGGGCCAAGCGAGGCAATGCGCGATCGGAATGCGCATGTCGTGCGCACCGAGATGCGCAATCACCGAGCCGTCGCGGAATTCCACCATGCCGTGCACGATCGACTGGGGGTGCACCAACACCTCGATCTCGTCCGGCTTGAGATTGAATAGGTGATAGGCTTCAATTACTTCCAGGCCTTTGTTCATCAGGGTTGCGGAATCGATCGTGACCTTCGGGCCCATCGACCAATTGGGATGCTTCAGGGCCGCCTGCAGGGTCGCCGCGCGGATCTCGTCCTTCGACCAAGTGCGAAAGGGTCCGCCCGACGCCGTGATGATGACCTTGGTCACGTCCTCGCGCCGGCCGGCGGTCATCGCCTGGAACAGCGCATTGTGCTCCGAATCGACCGGCAGCACGGTCGCGCCGGTCTGCTTGGCGCGGCGCATGAACAGCGCGCCCGCGCAGACGAGGCATTCCTTGTTGGCGAGCGCGAGCGTCGCGCCGCGCTCGATGGCCGCCAACGCCGGCTCGAGCCCCGCCGCGCCGGTGATCGCCCCGATCACCCATTCGGCGGGGCGACGGGCGGCTTCCGCAACGGCATCAGGGCCCGCAGCGGCCTCGATGCCCGAACCGGACAGTTCCGACTTCAGATCGCCGTAGGCGTCATGATCGCCGACCGCCGCAAAGCGCGCACCGAGCTCCCGCGCCAGTTTGGCGAGTGCGGCACCGTTTTTGTGCGCCGTCAGCGCCTCGACGACAAACCGTCCGTTCTGCCGCTTGAGCAGATCGACCGTGCTCGACCCGATCGAGCCGGTCGCGCCCAGGATCGTGACGCGCCGCGGTGCGGCATCGGGTCTGCGAAGCGGCTGAGTTCCAATCGCCATCAAAAATCACCAAACAAGGAGGCCGCGGGCGGTCCCTTCCAGGCCGCCGCGGACGAGACCCACCATGACGGCGGCTGCCGCCGCTGTCAAAAATCCGTCCAGCCGGTCCATCAGGCCGCCATGGCCGGGGATGAGCCGGCTTGAGTCTTTCGCGCCGAAATGCCGCTTGATCGCAGATTCGAGCAAATCGCCGCCTTGCGCCACGATGGCGAGGCCGAGCGCCACAAGGACCAGCATTGGGGCGACAACAAGCCCGGCAAGTTTTGCAACCAGCAGGCCGGCCGCTACGCCACCGAGAGTTCCGCCCACAGCGCCGGACCAGGTCTTCTTCGGGCTCACCGCAGGCCAGAGCTTCGGACCCCCGATGGCGCGACCGGCGAAATAGGCGGCGATGTCGGTCACCCACACGATCGCAAAAACAAACAGCATCGCCGTCAACCCGAGCGCAGGGTCGCGGCGCAGCAGCAGCGGGGCAAACAGCAGGACGCCCGCGTAGCCAAGGCCGGCGGCGAGCCAGCCTGCCAGTGCCGGGCCAGCGGCTCCCGCGCTGGTGGTGAGCCTGGCCCATTCCCACAGGACAAGCGCTGCCACGATCGTCCAGAACACCGCGAACGCCGCGCCTCCGACGTACGTGAGCGCAAGCACAAGCGGCGCCAGCACCACCGAGGAGAGGACGCGCAGCGCCAGATTGCCAGGGGCAGGAGCGACGCCGGGCGCGTTCGCCGGATCATCCGCCACGAAGTTACGACCCGGTCTTGGCGGCAAGCCCGCCGAAGCGGCGCTCGCGGCGGCGGTATTCCTCGATCGCGGCCTCGAGCGTCGCGCGGTCGAAGTCGGGCCAATAGACCGGTGAGAACACCAGCTCCGAGTAAGCGGCTTGCCAGAGCAGGAAGTTCGACAGCCGCTGCTCACCGCTGGTGCGGATGATCAGGTCGGGATCGGCGATATCCGGCGCATCGAGATGCTGCCCGATCATCTCCTCGGTAATGCCCTCGGGCTGCACGGCTCCGCTTGCCACATCCCTGGCAATGCGGCGCACCGCGCGCGCGATCTCGTCGCGCGCGCCATAGTTGAATGCGACGACCAGCAGCAGGTTGGCATTGCCGCACGTGAGTTGCTCAGCCTCGTCGAGCAGACGGCGGATATCCGGATCGAGATTGTCGCGTTCGCCGATGACGCGCACGCATACCCCGTTCGAATGCAGCTCGGCGAGATCCTTGCGGATGAACAGGCGCAACAGCCCCATCAGGTCGCGCACTTCGGACGCGGGACGCTGCCAGTTCTCGGAGGAAAACGAGAAGATGGTGAGGCATCGGATGCCCATTTCGCCCGCCGCGCGCACGGTCCGGCGCAGCGCCTCGACGCCGCGGCGGTGCCCCTCCACGCGCGGCAGCCCACGCGCCGCAGCCCAGCGCCCGTTCCCATCCATGATGATCGCGACGTGCCGCGGCACGTCAGGGACGGTTCCGGCCACGTTCGGCGCCTGCGCCTCGGGCATAGCCACGATGGACTCCTTCTCGCCTCAGACCGTCATGATCTCTTTTTCTTTGGCCGCAAGCGCGGCATCCACGTCGTGGATCGCCTGGTCGGTCGCCTTCTGTACCAGATCGGCCTGCCGCTTGTGCTCGTCCTCGCTGACGGTGTGATCCTTTTCCAGCTTCTTGAGCACTTCGAGCCCGTCGCGGCGCACGTGGCGCACCGCAATGCGCGCCGCTTCGGCATATTTGTGCGCGACCTTGGCGAGTTCCTTGCGCCGCTCTTCGTTCAGTTCCGGAATGCGCAAGCGGATCGTCTGTCCCTCGGTATTCGGGGTCAGCCCGAGATTGGCCGCCGCGATCCCCTTCTCCACCGCATGGACGAGCGAGCGATCCCAGACTTGTACCGACAGCAGCCGCGGCTCCGGGACGGTAACGGTCGCGACCTGATTGAGCGGCATATGAGTACCGTAGGCATCGACCTGAACATGATCGACCAGCGCCGCCGACGCGCGGCCGGTGCGCAGCCCGCCGAGCTCGTGCTTGAGCGATGTGATCGCGCCCTGCATCCGTCGTTTGAGATCATCGAGATTATGCGTTGGCGCTGCCATGGCTTCCCCCGAAACGGCGGTTCCGCGACGCCGCGAACAGCCGCTGGACGTTGAATCATCCGACGAAGGTGGCGCGCCCTTTGCCGCCCAAAACGGCCGTGATCGCACCCGGCTCGCGGATCGAGAACACAATGATAGGCATACGATTTTCCCGGGCAAGCGCGAAGGCCGTCGCGTCCATGACCTTCAGTTCGCGCCGGATCGCCTCCTCATGGGTCAGGCGGTCGTAACGCGTCGCGCTCGGATCCTGTTTCGGGTCGGCACTGTAGACGCCGTCGACGTTGGTGGCCTTGAGCACGGCGTCGCAATGCATCTCGCCGGCGCGCAGCACCGCGGTCGTGTCGGTGGTGAAGAATGGATTGCCGGTTCCCCCGGCAAAGATGACGATGCGGTTGTCTTCCATGTGGCGCAGCGCGCGCTGGCGCTCGTAGGTCTCGCACACCTGCGGCATCGAGAGGGCCGACATCGTGCGTGCCGGGGCGCCGGCGCGCTCGAGCGCCGATTCGAGCACCAGCGCGTTCATCACGGTGCCCATCATGCCCATCGCGTCGGCGGTCGGACGCGACAGCCACGCATCGGCCGATTCCGCGCCGCGGATCAGGTTGCCGCCCCCGACCACCACCCCGATGGTGATGCCGAGCCCGCGCGCATCGACGAGATCCTTGACGATCGCCTCGATCGTCGGCGCGTGGATGCCGAAATCATTCGGACCGGAAAAGGCCTCGCCCGACACCTTCACGATCACGCGGCGGTAGTCGGGTTTGGCCATGCGTCCCAAAGCTCCGCGCGAATCGCGCTTCAAGCGATTGTCAGGCCGTTCCGCCCGCCGCCGCAACCTCCGCCGCGAAATCGGTCGGACCTTTTTCGATCCCCTCACCGAGCGCGAAACGGGCAAACGCCGTGACCTTGATCGGTCCGCCGGCCTTGCCCTCGGCTTCCTTCAACGCCTGCCCGACGCTTTTCTTGTCGTCGAAGATGAACGGCTGCTCGAGCAGGGTCTGTTCCTTGTAGAAGGTCTTCAGCCCCGACTCGGTGATCTTCTCGATCATCGCCTCGGGCTTGCCTTGCTGGCGGAATTTGTCGGCCAGGATGTCCTTCTCACGCTTGACGACCGCCGGATCGACGCCGGCGGCATCGATCGCGATCGGATTGGACGACGCAATGTGCATCGCGACCTGCCGGCCGATCGTCGCAAGCTCGCCGGCCTGGCCGGACGACTCCAGCGCGACCAGCACGCCGATCTTGCCGAGGCCTTCCGAGATCTGGTTGTGCATGTACGCCGCGACCACGCCCTGTCCGACCGACAGCACGGCGGCGCGGCGCAGCGTCATGTTCTCGCCGATGGTGGCGATAGCGGACGAGACCGCGTCCGCGATCGTCATGTTGCCGGCCTTGGCGGCCTTGATCGCCTCCACATCATCACCGACCGACAGCGCGACATCGGCGATCATCTTCACCAGGCCCTGAAAGTGATCGTTGCGCGCGACGAAGTCGGTTTCGGAGTTGACCTCGACCATCGCGCCTTTCTTCGGCGCCAGCATCTGCCCGATCAGCCCCTCGGCTGCGACGCGGCCGGCCTTCTTCGCGGCCTTGGAGAGGCCTTTCTTGCGCAGCCAGTCGACCGCGGCCTCCATGTCGCCGTTGCTCTCGCCGAGCGCAGCCTTGCAGTCCATCATGCCCGCGCCGGTCTTCTCGCGCAGGTCCTTCACCATCGCGGCGGTGATATTTGCCATATGAGAAAATTCCTCAATCCGTCATGCCCGGCCATAGCCCGTCGGAAGACGGGCGTAAACGCCCTGATGGCCGGGCATCCCGCATAGGCGGGCACTATCGGGCGTCTCTTATCGGGGTGGCCGGGACAAGCCCGGCCACGACGCACGAAACTAACTACTCTGCGACGAACTCTTTCGCCTTGACGACCCAGCCCGCGACGCGGGTGGGCAGCCCAACTTCCTCGCCGATCTTCGCGGCGTCGGCATCGCTCATTTCGGCAAACTGCGAGTAGTGGAACACGCCGAGATCGTTGAGCTGCTTTTCGACCGCGCCCGACACGCCGGGCAGTTTCTTCAGATCGTCCGCAACGCCGCGCGGTCCGGGCAACGGCTGGAATCCGGTCGCGGGCTGCTCCGCGGGAAGCTCCTCGACCACCGGCGCTTCGGCGGCGCCGGTATCGACGCCGAGATCGCGATGCGAGCGCGAAATGCCGTCGATCGCCGCCTTGGCGACGAGATCGCAGTAGAGCGTGATCGCACGGCCCGCGTCGTCGTTGCCCGGCACCACATAGGTGATGCCGTTCGGATCGCAGTTGGTGTCCACGACCGCGGCGATCGGAATATTCAGGCGCCGCGCTTCCTTGAGCGCGATGTCTTCCTTGTTGGTATCGATCACGAACAGCATGTCGGGCAGACCGCCCATGTCCTTGATGCCGCCGAGCGCGCGATCGAGCTTTTCCTTCTCGCGCGTGAGCGTGAGCCGTTCTTTCTTGGTGTAGCCGGCGGCCGCCTCGGGCGTGCTGAGCATCTCCTCGAGCTGCCGCAGCCGCTTGATCGAGGCCGAGATCGTCTTCCAGTTGGTCAGCGTGCCGCCGAGCCAGCGCGAATTGACGTAGTATTGCGCCGAGCGCTTGGCGGCGTCGGCAATCGCGTCCTGCGCCTGCCGTTTGGTGCCGACAAACAGGATGCGGCCACCCTTGGCGACCGTATCGCTCACCGCCTGCAAGGCGCGGTGCATCATCGGCACCGTCTGGGCGAGGTCGAGGATGTGGATGTTGTTGCGGGCCCCGAAGATGTATTCCGCCATCTTCGGATTCCAGCGGTGGGCCTGATGGCCGAAGTGTACGCCAGCTTCCAAAAGCTGACGCATCGAATAGTCAGGAAGCGCCATAATGTCCTTCTCCGGTTGATCCGCCGCGGACCTGAGAGCCACAAACGACCGTGAGGTCGTCCGGAGCACCGGACGGCGTAGAGCCTTGGTCCGCGTGTGAGGTGGCGGCTATATAGCGGCGCCGGTGGGCCGGCGCAAGGAAAACACGCGAAATCCGGGCCTTAGGCCCGTATCGCCGGTTTTGCGCGGGAACAGAGGCTCAGATATCCCAGCCCTGGCTTTTCTTGATGACGACCGGCTTCACGATGCTGTCCGGCGCCGCGGCGCGGAACGTGTGCGACACGGTCATCTGGCTCGCATCGCCGCGATGGCTGATCACGGTGCCGAGGCTCGCACCGACGGTACCGACCATCACGGTCGTCAGCAGGAGGGCGCCGACCACGCCGGAGCGCGGGAACAGGAGGCAGAGGCCGGCCAGGATCTCGACGGTTCCCGCGATGGTGAGGAAGGCGTTGCCCAACCCGATCATCGCGAACGGCTCGGCCATGAAGCCCATGCCGGTCAGCTTCGCGTAGCCCGCCGCGAGCGCGACGAGACCCACCAGCATCTGAAGGCCGTAAAGCGCGATGGTCTTCATGGTGGAGCCCCGGTCGATCTCTGCGGCGGTTACGCGTCTGCCGCATTCCGTCGATACCGAGGACCCTACGCCCGGTGCGTATTGTCGCGATGTCGCCTGCTTCACGGATTGGTATCATTTGTATCGCCTGACCCTCCGTCAGGCTCACCCAGCCATTGAGCGAAGGCGCTGATTTTGTGGGGAGAAATCGCGCCCACGATACACGCGATACAAAACTGTGATCGCGCAACACACCGACGATACACGGCATCACCACTATGACGTTTGCCGGAGTACCCGATGCCGATGTCGTCGCAAAAACCGTCCCGTAGACACAAGGCAAACACGGGCGATCCGGCCCGCATCGAGGAGCGCTACGCGCTCGCGATGCAATCCATCAATTACGCGGTCTATGACGCCGACCTCGAAGGCGGCGAGGTCTACTTCTCGGAGAGTCTGCGCCGGATGCTGGGGATGAAGCCGGACGATCCGGCCTACACCACCGGCAACATCACCGAGACAATCCATCCCGACGATCGCCCTGCCTACCGCGAGGCGATCGTGGCGCATTTCAGGGGAGAGACGCCCCGTTTCGAGATCGATTTCCGCTTCACGGCGCCGGACGGGAGCTGGCGTTGGTGCCGCCAGCATGGCGTCGCGGTGCGCCATCCGGACGGACGCGCGTATCGCATCGTCGGCGCAATGAGCGATGTCACCGAGGAGCGCCAGCGCGACCGCGAACTGGAAACCGCGCGCACCGTTGCGGCCGCCGCATACCGGCAGGGCGACGCTTCCACCGACCGGCTCACGGCGAATGAAGAGCGCTACGCGCTCGCGATGGAGTCGATCAATTACGGTCTCTACGACTGGAATATCGAGACCGGCACGACCTATTACGCGCCAAACCTGCGCATCCTGCTCGGCCTCGCGGCACTGAACAAGCCGGAGGACTGGAACAACCGTATCCATCCGAGCGACTTGCCGATTTTCCGCCGCCGCATGATCGAGCACCTCAAAGGTGAAACGCCGCGCTTCCTGTGCGACGTGCGCTACCGCACCGAAGACGGGACATGGCGCTGGGCGAGACAGCACGGCATCGCATTTCGCGGACCCGACGGGCGCGCCAAGCGTCTGATCGGGGCGGCCGGCGACATCACGGAGCTCAAGCAGCGCGAGTTTCAGCTGCAGGCCGCACAGACCGCGGCGCTCAAACAGTTTCCCTCAACCGCCCTCGATCAAAGCGATCTTGAGTCGCGCTATGCGCTCGCGGTCGAGTCGATCAGCGTCGGCGCCGGCGCCTACGACATCAATCTCGACACTGGCATGGTCTACCTCGCGCCCGCTCTGGTCGAAGTGCTGAATCTTCCCGAATACGGGCCGGTGAGCGCATTCGCCAACGTCGTCCACCCCGA
Source organism: Alphaproteobacteria bacterium (assembly GCA_005884685.1). Taxonomy (GTDB): domain Bacteria; phylum Pseudomonadota; class Alphaproteobacteria; order Rhizobiales; family Xanthobacteraceae; genus PALSA-894. The sequence goes on from VBAH01000019.1 coordinate 34,938, forward strand.
CGACCGCCCGCACCACACGCGCATGATTGCCGCGCTCTACAAAGGCGAAATTCCCCGGCTCGACATCGAATTCCGCTATCGCGGGGCCGAGGGCAACTGGCGCTGGGCGCGCCAGCACGGAATTGTGGTGCGCGACGCCGATGGTCGCGCACGCCGCATGGTCGGCGTCACCGGCGACATCACCGAGACGCGCCAGCGCGAGCGCCAGCTCGATACTGCGCGCGCCGAAGCCGCGGCGGCCCAGCGCGACGTCGAGCAGACGCGCGAGATGTTGCAGACCATCATCGACAACATGACCGACGGCGTGTCGCTGTTCGACAAGGATCTGCGCTGGCTATTCAGCAACCAGTCTCATATGCGGACCATGGGCTATACGCCCGACACGCTCAAACCCGGCACCCCGGTCGAAGATCTGATCCGGCTGCATGCGACCCGGGGCGAATATGGCCCGCCTGATGACCTCGAAGCGCTGGTCGGGCAGAGCCTCGCCCGGATCCGTACGCCGGGCGGGACGCATTACGAGCGGCGCCTGAAAAACGGGCGCTTCATCGAGTTCACGTTCAAGCCGCTGAGCGACGGCGGCGTGCTCGGCGTCTATCGCGACATCACCGACCTGAAGGACCGCGAGGAAGCAATCGCCGCCGCCAAGGAGGCGGCCGAAGCGGCGCGCGATGCCGCCGAACGCGCCCGCGCCGAAGCCGCCGCTGCGCGCGACGAGGTCGAGAGCACGCGCGAGATCATGCAGACCGTGCTCGACAACATGAACGACGGCGTGATGCTGTTCGACAAGAACATGCGCTGGCAGTTCACCAACCGCCAGCTGATGGATTTCCAGCGCTTCCCGCGCGAGATCGCCGGACCCGGCGTTTCTGCCTATGACATTCTGCGCTACCAGACGCGGCGCGGCGATTTCGGGCCGTTTCCCGAAGACGAGGTGGAGGCCGAGGCGCAGCGCAGGGTCGCCATCATGCGCGCCGGCGCGCACTACGAGCGGCGCACCGCAAGCGGCAAGTTCATCGAGTTCACGTTCAAGCCGCTCGACGACGGCGGACTGCTCGCCGTCTACCGCGATATCAGCGAACTCAAGGAGCGCGAGGAGGCGCTTGCGGCCTCCAAGGAGGCCGCCGAGGCCTCGCGCGCCGACCTCGAGAAGGCCGGGGCGGTGCTGCAGACCGTGCTCGACAACATGAGCGACGGCGTGATGCTGCTCGACCGCGACCTCAACATCCGGTTTGCGAACCAGCGGCTGATGGAATTCCAGCGCTACTCGCCCGAGATCGCGCGCGAGGGCGCCCCGATCACGCAAGTGCTGCGCTTCCAGGCGCGGCGCGGAGACTTCGGGCAGACCGGCGATCCCGACCATCTCGTCGAGGAACGGCTCGCGATGATCCGCAGACCGGGCGGCGTGCATTACGAGCGGCGTTCGGCGAGCGGCAAATTCCTCGAAATCACCTTCCGGCCGCTGAGCGATGGCAGCGTGCTTGCGGTCAACCGCGACATCACCGACCTGAAAGAGCGCGAAGAGGCGCTCGCCGCCGCCAAGGAGGCCGCCGAGGCCGCGCGCGACGACGTCGAGCACACACGGCAGATCATGCAAACGGTGCTCGATAATATGATCGGCGGCGTGATGCTGTTCGACAAGGATTTTCGCCTGCAGTTTCTCAACCGTCAGGTGACGGAGTTCCAGAATTATCCGCCCGACCTCATCAGGCCGGGCATTTCCGGCGAGGACATCCTGCGCTTCCAGGTGGAGCGCGGCGATTTTGGCCCGGTCAGGGACGTCGAGAAGAAAGTGCGCGAGCGCGTCGCGCTGATCCGCAAGCCCGGCGGCAACCGCTTCCTGCGCCGCACGCTCGAGGGCCGCTACATCGAATTCAATTTCCTGCCGCTCAACGATGGCGGCCTGCTCGCCTTCGGACGTGACGTCACGTCGCTCAAGGAGCGCGAGGAAGCCCTCGCCTCCGCCAAGGAGACGGCCGAAAAGGCGCGCGACGACGTCGAGCGCACGCGTGAAGTGATGCAGACGGTGCTCGACAACATGAGCGACGGCATCACCCTGTGGGACAAGGACTTCCGCTGGCAGTTCTCGAACCGCTTTTCCACCCAGATGTGGGGGTACGACGCCGCCACGCTGAAGCCCGGCGTATCCGGGTTCGACATGATCCGCGCGCTGGCGAAGCAGGGCGAGTTCGGCAAGACCGACGATATCGAGCGCACCGTCACCGACGTGACGCGGCGCATCCTGCGGCCGGGCGGCGCGCGCTACGAGCAGCCGACCGCATCGGGCAAATACATCGAGTTCAATTTCCGACCCTTGAGCGACGGCGGCGTGCTCGGGCTCTATCGCGACATCACCGCGCTCAAGAGCCGCGAGGAAGCGCTCGCGAGCGCCAAGGAGGCGGCCGAAAGCGCGCGCGACGCGGCCGAGAAGGAGCGCGCCGAAGCCGAAGCCGCAAACCAGGCGAAGTCCACGTTCCTCGCCACCATGAGCCACGAAATCCGCACGCCGATGAACGGCGTCCTCGGCATGATCGACGTGCTGCAGCGCCAGGGGCTCGACGGGCCGCAACGGCGCACGGTGTCGACCATCCGCGACTCCGCGCAGTCGTTGCTGCGCATCATCGACGACGTACTGGATTTCTCGAAGATCGAGGCGGGCCGGCTCGAGCTGGAAGAGACCGCCTTCTCGCTCTCGGGCCTGATCGACGGCGTCGCCGGCACCTTCCGTCAGCAGGCGATCATCAAAGGCCTCGCGCTCGACGTGGAGATCGATGCCGGCTCGGACGATGCGCTCGTCGGCGATCCGACGCGCGTGCGCCAGGTGCTGTTCAACCTGCTCGGCAATGCGATCAAGTTCACCGAGCGCGGACGCATCACGCTGCATGCCGGCACCGCGCCGCTCGGCCACGGGATGACCAAGGTCACGATCGCGGTGAGCGACACCGGGATCGGGCTTTCGGAAGAGCAGCGTGCGCGCCTGTTCCAGCCGTTCGCGCAGGCCGACTCGTCCACCACACGGCGCTTCGGCGGCACCGGACTCGGCCTTTCGATCGTGCGGCGCCTCGCGCAGCTGATGAAGGGCGATATCATGGTGGAAAGCCGGCAGGGCGCGGGCTCGACGTTCACCGTGAGCCTCACGCTCCAGGCCGCACCCGCCGACTCCCCGCTCAACACGACCCTGCGCGAGACGCGCCGCGCGCCGCGCGCCGCCTCGGCGAAGCGCTCACAGTCCGGCACGCGCATCCTGGTGGCGGACGACCATCCGGTGAATCGCGAGGTGCTGGTGCGCCAGCTCGAGCTGCTCGGCATCGCGTCCGACACGGTGAACGACGGCGTCGAGGCGCTCGAAGCCTGGTCGGCGGCAGACGGGCGCTATACCGCCATTCTGGCAGATATTCACATGCCCCGCATGGACGGACGCGAACTGACGCGCCAGATCCGCGTCGAGGAAGCAAAGCGCGGCGCGGCGGCGACCCGCACGCCGATCGTCGCGGTCACGGCGAACGCCATGAAAGGCGAAGACGAGCGCTGTCTTGCGGCGGGCATGGACGCCTACCTTGCCAAGCCCGTGAACATGGATCAGTTGCGCGGCACGCTGGAACGCTGGATGCCGATCGAGGATGTCGCGCGCGGCACTTCGGACGCGGACGACACGCCGAAGCCGCCCTGCGCGATCGATCGCGACGTGCTCGCAGCATGGCTTGGCGACGACAACGCGGCGATCAACTCGTTGCTGTCGAAATTCCGCGACACCGCGGTCGCGGCGGAGCGCGAGATCGGCGCCGCCTCGCGCGCCGGCGACCTGCCGACGCTTGCGGCCGCCGCGCACAAGCTCAAGGGCGCGGCGCAAACGGTCGGTGCTGGCGGCGTCGGCACCGCCGCCGCCGCATTGGAGCAGGCCGGCAAGGCGGGCGACCGCACGCGGTGTCGCGAGGGGCTGGGCCCGCTTGCGTCCGAACTGCGCCGCGCGCTCGCCGACATCGACCGCATGAGGGTCGCGGCGAGCTGAAACTCAGTCTTTCGGCGGCACGAACATGTAGCCGACGCCGCGCACCGTGCGGATCGCGTCCGGGTGCGCCGGATCCGCCTCGATCTTGCGGCGCAGCCGCGTGATACGCAGGTCGATCGCGCGGTCGAACGCCTCCATCTCGCGATGCGCCGTCACCTCGAGCAGCCAGTCGCGATTGAGCGGCCGGTTGGGATTTTCGGCGAACACCTTCAAGAGATCGAGCTCGCTCGCCGCGAGCGTCTCCTCGTCGCCGGATGCCGGATCGATCAACACGCGCTTTTCGAGGTCGAGCACGCGGCGGCCCATGCGCACGCGCGGGCCGGTGCTCGCGGTCGCGCCCGTCGTGCGGCGCAGCACGCTCTTTACGCGCGCCAGCAGCTCGCGCGGCTCGAACGGCTTGGCGATGTAATCGTCCGCGCCGGTCTCGAGCCCGACCACGCGGTCTACGGTGTCGGCCGCGGCCGTCACCATGATGATGCCGACGCGGCCCGAGCGTTCGCGCAGCCAGCGCGCGAGAACGAATCCGTCCTCGCCCGGCAGACCGACGTCGAGCAGCACCAGCGCCGGCAGCTCCCGCTCGAGCAGCTTGCGCAGCGCGGTGCCGCCGTCGGCGCCGCTGACGCGAAAGTTCTGCCGGCCGAGATAGTCGACCAGCAGCTGGCGCTGCGCCGCCTCGTCCTCGACCACAACAATATGCGGGCGATGATCCATGCCGCCGAAAGCCCATTTCGTTGGTGACCGGCTATCCTGCCGTCAGGCCGCTGCCCAGCCGTGCCAAGCACAGTATATACGAGGGTCGGAAAGACAATTCCAATAGCTGTTCACGATGTCGCATCGATGAAAAGCCGAGCGAAAAGTGTTCGAATCGCCGGATGTTAAGGTGCGCGCGCCAATTGCACGATGGGAACCGGCATTCAGTGCGGGAGCATCGACGCGGTCGATTCGCGGCTGCAAGCCCTCAGGGGACCGGCCGCACCGATCTGTCACCGGTTTCCGACCACTCGGTCACCGTTCCGGTGTCGTTGTCGAGCAACATCTGCAGATCGAAATATCGGATCGTCGGCGCCGAGCCCGTGCGCTGCTCGACCGCCGCGCGCCAAGCGGCGTTGTGCGCCGCCTCGGCGGCGGCCCGCGTCGGCCAGACGTAGAGGCCGGCACATTCCTTGCGGTCTTCGCTCAACAGATAGTGCTTGCGCACCAAAGCCGGGTTCGCGCGCCAGTGCGGGATCGTCACACGCGCATCGGCGAGGATTGCCTCCCAATCGGCGCCCGCCGGCGCGCTGAAGGTGACGAGCTCGACGATCACACCAGTTCAACCTGCTCGACGCCCGGGACCGCCTTGATGGCGCTCGCGATCTGCGGCGAGACCCTGTAGCGGCCCGGCAGCCTCACCTCGACGTCGGTTTCCTTGTCGAGCATCAGCACCAGCGTGATCTCGGCGTCGCCTCGGTCACTCGCGGATCGGGCCGGCCCGACCTGTGCCGGTTGGAGCCGCTTGGCGACACTCTCGATCGGACGGTCGGAGCGCAGCAGCACGCGCAGGCCCTTCTGCAGCTTTTCCGCCGCCTGATCGAGCGGCTCGACGGTCTGGATGCGCGCGCGCACTTCGTCGCCTTGCGCCTCGGCGGTGAGGAACAGGAGCACCGCGGCGCCGGGCTCGAGCAGATCGCGGTACTGTGTGAGCCCCTCCTGGAAGATGACCGCCTCGTAGTGCCCGGAGGGATCGGAAAATTCCAGGATGCCCATCTTGTTGCCGGTTTTGGTGCGCCGCTCGGCGCGCGCCACCACGGTGCCGGCCACGCGGCCCGCGGTTGCGCCCTGCTTGATCGTATTGGCGAACGCCACCCAGGACTGGACATTCAGCCGCTTGAGCGTCGCCGCATAGTCGTCGAGCGGATGACCGGAGAGGAAATAGCCGATGGCGTCGAACTCGCGCTGCAGCCGCTCGGCCGGCAGCCAGGGCTCTGCCGCCGGCAAAGGGATCTGTTCGCGCGCCATGCCGGCGCCGAACAGCTCGCTCTGTCCCATCTCGGCATCCTCGCGGCGGCGTTGCGCGGCGGCGAGGATCGCGTCCACCGCGGCATGCACGCGCGCGCGATTATTCTCCAGCGCATCGAACCCGCCGGCAGCCGCGAGGCTTTCCAGCACGCGCTTGTTGATGGCGCGCGGGTTCACGCGGCTGGCAAAGTCGGTGATGTCGCGGAATGGCTTCTCGCCGCGCGCTTCGACGATCGCCTCGACCGCCTGCGCGCCCACGCCCTTCAGCGCGGCCAGCGAATAGAGGATGGTGCCCTCGTCGACCTCGAACATCACGCCGGAGCGGTTGACGGACGGCGGCTCGACCTTGATGCCGAGCCGCTGCGCTTCGGCGCGGAATTCGGCGAGCTTGTCGGTGTTGGCCATGTCGTAGGTCATCGACGCCGCCATGAACTCGACCGGATAATTCGCCTTCATGTAGGCGGTCTGGTAGGCGACCAGCGCATAGGCGGCCGCGTGGCTCTTGTTGAAGCCGTAGTCGGCAAAGCGCGCGAGCAGCTCGAAGATCATCTCGGCCTGCCCCTTGTCGACGCCGTTCGCCACGGCGCCTTCGACAAAGCGCGTGCGCTGCGCGGCCATCTCGGCGCGGATCTTCTTGCCCATGGCGCGGCGCAACAGATCGGCCTCGCCGAGCGAGAAGCGGGAGAGGCGGCGCGCCGCCTCCATCACCTGCTCCTGATAGACGATGACCCCGAATGTCTCGCGCAGGATCGGCTCCAGCAGCGGATGAAAATAATCGGGCTGCTCCTTGCCGTGCTTGCGCGCGCAGTAGGTCGGGATGTTCGCCATCGGGCCGGGCCGATAGAGCGCGACCAGCGCGATGATGTCCTCGATCCGGTCCGGGCGCATGTCGACGAGCGCGCGGCGCATGCCCTGCCCTTCCACCTGGAACACGCCGACCGTCTCGCCGCGCGCCAGCATCCCGTAGGTCCGGGCATCGTCGAGCGGGATGGCGAGGAGATCGACGTCGATGCCGCGCCGGGCGACGAGTTCGACCGCGGTCTTGAGCACCGTCAGCGTCTTCAGCCCGAGGAAGTCGAACTTCACCAGCCCGGCCTGCTCGACCCATTTCATGTTGAATTGGGTGACCGGCAGGTTGGATTTCGGATCGCGGTACATCGGCACCAGTTCGGACAGCGCGCGGTCGCCGATCACGATGCCGGCCGCGTGCGTCGAGGCGTGGCGGTGCAGCCCCTCCAGTTTCATCGCGATGTCGAAGGCGCGGCGCACGATCGGATCGGCGTCACGCGCCGCCTGCAGGCGCGGCTCCTCGGCAATCGCCTTCGACAGCGTCACCGGCGCCGCCGGATTGTTGGGCACCAGCTTGGTGAGCTTGTCGACCTGGCCGTACGGCATTTCGAGCACGCGGCCGACGTCGCGCAGCACGCCGCGCGCCTGCAGCGTCCCGAACGTGATGATCTGGGCGACCTGATCGCGCCCATAGCGCTTCTGGACATAGCGGATCACCTCGTCGCGCCGCTCCTGGCAGAAGTCGACGTCGAAGTCCGGCATCGACACCCGTTCCGGATTGAGGAAGCGCTCGAACAGCAGGCCGAAGCGGATCGGATCGAGGTCGGTGATGGTGAGCGCGTAGGCGACCAGCGAGCCCGCACCCGAGCCGCGTCCCGGCCCGACCGGAATGCCCTGCGATTTCGCCCACTGGATGAAGTCGGCGACGATCAGGAAGTAGCCCGGGTACTTCATGCGCTCGATCACATCGAGCTCGAAGTCGAGGCGCTTGCGGTAATCGTCGATGGTGCAGCCGGATGCCAAGCCAAGCGTCTCGACGCGCCGCGTCAATCCGGCGTCGGCCTGACGGCGCAATTCGGCCGCCTCGTCCACCGCCGAGCCGTCTTCGGCGGTATAGCGCGGCAGGATCGGCTTGCGCGTCAGCGGCCGGTACGAGCAGCGCTCGGCAATCTCGACCGTCGATGCCAGCGCCTCGGGCAGGTCGGCGAACAGCCCCGCCATCTCGGCGCGCGACTTGAAGTAATGTTCCGAGGAAAGCTGCCGCCGCTCGGCCTCGGCAATGATCCGCCCCTCCGCGATGCAGATCAGGGCGTCATGTGCCTCGAAGTCCTCACGCCGGGGATAGAACGGCTCATTCGTCGCCACGAGCGGAAGCCCCGCCGCATAGGCGAGATCGAGCAGCGCCGGCTCGGCCTGCTTTTCTTCCGGCACGCCGTGGCGTTGCAGCTCGATATAGAGCCGGTCGCCGAACAGCGCGGCGAGGCGGGCGCAACGCGCGGCCGCGAGATCGCCCTGACCGGCGATCAAGGCCCGATCGAGCGGTCCGCCGGGGCCGCCGCTCAGCACGATCAGGCCGTCCGCCTCGGCGTCGAGCGCTGCGAGCTTGACGTGCGCCGCCTGATCCGACGGCGTGTCGAGGAATGCATGCGAGGTCAGCCGCATCAGGCTGCGGTAGCCCTGCTCGCGCGCCGCGAGCAGCACCAGCCGCGGCAGCTTCAGCGCATGGCCGGGGTGGCGCGGCGCTTCCTGGTCGCCGAAGTCGATGGAAAGCGCGCAGCCGATGATCGGCTGGATGCCGGCGCCGCTGAGCTTGTCGGAGAATTCCAGCACGCCGAACATGTTGTCGGTGTCGGTGAGCGCCAGCGCCGGCTGACGGTCGGCCTTCGCCAGCTCCGCGAGCTTGGCGATGGGCAGCGCGCCTTCCAGCAGCGAATAGGACGAATGCACGTGCAGGTGCACGAAACCGGGGTCGGGCACGTCAGCTTCCCTCGCGAATCTCACCGCGAGGGTGCGGACCACAGGCGGCAGAGTCCACAGCCATCACCGACCGATACACGCTTTCCCCGGAATCCCGCTGGGTCACGCGCGTCTCACATCGCGGTGAGGAACCGGCGCTTCGCGAAACGGCGGCAAATGCCGGCCGTAAGCCCCTTGTCTGCCGTTCCGGCAATCGCAACACCCGATGGGGAGCTGACATGTCAACCCGAATGAAAATCCTCTGCGCGGCCGCTCTGCTGGCCGCGGCGAGCCCCGCAATGGCCCAGGACGCGAGCCCGTGGGACCTGCGCGACCGCAATGCCTATGTCCTCGATATGCAGGGCAAGATGTGGTCGAAGCCGATCGGCCAGAAGGGCTGGTCGATGATGACCCGGAGCGCCCGCGCGGTGCCCAAGGGCACCGTGTTCTTCATGCAGAACGGCCAGCTCTACATGGCCCGCACCGGCATGTTCGACCGCGCCGGCAACTTCATGGCCGGGGGCGTCTGAGCGGCCGCGGACCCTACCAGCCCCGGATTTCCTTGCGGGCCGCCCGCAGCGGGCGGCCCTCTTCGTCGCCAGGCCGCGGTCACAGCACCGCAATGACCTGCGCCCAGATGGCGATCATGCTGACGAACAGTCCGAGCGACGTCAGGGCGGCAACCTCTTCCATGGCAGACTTGATCACGGCGTCCTCCTCTAGAACATAGAGGGAACATAGTTCTTATTCTGTTCCAAGGTCAACAGGTGGTAGTGGTCAGTTTGATTTTTCTTTCGCTCGATTGGGCGGCGCGGTTAACTTGGCGCTAACAGATTCGGGATGGGGGGAAACCGAGCGAGCCAAGAGTGAGTTCGACGCTATGAGCAAGTCCGACGAATATCGCGCCAACGCGACGGAATGCGAGAAGATGGCCCGCGCCGCTCGCAATCCGAACGACAAGGCGACGTGGCTAAAAATGGCGGCTGACTGGCTTCGCATGATCCCGCAGCCCCGCTCGTCCGCGTCGGATAAGTTCGACGCGGCCGAGAAGGCCCAAGGGACCGGCCAGCGGCCCTCTGGCTCCGAACACTAAGCCGCGATCATTCGCCTTCGCCCCGGCCGATGCTTCGCGCGCTCGGTTTCAAGGGCGGTGTCTGTGTCTAATCCGCCCATGCCGCGGTGGTTTTATCGAGCATAGGCCCTGTCGATCGCGCTCGCGCTGGGAGCGTTGCTCTCCGGTTCCGCGGACTAGTTCCAACACAGCATCGTGATTGCCCCTGCGGCAAATCGGCCGCTTGCGCGCCGTTCCGCCATGCGAAAGTCCACTCTCAGGGGTGGTGGAATGGAAATCGCATTCAGCTGGGCTCTCGGCGTTCTCGCGGCGACGACGGGCGCTTGTGTGCTCTATGCGCTTTGGAGCCTCACTCGAAAACCGGGCTAACTGCTCCCGCCTCCGCCGCGGCGGATGCTTCGCGCGCTCGGCTTCAATGCACGTGCGCGCTCGCCACGCCGGCGAAACCCGAACCGATCGCGCGACGCCATCCCCGCGTCAGCGCACGCGGCGCAACTCCTCGCCGCCGCATAGCCCGAGCGCGCAACCCTCAATCCGGATCGTTGTCGGTCCAACCTCGACAAGATTGCCGGAAAAGACCTTCCCACGATCCAAATCATAGAGGCGCCCGGACCACTTTCCCGCCCCGTTCGGTCGCATGTCGATGAGAACCGGCAGGCCGGCCAGAGGCCGGTTGCGTCTCGAGGCGTCCTCATTGTTCTTGTCGGTGCGGGGCTTGCCGGTGGCGGGATCGAGGCGCGGCAAGACGGTCGCGAGCCTCCCGCATATCGCGCCACCGCAGCGATGGATGCGGATCGTTCCGCCGTCCTTCTCGCGCCAGACACCCGAGGGATCGGCCGCCGCCGGCGCAGCGCCTGCCAGTGCCAGCATTGCGACGGCAGTCCGAACGGCGCTCACTTCGACACGCGGCGCAACTCCTCGCCTCCGCACAGCACGAGCATGCAGCCCTCGATCCTGATCCGGTCCGCCCCAAGCTCGATCAGATTGCCGGAATACATTTTGCCGCGGTCCGGATCGTACAGCGTTCCCGACCATTTGCCCGGCCCGTTCGGCTGCATGTCGAAAAGCACCGGCACACCGACAAGCGGCCGCTCCCGCTTCGCGGCATCGGCGTTGTTCTTGTCGGTCCAGGGCTTGCCGGTTGCCGGGTCGAGCGGCGGCTGAGTGCTGGCGATCTCCGCGCACAGCGCCTGCCCACAGGCATGGATGCGGATCGTCCAGTTGTCCTTGTCGAGCCAGACGCCGGCCGGATCGGCGACGGCCGGTCCGGCTGCCACACAGGCCAGCACGATGGCGGAAAACACTCGCTTCAGCATGGAGTGGTATTCATCACGTGCGGACCATCGGCGCAATAACTCTTGCGCGCCGGTCGCTGCCGCTCACGTCACCTCCACGACGCGTCCGTCTTGCAGCGTCACGCGCCGGTCCATGCGCTGTGCGAGCTGCATATTGTGGGTGGCGATGACGGCAGCGAGTCCCGAGGCGCGCACGAGCTGGGCGAGGGCCTGAAACACGTGGCCTGCCGTGCGCGGGTCGAGATTCCCGGTCGGCTCGTCGGCCAGCAGGATGCGCGGCGCATTCGCCACCGCGCGGGCGATCGCGACGCGCTGCTGCTCGCCGCCGGAGAGCTGTGCGGGACGGTGCTCCAGCCGCTCCTTCAGGCCGAGATAGCTGAGCAACTCGTCGGCGCGCTTGCGCGCTTCCTTGCGCGCGAGGCCGGAGATCATCTGCGGCAGCATCACGTTCTCGATCGCGGAGAACTCCGGCAGCAAATGATGAAACTGATAGACGAAGCCGATCTCGGTGCGGCGGATGCGCGTGCGCTCGGCATCGGAAAGCGTCGAGGTCGCGGTGCCGTCGACATACACCTCGCCCGCATCCGGATGTTCGAGCAGCCCGGCGATGTGCAGCAGCGTCGACTTGCCGGTGCCGGACGGCGCGATCAGCGCCACCGATTGCCCCGGCCACACCGCGAGCTCCGCGCCGGTGAGGATCTCCAGCATCGCGGCGCCCTGGCTGTAGCGCCGCTCGATCGCGTGCAGGAAAACCGCGGGCTCCTTATCCTTCGGGCGCGTTTCACTCATACCGCAGCGCCTCGACCGGATCGAGCCGCGCCGCGCGCCACGAGGGATAGAGCGTCGCCAGCAACGAAAGCATCAGCGCCATCACGACGACCGCCGTGGTCTCGCCGGCATCCATGATCGCCGGCAGGCGCGAGAGAAAATAGAGCTCGGGCGAGAACAACTCGGTGCGCGTCAGCCAGGAGAGGAATTGCCGAATCGATTCCACGTTGAGGCAAACGACGAGACCAAGCACGAAACCCGCGATCGTGCCGACCACGCCGATCGACGCCCCGGTGATCAGGAAAATGCGCATCACCGAGCCCTGCGTCGCGCCCATGGTGCGCATGATCGCGATGTCGCCGCCCTTGTCCTTCACCAGCATGATCAGGCCGGAAATGATGTTCAGCGCAGCAACCAGGATGATCAGCGTCAGGATCAGGAACATGACATTGCGCTCGACCTGCAGCGCATTGAAGAAGGTCGCGTTGCGCTGGCGCCAGTCGATCATGAAGATCGGCCGGTTGGCGGCGACGGTGACGAGCCGGCGGAATACGTCGACGCGGTCCGGGTTGTCGGTGTAGACCTCGATCGCCGTCACGTCGCCCGCGCGGTTGAAATAGAGCTGCGCCTCCGGCATCGGCATGAACACGATCGCCGAGTCGTATTCCGACATGCCGATCTCGAACACGGCGGCGACCTTGTAGGTCTTGATGCGCGGCGTCGTGCCCATCGGGGTCACCGCTCCGCGCGGCGCAACCAGCGTGATGTTGTCGCCGGCGCGCACCGAAAGCTGATCGGCGAGCCTGCGCCCGATGCCGAGCCCCTGCCCCGCATCGAAGCCCTCGAACGTGCCCTGTTTGATGTTGTTGGCGATCGAGGTGAGCTTCATCAGATCGGCGGCGCGGATGCCGCGCACCAGCACGCCGGAGGAATTGAACGGCGAGGAGGCAAGCGCCTGGCCCTCGACGATGGGCGCAGCGAGCCGCACGCCGGGCACTTTCGCGATGCGATCCGCGACCTCGTCCCAGTCGGTGAGCGGCTTCTCCAGCGGCTGCACCAGCAGGTGGCCGTTCAGGCCCAGGATCTTGTCGAGCAGTTCCTGGCGAAAGCCGTTCATCACCGCCATCACGATGATCAGGGTCGCGACGCCGAGCATGATGCCGAGAAAGGAGAAGCCCGCGATGACCGAGATGAACCCTTCCCTGCGCCGCGAGCGCAGGTAGCGCAGCGACAGCATCCACTCGAAGGGGGCGAAGGGCCGGGTGCCGGTGCGATCGCTCATCAATCTCCGTCCAGTTGCGGCATGTCACCCGATAGCGAGTGTCCCGATTCCGAGGTTCGTAATCCCTGCAGCAGGCACTCGCACGAACGTCGGAATCGAACGGACACTAGCAAAACGTTTTGATTCGAGTGTGGCCTTGGATTTGACGTTCCCGCAAGGAGGAGCCGCCGCCAGGCTGGTGGGGCGGCCAAATCCACCACACGCGCGCTTTCGAAGCCACCAAGGACCGCAGCGTATCGCGGCGGTAAACAGAGTTATTGCGCAAACCTCGCGACCGCTTCGGCCGGGGTGAGCATGGTGCGGGTGCCGTCGGCGCGCTTCTTCAACTCGACCTGACCGGAGGCGAGCCCCTTCGGCCCGACCAGGATCTGCCACGGAATGCCGATCAGGTCGGCGGTCGCGAACTTGGCGCCGGGCCGCTCGTCGCCGTCGTGGTAGAGCACATCGATCCCGGCGGCGGTGAGAGCGCGATAGAGCTGTTCGCTTGCCGCATCGGTTGCGGCGTCGCCCTGCTTCAGGTTGAGGATGATGACGCGAAATGGCGCGACCGCCTCCGGCCACTTGATGCCGGCCTCATCGTGGCTCGCCTCGATGATGGCGGCGACGAGACGCGACGGGCCGATGCCGTAGGAGCCCATGTGCACCGGCTTCTCGCTGCCGTCAGGGCCTGCGACCAGCGCTTTCATCGGCTCGGAATACTTGGTGCCGAAATAGAAGATGTGCCCGACCTCGATGCCGCGCGCCGAGACCTGCTTGTCGGCCGGCACGGTCGCATAGGCGGCGGCGTCATGTTTCTCCGAGGTCGCCGCATAGAGCGAGGTCCACTTGTCGACGATGCTCTGCAGGCCCGCGCCGTCGTCGAAACTCACGTCCTCGCCCGGCACCGCGAAATCCAGATAGTCGCGGTGGCAGAACACTTCGCTCTCGCCGGTGTCGGCGAGAATGATGAACTCGTGGCTCATGTCGCCGCCGATCGGGCCTGACTCCGCGCGCATCGGAATCGACTTCAAGCCGAGCCGCGCGAAGGTGCGCAGGTAGGCGACGAACATCTTGTTGTAGGAATGCCTGCTGCCTTCCTGGTCGACGTCGAACGAATACGCGTCCTTCATCAGGAACTCGCGCCCGCGCATCAGTCCGAAACGCGGACGCACCTCGTCGCGGAATTTCCACTGGATATGATAGAGGTTGAGCGGGAGATCCTTGTACGAGCGCACGTAGGCGCGGAAGATCTCCGTGATCATCTCCTCGTTGGTCGGGCCGTAGAGCATGTCGCGCTCGTGGCGGTCCTTGATGCGCAGCATCTCCTTGCCGTAGGCCTCGTAGCGCCCACTCTCGCGCCAGAGGTCGGCCGACTGGATCGTCGGCATCAGCAGCTCGATCGCGCCGGAGCGGTTCTGCTCCTCGCGCACGATGCGGCAGATCTTGTCGAGCACGCGCAGGCCGAGCGGGAGAAATGCGTAAATCCCCGCGGCTTCCTGCCGCATCATGCCCGCGCGCAGCATCAGCCGGTGCGAAACGATCTCCGCCTCTTTCGGGGTTTCGCGCAGAATCGGCAGGAAATAGCGGGACAGACGCATGCAGCCGCGACTCAGGTGGGGGGACCGGACGCGACCCGAGTGAAACCGGAAGCCGACGGCAAACACAAGGGCCGCCAAGGCCTTCACGCCCCGGCGGCCGTCATTCCGGCGTCATCGACTCGGCGCAAGGGGATGCCGGCAAACGTTACCCCGCGCCGCGTGTATGGTACGGCCCGTGCGCGCCTGAGTTCCCGGTTCGGCAAGAAAGTTGCGTTCTGTTCTGTGATGACATCCGATTTGACATCGGTTACGGTGCCGCCGCGCAAGGCAGAGACGAACGGTCGCAGAACCGGGGCTCTTTGCCGAGCAGCCCAAGTCTTGGGAGGGAGAGAGAGTCCGACGGCGCGAGCCTACGCTGCCGCCTCGACGACAAGAACAAGCCGGTCGGGACCATGGCTCACAAATGGGAAGACATTCGAGCAGGGCTTTGGCCCTGCTCATTTTTTTGTTCTCATCGCGCGGCACGGCGCGCGGAAGTTACCGCGCGGGTGATTGATTGTGCGCCGTGCGACAGCGGATGATCGGGCTCCGATCCGTCCGGCCCCCCGAGGAGTGCCATGCAGCTCGATCCCCTGCCCTTTGCCAAATTGATGGGCGTGTCCATCGTCAGCGTCGCGCCCGACCTGGTGGTCGGCGAACTGAAGGTACGCGAGGACCTGTGCACCCGCCCGAACGTGCTGCATGGCGGAGCCTATATGGCGTTCGCCGACACCATCGGCGCGGTCGCGACGGTGGCCAATCTGAAAGAAGGCGAGAGCACCACCACGATCGAGAGCAAGACCAACTTCTTTGCCGCGATTCCGCTGGGCGACACCGCACGCGCCGAATGCACAGCCCTGCACAAGGGGCGCACCACCATGGTGTGGCAGACGAAAATTACGCGCGGCGACGGGCGGCTCGCGGCGGTCGTGACACAGACGCAGCTGGTGTTGAAGGGGAGAACCTGACCCGCTCATTCCCGCGAAAGCGGGAATCCAGTTCTTCCTCTTCGCGGGCTCTGGGTCCCCGCTTGCGCGGGGACGAGCGGAGAACTCACTTCAGCAATCCCCACAGCGTGCCGAGATCGTCGAGCGTGACGAGGCGGTAGACGTAGGCGACCCAGCAGATCGCGAACACGACGCTGGCGACCACGGTGGTCCAGATCAGCTTCGCCCCGAGCGCCGGGATTGTCGGTGCGCCGGGATCGTGGCCAGGCTCGACGTCCACGCCGGCCTCGCTCGCATTGCGCACGCCGAACGGCAGCACGGCGAACAGCACCACCCACCAGATGATGAAATAGATCGCGAGCGCGGTGGTGACGGACATCTACTCCTCCGTGTCCCGCACGCGATGCAGCACGGAGTGCTGCTTCGCAGATGCGGGACCGCACAACACTTCGGCGTTCCCGGCGATCCCGGGTCTGCGTCGCAGCACTTCGTGCTGCGCCGCGCCCGGGACAGGCACTACGCCTGCTCGATCTCGACCAGCGTGCCGCAAAAATCCTTCGGGTGCAGGAACAGCACCGGCTTGCCGTGCGCGCCGATCTTCGGATTGCCGTCGCCGAGGACGCGCGCCCCTTGCGCCTTCAGCCTGTCGCGCGCGGCAAGGATGTCGTCGACCTCGTAGCAGATGTGATGGATGCCGCCGTCCGGATTGCGTTCGAGGAATTTCGCGATCGGCGAATTCTCGCCGAGCGGCTCGAGCAGCTCGATCTTGGTGTTCGGCAGCGTGATGAACACCGTGTTTACGCCGTGATCCGGCTGCGCCACCACGGCCGACACATCGGCGCCGAGCGTGTCGCGGTAAAGCCTGGCGGCCTTGGCGATGTCGCCGACCGCAATGGCGACGTGATTGAGACGGCCGATCATAATTCCTCCTTGTAGCCCGCATGCAGCGAAGCGGAATGCGGGTCCCGGATTTCGCTTCGCTCCATCCGGGCTACAAAGCCGCGAAGCCTATACCGTTATCACCTGCACCAGACATATCGGCTTCTTCTGCCAATGGCCGGCGATGGCGGCGCGCACGCCGCGCTTGACCGCCTCTTCCACCGCCTGCGGATCGCGCCGGCGCGGCTTCGGCAGCGACTCGAATGTCTCGATCGCGGCATCGTAGGCGATCTCGTGCATCGATTTCCTGTCGGCGTTCGCTTCGGGGATGCCGATCAACTCCACGTCGGGATCGGCGAGCAGTGCGCCCTTGTCGGAGAGCGCCAGCGCGACCACGACGATGCCGGAGAAGCTCAGGCGCCGACGCTCCGCGACCGTGCGCTCTTCGGCCGAGATCAGCAGCGCGCCGTCCTTGTAGAGCCGAGCCGCCGGCACCTCGTCGATCACGCCGGCCGGATCGGGCGCAAGCCGCACCAGATCGCCGTCGCCGCACAGCACCACCTCGGGCACGCCGGCGGCGCGCGCGAGCTTGGCGTGCTCGGAGAGATGCAGCGCCTCGCCGTGCACCGGGATGGCGATGCGCGGGCGCACCCAGCGGTAGAGCTCCTCCATCTCGGCGCGGCGCGGATGGCCGGACACGTGCACCAGGTGCGTGCGGTCGGTGACCACCTCGATGCCCTGGCGCACCAGGCCGTTGATCACGCGGCCGACCGCCTTCTCGTTGCCCGGAATGGTGCGCGAGGAAAACACCACGGTATCGCCTTTGCTGAACGTCACCTCGGGGTGCTGGTCCTCGGATATGCGCGCGAGCGCGGCGCGCGGCTCGCCCTGGCTGCCGGTGCACAGCGCCACCACCTTGTCGGGCGGCAGGTGGCCGTAGACCTCGACGCTGCGGAATTCATTGATGCCGTCGAGATAGCCGCACTCGCGCGCGACCTGCGCGACGCGGTCCATCGCGCGCCCGACCACCACCACTTCGCGGCCCGCCGCCGCGGCGGCTTCGGCGACCGCGCGCATGCGCGCCACGTTCGACGCGAAGGTCGTGATCGCGATGCGGCCTTGCGCCGCCCCGATCAGCTCGCGCAGGGTCTTCGCCACGTCGGTTTCCGATGGTGAGCGGCCGTCGCGCACCGCGTTGGTGGAATCGCCGACCAGCGCAAGACAGCCTTCCTGCCCGAGAGCGCGCAGCTTCGCCTCGTCGGTCGGCGGGCCGATGATCGGCGTCGGGTCGAGCTTCCAGTCGCCGGTGTGCAGCACGTTACCGAGCGGCGTGCGGATGATCAGCGCGTTCGATTCCGGGATCGAATGCGACACCGACACAAGCTCGATGTCGAACGGCCCGAGATGGATGCGACCGCCGAGCGGCACGACATTGACCGGAATATCGGGCGCGCCCGGCTCACCGAGCCGCTTGGCGACGAACAGCGCGGCGGTGAACGGGGTCGCATAGACCGGCACGCGCAGGCGCGGCCACAGATCGAGCAGCGCGCCGAAATGATCCTCATGCGCGTGCGTGAGCACGAGCCCGAGCAGGTTGCGCCGCTCGGCGACCAGGAACGCGATGTCCGGCATGATCAGGTCGACACCGGGCAGATCGTCGCCTGCGAACGACACGCCGAGATCGACCGCGATCCACTGGCGCTTCGGCCCGTCGCCCAGCCCATAGAGCGCGAGATTCATCCCGATCTCGCCGACCCCGCCGAGCGGCGCGAAGAGCAGTTCTTGCGCCATCAGGTTTGAACTCGCGCGGGAGAGAACACTTCGCCGACCGTGATCGCCTCGAGCGCGCCGCCCGGCAGCCGCAGCATCAGGCGGCCGAGCGAATCGAGCGTCTCGAACGTGCCAGTGAGTTCGCGATCGGCAAGACGGACACGGATATCGCCACCGATTCCGGCGGCGTGCGCGAGCCATTCGGAGCGGATTTCTGCAAAGCCCGGGCCGCGATCCCAGTGCGCGACGCGCAGCAGCATCGTGCGTGACAGCGCATGCAGGAGCTCACCCGGTGAGACGGTGACGCCGTGCGCCGCGAGGCTCGTCGCCGGATACGCGAGATTGTCCGGATGATGCGCGCAGTTCACCCCGATGCCGGCCGCGGCCGCGTTGGCGCCGCCGGCGCTCTCCGCCTCGATCAGGATGCCGGCGAGCTTCGCGCCATCGAGCAGCAGATCGTTCGGCCATTTGAGCTTGAGCTTGCGCGCAAGCTGCGGCGCGACGTCGACAATGCTGTCGCGCGCCGCCAGCGCCACAACGAAACAGAGTTCCGGCAGACGCGCCGGCGCCGCCGCATCGGTCAGCAGCAGGCTCGCATAGAGATTGCCCGGCTCGGAGGTCCAGACATTGCCGCGCCGGCCGCGTCCGGCGGTCTGGCGCGCCGCCGCGATCCACACGGGCCCGCGCTCGCCGGCGCGCGCGCGCGCGAGCGCGTCGGCATTGGTCGAGGGAAGCGTGTCGCGCGCGGCGAGCCGCACGCCGGCGGCTTCCGCGTCAGGGTGAAGGTGCATCAAAACAACGACTTTGCGGCAGCGGCCGCCGCCGATACCAGCGGCGCGGGATAGACGAAAAACAATAGCACGAAAATACCGGTAACGCCGGTGACGACTTTCAGCAGGCCCGGCATCCGCTCGAACGGCTCTGCGGCCTCGTCGAAATACATCACCTTCACGATGAGCAGATAATAGTAAGCGCCGACGACGCTCGCGAGCACGCCGATCACCGCAAGCGCATAGAGCCCGGCCTTGATGGCGGCGAGAAATACGAAGTACTTCGCAAAAAATCCCGCGAGCGGCGGAATGCCCGCGAGCGAGAACATCATCGTCGCAAGGAAAAACGCCATCCCCGGCTTGGTACGCGCGAGGCCGGCGAGGTCGGAGATGTTCTCGACCAGGCCGTGGCTGGTGCGCATCGACAGGATGCAGGCGAAGGTGCCGAGCGTCATCGCGAGGTAGATCCCCATGTAGACGATCACGCCCTGCACACCCTCCGGCGTCGCCGCCGCAAGCCCGATCAGCGCGAAGCCCATGTGGCCGATCGCCGAATAGGCCATCAGCCGCTTGATGTTGCGCTGGCCGATCGCCGCAAACGCCCCGAGCACCATCGAGGCGATCGAGACGAACACCACGATCTGCTGCCATTGCGGCGTGATCTCGGGGAAGGCCGTGATCGGCGCGCGCACGAAGATGGCGATGGCTGCGATCTTCGGCGCGGAGGCGAAGAACGCCGTCACCGGCGTCGGCGCGCCCTCGTAGACGTCGGGCGTCCACATGTGAAACGGCACCGCCGAGACCTTGAAGCAGAAGCCGGCGAACAGGAACACGAGGCCGAAGGTCAGCCCGAGACCGCCCTGCCCGGCAGCCTTGGCGATGCCGGCGAAGTTCACCGTGCCGGTGAAGCCGTAGATCAGCGACGCGCCGTAGAGCAGCATTCCGGACGAGAGCGCGCCGAGCACGAAATATTTCAAGCCGGCCTCGGTCGAGCGGATGCTGTCGCGGTTGCTCGCCGCGACCACGTAGAGCGCGAGGCTCATCAGCTCGAGGCCGAGATAGAGCGCGATCAGGTCGGCGGCCGAGATCAGCATCAGCATGCCGGTCGTCGACAGCAGGATCAGGATCGCGAACTCGAACTTCTCCTGCCGTTCGGCCGCCTGGTAGTCGCGCGCGAGCGCAATCGTGGCGGCGGAGCCGGCCAGCGTCAGGATCTTCAGCACGCGGGCGAAGTCGTCGAGCACGAAGCCGCCGCCGAAGGTGACGATCCTGCCGGACGGCAGCGCGTAAACGACCAGCGCGGCGAGCACGAGCAGCGCGAAGGCGCAGCCGTTCACCAGTTGCACGCTGTTCTCGCGATAGGCGCCGACCATCAGCAGGGCCATGGCGCCGACGACGAGCAGGATTTCCGGCAGCGCCGGGAGCAGCGCGGGCATCTCGACGATGGGGCTCATTTCGCCACCGTCAGTGGCGGGCGCGATACGTCCATCGCGGCCTTCTTCGGCCCCACGGCGGCTTGGTAGTTCTCCAGCAACTGCGCGACCGATGCGGCCGACATGTCGAGCACCGGCTTCGGATAGACGCCGAACAGGATCGTCAGGATGACCAGCGGCGCGAACACCAGGATCTCGCGCCGTCCGAGATCGCGCAATGCAACCAGCGCCGGCTTCTCCAGCACGCCGAAGATCACCTTGCGATAGAGCCAGAGCGCATAGCAGGCCGACAGGATCACGCCCACCGTCGCAAGCGTTGCGACCGGAATGTTGACGCGGAAGGTGCCGATCAGCGCGAGGAATTCGCCGATGAAGCCGGAGGTGCCCGGCAGCCCGACATTGGCGAGCGTAAACACCATGAACACGACCGCATACAGCGGCATGTTGTTCACGAGCCCGCCATAGGCGGCGATCTCGCGGGTGTGCATGCGGTCGTAGACCACGCCGACGCAGAGGAACAGCGCGGCCGATACGATGCCGTGCGAGATCATCTGGAAGATGCCGCCGGCGACGCCCTGCGCGGTGAGCGCGAAGATGCCCATGGTGACGAAGCCCATGTGGGCGACCGAGGAATACGCGATCAGCTTCTTCATGTCCTCCTGCACCAGCGCGACCAGCGAGGTGTAGATCACGGCGACCACCGACAGCGTGAAGATCAGCGGCGCCAGATCCATCGAGGCGTGCGGAAACATCGGCACCGAGAAGCGCAGGAAGCCGTAGCCGCCCATCTTCAGGAGAATCGCGGCGAGGATCACCGAGCCCGCGGTCGGCGCCTCGACGTGCGCATCGGGCAGCCAGGTGTGCACCGGCCACATCGGCATCTTCACGGCGAACGAGGCAAAAAACGCGAGCCACAGCCAGGTCTGCATGCCCTGCGGGAAAGCGTACTTCATCAGCGCCGGGATGTCGGTGGTGTTGGCCTGCCAGTACATCGCCATGATGGCGAGCAGCATCAGCACCGAGCCGAGCAGCGTGTAGAGGAAGAACTTGAAGCTCGCATAGACGCGTCGCGGGCCGCCCCACACGCCGATGATCAGGAACATCGGAATGAGGCCGCCCTCGAAGAACAGATAGAACAGCACCAGATCGAGCGCCGAGAACGTGCCGACCATCAGCGTTTCGAGCGCGAGGAACGCGATCATGTACTCCTTCACGCGCGTCTGGATCACCTCCCAGCTCGCGATGATGCAGAGCGGCATCAGGCCGGTGGTGAGGATCACGAACGGCAGCGAAATCCCGTCGACGCCCATGTGATAGGTGGAGAAGCCGCCGAGCCAGGAGGTCTTCTCCTCGAACTGGAATTCGGGGCTCGCCGGATCGAAGCGCCACACCAGTACGAGCGACACCGCGAAGGTGACGAGCGTGGTCCACAGCGCGGCCCAGCGCGCATTGCGCCGGGTGTGTTCGTCGTCGCCCTGCAACGCGGAAATCCACAGCACGCCGAGGATCGGCAGGAACGTGGTGATCGACAGGATCGGCCAGCTCGCCATCAGTGGCTCCCCGCGAACATGAACCACGTGATCAGCCCGGCGATGCCGATCAGCATCGCGAAGGCGTAGTGGTAGAGATAGCCGGTCTGCAGCCGCACCACGCTGCGGGTCACGTCGAGCACGCGCGCCGAGACGCCGTCCGGCCCGAGGCCGTCGATGATGCGCCCGTCGCCGCCCTTCCACAGCACGCGCCCGAGCCACAGCGCGGGGCGCACGAAGATCAGGTCGTACAGCTCGTCGAAGTACCACTTGTTGAGCAGGAACCGGTAGAGCGGCTCCTGCGTGCGCGCGAGGCTCGCCGGAATGTCGGGGCGGCGGATGTAGAACTGCCACGCCACGAGGAAGCCGATCGCCATCATCACGGTCGGGATATACGGGATCGACCAGTGCAGGCCGTGCATGTCGTGCAGGATGTGGTTGTCGGGGCCGAACTTGAGCGACTCGCGGAAGAATTCCGCGACCTTCTCGCCGGCAAACAGCTCCTTGAACGGCAGGCCGGCAAAGATCGAGCCGGCGCTCAGGAAGATCAGCGGAATGAGAATGACCCACGGGCTCTCATGCGCGTGCTCGTGGGCGTGCTTGTCGGCGGGCTTGCCGTGGAAAGTCATGAACACGAGCCGCCACGAGTAGAACGAGGTGAGCAGCGCGGCGATCACCGTCATGGCGAAGGCATAGCCGGCGAACGGATTGTGGCCCGCGGCGGCGGCCTCGATGATCGCGTCTTTCGAGTAATAGCCGGCGGTGAGCGGGAAGCCGGTGAGCGCGAGCGTGCCGATCAGCATGCACACGTAAGTCACCGGCAGCTTGTCGCGCAGCCCGCCCATCTTGCGCATGTCCTGCTCGTGATGCATCGCGTGGATCACCGAGCCGGAGCCGAGGAACAACAGCGCCTTGAAGAACGCGTGCGTGAACAGGTGGAACATGCCGACCGAGTATGCGCCGACGCCCATCGCGACGAACATGTAGCCGAGCTGCGAGCAGGTCGAATACGCGACCACGCGCTTGATGTCGTTCTGCACCAGGCCGACGGTCGCGGCGAAGAACGCCGTGGTCGCGCCGACCAGCGTCACGAACGCCTGCGCGTTCGGCGCCAGCTCGAACAGCGGGGAGAGCCGCGCCACCATGAACACGCCGGCGGTCACCATGGTGGCGGCATGGATCAGCGCGGAGACCGGCGTCGGGCCTTCCATCGCGTCGGGCAGCCAGGTGTGCAGCAGGAATTGCGCCGATTTGCCCATCGCGCCCATGAACAGCAGCAGGCAGATCAGGGTCATCGCGTCGGCGTGCCAGCCGAAGAAGTCGATGGTCTTAGCCGTGAGCGACGGCGCCTGCGCGAACACGGTGTCGAGGTCGACCGCGCCGGTCATCATGAACACCGCGAAGATGCCGAGCGCGAAGCCGAAGTCGCCGACGCGGTTGACGACGAACGCCTTGATCGCGGCCGCGTTCGCCTCCGGCTTGTGGTACCAGAAGCCGATCAGCAGATAGCTCGCGAGCCCGACGCCCTCCCAGCCGAAGAACAGCTGCACCAGGTTGTCCGCCGTCACCAGCATCAGCATCGCGAAGGTGAACAGCGACAAGTAGGAGAAGAAGCGCGGCCGGTGCGGATCCTCCTCCATGTAGCCGATCGAATAGAGGTGCACGAAAGCCGACACCGTGGTGACCACCACCAGCATCACGGCGGTCAGCGTGTCGACGCGGATGCCCCAGTCCACCTTGAGATCGGCCGAATAGATCCACGCAAGCAGCACTTCGCGCGAATCCTGGTGGCCGAAGCCAACGCGGTAGAACGCCATCCACGACAGCACCGTCGCGACGAACAGGAACAGCGTGGTGACGAGCTCGGCGGCGCGCGAGCCGGCGGCGGGCGGCGCGACCGGGTGGTCCTCGTGGGTCGCATGGTGGATGACGGCGTGATCGCCATGCGGCGACGGCGCGCCGCCGCCGGTATGCGGGCCGAGGTCGGTCGCGTGGTCCTCCGCGCCGGGCGCGGGATCGGCGCCGGGATGGCGCGCGCGCGCGCCGGCAATCGAGATCAGCGCCGCAACGATGCAGCCGAGCAACGGCAGGAAGACGATCGCCTGATACATGCGACGCTACGCCCTCTCCTTCGTCATGCCCGGCCATAGCCCGCGAAGACGGGCGTAAACGCCCTTTTGGCCGGGCATCCCGCTTAGGAGGGCACATACCCTCCTTGTCGGGATGGCCGGGACAAGCCCGGCCATGACGGAGCATGTGTTGACGGTTGCGATCACCATCAGCCCTTCATCAGATTGATGTCTTCGACCGCGATTGAGCCGCGATTGCGGTAGAACACGACCAGAATGGCAAGCCCGATCGCCGCCTCCGCGGCCGCGACGGTGAGCACCAGCAGCGCGAACACCTGCCCCACCAGGTCGCCGAGGAAGGACGAGAACGCCACGAGGTTGATGTTGACGGCGAGCAGGATCAGCTCGACCGACATCAGGATGACGATCACGTTCTTGCGGTTGATGAAGATGCCGAGGATCCCGAGCGTGAACAGGATCGCGGCGACCGAGAGGTAATGACCGAGGCCGATCATGTCAGCCCCTGCCCGGACCGCACTTTCACGACCTCCATCGCCTCCGCCTTGGTGCGCCGCACCTGCGCGGCCATGTCCTGGCGCTTGACGCGCGCGCGGTGCTGCAAGGTCAGCACGATCGCGCCGACCATCGCCACCAGCAGCACGATGCCGGCGGCCTGGAAGTAGTAGACGTAGCGCGTGTAGAGCACGAGGCCGAGCGCTTCGGTGTTGGTGATGGCGTCCATCGGCGGAATCGGCGCGGTGATCGTTTTCGGCACGCCCGCGCCAATCACCCAGGCGCCGACCACGAGCAGCAGTTCGACCAGCACGAGCGCACCGATCAGCGCACCCACCGGCAGGTAGTTGAGGAAGCCCTGGCGCAGCTCGGCGAAGTCGACGTCGAGCATCATCACGACGAACAGGAACAGCACCGCGACGGCGCCGACATAGACGACGATGAGAATCATCGCGAGGAACTCGGCGCCCAGGAGCACGAACAGCCCCGACGCGCTGACGAACGCCAGGATCAGGAACAGCACCGAATGCACCGGGTTCTTCGCGGCGATGACCATGAAGGCCGACGCCACGCAAACCCCGGCAAACAGGTAGAAAAACAGGGCGGCGAGAATCATTCGAGGTCTCGTGAGCCGGGCGGCCGGCGGGCTGTCCTAGCGCGGCCAAGAGCGGGCGGCAACCGGGCGGGCGCAGGCCCGGAAAATACCGTGGACATGCAGTATTTCGGCGCAAATGCGCCTAAGATCAGCGGCCCAAAGAAGGCGCCAGAGACGATAGCCCACGTCGCATCTGCGTCACCTAAGCCGCAATTGAGATTCTTCTCTCCCGAAGGATTTTCATGAAGGTTAGGGTACTCGCACGGCCCTCCCAAGTCGCCTCGATATGATCCACTAGCCTCGGGCGATCATGCTCAATATTGCTCGTCCAAAGGTTTGGATCGTACTCAAACACGCGCAACATATTGTCGACGTCGAATATCGCCGCGGTTCCTTTGGCACGGATTAGGGCGACAGGCTTGTCCTCCGCGATCCGCAGGCCCAATTCAAAAAGAACGTTCGGATTGTTTTCGGTAAGGTCGGCAATGACCAGATCGGCATCAAGGAGCTGATTCACGATCGTCGCTTGAATGACGTCACTACCGTCTCGGTTGGCAGTTAGTACCTCGAATCCCGCATCGCGACCCGCGGGAGCAATCAATGCACGCAGGACTTCGTCGAAGAAGCCCACCGACCTAGCAGTCTCGCGTTCGCGGAACGGCATGATTGCGAAGCACCGAAGTCCCGTCGCTTTCGTGGGTTCAGCAAGGATTACCGTCGATGCAGAATCGCCCACGCGGGTGTTTGCTCGTTCACGCTGCGAACCCGTCTCGGACGAAAAGCCAGAACCGATTTCAAGGAATTTGCAGTTGTCGCGAAACAGCCTTGAGAACTCCTCGTGGAACGCCGGGTCAAGATTGAACTCGCGCGTTAGCGTATTCCCAAGATATTGCATCTCCGGCAAATTCGCCCCTTTGTAGTATTCAAGGACCCTTCGGAATATCTCGACTTTGAGCAGCGCCTCCCGTTGCTTCGCCTTCTCTTCCGCCTGTCCGGGCGCATAAACCAGGTCACGGCCAAGCTCTGCCAAAGAAATCTGCTCCGAGTCCCTGCTACCGTCCGTCAGCCCAAAATCGCGCGATGCCGCGGCGAGATAAAAGAAATCCGTATTCTTGGGCGACAGGTTTATCGACTTCGCTACGTCAGCGGGAGGCCAAGGGTTGCCCCCATTCTTTTCCTTAAGAGCGTATGGAATCTTCAACGCTTCTTCGAGCGTAACCCTCGGATACGGTCTTCGAAGCGTGGTGGGCTTTGATTGCTTTGGCGACGTGGGCTTCCTCTTTCCACGCTTCGCCTTGGCAGACTTGCCCTTTAGGCGCTTCGAACGACCGGGTTTCGCAACAATATCGTCAAGATCAATCGGTGCATCGGAAGCACTCTCGGCGGGCGGTTTTTCGCTCATAAAATCCTCTCCGAATCGTAGGACCATGGGAACAAATAAGGAACACGTCAAGCAGGATTTTGCAATTTGACGCTGCTGTCCACAGAAGCCGGAGCGATCAGCGCGCCGGGACCGCCGCCCACTTCCCCTTCGTCTCGTCCATCTCGGCGAACAGCCAATCGCGGAACGCGCGCACCCTGGGGCGCGTCTCGTGCCCCTTCGGGCAGACGAAGTAGTAGCCGACCGCGAGCGGCAGTGCGGGGCCGAACGGGCAGACGAGCCGGCCGGCATGCACGTCATCGGAGGCGATCAGCTTGAACGACAGCGACACGCCGGCGCCGGCGACCGCCGCATCGAGCGCGTGATCCGCGACATTGACGCGCAGGCCGCGCGTCGCGTCGATTCCCGGCACACCGGCGATGGCGAGCCAGTCGGCCCACTTCGGCGGCGCACGCATCGACATCGGGATGTCATGATGGATCAGCGGAAAGCGCGCGAGATCGGCCGCGCTGCGCAACCCCTGCTCGACGAGGCGCGGCGAGCACACCGGCAGCATGAAGTCGTCGGACAGCTTCTCGACATGCAGATCGGGGTGATCGCCGTTGCTCATGCGGATCGCCACGTCGACCCCGTCGGCGGCGAAATCGGCGAGCTTCATGGTCGCCGCAACGCGTGCGTCGATCTCCGGGTGCGCATGGAGAAAGCGCCAGAGCCGCGGCATCAGCCATTTCGCAGTGAGCCCGACCGTCGCGCTGATCACCAGCGTGTTGGCGGCCCGCTCGCGATCGAGCCGCGCGACCGCTCCGCGCACGCTCTCGAAGCCGGCTTGCAGGCCCGGATAGAGCGTGCGCCCTGCCTCGGTCAGCTCGATCGAGCGCGTGCGCCGCGTGAACAGCGCAAGACCGAGCTGCTCTTCCAGTCCGCGAATCTGATGGCTGAGCGCGGCCGGCGTCACGTGCAGCTCTTCGGCCGCGCGTGCAAAGCTCATGTGGCGGGCGATCGCCTCGAAGGCGCGCAGCGCATTGAGCGGCGGCAGCGGCTGCGAACGTGGTGAGTTTTTCTCATGCATAGAGCGAGATAATATCGTTTGTCAGATCGTCATTCCAGCGCGATCCTCTGCCACAGCGATGAGGATAACTCATCTATAACGCTGATGGAGGCCATTCATGGCCATGATCGATGTGGCACCCCAAGACGGCTGGTATCTGGCGCTGGCACCGTTCGCCGGCTGGCCGGAGGCCCAGTCCCGCCCGCTCGGCGCGCTCCGGCGGCTGGCCGCCCGCTTCCTCGCCCGGCGTGCGCAGCGCGAGACGGTACGCGCGTTGAATTCGGTCGACCCCGCGACCCTGCGCGACCTCGGCATCACCGACGTCGAGTCGGTGGTGTACGGCGCACCCGAGGGCCACAAGCGCCGCTACGATCCGGACTGGTGGAAGCGGCGGGCGTAAGCAGCCGGGATGGAGCGGAGCGAAATCCGGGATTCGGTTTTCCGGCTTGTCTGCGCAGCCCCGGCACACGCACTCCGAAAAAAAGTTACGCACGCGCGGAAAATCCCCGCCGATAATGCGCACGCCTTGCTCGTCGAGGGGCGTCAACCGGTGACGCTGGTTTGATGGAGCAAGCCGGGAAGCGCGGCCGGAGAACAGGCCAAGCGGACCCGGCAGCCGGCGCCCGGCAATTCCGGGCCTCGGACTGGTGCGGCGCCCGCGCGTTTCGGCCTCGTCAGCCGGGCACCCGGGCGGCGTCGGGGCTCCGCCCGGAGGTACAACGGCCTCCTGCCAGGAGCTGGCTGACGGCGGCGCGTCAAGCGCGCTGCTGAAAGCGCGGCCCGGCGCCGTAGTGAGAACGCCGCCGCAGAGCGTCGAGAGGCGCGCCGGCCTACGTCACTGGCCGGTCATCTCCGGCGATCCGGAGATAGACCTATCCGCGAGGACGGTCACGGGGTGCGGCGCTTCCGCACCAGCGCCTGTCGGCGCTCTGCTCCCCTCCGGGGAGGCGGAAAACGGACAAGGGGCACCCGGCGCCCCCGCTCAACCCGGGCGGCGCAGCGTTGGCTAGGGCCGCCCGTCATTCCGGGGCCGAGCGCAGCGAGGAGCCCGGAATCCATAACCATGAAAGCTGAGAGGAAACGCAGACCGAGCGACAGCGAAACAATTGTGGTTATGGATCCCGGGCTCGCGCCCATGGCGCGTCGCAGATGCGCGTGAACGCGCTTTCGGGCGCGCCCCCGAATGACAGGCGCAGCGTTGGCTGTTTGACAATCGAATCGGCTGTCGCGGGCTCGTCACCGCGAAGGATGAAGCCGCTCACAGGCATCGAGCTTGCGGATGTCACCCGGGATGGTTTGTTGCTCCAGCCTTTTGAGCTCTGCCTGGAGACGCGGCCTTTGCGACGCCGGGGCCTCGGGAAGGAAATCGCGGATCTCGGCGGCCCTATCCTGGTCGCGTTTGAGGTTCGCGCGCTCGGCCGCACAGGGATCGCGCCGCGCCGCGCTTCGCTTCTTTGCAGTGCTCTTCTTCGCCTTGGCGGTGACCGTCCGCTTCTTCGGCTTCGCCGTCTTCGCCTTGGCCTTCTTGGACTTCTTCGCCATCGCCGTTCGCCCCTTCCGCGTTCTAAATCTCCGCGCAGCGCCATGCCTCGCGCGCGTTGCGATCATGACCGATCGCAGAGAGTGCGTCCAGATCGGAAGGAGAACTGCAGGACGCCGCTATCGATACGGCGCATCGAGCACGATGTTCTTGGCGATCTCGCGTTCCCAGCGGTCGCCGTTCGCGAGCAGGCGCTCCTTGTCGTAGTAGAGCTCCTCGCGCGTTTCGGTGGCGAACTCGAAGTTCGGTCCCTCGACGATCGCATCGACCGGACAGGCTTCCTGGCACAGCCCGCAGTAGATGCACTTCACCATGTCGATGTCGTAGCGCGTGGTGCGCCGTGTGCCGTCGTTGCGGCGCGGACCGGCCTCGATCGTGATCGCCTGCGCCGGGCAGATCGCCTCGCACAGCTTGCAGGCGATGCAGCGCTCTTCGCCGTTGGGATAGCGGCGCAGCGCGTGCTCGCCACGGAAACGCGGAGAGATCGGGCCCTTCTCGAACGGGTAGTTCAAGGTCGGCTTCGGTTTGAAGAAATAGCGCATCGACAGGGCAAAGGCCTGCACGAACTCCCACAGAAACGCCGCGCGCGCCGCCTGATCAAGCCTCATGGTGTCGGCCTTTCGGGTCCCTATTTCGGCGCGAGCCCGGCGAATTGCAACACCGCCGCGACGATCGCCACCATTGCGAGCGAGAGCGGCAGAAACACCTTCCAGCCGAGCCGCATCAGCTGGTCGTAACGGTAGCGCGGCACGAAGGCCTTCACCATCGCAAACATGAAGAACACGAAGAACGCCTTGCCCACGAACCAGACGACGCCCGGCACCCAGGTGAACGGCGGATACGGGATCGGCGGCAGCCATCCGCCCATGAACAGGATCGTGGTCATCGCGCACATGGTGGCGATTGCGACGTATTCGCCGAGCATGAACATCATGTACGGGGTGGAGCCGTATTCGACCATGAACCCGGCGACCAGCTCTGACTCGGCCTCGACCAGATCGAACGGCGGCCGGTTGGTTTCGGCCAGCGCGGAGACGAAGAACACGACGAACATCGGGAACAGCGGCAGCCAGTACCAGCCGAAGAGGCCGAAGCGCGTGTTCTGCGCCTCCACGATGTCGGTGATGCGCAGCGAGCCGACGCAGAGCAGCACCGTGATGATGACGAAGCCGATCGAGACTTCGTACGACACCATCTGCGCGGCGGAGCGCAGCGCCGCGAGGAACGGATATTTCGAGTTCGACGCCCAGCCCGCCATGATCACGCCGTAGACCATCAGCGAGGAGATCGCGAAGATATAGAGGATGCCGACGTTGATGTCGGCGATCACCCAGCCGATATCGACCGGGATCACCGCCCAGGCGGCGAGCGCGAGCACGCAGGTGACGAGCGGCGCGAGCAGGAACACGCCCTTGTTCGCGGCCGCGGGAATCGTTGGCTCCTTCAGCACGAACTTTAAGAGGTCGGCGAAGGACTGCAGCAGGCCCCACGGGCCGACCACGTTCGGCCCGCGCCGGATCTGCACCGCCGCCCAGATCTTGCGGTCAGCGAGCAGGATGTAGGCGATCGCGACCAGCAGGATCACCAGCAGCAGCACGGACTGGGCCACCATGATGATCAGCGGCCAGAGATAGCTGGTCCAGAACTCGGCCATGGCGCTACTCCGCCGCCACGGCGCGTTCGCCGCGCGCGAGCGCCGAGCACTCGCCCATGATGGGGGACGCGCGCGCGATCGGGTTGGTGAGGTAGAAGTCGGTCACCGGCGAATGGAACGGCGTTTTGTCCGGCGTACCGCCCCGGGCGGCAAGTTTTTCGATGTCGGCCGCATTCCCCGGCGCGATCTCGTCGATGCGCGCGAGATGCGGGTGCGCCGCAAACAGCGCGGCGCGCAGCTGACCGAGCGAGTCGTAGGCCAGCCGCTGCCCGAGCGCATCCGAAAGGGCGCGGACAATCGCCCAGTCCTCGCGCGCATCGCCTGGCGGGAAGCTGGCACGCGCCGCCATCTGCACGCGGCCTTCGGTGTTGACATAGATGCCGGATTTTTCCGTATAGGCCGCCCCCGGCAGGATCACGTCGGCACGATGCGCGCCGGCGTCGCCATGCGTGCCGATGTAGACAACGAACGCACCCGGCGCGATGTCGATTTCGTCGGCACCGAGATTGAACAGGACGTCGAGCGCGCCAGCCTTCGCCATGTCGGTGGCCGAGCGGCCACCCGCCGCCGGCACGAAGCCGATATCGAGCGCGCCGACCCGCGCCGCCGCCGTATGCAGCACGGAGAAGCCGTTCCAGCCGTCCTTGATGGCGCCGACCGACGCGGCCGCTTTCGCCGCCAGCGACAGGACCGCGGCGCCGTCCGGCCGGGCGAGCGCGCCCTGCCCGATCAGCCAAACCTGCCGCTCGAGCTTGGCGGGCGCGTGGCTCGCGAACTCCGCGAGCGTTTCGGGCCCGGCGCCGAGATAGGCGTAATCATACGTCAGATCGGCCTTCTCGCCGATCAGGCCGATCTTCAGGTTGCCGGTGCGCCAGCGCTTGCGGATGCGCGCATTGAGCACCGGCGCTTCCTTGCGCGGATTGGCGCCGATGATCATCAGCCCGTCCGCCTGCTCGATACCGGCGATGGTCGCATTGAACAGATAGCTTGCGCGCCCGAGCGCGGGATCGAGCGCCGCGCCGTCCTGGCGGCAGTCGATGCTCGCCGCCCCGAGCCGGTCCATCAGTTCCTTGAGTGCGAACATTTCCTCGACGGCCGCGAGGTCGCCCGCGATGGCGCCGATGCGGTCGGCTTTCGCGCCCTTCACTTTGACGGCGATCGCCGCGAAGGCCTCCGGCCACGAGGCGGGCCGCAGCCGCGCACCTTCGCGGATGTAGGGCTGATCGAGCCGCTGCGTGCGCAAGCCATCGACGACGTGGCGCGTCTTGTCGGAGATCCACTCCTCGTTCACGTCGTCGTTGACGCGCGGCAGGATGCGCATCACCTCGCGCCCGCGGGTGTCGACGCGGATCGCGGACCCGAGCGCATCCATCACGTCGATCGATTCCGTCTTGTTCAGCTCCCACGGCCGCGCCGCGAAAGCATACGGCTTCGAAGTCAGCGCGCCGACCGGGCAGAGATCGACCACATTGCCCTGCAGCTCCGAGGTCATCGCGCTTTCGAGGTAAGTCGTGATCTCCATGTCCTCGCCGCGCCCGATCGCTCCGAGCTCCGGCACGCCCGCGACCTCGGTCGCGAAGCGCACACAGCGCGTGCAATGGATGCAGCGGTTCATGATCGTCTTGACCAGAATGCCGATGTACTTGTCTTCGACCGCACGCTTGTTCTCGTGATAACGCGTGTTGTCGACGCCGTAGGCCATCGCCTGGTCCTGCAGGTCGCACTCGCCGCCCTGATCGCAGATCGGGCAATCGAGCGGGTGGTTGATCAGCAGGAATTCCATCACGCCCTCGCGCGCCTTCTTCACCATCGGCGACCTGGTCAGCAGCACCTTCGGCGAGCCGTCCTTGTTCGGCATCAGGTCGCGCACGTTCATCGCGCAGGAGGCCTGCGGCTTCGGCGGTCCGCCGACCACCTCGATCAGGCACATGCGGCAATTGCCGGCGATCGACAGCCGCTCATGGAAGCAGAAGCGCGGAATCTCCGCGCCCGCCGCCTCGCACGCCTGCAGCAGCGTGTACTCGGGCGGAACGTCGATCTCGGTGCCGTCGACGATGAGCTTGGTCATGCGGCGTCTTTCACTGCTTGGCCTCGAGCCGCTCCAGCCTTTCGGACAAATTCTCGACGCGCGCTTCCAATGACTCGTAGCGCTCGTGTGCGGTCACAGCCACGCCCAAGGTATGTGTCGAGATCTTGTAGAGGTCTTCGACTCGCTTTTGGACCTGCTCGAGGATGGTGCCCTGCACGTCCTGTTTAGCGCGAATTTCGCGCAAGTAACGTAAAACGAAATCGTCAGGCTCTTTCGCCATCGCCCTCTCCTACTCCGCCGCGACGCGCACGGGTTCGGGATGCGGGTTTGCCGCATACTGGTCGATGCGCCGCTCGATCTCGGGACGGAAGTGGCGCAGCAGGCCCTGCACCGGCCAGGCCGCGCCGTCGCCGAATGCGCAGATGGTGTGGCCCTCGATCTGCTTGGTCACGTCCATCAGCATGTCGATCTCGCGTCGGTGCGCGCGGCCGTCCGCCATGCGCATCAGCACGCGCCACATCCACCCCATGCCCTCGCGGCACGGCGTGCACTGGCCGCAGCTCTCATGCTTGTAGAAATACGAGATGCGCGCCATCGCGCGGACGATGTCGGTCGACTTGTCCATCACGATCACAGCGGCGGTGCCGAGCGCGGACTTCTTGTCGCGGCAGCCGTCGAAATCCATCAGCAGCGTGTCGGCCTGATCGGCACCCGCCGGCACCAGCGGCATCGACGAGCCGCCGGGTATGACCGCGAGCAGATTGTCCCAGCCGCCGCGCACGCCGCCCGCATGTTTCTCCAGGAGCTCGCGCAGCGGAATGCCCATCTGCTCTTCGACGTTGCAGGGCTGGTTCACGTGACCGGAAATGCAGAACAGCTTGGTGCCGGTGTTGTTGGCGCGCCCGATCGAGGAGAACCACGCCGCGCCACGCCGCATGATGTCTGGCGCCTGCGCGATGGTCTCGACGTTGTTCACCGTGGTCGGGCAGCCATAGAGGCCGACGTTCGCCGGGAACGGCGGCTTCAGCCGCGGCTGGCCCTTCTTGCCTTCGAGGCTTTCGAGCAGCGCCGTCTCCTCGCCGCAGATGTAGGCCCCGGCGCCGTGGTGCACGTAGATGTCGTAATCATAGCCCGAGCCGCAGGCGTTTTTGCCGATCAGGCCGGCCTCATAAGCCTGGTCGATCGCCGCCTGCAGACGTTCCCGTTCTCTGATGAATTCGCCGCGCACATAGATGTAGCAGGCGACCGCGCCCATCGCGAAGCCGGCGATCAGGCAGCCCTCGACGAGAAGGTGCGGATCGTGCCGCATGATCTCGCGGTCCTTGCAGGTGCCGGGCTCGGACTCATCGGCATTGATGACGAGATAGCTCGGGCGGCCGTCCTTGCTTTCCTTCGGCATGAACGACCACTTCAGTCCGGTCGGAAATCCCGCGCCGCCGCGGCCGCGCTGGCCGGATGCCTTCATCTCGTTGACGAGCGCATCGCGCCCGCGCGCCAGGATGTCCCTGGTGCCGTCCCATGCGCCGCGCGCCCGCGCGCCCGCAAGGCCCCAGTCATGGAAGCCGTAGAGGTTCTTGAAGATGCGGTCCTTGTCTTCGAGCATTGCGTTCTCTTGTCAGGTCGACGGCTGGCCCGCGGGAGTCTCGCGCACGTTGGCGGGCGCCGCCGCTTTCTTCGCATCCGCATCGGTCAGTGCGGGGCCGGGATTGTCGCCGCCGCTCGGGCGCACATAAAGCGACGGATCGGTCAGCGTCGTCGCGCCGCCGACCGGCGCGGAAAAATGCCGCTCGATTTGCGGGCCGGGCTTTGCGGGCTTGCCGTTGGCGAAGCCATCGAGCACTTTCTCAAAACTTTCGGCCGTCAGGTCTTCGTAGGTGTCGTTCCAGATCAGCACCATCGGGGCGTTCACGCAGGCGCCGAGGCACTCGACTTCTTCCCACGAATAGTTGCCGTCGCCTGAGACATGCAGCGGCTCGGGATGGATTTTGCGCGCGCAAACCTCGAACAGCGCGTCCGCGCCGCGCAGCCGGCACGGCGTCGTGCCGCACACCTGCACGTGCGCCTTTTTGCCGACCGGCGAGAGCAGGAACATCGTGTAGAAGGTCGCAACCTCGAGCACGCGGATCTTCGCCATGCCCAGGAAGTCCGCGACATGCTCGATCGCCTTCTGCGGCAACCAGCCGCCCGCCTGTTCCTGCGCGCGCCAGAGCAGCGGGATCACGGCGGATGCCTGCCGGCCTTCCGGATAGCGCGCGATCACCTTGTCGGCCCACGCGCGATTCTCCGCCGTGAAGGAGAACTCCTTCGGCTGGAGATGCGCATCGGCGAGGCGGCGATTGGCCATTAGCGATCGACCTCCCCGAACACGATATCAAGGCTCCCGAGGATCGCCGACACGTCGGCCAGCATGTGGCCGCGGCAGATGAAATCCATCGCCTGCAGGTGCGCGAAGCCGGGCGCGCGGATCTTGCACTTGTACGGTTTGTTGGTGCCGTCGGCGACGAGATAGACGCCGAACTCGCCCTTCGGCGCTTCGACCGCGGCATACACCTCGCCGGCCGGCAGGTGATAGCCCTCGGTGTAGAGCTTGAAGTGGTGGATCAGCGCTTCCATCGAGCGCTTCATTTCGCTGCGCTTCGGCGGCACGATCTTGTTGTCGACGACCGAAACAGGCCCCTGCCCCGCGGGCTCGCGCAGTTTGGCGACGCACTGCTTCATGATCGCGATCGACTGGCGCATCTCCTCCATGCGAAGGCAGTAGCGGTCGTAGCAGTCGCCGTTTTTGCCGATCGGGATGTCGAAATCCATTTCGGCATAACATTCGTAGGGCTGCGCCTTGCGCAGATCCCACGCCGCGCCCGAACCGCGCACCATCACGCCCGAAAATCCCCACTTCCAGGCATCCTCCAGCGACACCACCCCGATGTCGACGTTGCGCTGCTTGAAGATGCGGTTGCCGGTGAGCAGCGTTTCGAGGTCGTCGCAGACTTTCAGGAACGGATCGCAGAACGCCTCGATGTCGTCGATCAGCTTTCCCGGCAGGTCCTGATGCACGCCGCCGACGCGAAAGTACGCCGCATGCATGCGCGAGCCGGAGGCGCGCTCGTAGAACACCATCAGCTTCTCGCGCTCCTCGAAGCCCCACAGCGGCGGGGTGAGCGCGCCGACGTCCATCGCCTGCGTGGTGACGTTGAGGATGTGGGACAGCAGCCGTCCGATCTCGCAGTAGAGAACGCGGATGAGCTGCGCGCGGCGCGGGATCTCGAGTCCGAGCAGCTTTTCCGCTGCGAGGCAGAACGCGTGCTCCTGGTTCATCGGCGCGACGTAGTCGAGCCGGTCGAAATAAGGGATCGCCTGCAGGTAGGTCTTCTGCTCGATCAGCTTCTCGGTGCCGCGATGCAGGAGCCCGATGTGCGGATCGACGCGCTCGACCACCTCGCCGTCAAGCTCGAGCACGAGGCGCAGCACGCCGTGCGCGGCCGGATGCTGCGGCCCGAAATTGATCGTGAAGTTGCGCATCGCCGGGGCGTTCATGGCAGCACGCCAATGGCGAATAGCGAATGGCGAATGGATAGGGACGTCATCGTTTCGTCTTCTGCTGGAGCGAGCGGATCAGAGTCCGAATCCTCCTCCCCAACGACGCGCACTGTTCCATTGGCGCCTTGATCTGCTGCTGCGTCAACAAACCAACGCGTTCCGACAATAGCAGGTGTGTTTCCAATTCCTTGAGAGAACCCTGTGACATACGAAGGTATTGAACAAACGATTGCGTGCTTTCGCGCCCATGTCCTTCCGCGATATTTGCCGGGATGGACGCCGCCGCGCGCCGGATCTGCGAGGTCATTGCGAACAGCCCTTCGCGTGGAAAGTCCTTTGTCATCCGGTAGCACAATTCCGCCAAGGCCATTCCGTCCCGGCAGACGTTCAGGTCCTGATAAGAATTGATCGCTCGTTCGCTCAACGCGCATCCCTATTCGCCATTCGCTATTCGCCACTCGCCCCCTACCCCGCCTTCTCATCGCCCGGCAGCCTGTAGTCCGTTCCTTCCCACGGGGAGAGGAAATCGAAATTGCGGAATTCCTGCGCGAGCCGGACCGGCTCGTTGACGACGCGCTTCTGCTCGTCGTCGTAGCGTACCTCGACGAAGCCGGTGAGCGGGAAATCCTTGCGCAGCGGATGCCCCTCGAAGCCGTAATCGGTGAGCAGCCGGCGCAGGTCGGGGTGATCGGTGAACATGACGCCGTAAAGGTCCCAGGTTTCGCGCTCGAACCATTCGGCGCCAGGGAACACCGAAATGATCGACGGCACCGGCGTGACCTCGTCGGTCTCGGCCTTCACGCGGATGCGCGCATTCTGCTTCGGCGACAGGAAGTGATAGACCACGTCGAAGCGTTTCTCGCGCGCCGGCCAATCGACCGCCGTGACGTCGACGATGTTCCAGAACTGGCAGCGTGGGTCGTCGCGCAGGAACGTCACGACCTTCACGATCTCCGCAGCTTGCGCCGCAATCGTCAGTTCGCCGTAGGCAATACTGTGCCCCGTGACCGCGCCGGGCAGTGCGGCTGCGATCGCCTCGCCCAATGAATCGAGAGCTTCGCTCACCGCTCGATCGTCCCGGTGCGGCGGATCTTCTTCTGCAGCAGCATCACGCCATAGAGCAGCGCTTCGGCGGTCGGCGGGCAACCCGGCACATAGATATCGACCGGCACGATGCGGTCGCAGCCGCGCACCACCGAGTAGGAATAGTGATAGTAGCCGCCGCCGTTGGCGCAGGATCCCATCGAGATGACATAACGCGGGTCCGGCATCTGGTCGTAAACCTTGCGCAACGCAGGAGCCATCTTGTTGGTCAGCGTGCCGGCGACGATCATCACGTCGGACTGGCGCGGCGAAGCGCGCGGCGCGAAGCCGAAGCGCTCGGCGTCGTAGCGCGGCATCGACATCTGCATCATTTCGACCGCGCAGCAGGCAAGCCCGAATGTCATCCACATCAGCGAGCCGGTGCGCGCCCAGGTGATCAGGTCGTCGGTGGCGGTAACGAGGAAGCCCTTATCGGCCAGCTCGTTGTTGAGACCGACAAAATAGCTGTCGTCCGCACCGACCGGCTTGCCGGTGCGCGGGTCGAGAATGCCGGTTGCCGCGGGAGCGACGAGGCTCATGCGCTCAATCCCATTCGAGCGCCCCCTTCTTCCACTCATATATGAATCCGATGGTCAGCACGCCAAGGAACAGCATCATCGACCAGAAGCCGAAGGGGCCGAGCTGACCGAACGCCACCGCCCATGGGAACAGGAACGACACTTCGAGGTCGAAAATGATGAACAGGATCGCAACCAGATAGAACCGCACATCGAACTTCATGCGCGCATCGTCGAAGGCATTGAAGCCGCACTCGTAGGCGGAAAGCTTCTCGGGGTCGGGATTCTGATAGGCGACGATGAAGGGCGCGACCAGCAAGGCGAGGCCGATGGCGATCGCCACTGCGATGAACACGACGAGCGGCAAATAATCCAGCAATAGCTCGCTCATCCCGCGACCCTTCCGTCCGCTGCGCTCGGAACTTGGCCCCGCGCCGGTCAAGCGTCTGGAAACGGTCCGGATTTTTCAGTTCGGATTCGTCCCGAGGGCAGGTTCGAGGAGGCTTAGCGCAGCGCACAATGGGTGGCAAGGTGCGTAAGGCCTGTCACAATCGAGACGCATATCCTCTTGCGATCCGCCGATGTAGGCTGATTGGGGGAGACAAATCGGGGGAGGCGGACGTGCAACGCAAGGTCATGATTTCCTGCGCTGTGACAGGCTCGGCGGACACGCCGGGCAAGAATCCGGCCGTACCGGTGACGCCGGAAGAGATCGCCTCCTCGGCGATCGATGCGGCGAAGGCCGGCGCCGCCATCGTGCATATTCACGTGCGCGATCCCAAGACCGGGTTGCCCAGCATGGAAGGTGCGCATTATGCCGAGGTGGTCGACCGCGTCCGCGCGAGCGGCACGGACGTCGTCATCAACCTGACAACGGGCCCCGGCGGGCGATTCTCTCCCAGCCCCGACGACCCGATGAAGCCCGGGCCGGGTACGACGCTGCGCACGCCGCGCCAGCGCGTGCAGCATGTGCTCGATCTCAAGCCGGAGATGTGCTCGCTCGACATGGGCAGCATGAACATGGGTCCGAACGTGTTCGTGAACACGCCGCCGATCCTCGAAGCGATGGCGACCGAGATCCGCCAAGCGGGCGTCACGCCGGAGCTGGAGGTATTCGAGACCGGTCATCTGCTGCTCGCCAAGCGCATGATCGAGACCGGCCACATCAAGCCGCCGGGCATGTTCCAGATCTGCCTGGGCATCGCATGGGGCCAGCCGGCAACGCCTGAGGCGATGCTCTACATGCGCAACCTGCTGCCGCCAGGCTGCACATGGTTCGCGTTCGGTATTTCACTGCATCAGTTTCCGATGGCGGCACAGGCCGTGATCCTCGGCGGCCATGTGCGCGTCGGGCTCGAAGACAATCTCTATCTCGAGCGCGGCAGGCTCACGCCGAGCAATGCGGCGCTGGTCGCGAAGGCCGCGAAGATCGTCGAACTGCTCGGGAGCAGCGTAGCGACGCCTGCCGAAGCCCGTCAGATGCTCGGGCTCGGCGTGCACGCGCCGGCACCAATCAGGGTCGCGGTATAAGACGTCATGCTCGTTCGTGCTCTGCTGCTCGCCGCCGCGCTTGCCGCAACGCCATGCGCCGCGCAGGATTATCCCAACCGCACCATCCGCTTCATCGTGCCGTTCGGCGCCGGCGGCCCGACGGACGTGTTCACCCGCGCGCTGGGGGAGGAACTGCGCAAGTCGCTTGGACAGCCCACTGTGATGGAGAACCGGCCCGGCGCCGGAACGATCATCGGCACCACCGAAGTCGCGCGTTCGGCGCCCGACGGCTACACGCTGCTGATGATCTCGGCGACGCAAACCACGGTCGAGACGCTCAATCCGAACAAGTCCTACAGATTGACGCGCGATTTCGTGCCGGTCGCCTCGCTGATGAGCTCCGAGCTGGTATTGGTCGTGCCGGAGCGCTCGCCGATCAACAGCCTGGCAGATCTGATTGCGCTCGCGAAGGCGAAGCCCGGCACGCTGAATTACGGCTCGTCCGGCCCCGGCTCGAACTATCACATGGCGGGCGAACTCATCAAAAACCTGGCCGGGCTCGACATCGTCCACGTTCCCTACAAGGGCTCGACCGGCGCGCGCACCGACATCATCTCGGGCCAGATCGACATGATGTTCGATTCAGTGCCGACCATGGCGCCGACCATCGAGGCGGGCCGGGTCAGGGCGCTCGGCACCTCGGGCAAGGCGCGCTCGCCGATTCTGCCGAACGTGCCGACGATCGCGGAAGCCGGCATTCCGGATTACAACGCGACGATCTGGATCGGCGTGATGGCGCCGGCCGGCACGCCGAAGAAAATCGTCGATCTGCTCAACCGCGAGATCAACAAGATCCTCGTGCGCCCGGACATTCAGGAGTCGTGGCGGCGGCAGGGCGCGAATACCATGGTGATGAGCCCGCAGGAATTCGGCGGCTACATCCAGTCCGAGATTGACCGCTGGGCCAGGCTGATCAAGGCCAACAACATCAACGTCAACTAAAGGCACTCGGTCCCGAAAAGCTGTCCTCGACCCCGATCGGGGATGGAAACCGGTTCGGATAAGATCATGCGCAAGGAAGGAAGATTTCAATGAACGTACAGGTCCGCCTCCCTGGCACCGAGCATTGGACCAGCAAGGGCGAGGTGAAGCTCTTCATGTGGAACAAGGTCGCCGGCGATCCGGCGAAAACAAGGGGCACGATCCTGTTCGTGCACGGCTCGTCGATGGCCTCGCAGCCGACCTTCGACCTCGAGGTGTCGGGGCGGCCGGATTCGTCCGCGATGGAGTACTTTGCCAAGCAAGGGTACGACTGCTGGTGCGTCGATATGGAAGGCTACGGGCGTTCCACGAAGGATCGCGACAACAACGCGCCGATCTCATTCGGGGCCGAGGATTGCTTCGCTGCGGCGCAATACATCCAGAAACTGCGCGGCAGTGACCGCCCTCTCCTCGTCTACGGCATCTCGTCGGGCGCGCTGCGCGCGGGCCTGTTCGCCGAACGGCATCCCGAAATGGTCGACCGCCTCGCGCTCGATGCAACGGTGTGGACCGGCGAAGGATCGCCCACGCTCGCCGAGCGGCGCAAGAAGCTGCCTGAGTTTCAATCGAAGAACCGCCGGCCGATCGATCGCGCCTTCGTGCATTCGATCTTCAATCGCGACCACCCGGGCACCGCCGAGCAGCGCGTGATCGACGCGTTCGCGGACGCGATCGTGCAACTCGACGACAGCGTGCCGACCGGCACCTATGTGGACATGTGCTCCAAGCTGCCGGTCAACAATCCGGAGAACATCAAGGTCCCGACCCTGATCATGCGCGGCCAATGGGACGGGATCGCGGGCTTCGACGATCTCATCGAGTTCTTCAAACGCCTGCCTAACCCCGACAAGCACTTCGCCGTCATGCCGGGCATCTCGCACGCGAGCTTCCAGCAAAAGAACTATCTGCTGGTCTATCACATCCTGCTCAGCTTCTTTTCGCAGCCGGCGCCGGTGTATCAGGGATAATCCCGCGACGGGCCGCCGCGCGTTCGGCCGCATGGACGCCCCGCATGGACGCCCTCGCTGCGTGTTATCGGGAGTTGCCAGTCGCCGCGCAGGGCGAAGGCTGGCGGGAGCGACGGGACTCGAACCCGCGGCCTCCGGCGTGACAGGCCGGCGCTCTAACCAACTGAGCTACGCCCCCGGAAAAGCCCCGATTTGCGGGCTTTCTTAAGGGTCCGATGGGATACGACCCGTATCCCGCCAAGTCAAGACCGGCTAGAATAGCCCGTCGATTCGCGACAAGTTGTTCGTCCCGCGTTTTCCCTATTGTATTTCCACGTAGTCACGC
Organism: Alphaproteobacteria bacterium; assembly: GCA_005884685.1. Taxonomy (GTDB): domain Bacteria; phylum Pseudomonadota; class Alphaproteobacteria; order Rhizobiales; family Xanthobacteraceae; genus PALSA-894. The sequence continues at coordinate 76,783 of VBAH01000019.1, forward strand.
AGCCAAGAATCGCTTATGGGACGGGCATAACTTGCGTGTTCCCACCTGTCTGACAAAAGGAGATGTTCCCAATGGCGGCCACCAAGACGACTGCACCCACCGTTACGTTGAAGCACCTCTCGGCGATGGTCGCCGAGCAGCACGAACTGGCCAAGAAGCACGCCGAGCAGATCCTCGGCAGCATGGTCGACAACGTCGTGAAGCACCTGAAGAAGGGCGACCGCATCCGCATCGGCGGTCTCGGCATCCTGCAGGTACGCAAGCGCGCCGCACGCATGGGCCGCAATCCCGCGACCGGCGAGCCGATCAAGATCAAGGCGAGCAAGAAGGTAGCGTTCCGCGCGGCGAAGGAACTGAAAGAAGCCGTCTGATCGCGCAAGCGACTGTCGGTCTGAAAGGCTGTCCGTCTCCCCTGGGGCACGACGGGCAGCCTTCAGTTTTTGAGGCGCGCCGAGGACACGATGCCGCTGCCGGACGCCGATGCGGCCACGCGTAACTATTTTGTGGGCTGGCTCGAGCGCTTTGCCGGCCATGTCCGCGACGTCGACTATGCCGCGGCGCGCCCGCTGTTTCATCCGAGCATCCTTGCGTTCGGCACGCATCGCGACGTCATCGAGGGCGTCGCCTCGTGGCAGGCGACGCAGTGGGACAACGTGTGGCCAAGGACGTCGGACTTCCGGTTCGACACGGACGCGGCACGTGTGCTGGTATCGTCCGACAACACGATGGCGAGCATCGTCGTGCCGTGGACCAGCACCGGCTATCAACAGGACGGCACGAGGTTCGACCGGCCCGGACGCGCGACGCTCGTCTTCAACAAGCAGGACGGCGCGTGGCTCTGCACCCACTCGCATATGTCGCTCAATCGTGGCGTTCCGCAGCAGTCATTCGGAAACAGGCCGGTGAAGGCCAGGTAGTGTTGGCGACGAAGGTTCGCTTGCCGGGCTGCGGCTGCGGCACCTCGTGCTGAAACTGGTGGGCGATGACGGACTCGAACCGCCGACATCCTGCGTGTAAAGCAGGCGCTCTACCAACTGAGCTAATCGCCCGGCGCCAACGCAATATCGCCGCTCAGGCCTGAGGCGCAAGTGCGCAAAAGCAAAGGCCCCGGGAACGCCCGGGGCCCTTATCTTAATCCCAGCGGCGACGGCCGTGCGCCAACTGTCTAGGGCGTGAGGCGATAATTGAGGCCGAGGCGGAAGACGTTATCCGTGAACCGGGTGCTCGCCGCCGCGCGGACAGTGGTCGTGGTCGTGGTCACGGTCCCTGCTGGGGCGAACGGGCTGAGTTGAACGAAGGGCCCGACTGTCGTCACCGCCGCGCTCGTACCCAGGTTCGTGCCAAAGGTGCCGTAGTCTGCATACAGATACTCGGCCTTCACGGTCCAGCGGTCAGACAACACGCCTTCGACACCGCCGCCCGCCGTCCAACCTGCGCGCCAAATCGACGTGCTCGCCGGCAAGAGGGCAACGCCGCTGACACCGCTGATGTAACCGGTGTCGATCTGGCCGTAGGCCAGGCCACCGGTGACGTAGAGGAGGATCCGGTCGGTCGGCAGCCAGCCAAGCCGGCCGCGGAAGGTGCCGAACCATTTCAAAGCGGTCGAGGCCGATCCGAAGGCGGAGCCCAAGGGACATCCCGCGATGCTGCAACCGCTTATGCTGCCGCGTTGCGCGCTGTACTGGAGATCGGTTTCAAGCCCAATCAGCCACTGACGATCGAACTGATAATTGTAACCGGCCTGCCCACCGCCGACGAAGCCATCGACATTGGCGCGCCCGCTCGTTGCGGCCGCCGCCGTCGTCGGCCCCGTCACGAGGGGAAAAGTGGTCTGTGTATTTGGGGCGCACACGATGGTGGACAGGGCGCCGGTGAGTGGACCGGAAGTGGGGTCACGAAAGCACTCGGTCACGCTCGTGCTGCTGGCGACATCAGCCTGATCGGTGGTGGCCCGGCCCCAGCTGTAACCGGCGTTGCCGCCGATATAGAAGCCGGTCCAGTTGTAGACCGCGACCGGTGCCATCATTGGCGCCTTCACCGGCAGGTCAGCCGCGATTGCCGATACCGGCAAGCTCAAAGCCAGTGCCGCAACAGTGCCCAATGCGATACGCATGTCGCCCTCCAGTCGCCTATTACGTTTGGGAAAACTATTCCCCCAGCGGGTCCCGCACTAGTGCAGGAAAGACACGGTCCCACATCAACCGCAGGCGGAATGGCGGAAAAGCCGCACCGGACTACCGCAGTGAGGGCCGGCCCCCCCGAAAAGGAGAAAGGGCGGCGCGAGGCGCCGCCCTTTCAAGCGTTCCCAGGGCCGAAGCCTAATGCGCGATGACCGCCGGCGGCTCGTCCTCGACGCCGGCCTCCGGCACATCCACGGGCTTAGCCGTGGTCTCGTCCCATTCGATCGGCTCGGGCTTGCGGGTCAGCGCCCGGGCCAGCACCTCGTCCATCCGCGAAACCGGGATGATCTCGAGCCCGCCCTTGATCTGGTCGGAGATTTCTACCAGGTCCTTGGCGTTCTCCTCCGGAATCAGCACGGTTTTGATGCCGCCGCGCAACGCGGCAAGCAGCTTCTCCTTCAAGCCGCCGATCGGCAATACGCGGCCACGCAGCGTGATCTCGCCGGTCATTGCGACATCGCGGCGCACCGGAATGCCGGCCATTACCGAGACGATCGCGGTGACCATCGCGACGCCGGCCGAGGGTCCATCCTTGGGCGTCGCGCCCTCCGGCACGTGCACATGGATGTCCTTCTTGTCGAACATCGGCGGTTCGATGCCGAGGCCGACCGCCCGCGAGCGGACATAGGACGCCGCCGCCGAGATCGACTCCTTCATCACGTCGCGCAGGTTGCCGGTGACCGTCATGCGGCCTTTGCCGGGCATCTGCGTGGCTTCGATGGTGAGCAACTCGCCGCCGACATCGGTCCAGGCAAGGCCTGTGACAACGCCGACCTGATCCATCTCCTCGATCTCGCCGTAGCGGAACTTCGGCACGCCGAGATAGTCGGCGAGGTTGGCGTCCGTAACGGCGACAACCTTGGACTTCTTGTTGAGCATCAGCTCCTTCACGGCCTTGCGGGCCAGTGTCGAGAGCTCGCGCTCGAGATTGCGCACGCCCGCCTCGCGGGTATAGCGGCGGATCAGGGTCTTCAGCGCATCGTCGTCGATCGACCATTCCTTCGAGTCGAGGCCGTGCTTGGTGATCGCGTTCGGGATCAGGTGCTTGCGCGCGATCTCGACCTTCTCGTTCTCGGTGTAGCCGGCGATGCGGATGATCTCCATGCGGTCCATCAAGGGCGGCGGAATGTTGAGCGTGTTCGCCGTGGTGATGAACATCACGTTGGAGAGATCGTAGTCGACCTCGAGGTAGTGGTCGTTGAAGGTGTGGTTCTGCTCGGGGTCGAGCACCTCGAGCAGCGCCGAGGACGGATCGCCGCGGAAATCGGCGCCCATCTTGTCCACCTCGTCGAGCAGGAACAGCGGGTTCGAGGTCTTCGCCTTGCGCATCGACTGGATGATCTTGCCGGGCATCGAGCCGATGTAGGTGCGCCGGTGGCCGCGGATCTCGGCCTCGTCGCGCACGCCGCCGAGCGAGACGCGCACGAACTCGCGGCCGGTCGCCTTGGCGATCGACTTGCCGAGCGAAGTCTTGCCGACGCCCGGGGGGCCGACGAGACAGAGGATCGGACCCGTCAGCTTGTTGGCGCGTGACTGCACCGCCAGATACTCGACGATGCGCTCCTTGACCTTCTCGAGCCCGTAATGGTCGTTGTCGAGGATCTGCTGCGCAAGCGGCAGGTCCTTCTTGACCTTCGACTTCTTGTTCCACGGGATCGAGAGCAGCCAGTCGAGATAGTTGCGCACGACCGTCGCTTCGGCCGACATCGGAGACATCTGCCGCAGCTTCTTCAATTCGTGCGTCGCCTTCTCGCGCGCTTCCTTCGAAAGCTTGGTCTTCTTAATCTTGTCTTCGAGTTCGGCGAGTTCGTCGCGGCCTTCCTCGTCGCCCAGCTCCTTCTGGATCGCCTTCATCTGTTCGTTGAGGTAGTACTCGCGCTGCGTCTTCTCCATCTGGCGCTTGACGCGCGTGCGGATGCGCTTCTCCACCTGCAGCACCGAGATCTCGCTCTCCATCAGGCCGAGCACCTTCTCCAGCCGCTCGGGAACGGCGGTCGTCTCGAGCACGGCCTGCTTGTCGGGAATCTTCACGGCGAGGTGCGAGGCGACGGTGTCGCCGAGCTTGCCGTAGTCCTCGATCTGCTGGACCACGCCGACGACTTCCGGCGAGACCTTCTTGTTGAGCTTCACATAGCCTTCGAACTCGGTCACGACCGAGCGCGCGAGCGCTTCCGCCTCGACCTTGTCGCCCATCTCGTCGGCGAGCACGACGGCATTCGCCTCGTAGTAGTCGGTGCGCTCGTTGTACTTGAGGATCTTCGCGCGCTCGGCCCCCTCGACCAGCACCTTCACGGTGCCGTCCGGGAGCTTCAGCAGCTGCAGCACGCTCGCGAGCGTCCCGATCTGATAGATCGCGCCGGTCGCCGGATCGTCATCCGAGGCGTTCTTCTGCGTGGCGAGCAGGATGAACGTATCGCTCTTCATCACCTCTTCGAGCGCCTTGATCGACTTCTCGCGCCCCACGAAGAGCGGAACGATCATGTGCGGGAAGACCACGATGTCGCGCAGCGGCAGAACCGGGTATGCGCGGGTCTCACCGGCAGCAGGCGCCGGCCGTGGCTTGGAGGCGGTCATGGCTATTTCCTTGTTGTTGTGCCCCTTCTCCGCGACCCACGCTGTGCAATCGCAGGGAAGTGCCAGGGGTAATTCCGGAGGCGGGAACAGTCTCGTGCGTCGCCCCGATGCGCGAACCCCGAGCCGGAATCAAATTTGCAGCTTTTCTTGCCCAATAGGTGGGCGCCACACTGAGGTGTGTCAAGTTAACCCCCGGAAAGGGGTAAAAATCCGCACTGTTGTGGCCGGCGCGGCACGATTCGCGCCGATTTCGCCAGCCCTGAAAGCTAGGCGGAGGCCGCACCTTCGGCGGCCCGGTCCGAGCGGTCGGCGTAGATGTAGAGCGGCCGCGCCGTTCCCTCGACGACCTCTTTCGAGATCACGACCTCCTCGACCCCTTCGAGGCTCGGGAGGTCGAACATGGTGTCGAGCAGGATGCCTTCCATGATCGAGCGCAACCCGCGTGCGCCGGTCTTGCGGTCGATCGCCTTGCGCGAGATGGCGCCGAGCGCTTCCTCGGCCAGGCTGAGGTCGATGTTCTCCATTTCGAACAGCCGCTGGTATTGCTTTACCAGCGCATTTTTCGGTTCGGTCAGGATGCGCTTGAGCGCTGCCTCGTCGAGGTCTTCGAGCGTCGCGACGACCGGCAGGCGACCGACGAATTCCGGGATCAGACCGTAACGCAGCAGATCCTCCGGCTCGACCTCGCGGAAGATTTCGCCCTGCTTGCGATCCTCCGGCGCCGTCACCTTGGCGCCGAAGCCGATGGACGTGGATTTGCCGCGCGCGGAAATGATCTTGTCGAGGCCGGAGAACGCGCCGCCGCAGACGAACAGAATGTTCGTCGTGTCGACTTGCAGGAACTCCTGCTGCGGATGCTTGCGGCCGCCCTGCGGCGGCACGGAAGCGATCGTACCTTCCATGATCTTGAGCAGCGCCTGCTGTACGCCCTCGCCCGACACGTCGCGCGTGATCGAGGGGTTGTCGGATTTGCGCGAGATCTTGTCGATCTCATCGATGTAGACGATGCCACGCTGCGCGCGCTCGACATTGTAGTCGGCCGACTGCAGCAGCTTGAGAATGATGTTCTCGACGTCCTCGCCGACATAGCCCGCTTCCGTCAGCGTCGTCGCATCCGCCATCGTGAACGGCACGTCGAGGATGCGCGCGAGCGTCTGCGCCAGCAGCGTCTTGCCCGAGCCGGTCGGGCCGATCAGCAGGATGTTCGACTTCGCAAGCTCGACGTCGTTGTGCTTGGTCTGGTGATTGAGCCGCTTGTAGTGATTGTGGACCGCGACCGAAAGCACCTTCTTGGCGTGATCCTGGCCGATCACGTAGTCGTCGAGAACCTTGCGGATTTCCTTCGGAGTCGGGATGCCGTCGCGCGACTTCACCAGCGAGGATTTGTTCTCCTCGCGGATGATGTCCATGCACAGCTCGACGCACTCGTCGCAAATGAAGACCGTCGGCCCGGCAATGAGCTTGCGCACCTCGTGCTGGCTCTTGCCGCAGAACGAGCAGTAGAGTGTATTCTTCGAGTCGCCACTGCCGACTTTGCTCATTCCCAGTCTCCCAGCGCCCGCAGCGAGAATTGGGCGCGTTGCAAACCTGTCATAACCATCCCGGGCCTAACATCCCCTTTCGAACGACGCGGACAATCCGTTCGATCAATAGCGAAGCATGCTAATGGCCGGACAATCAAGAATTCATTAACGATAGATTCGCCAGTCCTTCCGAGCAAAATCCGGGCCGTTACCCGGCCCAGCCTGGCACGCAATCCGCGAGTTACCATGGGGATTGCGGCGCGGAAAGGGCACCGCCAACCCATCCGCATTTCGTCGGATGGGGTGCCCATCATCCTTGGCGACCCTACCCTTTGGGCGGAACGGGCAGTTCCTCCGGGCGCTTGTCGATCACCCGGTCGATGATGCCGAAGTCCTTCGCCATGTCCGCGGTCAGGAATGTGTCGCGCTCCAGCGCGTCCTCGATCTTCTTGAGCTGCTGCCCGGTGTGCTTCACGTAGATTTCATTCAACCGCTTCTTGAGATTCAGGATTTCCTGGGCGTGCAGCATGATGTCGGTCGCCTGGCCCTGGAAACCGCCCGAGGGCTGGTGAACCATGATCCGCGCGTTCGGCAGCGCAAAGCGTTGATCCTTGGCGCCGGCCGCAAGAAGCAGCGAGCCCATTGAAGCCGCCTGCCCGATGCAGAGCGTGGATACTGCCGGACGGATGAACTGCATGGTGTCGTAGATCGCCATCCCCGATGTCACCACGCCGCCCGGCGAGTTGATGTACATCGAGATTTCCTTCTTCGGATTCTCGGCCTCGAGAAACAGCAACTGCGCGACGACGAGCGTTGCGACGCCGTCATCGATCCCGCCGGTGATGAAGACGATCCGCTCCTTGAGCAGGCGCGAGAAGATGTCGTAGGCGCGCTCGCCGCGGTTGGTCTGCTCGACCACCATGGGAACGAGATTCATGTAGGTTCGGACGGGATCGCGCATTGTGTGCCTGTTTTGCTCAAGAACCGTGCCCGACGGGCCGGTCAGTCATCTAGTGATGGACGCGCCGAAAGGAAGGGCAGCGAATCGCAAGGGCTTATCCCACGATTCGCCCGAGCACAGCAGTGACGCGACATCAGCCGGCAGGCTTCTCGTCGTCATCTTCCTTGTACAGCTCCTCGCGCGTGACCTTCTTCTCCGTCACATTGGTGAGCTCGATCAGGAAGTCGACGACCTTCTCCTCGTAGATCGGCGCGCGCAGGCTGGCGACCGCCTGCGGGTTGTTGCGGTAGTATTCCCAGACCTGCTGCTCCTGGCCGGGGAACTGGCGCGCGCGCTCGACGATCGCGCGCTGCACTTCTTCATCGGTCACCTTGATCTGGTTCTTGTCGCCGATTTCCGCGATGACCAGCCCGAGCCGTACGCGACGCTCGGCGATCTTGCGATAATCGTCCTTGGCGGCTTCCTCGGTAGTGCCCTCGTCGGCGAACGTGCGGCCCTGACTCTTGAGATCGCCCTCGACCGTCTGCCAGACATTGTCGAACTCCTGGCTCACCAGCGTCGGCGGCAGTTCGAACTTGTGGCGCTCATCGAGCGCATCGAGCAATTGGCGCTTCAGCCGGTTGCGACTCGCGCCGGCGTGCTCGCGTGCGATCCGGTCCTTCACGGCGTCGCGCAGCTTCGAAAGCGACTCGAGGCCGAGCTGCTTGGCGAAGTCGTCATCGGTCTTCACCTCGCCCGGCGCGTCGAGCGACTTCGCCGAGACGGCGAATTCGGCTTCCTTGCCCGCGAGGTCGGCCTTGAGATAGTTCGGCGGAAACGATGCCTTCACGGCACGGTTCTCGCCCGCCTTGATGCCGATGAGCTGCTCCTCGAAGCCCGGGATGAAGGAGTTCGAGCCGATCACGACAGCAATGTCCTCGCCCGACCCGCCCTCGAACGGCGCGCCGTCGATCGTGCCGGTGAATGAGATCGTGACCTTGTCGCCGGAAGCCGCCTCGGCGCCCTCCGCCTTCGGCAGGAATGGGCGGTTCTGCTCGGCGATCCGGCCGATCGCCTCATCAATCTCGGCTTCGGTTGCCTCGGCGGTCAGCCGCTCCAGCTTGATGTCCTTGAAGTCAGCCAGTTCGATCTTCGGCAGCACCTCCATCGCGACCGAGTAATCGAGATCCGCCTTGCCCTCGACCACCGCCTTGATGGCCTCTTCCTCGGTCGGAAGCTTGACCTGCGGCTCCATCGCGAGGCGCAGGTTGTTGTCCGAGACGATCTGCGCATTCGCGTCGCGAACGGTCGCTTCGATGGTCTCGGCCATCACCGAGCGGCCGTAGAGGCGCTTCAGGTGTCCGACCGGCACCTTGCCGGGACGAAAGCCGTTGATGCGGACCTGGTCCTTCAGTTCGTCGAGGCGCGTGTTGACCTTGGAATCGAGGTCGTTGGCCGGAACGACGACACGGAATTCCCGCTTGAGGCCTTCGGAGAGAGTTTGCGTAACCTGCATGATCAAATGTGCTCGTGTTCGTGCGCGTCTGTTCCGGGTTGGACGATGGTGCGGGCGGAGGGATTTGAACCCACAAGCCTTGCGGCGCTGGAACCTAAATCCAGTGCGTCTGCCAGTTCCGCCACGCCCGCCAAGGGTAGCCAAAGCGAGGTAACCACCGGGCGGGGCGGCTTATATCACCAAGTTGCGGCCACGCACCATAGAAATGGGTAACCCAAACTTGACGGCAAGCCCGGCGCGACATGGCGACCCCCGTTTAGGGGTCGCGCTCGCCGGGTCGGGCCTGTACCAACGGAAAATGGTGCGGGTGCTGCATCGATTGGTCTCGCGGCGGAGCGTCGTTTTGGGCGCCGGCGCCGTGCTCGCGGCGCCATGTCTGGCGAGCGCGCAGCCGGACGGCTTCCGCGTCCTGCGGGCGCGCACGGGAACGGCGCAGCTGCGCGGGCCGGACCGCGGCACAACCGCAATCCGGGGCTTCGAAGGCGCGGTTCCGGGGCCGGCGCTACGGGTCAAGCGCGGCGAAGAGTTGAAGGTGCGGCTCGTCAACGAACTGGTGACCAACACGGCGATCCATTGGCACGGCGTGCGGGTGCCGAATGCGATGGACGGTGTGGTCGGACTGACGCAGGCCGCCGCGGTCGGTCCGGGTGAAAGCTTCGAGTATCGTTTCACGCCGCCCGACGCCGGCACGTTTTGGTATCACGCGGCGCCGCGCCCGATCGAGGACCGCGCGCTCTATGGGCTGCTGATTGTCGACGAACCCGAGCCGATCGACGTCGACCGCGATGTGGCGCTGATCTTCGATGCGTGGGCGCTCGGCGCGGATGGGAGCGTTGACAGAGACGGCGTCACGTCTTTCACCGCCAACGGACGCAGCGCGTTCGACATTCCAGTTGTTGCGAACGAGCGGGTACGGCTGCGCCTCGTCAATGCGGCGCGCAACGAATTCATGACCGTGCGCCTTGACCGCCATGCCGCGACGGTCATGGCGACCGATGGGCAGCCTGCCGAGCCGTTTCCCGCCCGCGATGGCCGCCTCGCGCTCGCCCCGGGCAACCGCGTCGACCTGTTCATCAACATGACGCTGCCGCCGGGAACGGCCGCGCCGATCTTTGTCGGCAGCGACGGCCGCGAAGTGCCGCTGGCACGCTTTGTCTACAGCACGGCACCGCCGTTGCGCAGCGCACCTAAAGGTGTGCCGAAGGCGCTGCCGGCAAACCCGCTGCCCGAGCGCATGAATTTTGCCGCCGCGATCAAGCTCGAAATCGCGCTCGACGATCCGCGGCATCGCCCGGCGCCGGGGACGTTCGGCCGCCCGCTGTTTACCACCGTGCCACGCCCGACGGTGCAGATCGGATTCAAGAACCCGACCGACCGCGCGCATGTCGTTCACCTGCATGGTCACAGCGCACGTCTCCTCGATGCGCTCGACGACGGCTGGAAGCCGTTCTGGCTCGATACGATCCTCGTCCCGCCGCAGCGCACGACGCGCATTGCCTTCGTGGCGGACAATCGGGGGAAATGGTTGATCGAATCTCAGGTTCTGGGCGGTGAAAGTGGCATTCGCGCCTGGTTCGAAATTACCTAGCCCGGCCGTTCGTGAATTCGTCGAACAAGCGCCGATAAATCACGGGCAATGCTTCCGGAAGGTCTTCCGCGATCAGTCCGGGGCCGACCTCGTTCCCGGCCTCGCCATGCAGCCAGGCCCCCGCGCACGCCGCTTCGAACGCTGGCATATGCTGCGCCAGCAGACCGCCAACAATGCCCGCGAGAACGTCCCCGGAGCCGGCTGTCGCCAGCCAGGGCGGCGCATTCTCATTGATCGCCGCGCGTCCGTTCGGCGCCGCCACGACCGTATCGGCGCCCTTGAGCAGCACGACCGCGCCGGAGGCGCCGGCGGCAGCGCGAGCGAGAGATAATCTCGACTGCGTTTCGGTCTCTTTTGCTATACCCTTGAACAACCTCGCAAACTCGCCTTGGTGCGGGGTCAGCACCAACTGCCGCTCGGGATGCGCCGCGATCGCATCGAACAAGGCGCGAGGTTCCTCGGCGAAACTCGTCAAGGCGTCGGCGTCGAGCACGATTGCGCGCTCGCCATCAAGCGCAGCGAGAACAAGCGCTCGCGTATTCGCGCTCACACCGAGGCCCGGGCCGAGCACCACCGTATTGAGCCGGCGGTCAGCGAGCATCGCACGCAACTCATCGGCGCCATCGGCCGCGCGCACCATCACGGCAAGGGCTGCAACCGCGTTCACCAGCAATGCCCCGCGTGGGCTTGCCAACGTGACCAGCCCCGCACCTGCCCGCAACGCACCGCGCGCCGCGAGCCGTGCCGCTCCGGTGAAAGGCAGCTCGCCGGAAAGGATCACCGCATGGCCGCGCGAATATTTATGTCCCTCGAGCCGCGGAATCGGAAAAGCGCCGGCCCACAGCGCCGGTCCGTTGGCGAAGGCCTTGGGCCGCACGCGTTCGAGTACGCGCTCTGAAATGCCGATGTCGGCGACGCGTACGTTGCCGGCGTACCGCCGTCCGGGCAGCAGCACGTGACCGAGCTTGCGGCGGAAGAAGGTGATGCTTTCGTGCGCGCTGACCGCTGCGCCCATAACGGCGCCCGTTGCGCCATCGATGCCGCTCGGCAAATCGACGGCGATAATCGGCGCGCCACTCGCGTTCATCGCTTCGATCATCGCGCGGCCGTTACCCTCGACCGGACGATTGAGCCCGGCGCCGAACAGCGCATCCACGATTACGTCTGCGCCCGCGACCGCTTCCGGCTGAGCCGGCTCGATCGGGCCGCGCCACAGTCGCCTCGCTTCGGCGGCATCGCCGTCCCGGGTCGTGGGTTCGCCGAGAAGCAGGACGCGCACTTGGTAGCCGCGCTCGGCCACCACCCGCGCCGCGACGAAGCCGTCGCCGCCATTGTTGCCGGGGCCCGCCACGACGAGCACGCGCATACCGGGCGGATGGCGCAAAACCGCTTCCGCCACCGCGCGTCCGGCATTTTCCATCAACGCGATGCCGGGAATGCCAGCGGCGACGGTGAGCCGGTCGCACTCGGCCATCTCGTCGGGCGTCAGAAGTTCCATCATCGGGTTATCGCCCGAGTCTAGCGGAGCGGCGCGAGATCCGACAGGCCGATGCATCGGTGGGCAAGTGAGCCGGCGGAAACATGGAGGTGTTGCCTAAGGAGTAATCACATTGCCTATGTTTTAGACAGGCTGTAGCAACGCGCTGCCCGGGCCATGCCGCCCGAGATGGCGGAAGCTGTTCACATACCACGGTTTTGTCGTACGCAGCGGCTTGGCACGGACCCTGCTAACCCGTGCGGCGACTCCTGCGCGGCAGGTTCGCTTTCGCTGTGGGGTCGGGGAGGCAAAGAGACGCAATGAAGAAGCTCGAGGCCATCATCAAGCCCTTCAAGCTCGACGAGGTGAAGGAAGCCCTGCAGGAAGTCGGACTGCAGGGCATCACGGTGATGGAAGCCAAGGGCTTCGGGCGCCAGAAGGGGCACACCGAGCTTTATCGCGGCGCCGAATACGTCGTGGATTTCCTCCCCAAGGTGAAGATCGAGGTAGTACTGGGCGACGACATGGTCGAAAAAGCCGTCGATGCGATCCGCCGGGCTGCGCAGACTGGCCGGATCGGAGACGGCAAGATCTTTGTCTCCAACATCGAAGAAGCCATCCGGATCCGAACGGGGGAATCCGGACTGGACGCCATCTGACGCGCGGGGCCCCGCGCTGATCCCCGAATTGCTCCGAAGAAAGGGTACCCATGACGACGGCTAAAGATGTCCTCAAGATGATGAAGGACAACGACGTGAAATACGTCGACTTCCGTTTCACCGATCCGCGCGGCAAGTGGCAGCATGTCACCTTCGACAAATCGATGATCGAGGAAGACACGTTCGCCGAAGGCCAGATGTTCGACGGCTCCTCGATCGCGGGCTGGAAGGCGATCCATGAGTCGGACATGTGCCTGATGCCGGATCCGGCGACCGCCACGATCGATCCGTTCTTCGCCGAGACGACGCTGTCGATCGTCTGCGACGTGCTCGAGCCGACCACCGGCGAGCCCTACAACCGCGACCCGCGCGGCATCGCCAGGAAGGCGGAGGCGATGGTGAAGTCGATGGGGATCGGCGACACGATCTTCTTCGGTCCGGAGGCCGAGTTCTTCGTGTTCGACGACGTGCGCTTCAGCGCGGAGCCGTACAAGACCGGATTCCAGGTCGACTCGATCGCGTTTCCGACCAACTCCTCGACCGTCTACGAGGGGGGCAATCTCGGCCACCACATCGGCACCAAGAAGGGCTACTTCCCGGTCCCGCCGCAAGACTCCGCGCAGGACATGCGCTCCGAGATGCTCGCCGCGATGGCCAAGATGGGCGTGAAGGTCGAGAAGCATCACCACGAGGTGGCCTCCGCCCAGCACGAGCTCGGCATGAAGTTCTCGCCGATGACGCTGATGGCCGACCAGTTGCAGATCTACAAATACTGCATCACGCAGGTCGCGCAGATCTACGGCAAGACTGCCTGCTTCATGCCGAAACCGGTCTACGGCGACAACGGCTCGGGCATGCACTGCCACCAGTCGATCTGGAAGAGTGGCAAGCCCGTGTTCGCCGGCAACAAGTATTCGGACCTGTCCGAAACCTGCCTGCAGTACATCGCGGGCATCATCAAGCATGCGAAGGCGATCAACGCCTTCACCAACCCGACGACCAACTCGTACAAGCGGTTGGTCCCGGGCTTCGAGGCCCCTGTGCTGCTCGCCTATTCGGCGCGCAACCGCTCGGCCTCGTGCCGCATCCCGTACACGACCAACCCGAAGGCCAAGCGTGTCGAGGTCCGCTTCCCCGATCCGCTCGCCAATCCGTATCTCGGCTTCGCCGCGATGCTGATGGCCGGCCTCGATGGCATCAAGAACAAGCTCGATCCGGGACCGGCGATGGACAAGGACCTCTACGACCTGCCGCCGAAGGAGCTGAAGAAAATACCGACCGTATGCGGCAGCTTGCGCGAGGCGCTCGGCAATCTCGACAAGGATCGCGAATTCCTCAAAGCCGGCGGCGTATTCGACGACGACTTCATCGACAGCTACATCGAGCTGAAGATGACCGAGGTGATTCGCTTCGAGCACACCCCGCATCCGGTCGAATATGAGATGTACTACTCGGCGTAAGGCGTACTCCTCCCAAACGTCGCGGCGACGCGACCACCTGGAAGGGCGCTCCGCAAGGGCGCCCTTTTTTCTTTCCGGGCGGCCTGCCCTTTGCCGCAACGTGAGCGGGCATTTGCGGACTGTTGCGGCTGCGCCACATCAAGCCGGTTTGTTTTGAAGAACTGCCACATTCGCCCAAACAGGCAGCAGTTGTCGTTTCTTTGGGCTCGATACCTCGTTCGTTCGTCTTGCAATATCAGCGCGATGTTAGTTCGGCGCCGCGTTCTGGGGGGTGCCAGCAGGCGTGAAATAGTCGGGATCATCTTGGAGCCACCAGCGTGGGTGGGGGGATCAATGAAAACCACAAACACTCTCGTCGCATCGTTTGCAGCACTCACGTTGCTCGGCACAGGCGCCTTCGCAGCCGACATCGTTACCAAAGCACCGAAAAAGATCGTGGAAGCCGGACCGACATCCTGCTTCGATGTCGCCTTCGGGGGCGGCATCCAGAGCGACTATAACTTCCGCGGCATTTCGCAGACCGATAAGGGGCCGGGCGTCTTCGCCTATGTCGAGCCGCGCTGCAACATCACCAAGGACATTCAGCTCTACGCCGGCATCTGGGGCTGGAGCACGAAACTGCCGACGACGCCGACGGGCGAATTCGACCTCTACGGCGGTATCCGCCCAACCTTCGGTCCCGTCGCGTTCGATTTCGGCTTCATGTACTACTACTATCCGAACGAAACGCAGCTGTTCTTCGCCGACCCCACCCTGACGACGGTCAGCCCGAGCAATTTCGGCTTCGGGCCGTTCACCGTCAAAGACAGCGACATGTGGGAGGTCTACGGCAAGGGCACCTGGACGGCGACCGACTGGCTCGCGATCGGCGGCTACGTCTACTACACCCCGAACTGGCTGGGGTCGGGCGCAAAGGGCACGTATGCGGGCGGCAACGTCAAGTTCACCCTGCCCTCCGCCTGGTTCCCGACGGACTGGGGGGTCTACGTCTCCGGCGATGCCGCGCACTACTGGCTCGGCAATTTCACGGCCTTCGGCGCGCCGTTCGACCTGCCCGACTACACGCAGTGGAACGTTGGGTTCGCGGTGACCTACAAGATCTTCACCTTCGACGTGCGCTACTACGACACCGACCTGTCGCGGCAGAACTGCTTCCTGCTCACCAGTGATCCGAGCGCCGTGGCGACCGGGCAATCGAAATGGTGCGACGCGACCGTGGTCGCGAAGTTCTCGTTCGACCTGACCGCGATGACGAACCTGAAATAACGCGGCACGGAGAGATGCAGGAGCACGAAGGGGCGCCGCGCGGCGCCCCTTTTTCATCCCGAGTCAGACCAGCATGAACACCAGCGCGATCAGCGCGACCAGCGTCGCGGTGCGCAACGGATGCCGCACTCTCTTCCGGGCCCAATAGGCGCCCTGCTCGCGGCGCACGCGCACAACCGCTGCTTCGAACTCGTCCGATGTTGAAAACAGACACGCGAGAGCCGTCCCGGCGCGCTCCGCGGCGGCGCGCAGGGCGACGATGTCGGCTTCCAGGTCGGCGATTGCGCGCGAATGCGACATGGGAGCGATGCTAACGGCGATACGGTAAACGCCGGGTTTCCGTTACTCACCAGCCGGTCGTTAACGCGCGTTAACGTATCGCACTGCGTCAGGCGGCACTGCGCGAGAGCGCAGAAAGCGCAAACACCTGCGCGGCGGGCGCGATCGACGCCCCGGGTTCGACGGCGCTGATTCCGCAGTCGATCACAGCGATGCGGTTTCGTCCGCCTGCCTTTGCGCGATACAGCGCATGGTCGGCCGCTGCCATCAGATCCTCGATGCGCGCCGCCGGATCGTTGGTCGTCGCAACCCCGATACTCGCTGTCGACGCGACAGCCTTGCCGCCGACCGAGCGCGCCGCTTCGGCAAACCGTATCCGGATGCGCTCTGCGACGCGCGCCGCTTCCGCGGCATCCGTCCCGGACAGCAGAAATGCGAATTCCTCGCCTCCGAGCCTTCCGCTCAGATCGTTCGCACGCAACGTGTGGGTAACCGTGTCGGCGAAGAGCTGCAGCACATGGTCGCCGATCGCGTGACCGAACCGGTCGTTCACAGCCTTGAAGCGGTCGAGATCGGCTAGCATCACGGTCAGCGGCTCGCTGCGCTTGCCGCCGCGGCTCATGAATTCGGCGGCATTGCCAAGGAATGCGCGCCGGTTGGCAAGGCCGGTCAGCGGGTCGATCAAAGCCGCCCTCTTGTGGCGCAGCTCGCCGCGCTCCTTCGTCATAGACAGGAGCAGAAACGCGAAGGTGATCGTGTACAGCACGGTGGAGAACGCCATGACGGCAAACGTCGGGCTGCGAAAGAAATCATGCGTCGCCGTCAGCGGCGTGAGGAGAACCGCGGGAAGACGCAGGGTGAGCACCACCATCTGGGTGAGCAGCACGATGATGGTCGGCCAGCGCGACAGCAGCGGCTCCGCGCGCTCGCTCCAGAACTCGTACACCATCAGGCTGATCAACGCGCACTGGCAGAGCGTCACGACGACGATGCGCAGATTGATGTCGGCCGCAATCGCGGGCACCTGCATCGCGATCAGCCAGATCAGCGGCGCGACCAGCAGGGCGGTGAGAGGTGTGTCGCGCCCGTGGAACGCGCGCGCGCCGGCGAACATGAAGCCGTAGCTCAAAAGGACGGCAGTGTTCGCCATCTCGATCGAGAGCACGTCGGGAATGATGCGGCGTGCGGACAGCAGCGCAAACGATATCGCCCCGAGCAGATAGCCGCTGCCCCACCACAGCAGTGCGCTGGAGTTCTGCTCGCGCCGCCAGGCGAACAGCAGCAACGCACCGAGAATCGTGGTGACGAACACCGCGACGATCGAAAGCGTCGGGACGTGGAGCATTCACCGTCACCCGATATGGGCCATTTCCGAAGGAAACGGCCCGGCCCTGCCCGCCCCAGTGGTGCACAGAAAAACGCTGCCGGAATGTTAATCCGGGCCGCACAATCCCGCATACGCGCAAGTCACGGGCGGTAAACGCGAAAAGGGCGCGCCGGCAGCGCGCCCCTGGCGTATCGCGGCGCGGATCGTGTCAGCGCTTGGAGAACTGGAACGAGCGCCGGGCCTTGGCCTTGCCGTACTTCTTGCGTTCGACCACACGGCTGTCGCGCGTCAGGAATCCGCCGCGCTTGAGTGCACCACGCAGGTCCGGCTCGAAGTAGGTGAGCGCCTTGGAAATGCCGTGGCGGACCGCGCCGGCCTGCCCGGACAGGCCGCCGCCGGACACGCGGCAGATCACGTCGTACTGGCCGGCGCGATTGGTGGCGACGATCGGCTGCTGGATCAACATGCGCAGCACAGGGCGCGCGAAGAAGACTTCGATCGCGCGCTCGTTGACGACGATCTTGCCGGCGCCGGGCTTGATCCATACGCGCGCGACTGCGTTCTTGCGCTTGCCGGTCGCGTAGGCGCGGCCCTGCTTGTCGAGCTTCTGCACATACTTCGGCGATTCAGGCGCGGCGGGCTTCAGAGTGCCGAGCTGGTCGAGCGATTGCATGGTTTCGGCCACGGTCAGGCCCTCACGTTCTTGCGGTTCATGGCGGCGATGTCGAGTACTTCGGGCTGTTGCGCCGTGTGGGGATGATCGGGGCCCTTGTAGACCCGCAGATTGCCGAACTGCTGGCGGCCGAGGGGCCCATGCGGCAGCATGCGCTGCACCGCCTTCTCGACTACGCGCTCCGGGAAGCGCCCTTCGAGGATGTGCTTCGCTGTGCGCTCCTTGATGCCGCCGATATAGCCGGTGTGGTGGTGGTAGACCTTGTTCTCGCGCTTGCGGCCGGTCAGCACCACCTTGTCGGCATTGACGATGATGACGTTGTCGCCGTCATCAACATGGGGCGTGAAGGTCGGCTTGTGCTTGCCGCGCAGGCGCAGTGCGACGATCGAGGCGAGGCGGCCGACGACGAGGCCTTTGGCGTCGATCAGCACCCATTTCTTCTCGATGTCGGCGGCCTTCGCCGAATACGTGCTCATGATCTCGATTCCGTGGAGAGGCGGGCTGCAAGGGCAGCCGCGAATGGAGGCGGTTTCTACACGCCGCGTCCGCCAGCGTCAACGCACTTTCAGGCGGCAATCCGACGTAAAAACAAATAGATAGAAAATAGGTATCATAGAACCTCTAGCCACCGCGCTGCTCGGGCGGGGGGATTGAATAGGTCGAGGTGGCATGGGCCACCATCTCGTCCGCCCCGTCGCAGTAGATCTCGACCTCCCCGACAGCCAGCCGTTTGCCGAGCTTGAGGAGCCGCGCTTCCGCGATGAGGTCGCGCTGCGTCGGCTTGCGCAGGAAGTTGATATTGAGGTTGGTCGTCACGGCCAGCGGCACCGGCCCGATCGAGGCCAGCACGGCGACATACATCGCGAAATCGGTGAGCCCCATCATCGTCGGGCCCGAGATGGTGCCGCCCGGCCGCAAGGATTTCTCGTTGAACTTGCGGCGGATGCGGCAGCCGCCATGCCAGGCGTCTTCGATGACGTTGTCGGACTTGGTGTGGAAGACCTGCGAAAACTCGCGCGCCAGCAGCTCGCTGACCTGCGCTGCAGTCAGAACGCCTGGCCGCCTTCCCGTGCTCGCATCCATGGTTCACGGATAAGCTGGAGCGGCGGGCGGATCAATCCTCGTGGAATTGCGCCTTCAGTTCGTCCTTCGCGCGGTTGAGCACCTTCTTGCGCGAGGCCGGCAGGTTCTTGCCCGCGCGGTTGATATAGAAGGTGAGCATCGACAGGGCTGAGCGATACGGGTTCGCCTTGCGACGGTGGCTGCGCTCGGCGGAGCGCTTGAGCGACGCGGCGATCTTCTTCGGGTCGCGCAGCTTGAACACGCCGCCCCTGAGGTCCATCGCATTGCTTGTTTCCGTCACATGCTTCGACCAACGTCGGCCGCCGCGCTTCGTCGTGCTTTTATGGCGCGCTTGGCTGTTTCTGTGAGTGGTTTTGGTGGCCTTTTTCGCGGTCGTTCGAGGCATTGTTTGCACCTCATGCTCGGTTTTTCGCCGTCAAAACGTTCTCCCGCGCGACCTTGTTCCTCCGCTTGCATGGACCGCGCAGCGGATTAAGTTGCCGCCATGAACGCCCCCGCCCCTGCCCTGCGTGTCGCCTCCGCGCCGGTCCTGCTGCGCGAAGATCTCGGCGACGTCGCGCTGCTCACGCTCAATCGTTCCCAGGCGCGCAACAGTCTGTCGGAAGCGTTGATTGCCGCGCTGACGGAAAGTCTTGCCGAGATCGCGACCGACAAGCGCGCACGTGTCGTCGTGCTGGCGGCGAACGGGCCCTCATTCTGTGCCGGCCACGACATGAAGGAGATGACCGCGCGGCGCAGCGATACCGATCGCGGGCGGGCCTATTTCAAGCAACTCATGGATGCCTGCGCGACCATGATGCAGGCAATCGTGCATCTGCCGAAGCCGGTGATCGCGGCCGTTCAGGGCCCCGCGAGCGCGGCGGGCTGCCAGCTTGTCGCGAGCTGCGATCTCGCGATCGCCTCAAGCGCGGCGAAGTTCGCCACACCGGGCGTCAACATCGGGCTGTTCTGCTCGACCCCGATGGTCGCGCTCTCGCGCAACGTGTCGCGCAAGGCCGCGATGGAAATGCTGCTCACCGGCGAGCTCATGTCGGCCGACGACGCGCAACGCATCGGCCTCGTCAATCGCGTGGTGGCGCCCGGGACGGAGCGCGACGAGGCGCTCAAGCTGGCGCGGCAGATTGCCTCGAAGTCGGCGCTGACCGTGAAGATCGGGAAAGAGGCGTTCTACCGCCAGCTCGAGATGAGTCTCGCGGACGCCTATCGCTACACCTCCGAGGTGATGGTCGAGAACATGCTGGCGCGCGACGCCGAAGAAGGCATCGGTGCGTTCATCGAGAAGCGTACGCCGACCTGGGAAGACCGCTAAATCCCTGTCACGATCATGACACTTTTGGCCGCTGAGTACCCTCACCCACGATTTCAAAGGGATGCCGGATGTTCATTCGCCTGAGCCTGATTGCCGTTCTCGCTTCCGCGTCGCTATCCGCCGCCTTGGCGCAAGGCACACCACAACAGCGTGCCGCATGCCGGCCCGACGTGGCGAAGTTCTGCAAAGGCAAGGGGGAGGACCCGGGCGTGCTGCTCAGCTGCCTTGAAGAGAACAAGGACAAGATCAGCGAAAAGTGCCGCAAGGTGATCGAGAGTAACTAGCCCTCACGCAGTCTTGCGTGGCGCTCCGGCGGCCCGGATTTAGATTGGCGGCACACGAGGGTGCCATGACCAACAGCGAAATCGTCTTCACGCCAGCCGCACGGCGCGCGCAGGCCGAGCGCGGATCGGCCAGCGCATACGACAAGACGATCGCCGCTGGCTTCCCCAACACGGTGACGCCGGAGCTGGCAGCATTCATCGCCGAACAGGACACGGCCTTCCTCGGCACCGCCTCGGCGGACGGCGCGCCTTACATCCAGCATCGCGGCGGGCCCAAAGGCTTCATCAAGGTCGTCGACGAGCGCACGCTCGGCTTTGCCGACTACCGTGGCAACCGGCAGTACATCACGCTCGGAAACCTGTCCGAAAACGACCGCGCCTACCTGTTCCTGATCGATTTCTCGCGCCGCCAGCGCATCAAACTGTGGGGCCGGGCCCGCGTGGTCGAGAACGACGACGCGCTGGTCGCGCGGCTGTTCGACCAGGGCTACAAGGCAAGGCCCGAGCGTGTGATCCTGTTTACCATCGAGGCTTGGGACGTGAACTGCTCCCAGCACATCACGGCGCGGCTGACGGCCGATGAGGTGGAAGGGCTGCTCGGCACGGTGCAGGAGCGCATCGCCGCCCTTCAGGCGGAGAATGCCCGCCTCCGGTCCCTGCTCGCCGAGCGCCAGGACGGAGTGGTATCCGGCTGACAATGCTCGGTTTTTTCATCCGTTGAACCTTTCTGCCCCTCGCCGCGTCTAATGCTCTGAAGGGGAGCGTCACCTGTCCGGGCGGGCGGGGAGCGAGGCCCCTCAGGTAAGGGGACTTCCATGAACCGCATCATGCTCAGCGTCGCTTTCGCGATGCTCTCCACGGCGGCCATCGCACAGACCGCCGAAGAGCAGAATCTCTGCATGAACGACGCCTTCCGCGTCTGCTCGCACACCATTCCCGATCGCGGCCGCACGGTCGCCTGCATGGTGCAGAACAAGGCGAAGCTCTCCTCCGGCTGCCAGATGGTGATGGACAAGTATGCGACGCCGGCGACCGAAACCGCCTACGCGGCTCCGGCTCCCGCCGCACAGGTCCGCACCACGAGAAACGCCTCGCTCAAGCCGGTGAAGACCGCGGTCGCGAGCCAGCGCCCGGGCAAGCCGCTGAATATCCTGATGCGCTAAGGCGCATTGCCCTCCCCGATCATCCGAGCACGGCAGGCTGGACCTTTTCCCGCCTGCCCGCCATATGCTCGGCATCATGACTCACGACCGGTACGACGACAGCTACATCCGCGGCATCCTCAATACCGTGAAGACCATTGCGATGGTCGGCGCGTCGGCGAAGGACAACCGGCCGAGCTACTTTGCGTTCAAGTATTTGGCTGAGCGCGGCTACAACATGATCCCGATCAATCCCGGCCTCGGCGGCAAGGAGTTGCTGGGGCGGAAAATCTACGGGCGGCTCGCTGAGGTCCCCGAGCCGATCGACATGGTCGACATCTTCCGCGCCTCCAAATACGCGCTACCGGTCGTGCAGGAGGCGCTGGCGCTTACGCCGAGGCCACGCGTGATCTGGATGCAGCTCGGCGTCCGCAACGACGAGGCGGCCGCGCTTGCCGAGGCGAACGGCATGAAAGTCGTGATGAACCGCTGCCCGAAGATCGAGTACGGCCGGCTCTCCTCGGAGATCGGCTGGATCGGCGTCAACTCGCGCACGCTCTCCTCCAAGCGCGCGCAAATCTTCGGCAAGGGCGTGCAGCGCATGTCCTTGAACCGTGCGACGCTCGGCGGCGGCGTTGCGGCTCGCGTCGTGCGCGATGACGAAAACAGCGGCTGACACCGCCATTCCGGTCCCGTAAAACCGGGCTGGCGCATTCCTTTACTCACCCCGGAGCCTCGTCCATGAGCGAAGACCGCACGCCCGGCTTTAACACGCTTGCCATCCATGCCGGCGCGCAGCCGGACCCGACCACGGGCGCGCGCGCCACGCCGATCTATCAGACGACGTCGTTCGTGTTCGACGACGTCGATCATGCGGCATCGCTGTTCGGCCTGCAGGCGTTCGGCAACATCTACACGCGCATCGGCAATCCCACCAATGCGGTGCTCGAAGAGCGCATCGCGGCGCTCGAGGGCGGCACCGCCGGGCTCGCGGTCGCGTCCGGTCACGCCGCGCAGGTGCTGGTGATGCAGGCGCTGATGATGCCGGGCGAGGAGTTCGTCGCCTCGAAGAAGCTCTATGGCGGCTCGATCAACCAGTTCAACCACGCATTCAAGAGCTTCGGCTGGAACGTGGTGTGGGCCGACCCCGACGACATTTCGACCTTCGAGCGCGGCATCTCGGCCAAGACCAAGGCGATCTTCATCGAGTCGATCGCCAACCCGGGCGGCGTGATCACCGACATCGAGGCGGTCGCCGCCATCGCGCGCAAGGCCGGCGTTCCGCTGATCGTCGACAACACGCTGGCGACGCCTTATTTGTGCAAGCCGATCGAGCACGGCGCCGACATCGTCGTGCACTCGCTCACCAAATTCCTGGGCGGTCACGGCAATTCGATCGGCGGCCTGATCGTCGACGGCGGCACGTTCAACTGGTCGCGCGAGGGCCGCTATCCGATGCTGTCGGATCCGCGGCCGGAATATAACGGCATCGTGCTGCACGAGACCTTCGGCAACTTCGCCTTCGCGATCGCCTGCCGCGTGCTCGGCCTGCGCGACATCGGGCCGGCGCTCTCTCCGTTCAACGCGTTCCTGATCCTGACCGGCGTCGAGACCTTGCCGCTGCGCATGCAGCGCCACTGCGACAACGCGCAGACGGTGGCCACCTGGCTTGCCGCGCAGAAGAGCGTCGCGTGGGTGAGCTACCCCGGCCTGCCGACCGACCGCTATCATAACCTTGCGAAGAAATACGTGCCGAAGGGCGCGGGCGCGGTGTTCACCTTCGGGCTCAAGGGTGGCTACGAGGCGGGCGTCAAGCTCGTGTCGAACGTGAAGCTGTTCTCGCATCTCGCCAACATCGGCGACACGCGTTCGCTGATCATCCACCCGGCCTCGACCACGCACCGCCAGCTCTCCGATGCGCAGAAGGTGCAGGCCGGCGCCGGCCCGGACGTGGTCCGGCTCTCGATCGGGCTGGAGGACCCCGCCGACATCATCCACGATCTGGAACAGGCGCTGGAGGCGGCCTAAGCCTTCGCCGGCGCGCCGAGCGACTGCGTGGCGCTGCGCGCCGTCAGGCTCTGCGCGTGCACGGTCGCAAGCGCCAGCACGAGGATCGCGCCGGCCTGATGGGCGAGCGCGAGGCCGATCGGCACCTGATAGAGCAGCGTCAAAATGCCGAGCGCGGCTTGAATCGTCACGAGTCCGGCAAGCGCCAGCGCATGTGTGAGCACCGGGCCGCGGCGCACGGTGCGCGCCGCGTCGACCGCGTGCATTACAGCGCCCAGCCACAGCGTATATGCCGTCATGCGGTGGCTGAACTGAACCGTCAGCGTGTTCTCGAAAAAATTCCGCCACATGGGTGTGTCGTGAAACAGCCGCGCCGTGTCCGGGATGAAGCTGCCGTCGATCAGCGGCCAGGTGTTGTAGGTCAGCCCCGCGCGTAGTCCCGCGACCAGCGCGCCGAGATAGATCTGGATCAGCACCAGCACGAGCAGCGCGACCGCACCGGCATGAATGCGCGACGGCACTTCGATCGGCGCGCGGGCCATGCGCGCAGCGGTCCATACGATGGCGGCGAAGATCACGCAGGCGAGGACGAGATGCGTCGCGAGCCGGTACTGCGAGACCTCGACCCGATCGGCGAGGCCGGAGGCGACCATCCACCAGCCGACCGCGCCTTGCAGCGCGCCGAGCCCGAAGATCGTCCACAGCCGCCAGCGCAAGCCCTCCCGGATCCAGCCCTTCGCGAGAAACCAGAGGAAGGGCAGCAGGAACGCCACGCCGATGATGCGTCCCATCAGCCGGTGCGCCCACTCCCACCGGAAGATGGTCTTGAACTCGGCGAGCGTCATCGCGCTGTTGAGATGCTGGAACTGGGGGATGGTCTTGTATTTATCGAACTCGGCCTGCCACCCGGCCTCGCTCAGCGGCGGCAACGTGCCGGTCACCGGCTTCCATTCCACGATCGACAGGCCGGATTCCGTCAGGCGCGTCGCGCCGCCCACCAGCACCATCGCGAAGATGAGCGCCGCGACGGCGTAAAGCCAAATACGGACAGCGCGTTGGCGGCGGTCGATGAGGTCCATGCGTCTCTTGCCGGGAATGGCGCGGACCATATAGACCGAGCCCAGCCGGTCAAGGCGCCGCAACGAAAGGTGACGATGCGCATCCGCACGCGCAAGCTGATCGGAACCGTCGGACTGCTCCTGCTGGTGACGGCATGGGCGCTCACCATGATGGCATTCGCGCAGTTTGCGCTGCGCGCCCAGAGCGGCCTCGTCGCGGCGCTGTTTTATCTCGTTGCCGGCCTCGGCTGGGTGCTGCCGGCGATGCCGCTGGTCAGCTGGATGCAGCGCGCGGATAACACCTGACCCTGGGTTCGCTCGTCGCCGCGAAAGCGGGGACCCAGTTGTTGGTCCCTGGATTCCCGCTTACGCGGGAATGAGCGACAGCGCTACGCCGCATCGACCCGCCGGAATCCGTTCCACAGCGCGGTCGCGGCGCCCGAGAGCAGCACCTTGGCGTAGCGGCGCTGCTGGTATTCGCCGTTGAGCGAGAGGCGCGGCAGCGCGGTCAGGTGCGCAGCGTGCTCGGGAAACAGCACGCCGGGGCGCGTCGTCACCGCGGTCTTGAAGCCGGCCTCCGCGGCGATGCGAAACTCGCGCGGACCAGCCGACGTGCGGTCGCCGACCGGATAGCTGAAATGCGCCGGCCTCATTCCGAGCGTCGCCTCGATCACCGCGGCGCTTTGCTGCATCTCGCCGCGCACGTCCGCGTCGCTCGCCTTTTTCAGCATGACGTGGTTGACCGTGTGCGCGCCGATTGTTGCGAGCGGGTCAGCGGCGATTTCACCGATCTCCTCCCAGGTCATGCACAGGTCCTTACAGAACGCGGCGCTGTCGACGCCATAACGGGCGCCGAGGTCGCGCACGACCTCGCGCAGTTCGTCCTCGCTGTCGAGGCTGCGCAGCCACCAGTAGATGTGCTCGTACAGCTCGTACTTGGCTTCCGTGGAATGGCAGTCGTAGCGACGATCCTCGCCGTCCATCACCAGCGCGACGCGGCTGTGGCGCGCGATGACGGCCTCGAGCGTGAGCCACCAAAGCTCTCCAGCGCGATCCGGAAAACTGGTCGGTATGTAGATGGCGAACGGTGCTTCGTATCTCTTCAGGATCGGCAGCGCGTAGCGCAGATTGTCGCGATAGCCGTCGTCGAAGGTGACGCAGACGAAGCGGCGGCGAAAGTCCTGCTCCTTCAGGCGCCGGTGCATCTCATCGAGCGTGACGATGTCGATGCCGCCATGCCGCAGGCCTTTGATCACATCATCCAGAAACTCAGGCGAGACCTCCAGCAGCCGGTTGGGCTGAAAGGACCCTGTCCGCGGCGGACGCACGTGGTGCAGTGTCAGGATTGCGCCGACGCCACCGAGCAGCGGGCGCAGCAGGTGATGGGCGCCGGTAAAATACAGCGCCTCCATTCCGGTGCGCAGGACGACCTTTTTCAATCCGGCCACGATGCGGATCCCACCTCAGGCGGCAACACCGACGTTCGCTGGCTCCAGCGCGGGCGCGGTGCCGGCAAACACTGCGATGTCGGCGAAGCCCGCGCTTGCGAGATGATCCCGTAGCGCGTCGGCCTTCGCGGCCGCAAGCCCGGTCGCGACCAGCACGGCACAGGGTGCGAGACGCGCGATGCGGTCGTCCAGCGCATGCGGCACGACGCTCGCATCGATGATCACGTAATCATAGCTGCGCGCAAGCGCATCCAGCGCGGTTCTCAGTCGGTCCGAGCCGATGACGGCGGCGGCATCGATCCCGGTTCGGCCGGCGGGGACCACCTGAACGCGCGAGGAGCGGTCGCGCGTGATGATCTGTCCGAACGAGGCGGTGCCGTGCACCAGGTCGGCGATGCCCGGCCCGCGTGGCTCGATCGTGATCGCCGCGAGCTTCGGTCGGTCGAGGGAAAGATCGACCAGAACCACGCGCGCGTCACGCGCAAGCTCGCGCGCAATTGCGACCGCCGTCATGGTGGTGCCGATGCCCGCCGCGGCGCCCATCACGGCGACGCGCTTGCCTGCGTCGCCGGCCTCGCGTAGCGCCTGCGCGATATCGGCGACGGTCAGTTCACTCGAAGGCGCAGCGACCGCAGGCGCGGCGAGTTGCGGCTCGATCGGCGCCGGCGCGGCAGCCATGGCACGGATAAGGCCCTTCGGCAGCCAGCTCCGCCTCGCGACAGGCTCCTCGACCGAAACAGCAGGCGTTGCGGCTACCGGTTCGGCCACGGGTTCGGCGGCGCCGCCGCGATAGACGTTGCCGGCGAGCAATTCGCCCGTGGTAATGAAGCCGGCAGCGACGAACAACGTCGCGAGCGTCGCAATCAGCACGATCGGAAGCTTCTTGGGGAAGAACGGCGTGTTCGAGACGACGGCACGCGAGATGATGCGTGCATCGCCCGGGGCGGCACCGAGCGAGTCGCGCGCGGTCGTCTCGCGATACTTGGCGAGATAGGATTCGAGCAGGTCGCGCTGCGCCTTTGCCTCGCGCTCGAGCGCGCGCAGCTCGACGTCCTGCCCGTTGGTCGAGGCCGCCTGCACCTTGAGCTGATCGAGCGAGCTCTGCAGCGACTCCACGCGCGCGCCGGCAATACGCGCATCGTTTTCGAACGAGCGCGCCAGCCGCGCCGCCTCGTCGCGGATCTGGCGGTCGAGATCGGTGATCTGGGCTTTCAGTTCCTTGATGCGTGGATGATTGTCGAGCAGCGTGGACGACTGCTCCGCGAGCTGTGCGCGCAGGGTGACGCGCTGCTCGTTGAGCCGGCGGATCAACTCGGAATTGATCATGTCGGAATATTCGACCGAGCCGCCGCGCTTGAGCACATCGCGGATGAACTTCGCCTTGGCTTCGAGGTCGGCCTTTTGCGAGCGCGCAGCGGCCAGATCGCGGTTCGACTCGCCGAGCGTCTGGTTCGACAGCGTCGTGCCGTTGGTGCCCATGAAGAGGTTGGTCTTGGCACGGAATTCTTCGACCTTGGCCTCCGCCTCGGCGACGCGCTTGCGCAACACGTCGATCTCGCCTGCAAGCCACCGGCCGGCCGCCCGCGTCTGCTCCTGGCGCGCAGTCTGCTGAATGGCGAGGTAATTGTCCGCGACCGCGTTCGCGACACGCGCCGCAAGCTCCGGATCGGCCGACTGGAATTCGACCGAGATCACGCGCGACTTGTCGACCGGAAACACCGCGAGCCGCTCGAAATAGGATTCGAGCACGCGCTCCTCCGGCGTCATGCTCAGCGGGTCCTTGGCGAGGCCGAGGAAGCCGAGCGAATAGCGCATCAGCGACACGCCGCGCAGGGTCGAGTCGAATTCCGGCCGCTCCCCGAGCTTCAGGCCCTTGATCACCTGGCGCGCGAGGTCGCGCGAGAGCGCGAGCTGCACCTGGCTGGTGACGGCCTCCTGGTCGACCGTACGGTCGCGCTCACTCGCACCTTTCTCGGCTTCGGGCCGGAAGAACACGTTCTCGCGCCCTTCGAACAGAATGCGCGCCTCGGATTTGTATTTCGGCGTGATCAGGTTGACGCCGATGAAGGTCAGCGCCGCGACCGCGAGCGCGGGCCCGAGCACCCACCATTTCTTGCGCACCAGCGCGCGCCCGACCGCGCCGAGATCGAGCTCGCCGTCTCGTGCCGTACCGTTCACCGCTGCAACGCGACCTTCACTCATCGCCGACTCCACAACTGTACGCGACCGGGCGTGTTGGCCAGCTATCAGAAAGCATTAAGGTTGCTGTCGCGTTAATTGTGGCCGTCAAACGGCCAAAAGTGAGAGTTTGTTAACCATGTGAAGCGTTAATCGGCCGTGTCGGTGATTACTCGAAGGTGCGGATTCGGTCCCATGCGGTCAAGCCGCTTTGTCGTGTTGGCACTCGCCGCTGTGGCGCTCGCCGGATGCATGCAATCCGGCGGTTCGGGACCTTTCTCGCGCAACGCGCCGCCGTTGATGCAGAGCGAATTCGTGCTGCCGGCGATGCTGCGTCCGGGGGCGGTGCGCGCCACCGTTGCGCGGCCCGTTATTGCGCAGCCGGTCGAGGCGCAGCCGCTGATGCCGCCGCAGCTCGCGCCCGAGCCGGTTGCGCAACCCGTCATTCTGGAGCCGGAGGAACCCGGCTACGGGCTCGATTCAGGCGACAGGCTGCGCGTCGTCGTGTTCGGTCAGGAAGGCCTGAGCGCGTCGTACTCCGTCGACACCGGCGGCAACATCACCATGCCCCTGATCGGCGCGGTCGCAGCGCGCGGCCACTCCCCGGCGCAATTGCAGGCCGCGATCGCCGCGAAACTGCGGCAAGGCTTCGTGCGCGAGCCGCATGTAGCCGTCGAGATCGAAACTTACCGCCCGTTCTTCATCCTCGGTGAGGTCACCTTGCCGGGCCAGTATCCCTATGTCGCCAACATGACGGTCGAGACTGCCGTCGCGATCGCCGGAGGCTTTACGCCCCGCGCGCAGAAGCGCCGCATCGAGATCAGCCGGCAGGTCGGCGGGCTGACGGAGAAGCGGGTCGTGTCGCCGAATTATCCGGTGCGTCCGGGCGACACTGTGCAGGTCGCCGAACGCTGGTTTTAAGCGTAGCCCGGCTTGAGCAACGCGAAAGCCGGGGCAGGTCTGGGCACATGCGACACCGTTCCCGGGTTTCGCTGCCGCTCAACCCGGGCTACTGGCGAGCCCCATGCTGAAAATCCTCCATGTCCTGCGTTCTCCCGTCGGCGGATTGTTTCGCCACGTGATCGATCTGGCGCGCGCGCAGGCCGCGCGCGGGCACAAGGTCGGCATCGTGGCGGATTCCTCAACCGGCGGGGCACGCGCGGATGCGGCATTCGCAGCCCTGTCGGGCG
The DNA here is from genome assembly GCA_005884685.1 of Alphaproteobacteria bacterium. Lineage (GTDB taxonomy): Bacteria > Pseudomonadota > Alphaproteobacteria > Rhizobiales > Xanthobacteraceae > PALSA-894. The sequence continues at coordinate 105,944 of VBAH01000019.1, forward strand.
AGCTCGCGCTGGGGCTGACCCGCGTTCCCATGAGCCGGCATGTCGGCGCGAGCGACGTGTCGGCGCAGCGTCATGTCGCGCAGCGCGCGCGTGAAACGGATGCGGACGTGCTGCACGGACATGGGGCCAAGGGAGGTGCCTATGCACGGCTGTGCGGCGGACGCTTCATTCGCGCCTATACCCCGCATGGCGGCAGCCTGCATTACAGCCGATCCTCGCCGGTCGGGTTGCTCTATCTCACCGTCGAACAGGTGCTGATGGCACGCACCGAGCTGTTTCTGTTCGAGAGCCGCTATGGGCGCGATGTGTTCACCGCCAAGATCGGTGCGCCGCGCTCACTCGTCCGCGTCGTGCACAATGGCGTGACGGTGCAGGAATTCGCCGAGGTTGGGCCACAAGATGACGCGACGGACGTCGTGTTTGTCGGCGAGCTTCGCCTGCTCAAGGGCGTCGACGTGTTGCTCGAGGCCCTTGCCGTGCTTGCACGCGAGGCTGGCGCGACGGCGACGATCGTCGGCGCCGGGCCCGATGCCGAACAGTTTCGCGAGCAGGCGGAACGGCTTGGCCTGAGCTCCTCAACCCATTTCCTGGCCCCGATGCCGGCGCGCGACGCATTCCGGCTGGGACGCCTGCTTGTCGTGCCCTCGCGCGCGGAATCCCTCCCTTACATCGTGTTGGAAGCGGCGGCCGCCGCCGTGCCGATCATCACCACGAATGTCGGCGGCATTCCGGAAGTGTTCGGCCCGCAATCGTCCCGCCTCATCGCTCCAGGCGATGCGCCGGCGCTCGCGCGCGCAATCTCTTCTGCTCTCGCCGATCCGGCCGCGCTGCGTGATGAAGCGTTAACCCTGCGGGCGCGTGTCCGGGCGGAATTCTCCGCGGAGGGGATGGCCGACGCGGTCCTTGCCGCCTACGGGGAGGCCCTTAACCGGTTCCGCCGGCAAACAAATTGAACAGAAACCTAAGCCTTTCTTGAAACTTTTTCGCTAGATCACGTCGCATCCCCGAGGGGCAATCGCAGGGTGGGATGCGATGTCGATGACGAACTCTGACTCCAACAGCATGATGCAGGCGGCGAGCGCCATGGCGGTGGCCACCGCGAGCGTACCAGGCGGCCGTTCCGCGCCGCGGCAGCTCTCGCCACTCGCGCAACTTGCCGCCGCCCAGCACATCATGCCGGCATTCTCGCCGATCGTCGTTGCCGGAACGGTGCGCCTGATCGAATTCGCCCTGATCGCGCTGGTGGGTGTCGCGACCTACTTCGGGTATGTCTACCACGCCTACGGCCACGTGTTCGACTGGTACTATGTGGCGACCGCATTCGGCGTTGCCGGTCTTGCAGTGATCGCCTTCCAGGCCGCGGACATCTACCAGATCCAGGCGTTCCGCAATCCGGTCAGCCAGTGCGCCCGGCTCACGGTGGCATGGTCGATCGTCTTCCTGCTGCTCGTCGCATCGGTATTCTTCGCCCAGCTCGGCGGGATGTATTCGCGCGTCTGGCTCTCGGCCTATTACGGCATCGGCCTGTTCACGCTCTATGCCGCACGCCTGTTCGTCTACGGCATCGTGCGGCGCTGGACCCGCGAGGGCCGGCTCGACCGCCGCGCGGTCGTGGTCGGCGGCGGCGATCCCGGCGAACATCTCGTCAGCGCGCTCGACCACCAGAAGGATTCGGACGTGCGCCTCGTCGGCGTGTTCGATGACCGCGGCGACGACCGTGCGCCGATGACCTGTGCGGGCCTGCACAAGCTCGGCACGGTGGACGACCTTGTCGAGTTCGCGCGCAAGACCCGCGTCGATCTGGTGATCTTCTCGCTGCCGATCTCGGCCGAGAGCCGCATCCTGCAGATGCTGAAGAAGCTGTGGGTGCTGCCGGTCGACATCCGCCTCTCGGCGCACACCAACAAGCTCCAGTTCCGCCCCCGCTCCTATTCCTACATCGGCTCCGTCCCGGTGCTCGACGTGTTCGACCGGCCGATCGCCGATTGGGACGTCGTGATGAAATGGCTGTTCGACAAGCTGGTCGGCGGTCTCGCCCTCGTTGCCGCCCTGCCCATGATGGCGATCGTCGCGCTCGCGATCAAGCTCGACAGCCGCGGGCCGGTGCTGTTCCGCCAGAAACGCTATGGCTTCAATAACGAGCTGATCGAAGTGTTCAAGTTCCGTTCGATGTACGCCGAAGCGACCGATGCGACCGCGTCGAGGCTGGTCACCAAAGGCGACGCGCGCGTGACGCGTGTCGGCAGGTTCATCCGCAAGACCTCGCTCGATGAGCTGCCGCAGCTCTTCAATGTCGTGTTCAAGGGCAATCTCTCCCTCGTCGGCCCGCGCCCGCATGCGGTGCATGCCAAGGCGGTCGACCGGCTCTACGACGAGGCCGTGGACGGCTACTTCGCGCGCCACCGCGTCAAGCCCGGCATCACCGGCTGGGCGCAGATCAACGGCTGGCGCGGCGAGACCGACAACGACGAGAAGATCCAGCGCCGCGTCGAGCACGACCTCTACTACATCGAAAACTGGTCGGTGCTGTTCGACCTCTACATCCTGGCGATGACGCCGTTCGCGCTCGCCAAGACCGAGAGCGCCTATTGATGACCGGTGTCGCCGACGCTGCCGGAACCCGCGCTCCGCCGCTGCTGCGCTCGGTCGAGCGGCTGCGCGGTGCGCTGTTGTGGCTTACCGGCTTCGCCGGCGCGATCGTGTTCATGGAACCGAGCCCTTACGAGGTGACGTCGCTGCTCACCATCGTGGTATTCGCGCTCACCGGATTGACGCTGCGCCCCGCGCTGATGCCGCTCATCGTTCTGCTGCTCCTTTACAATACGGGCTTTTCCCTTGCCGTCGTACAGGTGAGCAGCGACAGCAAGCCCGTCATCTGGGTGCTGGTCTCGTGGTACCTTTCGGCGACCGCTATCTTCTTCGCCGCGGTGCTGCAGACCAACACGGCCGAGCGGCTATCGATGCTGATGCGCGGCACCGTGATGGCGGCGGCCGCGTCTTCCCTGATTGCAATCCTCGCCTACTTCCGGGCGTTTGGTTCACACTCGGACCTGTTCCTGCTCTATGACCGCGCGCGCGCCGCCTTCAACGATCCGAACGTGCTGGGTGCATTCCTCATACTACCCGCGATGCTCACGTTGCAGCGTGTGCTCGGCGGGCGGCTTGGCGAGGCCACGCGCGCTTCATTGCTGCTCGGTCTGATCGGAATCGGCGTGCTGCTGACCTTCTCGCGCGCTGCGTGGGGCCAGTTCGCGTTTACCGCCGCACTGGTATTGCTGCTGACGTTCGTGACCAGCCGCTCGCCGAACGAACGCATGCGCATCGTACTGATCGCGATTGCGGGCATCGTCGTTACCGCGCTGATGCTGGCGGCGCTGCTCTCGCTCGATCGCGTCGCGGATCTTTTCAAGGAACGCGCGAGCCTGGATCAGTCCTACGACGTCGGCCATCTCGGGCGTTTCGGGCGCCACATTCTCGGCGCAGAGATCGCGCTGGACCGGCCGTTCGGCATCGGGCCGCTTCAGTTCCACAAGATCTTTCCGGAGGATCCGCACAACACCTATCTCAACAGCTTCCTGTCGGGCGGCTGGCTTTCCGGCCTCGTCTATTTGACGATGACCGTGACGACGCTGGCCCTCGGCTTTCGCTACGTCTTCGTCGCGACGCCGTGGCGGCCCACCTATCTGGCCATCTATTGTGCCTTCGTCGGCACCGCCGCCGAAAGCGTGCTGATCGACAGCGATCATTGGCGCCATTACTTCCTGCTGCTCGGCACGATTTGGGGACTGATGGCGGTGTCGCTCGCTTACGGGCGCCGCGCTGCGGCTGTTGCCGGCTTCGCACCTGCCGGCCTTGCGCCCGTTCAGCGGGCAGCGTAGTTGTCGGCGCGGCGGAGCGTAGCGCAGCCCGGTTAGCGCACCAGTCTGGGGGACTGGGGGTCCCGAGTTCAAATCTCGGCGCTCCGACCACCGTTCTCGAATAATCGCAGCATGCGAAAGAAGCGGACTCCGCACGACGAGGCGGCTTGGATCTCACCCACATCTTGCGCTCAATTGAGCAGCGCGCGTTCGTCCATTCGTCCCTCGCCGCGGGCAAACTTGGACCTCATCAATTCCATCAGCTTGTCGGTATCAACCGGCTTGAGCGCGATGCTGAGTTCATGCTTCGCGATCGATTCGGTCACGGCCGATCTTATGTCCCCGGTGAGCACGATCGCCGGGGTCTTCCAGCCGACCGCGGCCCGCAACGCCTGAATGCTGTCGACGCCGTTCATCCGGCCGGGCAGGTTGTAGTCGGAGAGGATGAGGTCGAAGCGCATGCCTTTCTCGGTGACCAGAGTCAGCGCCTCGTTTCCGCTTGCCACGGATACGACATCCAGCCCTTCCGACTTCAACCACGACTCCAGCGCGGCCCGCACGGAGCCTTCATCTTCGATGATGAGCATCTTGCAGGAGAACAGCGAGTTAAAGCCGTTCAACCGCACGCTGGGAGCACCGTCCGCTGTGCGCACTTCGCGGCCCAGCGGAACAACGACGGAGAAGCCCGAGCCCTTGCCCGGCGTGGAGCGCACGCTGACTTCGTGACCCAGCGTATTCCCTAGTCGCCGCACGATGGCGAGGCCCAAGCCAAAGCCGCCGGACTGTGCGTTCTGCGGGCCCTGAAAATATTCTTCGAAGATGTGAGGCAGGTGTTCCCCCATAATTCCGACGCCGCTGTCCCAGATTTCGATGCGGACATTGGCACCGTTGCGCCGGCAGCCCATCACGATCTTGCCGCGGTCGGTATAGCGGATCGCGTTGGAAAGCAGATTGCGGATCATCTCCTTGAGCATGCGTCTGTCGCTGTGGACCGTCAGTCGCGAGGGAACGAGGCGCCATTGCAAGCCTCGATCCGTTACGGCGTCGGCGAAATCGCACGCGAGCGCCTCAAAGATAAGGCTGACCGGAAAGTCGCTCTTGGCGGGGCGCAGGTTTCCAGCTTCGAGCCGATTGATGTCAAGCAGGCTCGACAGCATGTCGGTCATGGTCTCGAGCGCTCGGCCCATCCCCGCGATCGACTTGTCTACCGCGCTGTCCCTGGCTTGCTGCTGCAGCGTCCCGCGCAACAGCTTCAACGTCTGCAATGGTTGACGCAGATCGTGGCTGGCCGCCGCAAGGAATGCCGATTTCGCCTGGTTGGCGCGGTCTGCCGTTATTCGCGCCTCGGCCAATTCCTGTTCGAACAATTTCCGTTCGGTAATGTCGATCGTCAGACCCCTGATGCGGACAATTCGTCCCGCCCGGTCGAACTCCGCCTTCCCGCTCTCCTCCAGCCACATTTGCCTTCCGTCGGGCCGGCGATAGCGGAAATCAATGACGTAGGACGGAGAGTGGGCACGCAGGTCGCCCAGGCGTGCCTTGAAGCGAAGCTGGTCGTCCGCGTGCACCCGCTCGATGAAACTCTCGCCGGAAATCGCCTGGCTCGGATCAAGGCCGAGAATTTGGTCGACGTTTTCACTGCGTTGCGAGAAGCCGCTGCGAGCGTCCCAATCGAAAGCAATTGCTTGCCCGGCCTGCAAGGCATTCTGCAAACGCAGCGCACTCTCGGTGAGCAGGGTCACGTGCTTGCGTCGCTCGGAAAATAGAGCGCCGAGTACCAGGGCACAGAGCGCCGACGAAAGGATCACCGCCTGAGCGGTCAGAGTACGATATTCGGCGGGCAGGCTCGCGTCGCCGAAGAATCCGATATTGAAAGTCGTTACCGAAACGATGGTAACGGCGATGATGAACGCGGCCGCCGCCGAAAACACCGGGCTGCACCGTGCTGCGATCCACAGCAGGAGCGGGAAAATCGCGACGATCGCGACGTCGTCCCATGGAATATGCGGCGCGAAGAGGAAAAGCGAGCAGACCAAGGTCAGGGCGGCGAGGGCCAGGCCGCCCTCGGCCGTTTCCTCGACCGATGGCGGATCGTGCGTCGCCGCGAACAGGCCGATCAGGAACGGGGCGATCGTAATGACGCCGATTGCGTCGGAGGCGAACCAGTGCTGCCAGATTGTCAGTTCGGATGCCGTGGACTGGTGAAACAGGATGTAGCCGGTGGTACCGACAATTCCCGACATGATGCATCCGAGGATTGCCGCCACGACGAAACCGATCACACGCCGCAGCTGGTCGAGCACAAACGGGAAGCCGAAATACTTCTGGATCAGAAACGCGATCAGCAAGGCTTCGCCGGCGTTGGCCAATGCGAAAACCAGCGAACTCAGGGCGTTCCGGTCGCCGAGGAGGTTGGCCGCCACCGTTGCAGTCACCACCCCGACGATGACCGGCAGCCGCGCCGCGGGCCCGAGCCCGATGAGCACGCCTGCCGAAACACCCGCTGCCGGCCAGAAGACCGCGACACCATCGGGCTGTGTGAGCAGGGCAAGCCCCAGGCGCGCCGACGCAAAGTACGCAATGCCGACCGCTAACGCGAGAACGATGGAGAGCGCCCATGGCGGAAGGAATTCAGCAAATGCAGGCGCACTTTGACTGACCTTCTGCGGCCAACTTTGTCGCATCAGAGGGCCTCTGCGGTAACGCTGGAGAGCGCTGGCGACAATAAGCCATCGCAATCTGCGGGCTAGCCCCATTCTTCGCATTTACCGAGGGATAGCCACATTATGCTTAGGGGTAAGATGCGAGGCTGCCAATGTTCGCGATGCGAAATCCAGCGACTTCAGCTTGATTCAAGATGAGCGACCGCCCGGTCGAGGGCGCCCGAACTCGCTGCGGGCACAGTTTGCTAGTGGCCGCTCAGCACGAGCGTCTTGAACGGCAGCACGATCGCCTGCAGCCGCAGGATCAGCGCATGCACCAGCCCGAGCGCGTCGACCGCATGCAGCGCGACGCGCTTTGCCGTGCCGGTGCCCTCCGCGACGATCACGTCGTGATTGCTCGAATAGGCATTCGCGATGCAGGCGCTGCCGGGCGTCACGCCGTCGAGCCCGCCCTTGTAGAGCGGCTCGAGGTACACCATCAGCGTTCCGGGCTTCACCGCGTTCTGCGCGTCGATCAGCTGCTCGCCGCCGCGGAACTGGCCGGCCGCGATCACGTCCTGCACGTCGGTGACCACCATCGGAATGATGGCGAACGGCTTGGACACGCAGGTCACCTCGGCCGCCATGCCGGGCTTCATGATCTGCGCCTCGATCTGGCCGAAGCCGGCCTGCAGGCTTTTCGTGCCCGCACCCTCCGGGATGAGCACGCCGGCGGGGCGCATCAGCGGATTGACGATGTCGCCGACGCGCAGGAAGAACTGCTCCACCCGCCCGCTCACGCCCGCGCGGATCACGGTCTTGTCGAGCTCGACCTGCGCCTGCGCCAGCGCCGACGTCGCGCTCGCCTTTTCGGCCGGCAGCACGGTCGAGAGCTTGATCTCGGCCGCGCTCTTTCCGGCGGTCGCCGCCGCGACGCTGCCGGTCGCGGCATCGACGCGCACCTGCAGCTTCTCGATGTCGCGCGTCGGCACGATGCCGGGGTTGCGCCGATGCAGCTCCTGCTTGGTGTCGAGCTCGTCCTGCGCCTGCTGCAGGCTGCCTTTGGCCTCGCGCAACTGGCCTTCGGCCCTGGTGACCTCGGCCTGCGCCACCACCAGCGCCGCGTCGACCTCGATGATCTTGCGCCGCGCGGTCTCGACCGCCGCCTCCTGCTTGGAGCTGTCCAGCCGGAAGAGCGGCGCGCCCGCGCTGACCGAGTCGGCCGTCTTGATGTAGATCTCGGCGACGCGCCCATTGGTCTCGGGGAGAATCGGCACGGTGCGGAAGAACAGCGTCGCCGCCATAGTGGAAGGGTGATTATAGAAGATTGTCGTGATCAGGCAGATCGTCAGGATCAGGCAGCCGGTGATGCCCCAGCGCAGCTCGAACCATACCGAGTAGAACGTGATCTCCTTGCCGATCCGGCGGCCCTGAACGAAGCGCCGAAACAGGAAGTCCGGCAGGATCGTCAGCATCGAGCAGAACATCAATTCAAGCATGGGCGCGCTCCCGGCGTTTCGGCGGCGCGGCGCCATCGGCGCGCGCGGGCAGCGGCACGGGCGCTTCGCTCGGGCGGACCGCAGGCGTCGCCGCGTGCGCCGGCTCCTCGGTATGGGCGGTTTCGGGCGCCTCGACTTCGGGCAGCAGCTCCGGCGCGCCTTCGCCCGGCTTGAGGCCCGCGAGTTTTTCGGCCGAACCCGCGATGCGGTTGAGCGGCGTGCCGAAGTCCGGCAGATCGATCATCGCCAGCATCAGACCGATGAGCCAGAAGATGTGCTGGTGCGTGAACAGCGCGATCAGGCCGAGCACGGCGACGATCTCGAACTGCAGCTTGTGCCCGCGGTGCGCCATCCGCTCGGGCAGCGTGTGCAGTCGCAGGAACAGGATGCCGAACCCGAGTACCGAAATGCCCAGGATGACCGCCATAACCACCATCAGCACGTCGGTTTCGCCCGGCGCGGTGATGAACGACGGCAGATGCTCGGTGGCGGCGGGATGCGCTTCGACCGCGGGCAGCTGGGCTGCGGTACTCATGTCGGCCCTTTCCGAATTTGTGCGCGACAGGGCGCGCTCCACAGGCGCGCCGGCACGCGGCCGCCCCGGCGTTTGAATGTAGCCATTTGTCGGCCGGATTCTACCGGCCGCCACTACGCACCGATAATGTCTCTCAGTTTAGAGCGTTATACTTGTTGATAATCGGACACTGGGTGCGACACCCGCTCTTGGTTTGCACCGATGGCACTTTTGTCCCAGGTCGGCTGCATGGAAACAAACGAGTCCCCGCGGGCTGTTAGCAGTAGTTGCGCAGCTGGACGCACGGGCCACAGATTTTGCGCCAATCAACATCTCTTGCTGTGTGTAGCATGAGCCGATTCATCGGCGGCTCGCTGCTTCATATGTTTTACCGGGCTGTGGCGCGCGCGTGCGCACCTTCGTCTAATCTGGATATATCAATTCCTCCTATCCGACGGCCCTTTCCGCCTATTATTTCCCCATAGGCGGTCGGCCTAAGAGATCGGAAGAAAAGGAGTCCAAGATGCGCACAAAGATTCTTGCTGCTCTTGCTACCCTCGCGTTTGTGGCCGCGGTGAGCGTGCCTGAGACAGCGGACGCGCGATTTGGCGGCGGCGGATTTCGCGGCGGCGGCTTTGGTGGAGGCTTCCGCGGCGGCGCCGTTGGTTTCCGCGGTGGAATGGGCGGCTTCCGCGGCGGCTTTGCCGGCGGGCGGTTGGGAACGTGGGGCGGCGCCCGGCCGGGCTGGGGCGGCGGACGCTGGGCCGGCGCTGGCTGGGGCGGCGGGCGTTGGGCCGGCGCGGGTTGGCGTGGCGGCTACGGCGGTTACGGATATCGCCGCTGGGGAGCGCCGCTCCTCGGCGCGGCAGTCGGCCTCGGGTACGGCGCTGCGTCGTACTACCCCTACAGCTACGGCTACGACGCCGGTTATTACCCGTCGGCCTACTCGAGCGGTTGCACCTGCGGTTACTGAACGCCACACGGGGTTTAATCGCCCGTAGAGAGCAGGATGAGCCGGCGCAAGCCGGCTCATCCGCGTTCAACGGCGGCGCGTTGGCATAGTCGGATGCCAACGATCCAATTTTGCCGAGACCTGGAAATTATCGCACAAGATATAGACGCTGATCATCAATACCCAGGCCGGCAGTACGGCAAAATTCCAGGAGATGAATTCACTGCCGAGCAGGAGCGCGAGCGCGCCGCCAAATCCCGCGAAGGCGAGCCACCGTGCGGCGATCCTGGTTTGGAGCACAATGGTCGAGGCTGATACCATGAAGACGCCGGCCATCTTGGCGGCATAAATGTTCGTGATGTTATAGGCGGCTGCGCGGGCAAAACGGAAGCTGGCCGAGCTCACGACATCGGCGGGGGCGTTCGCGAAAGCGATGACAATCGAGCCGAGCAACGCGGCACCGGCGAATAGCGTGGCCAGAAACAGGATTCCGCTGCCGAGGAAGACCGTCGCGAAGAAGCGATCTTCCTCCGCGCCCAGCCGGTCGCGCAGGACCCCGATGAACCAGAGAAAAGCCACGCCGGCGAAGGGTACGAGGTTGATCGCGAGCCCAACCGTCCGCGTGCTGGTGGCGAGCCACTCGCCGGTATCGAGCGGATCCGCCGGCAACGAAATCCGCAGCAGGCCAAAGATCAGGCCGAGGAGGATCGAAAACAGGATGCCTGCGATGGCAGCCGCTCTCGGCGTCCTGAGGCGGGCACGCGTGAAGCTCTGTTGCTCGGGCATCGGTGTGTAACCGCCGGGAGGCACCGGCTCATGCTAGTCGCACCATCCCGTCCGAGCGATTTGTCCGACCGTATAGCGTCGATATCCGAAAGATGAACGCCGCCGGCGCTTCGTATGCGGACGCGCGACCGCGGCGGTCGCCAAGCGGCAGCTAGCCGAAGAGAGAGGCAGCTCCGGCGAGGACGAGCACGAGCAGCGCGATGACGCAGTAGATCGCGAACTTGCGGTCGACCGGATGGGAACTGGAGGTTCGATCATGCCGTGGATCGGGCGCCCGGGTCGAGCCCGTGTGGCGAAAGGGCGTGTTCATGAATGGCACTCCTCAACGAGCAATCCTGAGCAGACGAAGGCTGTGCCGGAATGACCGCTCCGCGAGTACACAATCTACAATGGTACGATGCGATGATACCCGTCTGTATGAATCCGCACATACTCACGATTCAGTGAAACACGGATAGCCGCGAAAGATCGCTGCGCGCCGCTCATGAAGCGTGCGGTAGCATTCGCAGGCCATTGCTTCCAGCTTTGCCCGATTGCGGACTGTCAGTACCCCGCGCCGATAGTTGATTATGTCGTTCTCCTGCAGGGCGTGTGCGACTTCGGTCACCCCACCCCGCAACACACCGAGTACGATCGCAAGATATTCCTGGGTGAGGGGGAAGGTATCCGCGCGGGCGTTGTCCTGCGCGGTCAACAGCCAACGGCAGCATCGTTCCTCGATATGATGCAGGCGATTGCAGGCGGCGATCTGCACCATTTGATTGAACGCGTATCGCGTATACCTGCCGATGAGGTCGCGCAGGGTACTGTCTCGCTCGATCTCGCGCGCCAGGATGCTGCGCTTCAGCCGGAAGACCGCGCCCGGAATTTCCACGATGGCATCGACGACAGATCGGTTCAGGCCGAGCAGTGCGCCCGAAGCCACGATTCCTTCGATACCGACCTCCCCCACTTCGACGGCGCGGCCGTCGCTCATGTCCTTGATCAGAGACACCAGGCCGCCATTGACGAAGAGAACAAATTCGACGGGCGCGTCCGCCTGCTCGAGGACCTCGCCTCGTGCGGTCTGGCGCCACTCCAATGCAGGCCACATGCGTTTCAGCGTTGCCTGCGGAAGCGACCGCAGTAAGAGATTTTCGACGGCCTCCGGCATCGAGCGGTTTCCGGCCCTTCCACACTCATTTGAGTACAACGCGGGTTTTGTTTTAAGGGGTGTTTCCAAAAAATCCGCCTACCGGCCGCGGCTTTTGCGCAAGCATGCTTGACCAGTTCCTACGCCGGCCCCGACTCTTTCAGATAAATTGGTGAGAGACCGCGTTGAACACGGCCTGGAGACACGACTTGGAGATTCGCGCACACGCGCCGCTATAACGGGAAGAACTTCACCGTGTGCGCCTCGCGGGAAGCGCCCCTGTGTGTGTCGGAGCGTCGCGCACTGCACGTGCCGAGCATGACGTCTGGACTTCTCAAAAACGTCCAACACCCCTTACGCCTAAGTACAGTTTTTTCCTGAGCGGGCGTGTGGCCCCCTGTCGATCAACGGGCCAACACCGCCGCTCGGTGGCAGGTCCATCGGCGGGGATTCGGCGCCGCACAGATCGGCAATCACAGCCGCGCGCTGGGGTGCGATCTGTCGTTTCGAGGCTCTGGCGTCTCAGACCAATTGCTCGAGGGTGCTTGCATGGCGGTCGCTCAAGGTTCTCGGACGCGCGCTGGCAGCGAGCCGACTCTCCTTGGACCGCTCGCGCCGGCCTTCGAATATGCGAGCGATGCCTGGCAGCGAGGAATTCTCTTTCTCGACGTGATGCGCGAGCGGGGGAATGACTTCCGCGAACACGCAACGCAAACCGCTCCCCATGTCCTCGACTTCGACTTCGACCTCATCGTCGATGGCCGAACGCTCGCACGGCCAGTCAATTATGCGCTGGTACGCGTCGTGCCGCCTGACGGCGTGCTGATCGATCCCCATTTGCGTCCATTCGTGATCGTCGACCCGCGTGCAGGCCACGGGCCCGGTATCGGAGGCTTCAAGGCCGACAGCGAAATCGGGGTAGCGCTTCAGGCCGGCCATGCCTGCTACTTCATCGGGTTCCTTCCCGAGCCGATGCCCGGTCAAACCATCGAGGACATTGCGCACGCCGAAGCGATCTTTTTGGAAAAGGTGATCGCGCTCCACCCGCAATCCGAGGGCAAGCCGTGCGTCGTTGGCAATTGCCAGGCCGGCTGGGCGATCATGATGCTGGCCGCGCTACGCCCGGAGCTTTTTGGCCCGCTCATCATCGCCGGCTCGCCGTTGTCCTATTGGGCCGGTGTGCGCGGCAAGTATCCCATGCGCTACAGCGGTGGGCTTCTGGGCGGCAGTTGGCTGACGGCGCTCGTAAGCGATCTCGGCGGCGGGAAGTTCGATGGCGCCTGGCTGGTGCAGAATTTCGAGAATCAGAATCCCGCAAACACGCTGTGGACCAAACCGTACAATCTCTATTCCAAAATCGACACCGAAGCCGCCCGCTATCTCGGCTTCGAACGGTGGTGGGGTGGTCACGTCAACCTGAACGCGGAGGAAATCCAGTTCATCGTCGACGAGCTGTTCGTCGGCAACAATCTCTCGAGCGCCAGAATCCAGACCTCCGATGGCGTCACTATCGACTTCCGCAGCATCCGCTCGCCGATCGTCGTATTCTGTTCCCAGGGCGACAACATCACGCCGCCGCAGCAAGCGTTGGGGTGGATCCTCGACCTCTATGGCGACACGGAAGAGATCAGGAATTACGGCCAGACAATCGTCTACGCCATCCACGACACGATCGGGCACCTCGGGATATTCGTCTCGGCCGGCGTCGCGCGGAAGGAACATGCGGAGTTCTCGAGCAATATCGACCTCATCGATATGCTGCCGCCGGGTCTCTACGAGGCGAAGTTCCAGCGGAAGACAGCGAACGTCAGCAATCCGGACCTCGTAGCGGGCGAGTGGATCATGCAATGCGAGCCGCGTACGCTCGATGATATCCGGGCGCTCGGCGGGAATGATGCGGCCGATGAGCGGCGTTTTGCGACCGCGGCGCGGGTGTCTCAGGCCAACCTCGCGCTCTACCGCACATTTGCGCAGCCGATGGTGCGAACGCTGGTCAATCCTCAGTTCGCGGGCTGGCTGCAGCAGTTGCATCCGTTAAGGATGCAATACGAAGCTTTTGCCAACACCAACCCCTTCATGTCGCCGGTCGCGGGTCTCGCGGATCAGGTTCGCGAAAACCGGAAACCTGCGGCGGCGGACAATCCGCTTCTCGCGATGCAGGAGAAGGTGTCGGAGCAGATCGTGGCCGGTTGGGAGGCCTGGCGCGAGGCGACCGAGGCAATCTCGGAACGCATGTTCATGACGGTCTACGGCTCGCCGACGCTGCAGGCGGCGATGGGCATTGACCCGGAATCCAACAGGCCGCTCCACAAAGCCGGAAAGAGTCCGCTGCACAAGCTGCTGCTCGAGGCGCGCATTGCCGAGTTGAAAGCGCGCATGACGCAAGGCGGGCTGCGGGAAGCCATCGTTCGCGGCGCGATCTACGTCGGATTGTCGCACGGCTCGATCGATGAGCGGGGATTTGCGCTGGTCCGGCGCATCCGCGCGGCGTCGGACGACACCGGGTCGCTCCCGCTTCCCGAGTTCAAGGCGCTCATTCGCGAGCAGTACTTCATGCTGCTGATCGATGAAGCAGCAGCGCTTGCAGCCATTGCGGCACTGCTTCCCCCCCGCGCCGAGGACCGGCGAAAAGGACTAGGCATTCTGCGCCAATTGGCCGGCGCACGCGGAGAGGTCACCGGCGAAGCCGCGAAGCGGCTGGATCAGGTGGCGGCGCTCTTCAATGTGAAAGAACACGAATCCGAGGTCACGCGGATCGCAGCGCGCAATGGGTTCAAGGAGCACCGCGCCAAGGCCTCGTAGGCTTATCGTTGCTCATGGTTTGCCTGTGACGAAAAGGATGACCTCATGGCCCTCGCTCAGATCAATCCCGCGACCCGCGCACCTCACGCAAAATACGAGCGGCTTATTGCTGCGGCCAAAGAGGTCGCGCCCGCAACCACGATAGCGGTCTACCCGTGCGACGAGACTTCGCTGCGCGGCTGCGTGGACGCGGCGGAAGCCGGAATCATCGCGCCCATCCTGATCGGTCCGGCCCTCAAACTCGCGTCGGTCGCACGTGAGTACAAGCTCGATATCGCCCGCTTCGAAGTGGTCGATGCCGAACATGGTGAAGCCGCGGCCGCCAAGGCGGTCGAACTCATTCATCAGGGTAAGGGCGAGCTGCTGATGAAAGGCAGCTTGCATACCGACGAGTTGATGCGCGCTGTCACTTCCTCGACTAAAGGCCTGCGTACCGCACGGCGGATCAGCCACGTGTTCATCATGGACGTACCCACACATCCGGACACGTTGTTCATCACGGATGCGGCGATCAACATTTTTCCCGACCTCGAGACGAAGCGCGACATCGTCCAAAACGCCATCGATCTCTTCACGCAAATCGGTCTCGGCACTCCGCGCGTCGGCATCCTCTCGGCGGTAGAAACCGTCACCTCGAAGATCCCTTCGACCATCGACGCCGCGGCGTTATGCAAGATGGCCGAACGGGGGCAGATCACCGGCGCGGTGCTGGATGGACCGCTTGCGTTCGATAACGCGATCGATCCTCATGCGGCCAAGATCAAGGGCATCAAGTCCGCGGTAGCCGGAAGAGCGCAGATCCTGCTGGTGCCCGATCTGGAAGCAGGCAACATGCTCGCGAAGAATCTCTCCTTCATGGCAAAGGCAGACGCCGCAGGCATTGTCCTCGGCGCCCGCGTCCCCGTCATCCTAACCTCACGCGCCGACTCCGTGCGCACGCGCATGGCGTCATGCGCGGTCGCGGTCCTTTATGCCGATGCCCGCCGCCAGTCGGCGAGCCTACCGAAGGCTTGAAACCATGGACGCAATCCTCGTCGTCAACGCCGGATCCTCGAGCGTAAAATTTCAGGTGTTCGCAGTGCGCGGTGATGCGGGCCTTGATCGCCTCATCAAAGGGGAACTGGACGGGATCGGTTCGCGGCCGCGGCTGCGCGCCCGGGACGGCAACAACAAGCTCCTCGTCGATCAAACACATCCGTCGGAAAGCATCCCCGACGTCGTGACCGCGATGCGTATCGCCGGGGCGTGGCTGAAAGATTCCACGGCATTTGAACTGGTCGCTGTGGGCCATCGCGTCGTCCACGGTGGACCGGAATACGACCGGCCGGTCCTGGTGGATCGCCAGATCCTGGCGAACCTCAAACGCTATGTGCCGCTCGCGCCGTTACACCAGCCAAACAATCTTGCGCCGATCGAAACACTGCTGGAACGCTTCCCGCGCCTGCCCCAGGTCGCATGTTTCGATACCGCTTTTCATCGCGGGCACAGCGCAGTCGCGGATCACTTCGCCATTCCGGAGCAATACTATGAAGAAGGCGTGCGCAGGTACGGCTTCCACGGTTTGTCGTACGAATACATCGCCCAGCGGTTGCGCGAGGTCGCACCATCGATCGCCCGCAGCCGCGTAATCGTCGCCCATCTCGGCAGCGGCGCATCCATGTGCGCGATGTCCGACGGCCACAGCGTCGAAAGCACGATGGGCTTTACGGCGCTCGACGGTTTGCCGATGGGAACGCGTTCCGGACAAATCGATCCGGGGATCATCCTTTACCTGCTGACCGAAAAAGGAATGAGTCCGCGTGCGGTGCAGGATTTCCTTTACAAGAAGTGCGGCTTGAGCGGCATGTCAGGCGTCAGCAACGACGTGCGCGAACTGCTGGCAAGCACTGAGCCGGGCGCAGCGCTGGCCCTCGATTACTTCGTTTACCGCATCAGCCTGTACGCTGGGATGCTGGCGGCCTCCCTCGGCGGCATCGATGCGTTCGTCTTCACAGCCGGGATCGGCGAGAGATCACCGGAGATGCGCGCACGTATCGCGCGCAAGCTGGTCTGGCTCGGTGCCGAGATGGACCGCGTCGCAAACGCAGAAGGCAAATCGCGCATTTCGACGGACGACAGCTGGGTCTCACTCCACGTCATCCCGACAGACGAGGAACTGATGATCGCCACGCACACGCTAGGTGTCGTGCAAAGTCATGCGGCGCCGGCTCCCCAGTTTGCGAGGGCCGGATGACGATTCCGATCGCCAAAGCGCCGCTGCTCGAGGGCAAGCGCGGTCTGATTGTGGGTATCGCCAACGACCAGTCGATCGCCTGGGGCTGCGCAAAGGCGTTCCGAGCGCTCGGCTCCGAGCTCGCCGTTACCTACTTGAACGAGAAAGCAAAGAAATACGTCGAGCCGCTCGCGCGCGAACTGGAGGCGCCCATTTTCATGCCGCTCGACGTAGCCGCGCCGGGGCAGACAGAGGCTGTGTTCAAACGTATCGACCAGGAGTGGGGAAATCTCGATTTTCTCGTTCACTCGATCGCTTTCTCGCCCAAAGACACGTTGCAGGGGCGAGTCATCGACGCACCGCGCGACGGCTTTCTCACCACGATGGATGTGTCGTGCTGGTCCTTCCTGCGGATGGCGCATCTCGCGGAGCCGTTGATGAAGAACGGCGGCTCGATATTCACGATGAGCTACTACGGCAGCCAGATGGTGGTGAAGAACTACAACATCATGGGGGTGGCAAAAGCCGCGCTCGAATGTGCGGTCCGTTACGCCGCTGCAGAGCTAGGCCCGAAAGGGATCCGCGTTCACGCCATCTCGCCCGGCCCGCTGGCGACGCGTGCCGCGTCGGGCATTCCGGAGTTCGACGAGTTGCTCGACAAGGCCCGCGGTAAGGCCCCGGCACGCAGCCTGGTCTCGGTCGACGACGTCGGCATTGCGACGGCGTTTCTCGCGCATGATGCGGCTCGCCTGAT
Source organism: Alphaproteobacteria bacterium (assembly GCA_005884685.1). Classification (GTDB taxonomy): domain Bacteria; phylum Pseudomonadota; class Alphaproteobacteria; order Rhizobiales; family Xanthobacteraceae; genus PALSA-894. The sequence continues at coordinate 123,094 of VBAH01000019.1, forward strand.
CACGGGCGACACCCTGTACATCGACGGCGGCTATCACATCATGGACTGAAACGCTAAGCGCAGTACCAAAACGTTTTCATCGCATGTTCTGCAAGAACTTAGAAACCGTAAGGGAGAGCGTCATGAGGGCCAACCATCGCACGCAATCGTTTTCGGAATTCGAAGTGGTTCGAGAGCCATCGGATGAAACCATCAAGCTGATCCGAAAGCTGCGCTGGATCGGGAAAGAAGACGAAGCGCGCAAGGTGGAACGTGAATTGAGGCAAATGCCGCCGCTGGGACAGGGACGCGTCCTGGCAGAGCCGATCAATACGGATTGAGAAGGGATGATGGATGTCGTTGCGGGGCAAAGTCGCGGTCGTCACCGGCTCAACCAGCGGGATTGGGTTAGGTATCGCACGGGCCTTGGCGCGTGAGGGTGCCGATATCGTGCTGAACGGCTTCGGCGCACCCGACGCGATTGATGACCTGCAACGATCCCTCTCCAAGAGCTGTGACATCCGGGTCGCCTACAGCGATGCCGACATGTCGAAGCCGCCAGCGATCTCACAAATGATCGATCGGGCAACACATGAGCTTGGCGCGGTGGACATCCTGGTAAACAATGCCGGCATCCAGTTCACAGCGCCGGTGCGCGATTTCCCTCCCGAGAAGTGGGAAGCAATCCTCGCGATCAATTTATCGGCGGCGTTCTATGCCACCAAGGCCGTGCTGCCCTCGATGCTGACAAGCGATTGGGGGCGAATCATCAACATCGCCTCGACCCATGGGCTCGTCGCCTCCGCCGAGAAGGCTGCCTACGTGGCGGCGAAGCACGGCGTGATCGGTTTCACCAAGGTCGTGGCGCTCGAAACCGCCAAAAGCGGCGTGACCTGCAATGCGATTTGTCCCGGTTGGGTGCTGACCCCGCTGGTGGAGAAGCAGATCGCCGACCGCGCCAAAGGCGAAAAGATCTCGACCGAGGACGCGAAGGTCGAGCTGCTTGCCGAAAAACAGCCCTCCCAGGAATTCGCTACGCCCGAGCAACTCGGCGCGCTGGCGGTCTTCCTGTGCTCGGATGCGGCGGCTCAGATGCGCGGCGCGGCGTTGCCGGTCGATGGCGGATGGCTTGCTCAGTAAGTGAGGCGGAGTCCGAAATGAAAACGGTCGCTCTTCGGCAGGCAGTGGAGATGATTCCGGACGGCGCGATCCTGATGGTCGGCGGCTTCATGGGGGTCGGCACGCCCGAGCGCGTGGTGGACGAGATCGTGCGGCAAGGAAAGCGCGACCTCACGGTTATCGCAAACGATACCGCAACGCCCGGAGTCGGCGTCGGAAAGCTGGTGAGCTCGAAATCCATCAGCAAGGCGATCGTCAGTCATATCGGGCTCAACCCCGAAACCCAGCGGCAAATGATGGACGGCGAGATGGCTGTCGAGTTGGTGCCGCAGGGTACGCTGATCGAGCGGATCAGGGCGGGCGGTTGCGGGCTTGGCGGAGTGCTGACGCAAACCGGCGTCGGCACCGTTGTCGAAAAAGACAAGCAGAAGATCGTCGTCAAAGGTACGGAGTATCTGCTCGAGACGGCGCTTCACGCTGACTTCGCGCTGGTGCACGCATTCCTTGCCGATTACGTCGGCAACCTTTCCTATGCACTGACCGCTCGCAACTTCAATCCTGTCGTCGCGATGGCGGCAGGTACGGTAATTGCGAACGCGGATCATATCGTTCCGACCGGGGTGATCGCGCCTGACCATGTTGCGACGCCGGGCCCGATCGTCGACTACCTGATAGCGAATTGAGCAGCGCCATGAATGCTCAAGCCATCATCGCCAAACGCATCGCGCGCGAACTGCGCTCCGGAATGCTGGTGAACCTGGGAATCGGTATTCCGACCATGGTCGCCAGCTATGTTCCCGGAGACATTCACGTCTTCTTCCAATCTGAAAACGGGCTGATCGGTACTGGCCCTATCCCGGAGCAGGGGATGGCGCATCCGACGCTTACCGACGCGGGCGGCCACCCTGTGACCGCCCTGCCCGGGGCAAGCAGCTTTGACAGCGCAATGTCATTCGCTCTGATCCGCGGTGGGCACCTCGATCTCACCGTTCTCGGCGGTCTCCAGGTCGATCAGACAGGACGGCTCGCCAACTGGATGATCCCGGGAAAGATGATTCCGGGCATGGGCGGAGCGATGGATCTTGTCTCGGGCGCGAAGCGGGTCATCGTCGCCATGCAGCACACGGCCAAAGGTAGATCGAAGATCGTGGGCAAGTGCACTTTGCCACTCACGTCCACCCGGCCGGTCGACATGGTTGTCTCCGAGCTCGCGGTAATCATCTTTCATAACGGTTCAGCGACGCTGAGCGAGACGGCGCCCGGCGTATCCGTTGATGACGTCATCGCCGCCACGCAGGCCCAACTGAAGATACCGAAGGACGTTCGCGAGATGCAACTGTGATCCGGCGGCGCTCACAAATCGCGCCAGGCCGTGGATAGACAAAGGAGAACCCGCATGAGCACGACGATCGATGATGTACTCCCGACGGCCGCGGATTGCCGGAAGAAGAGCGCGGAGCAGGAGGCGGAACGGGCCGCTGATTATGCGCGCCGCTACGCCGTCGTCGAAGCGGAGAAGAAGGCATTGCTCGACCGGCTGGGAAAGGGTTCCGGGGTGTCGGACGAACAACGGATGGAACGCGCGGCCGCGATCATCAAGCGGGCGGTCAGCAACGGACTGACGGAGGTCGAGGTTGGACGCTTTCCCAACGCTCTGTTTACCGACAAGGGACGTGCGATCAATCAACAGGAGGCGGGTTGGGAGTCGACGCTGACCGGTCTGCCGAAGGAGCTGTACGCGTTCTGGAAGCAGCATCTTCAGCCACGCGGCTATCGCCTCAAATTCCAGATCGCCGACTGGCCGGGCGGCATGCCGGGCGACATCAGCCTGTCGCTGAGCTGGGGCGAGCGGTAGCGGCGGGCCGCCCGAGTTGTGGCCCGAGCGGTGTGGCCTGACGCGAGCGGCCGCCTAGCCCCTGGGTATCGGCAATGTGGGCAAGCGCGACCTCCTCCGAATTCGCGAAGCGCTTCTCGATTTCGCGGTCGAGCAGCGCCAGTTGCTGATGCAGCGCATTGTGCCGGTAGCCCGGTAGCGTCTCCACAAGATTATCAATCAAGGCCCGCAGGCGCCGAACGACTTGCAGGTTATCTGCCCCATAGTGGCGTATCTCGCTGAACGTGAGGTCGACGAAATCTTCCCAGTGCGCCGTCCGCCAGATCACACGCACCTCACGGGACCCCGAGCCCGGAAGTTCGTCCACCCCGAGATTTCTTTTGCCCACCGCACGGAGCAAGCGATGAAGCTGATCGAGACAGAGTACGGCCGTGGTCGGGTCATTCACGGCCGGCGATAGCGCCCGCAGAGCAATGTCGATCACAATCCGGAAAGCAAACGTTGGATCCTGCTCCAGCGTCCGCTCGGGACCGAATGCGACTGCGGCGCATAGTCTGCGCGCGTCCACGCCTGATGCGCCGCCATACAGCAAGAACATCGGCTCATCGCTTGCTACAAAATCGCCAACCTGCGGCACAAATTCGATGACGCCGTCCGTTCTCTCCGCCTCGGCTATGAGGATCGGCAGCCGCAGCGCCAGGACGATTTCGGACTTCCCGCAATGCCGGACGACGCGATCCGGCGCGCCCAATCTGATCGCTCTTGGAGTCGCCGGGGGTGGAGCGGCAGGCGCGGGATAGACGCTTTCGATGACCTGCAGACCAGCTTCGGCAACCCGCCCGATCACGCTGATCGGGCGCAGCAGCCGGCCCGCGTAATCAATCAGGTAGAAGAACGCCGCGAAAGAGAGAATATCGAGCGCACCGGCGATGAAGATGGCAAGTTGAGGGACAGTTTCGGACATCCTGTCCAGTGAGCTCAAAGCAAAGACCATTGTGAGAACGAGAAGACCCACGGTGTATCTGACGACATCGTTCCGGAGCAACGTCGTTGCTATGATTCTCGACGTCAATTGGCCGCTTGCGACCTGTATCGCCACGAGCAGGGACCCGAACGTGAAAACGACGAATGAGAGTGTTGCAGTGATGACCGCCTGCAGCAGCGCCTGGGCCCCCGAACCGGTGAGGCCGAGCCATGGCCAGCCGAGCCATGCGTCCAGCCAATTCACCATCCGCGCTGCGATCAGTCCAAGCGGGATGGCGATGAACGGCACGATCCAGAGGGATGACCTCGCGTAGCTCTTCAACCGATACCAAGAGCTCCAAGGCATTATGTATTCCTGAAGCTCTGTCGCTTGGTATCGAGCGGCAGGGCCGCCAAGTATACGCAGCGACCGTGTCGCCCCTGAACTGCTGCGCTCGAGATCGCGCGCGAGGCGCGATTGCTATACGCAGAAATCCCAAGCGAACGTTGGGTCCGGAAAGGCCTGTGAAGAATTGTACTTTGGTGTAGTCGATCTCTAAGCGCCTATTCACTACACAGTAAGCACTAAGTCACAAACCCTTTGATGCCGATTGACCTGCATCAAGGTTGGAGTCGAGGGTGCGCATCTCCGGTCAGGCACGTTCGATACAATGCAGGCATTCAGCAGTGCTGCAATCATCCTTGCATCGCATCCTCATCGTCGGTGTGTTCACCACCGGTCTCTCGCTGACCGGCGCGCACGCGGATCCTCTTCCGCGCGTCGTGCTGATCCTCGACCAGTCCGGACCGGGGCTCACAGCCTACGGCCAGATTGTAAGTGCGTTCCGCTCAAGCCTCGACGTACCTGCAGACCCTGCGGTCACAATCTACCATGAGAAGCTCGATCTCAATGTCTTTGACGGACCTGCGTATCAGAATGTTCTCGCAACGTTTGTCACCGAAAAATACCGCGACAGGCCGATCGGGATGATCGTCGCGCTTGGCGCAAGAGCGCTGCATTGCTCGATCCTGTTACGGGACAAACAGCGGCCGGAGATACCAATCGTGTTCGCGGGGGTCGGCGATGAGGCTACCGAGCTTTCCGAGCTCCCACCGAACGTCACGGGACGCACGATCCAGGTGTCGTTTGAAAATTATATCATGGCTGCCCGCCATCTCGTCTCAGGACTGCGGCAGCTCGCAGTGGTGGGCGATCCCCTCGAGCGGCAAGGGTTTCGCAGCCACCTGAAACGCGCGTTGTTGTCTCCTCCGCCGGGTGTCGAATTCCTGGATCTCACCGGATTGCCAATCAGAAATGTCAAGGAACGAGTTGCCATTCTTGCCTCCGACTCGGCAATTTTGTTTACCACTCTGAATGTCGATGGTGACGGCAAAGTGCTCACGCCACGCCAAGCGTTGGATACCATAGCGCGATCAGCCAACCGGCCGATCGTGGTCGACGTCGAAACCCATGTGGGGCGCGGTGCTGCGGGCGGGTTTGTTGTTCGGCCTGCCGTCGTCGGCAAGGAGACGGCGGAGCTCGTAAGTCGCGTGTTCGATGCCGGCACAGCATCGCGCATTCCGATAACAGCATCCGACTCCGTGTGGCCGGTCTTTAGTTGGTTGGAGCTTCAGAAGTGGGGGATAGATGAACGCTTCCTGCCGCCAGGCAGCGACGTGCGATTCCGCCAGACGCAAATGTGGGATCGCTACCGCTGGCAAATCGTTCTTTTCACTGCCGTGTTCCTTTTGCAGAGTTTCCTGATCCTCGCCTTTTTGTATGAAGACCGCAGACGGCGCGTTGCGGAGGCTGCGTCTGCGCAGTTGCGATCCGAGCTGGCGCACCTCGATCGGGTCGCCACCGCCGGCGAATTGTCAGCCTCGATCGCACATGAGATCCGGCAACCCCTGGCGGCGATCGTCGCTTTTGGAACAGCCGGGCTGCGCTGGTTGACACGGAACGAACCCGATCTCCCCGAGGCCCGAAAGGCGCTCCGCACGATTGTGGACGAAGGGCATCGTGCAGGCCAGGTGATTGAAAACGTCCGCGCGATGTTCAAGAACAACGCCGAGCCGCGCACCGTGCTTGATGTCGCCGCTCTCGTGCGCAAGACGCTTGCCTTGATTCCGGGGGAGATCAGGAAGAATGATATCGTCATCACGTTGGAACTCGACGAGGCGCAGCCTGTTCAGGTTTACGGCAACGAAGTCCAGTTGCGGCAAGTCCTGCTCAACCTCGTGACGAATGCCATTGACTCGATGAAATCGATCACGGATCGCCCTCGCCAGTTGCGTGTGACCGTCAAGTCTTCGAACCCAAACACCGTTTCCATCGCCGTCGAGGATTCCGGCCCGGGGATCGATCCCAGGAACATGACCAGGCTTTTCGATCCCTTCTTCAGCACAAAGCCGAGCGGGATGGGACTTGGTCTCTCAATTTGCAAGTCGATCGTGGAAGCCCACGACGGGCGCCTCACGGCGACGGCCGCAGGCCGCTATGGCGCGGTATTCCGCATCGTGCTGCCTGGTATTGCGGAGAGCATGACATGATGAGCAAGAGCAAGATGTCCACCCAACCGATCGTCTTCATCATCGACGACGAGGAAACCGTCCGGGAGGCGCTCAGCAGCCTGTTCCGATCGGTTGGCCTGCAAACCAAAACGTTTGGTTCGGCAAAGGAGTTTCTGCAGTTCAAGCTACCCGATGCACCTGCCTGCCTGGTGCTTGATGTCAGGCTGCCAGGAATGAGCGGGTTGGACTTCCAGGTGGAACTCGCCAATATCGATATTCGGGTGCCGATCGTCTTCATCTCGGGGCACGCCGACGTCCCGATGTCGGTCAAAGCAATGAAGCGGGGAGCAATCGAGTTCTTGACCAAACCAATTCGCGACCAAGACCTGCTGGATGCCGTGCGCCTGGCGATCGAGCGCGATCACGTGGAGCGGCAGCGAACTCAACTGAACGCTGACCTGCGCACGCGCTTTGACTCCCTCACCTCCCGCGAGAAAGAGGTGTTTGCCCTCGTCTCCACCGGGCTAATGAACAAGCAGATCGCCGGAGAAATGGACATTCGGGAGGTTACGGTAAAAGTGCACCGCGGGAACGTGATGCGCAAGATGGGCGCGAGATCGCTGGCTGCTCTCGTTCGCATGGCTGATGCGGTTAAACCGACCGAGCATTAACGTATCTGTCGGCACAAGCGTCATGGCGTCTTAGCAGTGAGCATCAGTGATTTACCCACTAATCAGGTTGACCACGGAGGCGTGCTCTCGATAATGTGGTCTGCGGTTCGCTTGTCGTATTAGTTATGCGATTATTCGTGACATTTGCAGGATTCTTGTAACTGCATGATTCTTGTAACCGTTGGCCGCGGAGCGGGCGCTCGCCTCATCAAAGCACTACGCCGGGACATGCAGATGAAAGCAATAGCCGTGGTCGACGATGATGAGGTGGTGCGCACAGCGACAAGCCACCTGCTGCGATCGTTCGGCTACACCGCGCGGGCATTCGCCTCGGCAGAAGCATTTCTCAACGCCGGTGTTGCCGATACGCTGTGCCTCATTAGCGACGTCAGGATGCCGGGCATGAGTGGCGTGGAGTTGCAGGCTCGTCTGGTGCGGGATGCCTGCAAATTCCCGATCATTTTTGTGACAGCCTTTTGTGACGAGAGCACCAGGGCTCGCACCCTCGCGGCGGGCGCGCATTCGTATCTGACGAAGCCCTATGACGCCGAGCGCTTGATGCACTGCGTCGAGGCCGCCCTGCAAAAGCCTCTAAAACGGGCTAGCAGTTGACTCCGGGTGTCGGCGCTGAGCCCGTCATGACGCTGCTCCGCCGGGAGCCGTACCGGTGGGCATTGGAGTGAATTGTCATGGTGACCTTTAAGGAAATCGAGAAGAGCTTCGAGGCAAAGTTCGCCCACGATGAGGAGCTGAAGTTTCGCGCACATGCGCGGTGCAATCACCTGCTTGGAGAGTGGGCCGCGCAAAAGCTCAACCTCGCTGGCCCGCAAACCGAGGCGTATGCCAGGGATCTGGTCATGGCAGACCTCGACCGGCCCGGAACGGACGCTGTTGTCAACCGCATTCGCGCCGACTTCGCCGCCAGGGATGTGCCCCTATCCGAGCAGCAAATTCGTCAAACGATGGACGAGTTATTCTCAACTGTTCTCGAGCACATGAAAGCCGATGGCTGACGCCTCGTCACCAGCGCGGCGTGCGGAAGAAAGTGCGGCCGGCTCCAGCTGATGAGCCGGCCGCTTGGGACCCGGTCGGGGGGGAGGGGGAGCCGGGCCACAAAACTCAAGACAAACCGACAACCTCCTAATTCAGTCTCTTCCAGGCGAACGGCGGAGGCGGTCTCTGCTTGTCTCCGTACTCCAGATACAGCTGCGCGAAATCGGCAGCCAACTCGTAGCAGACGATCACTTTGCGAATCTCGGGATACCAACCCGCGTCCGGCGAGCCGCATGTTTGCATTTCCAGCGATAATTCGGCGCGCCAGGCGAATTGGCTGGAGGCGTAATCCGCTACGCTCTCCAGCATTCGAAGGTGCCGGAACACAGCTTCGAGCTCGGCGTTAGGGCCGCCCGGCTCGTAAATGATGTTTATTTTCGTTTGTGGCGTTTCCGGCCCGCGGCGGTGCGGCTCGAGCGCCTTGTTCCAGGACCACGACGCATTGCTGTAGTCGCCTGCGCATGACTGCTGCCGCGCCTCGGGCATGCCGACCCGGTTGGCGAGCGACCTGAACTTCTCAATGTCCGAGCCAACCATCAGGCAGACGATATTGTAGGCGCGCTGCTGATCCAGCCCGTGCTGATCGAAGAAGGCCAAGTGAATTCCATTTGAGCGGTTTCGTTGGTCGCTGAGGAACCAGCCCGCCGCTGTGTTCTCGAGCACCCCCAGCGCGAAGGCGTTCCCCATTTTCAGCCCGAGCAAGGTAGCAAAGCCATCCGCCGCATCCTCCTCGCGTCCAAGCACGGTGAGGCCCAGCTCGGTCATCGCAACGTGACCCATTTCGTGAGCGAGCGCGAAAAGGACGTTGCCGCCAACGAATTCGACGAGACCCAGATTCCCGGGCGGCGCGATTTCGGCGAAGCGCCTGTCCTGCCCGAGCGTTTGCGCGGCTTCGGTTATTCTCGTCTCGAGCGAGCTCGCTGCGGGGCTGCTCTGCGCTCCGGCCGGCGTCGCACACGCGACCAGAAGCAGACTGAGCGAATGCCACGACGGGCTCGCGACTCTCCGATCGATCCCGTCCGATTGAAAGCAATACATGGAAGACGCCTCTTCCTTCCCCGCACGAGCAAAGCCCGCACCTGCAAAGAGAGGCGTAGGATACAGCGGACCGATACCGTCACCATTGCACGTTTGCGGCCGTCGGGTGGCGCAACAGATAGACCTGCGTATGCGAAGGTATAGCATCGGGAGGGCGCTCGCTCCGGCAAGATGTTTTGCCTCGTCTGCTGAATGAACCCAACAGAATGGAGGCCGGGATGCGAGCAACTAGACTCTTCGTACCGCTTATCGCCGCAACGTTCATGGTATCGATCGGCACGGGCGCCAACGCACAGACTACGAGCACCGACGCCCCGTCCACCAACACAACCCCACAATCCGGGGATCTCCAGTCCACCGTCCGTGCTGGGCTCGAGGCGCGCCTGAAGGGCGCCGCTGAAAAGATCCAGACGGCCTGCGGCGAGGACACCAAGAGCTTCTGCGGCAACGTCTCACGTGGGGAAGGCAAGCTTTTGCTGTGCATGATGGCGCACGAGGACAAAATCAGCATCAAGTGCGACTATGCGCTTTATGCTGCCACGCGTAACGTCGGGCGCGGGTTGGACCGGCTGGTTGACGTAGCGGATGCCTGCTGGAGCGACATCGAGAGCAAATGCGCCAATTCGGCGGAAGGTCCACGCCACGTCGCGCAGTGTCTGAAGGAACAGTCAGCCTCGCTCAGCCCGGGTTGCCGTGCCGCGATCGCGGATTGAGCCATCACGAAGCAACGCGGACACGGGCACTAGCAGCCCGTGTTCGCGCCACTGGAGCGAACCTGCGATGGCGAACTTTGTGTCCAGCGCTTGAAACTATGATTGAACGCGCTGTTGTCCTTGTAGCCGAGAAGCCAGGCGATCTGCGAAATCGGCAAATCGCGTTCCTGCAAATATCTGTTGGCGAGAGCTCGCCGCAGATTGTCGAGCACGCCTGAGAACGTCTGGCCCTCCGATGCGAGCCGGCGGGTGACGGTGCGCGGGCTGGTGCCGAGTTCAGCGCACACCTCCGCCAAATGCGCCTTGCCGTGCGGAAGCAGCGGGACGAGAGCGTTCTCGACGCGTAGCCGCCACGGGCCTGCCTTGACCTGCCGCTCACCGAGAGCTTCCTCGCAATACTCGACGAGGATCGCGTTGAGATAGGGATCAGCCTGCGTGATCGGTATGGACGCACTCGCCGCTGGGAAAATGATTTGATCCACCGCCGCGCCGAACGAGATCTCACATCCGAACAACGCGCGCACTTCTGCGGTCACGTGCTGCCGGTGATGCACGAACTTGACGGCACTCGGCACCAAATTGCGCGCCGTCAAATGCCGGCAGGCTCTCAGCAAAGCCGCGATGAAAAATTCAATCTGATGGTAATCGCCGGCACGGGGCACTCCTACGTAGCGAAACGAGATCGCCGCGTTCTCGTGCCGTGTATAGCGCAACACGACGCCCTCGTTGTGAAGGCCGCTGTATCGCGTGACCCGGGTCAAGGCATCGCCGAGCGAGGCCGATGACGCCTGCACATAGTACAATAGTCCAAAATCGCGCAGTTCCAGCGCACGCGCCAGCTCGATGCCAAGAAACTCATCGTTCAGCGCGCGCGCTGCTGCGTTCAAAAACGTGATCTGGCTCTTTACCGGAAACCTGACGTTCGGCTCCTGCAGAATGCGCGCCGTCAGACCAGCTTCCTCCAGCAATGGACGCGTATCGATGCCTGCCTCCTTCAAGCGCGCATAGGCCTTTCTGGATATCGCCCCGTTGGCCGTGGGAATCGCCGCAAGGCGCAACGCATTTTGGCCTGCGCGGTGTGCCTCTGTCGGATGAAGGCGGCCGGCGTTGACCTGATCTATCAACATTTAGGCTTCCACGAACAAGCCGGCTGAAGCACGACGCGATAGATATAGCGCGCTGGCCCCGCAATGCGGGCGTGCCAACCCAAGGTTCCCAAATCTGCCGGCAGGTCCGCTGCACGGGGAGCCAAGCACCGGTCAGGTGACAATGTTGATCTGCAGTCCTGTGTTGGTGACAATGTCCAATGGAGTTCCGCCCGAAACGCTCGAGAGTCGCATTCTTTCGGCGTACGATCTCCTCGAGTCTGCGCCGGGAACCGACTCCTGCGAGCGGTTCGTAGTGATCGAGCGCGTTGGACACTACGAGATCCGTCTGGTCGATCCTTGGGCGCTCTTGCCGGACGAAAAAATTCCATTCTGGATCGAGCTCTATGACAGTACGACGGACACGTCGCTGGACAGCTTCACCAGTCCCGACGTGAAGAAGACCGTGTCCGCGGCCGAAGCATTGAAATCGGCGGCCAAGCGGCTTCACGAGCGGCTGACTTGCCGTGATGATAGGAGGGAATGAGCCGCGCGCGCGGTGTACTTGTTTCAGTGTTTTCGTCTCTGAGTATTAAGGGGGCTATACCAATATTGGTATGAGTGGTCCTGTGGGACGACCAGCCTGGGGTGAAGATCCCACCATGGCTGTGTACGAGCGCTGCGACCCGGTCGGGGGACTTTGGGAAGCTCACAAAGTCAAATCCTGCGTATGGGCGTACGAGTGCTGTTAAACCACGGGATGGCTTGCACTCGCATTCCGCGCGTTCAGGAAAGCAAATGCTGCAGCCATCGTCGATGCTGAGTTGGGCAAACGTACACGGCTTATTGCGCCTTTGTCCGATAGATGCGGTGTAGTTCCGAGTTCATATCCCCTGTCTACACAGGAGATTTGAATCATGTCGATAAAACACCGTGCTGCCCTCGCGCTTTTTGTTGTCCTCGGCTCTACCTCATTCGCCCTGGCGCAGGGCTTCGACCCCAATCTCGGCAACCGCATTCCACTGCTCAACGAGCCCCTCGTGTATGGGTATGGCGGCGGTGGCGGCGGCGGAACAAGCTGGCTGCTGCCCGACGCCCCTTCTGCCACGATTCAGTCCGCCCCGGTTGGCCTGTACGGAGGCGGCCCGTACGGGCGCCGGTATGGTGCGCTCCGGACCGCGCCGGTCGCGCTTGGCCAGGGCGCCTATGGCGCCTATCAGGGCTCCGATGACGGGTACGCCGGGCCATATCGCCAAGATGCGATCGCGGCCGGAATGGCGAGTTTGTATGGCCGTTCGTACGACTCGGGAACTTATCAGACCGCACCGGTCGGCCTGTATGGCGGAGGCTACGGTCTCCGAACATCGCAGGTTGGACTATATCGGCGCCCCTACGCGGCGGGGCGGATGTATCGGCGCGGCTACGGCGGCTACGGCGGATTCCGCGGTGCCCGGGTCGGGCTGTACGGCGGCTACGGCGGGTACGGTGGCTACGGCGCGCTCCAGACCGCGCCGGTCAGTCTGTACAACTACGTCTACCAGACGCCGTTCAACGTCGACCGAGCCGACCGTGCGTCTTCCCCTTACGCGGGCGGTGGTTTCTAAGCCCGCAATTCCGCCCGACGAAAACGGCGTCTCCCCTCCGCCGGTTTCGTTCGGGCGGCTTTCTAGCGCCCGCGCCGGCTTGCCGCGAAGCAGAAGTTCGCGCCGTGCGCTGCCTCCGGCTCATCGGCAATGACCGCGATCTGATCGAGCCCGAAGTGCCGGAACGCCGCCAGGATATCCTCGCGCTTCATCCAGCTCGCCGACGGCTTGTTGCCGCCCCAGAAAACCGGCCGCGCGCGGTCGAGATATGGGGCGCGAAAATACGTCGCCTGCATGCCGTCACGCGTGACGGGCACCGCAACGCGATGTTGATCGCGCTTCTCCTCGAGGTAATGCGTCCAGACGAAACAGCGGTCGGTGACGCGCGCGATATCGCGCACAACCGCGATCGGATCTTCCATGTGGTAGAGCACGCCGGACGCGAACACCATGTCGAAGCGTTCGGAGCAATTCTGTAGATAGAGCGCGAAATCCCCGAGCAGGAACTCGCAACGCTTCAAGCCAAGCGCTTCTTTCACAATCAGGCATTTCAGATAGGCCTCGACGTTCGACTCGATCGCAAGGATGCGCGCAGCGCCAAGCTTTTCGAGTTGGTAGCTGTGCGCTCCTTCGAGCGGGCCGAGCTCCAGCACCGTCATGCCATCGAGCCGGTTTGCCTTGCCAAGGTGCTCCGCCGCCGAGCGCGGGCGCGGATCGGTCCCGAGCTTCACCGAGCCGCCATGCCAGGCGGGGCTGAACTCGGACAAATCGGTTGCCCAGTGGCCGGAGAAGATATCGATCGCGTTGGCGTGCGCCGGCGCGCGCTGCTCGAACTTCGTCGCGCCGACCATGGGCGTCGAATCCGCCGGAGCCGCGTCAGTGGCGGCGCGGGCGCGTTGCAGGATGCCTCGAATGATCCTCTTGAGCGGATTGTCGGTCATCACGTTTCTGCCGTCCGATAGCGCTGCTGCACCATCAGATTTGCAGCAAGCGTCAGCAACAGCGTCGCGGCCATCAGGATGAAAGCAATCGCGCCGCCGAAGGGCCAGTTGTTCTGCTGAATGAACTGGTTGTAGACCAGCGGTCCCATCATCTGGAAACGCGGGCCGCCGAGCAGCACCGGGGTCGCATAGGCGTTCATCGACAGGATGAACGTCAGGATCGTGCCGGCGAGCACGCCCGGCATCGCGAGCGGAAGGAGAATGCGCCGCGCCATCTGCGGCGGCGTGGCACCGAGATTGAATGCCGCCTCCTCGACCGAGCGATCGATCCCTTCGATCACGCTCTGCAATGTCAGCACCATGAACGGCAGATTTACCGCCGTGATCCCGACGATCACCGCGGCTTCGGTGAACATGATCTCGAGCGGCTGCGAGAGCGCCCCGATGCCCATCAGGCTCGCATTGATCACGCCCTTATTGCCGAACGCTACCATCCAGCCGGCCGCGCGCACCGCGTTGCCGACGAACAGCGGCAACACCACGAGCATGATCAGCAGGTTCTTGTGGCGCGAGCGCGTGCGCGCCAGCACATAGGCGAGCGGAAAGCCCGTCACCAGGCAGATCAGCGTTGTAATCAGCGCGATGCGGACGGTGCGCGTGAGCACGGAGTAGTAATAGATGTCGGTAAAGAACTTGACATAGTTCTCCACCGTCAGCGCGTCGACCATGAACTTGCCGGGCACGAACTGGTTCAGGCTGTAGCGAAACAGGATCGCCAGCGGCAGCAGAATGCCGATGCCGACGTACAGCGTCGCGGGGCCGACGAGCCCCGCGGCGGTGAGGTGTGTACGCTGGCGCGCGATCATCCCCGCCCGTACCCGCGAAAGCGGGGATTCACCGCCACCCTACCCTCCCCCGCAAGCGGGAGAGGGATAAGGGAGGGGGCCGCTTGCGCGGGAATGAGCGGAGCATGTTCCAATGCCGGTGTCCTAAGCCTTGAATGCCTTGTCCCACCACTCCTTCAGCGCAGAGTCGTTCTGGGCGATATAGCCGTAATCGAGATCGACCAGGCGCTTCTGTTCCTCCGGCGTGAAGCCGATACGCTCTTGCAGGTCGGGCGCGACGGTCGCGTTGGTGACGGTGGGGTTGTAGCCCATATCGACCGCAAAGTTTTCCTGTGCGCTCTTCTCCAGCATCGCGTCCATGTAGGCATAGGCGCCGTCCTTGTTCGGCGCGTTCTTCGGGATGGAGAAACCCGAAACATACATCGGGAGCCCCTCTGTTGGCGCGACCGACTGCACATTGATGCCGGCATTCTGCCATTGCACGACACGCGCCTTCCACATGATGCCGATGCCGATCTCCTCGTTCTTGAGCGCCTGCGCGAAGGCCTCGTTGGTGGGATAAATGCGCACGCCGGCCTTCTTGGCCTCCATCAGCAGCGGCTTTCCGCCTTCATAATCGGCGACCTTGCCGCCCTTTGCCGCCATCGCGGCCGCCGCCATCACCCACTGATACTGGATGTCGATGATGCCCATCTTGTTGCCGTGCTTGGGGTCGAAGGCATCCTTGAAGCTCTTCGGCGCATCCGGGATCAGCTTCGGATTGTAGACCACGACCTTGCCGGAATAGATGTGGCCGACGCCGTACGGGTACTTCATCGAGGGCATCAGGCTCGCGGCGTTTTTGAGCTTCGAATAGTCGATCGTCTCGACCACGCCGGCCTCGTTCATCTCGTACATGTTGGCGGCGGAAAGGCCCTGGATGTCGGTGGTGCCGCGCGGCAGGCGCTTCTCCGCCACCATCTTGGTGCGGCGGGGACCGTCTGAAGCCTGGTCCTGGGCAACCTCATAACCTTTCGGCTTGAGGATCGGATCCTCGATGTTCTTGGTCAGCAGCCGGGCGTAATCGCCGCCCCAGGTGCCGACAACAACGCGGCCGCCCTCCGCGTGAGCTGGCCCGCGCAAGATAGCCGGCGCAGCAATGATGCCGAGCCCAAGACCCAATGTGTGACGCCGCGAGAGTTTCCGATCGGTTGTCATGCTCCGTCCTCCAGTCAGGTTCGTTATTCCGCAAACACCATGCCGGCATCGCGATGCCAGGTAAGTTCGATTTCATCGCCGACGGCCGGCGCGGCATCGCCGCGGTTCGGCAACTGCACGAGCACGCGGTCGGCCGGTGAGAGGCGCACGTGCAATTCGAGCACGGGGCCCAGATAGGACACGAATTCGACCTTGCCCGGCACGCGATTGTCCATGTTCGCACCACCAAGATGCAGCCGCTCGGGGCGCAGCACCAGCGCGGCGGCGCCCGGCGCGCCGTCGCGGCATTTCAGCTGCAGGCCGCCTGCGGTCTCGAATTCACCCGGCCCGGTGACGCGACCGTCGAGGAACGTGCTGCGCCCGACAAAGCCCGCGACAAAGCGGTCGGCCGGGCGCTCGTAAAGATCGCGCTGGCTGCCGATCTGGCGGATCTCGCCCTCCGCCATGACGACGAGACGGTCCGCGACGGTCAGCGCCTCTTCCTGGTCATGCGTCACCATGATGGTGGTGAGGCCTAATTGACCCTGCAGCTCGCGGATCTCGATCCGCACCTCCTCGCGCAGCTTGGCGTCGAGATTGGACAGCGGCTCGTCGAGCAGCAGCACGTCCGGCCGGATCGCAAGCGCGCGCGCGAGCGCGACACGTTGCTGCTGGCCGCCGGAAAGCTGGCGCGGCAGTCGACCGGCAAACGCCTCGAGCCGTACCAGACGCAAAGCTTCGCGCGCGCGTACCTCGATCTCGGCCTTGGCGAGCTTGCGCATCTCCAGCCCGAACGCGACATTTTCCGCCACCGTCATGTGCGGGAATAATGCGTAGCTCTGGAACACCATGCCGGTGTTGCGCCGCCACGGCGGCAGGTATGTGACGTCCGTGCCGCCGATTTGCGTGCGACCGTCGCTCGGCTCGACCAGTCCGGCGATCATGCGCAAGGTCGTCGTCTTGCCGCAACCGGACGGCCCGAGCAGTACGAGGAATTCGCCGTCGGCCACATCGAGCGTGACGCCGGCGACCGCAGCGTGCTCACCGTAGCGCTTCGAAAGATCGATGAGCTCAAGTCGCGCCATCAGACGACCTGTGCGATTTTGACATAGCGGTCGGTGATGATCATCGCGGTGCCGATCAACGCGATTTGCATCACCGACACCGCCGCGACGGTCGGATCGATTTTCCATTCGAGGTACTGCAGGATCGCGATCGGCAAAGTCGTGCGCCCGGCGCCGACGAGAAACAAACTCATTTCCAGATTGCCGAACGAGGTCACGAAGCCGAACAGCGCGGCCGCGACGATGCCCGGGCGGATCGCGGGCAGTGTCACCCGTCGGAACGTGGTCCACGGCGGCGCGCCGAGATTTTTCGCGGCCTCTTCGATGGTGGGATCGAAACCCGCAAGACTCGCCGTCACCAATCGCGTGGCCCAGGGAATGACGATCAGCGCATGCGCGGCGATCAGCCCCATAGTCGTGCCGAGCAGCGGCAACCCGGTCGCGATCTCGGTCTCGATCTGGAATACATAAATCGAGGCGCCGAGCACCACGCCCGGCACGATCAGCGGCAGCAGCAGCAGCGTGTCGATGAAGCCGCGCCCCCGAAAACGGCGCCGCGCGATCGCGAGGCTCGCCGGCACCGCGAGCGCGAGCCCGATCAACGTGGCCGTGACGCCGACCTGGAAGCTCAACAGAAATCCGCCGACAAAGCTCTTGTTGTTCAGCACCGCGCCGAACCACTGCAGCGAGTGACCTGCCGGCGGAAACGACGGAATTTCCTGGCGGAAGAACGCGAGCCATGTCACCAGCAGCAGCGGCAGCAGAATAAAGCCGAGCCCGACCCCGGCCACGCCGTTGAGCACCCATCGCCCGATCGGAAAGTGGCGAGTTGCGCGCGCGACCGTCGCCGACGAACTATGGGCGACCACGATGGCCATAATCGTCAGTTCAGCCGATTCTTGTGAAACTTGCCGCCCTTCATGATGGCGGCAAGGTGCTTGCCCTGCTCCTGCAACAGCCCGAGGTTTTTCAACGGATCGCCATCGATCAACAACAGGTCGGCATAGGCTCCGGTCTTGAGGGTCCCAAGCTTGCCTTCCTGCCGGACAATCTGCGCGCCGATCGTCGTCGCCGCGCGGACGATCTCGATCGGCGACATCACCTCGCTGCGGATCGTAAACTCGCGACTTTGCTCCACCTGCAACGCGCCGAGCAGATCGGTCCCGTACCCGACCGGCACCCCTGCCCGCTTGCAAATTTCCAGCGAGCGCAGTCCACCGTCGATGACAAGATCGTTCTTGGCCAGCATGTCGCCGGTCATGCCGAACTCGGCGGCGCGCTCGCGCATCGCGTAATAGGTCACCAGATTGGCGACCATGAACATGCCCTTCCCGGCCATCAAGCTGGCGGTCGGCTCGTCGATCAGATTGCCGTGCTCGATCACGCGCACGCCGCCGTTTGCGGCACGCTGCATGGCTTCCGGCGAATAGGCGTGGGCACAAACATAACGGCCGAACGCGTGCGCCTCCTGCACCGCCGCCGCCACCTCGGCCGGCGAGAACTGCAGGCTGTCGAGCGGGTCGTAGGGAGACGCAACGCCGCCCGACATCATGATTTTGATGTGGTCGGCGCCCTGGCGCATCTGCTCGCGCACGGATTTCATCACTTCCGGCACACCGTCGGACTGCCGCATCCCGAACCGCATGGCGTCGCAGCAGTGGCAGCGCATGCCGAAGTCGGTGCGCCGGCGCGCGTCGCTGTGCCCGCCGGTCGGCCCGATTGCCGCGCCTGCGATGAACAGGCGTGGGCCGGGAATGTCAGCCTGCTCCAGCGCTGTCTTCATCCCCCAGTCGGCACCGCCGGTGTCGCGCACGGTGGTGAAGCCGCGGTTGAGCATGGCGAGCATCAGCCGTGCGGCGCGCGCCGTCATCAGGGTCAGCGGCACGGCTTCGAGATAGCGGATGTTCACTTCGCTCAGCATCACGTGGACATGGCTGTCGATCAGGCCGGGCATCAGCGTGCGCCCGCCACAGTCGACCACGTCGGCACCTGCGGACTTGATCGGCCTGTCGGCGCACTCGCGGACGATCTCGCCCTCGACCAGCAGCTCACAGCCGCCCTGCAGCTCGCCGACCTCGGGCTCGAGCAGCTGGAAATTCCGAAACAGAAGTTGCGCCATTTTGGCCCTCCACCGCGCGCCCATAGGACAACGTCATGCGGACCGGCACAAGCCGCCTCACCGGCGGGGTGAATGCCGCAGCGTGAAAGCAGCAGCCCTGGACCTTGTCGTTCTTGGTTGAATCAGAGTTGGGCTGTAGCTTCTTGTTCGAGCATGATCTTTTCCGAAAACCGTCGCCCACGTTTCGGCAGCAGCGCTAGCAGCCGCGGCATATGTTCATCGTCCGCCGCAGTCTGTTGTCGAAGGCCTCTTCACGCGCCTGCCATTCCGGCGTGAACGGCAACAGCTCAGCCTGCGGCTGGATCGATGTCCGGGAAGGGGGAGGGCCGCGGTCGGTCAAGCCGGTTTCGATGATCCGCGCGGTCTTGCTGCGGGCGATGGTGACCCGCTCGACCTGCCCGCTCATCGCCCACTCTGGCAAAGGCTTCGGCCCGCAGCCGGCCAGCAGCATGCATAACAGCGCAACAATCCCTACACGCACGTCATCGCTACCGGAAGTTGGTACACGTCCTATGGTGCACGCTGTCAGCAGATTCCGCAAGGCAACCGGGCGCGGGCGGCGTTTATTTTGTGGTCAGTGTGTCTTCTATCTCGGCGAGCGCACGGCGCAATTCTACCGCCAAAGGCCCGAGCCCGTCGCGGCAGCGTCCGCGGTCCCCTGCCCGCCCGGCCTGTTCCAAAGTCACGGCCGCAGCGCCCACCCCCTTCGCACCAACCGCCTGCGCGGCTCCCTTGAGCCGATGCGAGGCGGCCGCGACCGCGGCAAGATCCCCGAAGCGCGAGGCAGCACTGATCTCCCGCTCCGCATCGAGCGCGGTGTCGCGGAATTTCTCCAGCAGCGACGCGATCGCTGCGCGGTCCTCGCCGAGCCAGCTGGAGAGCACGGTACGGTCGAGTGCGCCGCCATTGGCACCATCCCCGTTTGCATGATCGGCGGGCTCCTCGATGGCGAGCCAGCGCACCAGCGTGGCGCGCAAGAGGTCGATGTTCACCGGCTTTACCAGATAGGCGTCCATGCCGGCCGCGAGGCATCGCTCTTCCTCGCCCTTCATGGCGTTTGCCGTCACCGCGACCACCGGCATGCGCGAGTGGCTGTGCCGCTGGGCTTCGATCGCGCGCAGCCGCCGGGTCAGTTCGTAGCCATCCATGCGCGGCATGTGGATGTCGGCAAGCACCGCCGCGTAAGGTTTTTTGCCCCACAGTTCGAGCGCTTCGATACCGTCGATGGCGGTGTCCGACTCAATCCCGAGCAGCTCGAGCTGCCGAACCAGCACTTCCTGGTTCACCGGATGATCGTCGACGACCAGCACCAGCGGCCGCTCGCCGCTGCGCGCGATCGTCAGCATGCGGCCGGGACGGCTTGCGGCCGAGTGTTGCGTGGCGGCAAACAATGCGTCCTTCGGTGCGGCATCGAAATCCAGCCGCACGAAAAAGGTCGAACCTTTCCCCGGGATGCTCTCCGCGGAGATGTCTCCGTCCATCAGGTTTGCGAGCCGCCGCACGATCGAGAGGCCGAGCCCGGTGCCGCCGAAGCGGCGCGTGGTGGAAGAGTCGGCTTGCGCAAACGGCTGGAACAGCCGCCGGCGCTGCTCCTCCTCGATGCCGATGCCGGTATCCTCGACCGCGAGTGTCACGCGCGTGCGCCCGCCGCCGAGCGGCGCCGTGCTGGCGTGCACTGTAACCCGGCCGCGCTCGGTGAATTTGAGCGCATTGCCGAGCAGATTGAACAGGATCTGGCGCACACGCGTGGCGTCGCCGATCAGTGTGTCGTCCGAGCCGGGCTCGACCACGCCGCTCAGCATCAGCCCTTTCGCTACCGCCTGTGCCTGGAACGTGCTCAACACGCCATCGATCAACGTCGAGAGCGAAAACGGTGCCGCCTCGAGCTCCAGCCGGCCCGCCTCGATCTTGGAGAAGTCGAGCACGTCATCGATGATACGCAACAATGCCTGTGCGGAATCGCGCATGGTCGCGACCGTGCGCTGCTGGCTGGCATTGAGTCCCTGCCGGTCGAGTACCTCCATCATGCCGAGCACGCCGTTCATCGGGGTGCGGATCTCGTGGCTCATGGTGGCGAGGAAGGTGGACTTCGCCTGATTGGCGGCCTCGGCCTCGGCGCGCTCGCGCTCGGCTTCGGCGAGTGCCATCTCGGCCGCGTCCCGCGCGTCGGCCTGCGCGAGCTCGCGTTCCTTGAGCTGAGTGATGTCGCGGAACACTCCAAGGATGCTGCCGTCCGCGAGCGGCTTGTGGGTAAACTCGATGAAGCGCCCGCTCGGCGTCTGCCGCTCGTAGCGGGAACCTCCGGGCGTACGCATTAACGCGGCCCGGTCCTTCACCACTTTCTCGATGTCGTCGGTCGGTCCGAAGTCCCCGCGCTCGGCCTGATAACGGATCACGTCGTAGCAGGACGTGCCAGGTCGCGTTATCTCGGGGGGCACATGCAGGAACTTGCTGAACTGGTCGTTGCCGAACCTCCATCTGAAGTCCTTGTCGACTAGGGCGATACCGTCGTTCATGTTTTCCAGAACGGTGCGCATGATCTCGCGCGTCGCCTCGATCTCGGCGCGTGCGGCATCGAGTTCCTGCTCGCGCTTCTTTTCTTCGGTGATGTCGCTGGTCGCGCCGACCATGCGTATCGCGTGACCGTCGGCGCCACGTTGCGCGATGCCGCTTTGACGCGCCCAGCGATAGGTGCGGTCGTCATTGCCAAGGTATCGGTATTCGACGAGGAGGTGCGGCGTTGCGCCCTTGAGATGATCGACGATTGCCTTGCGATAGAGCGGGACGTCGTCAGGATGGATGCGCCCGCCGGATTCTTCCGGCGTCAGGCTCTGGTCTTCGGCCATGCCGAATATCGCGCGCAGCAGCGGCGAGTAATAGACGGTGTTGTTGACGATATCCCAGTCGTAGACGCCGTGATTGATGGACTCGAGCGCAAGAGCGAAGCGCTCCTCGTCCCCCGCCCGCGCCTGCGGCGCACGAACGGGGGCGGTTTCGCCGCCTTTTCCCTCAGCCAATGCGTGCTTGCCCTGGAGGTCTGGTTTTTTTGTCGTTGCCATGCGCTGCCCGTCGCATTCTGGGGCTTCGCCGTATCGTCCGCGTATCGCGGACGGAGGAATTTGTATCGTCTGTATCGTGAACGCGCCGCACGCGCATGGTTGCGCCGCAGAATACCTTCAAAATTCGGAGGACGTTACCTCTCGTCGGACATGGCCGCATCGAGCAGTTTGCGGCACTCCTGCAGTTCGCGCAGCGTATCCTGCAACTTGAGCAGTTTGTCGGCTGACAGGGCGGGCGCGGACTCTCGCGCGCGCGGCGCGAGCGGCGACGGCAGGATAGAAGCTTCGGTGTCGGTTCGGCGGCTTTCCGCGAGGCGCTCCTCGTCCGGTCCGCCGCTCAGGAATGACGGCAGCAATCCGAACAGGCGGCGGTGCGCCGGATCGGTTTCGCCCCGCCGCCCGCTCGGTAGCGGACGCGCCGGCGACGCCTCAACGATTTCCTCCTCGACCTCGCGCGCACGCGCCGGTTGCGGCGCGCCCTGCTTCCAGACGTGCTGTACAAACTTGACGCCGTGATCCTTCAGGATGCGTTGCGCGCCGCGGATCGTGTAGCCTTCGCCGTAGAGCAGGTGACGGATGCCGCGCAGCAAATCGATGTCGTCTGGCCGATAATAGCGCCGCCCCCCGCCGCGCTTCATCGGCTTGATCTGCTGAAAACGGGTTTCCCAGAACCGCAGCACGTGCTGCGGCAAGTCGAGATCGTCCGCGACTTCGCTGATTGTCCGGAACGCTTCGGGCGCCTTCTCCACCACCGCCTACCTTTTTTACAAAATGACGCGGTTTGCTTCGATTGGCCTTGCCCTGCCAGCCGAACAACATGGACCTCCCATCAGGGTGCCTGCTGGCTGCTGCCATCGGGCCCGGCATTGATGCGTTGCTTGAGAATGGCCGAGGGCTTGAACACCATCACGCGGCGCGGGGAGATCGGCACTTCCTTGCCGGTCTTCGGATTGCGGCCGATGCGCTGGCCCTTCTTGCGCACAACGAACGAGCCAAACGAGGAGAGTTTCACCGTCTCGCCCCGTTCGAGGCAATCCGTGATCTCCTTCAACACCATTTCCACGAGAGTCGCCGATTCAGTTCGCGACAGCCCGACCTTTTGGTACACGGCCTCACACAGGTCCGCCCGCGTCACCGTTTTACCCGCCATCGCCTGACCCCGCTTTCGGCGACCACCTTATCAACTTGATAATCAACGATATTCACATGTCGAGGCAAGGGTCAACGGCCCTCGAACGCAATTCCCGCGACCGTCTCACCAGCGCACCAGTGCGGCTCCCCAGGTGAAGCCGCCGCCCATCGCTTCCAACAACACAAGATCGCCACGTTTGATTCGTCCGTCCTTGACCGCGACATCAAGCGCGAGCGGGATCGACGCAGCCGACGTGTTGCCGTGGCGGTCGACGGTCATGACCACCTTCTCCGGCGCGATGCCGAGCTTGTGTGCCGAGCCATCGATGATGCGTTTGTTGGCCTGATGCGGCACGAACCAGTCGAGATCGTCAGCCGTATAGCCGGTGTCGCGGAACACGTCCTTGATCACGTCGGTGATGGCACCCACCGCGAAGCGGAAAACTTCTTTTCCCTCCATGCGCAGGTGCCCGACCGTGCCGGTCGAGGACGGCCCACCATCGACATACAGCTTTTTTTTGTGGCGCCCGTCCGAGCGTAGATGCGCGGTAAGCAGGCCGCGGTCCTCACGCGTGCCCGCCTGCTGTTGCGCTTCCATGACGACCGCGCCGGCGCCATCGCCGAATAGCACGCACGTGCTGCGATCGGTCCAGTCGAGGATGCGCGAGAAGGTTTCCGCACCGATCACCAGCGCACGCTGGTGCACCCCGGCGCGCAACAGCCCGTCGGCAGTCGCCATTCCATAGACGAAGCCCGAGCACACCGCCTGTAGATCGAACGCGGCGCCTCGGGTGATACCGAGCGCGGCCTGTACCGCGACCGCGCTCGCCGGAAACGTATTGTCCGGCGTCGAAGTCGCAAGCACGATCAGGTCGATCGACTGGCCGTCGACCTTGGCATCGGCGAGTGCAGCGCGTGCAGCCGCGACGCCGAGATCCGAAGTCAGTTCCCCATCCGCCGCGATATGGCGTTCGCGGATGCCGGTGCGCTGTACGATCCACTCGTCAGACGTTTCGACGATTTTGGTGAGATCGTCATTGGTGACGAGGCGCGCGGGCAGATAGCTGCCGCAGCCAAGAACGACAGAACGTGTGACGGTCACGAAGCGACTCCGCCCATTTTGCCCGCTTCGGCTTCTTCTCGGGCGTGACGCAACAGCGTGTCCCTGATCTTGTTGAGGAGTTCGTAGCGGACCATGTCGTAACCGACATCGACCGCGGCGGCAAAGCCCTCCGGATCCGTGCCGCCATGACTCTTGATGACGATGCCGTTGAGCCCGAGGAATACGCCGCCATTGGCCTTGCGTGGGTCCAGCTTGTCGCGCAGCATGCGGAAAGCCTCGCGCGCCAGCAGATAACCGAGCTTGGCGCGCCAGGTGCGCGCCATTGCGCCCCTGAGCAGGTCAGTGATCTGCCGCGCGGTTCCCTCCGCGGTCTTGATCGCGATGTTGCCGGCGAAGCCCTCCGTCACGATAACATCCGCAGCGCCCTGTCCGATCGCGTCGGCTTCGATGAAGCCGATGTAGTCAAGAAACTTGAGGTCCGCTTCGCGCAGGAATTTTCCCGCCTCGCGCACCGATTCCAGCCCCTTCACTTCCTCCACGCCGATATTCAGCAAACCTACCGTCGGCCGCACCACATCGAATAAAACGCGCGCCATTGCGCTGCCCATCACCGCGAGATCGACGAGATGCCCGGCGTCAGCGCCGATCGAGGCGCCCATGTCGAGCATCACACTATCGCCCTTGAGCGTCGGCCAAAGCCCGGCAATCGCCGGGCGCCCGATGCCGGGCATCGTGTGCAGATTGAACTTGGCCATGGCCATCAGGGCGCCGGTATTGCCTGCTGAGACTGCTGCGTCAGCCTCGCCCTTCTTGACCGCGTCGATCGCGAGCCACATCGAGGACTTCCAGCGGCCGCGCCGAAGTGCCTGACTCGGCTTGTCTTCCATCCGGACGACCACGTCGGTGTGGACGACCCGCGCGGCCGCGGTCAGCCGCGGGCGCTGCTTCATCAACGGACGGATCGCTGCTTCATCCCCGAACAGCACGAATTCCGTATCCGGATGGCGCTCGAGCGCGATGTCGGCACCGGGAATGACGACCGCAGGCCCGAAGTCGCCCCCCATGGCATCGAGCGCAATTCGGACCTTCTGGGCCATAGCCTTGGGAAACCGTCCAGTGGTGCAAATGGGTTATCGCGCGGCGCGACAATAGCGGGTCGGCGGGCGGGCACAAAGGCCCATCCAAACGCAGGTTATTTCTTGACTGTGCCCTTTTCCTTCAACGCCGCGAGGGCCGCGAACGGGTGTCCAGCCGCATCCGCGGCCGATGGCGGGGCTGCGAAAGAGACGCCCGCCTTGCGTGGATACGGGTCCACACCGAGGATGAGGAACTCTGTGGCGAGCGCGCCGAGATCGATAGTTCCACCAATCAGCGGCTCACGCTCGTCAGCGGAGTGCGTCAATTCGACCTCGCGGTCCGTCGCTTGCCCGGAGCCGTCGCCCTCCGGCAGGAACTCCACATCGATGGTCTCGTCGATCTCGTTGACGACCGGATCGAGCGTCAGGACGCAGGCCTGCCGCACGGTCGCCCTCACCGTGCCCTTGACGCGCAGCCCGTCGCGGCCGCGCCGCGCCAGATCGAATGTCGCGACCGCGCGTTCAACCGCCTCGACCCCGGCGGGCTTTGCCAGCGCGGAGCGCGTTGCTTCGTTCGCCTCGAGTTCCACGTGCTTGCCGGTCTCGCCGACCTCGTCGAGCCGGACCACCGCGCTCCAGGGGCGCTCTGCAGTCGTCATGACCGTCACTCCGCGGCCGGCATCAGCGTCACGGGCTCGGGGAAACGCACACCGCCGCGCGCCAGCTCCTCAAGCGGCTGAGCGTCCAAAGTCTCCACGCCCTGTCGCACATAAGCCGCGAGCCGGGCAGCGGCGCTCTCCCGTCCGGATGCACCGGCATAAACGTTGCGGACAAGCGCCTGCACCAATGCGTCGTCGCCGCGCTCGGCGAGCGCCGCGTC
Organism: Alphaproteobacteria bacterium; assembly: GCA_005884685.1. Classification (GTDB taxonomy): domain Bacteria; phylum Pseudomonadota; class Alphaproteobacteria; order Rhizobiales; family Xanthobacteraceae; genus PALSA-894. The sequence goes on from VBAH01000019.1 coordinate 148,997, forward strand.
GTAAGCCTGCGCGCGCCCGTAGAACGCTTCGCCGACCTTTTGCATCTGGCGCGGCACGCCCGGATCGCTGATCCCCATTTCGCGCAGATTGTGATCCATGTCGCGGCAGAACGCATCGAACACGCCCTGCGCCAACGGGCGCTTGGCGGAATCTTCCCGAAAACGACGCAGCACCAATGCCATGTGCAGAACGATCAGGTCGAACCGCCCGAGCACCGTGTCGGGAACCGCGTATGCCTGATAGAAGCGCGGGTCGCGCGCCTGCGCCACGATCGCGCCATAGAGCGCGGCAATGGTTGGATCGGGCGTACGGAACAGGGGCGGAATCATTGATCTTGCAGGTTAATCGGCGGCTGGCGGGCTGGCCCGCATTGCAATTGGGCGTGCTGCGGGGTACGTCAAGCCGCAACGGGGCGCAAGGGCGCCGGCAGGTCCGCCGTATGGGGCATCGTTCAGGCACACGTCCGCTCGCCGTCGCGGCCGCGCTCGCGCTCGGCCTGATGCTCGGCGGCTGCTTCACCCAGACCTATCAGCGCGGCTATGTGCTCGCCGACGGTGCGCTGGAGCAGATCCCGCTCGGCGCCCCGCAGGAGCAGGTGCTGATCTCGCTCGGCACCCCCTCGACCGTCGCGACCGTGAGCGGCGAGGTATTCTATTACATCTCCGCCCGCACCGAGCAGACCTCGTTCCTGCCGGAGAAGGTCGTCGACCAGCGCGTCGTTGCCGTCTACTTCGACAAGAACCGCCGCGTCGAGCGCATTGCGAACTATGGCCTGCAGGACGGCAAGATCTTCGACTACATCAGCCGCAAGACGCCGACCAGCGGACAGGAACTCTCCTACCTCACCTACGTGTTCAAGGTTTTCGGCGGCAAATAGCCGCGAAAGGATCGCGCCATGCCCGCAGACGGCACCTGGAATCTGACGATGCAGACGCCGATGGGCGAGCGGCGCAGCACGCTCACCCTCTCGACCGCCGGCGGCACCTTGACCGGCAAGCAGGAGGCGGAAGGCAACACGACCGACATCGCCGAGGGCACGGTCAACGGCAACGAGCTGTCGTGGAAGGTGTCGATCACCAATCCGATGCCGCTGACCCTGACGTTCAACGGCACGGTCGACGGCAATACCCTGAATGGCAGCGCCGATACCGGTATGTTCGGCAGCTTCCCCTTCGAGGGAACGCGCGCGTAACTTGCGCTGAAAACTTTTCCGCGGTCGTGCGGCAGCGGCAGCGCGATGAGATTTGCAGGAGCAAGATAACCCAGCGTACTGCCGGCGCGTGTGATAGACCGGGCATTCAGATTGGGAAGATGCCGATGCGCCTCGTCACCCGCGATCTGCCCCTCGTCCCGCTGCTCTTGCCGGTCGTCGCAATCGGCCTGTTCCCGCTCGTGATGCTGCCGCTGCTCGGCTTCCTCGGATTTGTCGTGCTCGGCATCCTGATCGGGTTTGCGGCCATCATGGCGCAACTGGAAGAACAGGGTGCGCATTCGCACCACGTGGTCACCCACGGCGCCATGTCTCGTGCCGAACAGGCCGGCTATAATCTCGAACTGCAGAGGCTGATGCGCTCGCTCCACGCGGTGAAGATCGTCAGCCTCGGGCTGATCGTTCTCGGTGCGGGCGGCTTCATCGCCCAGCAGTACGGGTCCTAAGCTGCCTCGATCACGGGTTCGCGGCCGATCAGACGCGCGAGCTGGCGCAGCCGGTTGAACAATCGTTCGCCGTCCAGCGCGGCAAATCTCCCGCGCAGCTTGAGCTTCAGGCTGCCACGCTCGACCACCAACGGTGTGTGCGGCAAAACACCCGGCATCGAGGCGGACGTGAGATAGGCAACGCGCAACGATGCGCCGAGCACGCGCGCGCGGTCGAGCATGCGGGCGGTGGCAAGTTCGCGCACGTGCGGCGACAATTCATCGTCCACCAGGCCGACGTGGCGGAAGAACACCGCGAGGGCGAGGAACGTCCGTCCCGGGTGGTCGACGGCAACGAAAGCGGCGTTGGCGATGATGTTGAGCGATTGCTCGCCGCGATAATCCGGATGCGCGCGCCAGCCGATGTCGGCGAGCAGGCAGGCGGCATGACGCAGGCGCTTCTCCTCCGCGGTCTCATCGAGACCCGAGGTGGCCATGAAGCGATCGGTCCAGCGGATCAGCTCCTCGCCATGCGCCGGTGAGCGCGAACGCAGCACGTTGAGTTCCTGTGCGGCTGCGATCAACCCGTCCTTGGCGCGTTCGCGGGTCGGCAATTCCGAATAAAGCAGGCCCTCGCGCACGCCGAGCGCCGAGATCACGATGTCGCGCGGCCGCGCGATGCGCACGAGATGTTCGAGCACCAGCGCCGCATAGGCGAGCAGCGGGCGGCGTGCCTCGTTCACCATTTCGATGCGCGAGAGCATTTCGGGATTGACCCGGTGCACCAGCCGGGAGAACTCCATCGCCTCGCGCGCCGGGATGACATAGCCGTGCATCACGTGCAGCGGATAGCCGGTCTGCCACATGTGCAGCCGCGCGAGCGCACGCCAGGTGCCGCCGACCGCATAAAAGCTGCGGCCTTCGCCGCGCTTGAGCACTGCCGCCTTGCTCAGCGTCTTGCGCACGATCTTGTCGGCCTTCTTGAGCGACATTTCGGACAGATCCTGCAGCGCCAGACTGCCGAGCGGCACCGTGACGCCGCTGCGGAGGTTCTGCCCATGCACGTCGACCAGCTCGAGCGAGCCGCCGCCGAGATCGCCGACAAGGCCGTCCGGCCGGTAGAAGCCGGAGATCACGCCGAGCGCGGAATATTGCGCTTCCCGCTTGCCGCTAAGAACGTCGATACGCTTGCGGCAGATGCGCTCGGCCGCCGCGATGAACTCCGGGCCGTTCGCAGCGTCGCGGCAGGCGGCAGTCGCGACGCACCACAGCCGCGTGATGCTCCCGATATCGCACAGCGCGCGGAAGCGGTGCAGTGCGTGCAAGGCTTTCTCGACAGCGTCGGCGGCGAGCAGGCCGGTCGACTGCACTTCCCGGCCGAGGCCGGCGAGAACTTTCTCGTTGAAAATGGGCGTCGGCGCGCGCGTCAGGCCCTCGTAGATGACGAGGCGCACGGAGTTCGAACCGATATCGATGACGGCGATCGGGGGCCCGTGATGCAGCCGCCCCTGGGCGAGGCTAAGAGCGCGCGACTCCAGCGCGCTCACGCCGGCGCGTAAGGCTGCGGGGCGAGGACTCTTTGAGCGATTTGCCACGGCCCGAGAGACTCGGATTGGTCATGAAGTATTTGTGGGCGTTGAAAGGCTCTTCGCCCGGCGCGGCCTTGATACGCATCGAGGTGCCGTCGGGCAAGAGATTCCAGCTCTGTTCGTTATCCTTCAAATTCGCCACCATGATCTGGTCCAGCACCTGCTCGTGCACGGTGGCGTTGAGGATCGGGCACAATACCTCAACGCGGCGGTCGAGGTTACGCGGCATCATGTCGGCCGAAGAGATGTAGACCGCCGCCTTGCGGTGCGGCAGGCCGAAGCCGCCCCCGAAACAGTAGATCCGGCTGTGCTCGAGGAAACGGCCGATGATCGACTTCACGCGAACATGCTCGGAGAGGCCCGGCACGCCCGGCCGCAGGCAGCAGATGCCGCGGATGATGAGGTCGATCTCGACGCCGGCGCGAGAGGCGTCATAGAGCGCGTCGATGATCTCCGGGTCGACCAGCGAGTTCATCTTCATCCAGATCGCGGCCGGTCGGCCGGCCTTGGCGTGCGCGGTCTCGTCCGCGATGTGCTCGAGGATACGCTTTTTGAGGTTGACCGGAGAGATCGACAGCCGTTCCAACTCGGCCGGCTCGGCGTAACCGGTGATGAAATTGAATACGCGGGCAACGTCCTGGCCGATGACGGTGTCGGTGGTGAAGAACGAAAGATCGGTGTAGATGCGCGCGGTGACCGGATGATAGTTGCCGGTGCCGACATGCACGTAGGTCTTCAGCGACTTGCCTTCGCGGCGCACCACCAGCGACAGCTTGCCGTGCGTCTTGAGCTCGAGGAAGCCGTAGACCACCTGGGCGCCGGCGCGTTCGAGGTCGCGCGCCCAGCGGATATTGGCCTCCTCATCGAAGCGGGCTTTCAGCTCGACCAGCGCCGTGACGGTCTTTCCCGCTTCGGCGGCCTCGGCCAGCGCCTTGACGATCGGTGAATCGTTCGAGGTGCGATAGAGCGTCTGCTTGATCGCGACGACGTTCGGATCGCGCGCCGCCTGATTGAGGAACTGCACCACCACGTCGAAAGATTCGTAAGGGTGGTGAACGATCAGGTCTTTCTGACGGATCGCCGCGAAGCAATCGCCGCCCTGATCGCGGATGCGCTCCGGGAAGCGCGGGTTGTAGGGCACGAACTTCAAGTCGGGCCGATCGAGCGCGACCAGTTGCGACAACTCATTGAGCGCGAGCACGCCGTCGACCAGAAACACCTCGTCGTCGGCGACGCTCAGCGCGCGCTGCACGAACAGGCGCAGATCCGGCGGCATCGTGGCGTCGACTTCGAGGCGGATCACCGAACCGCGGCGGCGGCGCTTGAGCGCCGACTCGAACAGCCGCACCAGGTCCTCGGCCTCTTCCTCGACCTCGACGTCGCTGTCGCGGATGATGCGGAAGCCGCCCTGTCCTTTCACCACGTAGCCCGGAAACAGCCGCGCGACGAACAAACCGGTCGCATGCTCCAGGGTGATGAAACGCACACCGCCGTTGTCGGCATCGGGCAGGCGGATAAAGCGGTCGAGCGTGCCGGGCACGCGGATCAGCGCATTCATGGCGCGGCCGTCGCTCGCGCGCGCCAGCTGCATCGCGATGGTGAAGCCGAGATTGGGAATGAACGGGAACGGGTGCGCGGGGTCGATCGCAAGCGGAGTCAGAACCGGGAAGACGTGATGGAGAAAATACTCCTCCAGCCAGGTTTTCTCGCCCTTCGTCAGCTCGCTGCCTTCGGCAAGAACGATATTTTCCTTGCGCAGGTCTTCACGCAACGCGCGCCAGCGCGCTTGCTGATCGGTCGCGAGGCTGCCCACCGCCTCCCCGATGCGCACGAGTTGCTCAGCCGGGATCAGTCCATCGGGACTTTTCTCGACAATGCCCTCACGCACCTGATCCTTCAGGCCGGCGACCCGCACCATGAAGAATTCATCGAGGTTGTTGGCCGAAATCGACAGGAAGCGAAGCCGCTCCAGCACCGGATGGTTTTCGTTTTCGGCTTCTTCCAGCACCCGGCGATTGAAGTGCAGCCAGGAAAGTTCCCGGTTGATGAAGCGCTCCGGACTTGTCGCCAAGCCGGGCAGAGGAACCGTCACCGGGGTCCCGGCAAAGCCCGGCCGCAGTTCCGTCGTTGTGGATTCCTCCGGTAATACAAGGGCTTCGCTGCGGTCTGCCATGGTGCCACGGGTTTCGGCGCACGCTATCGGGCGGCTATGTCGGTTCGGTGACATCATGCCGCCCGCCTGGGGGGCGCAGTCAAGCGCTTCCGGCTTTCAGGGTTTCCGCCGCCAGCGCGCGCGTGACCGGCCGCTTCTGCCGCAACGCCTCGCGATCGAGCGCCTCGACCGCGGCCCGCGCCCCCGCAAATGAGCGCTCGATCCGCGTCGCAAGGTAGCCGATGAGGCTCTCATCGACGCCCAGCTGCCGGTCCGCGAACAGCTTCACCATCACGGCACGCAGCAATCCGTCATCGGGCGCATTCAGCTCTACGACAGGAACCGCACGCAGCCTGGACGCGAGGTCGGGCAGCTCGATGCGCCACTGGGTCGGGAGATTGCGCGCGGTGATCAGCACATGCGCCTCGAGCTGGCGCATCAGATTGAGAAGATGAAACAGCGCACGCTCGTCGACGTCCGCGGCGGCATCCTCGATCACGAGCGCGCCGGTCGCGAGCGCGGCGGGCAAGTCAGTCTCGCCGAGCGCGCGCGCGGAGACGCGACGGGCGCCGGCAATATCAGCCCAGATTGCCGCGAGATGGCTCTTGCCTGCGCCTTCCGGACCGACCAGCGCGAGCGCGCGGTCCGGCCAGTCCGGCCAGCGTTCGATCAGGCCGAGCGCAGCTTTGTTGCAGACACCGGGGAGAAAATCTTCGCGCGCGAAGCTCTCCGCGTGCGGCAGCGCCAACGCAAGCTGACGCGGAGCACTCATGGGAGGCGTTCGGGCTCCGTGCGCGCACCGGGAGGCGCGAATCCGACGCGGCCGGAGGCAGGTTCGCCGGTGTAGAACGGGCTTTCCAGATAGCGGCGCAGCGCGAATCGAACGAGCACGCCAACGATGGCGGCGAGCGGTACCGCGATCAGCAGGCCGACGAAACCCATGAGATAGCCGAACGCGAACAGCGCGAACATCAGCCACACCGGATGCAGTCCGATGCTCTCGCCGACCAGTTTCGGCGCCAGCACATAGCCCTCGAGGAATTGTCCGACGAAGAAGATGACGAGGACGGTGATGATCGGCGTGTATTCGGGCCAGAACTGGGCAATCGCAACGCCGACGGCGAGCACCAGACCAGTGAGCGAACCGACATAGGGGATGAACGTGATGATCCCCGAGGCGAGCCCGATCAGCAGCCCGAAGCTCAGACCGACCAGCGTCAGGCCGAGGGCGTAATACGATCCGAGGATGAGGCAGACCGCCGTTTGCCCTCGCACGAAGCCCGCGATGGCATCGTTCATCTCGCGCGCGAGCCCGCGCACCGTCTCGCGGTTCTGGCGCGGAATCCAATGATCGACGGTCGAGACGATCCGGTTCCAGTCGCACAGCAGGTAGAACGCGACGACCGGCGTCACGACGACGAGCGAGAAAATGGACGCCAACGCCTGCCCGCCCGACCACAGCGACCGCACGAAAGCCGCGATCCAGCCGGCGCCCTGCTTCACCAGATCGCTGATCTGCACGTCGGCCACGCCCTCGCCGACGATCTTGCGCAGCAATTCGCGATTCGGATCCATCGCGACCGCCTGAATCCGCGAGGCATATCCCGGCAGCTTCTCGATGAAAGCGCCGAGCTGGCCGGCCACGATCGGGACGAACAGTACCACCAGGATCACGAATACCAGCACCACCGTTCCGATGATAACCACCGTCGCGGCCAGCCGGTTGATGCCGATGCGTTCCAGCCGGTTGGCGAGCGGGTCGAGCAAATAGGCGAGCACCATGCCGGCGACGAACGGCAACAGAATCTCGCGCAGGAGATAAAGCAGCAGCACGCTGACGACGAAGGCCAGCACCCAGAAGATCATCTGGCGCGTGAGCGTCATTCCCGTCGCCTCGCCATGCCCCGCTCGGGCCGGCCCAGCATAGGGCAGAAGGCGGCTTTCGCCACTACGCCAAAGCTCAGCGCTTTATCCCGTTGCCGCCCATGTGGCGCACCCATTCGCGCAGATAGACGGCGACCGAAAGCAGCGTCAACACCGTAACGGCGGCCGTTATCACGGTGCGCGCCCAACCCGCATCGAAGCGGAAACCGAGGGCCGCAAGCACCAGTCCGACCAGCAGGAGTTGGACTGCCGTGTTGACCTTGGAGACCGGGTGAGGCTTCACGCTGACCGGCTTGCCCAGAATCCACGAGAACATCACCCCCCCGACGATCAGCAGGTCGCGCGACACGACGAGAATGACCAGCCAGCGCGGCAGCGCCTCGACAATGCCGAGCGACACGAAGATCGAGACGATCAGCACCTTGTCGGCGAGAGGATCGAGATAGGCGCCCAGCTCGCTCGCCATGCCGAAGCGCTTGGCGAGGAAGCCGTCGACGGCATCGCTCACGCCCGCGGCGGCAAACAGCACGAACGCGACCAGCATCTGATTCGACGCGATCGCCCATACCACCACGGGCACGAGCAAAATGCGTGCGAGCGTAATCAGGTTGGGAATACTCAACGTCCGGCCCCGGCAGCAAGTCGCTAACACTGGCAGATAACGCCCGCGCGCGGCCTTGCCAAGCGCCGCTGCGGACAAGTCTGCCCCGACCATTGCGTGCCCTGCCGTTCCGACGTAGGCAAACCGCATGAATGACAGGCGCAACGGCCTCACCTATGCGCAAGCCGGCGTCGATATCGACGCCGGCAACCGCCTGGTCGACCTGATCAAGCCGCTGGTGCGCGCGACCGCGCGTCCGGGCGCGGATGCCGAGATCGGCGGGTTCGGCGGGCTGTTCGATTTGAAGCGCGCGGGCTTCAAGGACCCGGTGCTGGTAGCCGGCACCGACGGCGTCGGCACCAAGGTCATGATCGCGATCGAGACCGGCCGGCACGAGACGATCGGCATCGATCTGGTTGCCATGTCGGTCAATGATCTGGTGGTGCAAGGGGCCGAACCGCTGTTCTTCCTCGACTACTTCGCGTGCGGAAAGCTCGCGCCCGAAGTGGGCGCGCAGGTCGTGAAGGGCATCGCGCACGCCTGCCGCGAGGCCGGCTGCGCGCTGATCGGCGGCGAGACTGCCGAGATGCCCGGCCTCTACAAGGCTGGCGACTACGATCTGGCCGGCTTTGCGGTCGGCGCGGTGGAGCGCGACGCAATTCTGCCGCGTGGCGTTGCGGCCGGCGATGTCGTGCTCGGGCTCGCCTCCTCGGGCCTGCACTCGAACGGCTTCTCGCTCGCGCGCAAGATCGCCGAGACCTCAGGCGCGCGCTTCGATGCGCCCTGCCCGTTTGCATCCGGTGCGACTCTCGGCGAAGCGATGCTCGCGCCGACGCGCCTCTACATCCGCTCGGCTCTCGCGGCGATCCGCGAAACCGGCGGCGTGAAGGCGCTGGCGCACATCACCGGCGGCGGCTTGACCGAGAATGTCCCGCGCGTGCTTCCTGCGGGGCTCGGCGTTCGCATCGATCTCGCGCGCATTACGGTTCTTCCCGTGTTCAAATGGCTCGCGGAGAAAGGCGGCGTTGCGGAGGCCGAAATGCTGCGCACCTTCAACTGCGGCATCGGCATGATCGCGCTGGTCGATCCCGCGAAGGCCGATGCCGTCGCGGCGACCCTGCAGCGCGAAGGCGAACACGTGGCACACCTCGGCGAGGTCATCACGCTGCCGGATGGCCCGCCGCGCGTTCTCTATGACGGCCATCTTGCTTCGACATGACGAAGAAGCGCGTCGCGATCTTGATCTCCGGGCGCGGCTCCAACATGGCCACGCTGATCGAGGCCGCAAGGGCGCCCGACTATCCGGCCGACATCGCTCTGGTTATTTCGAACGTCCCGAACGCCGCCGGGCTCGAACGCGCCCGCGCCGCCGGCGTAAAAACGGTGGTGCTCGATCACAAGCCGTTCGGCAAGGATCGCGTTGCCTTCGAGGCCGCGCTGCAAGCCATTCTCGATGAGCACTGTATCGCGCTGATCTGCCTTGCAGGCTTCATGCGGCTGTTCACGGCGGCCTTCGTGCAGCGCTGGTCGCAGCGCATCCTGAACATCCATCCCTCGCTGCTGCCGCTGTTTCCCGGGCTCGACCCGCACGGGCAGGCGCTGCGCGCCGGCGCAAAAACATCGGGCGCGACGGTGCACTTCGTCATTCCGGAGACCGATGCCGGCCCGATCATTGCCCAAGACAGCGTGCCGGTGCTTCCCGGCGACACGCCCGACTCTCTCGCCGCGCGCGTGCTGGAAGCCGAGCACCGCATTTACCCGATTGCGCTCAAGCAGGTCATCGAGGGAAAATCATAGCGAGGACGAATAAAACCCGCGGCCGCGAGGTCGGGGGCTTGGATTTCCTGCTGATTGAAATGACATCTTCGGCTTCCGCGCCGATCCTCCTCCTCGAGCAACAAGGAACAAGTCCGTGATCGATCTCTACACCTGGACGACGCCGAATGGCCGCAAAGCATCCATCGCGCTCGAGGAATTCGGCCTGCCCTATACGGCGCATGCGATCGACATCGGCAAGGACGAGCAGTTCAAGCCGGAGTTCCTCAAGATCTCGCCGAACAACCGCATTCCCGCGATTGTCGACCGCGACAACGGCATGAGCCTGATGGAGTCGGGCGCGATCCTCATCTATCTCGCCGACAAGACCGGCAAGCTGCTGCCGGAGGGCGGTGAGAAGCGCTATCGCACGATCGAGTGGCTGATGTGGCAGATGGGCGGCGTCGGGCCGATGCTCGGCCAGGTCCACCACTTCGTGAAATACAACAAGGGCAAGGCGCCCTACGCCGAGGAGCGCTACCTGAAGGAAGCGCACCGCCTCTATGGTGTTCTGGACCGCAGGCTCGCCGATCGCGCCTATGTGGCGGATGAATATTCGATCGCCGACATCTCGATCTGGCCATGGATTTCGCGCTTCGAGTGGCAGACGATCGACCTGAACCAGTATCCCAACGTGAAGCGCTGGTATCTGGCGATTGCGGCGCGGCCCGCGGTGCAGAAGGGCTACAAGGTCCCGAAGGACGTGGGGGAAATTCCACTGCCGGCGTAATCGCCGCTCATCGTAGGTGTCGCCAACTCCGTTGTATCGGCTGCAATCCTCAATAGTATGGGGCGGTAAAACCGGACGGGCTCATCATGCATTGGCTTTCTTTCACGCGGCAGGTTGCGAGTCTCGGCATTGTGCTTGCACTCGGTGGCGTGGCGAGCGCGCAGCCAGCGTCCAACCTCACGCCAATACCGCGGGCGGGAGCCGCCCCAACTGACAGCGCGGGCTGCAACACGGTCGAGCGGCCGGTGAGCGCGGCCGGCGCGAGCCTCGTCCCCGAGGCTGCAGGACAACAAAAGAACTGGCAGCCACCCGGCGGCGAAATCAGCTTCACGGTGCGCAGCTTCACGCAGATGCCCCCCGACGCACTGGTGCTGGTATGCTTCCGCTGGAAGCGGAACTTCGACCGGCAGGACCCGTTCGTCACCGCGCGCCCGTTGCATCTCGATCTCAGCGACGGGGGGCGGCTCCTGAAGGTGACGGTTGTCGTACCGTCGAATCTGCCGAAGCCTCCGCCGCGCTTTGGCGGCGACGGGGAATACACCGGCCTGTTTCTGGTGCCGCTTGCCGACGTGCGCATCCTGATACTCAGCAAGAATGCGGACGGCAGCCCGCTGGTGGCTGCGGACGTCTCGCACGAGGTGGGCATCAGCAGCCCGCTTTGGGCAATGTTGGTTACCGGCGGCAGCGTGCTCCTCGCGTTCACAATCCTGACCCTCATCTGTCACCGCAGGCTGAGGCCATTTGGCCTCGGCGATCTCGACCCCTTCATCCGCATCATCACGACGCCGAGCGGGTATGCGAGCCTCTCGCGATTCCAGATGGTGGTTTGGACATTCGTCGTGGCCGCTTCGGCGGTTTACGTGATGGCGCTGTCCGGCGACTTGATCGAGGTGACGACCGGAACATTGGTGCTGCTGGGCATCTCCGGCGTGGTGACGGTCGGAAGCAGGCTGCAGGAAAGCGCGCAGGCCGCGAAGGTGCCGGGCGACGGTCCGCCCCCCGCTGCGCGTGAGCCGCGCTGGTCCGATCTCATCGTCAACGAGGCCAACGGTCAGCGCGAGATCGACATCACGCGCGTGCAGATGCTCTACTTCACGCTGGTTACCGCCTCGTTCGTGGTGATGCGCGTGGTGACAACCTACGTCATCCCGGAAATCCCGCAGGGCTTCCAGATCCTGATGGGGATCAGCAACGCGGTATATTTCGGCTCGAAGGTTGCGCAACCGATGGCGAGCGCTGCGGCCGCTCCCGACCCGGCCAGCAAAAAGCCGGCCGCGCCTCCGACGCAGGGCACCTAGGCCTCGCGCGCGATTGTGCGGCGCCCGGCCGGGCGCGACAATCGCCGACGCCGGGCGCACGAAACGGCCCGACAGCGGAGGCCAGCATGAGGCTCATTCTCGCGATCGCGATCACATTCCTGATGGGGACCAGCATGTCGCAAGCCGCGGACCGATTCCCGATCATCCCGCCGGATCAAATGAACGCCGAGCAGAAGAAACTGTTCGACGCGATCGTGGGCGGCCCGCGCAGCCAGAACTACGGCGGCGACGCGGTGAACCGCGTGCAGCGCGGCGGACCCTTCAATGCCTGGATGCGAAGTCCGGAGCTCGGCATGCGCCTTCAGGCCGTCGGGGAGTACGTGCGGTTCAAGACCTCGATCCCGCAGCGGCTGAACGAGCTCGCGATCCTGATCACGGCGCGCGAGTGGACCTCGCAATATGAATGGCACGCGCACCATATCCTGGCGATGAAGGCGGGCCTCGATCCGCGGATCGCGGAGGATATTGCCGCCGGAAAGCGGCCTGCGTCCATGAAAGAGGATGAGGCGGCGGTCTACGATTTCTGCATCCAGCTTCATCGAGCCAAAAAGGTGGACGATGCGAACTTCCAGCGCGTCAAGACACTGTTCGGCGAGCAGGGCGTGATCGACCTGATCGGCGTCAGCGGCTACTACACCGTCGTCTCGATGACGCTCAACGTGGCAGAGGTGCCGGTGCCGGACGGCAAACCGCTGCCCTTGAAGCCGCTGGATTGACAATGAGGGTCTTCATCACTGGCGCGACCGGCTATATCGGCGGATCGGTCGCGACGAAATTGCGCGATGCGGGCCACGAGATTCTCGGCCTCGCGCGCTCCGATGATGCCGCGGCCGCATTGCGCAAGCGCGGCATCGAGCCGCTGCGCGGCGACATCAATGCCTACTCGCCGTTCGTCGAGGCGACGAAGCGCGTCGACGCCGTCATCAATGCGGCCAACTCGGACAATCCGTTCGTCGTGCACGCGCTGCTCGATGGGCTGGCCGGGAGCGGCAAGACACTGATCCAGACCTCAGGCTCGAGCGTGGTCGGCGCCTACGACAACGGCGAGGCGAGCGACGACACGTTCGACGAAGACACGCCGTTCACGCCCGAGCCGGAGAAGGCGGGCCGCGTCGCAATCGACCAAGCGGTGCTGGCCGCGGCGAAAGACGGCGTGCGCTCGATCGTGATCCGCCCGACTCTGATCTACGGCCGCGGTATCGGCGTCTCGTCCACCAGCGTCCAGCTTCCGAAGCTGATCGATGTTGCACGCAAGCATGGCGTGCCGCGTCATGTCGGGCGCGGTCTGAACATCTGGTCGCACGTGCATATCGCAGACGTCGTCGACCTATTCCTGCTGGCGCTCGACAAGGCGCCGGCCGGATCGCTGTTCTACGCGGAGAATGGCGAAGCCAGTTTCAAGTCGGTCGCGCAATCGATCGGCCGCATGCTCGGCATGGGCGATAGAACGCAGGACTGGCCGATCGGCGAAGCGGTCGAGGGGCTCGGACCAGGCGCTTACTTGAGCTTCGGCTCGAACAGCCGCGTGCGCGGGGTTAAGTCGCGGGCGCTCGGATGGAAGCCGAAGCAAGGAACGCTTGCGGACGAGATCGAGCGCGGGGTTTACGCCGAGGTGTATGGAAGGAAGTGAGCCGTCATTCATTCCGGGGCGCCGCGCAGCGGCGAGCCCGGAATCCATAACCGCGACCTTCGCTGGAATCGAAAATCTCGCGGCTATGGATGCCGGCCCTCGCTCCGCTCGGCCGGAATGACAGCGGCGTTCTAGGCGGCCTTCCGCACCCACACCCTGTTGTCATGGAACGCCGCGCCGCCATACGGCGCGATCGCATCCGCGCCAGTGAGCGTGTTGATGCCGCGGCCGTCCTCGTAGGCGGCGTTCGGCCAGATCGATTCCGCGATCAGCACCCCGCGGCGCACGCCGTCGAAATATTTCGCATGAATGCGCACCTCGCCGCGCGGGTTGCCGAGCACGACCTTGTCGCCGTCCGCGATGCCGAGCGAGGCCGCATCTTCGGGATGGATCATCACGCTCGGGCGCTGCTCGCGCGCCAGCGAGGTCGGCGTCTCGTTGAACGTCGAGTTCAAGAAATTGCGCGCCGGCGACGTACCGAGCCGGAACGGATGCTCCGGCGTCGCCTCCTCGATGACCTCCCAGTGGTCGGGCAGAACGGGCATGTCATCGACCGGCCCCGCAAGCCAGGGCGAGCGGAACGGCACGGTCTTCCAGTCGGGCTTGAAGCGGAACTTGCCGTCCGGCCAGGCGAAGCCTTTCACGTAATGCGCGGTGTCGAAGTCGGGCTGGCAGTCGATCCACTTGTTCGCCTCGAGCTCTGCAAGCGTGCCCCAGCCGGAATTCTGCAGGGTCCAGTCGATCAGCTCGCGCTCGGTCATGGCGAAGCCCGGGTGCGCCGCACCCAGACGCTTCGCCAGTCCGCACACCACCTCGTGATTGTTGCGGCACTCGCCCGGCGGCTCGATCAGCTTCGGCCCGAGCTGGATATATTGGTGCCCGCCGCCCTGATAGAAATCGTCGTGCTCCATGAACATCGTCGCGGGCAGCACGACGTCGGCCATCAGCGCGGTCTCGGTCATGAACTGCTCGTGCACGCAGGTGAAGAGATCGTCGCGCGCAAAGCCGCGCTTGACCTTGTCCTGCTCGGGCGCGACCGACACCGGATTGGTGTTCTGGATCAGCAGCGCGGTGACGGGAATGTCCTTGATCAGTGCGTCGGGCTCGCCGCAGAGAACCGGCCCGATGCGCGACTGGTCGAGCGCGCGGATCGCGGGATCGACCGCGTCGAGCCCCTCGGTCATGGTCTTGTTCCAGTGGTAGATCGCGCCGTTGTTATGGAACGCCCCGCCGCCTTCGAGCGCCCATGAGCCGCGCACCGCCGCAATGCAGCTTGCGGCGTGCATGTTGGCGGTGCCGTTGCGCGAGCGGCCGAAGCCGTAACCGAGGCGGAAGTAGGCACGCTTGCGCTCCGCGACGAGGCGCGCGAACGCCTCGATGGTCTCGACCGGGCAGCCGGTGATCTTTGCGGCCCATTCAGGCGAGCGCGTGCGCACGTGCTCTTCCAGCTCGCGCGGCGCGTCGGTGTATTTTTCCAGATAATCGCGGTCCGCGAAGCCGTCGCGGAACAGGCAATGCATCACCGCGCAGGCGAGCGCGCCGTCGGTGCCGGGGCGAACCAGCACCGCGAGATCGGCCTGCTCCATGGTGCCGTTCTGGTAGATGTCGACCGCGACGATCTTGGCGCCGCGCTCTTTGCGCGCGCGCACCGCATGCGTCATCACGTTGACCTGCGTGTTGACCGGGTTGGTACCCCAGATCACCACGAGGTCGGAGCGCGCCATCTCGCGCGGATCGGGACCGGCGAGCTTGCCGGTGCCGGCGATGAAGCCGGTCCAGGCCGGATTGACGCAGATGGTGGAGTGGAAGCCGGAATATTTCTTCACGTGGCGCAGGCGGTTGATGCCGTCGCGCATGATCAGGCCCATCGTGCCGGCGTAGTAATACGGCCAGACCGTCTCGCTGCCGTATCTTGCTTCGGCGGCGAGGAATTTCTCCGCCACCAGATCGAGCGCGTCATCCCATGAAATCGGCGCGAACTGTCCGGCGCCTTTTGGCCCCATGCGCACCAGCGGGTGCAGCAGGCGGTCGGGATGGTGGATGCGCTCGGCGTAGCGCGCGACCTTCGCGCAAATCACACCCGCGGTGTAAAGGTTGTCTTCTGCGCCGCGTACGCGGCCAATTGCGCTGCCGTCGAGCACCTCCACTTCAAGCGCGCAGGTCGACGGGCAATCGTGCGGGCAGGCCGAGGCACGAATTTCGACGGGTTTGAGCGGAAGGCGGACGGACTGATTCATGGCCCGCCCAGCATAGTCCGCCGATCAGACCTTGTCGCGTTCCCGTTCCCGCTCGACGATCACGGTTTCTTCCATTTCAACGACCGTGACCTCGTCACCGCCGCGGCTGCGCAGCACGACGTATTGGGCGGCTAGGACCATGAATACGAGGAGCCGGGCGGTCCAGATCTTCGCTGTTTCGTCGGGCCCAAAGCCCTGGCCGATCAGCATGTCGGCCGCGATCCACACCAGCAAAGCAAAGAAGGTCCATATCTCCTCGCCGGTCCAGGTCCGCCGCGTGCGCACGATCCACAGGCCCGCGCACACGACGATCAGCGCGCCGAGGCGCCCGCCCCACACGTGCAGCGCGGCCGCTCCACCCTCGCCGAGCCATGTCGTGATCACCGGATCGCCGCTCATGATGTCGCCCGCGACCCAGCCGAGCAGCGCGCCCCCGCCCCACACCAGCACGCGGAAGCGATGGAGCAGCGCCATCAGGATCGCGCTGCCGGCGATGATCAGCGGCACCGACGTCGCAAGCCCGAAGATGATGAGCGTCGCCTTGATGGCGGCGGCGTGCGCGGCATCGACCTGGGCGGCCGCAAGCTCGGCCGCGGCCGCGATCGCGATCACGTTGTCGAGGCTCATGACGATGTCGGCGATCACGACGATGCGCACCGCGCGCCAGATCGTCTCGCCCGACTCCATCTGGGAGTCCTCGTCCGCGTCCTCGGTCACGAGCTTGATCGCGACCCAGAACAGGAGCGCGCCGCCGACCAGCTTGAGGAACGGATAGGTCATCGCCTGCGCGACGACGAGCGTGAAGATCACGCGCAACAGCACGGCGACGCCGGCGCCGAGAACCATGCCCCACAGCCGTTGCCGCGGCGGCAGCGACAGGCAGGCCATTGCGATGACGACAGCGTTGTCGCCCGAGAGGATGATGTTGACGCCGATGATCTGCAGCGCCGCGATCCAGAATGGCGCGTGCGTGATGTCCTGCCACAAGAAATCCACCGGCTACCCCCATTTCCTTGAGCCCGCCGTTGGCCGGCGGCGCGTTTTCCCCCGACGCGCAATCTAGCGAGGATCGTGGGCGGCTGACCAGCGGCCGCGCGTCGCAGTCAGCCGACGATCTCGTTCCCGGCGAAGAACTGCGCGATCTCCTTGGCGGCGGTGTCGGGAGCGTCGGAGCCGTGCACCGAGTTCTCCCCGATCGACTGCGCGTGGACCTTGCGGATGGTGCCGGCAGCAGCCTTCGCGGGATCGGTCGCGCCCATCACGTCGCGATATTTCAGGATCGCGTTCTCGCCTTCCAACACCTGCACGACCACCGGGCCCGAGGTCATGAACTCGACGAGTTCGCCGAAAAACGGCCGCTCGCGATGCACGCCGTAGAAAGTCTCGGCCTGCTCGCGCGTGATGCGTACCCGCTTCTGCGCGACGATCCGCAGGCCGGCGCTTTCGATGATCGCGTTGATCGCGCCGGTCAAGTTACGCTTGGTCGCATCCGGCTTGATGATCGAGAAGGTGCGCTCGACCGCCATCGGTCATTCCTTTTTTGGGGAGATCGGATTGAAGTCGGCGGCTTATAGCGAGGCTATTCGCGAGCAGCAAGGCTGAACGAGGGTTCAGACCCGATGACACATTGTATCATGAACCAATCGGCACGGGCGCCCGACTACACTTGCGGATGACGAAATCCAAGAACCCAGAGGAGATTACCATGATCCGCAAATCCGTTCTCGCGCTCACCGGCATCGCCGCCCTCGCCGCCGCCGCGCTGGCTCCGACTTCGGCGTCCGCTTGGGGCAAAGGTGGCTGGGGCCATCACGGCTGGGGCCACGGCTTCGGCTTCTACGGCGCCGGTTATGGCGTCAGCTACGTCGATGTTGTGCCGAGCTGCTACTACGTGAAGAAGATCAACCGCTTCGGCGAAGTGCGCATGATCAAGGTCTGCGAGTAATCCGACCGAACCGCCACGATCTTGATCCACCCCGGCCTCGAGAGCGGCCGGGGTGTGTCGCTTGGCGATCGTTCACGCTTGATTTCGGATTTCGGCTGCAGTTGATCGCACCGCGGCGTTGACGCAATATGCCGTCGCGCGAGCCTTCACGCATGTCCCGGAGTTCTTCGTGCCGAAAACAAAGATCCTAGGCTTGCTGGCGCCGGCTGCTCTCGCCGCTGCGCTCGGCGGATGCTCGATGGACCTGAGCGGCTTTTCCGTTGCCGAACTCAATCCGCTGAAGGGCAACGACCCGCTGCGCAGCGAAGAGTATAACTATTTCTACCGGCGCGACCAGAAGAGCACCGGCGTCGTCACTGCCGCTGATCTCATCGGGCCTGACGGACGCTGCGCGTTCGATGCCGCGCCGACGTATGCGCCACCCGGGCCTGCCGCACCTGACTCTGTCGCGCAAACGCCGCCGGCGGACCCGATCAACCCGCGCAGCAACCAGGCGCTCTATTTCACCACGGGTCCGGAGAGCGGCGCGGCCGCGGGCGCAGCCCCTGCACTGCCGCCGCAAGTGCGCAGCGGGCCGAGCGGCATCGCGCTGCAAATGACCGAGTGCGAGGTCGTGCGCGTCGCGGGCTATACCGACCGCGTTGAGATCGGAGCCAACGAACGCGGGCAGCGCAGCGTCACGCTCAGCTACATGAGCGGACCGCGCCCCGGCATCTATCGCTTCCTCGCCGGACGGCTCGCCTCGATGGAGCGCGTCGCCGAACCGCCGCAGCCGAAGAAGCCGCAAAAGCCGGCCAAGACCGCGAAGAAGTCCGCGCCGCGGCAATGACCGACCCGAACAGCGCGGAGTTTGCGGCGCGCCGGCTCGCCGCGCGCGCTCGGCTCGACGCCATCGATATGGGCGCGAGCGATCCATACCGTCGCGCATGGTTCGCGGCGGTGTACGAAACCGCGGGCGACGATCCGGCGCAAATCCCCTGGGCGGACCTCGCACCGCATTCCCTGCTCGCTTCCTGGCTCGCGAAAGTCGATGCACCTGAACCCGGAGCACGTGCGCTCGATATCGGTTGCGGCCTCGGCGACAACGCGGCGGCTATCGCGGCGAAAGGCTGGCAAGTCACCGGATTCGACCTGTTACCGCGTGCGATCCGCTGGGCGGCGTCGCGGTTTCCCGCGCCTGAGTTCGTGGCGGCCGACCTGTTCAATCCGCCGGGTGAATGGAGCGCGGCATTCGACCTGGTACACGAGTGCTACACCTTGCAGGCGCTGCCCGATGCGCCCCGCGCCGAAGCGATCCGGCAGATCGCGCGCTTTGTCCGGCCCGGCGGCACGCTGCTGGTGATTGCGCGCGCCCGCGACGGCGCGGGGCCGGTTGCCGGCCCCCCATGGCCGCTGGCGCGCCAGGAGATCATGAGCTTTGCGGCCCATGGCTTGCGCTGCGGGACGATTGAGCAGCTTCCCGATCCGACCGACGGCAAGCCGCACTGGCGCGCAGCGTTTCGCCGATAACCAAATCATAATCCGCGAACGTTCCCCGAGGCCTTGGAGTTGCCGCAAAGCGCGTGGGATCATGCCGGTATGATCACAGTCCCCTCGCGGCTGCTCGCAGCTCTTTCTGCCGGCACCTTAGCACTCACATTCGCGACCGCCTGCTTTGCCGAGCCGGCGGCCCGCCGGCCCGAAGGCGCGAAAGAACAGACCGCTGAGGCAGGCCGCCTTCCGGCCGACGTCGCCACCGACCAGTCGGTCGAATTCTCAGACCGTACGCTGCGTTTCAAGGCGACTGCCGGCTCGATCCCGATCAACAACGGCGAAGGCAAGCTGCAAGCCGAAATCGCCTTCACCGCTTATGTGCGTCCCGACATGGAGGCCGCCAATCGCCCCCTCACCTTCGTATTCAATGGCGGGCCCGGCGCTTCGTCCGCCTATATGCAGCTTGGCGCTCTCGGCCCATGGCGGCTGCCGCTCGACAACATCACGCCGTCGACCACGCCGGTCTTCATTCCCAATCCGGAGACGTGGCTCGATTTCACCGATCTCGTGTTCGTCGATCCGGTCGGCACCGGCTACAGCCGTTTCATCGCGACCGGCGACGACGTGCGCAAGCACTTCTGGTCGGTCGATGGCGACATCGATGTGCTCGCCACCTTCATGCGCAAATGGATTGAGAAGAACGGGCGCCAGGCGTCGAGCAAATTCATCGCGGGCGAAAGCTACGGCGGCTTCCGTGCGCCGAAGCTGGCATTGAAACTCAATGAGCAGGGCGTGGCGGCGAGCGGGCTGATCCTCGTGTCAGCGGTGCTCGACTTCGGCTGGCGCGGCAACGGCCGTCACTCTCCCTTCGCCTGGGTTTCGCGGCTCCCCTCGATGGCGGCCGCGCAACGCGAGGCGAAGGCACCGTTCGACCGCGCGGCGTTGCGCGAGGTCGAGCGTTACGCGGCCGGCGAGTATCTGCAGGATCTCACGCGCGGCGAGCGCGACAGCGCCGCGGTCGAACGCATCAGCGCCCGCGTCGCGCAATTGACCGGCCTCGATCCCGTTCTGGTGCGCCGCCTGGCCGGACGCGTCGACACCCGCACGTTCATCCGGGAGCGCAATCGCGACCGCGGTCTTGTGGCCAGCATGTACGATGCGACGATCACCGGCATTGATCCGGAGCCGACCTCGGCCTCGTCGCATTATGACGATCCGGTGCTGAGCGTCATCCGCGCGCCGCTGTCGAGCGCAATGACCGACCTCTACGCCCGCGTGCTGAAATGGCGCGTGGAAGAGCCGTACCAGCTGCTCAACAATCGGGTGAACTCGCGCTGGGACTGGGGCGGCGGGCGCTCGACTCACGAGGTCGTCGGCGAACTGCGCGCGCTGCTCGCCGCCGATCCGCGTATGCGCGTGCTGGTGACGCACGGCGCAACCGACCTCGTCACGCCCTATTTCGAGACGCAGCTCATCCTCGACCAGATGCCATCGTTCGCCTCGCCCGAGCGGCTGAAGCTCTCGGTCTATGGCGGCGGCCACATGTATTACGCGCGTGACGCCTCGCGCCGCGCGCTGCGCGAGGATGCAAAGGAGCTTTACCGCGCGGTCGAGCAGACCCCGCGCGGCTAGACCATTGCTTCCTCGTAGGCCTCGCTCGCAGCAAGCCAATCCTCCTCCGCGCGCCTCAGCGCGGCAGCCGCTTCGGCACGCGATTTCGACAGTGCGGTCGCCTTGGCGGGATCGCGCTGGAACAGATCGCTCGCAAGTTGCGCGTCGATCATGGCGATTTCGGCGGTGAGCCTGGCGACAGCTTTTTCCGCCGCGTCGATGCGCCGCTTCAGCGGCTTCAGTTCTTCGCGCTTTTCTGCCGCGGCGCGGCGCTGGTCGGTGCGCGAGACTTTGGTATCCGCAGGCTCGCGGCCGTCGCGCGCGCGCGTGTCGCGTCCGAGCACGAGGCGGCGGTAATCGTCGAGATCACCCTCATAGGGGGCGACCGTCCCGTCGCCGACGAGCCACAATCGGTCCGCGCAGGCCTCGATCAGATGCTGATCGTGCGACACGAGGATCGCGGCGCCCGGATAGTCGTTGATCGCTTCGATCAGCGCGGCGCGGCTGTCGATGTCGAGATGGTTGGTCGGCTCGTCGAGAATGACGAGATGCGGGCCCGCGAAAGTCGCAAGGCCGAGCAGCAGCCGCGCCTTCTCGCCGCCGGAGAGACTTTCCACCGGCGTGTCGGCCCGCTCACCGGTAAATCCGATGCTCCCGGCGCGCGCGCGCACCCTGGCTTCCGGCGCGTCCGGCATCAGCCGGCGCACGTGGTCGTAAACGCTCAGCGCCGGGCTCAACTCGTCAAGCTGATGCTGCGCAAAATACGCCACCTCGATGCGGTCGGGGCGCGTGATCGTGCCGTCAGATGGCGCGAGGCGGCCGGCGAGCAGCTTCGCGAGGGTGGATTTGCCGTTGCCGTTCGGGCCGAGCAGCGCAATGCGGTCGTCGGTGTCGATCCGCAACGTCAGCCGCCCCAGCACCGGCTTGCCCGGCTGGTAGCCGACGGACACACGGTCGAGCGCGATGATCGGCGGCGACAGCGGCTTGACCGGCGGAGGGATCACGATCGGGCGCACGTCGTCATTCGCGAGCGCCGCGACCGGCGTGAGTTTGGCGAGCTTCTTGACGCGCGATTGCGCCTGCCGCGCCTTGGTGGCCTTCGCCCTGAAGCGATCGATGAAAGCCTGCAGGTGCTTGCGCTCCGCTTCCTGCTTCTTTGCGGCGGCTGCGTTGAGCGCCTGCCGTTCGGCGCGCTGGCGCGCGAACGACGTATAGCCGCCGCGATAGAGCGCGAGCTTGCCGGCATCGATGTGCAAGATCCAGTCGACCGCATCGTCGAGCAGGTCACGGTCGTGGCTGATCACGATCACGGTGCGCGGATAGCGCGCCAGGTGATCGGTGAGCCACAGCGTGCCCTCGAGATCGAGATAGTTGGTCGGCTCGTCGAGCAGCAGCAGGTCCGGCTCGGCGAACAGCACCGCCGCAAGCGCGACACGCATGCGCCAGCCGCCGGAAAAGTCCGTGCAGGGGCGGCGCTGCGCGACGGCATCGAAGCCGAGACCCGCCAGAATGGAGGCCGCCCGCGCCGGCGCCGCATGCGCGCCGATGTCGGCGAGCCGCATCTGGATCTCGGCAATGCGATGCGGATCGTGCGCAGTCTCGGCCTCGGCGAGCAGGCGGGTGCGCTCGGCATCGGCCGCCAGCACCACCTCGAGCAGGCTTTCCGGCCCGCTCGGCGCTTCCTGCGCCAGGCGCCCGATGCGCGCACGCGACGGCATGCTCATCGTCCCGTGCTCCGGCGCGATCTCGCCGGCGATGGCACGGAACAGGGTGGTCTTGCCGATGCCGTTGCGGCCGACCAGGCCGACGCGCGCGCCGTCCGGGATGCGCGCCGACGCGCCATCGAGCAGCAGGCGGCCGGCGACGCGGATCGAGATATCGTCCAGAACGAGCATCGTGGGGT
Source organism: Alphaproteobacteria bacterium (assembly GCA_005884685.1). Classification (GTDB taxonomy): domain Bacteria; phylum Pseudomonadota; class Alphaproteobacteria; order Rhizobiales; family Xanthobacteraceae; genus PALSA-894. Next base: position 171,522 of record VBAH01000019.1, read on the forward strand.
TGTTTAATGGCCGCGCGCGGATTGGCAAGCGTGCCGCTATTGCGCGGCCCCTTGGCGGCGGCGATCCTGCGCCGGCGCAAGCTCAGGAGGTCGTCATGTGCGTTCCCGGATGCCGGGAGGCGGTGCAGCGCGCACTGTCGCGCCGCGGATTGTTCACCGGCGCGGCGGCTGCCGGCTTCCTCGCCACTGGGGTGACACCCGCTCTGGCGCAGCGGAGTTTCACCTCCGTGGTCGACCTCACGCACACGCTGTCGCCGGACTTCCCGACGTTTTTCGGCACGCCGGGCATCAGCATCGAGAAGCGCTACACTCTCAAGAAGGACGGCGCCAACGTGAATTGGTGGCACGTGCTTGAACATGCCGGCACGCATCTCGACGCGCCGTTGCATTATTCGGCTACGGGCGCCTCGGTGGAGATGATTCCCGCGGAGCAACTGGTCGTCCCGCTCGCGGTCGTGGACGTGGCGCGCAAAGCGGCGCGGCACGCGGACTACGAACTGGGCACGCATGATTTGCTGGATTGGGAGGCCAAACACGGCCGCCTGCCGGAGGGCTGCTGCGTCGCGATGCATTCGGGCTGGGCGCGGCGGCTGACCAGTCCCAATTTCGTCGGCAAGGATACCGGCGGCATCATGCATTTTCCCGGCATCCACCCCGAAGCGGCCGCGTGGCTGATGAACGAGCGGAGCGTGGCCGGGCTTTCGGTCGACACGCTTTCGCTCGATCACGGCCCGTCCAAGGATTTCAGGACCCACACTCTTTGGCTGCCTTCGGGCCGCTGGGGGATCGAAAATATTGCCAATCTGGACAAAGTGCCGGCCGTTGGCGCGACGCTGGTGGTCGGAGTGCCGAAGGTAAAGGGTGCGACCGGCGCGCCCGCGCGTATTTTCGCGCTGGTGTGATCGTCAGGCACTGCGCTGCCAGCGGCCGCTTTCGTCGGCCTGCCAATAGGTTGCCTCAAAGCCCTGCGCCTTCACTTCAGCCCAGCGCGCGCGCGCGGCTGCGACTGCCTCGTCGTCATCGCCGTCGAACAGCAGAACGATGCGCTGGTAGCTCGCCGCATCGCCCGGCACCGGCGCGCCATCGACCAGGAAGCGCACGGTGGCACCGTTCGGATTGTGATCGTGCACCGTGAGCAGGACGGGCTGCAGCGCGGCCTCGCTCTCGCGCCATGTCCCGTGCGCAAGAAAATTGTCGTCGCGATAGGTCCACAGATGCGCATCGAGCGCCTCGACACGTTCGTCGGACGAGGCCTGCACCACGACGCGCCAGCCGCGCTCGAGCGACTTCTCCAGAAGCTGCGGCAGGACCTTTGTCAGCGGCTGGCGCTGCAGGTGATAAAACAGGAACTCGGTCACGACGACGACCTACTTCTCGTAATGCTCCGCCACCAGCCGGTCGAGCAGCCGCACACCCCACCCCGAGCCCCAGCTCTTGTTGATATCCGACGCCGGCGACGCAAAGCCGGTGCCGGCGATGTCGAGATGGGCCCATGGCGTCTTTCCGACGAAGCGCTGGATGAACTGCGCCGCCGTGATCGATCCGCCGAAACGGCCGCCGGTGTTCTTCATGTCGGCGAACTTGGAATCGATCAGCTTGTCGTATTCGGGAGCGAGCGGCATGCGCCACACCCGCTCGCCGGTATCGAGTCCCGCTTGCGTCAGGCGTTCGGCGAGCTTGTCGTCATTGGCGAACATGCCGGCATTCTCCTGGCCGAGCGCGACGATGATCGCGCCGGTCAAGGTCGCGAGATCGATCATGAATTTCGGCTTGAACCTGGTGTTGACGTAATGGATCACGTCGGCCAGCACGAGCCGCCCTTCCGCATCGGTGTTGATGATCTCGATCGTCTGGCCTGACATCGAGGTCACGATATCGCCCGGGCGTTGCGCATTGCCGTCCGGCATGTTCTCGACGAGTCCGATCGCGCCGATCGCGTTGACCTTCGCCTTGCGGCCCGCGAGCGCCTGCATCAGGCCGACCACGCAGGCGGCGCCCGCCATGTCGCCCTTCATGTCTTCCATGTTGGCGGCCGGCTTGATCGATATGCCGCCGGTGTCGAAGCACACCCCTTTGCCGATGAAGGCGAGCGGCGGCGTCCCCTTCTTGCCGCCGTTCCAGCGCATCAGGGCGATGCGGCTCTCGTGCCTCGAGCCCTGCCCCACCCCGAGCAGCGCGCCCATGCCGAGCTTGCGCATCGCCTTCACGTCGAGGATCTCGACGCCGACGCCGAGCTTGCGCAGGCCCGTTGCGCGGCGCGCGAACTCCACCGGATAGAGGACGTTCGGCGGCTCGTTGACGAGATCGCGCGCGAGCACCACGCCCTCCGCGACCGCCTCGCGTGCCACCCAGGCTTTGCGCGCGCCGGTCACGTCCGCGACGGCGAGCGTCACGCGCGCCTTGGCCGGCGGCTCCTCCCCTTCCTTACGCTTGGTCTTGTAGCGGTCGAACGAGTAGGCGCGCAGGGTTGCACCGAGTGCCACGTCGGCCGCGGCCTCGGGCTTGAGCGGGCCGTCGGCCAGCTCGAGCAGCGCCGTCACCTCGGTGGCAGCGTTCGGTATCTTGCCCATGGCGATGCCGCCGAGCTTGACGAGGTCCTGCGCCTTGCGGTCGGCCGCTTTGCCGGTGCCGACCAGGACGAGGCGGGTCGCCTTGATCCCGGCAGGAGCTACGATGTCGAGCGCGCTGCCGGTCTTGCCGGTGAAGCGCTCCGCCTTTGCGGCGCGCGCGATGAGCTCCGCCGCCGAACCGAGCGCTGAGCGCGTGCGCGGACCGAACTGGAGGCTGTCGTCCGCGAAAACGATCAATACGCCGCCGCCGGGCGCGGCGATCGGTCCGAAGCCAAGTTTACGCGCGTCCGCCATTGGAACTGGTCCTTTCATGTCACACTTGGCCGGAAAACGCGGCTTCCTGCACCAAAATGGGTCAAATCAGGCCCTGAATAGCCCATTGTCCGGCGACTTGCGAGGTTATTGCCCCGCTCTTGCCATCGATTCCGGCTAGCAGGATGGCTGCTGTGCGTCGGGGGACGTCGCGTCGCGGGGATCTGGGGGTTGCTGCCAGCCGATGAGTGGGTTTGACCGCTACATTTTCCGCACCACGTTCGGCGCGTTTTTGCTGATTTTGATCAGCCTGACGGCGGTCATCTGGCTCACGCACGCGCTGCGTGAAATCGACCTGATGACGAACCAGCGCCAGACCATCCTGACGTTCATCGGCATCACGGCCTTGCTGATCCCGATGCTCATCCTGGTGATCGCACCGCTCGCACTCGTGGTCGCGGTCGGCCACACGCTCAACCGGCTCAACACCGATTCCGAGATCGTGGTGATGAATGCCTCCGGCATGTCGCCATGGCGCATCTTCCGTCCGTTTCTGACGACGACGCTCGCCGTATCGGCCCTGGTGCTCTGGGTCAGCGCGTATCTGGCGCCGGCTGGCTTGCGCGAATTGCGCGATTGGGCCACCAAGGTGAAGGCGGACTTCGTCGTCAACATCGTCCAGCCCGGCCGCTTCATCAACATCGAGCGGGGGCTGACCCTGCACATCCGCGAGCGCCGTTCCGACGGGCAACTGCTCGGGATTTTCATCGACGACCGGCGCGATCCCAACGAACGGGCAACTTCTCTCGCGGAATATGGCGAGATCGTCGAAACCGGGCGCGGAACGTTCCTGGTGCTGGTCAATGGCAGCGTACAACGCATGGAAAGCGGGCGTATCGATCCGACCATCGTCAAGTTCGAGCGCTATGCGTTCGACCTGTCGCGCTTCACGGGCGGCCCGCAACTCGGCGCGTTCGGCGTGCGCGAGCGCAATTTGTGGGACGTCGCGTTCCCCGACCCGGACGACCCGGTCTACAAGCAGGTGCCGACCCACTTCCGCGCTGAGCTGCACGACCGGCTCGCCGCGCCGATCTACCCGATCGCCTTCACCGTGCTGTGCTTTGCGATTCTCGGCGCACCGCGCACCAGCCGGCAAAGCCGCGAGGTCTCGATTGTGATGACGATCGTCATCATCGGCGCGCTGCGCTTGATCGGATTCGCCTGCAATGTGGTTGCGGCACAATCCATCGCCGCGATCTACGCGCTGTGGGGATCGCTCGCCTTGGCCTTTGTGATCGGGGTATTCGCAATCGGGCGCGGCGCCGTGATCGAGCCGCCTGCGTTTCTGACCCGGCTTGCGAGCGCTTTCGAGCGCATGTCGCAGCGCCTGCAGCCGGCTTGAGGCGCGGCATGGTCTCGCGCACGCTCATCCGCTATTTCGGCACGCGCTTTCTCGGCGCGGTGATGTCGGTTTTCCTCGGCCTCTTCGTGCTCATCGTGCTGGTCGATTACATCGAGCTGACGCGGCGCGCAGCAGACATTCCCAATCTCTCCGCGTGGATGGTCGCCAAGACGTCGTTCTTCCGTGTGCCGGCCGTGACCGAGCGGCTGCTGCCTTTCTCCGTGCTGGTCGGAGCGATGGCCTGCTATCTCGCGCTGTCGCGGCGCAACGAGCTGGTGGTGGCGCGCGCGGCCGGAATGTCGGCATGGCAGTTCGTGGCACCGGCACTCATCGTCGCCTTCATGCTCGGGATCGCCGCGACCGCGATCTACAATCCGCTGTCCGCCGCGATGCGCGAATGGTCGAAGAAGCTCGAAGCCGACATGTTCGGTCAGCAGAACAACATGATGCAGCAGCAGAACGCGCTCGGTTTCTGGGTGCGTCAGCGCAGCCCGGACGGCCAGTCGATCGTCTATGCGGTATCCAGCCAGGAACAGGGCGTGCGGCTCGACGGGGTCAGCGTCTTCACCTTCGACCCTGCCGGCAAGCCGCTCGAGCGCATCGAGGCAAAGCGCGCCATGCTCGAAACCGGGCATTGGCGGCTCGAACAGGCGCGCGTCTATGCCTCCGGCGTGCCGCCGAAGGACCACGACACATTTCTGGTCAAGACCAACCTGACATCCGCCCAGGTGCGGGAAAGCTTTTCGACGCCTGAAACGGTGCCGTTTTGGGACCTTCCAGCGTATATCGAGATCGCGGAGCGGTCAGGCCTCGTTGCGGCAGGCTATAAACTGCAATACCAGCTGCTGATTGCGCGGCCGTTCATGTTGGCTGCAATGGTATTACTGGCGTGTTCTGTCAGCTTAAGATTCTTTCGCTTTGGCGGCGTCCCGCGAATGGTTTTGAGTGGCATCACGGCCGGGTTTCTGCTTTATGTCTTGTCGAAGGTTACCGAGGACCTGAGCAAGGCCGAGCTGCTCCATCCCATGGCGGCAGCGTGGTTGCCGGTGCTCGCGGGGGGGCTCACGGGTTTCGTCGTGCTTCTGTATCAGGAGGACGGGTGATGGCCGCGCGTTGCGCCCGGCCAGAGTTTGCCCGCCGGCACGGCTGGGCGATGGCGCTGTGCGCGCTCATCGCCGCCGTGGGCTTCGGCGTGGCGGGGGGCGTGCGCCCTGCGGCCGCCCAATTTTCCGAAGTCAATCCTCCCTGGGTCGGCATTCCGCCGGTACCGAAAGTCCCAACCGCATCGTCGACAATCGACAGCGGCCAAAATGACCCGAACGCGCAGATGCTCGTGCGCGCGGACGAACTGCAATACGACAACACCAACAACCGCATCCTCGCCGTCGGCAACGTCCAGATCTATTACAAGGGCTCCTCGCTGGAGGCCGACAAGGTCATCTACGAGCAAAACACCAAGCGCATGCGCGCCGAAGGCAATGCGCGCCTCACCGAAGCCGACGGCAAGATCGTGCACGGCGAGATCATCGATCTGACAGACCAGTTCCGCGACGGCTTCGTCGACAGCTTGCAACTCGAAGGCGCCGACAGGACCCGCTTCGCCGCGCCGCGAGCCGAGCGGAAGGACGGCCGCTACACGGTGTTCCAGAGCGGCGTCTACACCGCCTGCGAGCCGTGCAAGGACGATCCGCGCAAGCCGCCGCGTTGGCAGGTGCGCGCAACCCGCATCATCCACGACGCCACCGAGAAGATGATCTACTTCGAGGATGCCCGCCTCGAGGTGCTTGGCTTCCCGCTGTTCTACTGGCCCTACCTCTCGACGCCCGATCCGACGGTGAAACGCAAGACCGGGTTCCTCACCCCGAAGTTCGGGTATTCGACAAATTTCGGGTTTTATTCTCAGACCCCCTATTTCTGGGCCCTTGCGCCAAACTATGACGTGACCGTTACGCCGACGCTCTCGTCGAAACAGGGTCTGCTGATGCAGGCCGAGTGGCGCCACCGGCTGCTCAACGGTTCCTATTCGATCAAGGCTGCGGGCATCTTCCAGGCCGATCCGGGCGCCTACGAACGGCGCTTCACGCCGCTCTATCCGGGCGACAGGGATCCCGGTGACCGGCTGTTTCGCGGCAGCATCGACACCACCGGCCAATTCGCCCTGAATCACAATTGGGTCTGGGGCTGGGACGGCACACTCGTCACCGATCGCATGGTGATCCAGGATTATGGCCTGCGATCGTATTTCGCGATCATGGACCCGTTCAAATCCGGCGGCCTTGAAACGGTCACCCAGCTCTACCTGACCGGGCGCGGCGAGCGCAGCTATTTCGATGCGCGCGGGATGTACTTCTACGGCCTCTCGGCCAGCGACGTGCAGAGCCAGCTTCCGATCGTCCATCCGGTCGTCGATTATCGCAACAGGCTGGCCCAGCCGTTGTTCGGCGGCGAACTGACGTACCGTGCCAACATCACCAGTCTCTCGCGTGAATCGGCCGACTTCGATCCGATCACACAAAATGCATTCAACACCGGGCAATGCGACCAGATGACCGCCGATCCGGCGCGCAAGAGCAGGCTCGACTGCATTCTGCGTGGCTTCCCCGGCACCTATTCGCGCGGCTCCGCGGAGGCGACCTGGCGGCGCACGTTCATCGACCCCTACGGCGAGAAGTGGACGCCTTTCGTCTCACTGCGTGCGGATGCCGCGGCCCTCTCCGTCAAGGACGAGGTCGGCGTCAGCAACTTCCTTCCCACCGGGGACAGCAGCGTCGGACGCGTCATGCCGGCGGTCGGTCTGGAGTACCGCTATCCGTTCATCAGCGTGCAATCCTGGGGGACGCAGACAATCGAGCCGGTCGCGCAGCTGATCGTGCGCCCGAACGAGCAGGCCATCGGGAAGCTGCCGAACGAGGATGCGCAAAGCCTGATCTTCGATGACAGCAATCTGTTCAGCCTGAACAAGTTCTCCGGCTGGGATCGCATCGAAGGCGGCACCCGGCTGAACGCCGGCATTCAGTACACGGCGCAATTCAATCAGGCCGGCACCGTCAATGCCCTGTTCGGACAGTCCTATCAGCTGTTCGGCCAGAACTCGTTCGCGGTGCCCGATACCGTCAACACCGGGCTTTCGAGCGGCCTCGCCAAGCCGCGTTCGGACTATGTCGCGCGCCTCGCCTATCAGCCCGACAGTGTCTACACCGTCATCTCCCGTTTCCTGCTTGACGAGGAGACGTTCAAGATTCGCCGGCTGGAGGTGGAAGGACGCGCCAACTTCGATCGCTGGCAGTTCTCGGCGCTGTATGGCAACTACGATGCCCAGCCGGAAATCGGGTTCCTCGCGCGGCGGCAGGGCGTCACCGGACAGGTCACCTTCAAGTTCACGCAGAACTGGAGCGTGCTGGCATCGGCGCGCTACGACATCGAGGCGCATCAGATCAACCAGACGCGGATCGGCCTTGGCTATATCGACGATTGCTTCGCCATTTCGCTCAACTACATGACCGACTATAATTACAGCGGCACCACAATAACCGACAACAAGGTGCTGCTGGTGATCAATTTGCGCACGATCGGCGGCACGAGCTTCAGTCAAAGTACCAGTCCGACGACGGGTACCGGTGGCTTGTTCTAGTGATTGCCGGTTATGAGGTGGATCGCGGGGCGATGGAGAGAAGGTCGGCAATGATACCCTTGTTTGCGCATTCGACAGGCGCTGGAGCGCGCCGTGTCATGGCGGCGCTTGCGGCCGCTGCAGTCATTCTGCTGGCCACCCAGCCGGCAGCGCGGGCCCAGGTTATTGTCGCCGTGGTCGGTGGCGAGCCGATCACCGCCGTCGACATCGCGCAGCGCACCAAACTCATCCAACTTTCCACGCAGAAAATTCCCCCGCGTCAGGAAGTGCTCGATGAGCTGATCGACGACAAGCTCAAGGTCCAGTTGTCGAAGCGCTATATCGCCGAGGTTCCCAAGCGCGAGATCGAAAACGCTTACGCGTCGATCGCGCGCCGCACCGGCATGACATCCGCGCAATTCACCAAGATGATCGAGTCCAGTGGCATCTCCGCGGAAGCATTGAAGAGCCGCCTCCACGCGGACTATGTCTGGGGGCAGATCGTACGCGGCAAATTCCAGGGCAGCCTGCAGGTCGGCGAGAAGGACGTCGAAGTGAAATTGCTGTCGAGCCACAAGGATATGCCGGAAGGACTCGAGTACAGGCTCCGCCCGGTGCTGTTCCTCGTCCCGAAAGGCTCGGCGTCGACCGCGTTCGAGGCGCGCAAGCGCGACGCCGAGGCGCTGCGTGGGCGCTTCACGAGCTGCGACGAAGGCGTGCGCATCGCAATGACATTGCCCGATGTCGTGGTGCGCGAGCAGATCGCGCGGCAGGCGGCCGACCTCGCGCAGCAACAGCGCGACATCCTCAATAATACCCCGATCGGCCGGCTGACTCCGCCCGACATCACGCCACAAGGCGTCGAGGTGTTTGCGGTTTGCGGCAAGGCGCCGGCAGCCGGCGCGGATTCGCCGGCACGGCGGCAGGTGCGCGATGAAATGTTCAACGAGCGCTATCAGGCGCTGTCGAAGAAGTTCCTGAAGGAACTGCGCAGCCAGGCGCTGATCGAGTACAAATAGGCGATGACGCGACCGCTGGCGCTGACGCTCGGCGAGCCGGCAGGCATCGGTCCGGACATCACGCTCACGGCCTGGCAAAGGCGCGCAGAGCTTGGCCTGCCGCCGTTCTATCTCCTGGCCGATCCCGACTTCGTTGAACGGCGCGCACACCTGCTCGGTCTCAAAGTTCCGGTGCGTGTGGTCGAGCCCGAGAGCGCGGCAGCCGCCTTTGCGGCAGCGCTGCCCGTCGTCGCGACGGCGGAGAAGATCACGGCCGAGCCCGGCCATCCGGATGCATCGAGCGCACCGGCGGCAATCGCATCGATCCGCCGCGCGGTGGCCGATGTGTTCGCCGGGCGGGCGCACGCGGTCGTGACCAATCCGGTCGCCAAGGCCGTGCTCTATCGCAACGGTTTTGCCGAACCGGGGCACACGGAATTCCTTGCAAAGCTCGCGCAGGAGCACACGGGTCGGGCAGCCCATCCGGTCATGATGTTGTGGTCGCCCGAGCTCGCGGTGGTTCCCGTGACGATCCATCTGCCGGTGCGTGAGGTGGCGAAACGGCTCACCACGGCACTTATCGTGGAGACCGGGCGGATCGTTGCGCGCGATCTCCGGGAACGCTTCGGCATCGCGCGCCCTCGCCTCGCGCTCGCCGGACTGAACCCGCATGCCGGCGAAGAAGGCGCGCTCGGAAACGAGGACGGCTCCGTGGTCGCGCCGGCCGTCGAGCAATTGCGCGCCGCGGGCATCGATGCGCGCGGACCGCTGCCGGCCGACACCATGTTCCACGAGGCCGCGCGTCGCAGCTATGACGCGGCCCTTGCGATGTACCACGACCAAGCGCTGATCCCGATCAAGACGCTCGCCTTCGATCACGCGGTCAACGTGACGCTCGGGCTGCCCTTCGTGCGCACCTCGCCCGATCACGGCACCGCCTTCGATATCGCAGGGACCGGACGGGCGAGCCCCACGAGCCTCGTCGCCGCGCTGAAGCTTGCGGCGCGTCTGGTGACCGCGCCCGTCTTGGCGCCGACCCCATGAGCGCAATCGATGATCTCCCGCCCCTGCGCGAGGTCATCCGGCGCCACGAGCTCTCCGCCCGCAAGTCGCTCGGCCAGAATTTTTTGCTCGATCTCAATCTCACGGCGCGGATCGCGCGGGCCGCCGGTCCGCTCGATGAGGTCACCGTGCTGGAGGTCGGCCCCGGGCCGGGCGGGCTGACGCGCGCGCTGCTTGCCGAAGGCGCGAATGTCATCGCGGTCGAACGCGACGAGCGCGCAATTGCCGCGCTAAATGAGATTGCGGCGCACTATCCCGGTCGGCTGCGCGTGACCGCCGGCGATGCCCTGACCTTCGACATTGCACCCCGCCTCGGCGCTGGCCCCATTCGCGTCGTCGCGAACCTGCCGTACAACATTGCGACCGCCCTGCTCGTCCGTTGGCTCACGGTCGAGCCGTGGCCGCCTTGGTACGACCGGTTGGTGCTGATGTTCCAGCGCGAAGTGGCCCAACGCATCGTCGCTGTGCCGGGCTCGAAGACCTATGGGCGTCTCTCCGTGCTGGCCGGCTGGCGCGCGGAGGCGAAAATCCTGTTCGACGTCGCCCCCTCGGCGTTCGTGCCGCCGCCCAAGGTCACGTCATCGCTGGTGCAACTGCTGCCGCGCGTCGCCCCGCCGGCATGCGACCGCCGCGCGCTGGAGCGCGTCACCGAGGCCGCGTTCGGCCAGCGCCGCAAGATGCTGCGGCAAAGCCTGAAGCAACTCGGCGTCGATCCCATCACGCTGCTCGAAGCCGCGGGGCTCGACCCGACCGCCCGGGCAGAGGATATTCCGGTCGAAGGCTTCGTCGCGCTCGCTCGTGCCCTGAACCCGACGTTCGCATAGCACGTGCTGCGAAACAGGGTTGCGAACGTCTGGTTCGAAAGGGCACGAGCATAATAAACTTGCTAGTGTCCCTTTGATTCCGAAGTTCGCATCATAACGGGCCGCAAGGATGTGCGAACTTCGGAATCGGGACACTAGAGGACTCACATGACCCGGATGATCCGCCAATCGCTCACCGCCTATGCGACGCCGCTGTGCGAGACCGTTGTCGCAGCGCCGGAGCCGCACGGGACGGAAGTTCTGGTGCGCATCAGCCGGTGCGGCGTGTGTCATTCCGACCTGCATCTCTATGACGGCTATTTCAGCCTCGGCGGCGACCGGAAGCTCGACGTGACAGCGCTGCGTTCGCTCCCGTTCACGCTCGGTCATGAGATCGCGGGCGTCGTGGAGAAGGCTGGGCCGAATGCGGACGTGAAGGTCGGCGCTTCGGCCGCGGTATTTCCCTGGATCGGTTGCGGCGAATGCGCGGCCTGCAAGGCGGGCGAGGAAAACCTCTGCGCGGCCCCGCGCCATCTCGGCATCCAGGTCGACGGCGGATTCGCCACGCACGTGCTGGTGCCGCACCCGCGCTACCTGATCGAGCACGGCGCGCTCCCCGCTTCGCTCGCCGGCGCCTACATGTGTTCGGGCCTGACCGCGTTCGCCGCGCTCAAGCGCCTCAGCGAGCAGGCGAAGCGCGGCCCTATCCTGCTGGTCGGGCTCGGCGGCGTCGGGATGATGGGGCTTGCCTTTGCGCTGGCGCTGTTTCCGCACCGAGCGATCGTCGCCGACATCGATGCCGCAAAGCGCGAGGCCGCGCTGAAGGCAGGGGCTGCAGCCGCCTACGATCCGGCCGATCCGGCGGCGCGCAAGGCGCTGCTGCGCGCAACCGGCGGCGTGCCGGGCGCGGTCGATTTCGCCGGCACTGACGGCTCGCTCGCCTTCGCGACCGGGAGTATCGCGAAAGGCGGCAAGGTCGTGATTACCGGGCTGATCGGGGGTTCGTTCACGACCCCGATCGCCATGTTCCCGCTCAAGGCGATGACGATCGAAGGCACCATGACCGGCACGCTCGATGAGGCGCGCGAGATGATGGCGCTCGCCCGCGCCGGCAAAATATCGCCGGTGCCGATCACCGAGCGGCCGCTCTCGGCCGCGCAGGCCTCGCTCGACGATCTGCGCGCCGGCAAGATCGTCGGCCGCGTGGTGCTCGCGCCCTAGCTGCTACGCGGCGATCTCGCGAAGCTCGGCCAATAGCCCAGCGACAAATGCATTCATGTCGGCGCGCTGCTCGCTGCGGCGCCGGCCGTCCGCCAGAATCCGGCGCAAGGCCGCGAAGCTGCGATCGAGATCGTCGTTCACCAGCACGTGGTCGTATTCGTTCCAGTGCGCGATTTCTTCAATCGCGTTGCGCAGGCGGCGCGCGATCGTCTCGGCGCTGTCCTCCGCGCGTCGCTCCAGCCGCGATTTGAGTTCCGCGGCGGAGGGCGGAAGCACGAACACGCTGACGATGTCCGGGCGCATCGTTGCGTAGAGCTGGCGCGTGCCCTGCCAGTCGATGTCGAACAGCATGTCGTGCCCGGCTTCAAGCGCCGCCTCGACCGGCTCGCGCGGCGTGCCGTAACGGTTGCCGTGCACCTCGGCCCATTCGAGCAGGCCGCCCGCTGCGCACATTGCGGCGAATTCGGGCATCGAGATGAAATGATAGTGCACGCCGTCGATTTCGCTCGGCCGCCGTGCGCGCGTCGTCACCGAGATCGAGAGGCTGATGTTCTTTTCCTGGGCCAGCAGCGTGCGCGTGAGCGTGGTCTTCCCCGCGCCCGATGGCGAGGAAACGACCAGCATGATTCCCCGGCGGGTGTCGGCGGTCATTCCAGGTTCTGCACCTGTTCGCGGAATTGCTCGACCACGGTCTTCAGCTCGAGCCCGATATTGGTCAGTTCGACGTCGTTCGACTTCGCGCACAGCGTATTGGATTCGCGGTTGAGCTCCTGCGACAGAAAGTCGAGCTTGCGGCCCACAGAACCGCCACCATCGAGCAGACGGCGCGCCTGCGCAACGTGCGCCACCAGGCGATCCAGTTCCTCGCGAATGTCGGCTTTCGATGCGATCAGGATCGCCTCCTGATGCAGGCGGTCGGGATCGAAGCGCGTCGACGTTTCCAGCAGCGCCGCGATCTGCTCGGCAAGCCGCGCCTTGATCGCGTCCGGTTTGCGGCCAGGCGCGGCTTCGCCCCGCGCGGTCAGCGCGGCGATCTCGTCGAGGCGCGCGTGCAGCACTGCGCCGAGCGCCTGTCCTTCGCGCCGCCGCATCTCGACAAGGCTTGCGAGCGCCGCCGCAAAGCCGGCGATCACCGCAGCTTCGGCGGCGCGGCGGTCCTCCTCGCGTTCGTCCTCGTCGATGACCTCGATGACGCCCTTGAGGCCAAGGATTCCGTCAACCGCCGGGGGGGACGCATCGATGCGCCTGGCAACGTCGCGCATGGTCGAAAGGACCGCCGCGAGCACCGGCTCGTTCACGCGTACCACCGGCGGGACGCCGGCCCGCTGCACCGACAGATTGGCGTGGACGGTACCGCGCGCCAGCGCCTCGGCAGAGCGCGCGCGCAGCGGCGGCTCGAGCGCGTCCCAGCCGGCCGGCACGCGCAGCCGCAACTCCAGTCCCTTGGCGTTGACGGATTTCAGTTCCCACGCCCAGTGATAGGCGCCAGCCACGCCGTCGGCGCGCGCAAAGCCGGTCATGCTCGACAGCGCCATCTGAACGAATCCTGTGAACGAAAGACGCCAAAAACCTTAGCGACGGCCGCTGGAGCTCACAAGCGCGGCGCCGGGTTATTGCGTCCTGGCCTTGGCTTTCTGCTTCGCGTTCTTTGCCGGCGCAGGCGCGGCCGGGGGAGCCGGTACAGCGGCCGATGCGGTTGGTTCGGTGAAGGGCATCGCGCGGTCGGCGGGTGCCGGCGTGCGCACCTGTTGCTCGAACTGGCGCAACCTCGCAACGTTCTGCTGATGCTGCTGCAGGTTCTCGGCGAACGCATGCCCGCCGGTCCCGTCGGCGACGAAGAAGATTTCCTTCGTGCGCGCCGGATTGGCCGTCGCCTCCAGCGACGCGCGTCCCGGATTTGCGATCGGTCCGGGCGGCAGCCCCTCGACCACATAGGTGTTATAGGGTGTCGGCTGCTCGATTTCGGAGCGCATGATCGGCCGGCCGAGCGTGCCCTTGCCGCCGACCAGCCCGTAGATGATCGTCGGGTCGGACTGCAGCTTGATGCGCTGGCGCAGCCGGTTCGAGAACACCGCGGCGACGCGCGATCGCTCATCCGGCCTGCCAGTCTCCTTCTCGACGATCGACGCGAGCGTGACCAGCGCCTCCGCCGTCTTCACCGGAATGTCGGGGCTGCGCCGCTCCCAAATTTCCTGCAGCACGCGGCGGTGCGTCTGCTGCATGCGCTGGATCGCCTGCTCGCGCGTCGTGCCGCGCGGGAAGTTATAGGTCTCCGGCAGCAGCGTGCCTTCTTTCGGCACCTCGCGAATATTGCCGGCAAGGAAATCCACCTCCGCCAGACGCGCGACGATCTGCTCCGAAGTCAGTCCCTCGGGGATCGTGAACGCATGCTGCACCACCTTGCCCTCGACGATCGTCTCGATCGCCTCGCGCACGGTGATCTGCTTGGGGAATTTGTACTCGCCGTACTTCAGATCGTCCTTTGCCTTGAGCACCAGCACGCCGCCGATGAACACGAAGGGCTGGTCGATGACATTCTCGCGCGCCAGCAAATCGGCGATCTCGCGCAGGCCGAGCCCGCGTGGAATGTTGACGATCTTCTCGCGATCGAGCGGCCCGGCCGCTTCGAGCTTGTGCTTGCCGTAAGAGTAAACGAGGCCCCCGGCAATCGCGACCACGAGAATGATGGTGAAGATGGCATTGCCCGCGATCACCAGCGGGTGGCGTGCCCTGCGTGACGGCCGCTTCGGCTCGGGCATGTATTCGGGCTCCAGCGCCGCGCGCGGACTGCGCGGAGCGACGCGCTTTGATTCTGCCGAGAGCGCGTCCGGATGGCCTGCGTCGGTCATGTCCACTCGCGGGCTGCTGAGCGCAGGTTAAGTCCAAATATGGCGAAAGGGTGAACCCGCCCCATGCGCACAGCTTAAGCCGCAAGCCGCCGGAAAACCAGCGATGCGTTGGTGCCGCCGAAGCCGAATGAGTTGGACAACACCACATCGATGTCGCGCCGGCGCGCCTTGTGCGGGACGAGATCGATCGGCGTTTCAACCGACGGGTCGTCCAGATTGATGGTCGGGGGCGCAACCCGGTCGCGAATCGCGAGAATCGAGAAGATCGCCTCGACCGCGCCGGCCGCGCCGAGCAGATGCCCGATGCACGATTTGGTCGACGACATCGAGATCTTTCCGGCTGCATTGCCCACCACCCGCTCGACGGCGGCGAGCTCGATACCGTCGGCCATCGTCGAGGTGCCATGAGCGTTGATGTAGTCGATCTCGGCAGGCGTGATGCCGGCGCGCTTGATAGCCGCACTCATGCAGCGGTACGCGCCGTCGCCGTCTTCCGACGGCGCCGTGATGTGGTAGGCATCGCCGGACAGCCCATAGCCGACGAGCTCGGCATGAATCGTAGCGCCGCGTGCCTTGGCGTGTTCGTACTCCTCGAGCACGACGACGCCCGCGCCCTCACCCATCACGAAGCCGTCGCGGTTCTTGTCGTAGGGTCGCGACGCTTTGGCCGGCTCGTCGTTGAAGCTCGTCGAGAGCGCGCGGCAGGCGGCAAAGCCCGCGATCGACAGCCGGTTGATCGGGGATTCCGCTCCGCCCGCCAGCATCACATCGGCATCGCCGAGCGCGATCAGCCGCGCCGAATCGCCGATCGCGTGCGCGCCGGTCGAGCATGCGGTCGCCACCGCGTGGTTCGGCCCCTTCAGGCCGAACTCGATCGAGACGTAACCGGAAGCAAGATTGATGATGCGGCCGGGGATGAAGAACGGGGAGACGCGGCGCGGCCCTTTTTCGGCGAGCAAGAGCGCGGTCTCGGCGATCCCCTCGATGCCGCCGATGCCCGAGCCGATCATCACACCGGTCGTGATCTGGTCTTCGTAGCTGGTCGGTTTCCAGCCGGAATGCTCGATCGCCTGGCGCGCCGCGCACATCGCATAGACGATGAAGTCGTCGACCCGGCGCTGCTCCTTCGGCTCCATCCACTGGTCGGGATTGTAAGTGCCATCCGAGCCGTCGCCGCGCGGAATCTCGCAGGCGATCTTTGCCGCCAGATCCGCAACCTCGAACTTTTCGATTTTGCGTGCCCCGCTCTCGCCCGCGAGCAGCCGTTTCCACGTCGCCTCGACCCCGCACCCGAGCGGCGTCACCATGCCGAGTCCTGTGACGACCACACGCCTCATGCCGGTTGCCTGCCTTTGAGCCTAACGCCGAGGAGCCGAAACGGGCCGCGCATCTCAGATTATCGAAGTCCCTGCCTGTCGAGCGAGTTCCGCAACGCCAGCGCGATGCATTCGGCCGGATGCCGATTCAAAAATCCTGGCGCGGTGCGGGTGCGCCGGCCGGCATCCAGATGTCGCGAGAAGACGTCAGCTCTTTGCGTTCTTGTCGAGGAACTTGACCGCATCGCCGACCGTCAGGATCGTTTCGGCGGCGTCATCGGGGATCTCGCACCCAAACTCTTCCTCGAACGCCATCACCAGTTCGACGGTATCGAGGCTGTCGGCGCCGAGGTCGTCGATGAAGCTTGCGGATTCCGTCACCTTGTCGGGTTCGACGCCGAGGTGCTCCACGACGATCTTCTTGACCCGCTCGGCAGTATCACTCATCGCTTTCACCCTCGCAGTTTCCTAATGGGCTAAGCCGCGCGACCCGAGCCGTCGCGGCCTCGTCGTGGCCCGGCAAAACCGTGTGTTCCCGGAGGAATTTGATGGCCCCCAAAACGCCCGGTTGCCCCGACCAAGCCGGGTTCGGTTATCATACTTCACCAGCCTTGGCCAGCGCGCGCGCCCAACGTGCGCACGCCCGTTTAAGTGCGTGACTTATCACCCAAATCATCGCGCTGCCAACAGCCGCAACAGGCCGTCCGCCACGATGTCGACAGCTGAATTCGAACCGGGCAAACGGCTCATTTGGCGCGAGCACTTTTGAATGCCGCGACATCCTCCGGCGTGCCGATCGCGGTTCCCGTCGCGCCTTCGGCAACGCGCTTGACGAGACCGGAGAGCACCTTGCCGGCGCCGACCTCATAGAATGAATCGACGCCTGCGCTCGCCATGAAGGCGACCGTCTCGCGCCAACGTACGGTGCCGGTCACTTGCGCGATCAGCGATTTGACGATCTCGGCCGGATTGCCGATCGGGCGCGCGAGCACGTTCGCCACGAGCGGCACGACGGGTGGTTTTATGGAGACTTTGGCGAGTGCCTCGGCCATCGCGTCAGCAACCGGCTGCATCAGCGCGCAATGGAAGGGTGCGGACACGGGCAGCAGCATCGCGCGGCGCGCGCCCTTCGCTTTGGCAATTTCGACCGCGCGCTCGACCGCCGCCTTGTCGCCCGAGACCACGACCTGCCCGCCGCCGTTGTCGTTCGCCGCCTGGCACACCTGCCCTTGCGCGGCCTCGGCGGCGACCGCCGACGCCGCATCGAACTCCAGCCCGAGCAGCGCCGCCATGGCGCCGGCGCCGACCGGCACGGCTGCCTGCATCGCACGGCCGCGAATGCGCAGCAGGCGCGCGGTGTCCGCAATGCTCAGTGCGCCGGCTGCAGCGAGTGCGGAATATTCCCCCAGCGAATGACCGGCAACGAAGGCCGCGTCGCGCCCGATATCGACTCCCGCCTCGCTTTCGAGCACGCGCATCGTGGCGAGCGACACGGCCATCAACGCCGGCTGTGCATTCTCGGTCAATGTCAGCCGGTCCGCCGGCCCCTCCCACATGATCGCGGTAAGCTTCTCGCCGAGCGCATCATTCACCGCGTCGAAGACATTCCGCGCGGCGGCAAACTGGTCGGCGAGCGCCCTGCCCATGCCGACCGTCTGGCTCCCCTGGCCCGGGAAAATGAATGCGGTTGTCATGCTTAGCCTCTGAAAAGACGCCGGTTTAAGACAACGGCGTCCCTAAGGGTGTCAACCCTGTGACGTTTGGCGATGGGGCGGGCGGCGATAGGGCGGACGCGGCCGCTTATGCCGCCTTGGCGTTGTCCCCGACCCGGCCCGCGCGTACGAGCTTGCCGGGCAGCGCGCCGGTCCCCTCGCCGCGCTCGAAGATCGGCTGGCCCGCGACCAAGGTCGCCTCGTAACCGGTGACGCGCTGCACGAAGCGCCGCCCGTTCGCCGGCATGTCGTGGATCAGTTCGGGCTTTTGCATCCGCATTCCGTCGAAGTCGATCAGGTTCACGTCGGCGCGCAGTCCCGGCACAAGCCGGCCGCGGTCGGTCAAGCCGAAGAACCCGGCCGTTTCGCTGGTCTGGCGCTTCACCAACATTTCCAGCGGCAGCTTCGGTCCGCGCGTGCGATCGCGCCCCCAGTGCGTGAGCATGTAGCTCGGCACGCCCGCGTCGATGATCGAGGTGCAATGCGCGCCGCCGTCGGACAGCCCGAGCAGGCAGCCCGGATCGTTGAGCATCTCGCGGATCGGCTCGTGGTCGCCGGTCGTGTAGTTCACCACCGGGAAGTAGAGATAGTGGCCGTCTTCAAGGATGTAGTCGTAGGCCACTTCATCCGGGGACTTGCCGGTGCGCGCCGCAATCGCCGCGACGCTCTTCTCCGGGCCGGGCTCGTAGTCGGGCGGGTTGCCCATCGTGAAGAACTTGTCGAACCGGGTGGTGATGTACTGACGGAACTGGGCAAGCTTGGCGACTTCGGCGTCGGAAGGTTTCTCCGACAGAATTTTCCGCCGCAGGTCGGGATCGCGCAACCGGCGGCGCTGTTCCTCGATCGGCAGGCTTTCGAGCTGCTTGTAGGTCGGCCGCACCGTGAACGGATTGAGCGCCGTGCCGATTCCCATCATCACACCGATCGGGCGCCCGGCCATCTGCGCCGTGAGCGAGAGGCCTTCGGCGCGCGCCTCGTGCACCGCCTTGATCAACCGGCGCCACCGCTGCGGATCGGAATAGCGGTCGGTGAGCAGGAACCAGACCGGACGGCCGGTTTCCCTGGCAAGCTTGCGCATCCAGCGCAGCTCGAACTCTTCGTCGTCGAAGTCCGAGTTCATCCCGAACGCGCCAGTGCCGGTCACGCTCATCGCCGAGCCGATGCCGAGCAGTTCGTGATCGTCGGCATCGCGCGACGGCACCAGGTCGCCGTCCGGCGTCTTGTGCGAATCGGTGCGTGAAGTGGTGAAGCCGAATGCGCCGCAGCGCAGCGCCTCGACGGTGAGGTCGCGCATCTGCGCAATATCATCCGGCGTCGCCATCTCGCGCCGCACGGCGCGGTCGCCCATGACGTGGACGCGCAGCGGCAAATGCGCGATCTGCGCCGCAATGTCGATCGCGCGGGGGCGCCGGTCGAGCTCATCCATGTATTGCGGGAACGTTTCCCATTCCCAGTTGAGTCCCGCCGCCAGCACCGGATTGGGTATTTCCTCGACACCCTCCATCAGGTCCATCAGCGCGCCGCGATGCTCCTTCTTCACCGGCGCGAAGCCGACGCCGCAATTGCCGAACATCACCGTGGTGACGCCATGCCAGCACGAGGGCGCGAGCATCGGGTCCCACATCGCCTGCCCGTCATAGTGCGTGTGCACATCGACCCAGCCGGGCGTGACCAGCAATCCGTCGGCATCGATCTCGCGCTTGCCCGGCCCCTGTTTGCCGCCGACCGCTGCGATGCGGCCGCCTGCGATCGCAACATCGCCGGCGAATGCCGGCTTGCCGCTGCCGTCAACGATCGTGCCGCCGCGAATGACGATGTCGTGCATGGGTCGCTCCCGGACTTTCAGAAGGCCGATGATGCGCCCGCGCGAACCCGAGAACAATGGGCCTGGACGCATAAGAGATCGGACGCGAACCAAACGATTCGATTCAAACCCTGACGCGCGTCACCGCTCTTTGATTCGCAATCCCGCCCGTCTGTTCCGTCGGAACACCTTGATGCTTCGGAACATGATTGGACTCGTGACGTTGGTTTCGCAGCCATCGCGCCGGCCCCTGTCGCACGATGGATATAGAAACCAGGAGGGTACCGATGACGCTCAAACAATTACGCATCGCAGCATTGACGGCCACGTTCCTCACCGGAACTGTTGCGCTGGGCTACGCTCAATCGAGTTCAACCATTGGCACTGGCGGCTCTTCCGCTGGCGGCGGAACTTCCAGCACCACGCTCGGCACTGGCGGCTCATCGGCCGGTGGCAGCGGCACCGGTACTTCCTCGACGATCGGCGTCGGCGGTTCGTCGGCGGGTGGCGGCCAATCGAGCACGACGCTCGGAACAGGCGGGTCCGCGGCCGGCGGGTCGAAGACCGGTACATCGTCCACCATCGGCACTGGCGGTTCGTCGGCTGGCGGCAAGACCGGCTCGTCATCGACGGTCGGAACCGGCGGCTCCGCGGCTGGCGGCTCGAAGACCGGAACGTCTTCGACCGTCGGCACTGGCGGTTCCAGCGCGGGCGGAAAGACCGGCTCGTCGTCGACAGCCGGCACCGGCGGTTCGAGCGCCGGCACCAGCGGCATGGAGCATGAGAACCGCGGCAAGCACAAAGGCCGCAGACACGGCCATCGCGACTAACACGTCGCCGGCGCGCACGGCTCTCTATCGGAGAGTCGTGCGCCCTTCCCTCAACGCGAAGGAGGAACGCACATGATGCGCCCAGTCGCACTCATCGCAGCGTTGACGATCAGCCCGCTGATCGGCCCCATAACGGCATCAGCTCAATCGGCGAACTCCAGCGGATGCAAAATCGTGCAGCTGAAACCCGGCGAACGCGCTCCATCCGGCGCGATGACCAGTTCGGTGACGGCGGGCGGCGGGAAAGTTTCCGGGCATACGACGGGAGGCAATTCGGTCACCGTTCATTCCGGTGACGGAACGACCAGCAGCTCGGTGACGACAAGCAGCTCCGGAAACGGCGGCTCGACCACCGTCACATCGGCGAACGGGGACTGCACCGTTTACGTCACCCCAGGACAGAAAAAATAGGAGCCTCCATGCGCACAAACTTGAAACTCATTTTGCTGGCGGGCGCCCTGACGGCGGCCGTTTCCTCCGCCGCGATGGCGCAGAGCGCCTCGTCGGTCGGGAGCGGCGGCGCATCAGCCGGGGCAAGCGGATCGGCCGCGACGGGAGGCACCGCGGGAAGCGGCGCCGCAGGCGGCACATCGGCCTCAACGCTGGGCACCGGCGGCACTTCCACGAGCCCGACCGGCACAACATCGGCCACCATCGGTACGGCGGGATCTGCCGCGGGGGGCACCAAGGACACAAGCCGGTCCAAGGTGAACGGCAATGCCAACAACCTGCACGGCCATTCTATGGCGCGCGCGCAGGACGGCGGCACGTGGAGCCGCTCGATGACGCAAACCAAAGTGCATAAAGGCGAGGTCCGATCGCGCACGCGCACGATGGCCCACCAGCCCGGCGGAGCGCCGGTGAAGTCCACGACCGGAATCAATACGGGTCAGTAGCCGCCTCACGGCGCACGCAGGGTTCCGCGCGCTGCGTCGTCAGTATTAGTACCGAGCGCCCCGGAGCACATTTCCGGGGCTTTCGTCTTTGTCCTACCAGATTCTCGTGATTCATTAGCGGAACGGAGAGCGCGGCGTTCGCGCTCGACTCGCTGACACGACGAAGACCGGGGCTGAAGGGGACAATGACGAAACTGTTTGCAATGGCGCTCGCGCTTGCGAGTTGCTGCACTCCGGCTTGGGCCGACGGGAGCACCGGCAAGACGGCCGAAGCGCCTTCCATGCGATTTGAATGGCACCCGAACCAAGCGCCCGATTGCACCGAATGCGTGAGCTGGATTTACGCCGTCGGTCCCATCACCGCGCGGACGCCGAGGGACTTCGAGCGTTTCACCGCGGCGAAAAACGTGCGCGGCGGCACGATGGTGTTGAATTCGCCCGGCGGGTCGGTCTCCGGCGCGATCGCGCTGGGCAGACAGATGCGCGCGCTGGAGGTGAATACGACGGTCGGCCGCGCCGCCGATGCCTTGGCAACACGATGGCTGAGCGATGCCTCGTGCAGCTCGATGTGTGCCTTTCTGTTACTGGCTGGCAAAGAGCGCCACGTTCCGGCCGAAGCGAAAGTCAAAGTTCATCAGATCTGGCTCGCCGACAGGAACAAGAACATCCTGAACAATCGCTACACCGCAGACGAGCTCGCGCTGGTTCAACGCGATATCGCGCGGCTCGCCCGTTACGAGTTGGACATGACGGGCAGCATCGAGATGCTGGAGAGCGCGTTGCAGGTTCCGGCCTGGGGGCCGATGCACCAGCTGTCCGGCGAGGAGCTGGGGCGAGCCAAAATCAGAACCCGAGAAACCGTGCCGACCTCCCACGGTCCGGTTGCGACCAACGATTGAACCGGGGGGCTCGGTTCCAGCCTTGCCTTCGCGCCAAATCGCGCTATAAACCCGGCCTCCGCTCGATCCCGGCCGGGAGCTGAACGGACGGCCGTCCCGCAGGGGCCGGCAGGACCGCATGGTCCGGCGTCCCGTGTTCCCGCCTTCCTGAGAACTTCTGCCTTTCCCGAAGGGCACGAGGGGCTTGGCGCCGGACGAGCCAGACAAGGGAAAGGCATTCCATGCCATTGTACGAACACGTCTATCTGGCGCGCCAGGATCTGAGCGCGCAGCAGGTCGAGGAGATGACGACCAGCTTCAAGGGCGTCATCGAAGGCCTCGGCGGCAAGCTCGTCGGCGATCCCGAGTACTGGGGCGTCAAAACGCTTTCGTTCCGCATCCGCAAGAACCGCAAGGCGCACTTCACGCTGTTCAAGCTCGACGCCCCGCCCGCCGCACTGACCGAGGTCGAGCGCCAGCAGCGGCTCTCCGAGGACGTGCTGCGCTATCTCACCGTGCGCGTCGACGAGCACGAGGAAGGCCCGTCCGCGATGATGCGCAAGGCCGACCGCGATCGCGAGCGCGACGAGCGCGGCGGCGGCCGCTTCGATCGTGGCGACCGCTTCGACCGCGGCGATCGGGATCGCGGCCCACGGCGTGAGCGCCGTGAAGACGAACCCGCAGCGGCGGCCGAGGAGTAAGCATCATGCAGTTCGCAGCATCCCAGGGACGCCGTCCGTTCTTCCGCCGCCGCAAGACCTGTCCGTTCTCCGGCACCAACGCGCCGAAGATCGACTACAAGGACGTGAAGCTGTTGCAGCGCTACGTTTCGGAGCGCGGCAAGATCGTGCCGAGCCGCATCACCGCGGTCTCGACCAAGAAGCAGCGTGAGCTTGCGCGCGCGATCAAGCGGGCGCGCTTTCTCGGCCTGCTGAACTACGTGATAAAGTAGATCACTTCACAAGAGGCTGCCGGACTGATCCGGCGGCCGATGGTTGGGGCGGATATCCGCCTCTAACCGCTCGGAGAGCGGGACAGCTGGCGATGATGCAGATCGTTCTCATTGCTTTGGGCGCAGGCGCAGCATCGGCCTTGCTGTTCGCCTCGATCGTGTCCGGCTCGCCGCTGTCGTTTGCGCTCGCCAACTTCGCGCAGCTTCCGATCATGCTGGCGGCGATCGGCTGGACGCATGTCGCGGGCCTGTTCGCCGCGCTCATCGCCTCGCTCGGCCTTGCGGTCGCCACCACCGGCTCGGTCGCGCTCGCATTCCTGCTCGGTATCGGCCTGCCGGCCTGGGGGATCGGCTATCTCGCCCTGCTCGCGCGCGCAACGCCGGGCGCGGGTCCTGCCGCCATCGAATGGTATCCGGTCGGCCGCATCGTGGTGTGGACCGCGCTCGCGGCCTCGCTGATCGTGCTCATCACCATGATGCGCTACGGCCTCGATGCGGCGCAGATGCAGGCCGGCCTGCGCCGCGAGCTGGAGCGCGCGCTGCGCTTCCTCTCCGGCTCGCCGGCGAATTCTCCGCTGCAGCTTCCGAGCATCCGCGACCCCGAACGCCTGCTCGATGTGCTGGTGCTGATCGTGCCGCCGATGAAGGCGCTGGCGCTGACGGCGACGAGCCTGCTGAACCTGTGGCTCGCGGCGCTGATCGTGCGCGTCTCCGGACGGCTCAAGCGGCCGTGGCCGGATATCGCACAGATGAGCTTTCCGCCGTTCGCCGCAACCGTGCTGGCGATCGCGGTTGCTGGCACGTTCCTGCCCGATGTGATCGGCCTGGCGAGCGGCGTGTTCACCGCGAGTCTGCTGCTCGCCTATGCGCTGCTCGGCTTTGCCGTGCTGCACACGCTCACGCGCGGCATGAACGGCCGCGGCTTCATGCTGTCGGGAACGTATTTCATCGTCGGCCTGTTCGGCTGGCCGATCGTCCTGATGTCGCTGCTCGGACTGCTCGAAACCATGGCCTCGCTGCGCGCGCGCGCCGCCGCGCGGCGCAAGCCGCCGATCCCACCAGCTCCCACCAATCGCACGTGATCCCACAACGGAGAGACCCAATGGAAGTGATCCTGCTCGAACGCGTCGGCAAGCTCGGACAGATGGGCGAGGTCGTGCGCGTGAAGGACGGCTTCGCGCGCAATTTCCTGCTGCCGCAGGGCAAGGCGCTGCGCGCCACCAAGGACAACCGCTCCAAGTTCGAGGGCATGAAGGTCCAGCTCGAGGCGCGTAACCTCGAGATGAAGACCGAGGCCGAGGGCATTGCCGGCAAGCTCAACGGCAAGAGTTTTGTCGTGCTGCGGCAAGCCTCGGAAACCGGACAGCTGTTCGGCTCGGTGTCGGCGCGTGACATCGCCACCATTCTGGTCGACGGCGGATTCACCGTGGCGCGCAACCAGGTAGCGCTGCATGCGCCGATCAAGATGATCGGCATGCACACGGTGCCGGTCGCACTGCACCCCGAGGTCGAGGTGACGATCACCATCAACGTGGCGCGCAATGCCGACGAAGCCGACCGTCAGGCGCGCGGCGAGGACGTGACGCAGCGGCGCGACGAGACCGAGGAGGAAGCAGCCGCCGCGGAGGCGGCCGCCTTCTTCGAGAAGCCCGAAGAGGCGCCCGATCAGGGCAACGGCGAGGACGCAAAGACCGACTGAGTGAGCTCAGGTGGCGGCGCATCCGGCATCGGCGGCAGCGGGATATCCAGCACAACCGGTGCCGGCTGCGGCGACGTTGCGGCAGCAGCCGCCGTCTCCGGTGTGCTGAGCGTCGCATTGACCGCGGGCTTGCCCTCTTCGGCCGGCTGAGCGGCCGGGCCCGGCTGCGGCGCTGATTCCTCGGGCAATTTGGTCGGCCGCTGCTTGCCGCGCAGCGTGCGCTGTTGGATCGACTCCGGGGTCTGGTCCCCCCCGGAGGGGTGGGCGGCGAGTTGTTCGCCCTTCTTGCCCTTGGTCTTTGCGGCACTGTCGGCAGCGGTCGCACCCTTTTTCTCGGCGGGGGCCGCACCCGCCGCCACCAGATAGGCCGCCATGGCGGCGCTCATCTCCGGGCCGGTCGTGTAATGCTGGCGCAGAAATCCCGCGACAAAGCCGCTTTTCGCAAGCCCGCGCGGGCTCTTGTGGCAGGTCGAACAGTTCGACGCGAAGGTCCGGGCGGCATCGCGCGGGTCGCCCAGCACCGTCTGGGCGCGCAGCCCCGCGATGCCGAGCCCTCCGGCAAGCACAGCCCCGGTCAAAAGAATCCGTCCGAAACCGGACACGTGCCATCTCCGCAAGAAACCCGGCGCCCCACCGGATCGGCCCCAGCTGACGTTTACCGTATTCTCAGCCGAATGGGAGCATTTTTCCGGCGCTCCGCACCCTTGGTTACCTACCGGATTGCCGCTAGGTCGAAACTTTGTTCTAATGTTGGTCATGGCCGCCATGGGAAACAGGCGTGCCATTGGTCCTTAGCGTGTTTGCGGCCCGTGCTACCGAGCCTGACTGCCGCGGCCGCAAGGCTGAAGCGTTTGGGGCGGTCAATGGATCGGGTGCTGCAAGTTCTGTTGCGCTCGTTCGTGCGGCAAGGGACGCTGCACCTTACGACATCGCGCGGCTTGGTGATGGAATTCGGCGACGGCACCGGCGTGCCGGTCGCCGTCCGCTTCACGACCCGCGCCGCCGAGTTGGCGGTCCTGCTCGACCCCGAACTCGCCGTCGGCGAAAGCTACATGAACGGCACGCTTGTCATCGAGCAGGGTACGATCGCCGACTTCCTCGCGCTTGCGCTTTCGCAGGATCACAGCGGCAAGATCCCCGGCTGGATGCGTCCGCAATGGCTGCTCCGCTACCTGTGGCGGCGGCTGGCGCAATTCAATCCGCCGCGCCGCGCGCGCCGCAATGTCGCGCATCATTACGATCTCGACCGACAGCTCTATGCGCTCTTCCTCGATGCCGACCGGCAATACAGCTGCGCGTACTTCGAGCATCCCGAGCAGTCTCTCGACGATGCGCAGCTCGCCAAGAAGCGTCACATCGCGGCGAAGCTGCTGGCCCGTTCCGAGACGCGGGTGCTCGACATCGGCTCAGGCTGGGGTGGGCTGGGGCTTTACCTCGCCGAAATCTGCGGCGCGCAGGTCACCGGGATCACGCTCTCCGAAGAACAGTTCGCGCTGTCGCGCCAGCGTACGGACGAAAAAGGCCTCACCGGCCGCGTCGAGTTCCGTCTGCAGGACTATCGCGACGTTGAGGACCGGTTCGACCGCATCGTCTCGGTCGGCATGTTCGAGCACGTCGGCGTCGGCTTTTACGATGTGTTCTTCCGCCAATGCGCGAAGCTGCTGTGGGGCGACGGCGTGATGTTGCTGCACTCCATCGGCCGCTCCGAGGGCCCCGGCATCACCAATCCGTGGATCGCCAAGTACATTTTCCCGGGCGGCTACATTCCGGCGCTCTCGGAGGTATTGCCCGCAGTCGAGCGCGCGGGTCTCTTGGTGACCGACATCGAGATCCTGCGGCTGCACTACGCCGAGACGCTGAAGCACTGGCGCGAGCGGTTCCTTGCGCACCGGGAGGACCTGCCGAAGACCTATGACGAACGCTTCGTGCGCATGTGGGAGTTCTACCTCGCGGCGTCCGAAATGACGTTCCGCGAGCAGGGCATGATGGTGTTCCAATTGCAGCTGGCGAAGCGCCAAGGCGTGGTTCCCATCACCCGCGATTACATCGGCCGCGAAGAAGCGCACCTGCGCGGGGTGGAGAGCGGCAGCCGTCCGCCGCTGCGTCTCGCCGGCGAATAGAAGATTTTCCGGCGCGCCGGAGGGAAATCCGTCAAGGGCTATTCCGCGAATCCGATCGCAAAAGCGCGCCCCGGTGAGAATCGTGGACAACGGGTGCTCGGCGATTCCGGCGTTCGCCATCACGCCGATCCGGTGCTAAGACGGCAACAACAGTTTTGCACACGAGTGCGTTCATCCACATGGCTGGCGAACAAACCGCGCGTAAGTCCGCGCCCGACACACCTGTCTTTCGCGCCGCTCCGCACAACATCGAGGCGGAACAGGCCCTTCTGGGCGCAATCCTGGTCAACAACGAGGCATTCTATCGCGTCTCCGACTTCCTCGAGCCGGTGCATTTCTTCGAGCCGATCCACCAGAAGATCTTCGAGCTCGCTGCCAGCCTGATCCGCGCCGGCAAGGTTGCCAGTCCGGTCACCCTCAAGACCTTCCTGCCGCCCGACCTCGACGTCGCAGGGCTGACGGCGAGCCAATACCTCGCCCGCCTTGCCGCCGAGGCAACCACCGTCATCAACGCCGAGGACTACGGCCGCACGATCTACGACCTCGCAACACGGCGTTCGCTGATCATCATCGGCGAGGACATGGTCAACGTCGCCTACGATGCGCCAGTCGACCTTTCCCCGAGCGACCAGATCGAAGACGCCGAGCGGCGGCTCTATGAGCTGGCCGAAACCGGACGTTACGACGGCGGGTTCCAGCGCTTCGCCACTGCGCTGACCACCGCCGTCGATCTTGCGGCGCGCGCCTACCAGCGCGACGGCAAGCTGTCCGGCCTCGCGACCGGGCTTGCCGACATGGACCGCATGATGGGCGGATTGCAGCACTCCGACCTCGTCATCCTTGCGGGTCGCCCCGGCATGGGCAAGACGGCGCTTGCCACCAACGTCGCCTACAACATCGCCAAGGCGTGGCGCGGTGAAGTCCGCCCAGACGGGCGCACCGAAAGTGTCAACGGCGGCATCGTCGGGTTCTTCTCGCTCGAAATGTCGGCGCCGCAGCTCGCCAACCGCATCATCTCCGAGCAGACCAACATCCCGTCGCACCGCATCCTGCGCGGCGAGATCGATCCGAGCGATTTCGACCGCATCGCGTCGGTCGCGCGCGAGATGGAGACGATTCCGCTCTACATCGATGAGACCGGCGGCCTGTCGATCGCGCAGCTTGCCGCCCGCGCGCGCCGCCTCAAGCGCCAGCGCGGGCTCGATATGCTGGTGATCGACTACATCCAGCTGCTGCAGGGATCGAGCCACCGCGCGCAGCAGGGCCGGGTGCAGGAGGTGACCGAGATCACCACCGGGCTGAAGACCTTGGCCAAGGAACTTAACGTCCCGGTTCTGGCGCTTTCGCAACTTTCCCGTCAGGTGGAAAGCCGCGACGACAAGCGCCCGCAACTCTCCGACCTGCGTGAATCGGGCTCGATCGAACAGGACGCCGACGTCGTGCTGTTCGTGTTCCGCGAGGAATATTACCTGAAGAACAAAGAGCCTCGGATGGGCACCGAGGAGCACTTCAAGTGGATGGCGGAGATGGAGCAGGTGCACGGCAAGGCCGAGGTGATCATCGGCAAGCAGCGCCACGGGCCGACCGGCACGATCCAGTTGCACTTTGACGCCAACGTCACGCGCTTTGCCGACCTTGCGGAAACGGACAGGCTGCCGCAGCGGGTGGGCGACTAGCCGCTCGCGCGGCTTGTGCGGGCTACCCGCGCGCCCGATGATGCCGGCATGACGGATGCGATTGGGCCACCGGAGTCCGAAGCCGGCGGAATTCTCACGATCGATCTTGCGGCGATCGCCGCGAACTGGCGTGCGCTCGGGCACCGCGCGGCACCGGCAAAATGCGCCGCCGTCGTCAAGGCGGATGGCTATGGCTGCGGCATCGAGCAGGTTGCCAGCGCGCTGGCGCGAGCCGGATGCGAGACGTTTTTCGTTGCGAACCTCACTGAGGCGCGGCGCGTGCGTGCGGTCGCGCCGAACGCGGCGATCTATGTGCTCAATGGGCTTCTCCCCGGCACGGCGGCTGCCTACGCGGAGGCAAACCTGCGGCCGGTGCTCGGCAGCACTGCCGAGTTCGACGAGTGGCGCGCATTTCGCGCCGCCAGCGGATGGAACGGGGCCGCGGCGCTGCATATCGACACCGGCATGAACCGGCTCGGCTTTGCGCAGGACGAAGCCGCGACGCTCGCAGAGCGAGGCGACAACGACCTCGGCATCGCGCTGGTGATGAGCCATTTCGCGTGCTCGGAAGAGGATCATCCGCTCAATGCGCTCCAGATGACGTGCTTCCGCGCGGTGCGCGCGCTGTTTCCCGATGTTCCGGGGTCGCTTGCGAATTCATCCGGCATCTTTCTTGGACCTGACGCACACCACGAACTGGTGCGTCCCGGCGTCGCGCTCTACGGCGCAAACCCGACCCCGGGACAGCCGAACCCGATGCAGCCCGTCGTGGCGCTCGAAGGCCGCATCGTGCAGCTGCGCGCGGTCGCGCCAGGCGCGACCGTCGGCTACAGCGCGACCTGGACGGCGCGGCGCCCGACCCGTCTCGCCATCGTCTCGGTCGGCTATGCGGACGGTTTTCTGCGCGCCGCGAGCGCGAGCGACGCGCGCCCGGGCGCCGAGGCGATTGTTGCCGGGCAGCGATGCCCGCTCGCCGGGCGTGTCTCGATGGACCTGATCGCGATCGACGTGACGGACGTACCAGACCGGCAAATCAGCCGGGGGGACCTTGTGAGCCTGCTGGGCGCCGAGATCGGTGTGGACGAGTTGGCCGCTCGCGCGGGCACCATCGGCTACGAGGTGCTGACCAGCCTCGGGCGGCGCTACCGCCGCATTTATCGCGCCTGAAACGCAACACCGCCTCTATGTTCTTGTATTGTTCTCATCGAAATGGTAGGGTTCTCGCGCCGTTACGTGCATAGGGCCTCATGGCCAAGAACGCTCCATCCTTTATCTGCCAGAACTGCGGCGCCACCTTTGGCCGCTGGCAGGGCAAGTGCGAGTCGTGCGGCGAGTGGAACACGATCGCAGAGGAAGGCGCGGCGGCCGACCGCGCGATCCCCGGCCGCTCGGCGCGCAAGGGCCGGGTGTTTGCGCTCGAGCCGCTCACCGGCGAAACCCACGAAGCTCCACGCATGCCCTCCGGCGTACCCGAGTTCGACCGTGTGACCGGCGGCGGCTTCGTACGCGGTTCGGTGCTGCTGATGGCGGGCGATCCGGGCATCGGCAAATCGACCTTGCTCATTCAGGCGGCCGCGGCGCTCGCCAAAACCGGGCATCGCGCGATCTACATCTCCGGCGAGGAGGCGGTCGCGCAGGTGCGGCTGCGCGCCGAGCGCCTCGGCCTCGGCACGGCGCCGGTCGAGCTCGCGGCGGAAACCTCGGTCGAGGACATCATCGCGACGATGCGCGAGGGCAAGCCGCCGCGGCTGATCGTCATCGACTCGATTCAGACGATGTGGACCGATGCGGTCGAATCCGCACCCGGCACGGTGACCCAGGTGCGCGGCTCGGCGCAGGCGCTGATCCGCTTCGCCAAGCGCTCCGGCGCGGCGGTCATTCTGGTCGGACATGTCACCAAGGACGGGCAGATCGCAGGACCCCGCGTGGTCGAGCACATGGTGGACGCCGTGCTCTCGTTCGAGGGCGACGGTGCGCATCAGTTTCGCATCCTGCGTGCGGTGAAGAACCGCTTTGGCCCGACCGACGAGATCGGCGTGTTCGAGATGACCGGCGCGGGCTTGCGCGAAGTTGCGAATCCGTCCGAGCTGTTCCTGTCGGAGCGCGACCTCGGCAGTCCGGGGACGGTCGTGTTCGCCGGGATCGAAGGCACCCGGCCGCTGCTGGTCGAGATCCAGGCGCTGGTCGCGCCGACCTCGCTCGGAACGCCGCGGCGCTCGGTCGTCGGCTGGGACGCAAGCCGGTTGTCGATGGTGCTCGCGGTGCTCGAAGCCCATTGTGGCGTGAAGCTCGGCGGGCATGACGTCTACCTCAATGTCGCCGGCGGCCTGCGCATCCAGGAGCCCGCCGCCGATCTCGCTGCCGCGGCCGCGCTCGTTTCCTCGCTGGCCGGCGCCTCGCTGCCGCCCGAGGCGGTCTATTTCGGCGAAGTCTCGCTGTCCGGCGCGGTTCGCCCGGTCGCGCAAAGCGCCGCGCGGATGAAGGAAGCCGCCAAGCTCGGCTTCACCCGCGCTTACGCTCCGGAAGTCCGCGAGAATGGAACCGACTCCGCTCTCTCGATCACCACCATCGGCAATCTGACCGACCTGGTCGCCGACATCGCCGCAAGTGGAAAACGCGCGCGCGGACCCGTGCGCCTTGCCCGACAAGACGGGTGACGCGGTCAACCGCGACCGCTATACACAGGCCGCGCCCGCGCGCCGTCCCGATTCCGCCGGTTTCGGGCCGCGCTGAGCGCTTGGGCGGGCTTTCAAGAGCAGTCGATGCCGATCACGTTGCTCGATGTGATTCTGTTGGCGGTGATGTTGATCTCGGCGCTGCTCGCGATGGTCCGCGGGTTCATGCGCGAGGTCCTCTCGATCGCCTCCTGGGCCGCGGCAGCGCTGTTGACACTTTACTCCTATCCGCGGCTCAAACCTGTTGTTCTGCAATACTTTTCCAATGATATCGTCGCCTCGGCGATCACCATCGGCGGCGTGTTCCTGGGAACGCTGCTGATCGTCTCGGTGGTCACCATCAAAATCTCCGACACGATCCTCGACAGCCGCGTGGGCGCGCTCGACCGCACGCTCGGTTTCCTGTTCGGGCTCGCGCGCGGCTTGGTGATCGTAGTCGTGGCGTTCCTGTTCTTTGCCTGGCTGGTGCCGGACCGCAGCCAGCCCGAATGGGTGAAAAACGCCAAGTCCCGTGTGGTTCTCCAGGGCACCGGGCAATGGCTGATGTCGATGTTGCCGGACGACCCCGAAAGCACCATTTTGAGGCGGTTGAAACGCAACAAGCCTGACGATCAGGACCAACAGGAAGCGCCGACGGGTGGCCGCTCGAGTCTCGGGCCGCCCGTGGGCCGTTTTGCTGCCGCCGAGCCGAAACTCTAACCCCCGCCGGGGCCCGAAAGGCGAGATGATGGATCAACCTGACGGCCTCAACCCAGTCGATCTCGAAGACGACCGCCTGCACGAGGAGTGCGGCGTGTTCGGCATTTTCGGCCATCCCGATGCGGCCGCGATCACCGCGCTCGGACTGCACGCGCTGCAGCATCGGGGCCAGGAAGCCGCCGGCATTGTCACATTCGACGGCAAGCGCTTTCATTCCGAGCGCCGCATGGGCCTGGTCGGCGATACGTTCTCCCGCCAGGAGGTGATCGCCAAGCTGCCCGGCAACGCGGCGATCGGCCACAATCGCTACTCGACCACCGGCGAGACGATCCTGCGCAACGTGCAGCCGCTGTTCTGCGAATTGGACGGCGGAGGCTTCGCTGCGGCGCACAACGGCAACCTCACCAACGGGCTGACGCTGCGCAAGCAGCTGGTGCGCGACGGCGCGATCATGCAGTCGACCAGCGACTCGGAAGTGATCCTGCACCTCGTCGCCCGCTCGCAGCGCAACCGCTTCATCGACCGTTTCATCGACGGGCTGCGTCAGCTCGAGGGCGCATACTCGTGGGTAGCCCTCACCAACAAGAAGCTGATCGGCGCGCGCGACCCGTTCGGCATCCGCCCGCTGGTGATCGGCGAGCTCGACGGCCATCCGATCCTCGCCTCGGAGACCTGCGCGCTCGACATCATCAACGCGCGCTACGTGCGCGACGTTGAAAACGGCGAGGTCGTTGTGTTCGACGAGACCGGCGTGCACTCGCACCGGCCGTTTCCGCTGGTGCAGCCGCGCCCGTGCATCTTCGAATACGTCTATTTCTCGCGGCCGGACTCGATCGTCGGCGGCCGCGCCGTCTATGACGTGCGCAAGACCATGGGGGCCGAGCTCGCGCGCGAGGCGCCAGTCACCGCCGACGTGATCGTGCCGGTGCCGGATTCCGGCGTGCCGGCCGCGATCGGCTTCTCGCAGCAGTCCGGCATTCCCTACGAGCTCGGTATCATCCGCAATCACTATGTCGGCCGTACCTTTATCGAGCCGACCCAGCAGATCCGCCAGCTCGGGGTGCGGCTGAAGCATTCGGCCAACCGCGCGGTGGTCGCCGGCAAACGTATCGTGCTGATCGACGACTCGATCGTACGCGGCACGACCTCGACCAAGATCGTGCAGATGATGCGCGACGCCGGCGCGACCGAGGTGCACTTCCGCATCGCTTCGCCGCCGATCAGGCATCCGGATTTCTACGGCATCGACACGCCGGAGCAGGATAAGCTGCTCGCCGCCACGCACACCATCGAAGAGATGCGCCGCTTCATCGGCGCGGATTCGCTCGCGTTCCTCTCCGTCGACGGCCTCTATCGCGCGATGGGCCATGAGCGGCGCAATCCCGAGCGGCCGCAATTCACCGATCATTGCTTCACCGGCGACTATCCGACGCCGCTGACCGACCAGAGCAAGCGCGAGCACGCACCGCGGCAATTGTCGCTGCTGGCCGAGGCGAGTTGACGCTCTCCCGCGTCGTCCCGGGGCGCCGCGAAGCGGCGAGCCCGGGACCCATTAACACAAGCCGTGCGATCACGTGAGATTCGTGGTTATGGATTCCGGGCTCGCGCCTTCGGCGCGCCCCGGAATGACGGAGTAACAAATGCCCCTCCCCCTCGCCGGCCGCATCGCGCTCGTCACCGGGGCCTCGCGCGGCATCGGGCATGCGACCGCGCTCGCGCTCGCCAAAGCCGGCGCGCATGTGGTCGCGATCGCGCGCACGGTCGGCGGGCTGGAAGAGCTCGACGACGCGATCAAGAGCGCCGGCGGCTCGGCGACGCTCGTGCCCCTCGACCTGAAAGACACCGACGGCATCGACCGGCTCGGGCTCACGCTCCACGAGCGCTACGGCAGGCTCGACGTGCTGGTCGCCAATGCCGGCATCCTCGGTTCGCTCTCGCCGATGAGCCATGTCGAGCCGAAAGTGTTCGACGACGTGATGGCGGTGAACGTGACGGCGAACTACCGCCTGATCCGCTCGCTCGATCCGCTGCTGCAGAAGTCCGATGCGGGACGTGCGGTGTTTCTCACCTCGGGCGCCGCATGGGTGCCCATGGCCTATTGGGGTCCCTACTCGGTGTCGAAAGCCGCGGTCGAACTGATGGCGCGCATCTATGCGGCCGAGACCGCGACCACGAAGCTGCGCGTAAACATCTTCAATCCCGGTCCCGTGCGCACGCGCATGCGCGCGACCGCAATGCCGGGCGAAGACCCGATGACGCTGGACGTGCCCGAGAACGTGGCGGAGAAAATCCTCGATCTCTGCCTGCCGGAGTACAGCGAGACGGGGACGCTGTATAATTACCGCGTCAAGAAATTCCTGAAGTGGACGCCGCCGGCTTAGGCCGCGCCCTGCACAACTCCTTTCGAGCGAACACCGGGCGGAGGCGGTCAAGATGGATTTCACCGGCAAGGTTGCGGTGGTCACCGGCGGCGGCAACGGTATCGGCCGCGCCACATCCGCGGCATTCGCACGCCACGGTGCCAAGGTCGTGGTGGTGGACCGCGACGCCGCGGGCGCGCAAGCGACCGCCGGCATCATCCGCCAGAACGGCGGCGACGCCGCTGCGGTGACAGCCGATGTCACCAAGGCGGCAGACGTGAAGGCCTACGTGACGGCGGCGATCGAGACATACGGCCGGATCGACTGCTTCTTCAACAATGCCGGCATCGAAGGCAAGGTTGCTCCGACCGCTGAGTACGAGGAGGCGGTGTTCGATGCGGTGATCGGCGTGAACCTGAAGGGCGTCTTTCTCGGCCTGCGCCACGTGCTGCCGGAAATGATCCGCCAGGGCAGCGGCGCCGTGGTCAACACGGCGTCGATCGCCGGCCTGGTCGGAACACCGGGCATGCCGGCCTACGTGGCGTCCAAGCACGCCGTGATCGGATTGACCAAGGCAGCGGCCGGTGAGGTCGCCCGCCATGGGATCCGGGTGAACGCCGTATGCCCGGGCCCGGTCGACACGCGCATGATCCATGCGCTTGAGGAACAACTCGCGCCCGGCAACGCAGCCTCGGTTGCCGAACGCTACCAGGCGGCGATCCCGAGCGGGCGCTACACGACCGCGGAAGAGATCGCCAACATGGTGCTGTTCCTGTGCTCCGATCTCGCCTCCAACACGACGGGCGGACAGTTCGTCGTCGACGGTGGGCGGACCGCAACGCCTGGCGCGGTGACCAATCTGATTGCGCGGTGAGCCGCACCGTTCTCACCCTGGAGGCTGCATGGCGCTGCTCATCGTCGAACTGGACAAGCGGATCGGCAACGCGAAGGAATGGCGCGACACGTTCAAGGAGCAGATCCCCGAACTGCCGGTCCGCATCTGGCCCGATGCGGGCGACGTGACGGACATCGAATATCTCGCCTTCATGCATCCGGATTTCAACGCGCTCCCCGCCTTCCCGAAACTCAAAGCCATGTTCAGCCGCGCCGCCGGCGTGGATGACATCGTTGCGCATCCGAAGCTGCCGAGGGTCCCGCTCGGCAAGGTGGAGCCGCCGGGCGGCGATCCGATGATGACGGAGTATGTCGTCATGCACGTGCTGCGCTTGCATCGCGAGATGCCTGCCTATCAGGCAGCGCAGGCGAGGCGCGAATGGCGCCGGGTGCCGATCGTACGCCCTGAGCAAAGACGCGTCGGTTTTCTCGGCTTCGGTTTGATGGCGAAGCCCCCCGCGCTGGTGCTGAAGTCGCTCGGGTTTCCGGTGTCGGCGTGGGTCCGCTCGCCACGGCAGACCGCGGAGGTTCCGATTTTTCATGGCCGCGACCAACTCGCGCCGTTTCTCGCTCAGACCGACATCGCGGTCTGTCTGCTACCGCTGACGGCGGAAACCGAAGGCATCTTCTGCGCGCGCACGTTCGCCATGATGCCGCGCGGGGCGATGCTGGTGAACGTCGGGCGTGGCAGGCACGTGGTGGACGAAGACCTGATCGCCGCGCTCGATTCCGGGCAGCTTTCTCACGCCGCGCTGGACGCGCTGTGGCCCGAGCCGCTGCCGGCGGAGAGCCCGCTGTGGCTGCATCCGAAGGTCACGGTGATGCCGCACGTGGCGCGGCGGCCGACCGTCGCCCAGTTGGTCACCGAAATGGTCAAGAACATCCGCAGTATCGAGGCCGGGGGGCCGCTGCTGGAGGAAGTGAACCTCAAGCTGGGCTATTGATCGGCGGCTGTTATTGCGCCCTCTCCCCTTGTGGGAGAGGGCTGCTCAGAGATTCAACGACGATGACTGGGTGAGGGGTAACCCCTTGTTACTCTCATTGTCGCGACTCGCATAAGCTGCGAGTTGCGGTGGCAGGCGGGTGCCCGATAACCCCTCGGTCGTTGAAGACCGTAAGTGAGCTTGGCGCCCCGCTTGTCGTTCCATCGAACCCGAACAGTCGCCTGGGCCGCAAATTGCGAAGCTCGATTAGGCAAGGACGG
>VBAH01000092.1 GCA_005884685.1 Alphaproteobacteria bacterium
AGAACAAACAGTGTACATTGTCGCCCTCGGTCGATTCCGCGGGAGACGGCAAGCGGGCGTTTGTCGGCACCCGAATCTCAGGCCATATGGAGCGTGATCATGAGCCCTGCTGCGCTGCGTGTCGTTGAAGGTTCGTCGTCCATGGACAAGTCGAAAGCCCTTGATGCCGCGCTGACCCAGATCGAGCGCGCCTTCGGCAAGGGCTCGATCATGAAGCTCGGCAAGAACGACAAGTCGATGGAGATCGACACGGTCTCCACCGGCTCGCTCGGGCTCGACATCGCGCTCGGCGTCGGCGGCCTGCCGCGCGGCCGCGTGGTCGAGATCTACGGGCCGGAATCCTCCGGCAAGACCACGCTCGCGCTGCATTGCCTCGCCGAGGCGCAGAAGGCCGGCGGCATCTGCGCCTTCATCGATGCCGAGCACGCGCTCGATCCCATTTATGCGCGCAAGCTCGGCGTCAAGGTCGACGATCTGTTGATCTCGCAGCCCGATCACGGCGAGCAGGCGCTCGAGATCGCCGACACGCTGGTGCGCTCGGGCGCGATCGACGTGCTGGTGGTCGATTCGGTGGCGGCGCTGGTGCCACGGGCCGAGCTCGAGGGCGAGATGGGCGACGCGCAACCCGGCATGCAGGCGCGGCTGATGTCGCAGGCTTTGCGCAAGCTTACCGCCTCGATCTCGCGCTCCAACACCATGGTGATCTTCATCAACCAGATCCGCATGAAGATCGGCGTGATGTACGGCTCGCCCGAGACGACGACAGGCGGGCACGCGCTGAAATTCTATGCCTCGGTGCGCCTCGACATCCGCCGTATCGGCGCGATCAAGGAGCGCGACGAGGTCATCGGCAACCAGACCCGCGTCAAGGTGGTGAAGAACAAGCTCGCGCCGCCGTTCAAGATGGTCGAGTTCGACATCATGTACGGCGAGGGCGTCTCCAAGATGGGCGAGATCATCGATCTCGGCGTCAAGGCCGGCGTGGTGGAGAAATCCGGCGCCTGGTTCTCCTACGACTCACAGCGCATCGGGCAGGGGCGCGAGAATGCGAAGACCTTCCTCAAGAACAATCCCGACATCGCGGCCAAGATCGAGAGCGCGGTGCGCGCCAACGCCGGGCTGATCGCCGAGAAGATCATGGCCGGCCCCGAGGGAGACGACGACGACGACGCCGCGGAGGGGTAATCTCCGCTGGTCATCCCGGCCGAGCGAAGCGAGAGCCGGGATCCATAGACACCGTCAGAGCGATTTCGAACTGTTCGTGGTTATGGGTCCCGGGTCTCGCTTTGCTCGCCCGGGACGACAACCTCTGTGTTTCCTAGACTCCTTGACCCCCCGCCGCTAAATAAGCCCTTGAAACATCAAGCCTCGCGGGCGCTTTTGCGCGGCGCGCGGGCGTATCGGGCGGCGGCGGACACTTCATGAGCGGCGTCAACGACATTCGGTCGGGATTCATCGACTATTTCGGGCGTAACGGCCACGCGGCCGTGCCGTCCTCTCCGCTCGTCCCGCGCAACGACCCGACCCTGATGTTCACCAATGCCGGGATGGTGCAGTTCAAGAACGTCTTCACCGGCCTTGAAAAGCGCCCTTATTCGCGCGCCGTCACGGCGCAGAAGTGCGTGCGCGCCGGCGGCAAGCACAACGACCTCGACAATGTCGGCTACACGGCGCGCCACCACACCTTCTTCGAGATGCTCGGCAATTTCTCGTTCGGCGACTATTTCAAGGATCGCGCGATCGAGCTCGCCTGGAATCTGGTGACGAAGGAATTCGGGCTTCCCAAGGACAAGCTCACCGCAACCGTCTACATCGACGACGATGTGGCCTTCGATCTGTGGAAGAAGATCGCCGGCCTGCCCGAGAGCCGCATCATCCGCATCGCCGGCTCGGATAATTTCTGGGCGATGGGCGACACCGGCCCGTGCGGGCCATGCTCGGAAATCTTCTACGACCACGGCGACCATATTCCGGGCGGCCCGCCCGGTTCGCCGGAGGCGGACGGCGACCGCTTCATCGAGATCTGGAATCTCGTGTTCATGCAGTATGAGCAGCTGCCCGGCGGACAGCGCATCGAGCTGCCGAAGCCCTCGATCGATACCGGCATGGGGCTCGAGCGCATCGCCGCGGTGCTCCAGGGCGTGCACTCCAACTACGAGATCGACCTGTTCGTCCACCTGATCGCTGCGGTGCACGAACACATCGGCCGGCCCTCGAGCGCCGTCAACGAGGCCAGCCCGCGCGTGATCGCGGACCATTTGCGCGCGTCGTCGTTCCTGATCGCGGATGGGGTTTTGCCGTCAAACGAGGGGCGCGGCTACGTTTTGCGCCGGATCATGCGCCGCGCCATGCGCCACGCCGAACTGCTTGGGGCGCGCGAGCCGCTGATCTGGAAACTCGTTCCCACGCTCACGCGCGAAATGGGGCAGGCCTATCCGGAGCTGTTGCGCGCCGAGGCGCTGATCACCGAGACGCTGAAGCTCGAGGAGACACGCTTCCGCAAGACGCTGGAGCGTGGGCTGTCGATCCTCGACGAGGCAAGCCGGTCGCTGAAGAAGGGCGACATGTTCGACGGCGTGACGGCGTTCACCCTCTACGACACCTACGGCTTTCCCCTCGATCTCACACAGGATGCGCTGAAGTCGCGCGGGATCAGCGTCGATATCTCGTCGTTTACCGACGCGATGGAGGAGCAAAAGGCGAAGGCGCGCGCCTCATGGGCGGGCTCGGGCGAGGCCGCGGCCGAGACGATCTGGTTTCCGCTGCGCGAGAAGCTCGGCGCGACGGAATTCCTCGGCTACGACACGGAAGCCGCGGAGGGCGTCGTCACCGCATTGGTGCGCGACGGCCATGAGATCGCCGAGCTCAAAGCGGGCGAGAGCGGTCAGGTGGTGCTCAACCAGACGCCGTTCTATGGCGAGTCCGGCGGTCAGGTCGGCGACACCGGCACCATGAGCGCCGATGGCGTGCGCGCGCGCGTCACCGACACGCAGAAGCGCGCGGGCGATGTGTTCGCGCATACGGTCACGGTGGATGAGGGAGCGCTGAAGGTCGGTTGCGCGCTCGCGCTTGCGGTCGATCACGCGCGGCGCGCTGACATCCGGCGCAACCACTCGGCGACGCACCTGTTGCACGAGGCGCTGCGCAAGGTGCTCGGCGATCACGTCGCGCAGAAGGGCTCGCTGGTCGCGCCCGACCGGCTGCGTTTCGACTTCTCACATCCCAAGCCGATGACCGCGGAGGAGATCGAACGGGTCGAGGACATCGCCAACGACTTCGTGCTGCAGAATTCACTGGTCACCACGCGCCTGATGGCGATCGAGGACGCGCGTGCGTCGGGGGCGCGCGCGCTGTTCGGCGAAAAATACGGCGATGAAGTCCGCGTCGTTGCCATGGGCGAGAGTGGCGGCAACGCACTTGGCTGGTCGGTCGAATTGTGCGGCGGCACGCATGTGCGGCGCACCGGCGACATCGGGCTGATCTCCGGCGTCACCGATGCAGGTGTCGCGGCCGGCGTGCGGCGCATCGAGGCGCTGACTGGCAAGGCCGCGCGCAAGGCCGCGAACCACACGATCCGCCTCGCCAAGGACGCCGCGGCCGAAATGAAGGCGCCGCTCGAGGAGATGCCGGCGCGCCTCACCGCGCTGATCGACGAGCGCCGGCGGCTCGAACGCGATCTCGCCGACGCGCGCCGGAAGCTCGCGATGGGCGGCGGCGGCAAAGCGGATGGCGAGGCGAACGGCGTGCGCATGGTGGGCGACGTCAAGCTGATGGCCCGCTCGCTCGAAGGCATCGACATCAAGGATCTCAAGAGCCTCGCCGACGAGGGCAAGAAGCAGCTCGGCTCCGGTGTCGTGGCGCTCGTGGGTGTCACGCAAGATGGCAAGGCCAGCCTCGTTGTTGGGGTGACGAGCGACCTGACATCCCGGTTCAGTGCGGTTGATCTCGCGCGCAAAGGCGGTGAGGTATTGGGTGGAAAAGGCGGCGGCCGCCCCGACCTGGCGCAGGCCGGCGGTCCGCACGGCTCACAAGCCGATGCAGCACTCGCCGCGATTGTTTCCGCCCTCGGCGGGTGATGGCTGACTTCAAAGTCCAGCGCTGCACCGACGTTTCGCGCGCCGCCGAGCTGCACGCCTTCGCGCAAAACATCTTTGGCGCGCTCGATATCGATCCGCCGTCGAGCGTGCTGAAGGAGACGGTCGCGGACTTTGCCGCGCGGTTTCGTTCGGACACGATCTTTGTCGCGCAGGCGAATGAAGGCCTGATCGCAAGCATCTTCTGCACGCCGCAGGACGACGCGCTCTACATCGGCCGCCTCGCGGTGCGGCCGGATTGGCGCCGGCGCGGCGTTGCCGGCGCGCTGATCGAGGCCGCAAAGGATGAGGCGCGCCGCCGTGGTGCGAAGCGCATCACGCTCGGCGCCCGCATCGCGCTTGCGGCCAATGTCGCGCTGTTCCGCCGCCATGGCTTCGTGGTCGTGGGCAAAACCTGTCACCCGGGGTTCACCACGCCCACCTCCTACGACATGGAATTGGTGCTGGCCTAACGCTCCTTGCGCCCACCGGGGCGCAATCCGCGCGACATGCTAAGGTGCCGATCGCATCAGGGCGACTCGGGGAAGCGATGCCGTACGCACACCGCGCCGTGGAGCTGAGACGCAGCGTCTATGAGCTGCTCGACTCCGGGCCGGTCGGCACCTTTCGCGCGCGCTTTGTCAGCCGCGTGATCATTCTGCTGATCGTCGCCAACCTTGTTGCGACCGCGCTGGAATCGGTGCCGGCGCTGGAAGCCCAGTACGCGCCTCTGTTTGCTGCCATCGAGTGGCTCTCGCTCGCGGTGTTCACCGTAGAATATCTGGCGCGCATCTGGATCGCGCCCGAGCAGCCGCCCGATCGCCATCTCCCGCCTGTGCGCGCACGGCTGAAGTTCATCGCGAGCGGGGAAGGTCTGATCGATCTCCTGGCCGTGCTCCCGTTCTGGCTCGTGCTCGTCGTCTCGTTCGACCTGCGCTTTCTCTTGGTGTTCCGCATCGTGCGCTTCCTCAAGCTTGCGCGCTATTCGCCAGCGATGCGCTCGCTGATCGAGGCGATCTACAACGAGCGCCGCGCGCTGTTCGGCTGCGCCGTCATCCTGATCGGCACGACGCTGGTCACCGGCTCGCTGATGTATCTGGCCGAGCGTCACGTTCAGCCCGACAAGCTCGGCACCATTCCCGACGCGATGTGGTGGGCGGTCGTGACGCTCGGCACCATCGGTTACGGCGACGTGGTGCCGATGACGCCGCTCGGCAAGCTGATCGCGACGATGACGATCTTTTGCGGGTTCGTGATGGTGGCGCTGCCGGTCGGCATCATTGCGACGGCGTTCTCCGAAATGATCCACCGGCGCGATTTCGTGGTGACCTGGGGTATGGTCGCGAAGGTGCCGCTCTTCTCCGAACTGG
This sequence comes from Alphaproteobacteria bacterium, assembly GCA_005884685.1. Taxonomy (GTDB): domain Bacteria; phylum Pseudomonadota; class Alphaproteobacteria; order Rhizobiales; family Xanthobacteraceae; genus PALSA-894. The sequence goes on from VBAH01000092.1 coordinate 5,444, forward strand.
AGGCGGGCGACATTGCCGACATCATGCGGCTATTGCGCGCGCAGACGGTCGAGCCCGGCGCCGTGATCGCGCGGCGCGGCGACCCGGCGCACTCGATGTATTTCATCGCCGCCGGCGAAGTGGAGATTTCGCTGAAGGAGTCGACCGTGCGGCTGGCATCCGGTCATTTCTTCGGCGAGGTCGCCGTGTTGCGTCGTGCGCGCCGCTCGGCGACCGTCACGGCACTCACGCGCACGAATCTGCTGGTGCTCGACGCGCGCGATCTTCATGCGCTGATGGGGCGCGAGCCGCGCGTTGCGGCGCGCATGAAGGAGATGATCAGAGAGCGCGTCGGCAGCGAGCTCGTCAGCCAGCGCGGCGACATCGTGACCGAGGAACTGGACGAGGGCGACAGCGAGGAGGCCACCAACTCGCGCAACGGCTGACTACCTGCGCAGAAAGACGTAGTCCGCCGCGTAAGGTGCGCTGTGAAACGTGCCCGCCTTCTCGCATGCGCCCTCGTGCCGCCCGCCGGCCGTGTTGATCCGCTGCACGGTCGTGACGCCGGAGAGCGCGCCGCTGCCGCGGCTGCTGACGACCTCAAGTTTGAGCCACGGAATATCCTTTGGCGTCGCGCCCGGCGCGTTCGCCGCCACCTTGGCCACCACCGCGCTGCCGTCCATGTGCTCCCAGTTCGGTCCGGCGTAGTGGCGGCCGATCGTCTTGCCGTCGAGCAGGAGCGTGGCGATCGGCTCGCGGAACGCCCAGGCGAGCTTGCCATCGGCGCCGGCCTTGCATTCGTAAACCTGCGCACCCTCGGCGTGCCAGGTCGCCACAATGGTTTCGCCAGCCGCTGCGATGGCGGCGGGGATCTGAGCGTGCGCGGCGCTCGCTATTGCGAGCAGCGGCAGAGCAAGCAATGTGCGGCGCATGGGTCACTCCTCCCGATCAAGGCACGGAAAACTGCAACTCTATTGGTCGGCAATGAGCGAAAAAGGTTCAAGCAGCGCTCAAAAAACAGAACGGCGCGGTCCTGCCGCGCCGTTCCTTCATGCAGACGAGCAAATGGATCAGGCCATCGCTTTCGTCAGGTTGTCCGAGATCTTGTCGAGGAAGGCTGTGGTCGAGAGCCACTTCTGATCGGCGCCGACCAGCAGCGCGAGATCCTTGGTCATGTCGCCGGCCTCGACGGTATCGACGCACACCTTCTCGAGCGTGGTCGAGAACTTCGCGAGCGCCGGGTTGTTGTCGAGCTTGGCGCGATGGGCGAGGCCCCGTGTCCAGGCAAAGATCGAGGCGATCGAGTTGGTCGAGGTCTCGCGGCCCTTCTGGTGCTCGCGATAGTGCCGCGTTACCGTGCCGTGCGCGGCTTCGGCTTCCACCACCTTGCCGTCCGGCGTCATCAGCACCGAGGTCATCAGGCCGAGCGAGCCGAAGCCCTGCGCCACCGTGTCGGACTGCACGTCGCCGTCGTAGTTCTTGCAGGCCCAGACATAGCCGCCCGACCACTTCAGCGCCGCCGCCACCATGTCGTCGATCAGGCGGTGCTCGTAGGTGATCTTCTTTGCGGCGAACTTGTCCTTGAACTCCTTGTCGAACACTTCCTGGAACAGCTCCATGAAGCGGCCGTCATATTGCTTCAGGATCGTGTTCTTGGTGGAGAGATAGAGCGGATAGTTGCGGCCGAGCGCATAGTTCATCGAGGCGCGCGCGAAGTCGCGGATCGATGAGTCGAGATTGTACATCGCCATCGTGACGCCGCTTTCCGGCGCCTTGAACACCTCGCGCTCGATCACCTTGCCGTCGCTGCCGGTAAACTTGATCGAGATCGTGCCGGCGGTCGGGAACTTGAAGTCGGTCGCGCGATACTGATCGCCATAGGCGTGGCGGCCGATGATGATCGGCTGCGTCCAGCCCGGCACCAGGCGCGGCACGTTCTTGCAGATGATCGGTTCGCGAAAGATGGTGCCGCCGAGAATGTTGCGGATCGTGCCGTTCGGCGAGCGCCACATCTCCTTCAGCCCGAACTCCTTCACGCGGCCCTCGTCCGGCGTGATGGTCGCGCACTTCACCGCGACGCCGACCTCGCGGGTCTTGTTGGCCGCGTCGATGGTGATCTGGTCGTTGGTCTCGTCGCGTTTCTGGACCGAGAGATCGTAATAGAGCAGCTGGATATCGAGATAGGGGTGGATCAGCTTGTCCTTGATGTACTGCCAGATGATCCGGGTCATCTCGTCGCCGTCCATCTCGACGACCGGATTGGCAACCTTGATCTTCGCCATTGGGGCAAGCCTTCCTTAGCGTTTGGAATATCGTGAGTTTCGGAAATTGGAGCGCCAGCGCCCCGGGGCGGCGTGCCTATAGCACTGGCCGACAGGGTGCGGAAGCCAAGTTTTTGAGCCGTTCCGCGGGCTTTGACCGGGGGCAGGGTGCCGCTATACGGCCTCTTATCCAAGGGGACGCAAGAATGCCCGGGGCCGGCACCGACAAGACCAAGGCTTGGGTGGAGCGGCCCGGACCGTGCGTGATCCTGGTCGAGCCGCAGCTGGCCGACAACATCGGTGCCGCCGCGCGCGCCATGGCGAATTTCGGCCTGTCGCGGCTGCGCCTCGTCAATCCGCGCGCGGGCTGGCCGGCGGAACGCGCATGGGTGATGGCGTCAGGCGCGCACCGCATCCTCGATGATGTGGTGGTCTATGAATCGGTCGCGGCCGCGATCGGCGACCTCAATTATGTGTTTGCCGCAACCGCGCGCGCGCACGATCAGGCGAAGCCCGTGGTCGATGCAGCCGCAGCCGCTCAGATCGCATCGGGGAAGATCGCTGCCGGTGAGAGGGTGGGCCTGATGTTCGGGCGCGAGCGCAACGGGCTGGAGAACGACGAGGTCGCGCTCGCCGACAGCATCATCACGCTGCCGGTGAACCCTTCGTTTGCCTCGCTCAACCTCGCGCAGGCGGTGGTGATTGTCGCCTACGAGTGGTTCAAGCTCGCCTCCGGCGGCAAGCTCCCGTTCGAGATGCCGCGCAAGTCTGACGCGGCGCCGCGCCAGCAACTGCTGGCGTTCTTTCAGAACCTCGAGCGCGAGCTGGAGAAGGTCGAGTTCTTCCGCCCGCCGGACAAGCGCGAGACGATGCAGATCAACCTGCGCAACATCTTCTCGCGCATGCAGCCGACCCAGCAGGACATCCAGACGCTGAGCGGCGTCATCATGGCGATCGCGGAGGGGCGCAAGGGGCCCGCGCGCGGGGGTATCCTGGACAACGAGGAAGCGGGCAAGCTGCGTGCTCTGTTGGCGGAGCATGGCGGCGAGCAAGCGCGCGACGCGGATGCGCCGGTACGCGGGCTCGCCAAATTCCTGCGCCGCAATCCGACCGATGCCGAACGTGCCCTGTGGGACGGATTGACCAAGGATCGCCGCTTCGCCGGCCTGTTCAAGCGCCAGACGCCGATCGGGCCGCACATCAACGATTTCGTCTCGTTCCAGCAGCGGCTTGTGATCGACCTCGTGCCGGATGAGGAAGGCGAGGCGGCCGCAAAGGCGCGCGCCCAGCGGCACGCCTGGCTCAAGGAACACGACTACAGAGTCGTATCAATCAAGCAGGCCGAGTTGCTATGCGATCTTCCGGGCGTGCTCGATTCGCTCGCAGCCGCGCTGGCCGGCCCGCTCTAGCCCTGCGCCTTGATATCGGCGATCGCCTTTTCCATCAGGTCGGTCATGGCGCGGCGGATGTCCTGGTCGGACACCGCGACGCCCTTGGCGTCGAGATCCTGGCGTACTTTCTTGAACACGTCGTGCTCGCCGCCCTCCTCGAAGTCGGACATCACGACCTCCTTCGCGTAGGCGTTCGCTGCATCTCCCGAGATGCCGAGCTTTTCGGCCGCCCACAGGCCGAGCATCCGGTTGCGGCGCGCGTTCGCCTTGAAGCGCAGCTCCTCGTCATGAGCGAACTTCTTCTCGAAACCTTCCTCGCGCTTGTCGAAGGTGGTCATGTTCGCCTCGCTGACGGATGCTTGGGATAGCGGAAAATCCTGACTTGCATATCGGCAGAAAATCCACAAATCAACATGGCGGAAAAGCGGCACGGCGCCGCTGGATGTCGGCGAAAGAGCAGCGATTGTGCTCCCCATTCCGATCCGCTAGGTTGCCCGGACGGTCGGGCAGGTTTTGGTTGCGTTGCGAGTCGCGCTGCCCGGTCTCGCCGCCGACTGTTTCACGGAGTCACGGCATCAGATGGATTTTCTCAAGCCACGGTACACGCCTATGAGCCGCCGTCGCCGCATCTACGAGGGCAAGGCGAAGGTTCTCTACGAAGGACCCGAGCCGGGCACCTTGATCCAGCACTTCAAGGACGACGCGACCGCCTTCAATGCGAAGAAGCATGAGGTGATCGAAGGCAAAGGCGTGCTCAACAACCGCATCTCGGAATACGTGTTCCAGCACTTGAACGAGATCGGCGTGCCGACGCACTTCATCCGCCGGCTCAACATCCGCGAGCAGTTGATCCGGGAGGTCGAGATCATCCCGCTCGAAGTGGTGGTGCGCAACGTTGCGGCAGGCTCGCTTTCGACGCGTCTCGGCATCGAGGAAGGTACGCAGCTGCCGCGCTCGATCATCGAGTTCTACTACAAGAACGATCAGCTCGGCGATCCGATGGTGTCGGAGGAGCACGTGACTGCCTTCGGCTGGGCGACGCCGCAGGAGATCGACGACATCATGGCGCTGGCGATCCGCGTCAACGACTTCCTCTCCGGTGTCTTCCTCGGCGTCGGTATCCGTCTGGTCGACTTCAAGATGGAGACCGGCCGGCTGTGGGAAAACGACATGATGCGGATCGTGGTGGCGGACGAGATTTCCCCCGATTCGTGCCGGCTATGGGACATCAAGACCAGCGACAAGCTCGACAAGGACCGCTTCCGCCGCGATCTCGGCGGGCTGCTCGAGGCCTATACCGAGGTCGCCAAACGCCTTGGGATCATGGCCGAAGGCGAGCGCCCGCAGGGCACCGGGCCGGTGCTGGTGAAGGGCTGAGCCGACGCCGTTGAGGCGGCGCACGGACCATGTTACGCGGGGGCCAATCGGCCCCCGCCGCGCTTTGAAGGGATCGAGCAGGACCTCGCCATGAAAGCCCGCGTCACCGTCACCCTGAAGAACGGCGTGCTCGATCCGCAGGGCAAGGCGATCGAGGGCGCGCTCAAGTCGCTCGGGGTCGCGGGCATCGCGAGCGTGCGGCAGGGCAAGGTGTTCGACATCGAACTCGAAGGTGGCGATGCCGCCAGGGCCGAGACGACGCTGCGCGAGGCGGCCGAGAAGCTGCTCGCCAACACCGTGATCGAGAATTTTCGTGTCGAGATGACGCCGGCCGGGGCGCCAGCGGAGCCGGCCGCGTCATGAAGGCCGCCGTCGTCGTCTTCCCCGGATCGAATCGCGAGCGGGACATGGCGCACGCGCTCAGGCTCGTCTCGGGCCGCGAGCCCGCGATGGTCTGGCACGGCGAGCGCGACTTGCCGGCCGGCACCGATCTGGTGGTGCTGCCCGGGGGCTTCTCCTACGGCGACTATCTGCGCTGCGGCGCGATCGCCGCGCATGCGCCGATCATGGAAGCGGTGCGCATCCATGCGCGCAAGGGCGGGCTCGTGATGGGCGTGTGCAACGGATTCCAGATCCTGTGCGAGGCCGAGCTGCTTCCGGGGATTCTGCTGCGCAACGCGAGCGTGAAATTCCTTTGCCGCGACGTCCACCTGAAAATCGAGCGCTCCGATACGCCGTTCACGCGCGGCTACAATGCCGGCCAGGTGATCCGCGTGCCGGTCGCGCATGGCGAGGGCAATTATTTCGCGAGCGAAGGCACCATCGGGCGGCTTGAGGCCGAGGGTCGCGTGTTGTTCCGCTACACCGATGCGGAAGGCAAGCGTGACCCGAAGTGGAACGTGAACGGTGCGACCAATGCGATTGCCGGCGTGCTCAACGAAAAGCTCAACGTGCTCGGCCTGATGCCGCACCCGGAAAACCACGTCGAGAACGCAGTCGGCTGCACCGACGGGCGCGGCCTGTTCGCCGGGCTGGTGGCGCATTTCGCGCAGGCCGCATGAGCGCCGAGCCCTATTCTGTGATCCCGAACGAACCGAAAATCACACCCGAGCTGGTAGCCGAGCACGGCCTCAAGCCCGAGGAATACCAGCGCATTCTGGAATTGATCGGCCGCGAGCCGACGATCACCGAGCTCGGCATCTTCTCGGCGATGTGGAACGAGTACTGCTCGTACAAGTCCTCGAAGATCCATCTCAGGACGCTGCCGACCGCCGGCCCCCAAGTCATTCAGGGCCCGGGCGAGAACGCCGGCGTGATTGCGATCGGCGACGGGCTCGCCGTCGTATTCAAGATGGAGAGCCACAACCACCCGAGCTACATCGAACCCTACCAGGGTGCGGCGACCGGCGTCGGCGGCATTCTGCGCGACGTGTTCACCATGGGGGCGCGGCCGATCGCGTGCCTCAACGCGCTGTCCTTCGGCGATCCGAAGCATCCCAAGACGCGCCACCTCGTATCCGGCGTCGTCGCGGGTGTCGGAGGCTATGGCAATTCGTTCGGCGTGCCGACGGTCGGCGGCTCGGTGCGCTTTCATTCGCGCTACGACGGCAACAATCTCGTCAACGCGATGGCGGTCGGCCTTGCCGAAACCGACAAGATCTTCTACGCGGCCGCCTCCGGCGTCGGCATGCCGATTGTCTATCTCGGCTCGAAGACCGGGCGCGACGGCATCCACGGCGCCAGCATGGCGTCGGCTGAGTTCGGGGAAGACTCCGAATCCAAGCGTCCGACCGTGCAGGTCGGCGATCCGTTCGCGGAAAAGCTGCTGCTCGAGGCGTGCCTCGAGATCATGGCGAAGGATTGCGTCATCGCGATCCAGGACATGGGCGCGGCCGGGTTGACCTGCTCGGCGGTCGAGATGGGCGCCAAGGGCGATCTCGGCGTGGTGCTCGATCTCGACAAGGTCCCCACGCGCGAGGCCGGGATGACGGCCTACGAGATGATGCTCTCCGAGAGCCAGGAGCGCATGCTCATGGTGCTCAAGCCCGAGAAGGAGAAAGAGGCGGAGGACATCTTCCGCAAATGGGGGCTCGATTTCGCGATCGTCGGCGAGACCACGCCGGACAAGCGCTTCGTCGTGCGCCACCAGGGCGTCGAGATGGTCAACCTGCCGATCAAGGAGTTGGGCGACGAAGCGCCGGTCTATGACCGGCCGCATACGGCCTCGCCGAAGCAGCCGGTGATCGACGCCACGATGATCGAAGCGCCGCTGCCGCACGCCGATGCGCTCGAAAAGCTGATGTCGTCGCCCGACCTCGCCTCCAAGCGCTGGGTGTGGGAGCAGTACGACCATCTGATCCTCGGCAACACGGTGCAGCGGCCGGGGGGAGATGCCGCCGTCGTGCGCGTCAAGGAAGGCCCGAAGGGCCTCGCGCTCACCACCGACGTGACGCCGCGCTATTGCGAAGCAGACCCGTTCGAGGGGGGGAAGCAGGCGGTCGCGGAGACCTGGCGCAATCTCTGCGCTGTCGGCGCAAAACCCATGGCGCTGACCGACAACCTGAATTTCGGCAATCCCGAGCGGCCCGAGATCATGGGCCAGCTGGTCGGCTGCATCCAGGGGATCGCGGCCGCCTGCAAGGCGCTGGAATTCCCGGTCGTGTCCGGCAATGTCTCGCTCTACAACGAAACCAACGGCCGCGCGATCCTGCCGACGCCGACCATCGGCGGCGTCGGCCTGCTCGACGATTTTGCCATGTCGGCGAGCATCGCCTTCAAGGCTGCCGACGAGATGATCATCCTGCTTGGCGAAACCAGAGGCTGGCTCGGCCAGTCGCTTTACCTGCGCGAGGTCTGCGGACGCGAGGAGGGGGCGCCGCCGCCGGTCGACCTGATGGCCGAGCGCCGCGCCGGCGATTTCGTGCGCGGCCTGATCGGGCAGCAATTCGTGACCGCGGTGCACGATATCTCGGATGGCGGGCTCGTCGTGGCGGTTGCCGAGATGGCGCTCGCCGGCAATATCGGCGCGCGGCTCTACGGCGCGCCGGCGTTCCTCACCGAGCACGGCTTCTGGTTCGGCGAGGACCAGGCGCGCTATGTGGTGACGATCAAGCCCGAACAGAGCCACGAGTTCGCAGAGCGCGCGAAGGCAGCCGGCGTGCCGATCCGGCGCATCGGCGTGACGCACGGCAATGCGTTGACGCTTCCCGGGGAGCGCCCGATTCTGCTAGACGCATTGCGCGAGAAGCATGAGGGGTGGCTGCCGGCCTATATGGGCGCAGCCGCCAGCTAGGATTTTCCCATGGCGATGGATGCGGGCGAAATCGAGCGGCTGATCCGGGCCGGTATCCCCGACGCTGAGGTTACGATCCGCGATCTTGCCGGCGACGGCGACCATTACGCGGCGACGGTGATCGCCGCCTCGTTCCGCGGCAAGTCCCGCGTCCAGCAGCACCAGCTCGTCTACCAGGCGCTGCAGGGCCAGATGGGCGGCAAGCTGCACGCGCTCGCCCTGCAAACCGGGGTGCCGGACGCGGCCTGAAACGGAATTCGGGGGCTGGGCTGTACGCGGCCCATGGGCTACATATATGGATCAAAAGGCGCGCTGAATCGGCGCGAAACGGGCGCCGGCAACCTGCCTCCGCGCAAAACGGGCGCGGGCACAAAGGATACCGACAATGGCGATCGAGCAGTTCATCGACAATGAAGTGAAGAACAACGACGTGGTGCTGTTCATGAAGGGCACGCCGCAGTTCCCGATGAGCGGCTTCTCGGGCCAGGTCGTGCAGATCCTCGACTATCTCGGCGTCCCCTACAAAGGGCTGAACGTTCTGGAGAACGAGGACCTGCGTAACGGCATCAAGAGCTACTCCAACTGGCCGACCATTCCGCAGCTCTACGTGAAGGGCGAGTTCGTCGGCGGCTGCGACATCGTGCGCGAGATGTTTCAGAAGCGCGAATTGCACGACTTCATGAAACAGAAGGGCCTGCCGGTGAAGGAAAGCGCGTAGGCCTGACGCGCCGTCCCGCGCGAATGAAAAGGCCGCCCTCAGGCGGCCTTTTTGATTCGTCTTCGCGAAGAATTACCGCGAGTAGAACTCGACGACGAGATGCGGCTCCATCTGCACCGGGTAGGGCACCTCGGCCGGAGCCGGAACGCGCGCGAGCTTCGCCGTCATCTTGTTGTGATCCGCCTCGATGTAGTCGGGCACGTCGCGCTCGGCGAGCGCCGTTGCCTCCATCACCAGCGCCATCTGCTTCGAGGCGTCCTTGACCTCGACGACATCGCCGACCTTCACGCGGTAGCTCGCGATGTTGACGCGCTTGCCGTTCACCGTGACGTGGCCGTGGTTGACGAACTGGCGCGCCGCGAACACGGTCGGCACGAACTTCGCGCGATAGACGATGGCGTCGAGCCGGCGCTCCAGCAGGCCGATCATGTTGGCGCCGGAGTCGCCCTTCATGCGGATCGCCTCATCGTAGATGCCGCGGAACTGCTTCTCGACGATGTTGGCGTAATAGCGCTTCAGCTTCTGCTTGGCGCGCAGCTGCACGCCGTAGTCGGAGAGCTTGCCCTTGCGGCGCTGGCCGTGCTGGCCGGGGCCATACTCGCGGCGGTTCACGGGGCTTTTCGGGCGGCCCCAGATGTTCTCGCCCATGCGGCGGTCGATTTTATGCTTGGCTTCAATGCGCTTTGACATCGCGTCCTCTGCGTTGATTGTCGGTTTTGAGGAAACGCGCCCTCCTGCTGTTCCGGATCACCGGAACCGACAGGTCACGTGCCGAAGCGTCGGCAGCGACCGCGGGTACGAAACGCCGCGCGGGCTAAAATCCGCGGCGGCGCGCGTTTTCTAGGGGCAAAGGGGCGGGGTGTCAAATCCCGCCGGTGCCGGCGAATTCGCTCGAATCAAGACCAAAATTCGCAAGTGCCGCAGTGAGATCGGCCGATGGCTTGCGGCCGGAGGTGAAGATTGCGCGCGCCTTCGCGGGGGCTGGCGCGCCGGTCGCGGGACCGGCCAGTTCGACCACGCGGCGCGCGATGGCCGGCGCCGGATCGATCCAGCGCACCGGCCACGGTGCGAGGCGCTCGAACCGGTCGAGCAGCAGCGGATAGTGGGTGCAGGCGAGCACGACGGTGTCGGTGCGCTCGCTGCCATCCTCCACGAAACACGGCGCGATCTCGCGGGCAAGCTCCTCATCGTCTACCGCATCGCCCGCCAGCGCAGCTTCTGCCAGCGCCGCAAGGCGCGCGGAGCCGACCAGTGTCAGGTCACAGCCTTGGCCGAAGTTGCGGATCAGCGCATGGGTGTATTCGCGCGCGACCGTCGCCTCGGTGCCGAGCACCGAGACCCGCTTCGACTGCGAGGCCGCACAGGCCGGCTTGATCGCCGGCACCGTGCCGACAAAGGGCAGGGCGTAGCGCTCGCGCAGCGCCGGTAGCACCTGCACCGAGGCCGTGTTGCAGGCGATCACCACGAGATCGGGCGCATGGGCCGCGATCAGCGCGCCGATCAGAGCGACAACGCGTGCGATCAACGCGTCCTCGAGAACCTGGCCATAGGGAAACAGCGCATCGTCGGCCACGTAGGTCAGCCGCGCATCGGGCCGCGCGCGCGCGATCTCGCGGAAGACCGTCAGTCCACCGACGCCGGAGTCGAACACCAGAATTGCCGGGGAGCGCATGATACGGGGCGTGACCGAAGGACCAACCAGAACGGATCGCAGCGTTGCACGATAACCGGCCGCCGGAACAAGGCGCGGCGCGGCTACCAGCGGCAACCGCGCCTCGTGCCTGTCTCGCCCCTTGCGCGGGGCCGGTTTGCTCGCCGCCATGATGGGATTCCGCCCGGGCCGGATTGTGGCGGGCAAGGGTTAATCAATGGCTGCCGCGCGGCGCGCGGTCGCGGATTGCTTTTCCGTCATGCGGGAACGTTGCGGCACGGCTCAGGTTTTTCCATCAGGCGGCGATGTCGCATTGAGAAGGGAACCAATCCATGAGCCTGAAAACCATATTGTTGTCGGCCGCTTCGGCCCTGATTCTTTCCGCCGGCGCGGCAGCGGCGGCGCCGGCCGTCGCAGAGAATTCGGTCAACCTGCGGGCCGGGCCCGGCACGCAATACCCGGTGGTCGACACCATTCCGGCGGGCGCGGCGGTTGATGTTGCCGGATGCGCCGGCAGCTGGTGCCGGGTGACCTTCAACGGTGCGGTCGGATACGCGAGCCGGAATTTCCTCCAGATGGCCGGCGCCCCTGCGCCGGGCGCCGGAGTGGTGGCGGCAGCGCCGGGCTATCTCTATGACGAGCCGGTCTATGATTACTACGATTATGGCTACGCTTATGGGCCGAGCTTCGGGTTCTACGCGAGCCCGGGCTATCGGCGCGGCTGGCGCGGCTGGCGCGGCCATCGCGGCTGGAACGGCAGCCGGGTCGGCACCTGGCAGGGTGGCTCCGGAACCTGGCAGGGCAACCGCACGGGCACGTGGCAGGGCGGCCGCACGGGCACCTGGCAAGGCCGGGCCGCGCCGACCGGCGGCGCGCGGATCGGCAGCGCCGGCGGCGTCTCACGGGGCGGCGGTGGCATGGCGCCCGGCAGCGTGAGCCCGCAGGTGAGCGCGCCGCAGGTCAGTGCACCTGCCGCATCGGTCGGCGGCGGCGCGGCGGTGAGCGCGCCCCCCGCCGGTGGTGCGGCGGGCGGCGCCGTGATCCGTCGCTAGCGTGCGCTACGAGGCGCCGAACACGCGCCGGAAGATCGTATCGACGTGCTTGAGGTGATAGCCGAGGTCGAAGTTCTCTTCGATCTCGGCTTCGCTCAAATACGCCCTCACGTCCTTGTCGGCCTTCAGGAGCTTCAGGAAATCACCCTCGCCGCGCCAGACCGGCATGGCGTTGCGCTGCACCAGCCGGTAGGCGTCCTCGCGCGCGGCGCCCTTCTGCGTCAGCGCCAGCATCACGCGCTGCGAGTGGATCAGTCCGCCGAGCCGGTCGAGATTCTTCCTCATGTTCTCCGGATAGACCACGAGCCGGTCGATCAGGCCGGCGAGGCGCGCGAGCGCGAAATCGAGCGTCACGGTCGCGTCCGGGCCGATCATGCGCTCCACGGACGAGTGCGAGATATCGCGCTCGTGCCACAACGCGACGTTCTCCAAAGCCGGCGTCACATAGGCGCGCACCATGCGGGCAAGGCCGGTGAGGTTTTCCGACAGCACCGGATTGCGCTTGTGCGGCATCGCCGAGGAGCCTTTCTGCCCCTCCGAGAAGAACTCCTCGGCTTCGAGCACTTCGGTGCGCTGCAGGTGGCGGATTTCAATGGCCAGCCGCTCGACCGACGAGGCGACCACGCCGAGCGTGGCGAAATACATCGCGTGGCGGTCGCGCGGGATCACCTGGGTGGAGATCGGCTCCGGCGTCAGCCCCATCTTGGCCGCGACATGCGCCTCGATGCGCGGATCGACCTGCGCGAACGTGCCGACAGCGCCGGAAATCGCGCAGGTCGCGACCTCCTTGCGCGCCGCCGCCAGCCGCTCTTTCGCGCGCGAAAACTCCGCATAGGCCTGCGCCAGCTTCAGCCCGAACGTGACCGGCTCGGCATGGATGCCGTGCGAGCGCCCGATCGTCGGCGTCATCTTGTATTCGAAGGCGCGGCGCTTGAGCGCCTCGAGCAGTTTCTCGACATCCGCGATCAGGATGTCCGCGGCACGCGTGAGCTGGACGTTGAGGCATGTGTCGAGAATGTCGGAGGAGGTCATCCCCTGATGCACGAAGCGCGCCTCCGGACCGACGATCTCGGCGAGGTGCGTGAGGAAGGCGATGACGTCGTGCTTGGTCTCGCGCTCGATCTCGTCGATGCGCGCCACATCGAACTTGGCGTTTTTGGCCTTTTCCCAAATGGTCCAAGCGGCTTCCTTGGGGATGATCCCAAGCTCGGCCATGGCGTCGGATGCATGCGCCTCGATCTCGAACCAGATGCGAAAACGCGTCTGGGGGTCCCAGATCGCCGTCATCTCGGGCCGGGAATAGCGCGGAATCATCGCTGCCTCGGGCTTCATCGCTGGCCGCCGGGGTGTGCCTAGCAGATCGGCCAAGCCTCAACAATTGCATGCGGCCGTGCGATGCTGGCGGCTGGGAGCGAATCAGGGGGATGCGCCATGAAAGTGCTCCAGATCGTGCCGCGTGATGGACGCCGGTTCTACGATGCGATCGTGCGCAAGCAGGACGACATCCGCAAGAATGGGCGCGGGACGTTCAGCCGCAAGGGCTCGAAGCGGGCCAATGCGGCCCACTGGGTGCATGCGAAGTATTCGGGCTCTATCGACCTCGCGCGATCGTCAAGTCTGGTGACCGCCAAGGTCAAATCCCGCGACAAGGTCGATGAATCGAACCTGAGCAGGGCGTTTCTCGGATGGATCGATCGCCATTTCGGGGCTGACCTGGTTTCGGTGACGATCGAGTACCGCTAACGCACGCCGCCGCGATTACGCCGCTTCGCCGCGCGCCGTTGCGGCTGCGTTGCGGATTGCCGCGATGTTTTTTGCGTAGGCGCCGGCGCCGCCCTTGAACACCGCCGAGCCCGCGACCAGCACGTTGGCGCCTGCGCGCGCGACCGCCGCGGCATTGTCCGGCGTGATGCCGCCGTCGACCTCGATGTCGATCGGGCGTGCGCCTGCGAGCGCGCGCGCGCGCGCGATTTTTTCCAGAGCCGAGGGGATGAACGCCTGCCCGCCGAACCCGGGATTGACCGACATGACGAGAACCAGATCGACCAGGTCGATGACGTTCTCGATCGACTCGACCGGGGTTCCCGGGTTGAGCGTGACGCCGGCGCGCTTGCCGAGCGCGCGGATCGCCTGCAGCGAGCGGTGCAGGTGCGGGCCGGATTCGACGTGCACCGTGATGATGTCGCAGCCGGCCTTGGCGAAGGCTTCCAGATAGGGATCGCACGGCGCGATCATCAGGTGCGTGTCGAACGTCTTCTTTGAGTGCGGGCGCATCGCCGCGATGGCGCCGGGGCCGAATGAGATGTTCGGCACGAAATGGCCGTCCATCACGTCGAGATGGATCCAGTCGGCGCCGGCGGCATCGACCGCGCGCACCTCGTCGGAAAGGCGCGCAAAATCGGCAGCCAGGATGGACGGGGCGACGAGCAGCGGGCGCATATGTCTCTTCGGAAGAAGCCGCCGCTTGGGTATCACGCTCAAGGTGGGGGAGCAACGCGCCGCGCCAGCGGCTTGAGCATTGCGGGCATCAGGTAGATCGGGAATTGCGCGACCGCGAAATAGAGCCAGGTGAGGTCCGGCACGGCGGCCCCTGCCGCCGCGAGCATCAGGCCCATGTTGCGGTTGCCGGCGGCGAGGCCGAGCGCCAGCGCCTGCGCCATGCCGAGGCGCGCGAAGACGAGCGCGGTCAGCGCCGCGAGGCCGAGCGACAGTGCGAACGACAGCAGAGTGAGGCCGAGCACCTTGAGCGGCTCGCTGACGATCGCGGCGAGCACGCCGTCCATCAGCGCGACCGCGAAGACGAACAGCGCGACCACCGAGAGCCCGTCGATGCGCTCGCTCTGGCGCGCGACCCAGGCCTTGCCGGCGAAGCGGCGCACCAGCCAGGCGACCAACGCGGCGCCCGCCAGCAGTCCCAGCAGCTTTGCGCCGAGCGCGACCGGCGAGATCGTCATCGCGGGCCCGACGAACAGCGTCGCGAACACCGGCGCGGTGAATGGCGTCACCGCGGTGCAGACGATCAGCGTCGCGAGCGAGAGCGCGGCATCGAGCCCCATCAGTGCGGCCAGCGTCGGCGCGGAGATCACCGGCGGCGCGGCGGCCTGCAGGATCATCGCGACGTAGAGCCCGGGCAGCCGGTCGGCAATGCCGAGCGCGACCAGCGCAAAGCCGATCAGCAGCGGGGTGCCGAGCATCATCCAGGCGGCGGCCCCGGCGACAACCGTCGGCCGCGCGAAGTGCGCGCGCACTTGCGTCGGATCGACCCGCAGGAAGGCGAGGCAGAGCAGCACGAACAGCGCGTAGGCGAAGACCGGCTTCAACAGCGCGGCGAGCGGCGGCACCATGATGCCGATGAAGATCGAAGCCGCGACCGCGCGCGTGCCCTGCCGGCCGAGCCAGGACAGCGCTGCGGCCAGCGCGGCGAGAAGCGGCATCAAGGGCTCCGGCAATCCGGCGGTTGAGGGACGCCGGCCAAGACGCGTGCGGCATATCAGCCATGCGTAGCGCCGTCGAGTGCGGATGCGATATGTCATTCCGCACTGATCTTTTCCAACGGGGACCGACATGGCGCGCACCGATGCGATCGTTCTTGGAGCCGGCATCGTCGGCACGTCGGTCGCGCTGCATCTCGTCAAGCGCGGCCTTTCGGTCGCGCTGGTCGACAAACGCGGGCCGGGCGAGGAGACGAGCTATGGCAATACCGGCGTCATCGTCGGCGCCAGCGTGTTTCCGACCGCCTTCCCGCGCAGCCTGAAGAAGCTCATCCAGGTGGCGTTCAAGCGTGCACCGGAGGCGAACTACCATTGGCGCGATCTGCTCAAGGTCGCGCCGTGGCTGATCTCCTATTACGGCTGGTCATCGGAGGAGAAGCTCAAGGACAGCGCGGTGAAGCTGCGCCCGCTGATGAGCCGCTCGGTGGCCGAGCACAAGGCGCTGCTGGAAGAGTCCGGCGCGATGAAATATCTGCGCGAGACCGGCTGGATCACGCTCTACCGCAGCGATGCGGCGTTCGAAGCGATGAAGCCGCAGCTCGAATTCGGCGCGCAGATCGGCGTCGCCGCGCAGGCGCTGGATACCGCGGGCACGCTCGCGCTCGAGCCGAGCCTCAACCCGGTATTCCGCCACGCGCTGATGTGGCCGGACGTCGCCTCGCTCTCCAATCCGCTGATGGTGACGCGCGCCTATGCGGCGCGCTTCTCCGCGCTCGGCGGCGTGTTCATCAACGGCGACGCACGCTCGCTGCATCGCGCGGACGGCAAGTGGCGCGTCGATACCAACGAGGGCCATGTCGATGCCGACAACGTGGTGGTCGCGCTCGGGCCATGGTCGCCGGACGTGCTGGAGCCGCTCGGCATCAAGGTGCCGCTCGGCATCAAGCGCGGTTATCACCGCCATTTTGATCCGAAGGGCAATGCCTCGCTCACACGGCCGGTCATCGACACCGAGTACGGCTATGCGCTGACCCCGATGGAGCAGGGCATCCGCCTGACCACCGGCGCGGAGTTCGCGAGCCGCGACGCGCCGGCGACGCCGGTGCAGTTCGACCGGCTGATGCCGCACGCCAAGGAGCTGTTTCCGCTCGGCGAGCCGAACGAGGCCGAGCCGTGGCTCGGCCGCCGCCCCAACATGCCGGACTCGCTTCCCGTGCTCGGCCGCGCGCCGGGGCAGAACGGCCTCTGGCTCGCGTTCGGCCACGGCCACTGGGGGCTGACGCTCGGGCCGGTGACCGGGCGGCTGATCGCCGACATGATGACGGGCGCGACGCCGTTCACCGATCCGGCGCCGTATCGGGCGGAGCGGTTTGGCTAGACACTCTCCGCTCGTCCCCGCGAAAGCGGGGACCCAGCACTTGGCCAGGGACTGGATTCCCGCTTACGCGGGAATGAGCGGAAGAGAGTTATCCTCCACATCTGTCCTTCCAACTCGGCAGCCCGCCCGCGAAGGGTAGCGCGCTCGCCTCGTACACGCCGCGCGCGACCGCGCGCGCCAGCACGTTGGCGGAAAGTGCGCAAAGCTCCGTGAAAGCCGTCAGGTCCGGTGCGGCGCGCCTACAGGTCGCGGCCGAGAACACGGTATCGCCGTCGTGCGGCATGTGCACCGGGTAGATCGCGCGCGCGAGGCCGTCATGCGCGACCATCGCGAGGCGATGGGCTTGCGCTTTGGTGAGTGTCGCGTCGGTGGCGACCAGCGCAATGGTGGTGTTCTCGCGCAGGCCGCCTTTGACGCGGATCGCAAGCGCGTCGCCTGGGAACGGGAAGGGCAAGCCCCGTCCCCCGAACTCGCTGTTCTGCTCGAATGGCGCGGCCCAGAAATGGGGGCCATCTCCGACCGTAACGCTGCCCAGCGCATTCACGGCGGCGATCGCACCGACGCTTGCGCCCTCGCGTGTCGTGGCCGAAGCCGAGCCGAGCCCACCCTTGAGGTTGACGGTCTTGGCGCCGTATCCGGCGCCCGCGGTGCCCAGCGCGAACGCAAGGCCGGCATTGGCGGCCGCCACGTAGCCGAGATCGCGATAGGGCGGAAAGCGGCCCCAGTCCTTGTTGCCGCCGTTCAACAGGTCGAACAGGATGGCACCCGGCACGATCGGCACCCGGACGTTGCCGACCGCATAGCCGCGTCCCTGTTCGCGCAGCCACGCCTGCGTGCCGCCCGGCGCGTCGAGCCCGAATCCCGACCCGCCCGACAGCACGATCGCGTCGACGCGCTCGACGGTTTCGTCCGGGCGCAACAGGTCGGTTTCGCGCGTGCCGGGCGCGCCGCCGCGCACATCGCCGGATGCGACCGCAGGCTCCTCGAACAGGATGACGGTGACGCCGGACGCGAGAGCAGCATCGTCGGCGTTGCCCACCAGGACGCCGGGCACGTCGGTAATCAGGTTGCGCATGTCACGTCCGATCACATCCCGAAAAGCAAGCCGCGCCGCAGCTTGCAGGAACGCGTGCCGTCTGCACATTAGGGGCACATGGCCGCCGACGTCACCATTTTTGCCGCCCTGTTCGCCGGGCTGCTGAGCTTCCTGTCACCCTGCGTGTTGCCGCTGGTGCCGCCGTATCTCGTGTACCTGGCGGGCACATCGCTCGAGCGCTTTGCCGATGCCGAGCCCGAGCCGCGGGTGCGCTGGGAGACGGTCGGCGCGGCCTGCCTGTTCGTCGCGGGCTTCTCCACCGTGTTCGTCGCGCTCGGCGCGAGCGCGAGTGCGTTCGGCTCGCTGATTCGCGTCTACGCCGACAAGCTGGCGATCGTGGCGGGAATAGCGATCATCATCATGGGGCTGCACTTTCTCGGGGTCACCCGGCTCGCACTGCTCTATCGCGAGAAGCGCATGGACGTGCCGAAGCCGGTCGGGCTGTGGGGCGCGTATGTGATGGGATTGGCGTTCGCGTTCGGCTGGACGCCGTGCATCGGGCCGATCCTGGCGGTGATCCTTGCCATCGCGGCGTCCGAAGCCACCGTCGCGAAGGGCGCCGGCCTGCTCGCAGTGTATTCGCTGGGCCTGGGCATTCCGTTCCTCGCCGCAGCATTCGCCGTGGAGCCGTTCGCGAAATTCCTCGCGCGCTTTCGCGCCTACCTGCCAATGGTGGAAAAGACGATGGGCGCGCTCCTCGTGCTCACCGGCATCGCGTTTCTCACCGGGTTCGTGAGCGAGGCGAGCTATTGGCTGCTCGAGGCGTTTCCGGTGCTGGGCCGGATCGGGTAACCCGCTCTCCGCTCATTGCCGCGAAAGCGGCAATCCAGTTCTTGCTTCTGGGCTCTGGGTCCCCGCTTTCGCGGGGACGAGCGGACTACGATACCGGCGGCTGCGGCCAGTTCGTGACCGGGCCGCGCGCGGTCTCCCAGGCCCTCGCCATGCTCAGCACGCCGTGATCGTCGTGGCGGCGGCCGACGATCTGCACGCCGATCGGCAGGCCGGATCTTGTGAACGCCGCGTTGATCGAGACCGCCGGCTGCTCGGTGAAATTCCACGGCACCGTGAAGCAGATGTGCTCGAACGGACGTTCCGGGTCGTCGCCCGGCGAGGCGCGCTCGGCCGCGAAAGCCGGCATCGGCGCGGTCGGCGAGACGACGTAATCGATTCTGCCGAACAGCAGCGCCGCGAGGCGGCGTAGCTCCATGCTCTGGTTGAAGCCGCGCATCACATCGACGCCCGAAAGCTTTGCCCCGCCTTCAGCCCATGTGCGCGTGTAGGGATGGATCTTGTTGCGCTGCTCCGTCGGCATCGGCTCGATGTCGGCCCACGAGCGCGCGCGGAAGAAGGCATCGAGCCCCTGAATGATCGCCGGCGACATGACGCCCTGGATCGGCTCCACGACGGCGCCTTCGCGGGCGAAGAATTTGGCGACCGCCTCGACCGCAGCCTTCACCTCCGGCTCGACCGGGCTGCCGGCGCCGGCATCGGTGAGCAGGCCGATGCGCTTTCCCTTCACGCCGCCGGAGAGGTTGGCCCAGTCGATCTCCTGCACCGGCAGGCTCATGCCGTCGCGGTGATCGGGCCGGGACAACACCGACATCATCAGCGCGGTATCGTCGACGGTGCGCGTCATCGGGCCGGCGCAGCGCGCGACGTAGGGCGGATCGATCGGGATGCGGCCGAGGCTCGGCTTCAGCCCGACCAATCCGCACCATCCGGCCGGCAGCCGCACCGAGCCGCCGATGTCGGTGCCGACATGCAGCGGGCCGTAACCGGCCGCGCCGGCCGCGCCCGCGCCGGAGCTCGATCCGCCGGGGTTTTTCGTCAGGTCCCATGGGTTGCGTGTGAGCGGATGAAAGCTCGAGACGCCGGACGACGTCATGCCGAGGTCCGGCATCGTGGTCTTGGAGAAGATGATCGCGCCGGCCTCGCGCAGGCGTGCGGTCGGGGGTGCATCCTGTGCCATGGGTGTCATCGGTGTCGCCGCCGTGCCGAGCGGCATCGGCACGCCCTTCGAGGCGATGTTCTCCTTCACGGTCACCGGCACGCCGTCGAGCGGGCCGGCGGCTGCGCCTCTCGCCCATCGCTCGGTGGACGCCTTCGCCTCGGCGCGCGCAGTCTCCGGATCGTAGGCGTAGAGCGCCTTGAGGTGCGGCTCCCAGCGCGCGATGTGCGTCTCGATGGCGGCGAAGACTTCGGACGGCGACAACGATTTTGCGCGATAGCGGGCGAGCAGCTCGACGGCGCTGAGATCGTGGATTTCGGTCATGGAAATGCGAGCCTCCCAAAGCCACCATCGCAACAAACGCGCGTGCCCTTCAAGCCGCGCCACCAAAAGAAAACGCCCGCCCCGGAGACCGGAGCGGGCGCCTGAAACGTCGGCGAACGAAAGGTGTTACGAACCCTTGCCGTCGAGCTCGGTGTAGGTGATCTTGCCGGAAGAATCCTTCTTCCAGACATACATCACATAGTCCGGACGGGTGATGTCGCCCTTCTTGTCGTAGGCCATCTCGCCGATCACGGTCTTGAACTTCTTGCCCGACTTGATCACGTCGGCAACCTTCTTGGGATCGAGCGACTTCGCCTGCTCGGCCGCCTGCTTGATGATCTCGACGGCGGCATAGCTGTAGAGCGTGTAGGCTTCCGGCTCGAACTTCTTGGCGCGGAATTTCTCCACGATGGCCTTCGCCTCGGGGCGCTTGCGCGGATCGGGCGCGAACGTCATCAGCGTGCCCTCGACGCCGGGGCCGCCGACGGTCGCGAACTCATCCGACGTGATGCCGTCGCCGCCCATCAGCGGAGCCTTGACGCCCTGGTCGCGCATCTGGCGCACGATCAGGCCGCCTTCGGTGTGCAGGCCGCCCCAATAGACGAGGTCGGCGCCGGAAGCCTTGATCTTGGAGACGAGCGCGGAGAAGTCCTTCTCGCCGAGGTTCACGCCCTCGTACATGACTTCCTTCATGCCGCCCTTGTTCAGCCCTTTCTTGGTCTCGTCGGCGAGGCCCTGGCCGTAAGTCGTCTTGTCGTGGACGATCGCGACCTTCTTGCCCTTCATGTTCTTGATGATCCAGGCAGAGGCGACCGCGCCCTGCTGATCGTCACGGCCGCAGGTGCGGAAGATGTTCCACAAGCCGCGCTCGGTGATCTTCGGGTTGGTGGCCGACGGCGTGATCTCGAGGATGCCGCTCTCCTGGTAGACCTCGGAGGCCGGCATGGTGACGCCGGAGTTGAAGTGGCCGACCACGAACTTGATGCCGTCGCCGGCGAACTTGTTGGCGACCGAGACGCCCTGCTTGGGATCGGACACGTCGTCGCCATAGCCGACGGTGATCTTCTGGCCCATGATGCCGCCGGCGGCGTTGATGTCTTCGACCGCCTGGTCGGTGCCGTTCTTGAGCTGCGCGCCGAATGCGGCGTTCGGGCCGGTAAGCGGGCCGGCGACGCCCATCTTGATCTGTGCCTGTGCGGTGCCGGCAAATGCGAACGCGCCGAGCACCAGACCGAGTGCAAGTTTCTTCATACACTTCTCCCCTTTATGAATGGCAGGAGGCGATCCGGCGACAGCCGACGCGACGGCCTCTTGCCCGATTGAAGCGCCAAACGCCGGGAAAGTCACCCCGAATCAACCACTTTTTCCGGCAATTGCGCCGCGCCGCGCCCAGCGCAGGAAACCGGCCCGGCCGTTGATCCAGCCGTATTGCGTGGTCATCTGGGCGACACGCGTTGCGCGGAAGCCAAGGAAGCCGAAAATCAGGCACACGAGCGTGTCGACCGCGTAGAATTGCGGCGACAGAAGTGTCCCCTCGAACAGCGCGAAATGGATGAAGCGCACCGCGAGCCCGAGAATCAGCATGTAGAACGCGACGTGCCACCACGGCCGCCAGGTCGCGGCGATCGCGCGGCCGGCGAGCCAGGCGGCGCCGCCGCCCATGGCGACGGTCACCAGCAGGAACAGGCCGATATAGTCTTCCTCGTAGAGGATGCCGCTCATGGAGCCGCCTCGACTTCCTGCCGCCCGCCTTCGAGGTACGCGGACTTCACCTCCGGCCGCTCGAGCAATTCCTTGCCCGTGCCGGACATCGTGATGACGCCGTTCACCATCACGTAGCCGCGGTGCGCGAGCTTGAGCGCGTGGAAGGCGTTCTGCTCCACCAGGAACACGGTGAGCTTTTCCACCCGGTTGAGCTCGCGGATCGCGTCGAAGATCTGCCGCACGATCATCGGCGCGAGGCCGAGCGAGGGCTCGTCGAGCAGCAGCAGGCGCGGGCGTGCCATCAGCGCGCGCGCGATCGCCAGCATCTGCTGCTCGCCACCGGATAGCGTGCCGCCGCGCTGGTGCAGCCGCTGTTCGAGCCGCGGGAACAGCTTGAACACTTTCTGGCAGTCGGTCGCGAAATCGGCGTCGCCCGCCACGATGGCGCCCATCTGCAGGTTTTCCAGGACCGTCATGCGCGAGAAGATGCGGCGGCCTTCGGGCGCCTGCGCGATGCGCAGCCGCGCGATCTCGTGCGTCGGCAGCCGCGTGATGTCGCGGCCGTCGAACACGATCGAGCCTTCGCGCGCGCGCGGATTGCCGAAGATCGTCATCATCAGGGTGGATTTGCCGGCGCCATTGGCGCCGATCAGCGTGACGATCTCGCCGTCCGCGACGTCGACGTCGACGCCTCTGAGTGCGACGATTTTGCCGTAATAGGTCTTGACGCCGCGCACGGCGAGGAGGGGAGCGGTCATCGGACCACCTCTCTCCCGCTCATTCCGGCGCAAGCGGAAATCCAGTTCTTTCTTTTCCTGGCTCTGGGTCCCCGCTTTCGCGGGGACGAGCGGAAAAACGCGGTCCTCACAGCCCGACCTCCGCCTCGACCTTGGCGACCTCTTCGTCCTCGACGCCGAGATAGGCGGCGACCACCTTCTGGTCGTTGCGCACCGCCTCGGGCGTGCCGTCGGAGATTTTCACGCCGTAATCGAGCACGACGACATGGTCGGAGATCTGCATCACCACCGACATGTCGTGCTCGATCAGCAGGATCGAGGTCGTGTGCTCGCGCCGGATCGACAACAGCAGTTCGTTGAGCTGATGGCTCTCGCGCGGATTGAGGCCGGCGGCCGGCTCGTCGAGGCAGAGCAGCACCGGATCGGTGCACATCGCGCGCGCGATCTCGAGGCGGCGCTGCGCGCCGTAGGGGAGGTCGCCGGCCGGATCGTCGGCGCGCTCGAGCAGGTCGGTCTGTTCCAGCCAGTAGCGCGCCTTCTCGACCGCGGCTTTTTCGGCGCGGCCATAGATGTGCGGCGCGAGCACGCCGATCAGCGTGTAGCCCGACGACACCATCAGCGTGTTGTGCTGCGCCACCAGCATGTTCTCGAACACCGTCATACCGGTGAACAGGCGGATGTTCTGGAACGTGCGGGCGACGCGCGCCTGCTGCGTCACCAGGTAGTCCGGCATGCGTTCGAGCAGGAACAGCGCCTCGCCGCCGCGGTGCAGGCTGCGCGTGCCGCGATCGGTCAGCGTATCGACCTCGTCCCAGATCGCGCCGTCGCCGTGCGCCAGCGCGATGCGTCCCTCGGTCGGCTTGTAGAAGCCCGTGATGCAGTTGAACACGGTGGTCTTGCCGGCGCCGTTCGGTCCGATCAGCGCCGTGATGCCGCCGCGCGCCGCCGCGAACGAGAGATCGTCGACGGCGACCAGCCCGCCGAAGCGCATGGTGAGATGCTCCACGCGCAGCACCGGTGCGGCAGGGCCCGCCGTCATCCGTGGCCTTCCTTCACGTGCGACCCAAGGATGGTGCGGCGTTCCTTGTAGAACGCGGACGGCTCGCGCGTGCCGACGAGGCCGCGCGGCTTCCAGATCATGATCAGCACCATCGCGAAGCCGAAGATCAGCATGCGGTACTGCGTCGGATCGAAGTCGTTGCCGAAGATGTATTTGAGGAAATCGAGCTCGCGCATGATCTCGGTGCCGCCGATCATCACGACGGCGGCGACGGCGACGCCGATCATGCTGCCCATGCCGCCGAGCACCACGATCGACAGGATCGTCGCCGATTCAAGAAAGGTGAACGACTCGGGCGATATGAACCCCTGCCGTGCGGCGAAGAACGAGCCGGCGAAGCCCGCGAACATCGCGCCCATCGCGAATGCCGTGAGCTTGGTGTTCGTGGTGTTGATGCCGAGCGAGCGGCAGGCGATCTCGTCTTCGCGCAGCGCCTCCCAGGCGCGTCCGACCGGCAATTGACGCAGGCGGATCGTCACGTAAGCGGTGACCAACCCCAGCGCCAGGATGACGTAATAGAGAAACAGCGTGCGATGGATCGGGTTGAATTCGAGCCCGAACGTGGCCGCGAAGCCCTGTTCGGTGGCGTTGAATGGGATGCCGAACAGCGTCGGGCGCGGAATGCCGCTGACGCCCGCATAGCCGCCGGTAAATGACACCCAGTTGATCAGGATCAGCCGGATGATCTCGCCGAAAGCGAGCGTGACGATCGCGAGGTAATCGCCGCGCAGCCGCAGCACCGGAAAGCCGAGCAGGACGCCCCAGAACGCCGAGAGAATTCCGGCGAGCGGCAGCAGGATCCAGAACGAGAGGCCGAACTCCTTGGCGAGCAGCGCATACGCATAGGAGCCGACCGCATAGAACGCGACGTAGCCGAGGTCGAGCAGGCCGGCGAGGCCGACCACGATGTTCAGTCCCCAGCCGAGCATGATGTAGATCAGGATCTGGATGCCGAAGTTGTCGATCCACTTCAGCGCGCCCTGGGGAAAAAACACCATGATGATCAGGGGATAGACCAGCACAAAGCCCATCGCGAACGGCGTGAACCAGTTGGCGAACGTCGTCTTGAGCGCGGTGAGGCGCGCATCCTCCGCATGCGGCCGCAGCGCGCGGCGCTCGCGCCACGGCTCGATCACCAGTGAGCCGAACAGCCGGGCGGCGGTGATGATGGCGACGATGGCGAGCAGCAGGGGAATGCGCGTTTCGAGCTCGAGCTCGTTGCGCATGTTCTGCACGGTCTTGAAGCCGATCAGCGGGAGGAGCAGCGCGAAGGAGATCAGCGCGGTGATTGCCGCGTCCTTGAGCGCATGCGCGAGGTTGGCGCGCGCCGCCGTGTGGGGCAGGGCGGTGTCGGGCGCCGCCACGGCCATCTCACACCTTCTCCACTTCCGGCCGCCCGAGCAGGCCTTGCGGCAGGAAGATCAGCGTGATGGCGAGAATCGAAAAGGCGGCGACGTCCTTGTAGTCGATCGAGAAATAGGCCGACCACATGGTCTCGATCAGGCCGATCAGGATGCCGCCGATCACCGCGCCGGGAAGCGAGCCGATGCCGCCCAGCACTGCGGCGGTGAATGCCTTGATGCCGGGAACGAAGCCGTCGGAGAAATTCACCACGCCGTAGTACATCAGGTACATGGTGCCCGCGACCGCGGCGAGAGCTGCGCCGATCACGAAGGTGATCGAGATGGTGCGGTCGACGTCGACGCCGACCAGCGCGGCCATCTTCTGGTCCTGCTCGCAGGCGCGTTGCGCGCGCCCGAGCGACGTCTTCGAGACCAGATACCAGAACGCCGCGAGCAGAACGGCCGTGATCGACCAGATGATCAATTGACGATAGGAGATGGTCACGTCGTAGCCGTTGCCCTCCATGATCACGATCACGTCCTGCAGCAGCGGCGGTACCGACTTGTTGCGCGGACCCTGCGTCACCTGCACGAAGTTCGACAGGAAGATCGACATCCCGATCGCCGAGATCAGCGGAGCGAGGCGGAACGAGCCGCGCAGCGGCCGGTAGGCGACGCGCTCGATCACCCAGTTCACCAGCGACGTGAACACCATCGCGACGATCAGCACGATGAGCAGCGCCAGCGCGACCGAGGCCATGCCGAGCCACGTGGTGAGGATCAGCAGGGCGATCAGCGCAATGAAGCTCGACACCATGAACACGTCGCCATGGGCGAAATTCACCATGCCGATGATGCCGAACACCATGGTGTAGCCGATGGCGATCAGGCCGTAGATCGACCCGAGCGTGATGCCGTTGATGAGTTGCTGGACGAAGACTTCCATGCGCCCGCTGCCCCTTTTTGGGACTCCCCTCGTTATCCGGCGCCCGCCGCTCCGGTGGCAAAACGGCTTGAATCAAAGTCTTAACAGGGGCCCGGGGAGGCGGCAACGGCGCGGCGAGCGTCCGCCACAGCAGATTGGTGCGGCGCCCCGGCGTTGTTATGTTGGCCGCCGATGGAAGCCAGCACGGAACTGATCGTCCGCCTCGGCGCGGCGCTGTGCGTCTTTTCGGCGCTCGCCTTGTGGGAAGCGCTGGCGCCGCGCCGCGCGATGCTGATCGGCCGCGGCCGGCGCTGGCCGGGCAATCTCGGCATTCTGGTGCTCGATGCGCTGCTGGTGCGCCTCGTTATTCCGGTCGCCGCGGTCGGAATGGCGGTGATCGCGGCGCAGCGCGGCTGGGGCCTGTTGAACATCACGCCGTGGCCGGCCTGGCTCGAGGGGCTGTTCGGCTTCCTCGTGCTCGATGCCGCGATCTACGCGCAGCACGTCGCGTTCCATAAGGTGCCGCTGCTGTGGCGATTGCATCGCATGCATCACGCCGACCTCGACATCGATGTCTCCACCGGGCTGCGCTTTCACCCGATCGAGATCATCCTCTCGATGCTGATCAAGATCGCGGTCGTCGTGTTGATCGGCGTGCCGGCCGTTGCGGTGATCGCGTTTGAAGTCGTGCTCAATGCGACGTCGATGTTCAACCATTCCAACGCGGCAATGCCGCTCTGGCTCGATCGTGCGGTGCGCCTGCTCGTCGTCACGCCCGACATGCACCGCGTGCACCATTCGGTGCTGCGCCACGAGACCGACAGCAATTTCGGCTTCAATCTTCCCTGGTGGGACCGCTTGTTCGGCACCTACCGGCCGCAGCCGGAAGCAGGTCACGAGCGCATGACCATCGGACTGCCGATCTTCCGCGATCCTCAGGAGTTGCGGCTCGACCGCCTGATCACGCAACCGTTTCGCGACGATGCGTCCGCACCCGCAATGGCGCCCGGGATCAAGCGCGAACAGGC
Source organism: Alphaproteobacteria bacterium (assembly GCA_005884685.1). Classification (GTDB taxonomy): domain Bacteria; phylum Pseudomonadota; class Alphaproteobacteria; order Rhizobiales; family Xanthobacteraceae; genus PALSA-894. Next base: position 32,139 of record VBAH01000092.1, read on the forward strand.
CGGCCCGCGATAATTCCGGCAAACCCCCAAATCATGGCTTGGCGTTCGCGCCGTGCGGCGGCATGTTCGACGCAAAGATTGGCGCGATGCGCCAGGACGGAGGAATCCCATGAGCCGGACGAAACCCGAGGACATCATCGCCGGCAAGAACCGGCCATTCACCGGCAAGGAGTACCTCGAAAGCCTGCGCGACGACCGCGAGGTCTACATTTACGGCGAGCGCGTGCCTGACGTCACGACGCATCCGGCGTTCCGCAACGCCGCCCGCTCGATCGCCAAGCTATACGACGCGCTGCACGATCCGAAGCACAAGGACGTGCTCACGAGCCCGACCGACACCGGCTCGGGCGGTTTCACGCACAAATTCTTCCGCGTCGCGCATTCGCGCGAGGACCTGATCGGCCAGCGCGAGGCGATCGCCGCATGGGCGCGCATGTCCTATGGCTGGATGGGGCGCACGCCGGACTACAAGGCGTCGCTGATGAATACGCTCGGCGTGCAGTACGATTTCTATGACAAGTTCGCCGACAATGCCAAGCGCTGGTACAAGCGCGCGCAGGACAACGTCCTGTTCATGAACCACGCCATCGTCAATCCGCCGGTCGACCGCAACAAGGCGGCCGAGCAGGTGCGCGACGTGTTCATCACGATCCAGAAGGAGACGGATGCGGGCGCCTACGTCTCCGGCGCCAAGGTGGTGGCGACCTCGTCGGCGATCACGCACTACAACTTCCTCGGCCAGAACGCCGCGATGCCGGTGAACGATCCCGACCTCGCCATCATGTTCATCGCGCCCATGAATGCGCCGGGGGTAAAACTGTTCTGCCGCACCTCCTACGAGATGATGGCGAGCGTGATCGGCACGCCGTTCGACTACCCGCTGTCCTCGCGCTTCGACGAGAACGACGCGATCTTCGTGTTCGACAACGTGTTCATCCCCTGGGAAGATATCTTGATCTACCGCGACGTGGAGAAGCTGAAGACCTTCTATCCGCGCTCCGGCTTCGTGAACGGCTTCCAGTTCCAGGGCTGCACGCGCTTCGCCGTGAAGCTCGATTTTCTGGCGGGCATCGTCGCCAAGGCGCTGCGCGTCACCGGCGCAGACGAGTTTCGCGGCAACCAGGCGATGCTCGGCGAGATCATCGCGTGGCGCAATCTGTTCTGGGCGATCTCCGACGCCATGGCGATGAACCCGGTGCCGTGGAGCGGCGGTGCGGTGCTGCCGAACGCACAGTCCGGCTCGAGCTACCGGGTGTTTGCGGGCGACGCCTACGGGCGCGTGAAGGAGATCGTGGAGAAGATCATCGCGTCGGCGCTGATCTATCTGCCGTCCTCGGCGAAGGACTTCGACAATCCGGCGATCGACAAGTATCTCGCGAAATACGTGCGTGGCTCGAACAACATCGGCTATCGCGAGCGCATCAAGATCATGAAGCTGCTGTGGGATGCGGTCGGCACCGAGTTCGGCGGGCGCCACGAGCTCTACGAGATCAATTATGCGGGCAATCACGAGGATATCCGCATCCAGGCGCTGTTCAATTCCAAGAGCAGCGGTTCCTACGACCGCATGATCGCGCTCGCCGACGCCTGCATGGCCGACTACGACGAGAAGGGCTGGGTCGGCGACACCTGGCTCAACCCGGATGACGTCGCCTACCCGGGCGTTCCGGGCGCGGCGCGGGCGGCGGAGTAGGTTTAGCCCTGACCCTGAGGAGCGCGCGGCGGCGCGCGACTCGAAGGGCGAGGGTGCTGCTCGAGCTCGCGGCCATCCTTCGAGACGCGTGCGGAGTTTATCATCGGGCCGCGCTTTGCGCGGACCCGTTGGCACGCTCCTCAGGATGAGGTCTTTGTTTTTGGACGCGGGAAATTTCATGCGCTAGTTTGCTGCCATGTCCTGGTTCGACCAACGTCCCGACGACGCGATGATGGGCTCCTTCGAGGCCGTCGGGGCGGAGCACATCGCGACCGTCGAAGCCGCCCAGTTCCGCGAGGCGATGAGCCAGCTCGGGGCGGCCGTGCACGTCGTGACGACGGCCGGGCCGGCGGGGACGGCGGGATTTACCGCGACCGCGGTATGCTCGGTGTCGGATCAGCCTGCGACCCTGCTGGTGTGCCTCAACCGGCGCAGCCAGGTGACGCCGATCCTGGAAACCAATCGCGTGCTGTGCGTCAACACATTGCGCGCCGGCACCGACACGGTCGCCGACGTGTTCGCCGGACGAACGCGCGTGCCGATGGCGGAGCGCTTCGATACCGGATCATGGACCGAGCTGTCGACGGGGGCGCCGGTGCTCGATGACGCGGTCGTCGCGTGCGATTGCCGGGTGATCGAGATCAAGTCGGTGGCGACGCACAACGTTGTGTTCGCGGGCGTGGTCGCCGTGCGGCTCGGCCGGCCGGGACCCGCACTCGTCTACCACGAGCGGGCCTACAAGCAGGTCTAGCCGGGGCGGCCGCTTTCGCTGTGGGCAGGTGCACACGCCGCATTCTCGCGCAAGGCTTGCTGCCTTATGCTCGCGGGATGGCACACGCCCTGCCGCTGTTTCATCTCTACGGCGATCCGCCGGACGACCAGGCATTCGACTTCATTCACATCGAGCCCCTGGTCTCGCGCTCCTCGCTGCTTCAATGGAATATCCCGGCCCACCGCCACCGCGACCTCTTCCAGATCTTCCTGATCGAGTGCGGGGGCGGCGAGATGACCTATGAGGCCTCGGTCCTGCCGTTCGAAGCGCCCTGCGCTCTGCTGATCCCGCCGACGACCGCGCATGGCTTTCGCTGGCGCGAGAATGTGACCGACGGCTGGGTGGTGAGCTTCACCGAAGACGTCGCGCAGGCGCTCGGGGAGCGCTCGAATGCCGCGCTGGCGCGGCTCAAGGCATTGGCGGAGACGCCGGTCGTGCCGCTCGCGGACGAGGCGGCGACCAGGCGCATCGTGGCGCTCTGTACCGAGCTCTACGAAGAGCATTTCCTCGCGCGCGAGGGTTATCGGCTGGCGATGCGCGGGCTGCTCGCGCTGATCGCGATCGGCGTGGCGCGGCTCGCCGCAAGCCGGGCGCGGACGGGGAGCGTGACGCTCGCGCCGGCGGACGCGACGGTCGATGGCCTGCGCAAGCTGGTCGAGGAGCATTTCCGCAAGGAAAGGCTGCTCGATTTCTATGCCGAAAAGCTTGCGATGACCGCGGACCGCCTCAACGACCATGTCAAGCGCGCAACCGGCGTCACCGCCGGGCACCTGATCCGGCAGCGGGTGCTGACCGAGGCCAAGCGCCAGCTCGTGTTCACAAGCCAACCGATCCACGAGATCGCCTACGACCTCGCATTCTCCGATCCGTCCCACTTCGCCCGCTTTTTCCGCAAGCAGACGGGCACCACGCCGCATGAGTTCCGCGCCGGGCGGGGCGGCTAAGGTGTTCTCGGGCCAGCAGAAAGGTTACCGGCCCGTAGGTGTTAATCCTTAATTTACCAAACGATTGCCGTGCCGTAGCAAGCGTGATTGGGTGGGCCCGGCACGGAGGTCGGCCACATGGCGGCGATATTGGGCAGGGCGGCGCGCGTCGGCGCATATCTCATTATCCTGCTGCTCGCCGCGGTCTGGACCGTCGCCGCCCTCGAAACATTGACCCGGCCGCTGCTCGACATCGGCCGCCCGGCGGTCGGCGACGTCATCATCTCGATCGCGAGCGCGCTGTCGCTGCCGCCGCACGCGGCGCTGCTGTTCGCGCTGCTGCTGGTGATGCTGAAGCTGCTGGTCGGCGCGTTCCTGCTCGCCACGCTGATCTGCGCGGCCTACGAGAAGCTGCGCTGGGGCGCGTCCGACGATGCGATGCTCGACGTCGCGCTGTTCATCGCCGCGATGGCAAGCGCCGCCTCCGCACTGCCGGGCCTGACGCATGGCGGCGAGCTGTTGCAGTCGGTTATCGGCGAGCTGATGCTCTGTCTGATCGCGAGCGGGCTCGCGATCTACGGCCGCGGCTACCTCGTGCGGCGCGAGCAGCCGCGTGCGACGCGGCCGCAAGAGGCCGGCGTGATCCGCCTCGCCTGATCTGCCGCTATTTCTTCGTGAGGAAGCCCAGCACCGCATCCGTGTAGGCATCGCCACACTCGATGTTTGCGATGTGCGCGGCGTCGAACAGCGTCATGCCGGCGCCGGGGATGCTGTTGCGGAGATATTCAGCCATCTCGACGGTCGTGCCGGCATCCTGTTTGCCGGCAATGATCATGGTCGGCGCAGTGATCGTCTTGATGATCTCGCGGTGATCCATGTCGCGCACCGCCTGCCCGCAAGCGATGTAACCCTCCGGCTTGGTCGCGAGGAACATCGCGCCGATCGCCTTGACCTTTTCCGGCTCGCGCTCGCGGAAGTTTTGGGTGAACCAGCGCTCGAGCGTGCCGCCGACGATGGCCTGCAGGCCTTTTTCCTGCACCGTCTTGATGCGGTCGTTCCAGATCTGCTTGTTCTCGAAATAGGCCGAGGTGTTCGAGAGGATCAGCCGGTCCACGCGCTGCGGCGCTTTCGCCCCGAGCCACATGCCGACCATCCCGCCCATCGAGAGGCCGCACCAGTTGGTTTTGTCGACCTTGGCGGCGTCGAGCACCGCGAGCGCGTCGCGGCCGAGCATCTCCATCGTGTAGGGGCCCGCCGGCACGCCCGACTTGCCGTGCCCGCGCCGGTCGTAGCGCACGACGCGGAAATGCTTGAGCACCTCCGGCATCTGTCCGTCCCACATGTGCAGCGTGGTGCCGAGCGAGTTGCAGAACATCAGCACCGGCTTGCCTTGCGCGCCGTCGACTTCGAAATGGATTGGACAGCCGTTCGACTGGACAGTGGGCATCGTCTCTCCCCGAATTTGGTGCTTTACTTCGCCTGCGGCTTTAGCATTGCCGCAGCGAGCGAGCCAGATGCACCGCGACATCCATGGACTGCCGATTTCGACGGCCTCCGCGCAGGCTGCGGAAGCGTTCGACCGGGTCACATTCGGCTATCTGAAATATCGCGCCGACTTGCCGGCACGCATGAGCGAGCTGTTCGCGGCCGACGGCGAGTTCGGCCTGGCGTATTGCCTCAAGGGCTACCTCGCCATGCTGTCCTACAAGCAGGCGAATGTGCCGGTCGCGATGGAGGCGGTGCGGGCGGCGCGGCGGCTGACCGCAGCGACGACCGGGCGCGAGCAGGCACATGTTGCTGCGCTTGAGGCCTGGATTTCCGGCGATCTCGGCCGTGCCCTGGGGGTGTGGGAGGAGATACTGCGTGAGCATCCGCACGACGTGCTGGCGTTCCGCCTCGCGCACTTCAACAATTTCTGGCTCGGCCGGCCTTTAGAGATGCGCGCGTCGGTCGAGCGCGTGCTTCCGAAGTGGGCGCGCGACCTGCCGGGCTACGGCACGATCCTCTCCTGTCACTGCTTTGCACATGAGGAATGTGGCGCCTACGCCCTGGCCGAGCCGTCCGGCCGTGCCGCGATCGAGATCGACCCAGGCGACATCTGGGGCACGCATGCGGTCGCCCACATCATGGAGATGCAGGGCCGCCACGCCGAGGGCATCGCCTGGCTCGACGAGCTCGAGCGGCACTGGGACGGCGGCAACAATCTCCTGCATCATCTGTGGTGGCACCGCGCGCTGTTTCATCTGGAGCGGCGCGAGTTCGATGCGGTGCTCGATCTCTACGACAAGCGCTTCCGCAATCTTTCGGCGGCACTGACTCAGGCGCAGCCCGACCTCTATATCGACGTGCAGAACGCGGCCTCCATGCTGTTCCGGCTCGAATTGCTCGGCATCGATGTCGGAGACCGCTGGACCGAACTCGCCGACAAGGCCGAGGCCCGCATCGGCGACTGCCTCTCGGTCTTCACTCTGCCGCACTGGATGATGGCGCTTGCCGCGACCGGGCGGGAGGCGGCGGCATTGCGCATGATCGAAGACGCGCGCGCGTTCGGGAGCGGCGTGGGCACAGTCGCCACGATCGTGGGGCAGGTTGCCGTGCCGGTGTGCGAGGCGGTGCTGGCGCATCGCAGGCGCGACTACCGGCGCGCGGTCGCGCTGATGCGGCCGATCCTCGACGACCTGCATCAGCTCGGCGGCAGCCACGCGCAGCAGGATGTGCTGATGCAGCTCTTCCTCGATGCCGCGATGAAGGCGGATTGCACCGACGACGTGCGTCTCATATTGAAGCGGGTAGCGCGTGCGGACGACGATTTTGCCAAACGCGTCGGTTATGCGCAGGCTGCTGCGCAATTCGCGCATTGAAGGAGACTGAACGATGGCCATGACAATGACGGGCGAGGTTCAGCTTCCGGCGCCGCGCCAGACGGTTTGGGAGAAGCTCAACGACCCCGAGGTCCTCAAGTCGACGATCCCGGGTTGTCAATCGCTGGAGAAAACTTCGGACACCTCGTTCCAGGCGGTGGCCGTGACCAGGATCGGTCCGGTGAAAGCGACATGGAAGGGCAAGGTCACGCTCACCGACCTCGATCCGCCGAACGGCTACAGGATCGTCGGGGAGGGCGAGGGCGGCGTCGCGGGATTTGCCAAGGGCGCAGCCGACGTGAAGCTCTCCGACAAGGACGGCGGCACGCTGCTCACCTACAATGTCGAAGCCCAGATCGGCGGCAAGCTCGCGCAGCTTGGCCAGCGGCTGATCAACGGCGCCGCCAAGAAGATGGCGGACGAATTCTTCCAGAAGTTCGCCGCGGCGGTGGGGAGCGGCTAGGAGTCGTCGCCTTCAGGCAATTTCGCGAGGATTGAAACGTCGCGAACCTGACACCCTCGATCGTCACCTCGGCGCCGTCGATGGCGCGGATGATGTCATTCAGCCGCAGTCGAATGGATCGCTGCATCTTTGAAAACTGTGATGGCCGAATGTGCGATCCGATCGCGCAAGTCGTGATGAAGCCCGTTCCAGGTCGTGAAGTCTACTTTCCGGCCGAGCCAGGCGGCGAGGTCCTCGCGCAAGTCCATGAACGGAACGAAGCCGAAGCGGTCATAGTCGACGTCAGCGAAGAGGTCGATGTCCGAGCGCTCGGTCGCTTCGTCGCGCGCCATTGAGCCGTAGAGATAAAGCGCCCCCACGCCCCGCCGCCGGATATCATCCGCGTGGGCGCGCAACACCGCCAATACCTCATGCTTGGTCATGCGGAATTATACCACGACTCCCGCTCCCTTCAGGTACCCAAGTCCCTTGACCTTGCCCGCCCGGCGGGTTCAGAGTCATTCTTGTTCCAATCAGCGATTTCCGGCAAAAACGCCACGATTTCGCCCCGGATTGCCGCGACGGCGGTTTCCGGTGTCAAAAACGAGGGCCTTTGTGCCCCGCGCTCGAGGAGGAGCCTTATGCCGAAGGTTTCGATGACGGTGAACGGCAATGCCGTCACCGCCGATGCCGACGCCCGCACCCTGCTGGTCCAATACCTGCGCGAGGGCCTACGGCTCACCGGTACCCACGTGGGGTGCGATACCTCGCAATGCGGCGCCTGCGTCGTCCACGTGGACGGGAAGGCGGTGAAAGCCTGCACGATGTTCGCCTGGGAAGCCGAAGGCAAGACTGTGCTCACCATCGAGGGCCTCGCCCAGAACGGCAAGCTGCATCCGATGCAGGAAGCCTTCCGCGAAAATCATGGCCTGCAATGCGGCTTCTGTACGCCCGGGATGATCATGACCGCGGTCGATATGGTCAACCGCAAGGGACACGATCTCGACGACCCGACGATCCGCCACGAACTTGAAGGCAACATCTGCCGCTGCACCGGCTACCACAACATCGTGAAGTCGATCGCGGCGGGCGCGAAGGCGATGGCTTGACTGCCCGAAGAGGCAGACCGCAAAACATCAATCGCATCCCGAGGGAGGAGACGCCATGAGCGCGACCGGGATCGGCGCGGCAGTCCGCCGCAAGGAAGATTTCAGGTTCATCACCGGCAAGGGCCAATACACCGACGACATTTCGCGGCCGGGTCAGACCTATATCCATTTCGTGCGCTCGCCGCACGCGCACGCGAAGATCAAGAGCATCGATGGCACCGAGACGAAGACCATGCCGGGCGTCGTCGCGGTGCTGACGGGTGCCGATCTGGCCAACGACAAGATCGGCAATCTGATCTGCGGCTGGGCGATCACGTCGAAGGACGGCTCGCCGATGAAGATGTCGGCGCATCCGGCGATCGCCAACGGCAAGGCGAACCATGTCGGCGACGCGGTCGCGGTGGTGATCGCAGAGACGCTCGGGCAGGCCAAGGACGCGGGCGAAAAGGTCAAGGTCGACTACGAGGTGCTGCCCGCGGTGGCCGATCCCGCCAAGGCGCAAGCCGCGGGCGCGCCGCAGATTCACGACGTCGCGCCGAACAACACGATCTATCAGTGGCATCTCGGCGACCAGAAAGCCGTGGAAGCCGCGTTCAAATCGGCCAATCACGTCACCAAGCTCGACATCATCAACAACCGGCTGGTGCCGAATGCGATCGAGCCGCGCGCCGCGATCGCCGACTACGATGCCGGCAACGATGCGCTCACGTTGTGGAATACCTCGCAGAACCCGCACGTCGCGCGGCTGGTCATCGCGGCGTTCGTCGGCATGGCGCCGGAGCACAAGCTGCGCGTGATCGCCCCGGACGTCGGCGGCGGCTTCGGCTCGAAGATTTTCATCTATCCCGAGGAGGTCGTGTGCCTGTGGGCCGCGCGCAAGGTCGGCCGGCCGGTGAAGTGGGTGTCGGACCGTTCCGAAGCATTCGTCACCGACGCGCACGGGCGCGATCACGTCACGCATGCCGAGATGGCCTTCGACCATGAAGGCAAGATCACCGCGCTGCGCGCGAAAACGATCGCCAATCTCGGCGCCTATATGTCGACCTTCTCGTCGTCGGTGCCGACCTACCTTTATGCGACGTTGTTGTCCGGCCAGTACAGCATTCCGCAAATCTACTGCGAGGTCGACGCCGTCTACACCAACACGGTGCCGGTCGATGCCTATCGCGGCGCCGGGCGGCCGGAGGCGACCTTCGTGGTCGAGCGGCTGGTCGAAGTCGGCGCGCGCGAGATGGGCGTCGATCCTGCCGATTTGCGCAGGCGCAACTTCATCAAGTCGTTCCCGCACCAGACGCCGGTGATCATGGCCTACGACGCGGGTGACTATAACGCGTCGCTGAAGAAGGCGATGGAGCTTGCCGACATGAAAGGCTTCGGCAAGCGCAAGCGCGACTCAGCGCGCAACGGGAAACTCCGCGGCATCGGCTATTCGACCTACATCGAAGCCTGCGGCATCGCACCCTCGCAGGCCGTCGGCTCGCTCGGCGCCGGCGTGGGTCTGTGGGAATCCGCCGAAGTGCGCGTCAATCCGACCGGCTCGGTCGAAGTCCTCACCGGCTCGCACAGCCACGGGCAGGGGCACGAGACCACGTTCGCCCAACTCGTGTCGGAACGGCTGGGCATCCCGATCGAAACGATTTCGATCGTGCACGGCGACACCGACAAGGTGCAGTTCGGCATGGGCACTTACGGCTCGCGCTCGGGCGCGGTCGGCATGACGGCGATCGTGAAGGCGCTCGACAAGGTCGAGGCAAAGGCGAAGAAGGTCGCGGCGTTCATGCTCGAAGCAGCGGAAGGCGACATCGAGTTCAAGGACGGCAAGTTCACCGTCGCCGGCACCGACAAGGCGGCGGCGTGGGGCGACGTCGCGCTCAATGCCTACATCGCGCACAAGTTCACCGGCGCCGAACTGGAGCCGGGCCTGAAGGAGGGCGCGTTCTACGATCCGACCAACTTCACGTTCCCGGCGGGGTGCCACATCTGCGAGGTCGAGATCGACCCCGAAACCGGAAACACGGACGTCGTGGCGTGGACTGCGGTGGACGACTTCGGCGTGGTGATCAATCCGATGATCGTCGAGGGCCAGGTGCACGGCGGCATCGCGCAGGGCGTCGGCCAGGCGCTGTACGAAGGCACCGTCTACGACAAGGAAGGGCAGCTGGTGACCGGCTCGTACATGGATTACGCCATGCCGCGCGCCGACTACCTGCCGTCGTTCAAGGTCGATACCACCGAAACGAAATGTCCGTCGAACCCGCTCGGCATCAAGGGTTGCGGCGAGGCGGGTGCGATCGCGGCGCCCGCCGCCGTGATCAATGCCATCACCGATGCCCTCGGCACCGAAGAGATCGCGATGCCGGCCTCGCCTGCCACGGTGTGGGCCGCGTTGCAGAAGGTACAGCCGCGCCAGGCGGCGGAATGATACGAACCCTCATCCTGAGGGGCCGCCGAAGGCGGCGTCTCGAAGGATGAGAAAACGGATAGCCACCCTTCGAGACGCGCTTCGCGCTCCTCAGGGTGAGGCGTTTGAGAGCGGATGAAGGTTAAGGAGAACGACGATGTACAATTTCGCATTCCACCGGCCGACCGGTCTGCGCCAGGCCTCGAACATGCTCGGCAAGCTCGAGGAGGCGAAGATCCTCGCGGGCGGGCAGACGCTGATCCCCACGATGAAGCTGCGGCTCGCCTCGCCCGGCAACGTGGTGGATCTCAACGCGATCGCGGACGAACTGTCCGGCATCGAACTGAAGGGCCGCTCGATCGTGATCGGGGCGATGACGCGGCACGCCGACGTGGCGAATTCGGACGTGGTGAAGCAGCACCTGCCGGCGCTCGCCTACCTGGCCGGCCTCGTCGGCGATCCGGCCGTGCGCCATCGCGGCACGATCGGCGGATCGCTCGCCAACAACGATCCGAACGCCGACTATCCGGCGGCGGCGCTTGGCCTCGGCGCGACGATCCACACCACCAAGGGCAAGTACGAGGCCGACAATTTCTTCAAGGGCCTGTTCGAAACCGCGCTTGGAGCCGATGAGATCATCACCAAGGTGAGCTTCCCGCTCGCCAAGAAGGCCGGCTACGAGAAATTCCGCAACCAGGCCTCGCGCTTCGCGCTCGTCGGTGTGTTCGTGTCGAAGCGCGGCTCGGAGATCCGCGTCGCCGTCACGGGCGCGGGTTCCAACGGGGTGTTCCGCGTCGCCTCGTTCGAGGAGGCGCTGAAGAAGCGCTTCGCGCCGAAATCGCTCGAAGGCCTGACCATTCCGGCGACCGGCATGAACAGCGACATCCACGGCAGTGCGGAATATCGCGCCCACTTGGTCGGCGTGATGGCGCGCCGCGCGGTGACGCGGGCAAACGAGTTCGCCGCGGGCGAAGGGGAAGACTGAGCGCTCGTTACGGCCGACGAAAAGGCGGGCTGCGGTCCTAGCGACGGCGGCCCGCAAAAAACGTCATGGGCTCCACGAAAAAGTTGCCCTCCGGCGCCGCGCTGCGATCGCCTTTCGCCGTCGCCTCCTGCGCCTCTTTTTTTCCCACAACCATGCGCTGGTAGGCGCGCTCGATCGGGGGAGCCTGCGCGGGAAGCTGCAGCAGGCCGGCGTCGGCCATGCGGGCCGCCGTATCGCCGGCCGCCGCAGCGGTGCGCTTTGCCGGCCCGGCCTTGGGCTTGGCCCGGCTTGCCTTGGCAGGTGCCTTGCGTCGTTTCGTGGCCATGGCGTCGGTATCCGATGAGGCTAGAAGCAGTCCTTGCACGACGCGTACGCGGGACCGAGGCAGGCGATGCACGCGGTGCTGCCGCTGAATACGCATGCGGCGGCGCAGGAGACCGCCACGCCCCATGGTCCGCAGCCTTTCCGGCCGGAGCGTCGGGTCAGTCACGCATCATGATGGCGGCGGCGCACGAAGGCTGCCGCCATCAGAAGTCCGTTTCGGGCAGCTCCTTCCGGTCAGAAGCAGCTCTTGCATTCGTCCCACGCCGAACCGAGGCATGAGACACAGCCCGCGTTGAACGGGTTGGGAATACATTGACTCTTGCAATCCCACACCTTTGAGCCGCACTTGAAGATGTTGCAGCTCTGCATCAAGGCGGCGTTCTGTTGCGCCCGCACGTACCCGCGAGAAACAGGTGCCGCTTGAACCGGGGCTAGCATGGTGGTCTCCCTGCTGGAGTTGAACGTAGGATTTCACGGCATCGCGTGCCGTGAGCGATCAGCAAATCGGCGACGAAACGATGCAAACGCCGGCGACTTCCACGCAGCAGCCGGATTGAACCACACGGCCGCCTTGCTGGCCTTTCGACGTCCGATCGTCCCGGCGGACCGGGGCGCTCTGCTTCGGGATATTCATCAGTCTTCTCCTTGGTTAGGGCCTCCTCGGGAGGCCGGTTGAACATCGTGGATCGCTTACGAGCGCGCCGACCAGCTGCGGACCGTTCCGACGGTCACCGGGATCACCTCGCTGACATCGACCGTGTAGCGGTAGATGCGGTTGGCGCGCCGCTCGTTCTCGGGATCGAACATCGCGAGCTCGACATCCCAGCAATCGGAGTCGGGCCGGCAAATCGGGCTCTTCACCACACGGATGGTGTCGAGCTCCATGCTGCGCGCGGCGCTGTCGGCGAAGGCATGGCGTGCCTGATACGCGTTGGTCGCCGCGTAGTTCATGGCCCGCTCCTGCGGCGCGATGCCGAGGTTGCGCAGTTCGTAGTAGACGCGGTTGAGGAAATTGAGCACGCGATCGTCCGACTGCGGGCCCGCGTCTCCTGCGGCGCTGCGTGTCGCCTCGATCAGTTCGGCCGACTTCCATTTGTACATTCCGCGCAGGTCGGGAAACACAACCGGGACGGTCATGCCGTTCATCAGCCGCGTTGATCCGCTGACATAACCCGGCAGCGACACCCGTTGTTCCCTGCCTTCCACCTCGTCGAGCGACGAGGCGATCGCGTCGAGGATCGCCTCATAGGTCTGCGCCGCGAAAGGCCCGGCCGGCTGCACGGCGTAGACCGGGATCTGGTCCTGCATCAGGATAAAGGTGATGCCGGCGTTGAAGTGCGGATTGGCGCGCAGAAACGCGATCAGCTCCGTCGGATTGTTGGCGTGCTGCGGGCCGCCCATCTGCTGAACGATGGCGTCGTAGCGCGCTTCGCTGCCAAAATCGAACCACAGCGCGCCGAGCACGTACACGATCTGGGGTGGCTGGCCGCCGCCGCAGGAGCACGCCTGCTGGTACAGTCCGTCGGTCGCGCCGGCCCTCGCTACCGGAGGAGACATCGGCGTGAGGGGCCGCATTTCGATCGCGGACGGCGCGATCCCCGGAGCGGGGGCGCCGTGCTGCTGAACGGCCTTCTCGTCCTTTTCCTTTGCCTCCTCGCAGATGCAACCTGAAGGGGACACCCCCAATTGTTCGATGGTCGCATCGGTCTGTTCTGAGCGTGATTCGAGCATGAGTCTTTCCCCCCGAAGCAAGGACTGGTTGAGGTTGAGCTCTTTGGCGGCTGATGCCGCCAAAACGTTTGGGATCAGGATCGGCCGTGCGGATGTCGTGCCAGCGCGATGCAGCGCCGCCAACGCTGCGCCGGCGTCGAGCGTGCCCGCAAGATAGCGGTCGCAGGCCCCGTCGCCGGGCAGTTCGCAACGGGCTGCGGTGTCGATCAGGATGCTTTGGATATCGATCGGGTCGATCGTGTAGCGTTCGCGGCGCGCGACCGACAGGAGCAGGGCAGCGACCGCCGAAACGACCGCGGTTGCGTAGCTCGTTCCACTGGCCGTGCTGAACTGGCCGCCCGGTACGGCAACCGGCAGCCCGTCGCCGGGTGCCAGGAGCCCGTTGCGCTGGTACGGTTCAGCCCAGTTGCTGGCTTCGAGCGGCAGTCCCGCGCTGCTCAGCGCCCCGACCGCGAGCGCGGTCGAGGCCGCGGCGGGCAGATGCAGGCAGGCGCAGCCGTCGTTGCCGGCGGCGGCGACCAGGAGAACGCGGCGTTCGGCGCAGTGGGCGAGTGCCTGCTCGAGATGCGCATCGGCTTCCGGGCTCGCGACTTTTTGTCCCGCACTGACATTGATGATCGATACGTCCTGCTCGAGGGCGAAGGCAATCGCACGTGCCAGATCGAGCTGCGAGGCCGGGCGCACGCGCGCCTCCGCGCGCCGTCCGAAGAAAATCGGCAGCGCAAGTCCGGAGCAGCCCGGCGCCAGGCCACGAACAGCATCGGCGGCGCCGAAGATGATGCTGCAAATCCCGGTGGCGTGTGCATCCGGCTCGCGTGCATCGGGCGGGATCATTGCCGCCAGCACATCGAGGGCCGCGGTACGCAGCGCCGGGTGCTCTAGATCGGGGACGCCGTCGACGACGCCGATTTTGATCGCGGGCGAGCCGTTTCCCGCCTCGCGCAGCGCGACTCTGATCGGATCCAGGCCATTGGCCGGTAATTGAGCCGTCATTGCAATTAAAGCGTATTTTCTCTTCGGAGTAGAGTCAAATGCAGATAACATTGGATAATTGATAGCCCGTCATATGCCCGCAATGATTGCTGCAAGCGCGGCCCGCGGGAAACGCTTGGGACAAACGGCGAGGGCCCTTATATTGATGAAGTCCTTCCCGGCAGGCTTGATCTGCCAGCCAGCCTCTCCGTCGAGAGGCTTGTTTTTTCGAGGCGCGGCCCTCGCCGCGATACCCAGTGACGAAGTCCCCGCTGCCGGCATCGATTGACGAGACGCTGAAGCTCCTTGGCAAGGCCGATTACCTCGCTGACCGTTCGCTCGCGACGGTGCTGTTCCTCGCGCTGCGCATGGGCCGCCCGCTGTTCCTCGAAGGCGAGGCCGGCGTCGGCAAGACCGAGATCGCCAAGGTGCTCTCGCAGACGCTCGGACGGCGGCTGATCCGCCTCCAATGCTACGAGGGCCTCGACGTCTCGGCCGCGGTCTACGAGTGGAATTACGCCGAGCAGATGATCGCAATTCGCTTGGCCGAGGCCGAGGGTAATGTCGACCGCGAGCGGCTCTCGCATGACGTGTTTTCCGAGCGCTTCCTGATCAAGCGTCCGCTGCTGCAGGCTCTCGAGCCGGACGTGAACGGTGCGCCGGTGCTGCTGATCGACGAGCTCGACCGCACCGACGAAGCTTTCGAGGCCTTCCTGCTCGAAGTGCTCGCCGACAATCAGGTGACGATCCCGGAGATGGGCACCGTCAAGGCGGCCGCGCCGCCGGTCACGATCATCACCTCGAACCGCACGCGCGAGATCCACGACGCGCTCAAGCGCCGCTGTCTCTATCACTGGGTCGGCTATCCGACCGCCGAGCGCGAGCTCAAGATCGTGCGCGCCAAGGTGCCCGGCATCGGCAAGAAGCTGTCGGCCGAGGTGGTGCATTTCGTGCAAGCGCTACGCGCGCAGGATCTGTTCAAGTCGCCCGGGGTCGCGGAATCGCTCGACTGGGCGGCAGCCCTGACCGAGCTCGATGTCGTGGCGCTCGATCCCGCGACCGTGTCCGATACGCTCGGCGTGCTGTTGAAATATCAGGACGACATCGCACGCATTGAAGGCACCAAGGCGAAGGAGTTGCTCGATGCCGTGCATGCCGAGATGCGGGCGGCGGAGTAAGGTCTCGCCGCCTGCGCGGTGGGCTCGCTCTCCCGCTTGCGGGAGAGGGTTGGGGAGAGGGCAAGTCGGTTGACGCAAGCGCCTGACGAGATTTCCCCCGCCCGTCCCGGCTTCGCCGGGCCGACCTCGCCCGCAAGCGGGGGAGGTATGGGAGAGAGCGGCCGTCTCGCGCAGAACATCGTTTACTTCGCGCGCGCACTGCGCGCGGCCGGCATTCCGGTCGGGCCGGGCGCGGTGCTCGACGCGCTGTCCGCGGTGCAGGCCGCCGGTGTCGGCACGCGCGCGGACTTCTACTGGACCCTGCACGCCGTGCTCGTGAAGCGCCACGAGCACTCGGTGCTGTTCGATCAGGCGTTCCGGATGTTTTTCCGGAAGCGCGCCTATCTCGACAAGCTGCTCGCGATGCTCTCGCCGCAGGCGCCCGCCGCCGCGCCCGAAGCGCCGCAGGCCGGCGCCAGCCGCGTGCAGGAGGCGCTGTTTTCCGGCATGAACGACAAGCGGCCGCCCGAGGAGCGCGAGATCGAGCTCGACGCGCGGCTCACGGTGTCCGACCGCGAGGTGCTGCAGAAGAAGGACTTCGCGCAAATGAGCACAGCCGAGATCGCGCGCGCCAAGGACGCGATCAAGCGGCTGGTGCTCTCGCTCAACGAGGTGAAGACGCGACGCCTTGCGCCCGCGCGCCGCGGCCATATCATCGACATGCGCCGTACGTTGCGCGCCAGCATGAAGGCGGGCGGCGCGCTGATCGACCTGAAATATCTCGGCTCCCGCACGCGCCAGCCGCCGATCGTGGCGCTGCTCGATATTTCCGGCTCGATGAGCCAGTACACGCGGCTGTTCCTGCATTTCCTTCATGCGGTCACCGACGCGCGCAAGCGCGTGCACTCGTTCCTGTTCGGCACGCGGCTGACCAACATCACGCGCGCGCTCAAGATGAAGGATCCCGACGAGGCGCTCGCGCAGTGCTCGGCCAGCGTGCTCGACTGGTCGGGCGGCACGCGCATCGCGACGTCGCTCGCCGAGTTCAACAAGCGCTGGGCGCGCCGGGTGCTGACGCAGGGCGCGATCGTGCTGCTGATCACCGACGGGCTGGAGCGCGATCCGGATGACCGGCTCGAATTCGAGATCGACCGGCTGCATCGTTCGGCGCGCCGCCTGATCTGGCTCAATCCGCTGTTGCGCTTCGAGGGCTTCGAGGCGAAGGCGCGCGGCATCCGCACGATTTTGCCGCATGTCGATGAATTCCGGCCGATCCACAATCTGGATTCGATCGCTGAATTGTGCCGGGCGCTGTCGGCGAGCGGCGGGCGCACCGGCGATCCGAAGGAGTGGTTGAAGCAGGTGGCGTAGCGTAGTCGTCATGGCCGGACTTGTTCCGGCCATCCACGACTTTACATGAGCACTAGACGTGGATGCCCGGGCATTAGGGCGTTTACGCCCGTCTTCGACGGGCTATGCCCGGGCATGACGGAGAACACCATGGACACCCTTGCAACCGACACCGACATCCTCAAAGCCGCCGAGGACTGGAAGGCGGCAGGGCGCGGCGTGGCGCTGGCGACCGTGGTCGAGACCTGGGGCTCGGCGCCGCGGCCGGTCGGCTCCAATCTGGTGATCGACGATCAGGGCAATTTTCTCGGCAGCGTGTCGGGCGGCTGCGTCGAGGGCGCGGTCGTCACCGAGGCGCTCGACGTGATCGAGAGCGGCAAGCCGAAGACGCTGGAATTCGGTGTCGCCGACGAGACGGCGTGGAAGGTCGGCCTGTCCTGCGGCGGCACCATCCGAGTGTTCGTCGAGAAGGTGGAGTGATGCCACACACTTCGCTCATTCCCGCGCAAGCGGGAATCCAGTTCTTTCCTTCCGCTTGGCTCTGGGTCCCCGCTTTCGCGGGGACGAGCGGATAACCCATGCGCCTCGACATCCTCAAAGCGCTGAACACGGAGCGCGCCGCGCGGCGGGCGGCGGTCGTCGTGACCCATCAGGAAAGCGGCGCGCAGCGGCTCATCACCCAGGACAAGGTCGCCGCCGATCCGCTGAAGGAGGTGCTCGAAGCGCATCTGCGCTCCGGCAAGAGCGGCGTCGAGGAAACCGCCGAGGGCAGGGTCTTCCTCACCGTGCACGTGCCGCCGCCGCGCCTGGTGATCACCGGCGCCGTGCACATCAGCCAGGCGCTGGCGCCGATCGCCGCGCTGCTCGGGTATGACGTGACCATCGTCGATCCGCGTACCGCGTTTGCCAGCGTCGAACGTTTTCCCGGCGTGAAGGTGATCGCCGAGTGGCCCGACAAGGCGCTGCCGCCGCTCGGGATCGACCGCTACACCGCTTTCGTCGCGCTCACGCATGATCCGAAGATCGACGATCCCGCGCTGCTGCACGCGCTGGAGCGAGACTGCTTCTACATCGGCGCGCTCGGCTCGAAGAAGACGCATGCGCGTCGCCTCGAACGGCTGAAGAGCCAGGGCGTCAGCGACGAACAGCTCGCGCGCATCCATGCACCGATCGGATTGCCGATTGGTGCAATTTCTCCGCCGGAGATTGCGGTCGCGATCATGGGTGAGGTCACGTCGCGCTTGCGCCTCACCGCGGAGGGCAGGCGATGAAATTCGGCGCCGTGCCGCCGCGCGAGGCCGAAGGCGCAATCGCGGTGCACTCGATCCGCAAGGACGGCTTCACGCTCAAGAAAGGCACGCGCATCGGCGTGGCCGAGATCGCGGCGCTCGAAGGCGCGAAGGTGAACGAGATTGTGGTCGCGCGGCTCGAGCCGGGAGATGTCGGCGAGGATACGGCTGCCGCCGAGATCGCCGCCGCGGTGGCAGGCGAGGGCGTGCATGTGGATCGCGCGTTCACCGGCCGCGCCAACCTTTTCGCCGAACATGCCGGCGTGCTGGTCGTCGACAGAGCCGGCGTCGATGCGCTCAACGATGCCGATCCGGCGATCACCTTCGCCACGCTGCAAGCCTATGCGCCGGTCGTCCCCGGCAAGATGATTGCCACGGTGAAGATCATTCCGTTCGCGGTGTCGGGCGAGGCGCGCGACAAGGCTGTCGCCGCCGCGCGCGCCGCGAAGCCGATCGTCCGCATCGCGTCGTTCAAAGTTCGTAAGGTCGGCATTATTTCGACTTTGCTGCCCGGCCTTGCCGACAAGGTGATCGAGAAGACCCTGAAGGTCACCGCCGAGCGCCTCGCGCCGACTGGCGCGACGATCGTCGCGGAAAAGCGCGTGCCGCATGAGACAAAAGCCCTCGCGAAAGCGCTCGACGAGGTGCTCAAGGCCGGCGCCGAGCTGGTCGTGGTGTTCGGTGCCTCGGCGATCGCCGATACGCGTGACGTGATTCCGGCGGCGGTGGAGAGTATCGGCGGGCGGGTCGAGCATTTCGGCATGCCGGTCGATCCCGGCAACCTGCTGCTGGTGGCGGAGGCGGACGGGCGCCCGGTGCTGGGCGCGCCGGGCTGTGCGCGCAGCCCAAAAGAAAACGGCTTCGACTGGATCCTGATGCGCCTGCTCGCCGGACTGCCGATCAGGCGTTCCGACATTACCGGCCTCGGCGTCGGCGGCCTGTTGATGGAGATCGTCACGCGGCCGCAACCGCGGGCCGAGCCGGCGCCGGAAGGCCGCAAGATCGCCGCCCTGATCCTCGCCGCCGGCCGCTCGACCCGCATGGGCGGGCCGAACAAGCTGCTCGAGGAGATCAACGGCAAGGCGCTGGTGCGCCATGTCGCCGAGCATGCGCTCGCCTCGCGCGCCAGGCCGGTGATCGTCGTCACCGGCCACCAGAGGGAGCGCGTCGAGCGCGCGCTCGCCGGCCTCGCGGTCAGGTTCGTGCACAACCCGGATTTTGCCGACGGCCTTTCCACCTCGCTCAAGGCCGGCATCGCTGCCGTGCCGGCGGATTCTGACGGCACCATCGTGTGTCTTGGTGATATGCCGCAGGTGAGCGCGAAGCTGATCGACCGGCTGATCGCGGCATTCGATCCGGAGCGCGGCGCGCTGGTGGTCATCCCCACCATCGCGGGCAAGCGCGGAAATCCGGTGCTGTGGTCGCGACGCTTCTTTCCCGATCTGGCCGCGGTGGAGGGCGATGTCGGCGCGCGCCACCTGATCGGCGGCTATGCGGAGGCCGTCGCCGAAGTGCCGCTCGACGATGCCGGTGCGCTGACCGATGTCGACACGCCCGAGGCACTCACGGCGGTGCGCGCCGCGATGACTGTTTAGTTTCCATTTAAATGTTTTGCCTAACCTCGGCGCTGTCTGGGCGGGGGGAGCTCTCATGCGTTCTGCGTTCGTTGCGGCGTGCCTTGCCGCGCTGGCGATCTTTGTTGCCGTCCAAGCCCGCGCCGCCGGCGCACTTGCCACGGGGCGATGCGGCGCCTTCGGCTACGCCTACGACGACGTCTCGCCGGAAGCAGCGAGCCTGCGCGCACGCGCGCAATGCAAGGGCCGCGACTGCAGGGTGGTGACGAGCCTGCGCAAGACCTGCGCGGCGTTTGCCATCGATGCGAAGAATGCCTGCGGGCCGAGCGGCTGGGCACAGGCCGGAGAACTCGCGCAGGCGCAGAGCATCGCGAGCGAGCAGTGCCAGCGCTATGGCGGACGCAGTTGCGTGATTCGTGCGTGGGTGTGCGATCAGCGCGGATAGGATTTCCCGCGGCGAGGCATGCATAAAGCTGCGTGCTGCGGTGCCGCAATTGCCGGAACCCGCCGGGCCGTCTGCGCGTTTTTGCAGGACAGCAACTGGAGGTTCCGATGTTCGATGACAGAGATCCCAACCGCGATCTGGGGCATCGCGACGCGTACCTCAATGATCCGGCCGTCAGCGACGGCTCCGGCACCGCTCCGCTGATCGCGCTCGCGGTCATCGCGCTGATCGTCGGCGGCTTGTTCTGGTTTGCGCCGAGCAACGATCAGGTGGCGGTCAACAGTCCTGCGGCCGAGCGCAGCGCGCCTGCGCCGAAGGCTCCGGTCACCCCGGCTCCGCCGGTCACGGCGCCGACCGCGCCGCAGAAATAACGCAGCGAAGCAATAGCGATCTGTGCGGCCCCGCTTCGGCGGGGCCGCTGGCTTGTGGGCCTAGGCGAGCAGCAGATAACGGCGCAGCATTACGTCTTCCCGCGCGCGATCCTTGCAGCGATAAAGCTCGCGCACGACCTCCCGAACGGTGACGCCGCTTCCATGCATCTCTTGCTCGCCCGCCGACAAGTCGACGGCGGCGAAGGCGTCCGCCGGAATGCCATCGACCGGGACTGGAATGACCGTCCAGATTTCATCCAGGCTCGCTCGGGATCCGTCCGAGAAACGGATGTCGGCGAACTGCCGGGAGAGCTGTCTTTCCTTGAGCCACCGGCCGATCCCGCTGCGGCCAGCCATTTCGTCCGCTGTTGCCGCCAGCTGCTTGTCGACCGTCACGCCAATCAGCGGATCGCGGTTGCGAAAGGTGACGTCGCAGGACTGCCCGATACTGGAGAGGTTGACCAACAGGAAACGGATCGTGTCCTGCGGCTTGGGGAAATGGATCGTGAGGAGCTGTTCCACCAGCGCTTCCACGGCGCCTGCCATTTTTTATTCCCTCCATCGCCCCGGGCAGGGACGAGTGTGGCCAATTGCAACCAAAGGTCAAGTTCGGAGCGTAGGTGGATCCCTGCCGTGCCGTTGAGGGCGCCTTTCATGCATGCTCCGGAAGGAATTGGACGCCGACAAACGTTTCATTCGCCCAGGCCACGGTGCAACGACGGCGCATGGTGGGATTGAATTTCGAGAGCTGCAGCGTGAACTCGGCGGGAAGAGAGAACTGGCCGTCGAGCTTGAGCTTGGCACCGCCCGCCGAGACGTCGAGCATCGTGCACTCGCCGACAGTAGACCCGTCTGGGCGCACCACCAGCGCGGGCTGGTTCACGTGCCTGCGCGGCGATGTCCGGAGTTCTGGACCCCTCGGGCGCTTACTTCGCCGCATGCCTTTCTCCCGCGGGTTGGACTGTCGCAGTCTGACGCACCTGCCAGAACCGCAACACACGCGCCGCCGTTGGCTGCGAGAGCTTTGCAAACTCTTTCATCGCGACGTCCATGTCTTGGGCGGCGACGGCATTGTGCCTGCTGCGCAGGTCGAGAAGGGCTCGGACTGTGCCCCATCCGAAACCTGCGGCCTTGCAGGGAACGAGCAGCGCGTCGGTTCGGCCGCTTTTGGCCAGGCGTTCGATCAACTCAGGCGGAACCGCGCAGAGCGCCGCCAGTCCGGCGATTGCCTCCTCGTATTTCTCATGTCTCGTGAAGGCGTGAATTTCGGTTTCGTCCAGGCGCCCGGTTTCCTTCAGAAGCGATACCAGGCGCCGCGCGTCTTCGAAATTGCGAGGGGCCGGCGCGTGCTGCTCGATGTCTCGAGACGTGTCCGCGAGAATCTTGCGGATTTCGTCTTGGGTTTCGGGAGGCGCACCGGCGAGAAGCCGCGCACGAACGGCCTCGGTGGCGCGAAGCAGCAGCTCGCGAAAATGCGGCAAGGGGATATCGATCCGGCGACCGAGCTTTTCGACGAGGTCGGCGTCGCTCTCTGCACGCTTGACCATCGTCGAATATCCGACGTCCGAGAAGGCGGCGCCCGCATTCGCCGCAAGCGTAAGAGCCACCTCGCGGTCACCGCGCTTGACCAGCACGTCGGTGACCTGCTCGTCGATGCTTTTGCGGCCCGCAATGGCGTGAAGATGCGCCTGGCCCTTCTCTTGCGCGATGCTGACCAGATCCTCCGTTGCGAGTCGTGTGGATTGCTGCAGAACCGGCCCCGCGATCATGATCTCATCGTCATGAGCGAGGCGCTTGACGATGCCGGCGGGTGCCTGCGCGATCGGAGCGAGGCGATTGGCAAGCTCGGCCCGGGCGCCAGCTTCGACGCGCGCGGTCAGATGAGCGAGAACGTCGTCGAAGACTCCGATCTGTTCATTGTCGAGTTGGGTGGGCGCGAGCAGGAACAAGTCGGTGATGCGCCTGAGCGTATCCACGCGGCGTTCGCGCGATCCGCTGTGAACGGCCTCCTCGAGTTCGTCGAGCACCGATTGTTGTGAGGCCATTCCACAATCCACGGACGAGATAGCGCTATGAGAAGTTGAGTATTTATACGTAACTCTACCGGCAATTAATGGAAGTTCGATTAATTTTTCGCGCTGCGAAACATTTTCAATCAAAAATGCCGCAACTTCCCACTTAAACCCTTGAGCTGCTTCCCGTCGGACCGCGGCTCGCCCTTCCCCCGGCGCGCCTAACTATGCTATGACTGACCAGTCAGTCACCAAGACAGGTCCATGGCCCGGGCGGTTAGCTCAAGAGGAGGCGAGCGCAGCCGTTCGGCGGCGCGCGCAAATGCGCCCCCTGTAGACCCGCCGGCCGCCAAACCCCGCTCGCTCCCGGCCGAAGCGCGGCGCGCCGCGATCCTCTCCGCCGCGCTGGAGGAGTTCTGCGCGCGCGGCTACGAGGGAGCGCGGCTCGCCGACGTGGCCAAGCGCGCCGGCGTCGCGAAGGGCACCATCTATCTCTATTTCGCCGACAAGGAGGCGCTGTTCCAGGAACTGGTGCGCTCGATGGTGAGCCCCGTGCTCGGCGCGCTCACGCAGCTGCGCGAGGTCGACATTCCGGCGCGCTTGCTGATCGAGACGCTGCTCAACACCTTCGTGCGCGAGGTCTACGGCACGCGGCGCCGCGACATCATCCGGCTGATCCTGAGCGAGGGGCCGCGCTTTCCGGCGATCGCCGAGTTCTATTACCGCGAAGTGGTCGGGCGCGTGCTTGCGATTCTGCGACCGCTCCTGCAACGCGCAGCGGCGCGCGGGGAGCTCCCGGGCGACGCGCTCGCGCGCTTTCCGCAACTGATCGTCGCGCCGATGCTGGTCGCGGTGATGTGGCACGGGCTGTTCGACAAGTTCGATCCGCTCGACGTCGACGAGATGGTGCGCGCGCATGTGGACATTCTGTTCGCCGGGAGGACGGGATGAGCGCGCTTCGCGCCGCCGCTTTCATGGCCATGGCCCTCACGCTTGCCGCTTGCGGCAATGCCGACACCGGCCGCCTGCAGGGCTGGGTCGAAGGTGATTTCGTGTTCGTCGGGCCGGACGATGCGGGGCGCGTCGAGGCGCTTGCCGTGCGCGAGGGCGATCAGGTCACCGCGGGCGTGCCCCTATTCGCCGTCGATGCCGACCTGCAGCAGTCCGACGTGAACACCTCGGCCGCGCAGGTCGCCGAGGCGCGCGCTCGGCTCGCCCGGCTCGAAGCCGCGCAGCAGCGCACGGAAGAAGTGGCAGTGCTCGAGGCGCAGGAGAGGCGCGCCGAGGCCATGCTGATGCTGTCGACTGCCGAGCTCGAGCGGCAGCAGACGTTGACCGCGAAGGGCGTCGGCACGCAGGCAGCACTCGATACCGCGAAGTCGAATTTCAATCGCGACACGGCGGCGCTGGATCAGGTGCGCCGACAGATCACGGTCGCGCGCCTCTCCGCGCGCGAAGAAGACATCGCGGCGGCGCGCCAGACGCTTGCTGCCGCCGAGGCGCGACGCAACAGCGCGGAAACCAAGCTCGCGCGGCGCCGGCTTGCGGCGCCGGTCGGCGGCGCGGTGCAGCAGGTCTATTACCGGCCGGGCGAGATGGTGCCGGCCGGCCGGCCGGTCGTCTCCATTCTGCCGCCGGGGAACATCAAGGTGCGGTTCTTCGTCGGCGAGCCGGTGCTTCCAACGGTAAAGCTTGGCGACGCCGTCGAGGTGACCTGTGACGGTTGCGCCGCGCCGGTCAGCGCGAAGGTCAGCTTCATCGCGCGCTCGGCCGAATATACCCCGCCGGTGATCTACAGCCTCGAAGAGCGCAACAAGCTGGTGTTCATGATCGAAGCGCGGCCGGACACGGCGGATGGTCTGCGCGTCGGCCAGCCGGTGAGCGTGGCGCTGAAGAAATGAGTGTCCCGCCCGACATTGCCCTCTTCCTTTCCCTCCCCCGCTTGCGGGGGAGGGTAGGGTGGGGGCTCTTCGCTGGAGCGAAAACGTGACCGCGCCCGACATCGCGATCGAGGTCGAAGGCTTGAGCAAGTCCTTCGACGGGCGCGAGGTGGTGCATGACCTCTCGATGCAGGTGCGGCGCGGCACGATCTACGGCTTCCTCGGGCCGAACGGCTCGGGCAAGACCACGACGATCCGCATGCTGTGCGGGCTGCTTACGCCGGACACAGGGCGCGGCACATGCCTCGGCTACGACATCATCACCGAGACCGACAGGATCAAGCGCCGGGTCGGCTACATGACACAGCGCTTCAGCCTGTATCAGGATCTCTCGGTGCGCGAGAATCTAGAGTTCGTCGCGCGGCTTTACGATGTGCCCGATCCGGTCGGCGCCGCGCGTGCGATGGTCGAGCGGCTCGGCCTGCACGGCCGCGAGGAGCAACTCGCGGGCTCGCTCTCCGGCGGCTGGAAGCAACGGCTTGCGCTCGGCGCCTGCACCTTACCGAACCCGCAGCTGTTGCTGCTTGACGAGCCGACCGCGGGTGTCGATCCCAAGGCGCGACGCGAGTTCTGGAACGAGATTCACGCCATGGCCGGCGAGGGGCTGACCGTGCTCGTCTCGACCCATTACATGGACGAAGCCGAGCGCTGTCACGAGATCGCCTACATCGCCTACGGCCATCTGCTGGTTCACGGCACCGTGCAGGAGGTGATCGCGCAGTCGCATCTCACGACCTACGTGGTCGGCGGCGAGGGGCTTGGCGACCTTGCCGCCAGGCTGGAGCAGACGCGCGGCGTCGACATGGTGGCGCCGTTCGGCACCAGCCTGCACGTGTCGGGCCGCGACGCGGCAGCACTCGAGCGAGCGATTGCGCCTTACCGCAACGATCGGCGTTTCACATGGCAGCAATCGGAGCCCTCACTCGAGGACGTGTTCATCGACCTGATGAGCCGCGCGCGCGACAATTTCCAGGACGCGGCGTGATGGCCGCCGCCGACGCGATGGGCGCGCGCGGCTTCTGGCTGCGCACGCGTGCGATGCTGATCAAGGAGTTCATCCAGCTCAAGCGCGACCGGCTGTCGTTCGGCATGATCATCATGATCCCGCTGATGCAGCTCGTGCTGTTCGGCTACGCGATCAACACGACGCCGCGCGATCTGCCGACCGCGGTGCTGCTGCAGGAAACGAGCGACGTCGGCCGCTCGATTTTGGCGGCGCTGCAGAACACGAAATACTTCAAGATCACGCACCGCGCGCGCGACGAGGCCGAGTTCGACCGGCTGCTTGCCTCCGGCACGGTGCTGTTCGCGATCGAAGTGCCGGCGAATTTCGAGCGCGCGCTGCGGCGCGGCGACCGCCCCGCGGTGCTCGTCGCGGCGGACGCGACCGACCCGGTCGCGGCGGGCTCCGCGCTGAGCGCGCTCGGCACGATCGTCACCACCGCGCTGCGCAACGATCATGCGATCCCCGACACGGCCGCGCCGCCGTTCGAGGTGCGCACGCACGCGCGCTACAATCCGGCCGGCGCGACGGCGCTCAACATCGTGCCCGGGCTGGTCGGCACCATCCTCACCATGACGATGCTGATCTTCACCGCGCTGTCGGTGACGCGCGAGATCGAGCGCGGCACCATGGAGGCGCTGCTCGCGATGCCGATCACGCCGGTCGAGATCATGCTCGGCAAGATCGTGCCTTACGTGATCGTCGGCTTCGTGCAGGCGGGGCTGATCATTTCGGTCGGCGCGCTGCTGTTCGGCGTGCCGATCTTCGGCAGCCTCGCGCTGCTTGCACTGCTCAGCACGCTGTTCATCACCACCAACCTCTCGATCGGCTACACCTTCTCGACCATCGCGCAGAACCAGCTGCAGGCGATGCAGATGTCGATGATGTTCTTTCTGCCGAACATCCTGTTGTCCGGCTTCATGTTTCCGTTCGCCGGCATGCCGGCCTGGGCGCAGTGGATCGGCGAGGCGCTGCCGCTGACGCACTTCATCCGCATCGTGCGCGCGATCATGCTGAAAGGCTCGACCTTCGGCGATTTGCGCTATGACGCGGTCGCGCTCACCGCCCTGATGCTGATCGCGATGGCGATCGCTGTGACGCGGTTCAGGCGGACGCTGGATTGAGCAATGCGGAGCGCTTCAACCTTTCCCCAAGACCTTCCTGAGCGCGGCGAGGATTTCATCCGGATGGATCGCCCCCGCCGCCAGCGCGGGGCTGGCTGGAGTGGTGCAATCAAGTGGACGCGGCCCCGGTGGGAACTGCGCGCACGCCGTCAGGCGCTTGAGTTCGGCTTGGTTCGCGGGTGAGAGCATATAAAGGAAGCTCTCCAGCCACAGCGCGGGGGTAACAGGCTGTTCCGTGAATAGCGCCTGAACCTCCGGGGTGGTCGGCAGCCCTGCGAGGCTGAGACGCGTCACCGTCGCATTGAGATACCCGACGGCTTCCGCGTAGCCGGTTCCGACCGCCTTTCCATCGGCGCCGAAATAGTCGATGGCGGCCTCGACGTAGCGCGCGCCGTTAGCGAATTGGAGCGCATTGGCATCGTCGCAGATCGCGCGCGCTTCCAGCTTGCGCAGATTCTGCGGCACCACGCCCTCGGTCAGCGTGAAGACCCAATGGTGCGGTACCCAGGTTGGGGTATTGGGAAACTTCTTTGGCTCGGGCGCAGGTCCGGTCTGGCGCCAGTCGTCGATCGTCACCGTCCCGGATATGTTGAACAGCACGCCGAAGGCATCCATGTATTTGCCGATGACCGGCGCATGCAATGCACTTGTCGGTTTGGGGCCGGTCATGTTCAGGAACGGCACGCTGGCGTCGTCATGGATCGAATTGAGCGTCAGGCTGCGCGGTCCTTCGAAGAAATTGGCCACGAAGAAATCCCAGCCCCGGCTCACTGTCGGGTTGAGGTTACCCGCGGCGCGCAGCACGTCCTCGCGCGGGCTGCCGTTGGGCGCGAGCCCCAGGCCCCATTGATGGTCGAACCAGAGCGTGCCGGATTTCAGCGCAATCTTTTGTTCGCCGATCTTGATGGTGCTCTTGCCCGGATCGATCACGAGACCGGGAATCGAATAGTAGCGCGTGCCCAACCCTCCGATCAGCGGTTCCGCGCCGTCATAGCCTTGCGGCAGATAGGTCCGACCGGAGGTGATCGTAAGATCGACCGTCAGGTCCACGGGCGTTCCGGTGGAGCGATCGGTGCCGCTCGCCTGCACGCGGATCGGAAACAGGCTGTCGTTCGAGGCGGATTCGGCCGAGCCGCCCGCGGTGACGAGGCAGAGTTTGTCGGCCAACTTGACTTTGCCGGAGGTGCCGGCCGTCACCGGTGGATCGATCTGATAGAACTTGCCGCCGCCGACGGCGATGGCAAGCTGCACCTCGACAAGCTGATTGTCGGTGTCGTTCAGCCCGAAATGCTCGGCCATGACGGGCGGCATCAGCGCATTGCGGAACAGCATGCACAACACGCCGTAACGCTTGCCGTCGACGCCTTCGCAGTGGCCGGCGAAGTAGTACCACCCGACCTGCGACGTCGCGTCCACCTTGTTGACTTCGGGAAACTGCAGCTCGGCGGTCGGCGGCATGTCGGGGAAGTAACGCGAGCTGTCGCGTCCCAGAAGCTCCGTCATGGCATAGGCCTGAAGCGGCGTCAGCGTCTTGGCATGCTCGAGCAGTGCGGCATACCGCTCCGAATAGGACGGCAGGAAACGCCAGGGGTCGCTCAGCAGCCGGTCGATGCGATACCGCATCCGCTCGCCGCGCGCGGCATCGCTGTTGGGACTGGTCGTTTGGGCCATTGCAATTCCTGACTCGCCGTCTGGAAGGATCATCGTCCGCGGACGGATCGCCCGGACGTTGATCTGACTGTACCATGTTATTATGGTTGTAGTGTCATACCCACGTGCGGGCGGGCGCCATCCACATGGAACCCGTCAACGCCGCTGCGGGTGCTAGGCCGCCTCTGCCCACGCCCGCGGGGCGCCGCTCCCCTTGATCTGCGTGCGATGCATCACGCGGCGGGTGGCGCTGTCGAACGGATCCCGCCGGTGCATGGTGGAGCGGTTGTCCCACAGCAGCAGATCGCCGACGCGCCAGCGGTGCTGGTAGCGCAGGTCGGGCCGCTCGATGTGCGCCCACAGCGCGTCGAGCAGGGCGTCGGACTCCGTAGGCGATAAGCCTTCCACATACGAGTTGCGGCGGCGGCCGAGATAGAGCGACGGCGCGCCGGTCGACGGATGCGCGATCACCGCCGGATGCCACGCGCCCGGTGCCTGATGCGGATCGTCGGTCGGGGTGACGCCTTTGCGCAAATAGCCGCCGCTGTTGTAGGTGCCGTCATGCTTGATGCGCCGCCCGCGCACCTTGGCCTTCAGCGCGTCGGGCAGCGTCGCCCATGCGGCCTGCATGCCGAGCACCCAGGTGTCGCCGCCCGTCGGCGGCACTTCGAGCGAATAAAGCATCGAGGCGTCGGGCGGTGTTGCCAGATAGCTCATGTCGGTGTGCCACACAGCTTCGCCCGCACCGAGCGCCCCGATCGGCGCGCCTTTGTCGTCGAGCACGTTCGAGACGACGTAAATGTCGGGATAGCCTTCAGGCGACTGACGGCCGTGCTCCTGGACCGGCGGCGGATCGAGCTCGCCGAAGCGGCGCGAAAAGGCGAGCAGGTCATCGTCGGTCAGTTGCTGGTCGCGAAACAAGAGCGCCGAATGGCGATTCCACGCCTGCTCGATCTGGGCGAATTCCGCTTCGTTCAACTGCGCCAAATCGACGCCGGAGATTTCCGCGCCGACCGCTTCTGTAACGGGCCTGATCGTCAGCGTCACGCTCGCCTCCTACGCTCGATGCGGACCAGAGAGAACAAACGATGCCCTTCGAGTCAGCGACATCGGTTTATACACCTCACAATTGCCGCAAGTGCACCGGCCCCGAGGCAACCACCGAAGATTTTTGCTGCCATCGCGCCCGTAAACGGAGCGGTTGGCGGAAGCGCAATCGCGATCGCCAGCAATGCGCCGGCCGCAGCCACGCATGCGATCAGGGCGCCGTAGCCGATATTCTCGGTCGCTGTGATGCACTTCTTGAAACAGGCCCACATTGTCACCCCCCATTTCTCGTGACACGTTGGTTCGATAAGTTGCCCCGGTGTCAGAGCAAGGTCAATTGCGATGCAAAACCTCTGTCGGCGTATCCTCGCAGGCGGCGTGGCGCTACTCGCCTTGTGCGGCGCCGCGCAGGCGGAAGCCAATCAGGTGCGCTTCGCGCGCCAACTCGGGCTCGGTTATCTGCAGTTCTATATCATGCAGGAAAAGCAGTTCGTCGAGAAACAGGCCGAGCGCGCCGGCTTCGGCAAGGTGACGGCGACCTATTCCGGCATGGGCACGCCGACGGCGATTTCAGACGCGCTGTTGTCCGGCAATGTCGACGTGGTCGGCATCGGCCTGCCGAGCTTTCTCACGCTGTGGGACAAGACGCGCGGCAACATGAGCGTGCGCGGCATGATGGCGATGAACCGCCAGCCGGCTTTTCTCAACACGCGCAATCCGAACATCCGGTCGATCCGCGATTTCACCGACAACGACCGCATTGCGCTGCCGGCGCCGAAGGTTTCGGTGCAGGCGATCATGCTGCAGATGATCGCGGAGAAAACGCTCGGCAAGTTCGACGCGCTCGACAACCTCACGGTCGGCATGAGCCATCCCGACGGGACCGCCGCGATGCTCTCGGGCAAGCTGGAGATCAGCTCGCACTTCACCTCGGCGCCGTTCCAGTATCAGCAACTGGAAAATCCGGCGATCCGCAAGCTGCTCTCCTCATACGATGCGACTGATGGTCCGAATACGTTCAGCGCGATCGCGACCGTCGCGCGCTGGCGCGAAGCGAACCCGCAGCTTTACGCGATCGTGCATGCTGCAATTCTTGAGGCGAACGATTTCATTGCGAAGAATCCGCGCGAGGCGGCGGAGATTTTCGTGAGGATCGAGAACACCAAGCTGCCGGTCGCGTTCATCCAGAAGATGATCAGCGACCCGGATTTCTCCTACGCGCCGGAGCCGGAAAACGTGATGAAGATCTACGGCTTCATGCACAAGGTCGGCGCGCTGAAGACGATGCCGGCGACATGGCAGGATCTGTTCTTTCCCGAGGCGCATGCGCTGAAGGGGAATTAGCGCCGCACCAACACTCCAACGCGCCCATACAGCCCGTCGCGCTTGTCGCTGTCCGTCACCCAACCGGCTCCGGCGGACCATTCATAGCCCAACACGCGCAGGCTGGTGACATGTGCGCCGAATCGGAGCTGGCGATAGGTGTCATCCCCGCAGGCGAGGAATTCCGGTCCGAGCCACAGCGCATCGAAGAGGCGCCAGCCGCCGGCGGCACGGGTCCAATAGCTCTTGCCGACTGTGGATAACGACGCCGATCCGGTCAGCATCCCGTTTTGCAGCGGCTCGTACCACACATCGAACCCGCCACGCGCGCCGAGATGCGTGCCGCGCAGGCGGTTGCCCGGATCGTCTGGGACATAGCGATGATCCTGGACGTCGAGGCCGGCGAACACCGTCAGGTCGACGCCCGGCGCAGTCCAGCGCCAGCCGGGAAGGGCGGCGCCCATGACCTGCCGGCCGGAGATTTCGGAGCCGCCGGACTGGAACCGGTAGAGCCCGCCGTTAAGCAGCAGCTTGAAGACCGGGCCGTCCTGGTTGAGCCCTTGATACGCGTAAAGAAGGCCGCCGTGCATAAAAGCGCCGTTGCGCCACACGTCGGCCCCGCTGAAGAACAGGAGGTGTGCGGCCGCTTCGGTCTCGCGCTCGGGTTCGGAGGCGCGCGCAAGGCCGCACCAGACCATCGCCGCGGTAAAAGCCGCGACCGTGCACACAACCACGCGACGCATGACGACGCTCCCGCGGTATTGCGGCAGTTTCCCGGCCTCCATGCAACCGCCAGTAACGAGAAGGTTGTGATCACGGCCACCCAGACTTGCAAAAAGCGAACTGGGAGACGGTACTCGCCCGCGCTATAGCTCAGGCCTGCCCGCGTCGGGCGGATGAATGCCGGGAGACACATGAACGCACAACAGACGCCCTCGGCCGACTCCGCGCGGCGGCGCTCGATCGGCTTTCTCAACTGGGCGCATTTTCTCGATCATTACGTGATCCTGATCTTCCCGACCGTCGTGATCGGGCTCGAAGCCGTTTACGGGCGCTCCTACGGCGAACTGCTGGTGCTCTCGACCGCGGCGTTCACGGCGTTCGGGCTGTTCGCGCTGCCCGCCGGCTGGCTTGCCGACAACTGGAGCCGGCGCAACATGATCGCGCTCTATTTCTTCGGCACCGGCCTTTGTTGCGTGCTGGTCGGCGTGTCGGAGAGCTTCGAGACGCTGGCGGTCGCGCTGTTCGGCGTCGGGCTGTTCGCCGCGATCTACCATCCCGTCGGCACGCCGATGATCGTCGATGCGGCGGTCGTGCGCGGGCGCACGATGGCGTTCAACGGCATCTGCGGCAACATCGGGGTCTCGATCGCGAGCGGGTGCACCGCGGTCATCGCGGCGACGCTCGGCTGGCGCTTCAGTTTCTTCATCCCCGCGGTGTTCTTCATCGTCACCGGCTTCGCCTATCTCGCGCTGATCCCGGACGATCGCGGCAAGCGCGTGGTACAGGCGCCCGATCAGGACGTCGCGCTCAGCAGGGGGCTCACCATCGCGGTGGTCATCCTGTTTCTCACGCTCGCGTTCTGGGTGGGTCTCGTGTTCAACGCGATCACCATCATGCTGCCCAAGCTGGTGCAGCAGCGCATGGGCTCCGGCATTCCGCTCGCGCAGGTAGGCGCGCTGGCGACCGCAGTGTTCCTGTGCGGCGGCATGGCGCAGTTCACCATGGGGCGCGCGGTCGAGCGCCTCACGCCGCATCTGGTCATGTCGTATATCGCCGGCATTCAGGTGATCGGGATTGTGCTCGCCATTTACGCCAGCGGCTGGTGGCTGTTGCCGGGCCTCGCGCTCGCGGTCGCGGCGATCTATGGCCAGGTGACGGTCAACGATTTCGTGCTCGCCCGCTACGCGCCGGCGGCGTGGCGCGGACGCATCTATGCGATCCGGTTTTTCTTGATCTTCACGATGGCGGGACCGGCGGCCTGGGGCATTGGCCGGCTCTACGAGCAGGGCGGGTTCAACACCGTGCTCGGCGTCGGCGCCGCGATCGCCGTGCTCGGCGCGCTGAACACGTTCGCAATCAGCGCGCTCGTCACCGGCGCGGAAACGCGGCGCGCAGCGGCGAGCCGGCGCGCCGACGCGGCCGTGCAACCGGCGGAGTGACGCCTCGTCGCTTGCGTTTCCGCGCGCGGCTCAATACGGAGTCATCCCTCATTCAACGCATGGGAGCCAACATGCGCCGCCTTGTTCTGGTGTGTTCGGTCTTTGCTTTCGTCTGCTCACTCGGCGTCGCCGCCGCGCAAACGCAATCGGCCGCGCCGGCCAAGCGTACGGCATCGAAGAAATCGGCCGCGGCTGCAGCGCCGCCGCCCGAGACGCGCCCGCGCTACAAGCGCGACGATGCGCCCGCGCCGGTCGTCGCCACGGCCGGCAAAACTGTTGCCGGTACCAAAAAGCGCGCAGTGCGCAAGCCTGCCGATGCCCAGCAGCCGGCGGCGCAAGCAGACAGAGCGACATCGCGCGATGTGGCCGCCTGCGCGCAGACGAGCGACCACGATGCGGCGATCGCGGGCTGCACGCGCATCATCGAGGACGGCAAGCAAAAGCCGAGGGCGCGCGCGGCCGCCTATTACAATCGCGGCAATGCGCATGCGGCCAAGGGCGATCAGGGGGCGGCGATCGCGGATTACGATGAATCGATCAGGCTGGAACCGAAGAACGCGTTGGCGTTGAACAATCGGGGTACGGCGCATAGCGAGAAGGGCGACAGCGACGCGGCGCTCGCGGACTTCGGTGCGGCGATCAAGTTCAACCCGCGCTTCGCCTCGGCCTACTTCAATCGTGCGAATGCGTATGCGGCCAATGGCGAGGCCGATCGTGCCATCGCGGATTACACCGCCGCGATCAGGCACAACAGCCGCAACGTGAACGCCCATATCGCGCGCGGCGCGCTCTATCTCGCGGGCGGAGCGCCCGGCAAGGCGCGCGACGATATGCGCCGCGCGGCACAGCTCGAGCGCAGGAATGCCTATGCGGTGCTGTGGCAGGACATCGCGGAGCGGCGCGCGAAGCACAAGGGCATGCTCGACGGCGGCAGGGGTTTGAAAAACGTCGAGATGAACGGCTGGCCCGCGCCGCTGCTGCACATGTTTACCGGCGAGCTGAAGGCCGACGGCGTGCTCGTCGCGGCGGACAATCCAGACCCGGCGTTGAAGGAAGCGCACAGGTGCGAAGCGCATTTCTACAGCGGCCAGTACGCGCTGATCCAAAGCAACCGCGACGAGGCGGTGAGGCTGTTTCAGGCCGCCGCCAAGGAGTGCCCGCGCGGATTCATCGAGGGCATCGTCGCGGCGGCGGAGCTGAAGGGCTTGGGCGAGAAATTGTAGGGCGGGCAGAGCGAGAGTCGCCCCATGAGGGTGCCCGCGAAAAATCACGGCGGGCCCGCCACGCTTTGCCCGCCCTAGGAAAACAGCGGCGCCGCAAGGTGCCTGACGTCGATGCCGGTGCGCTCGCAGACCAGCTCGGCGATACGCCGGCGATGGCACTGCGCGACGTCCCGCTCGTAGCACAAGAGACACACAGGCCGGCCTGATCTCGCCAGCGCAGCCAGTTCATCGAGCTGCTCATTCGCCTCGGGCGTCGCGAGGTGGCGCTCATAGATGTCGAACAGTTTGGTGAGATTGCCCGAACGCGCGGCATCGCGGCCTTCCTTCGGCGTGCCGAGCTTCTGCAGATGCAGATAGCCGATGCCCGCATCATCGAGGCCTGCGGCGAGCTGGCGTTTGGAGAAGCCCGGGCGGCGCGAGGCCGCGACCGCACGGGTGTCGACGACAAGCCCGACCCCGGCGCGCTTGAGCTCGCCGATGACGGCCTCCGATTTCGCCTGCTCGTAGCCGATGGTGAACAGCTTTTTCACGGCTTCAACCGTTCGATCAATTCCATCGCGGCGGCGGGCGCGCGCACTTTGCCTTCGTGGATCACATAGGCGAATACGTCGCGCGGCGCGGGCGTTGCGACGTTTTTTGCGTCGACCTGCGGCAGGTCCTTCGGCACTTTGCCCAGTGCGAGCATTTTCAGACGCTCTGCCCAGGCGTCAAGCGCCTTGGGTGGATAGCCGGTCTTGATCGCGTCGTCGCCCTTCTGGAGCCGGAGGTAGACGAAGTCGCTCGTGACATCCGCGATCGCCGGGTAGGTTTCGTGCTCGGAGTACACCGGCGCCATGTCGTGCTTGCGCAGCAGCGCGACGAACTCCGGCACAAGAAAACTGTCGTGCCGCACCTCGATCACGTGGCGCAAGCGGCGGCCGTCATGCTTCTCGGGCAGAAGTGCGAGGAAGGCGCCGAAATCCGCCGCATCGAATTTCTTGTGTGGCGCGAATTGCCAGAGCAGGGGACCGAGCCGGTCGCCCAACTCCATCACACCGGTGTTGAGGAAGTGCTGGATCGAGTCGCCGGCCTCCGCGAGCACGCGCCGGTTGGTGGCAAAGCGCGGACCTTTGACGCTGAACACGAAGCCGTCCGGCGTCTCGCGCGCCCACTTGCGGAAGCTCTCCGGCTTCTGCGAGCCGTAGAAGGTCGAATTGATCTCGATCGAGGTGAGGTGCGACGCCGCGTAGGACAGTTCCTTCGCCTGGGCGAGGCCCTTCGGATAGAACACGCCGCGCCAGGGCGGGAAATTCCAGCCGCCGACGCCGACATAGACCTTTCCGGAACCTTTCATGGCGCTAACCATTGATTAACCACTCTGCACCTACCATATAGGTTCAGACGGCGGTGTAGAGCCGAAAGGCTCCGTCGCCTGGACGACCACGGATCGAGCTGGTGACGCCGGATGTAAGCGCACCGTTCCTTCGTGGTCGTTAGCGTTTTTGGGGCTACATGCCCCTGTCACGTCCCCCAGCTAGGGTTGGAATGCGCGGTTGCGTTATTGCCGCGCAGCGGCCACGACGGGCGGCGCCGGATGTACGCGCCGCTGGTTCGTGGTCGTTGGTGTTTTCTGGGGCTCAGGTCGTCTCGGGGAAGTCTTTGTAGATTTCGGCGAGCGGCAGCTCGAGCGAGAGAGCGGAAATTCGCACCATCGCGTCCTTGCCCTTGATGACCTTTGGCGCGGCGTCGAACCCACCGTCGCCACGCACCCACGCCCAAACTTTCGGTTCATCTTGCGACAGCACGAGATAGGCGCAAACGCTGGGGACGCGAAGGTACTCCGCCGGTTTATCGCCAAGATCGATGGTGGCAGATGAGGGCGAGAGCACCTCGGCAAGGATCGTTCGTAGCGTTGGCGCTCCTGGGATTGAACCCACGCCAGGAAGGCAGCCTTATCCATGTTGGCCGGCAGCTGGACATTCATCAACGCCTGCATGCGCACATCCTTAGCAAACGCGGAGTGCATGAAAAAAGGGCGCGGCCGGAGCCGCGCCCTTCGCATTTCGAACCGATTGAGACCGATCAGAAATCCATGCCGCCGCCGGGCGGCATGCCGCCACCGCCGCCGCCGGCGCTCTGCTTCTTCGGCACCTCGGCGACCATCGCCTCGGTGGTCACGAGCAGGCCCGCGACCGACGCCGCACCCTGCAGCGCCTGACGCACGACCTTGGCCGGATCGATGATGCCCTTGGTCAGCATGTTGACGTACTCGCCCGACTGCGCGTCGAAGCCGTACGCATACTGATCCTTGTCGAGAATCTTGCCGACGATCACCGAGCCGTCCTCGCCCGCGTTGATCGCGATCTGCCGCGCCGGAGCGGAGAGGGCCTTGCGCACGATCTCGACGCCGGTCTTCTGGTCGTCGTTCTGGGTGCGGATCTTCTTCAGCGAGTCGGCGGCCCGCAGCAGGGCGACACCGCCGCCCGGCAGGATGCCTTCCTCGACCGCGGCGCGGGTCGCGTGCATCGCATCGTCGACGCGATCCTTGCGCTCCTTCACCTCGACCTCGGTCGCGCCGCCGACGCGGATCACCGCGACGCCGCCCGCGAGCTTGGCCAGCCGCTCCTGCAGCTTCTCGCGGTCGTAGTCCGAGGTGGTCTCCTCGATCTGCGCCTTGATCTGCTGGATGCGGCCTTCGATGTCCGCCTTCTTGCCGGCGCCGTTGACGATCGTGGTGTTCTCCTTCTCGATCATCACCTTCTTGGCGCGGCCGAGCATGGCGAGCGTCACGTTCTCGAGCTTGATGCCGAGGTCTTCCGAGATCGCCTGGCCGCCGGTCAGGACCGCGATGTCCTGCAGCATGGCCTTGCGGCGATCGCCGAAGCCGGGCGCCTTCACCGCCGCGACCTTGAGGCCGCCGCGCAGCTTGTTGACGACGAGCGTCGCGAGCGCTTCGCCTTCCACGTCCTCGGCGATGATGAGCAGCGGCTTGCCGGTCTGCACCACCGCCTCAAGCAGCGGGAGCAGTTCCTGCAGTCCGGACAGCTTCTTCTCGTTGATGAGGATGTAGGGGTCGTCGAACTCGACGCGCATCTTGTCGGCGTTGGTGATGAAGTAGGGCGAGATGTAGCCGCGGTCGAACTGCATCCCCTCGACGATGTCGAGCTCGGTCTCGAGGCTCTTGGCCTCTTCCACCGTGATGACGCCCTCGTTGCCGACCTTCTGCATCGCCTTCGCGAGGAAGTCGCCGATCTCCTTGTCGCCGTTGGCCGAGATGGTGCCGACCTGGGCGATCTCCTCGTTCGAGGTGACCTTCTTGGAGTTGGTCTTGAGATGCTCGACGACGGCCTCGACGGCGAGGTCGATGCCGCGCTTCAAGTCCATCGGGTTCATGCCGGCCGCGACCGACTTGGCGCCTTCCTTCACGATCGCCTGTGCGAGCACGGTCGCCGTGGTGGTGCCGTCACCGGCGACGTCGGAGGTCTTGGAGGCGACTTCGCGCACCATCTGTGCGCCCATGTTCTCGAACTTGTCCTCGAGCTCGATTTCCTTGGCGACCGTCACACCGTCCTTGGTGATGCGCGGGGCGCCGAACGACTTGTCGAGCACGACGTTGCGGCCCTTGGGCCCGAGCGTAACCCTCACGGCATTCGCGAGGATGTCGACGCCGCGCAGCATGCGATCGCGCGCGTCGACGGAGAATTTGACGTCCTTGGCAGCCATTTACATTGCTCCGTTTGATTTCAACTCGATCCTCATCCTGAGGAGCCGTGCACAGCACGGCGTCTCGAAGGATGAGTGGTGGTGTGTGCCGTCCTTCGAGACGCGGCCTTCGGCCGCTCCTCAGGACGAGGGTTCGTTACGCGGCCTTCTTGCGGGCGACGGTCTCTTCGAGAACGCCCATGATGTCGCTTTCCTTCATGATCAGGAGATCGACGCCGTCGATCTTGACCTCGGTGCCCGACCACTTGCCGAACAGCACGCGCTCGCCGACTTTCAGGTCGATCGGAATCAGTTTGCCGCTCTCGTCGCGGCCGCCCGGGCCGACAGCCACGATCTCACCCTGCGAGGGCTTCTCCTTGGCGGTGTCCGGAATGATGATGCCGCCGGAGGTCTTCTCCTCGGCATCGATGCGCTTGACGACGACGCGGTCGTGAAGCGGGCGGAATTTCATGGATATCCTCCTAAGTGCTTGTTCAACTGACAATTTTTGAGGCAACGGCCCGTGCGGAAGGTGCCCCGTCAGACCGCTGGCGCCGGACATAGTTCACGCTCCCGTGAGCCACAAGAGGCCGGCTGAAATTTTTTAGCACTCGTTAACGAGGACTGCTAGCAGCTTTTGCGGCGCTGTCAGCACACTCGCCTCTTTGCTGCTAATACCTTGAAAGTAAACAGTTTATTCATCCATTAGGCTTGCAATGGAACTGTCGCATGCCTGAGAATTTGAGTCTTCGAGATTCTTGGAGGACCAAAATGGCCAGCAGTGACTTCCGGCGTCAGCTTGCCGGTTACGGGCTTACCACCGCGCACATCTTCTATCGGCGGCCCGATCACCCCTGGCTGATTCAGTCTTATGTCTGGCAGGAGTACGATCTCTGCCCGATCTTCCCGGAATTGCAGCGGTTTCTGGACTTCTGGCGCGAGAAGCTGGACGGCGCGCTGCATTCCGTCACCGTCGCGCATTCGAACCTGATCAAACCGGCCGAATTGAAGTCGGTTGACGGACTGTTCCGCCTCAACTGATTGTCCTTTTGGATCAATGGCTTCCGCCCAGTGTTGACCGCGGGCCACCTGACCGCGCAATGTGTTGCCGGGCAGGTTTGGGGCGGAGGACATCATGGCAAGGACCAAGACGAGCGCGCGCCGTTCGGCCGCGCGCAAGCCGGTAGCGAAGTCACGCGCGAAGCCATCGCGTGCCGCCGCCAAGCGCGCGGTCGCGCAGCCGAAGCGGCCGTCGCAGATTTTCCGCGTGAGCCATCACAGCGAGGAAGACTTCGAAATCGGGCTGCGCACCTATGCGAAGTATCGCGACCTCGGTATGGCCAAGGCGACAAATGGGATGGTGCAGGCACACGTGATCCGCTTCGTGCCGCCGTGCCGGCCTGAGGAGGTTTCCAAGCTGCACTATCACGACGTCGAATTTCAGATGGTCTACGTGCTCAAGGGCTGGATCAAGACCGAGCTCGAAGGGCAGGGCGCGCATGTGATGCGTCCGGGCAGTGCCTGGATCCAGCCGCCGCGCATCAAGCACAAGGTGCTGGACTACTCGGACGACGCCGAAGTGCTGGAGATCGTGCTGCCGGCGGACTTCGAAACGGTCGAGCTGACCTGAACTCGCTTTCTGCGCGCGGCAGACATTCATCCTGAACCCGGCTGACGGCCGCCCGGTAGGGCGGTACGATCAGGCCCGTGCGGCGGCGCAAAGCCGCCGCCGGAAGAGATTCGGGAGGACTGCATGCGGAATCATCGTCTCGCCGCCGCCCTGTTTGCGTGCGCCATCGCCCTTCCGGCTCACGCCGCCGACAACGTCAAGATCGGCGTGGTCTATCCGCTCACCGGCAACGCGGCGCCGGCGGGAAATTCCGCCAAGGATGCGGTCGAACTGGGCGCCGAGATCGTCAACGGCGCGTATCCCGACCTCAAGGGCCTGCCGCTCGCCGAGAGCGCGGGCCTGCCCAACCTCGGCGGCGCGAAGATCGAGCTGATCAGCGCCGATCACCAGGGCAATCCGTCGGTCGGGCAGAACCAGACCCTGCGGCTCATCTCGCAGGACAAGGTCGTCGCCATGCTCGGCGCGTATCATTCGTCGGTCGCGCTGACCGCGACCGCGGCGGCCGAGCGGCAGGGCATTCCGTTTCTCGTCGCGGACTCGGTTGCGCTCAACATCACCCAGCGCGGCTTCAAATGGACGTTCCGCGTCGGCCCGATCGCGCCCGACTTTGCCAAGGCCTATACGACCTTCCTCGATGAGCTGAAGAAGAGCGGCAAGAAGATCGACACTATGGCGATCGTCAACGAGAACACCGACTACGGCACCTCGGTCGCCGCCAGCGTGCTCGAGGCCGCCAAGCAGGCGAACATCCCGGTCGCGGCGCAAATCGCCTACAACGCCAACTCGACCGACGTGTCGGCACAGGTGCTGCAGCTCAAGGACAAGAAGCCGGACGCGGTGATCTTCATCAGCTACACCGCCGACACGGTGCTGTACTTCAAAACGATGAAGAACCTCGACTACCTGCCGCCGATCATCATCGGCGACGACGCGGGCTTCTCCGATCCAACCTTCATTCCCAATGTCGGCGAGATCGCACAGGGCGCGGTGAACCGCAGCGCGTGGGATACCGGCAAGCCGGGCAGCGTCAGCTACAAGATCAACGAGATGTTCAAGAAGAAATACGGACGCGACCTCGACGATACCAGCGCGCGCTGGATGCAGGGATTCCTCGTGCTCGCCGAGGCGATCAACCGCGCCGGCTCGACCGATCCGGCAAAAATCCAGGCGGCGCTGAAGGCGACCGACCTGAAGCCCGATCAGCTGATGATCGGCTATCGCGGCGTGAAGTTCGACGAGACCGGACAGAACACCCTGTCGGCGACCTACCTGATCCAGCTGCACGGCAAGGAATACAAATCGGTGTGGCCGGAAGACCGCGCGACCGCGAAGTTCGAGTATCCGATGAAGGGGTGGCGGCAGTAGAACCGCCCTGCGCTCCCGCTCATCCGCACGAAGGCAGCAAACCGGTCTGCGCTTCCGCCGGGACGGGCGGATCGGTCGCCTTCAATGCAGGCATCGAGGTCACGATGGTCGAATGGTTCGAAGACCTCGCGCTCGGCATGACATTCAAGAGCGGCACGCTCAAGGTGACCGAGGAGGACATCAAGCGG
The DNA here is from genome assembly GCA_005884685.1 of Alphaproteobacteria bacterium. GTDB lineage: Bacteria > Pseudomonadota > Alphaproteobacteria > Rhizobiales > Xanthobacteraceae > PALSA-894. Next base: position 72,886 of record VBAH01000092.1, read on the forward strand.
TTCGCGGCCGAGTTCGATCCGCAGCCGATGCACCTCGATGAAGCGGCGGCGCAAAAGACCCTGTTCAAGGGGTTGGCAGCCTCGGGCTGGCACACGGCCGCGATGGCGATGAACCTCGCCGTTCGGACCAGGCCGTTCGGCCCGCATCCGCTGATTGGCGCCGGTGTCGACGAACTGCGCTGGATGATGCCGGTGCGCCCCGGCGATGAACTGCACATCCAGGGCGAGGTGATGAAGCTTACGCCCTCGAAGACGAAGCCGCAGGGCATCGCGCTCGTCAAATGGACCGCCTTCAATCAGAACGGAGATGCGGTTTATACCTTTACGCCCATCGCGATCGTGCCATCGCGGCCGGCGAGCTGAGCAGCCATGAAGCTCTTCACCTATTGGCGCTCGCAGGCCGCCTACCGCGTGCGCATCGCGCTGCGGCTCAAGGGCCTCGCGATCGAGAAGGTCTCGCTCGACCTGCTCAAGGGCGACCAGTTCGCAGCCGACTATCAGAAGCTCAACCCGGAAGGCGTGGTGCCGACCCTGATCGACGGTGAGGCCCGCCCGCTGGTGCAGTCGCTCGCCATCCTGGAATACCTCGACGAGAAGTATCCGCAACCGCCACTGCTGCCGAGCGAGTTGCACGCACGGGCGCATGCCCGCGCCATTGCCCAGATGGTGGCGATGGATGCGCATCCCTTCATCGTGCCGCGGGTGCGGAAGTATCTCGAGGACGAACTGCACGTCGGCGAAGCGGCTCGCGCCGAATGGGTACGGCACTGGCTCGACGCCGGCAGCGACGCGCTCGACCAGGTGCTGGCGCGCGATCCACGCACCGGAAAGTTCAGCGTCGGCGATCAGGTCACAGTCGCGGACATCTGCCTCGCCGCGCATCTGACCAGCGCCAAGCTGTTCGGCGGGCGCGAACCGTCCGAGTATCCGACGGCGGGGCGCATCTACGCGAACTGCATGGCGATCGATGCCTTCGCGGCCGAACATCCGTTGCGCCAGCCGGACGCGCCCGCTGCATGACGCCCACCCGCGCCGCGGTCGCCCTCGCGGCTGGCTTTCTGGTTCTGCTGATCGGCGGGGGCGCGCGCTTTGCGATCGGGCTCACCTTCAAGCCCATGGTGGACGAATTCGGCTGGGCGCGCGGCGAACTGGGGCTGGCGGTCGGGGCGTACATGTTCGTCTCCGCTCTGGCTACGTTTCTCGCTGGACGCCTTGCCGATCGCCTCAGCCCCCGCACTCTCCTCGCCGGAGGCATGATCATCGGCGGCATCGGCATCGGCGGCATGAGCCTCGTGTCGCAGCCGTGGCACGCGCTCCTGCTCTACGGCGTCGTGTTCGCGATCGGCAACGGCGCCGCCTCGCTGGTGATCGTCGGCGTGATCGTGATGCGCATTTATCCCGGGCGCGCCGGGCTCGCCAATGCGATCGCGATCTCCGGGATGAGCGTCGGCCAGCTCGTGATGATCGCGGTGCTCGCAAGCGTGATGGTGCAGATCGGGTGGCCTGCGGTGTTTGTCTGGATTGCCTTCGCGCATTTCGCGCTGCTGCCGCTGCTGATTGCTCTGCCGGGGCAGGGCGGGGCGCAAGCGACCGGAGCATCGCGCGCAAGCCTGTCGTTGCGCGAAGCCGCACGCAAGCGCCGGTTCTGGCTGCTGCTCGGCATCTACGCGATTTGCGGGCTCGACGATTTTTTCGTCACCACCCATGTCGCAGCCTTCGCCCAGGATCGCGGACTCGGTACGCTGACGGCCGGTCATTTGCTGGCGCTGATGGGCCTCACCGGGCTCGCCGGCGTGATCGCGTCGGGCTGGGCGAGCGACCGCGTCGGCCCGGTGTGGCCGACGGCGGCGGCATTCGCGGCGCGCATTGTCGTGTTCGGCTGGATCGCAATCGACCAGTCGCCGGTCTCGGTCGCGCTCTACGCGCTGGTGTTCGGCGCAACGTTTCTCGTCACCGCGCCACTCACCGTCATGTTCGTGCGCGAAAGCTTCGGCACGAAAAACCTTGGCGCGCTCACCGGCCTGATCACCATGGTTCACCAGATCTTCGGCGGCATCGGCGCGTACGGAGGCGCGGCGATCTTCGACGCGACCGGCGGCTATGACGCCGCCTTTGTCGCGCTGCTGGTCTCCGCCATCGTGGCGCTTGCGCTCACCATGATGCTGCGGCGGGAATAATGCCGGCGGGCTGCCTGCGGGCGCCCGCCGGGGACTCGGCGCGTTATTGCCTGGCCGCTATCAGCCGCCGCAACTCCTCGATCTGCCGCTGCTGCTGCTGCACCACGGCGACGAGGTCGGCGACGACGTTCTGCGTCTTGACCACGTAGGGCTTGCCATCACGCAGGCCGGCCAATGCAGGATCGACCTCGGCCACGTCCTCGGCGATCAGCCAATGCTCCGGCACATCGGGCGTGTCCTTGTAGGTGCCGGTCTGCGGCCGCAGCGCCATGATATTCGCGAGCGCGACATTCGCTGCGAGGTCGCCCGCGATATTCTTGAACTGGCGCGACGAGACGAGACACGACACCTGGCCGCTCCCGCCGGTCTGCAGGCCGCCGCTGCAGCCGGTGATGCCGGCGAAGGTCACGCTGCCGGTGGTGTGAAGCTGGGCGGCAGGCGCCGTCGTGCCGATGCCGACATTGCCGTTTTCGTCGATGATCGCCCGGTCCACGTTGTTGATCATGAACCGCAAGCCCTCGAACCCGACCGTGCGCGACATCAGGATCGACCCGCGTCCGGTCGGTGTTGCGCCATTCGCGTTGCGGAATTCGAGGCGCGCGTCGTTGCCCGATGACGTGACGAGCAACTGACCAAATGTGTTGTCGTCGGCGCCGGTGACCGACAGCTGGGCATTCGGGCTGTTGGTCCCGACACCGACCTTGCCGCTGCCGCTGATGTCGATGCTGCTGGTCGGCGCGCCCGGGCGGATGCGGAACGGCAAGCGGCCGCCGAACGTGAGATCGCGCACGAAAAAATTCGCCTCGTTCGCGCCGATATCGAAGGTCTGCGCCGTGAAGCCGCTCGACCCGCTCTGTTCGAGACGGATCGCCGGTGTGTCGCCCGAAAACACCGAGAGATCGAGCCCCGGTACGGTCGTCCCAATCCCGACATTGCCGGAAGACGCGACGAAAAGCGACGCGGAGGGCGCGCCGGCCATGATCTTGAACACCCCTGTGCGACTGCCGGTCACATCGTCGATGGCAAAGAAGCTGGCGCCGCCGCTCGCGGAATCGTTGATCGTGATGCGCCATTTATTGGCGGGAAATCCGGCCGAGACGCTGGTATCGTCGAAGAAAATCCGCAGGTTGTTCTCACGCAGAACGATCGTGTCGAAACCGAACGACGGCGGAGGACAGTCGAAACCCACGCACAGGCTGCCGTTGACGTTGAGATCCTGGGCGCGCGCAATACCCGCCGGCAGGAGAACCGCGGCAAAAAGCGCCGCGCGCAATGCGGAGAGAGCGTGTAATTTTGTCATGACCCGACCCTCCCTATTGCGCGTCTTTGTCGTGCCGCGTGGGCTTCGCGGCCGAAGGCTTGATGATCGCACCGCCCTTGACGGCGAAAGTCCCGCTGATCGACACGCTCTTCAGCGCGGGGTCGGCTTGACGCGTTTCGCGGCCGTTGTTGAGCCTGCTCCGCACCGCGACCTTCTCCTCGGTCGAGCCGGACAATTGATAATTGTAGAGTCCGTCATCGTAGCCGCCGAACCGGCGCAGATCGATCGCGGGCGTGCCGGTGTTGGATGAAGCGCTCGCGTGGAATTTGTTTGGGCCCGTCACGGTCAGCGTATAGTTGCCGTAATGGCCGGCCGGATCGAAGCCGACTTGCGTATCGCTTAACCGCGGTGTCGCTTTGAGATCCTGGGCCCAACAGGGTCCCGCGAGGCCGGCGGCGAGGCATGCCGCCAGGCCCAATGCTGTCATGTGCATGATTGTCTCCCGAGCTGGATGCGAATGATCGTGCCAATTCCGCGCGGAGATCAGTCCCCGTGAGCCCGTGCACGAAAATTGGACCATGCCGCCGTGACAAGCGCAAGGCGAAACTGGGAATGACGCGACCTAAGATCGCACTCGGCTAGCGCGGTGCCGAACCGCCCGCTTCGATCTCGCCGCGGCGCCGCGCCATCGAGAGCAGCAGGTCCCACGCGTTGCGGATGTTCACCACCAACAATAGTACGACGGTGCCGGCGAGGAATTCGGGCGCGTGCGCCGAGCCGCGGAAAATGAGCCAGGCGGCCGCAAGACCTGCCACATAGGCAAAGAGCGGGATGATGCCGTAGCAGATGCGGTCGGCAAGATCCGCGATGTTGTCGGTGAACAGCCGGCGCAGCACGAACGCGGCGTAAATGGTGCCCGCGAGCGCGTTCAGGCCCACCAGCACGCCGAGGGAGAACCGCGTGTGCGTCGGCACGAGTGCCGCCGCGGAGACGAACAGCGCGCTGGTGAAATGAAAGGCGACCGGGCTCATATAGGTGCGGGTCGGTCCGCCGGGGTGGCGGCTGAGTATTCCGACGCCGAGCGAGGCGGCAACGAACAGCAGCGCGACGAGCGCCGCTGCGGCGGTGCCGACCAGCAGGTAGAATTCCTTCCAGTGCTCGAGCAGCTGAGCGGCGGGTTCCTGGATCATCGGCTCAATCCGGCTTGACGCCGGTCTCGCGGATGATGCGCTCATACTTCGCGCTCTCCGCGGCGACGAATGCGGCGAACTGCTCGGTCGATTGCGGCACGACATTCGCGCCGGCGTCGGTGAGCTTCTGCCGCGTCTCCGGTTGGGCGAGGATCTTGTTGATCTCGGCGTTGAGCCGGGCGATCACCTCTTTCGGCGTGCCCTTGGGCGCGAAGAAGCCCTGCCACAGCGAAAAATCGAAATCCGCAAATCCGGTCGCTTCCGCGACCGTCGGGATGTCCGGCGCGGCATCGGCGCGCTTTGCCGACGACACCGCCAGCACCTTCACGGTGCCCGCCTTCATCATCGGCATCACCGGCGGGAAGCCGGGAAAATACATGTCGACATGGCCGCCGATGATGTCGTTCAGCGCCGGGCCCGCGCCCTTGTAGGGAACATGCACGAGCTTGCCCGGCAGCTTCGCGCTCAGATATTCACCGGCGAGATGGCCGGGCGTGCCGGTGCCGGCCGAGGCAAACGAGAACTGCTTGCCGGAGTCTTTCATGGCCTTGAAGAATTCGGCCATGCTCGCGTACGGCGCCTTGCCCGGGATCGTCAGCGCGAGCGGCACGACGGTCGCGAGCGCCACCGGCTGCAGATCCTTCGGATCGTAGGTCAGCCCCTTGATCCAGTATTGATTGACGGTGATCTCGGCGGTTTGTCCGACAAGGAGCGTGTGTCCGTCCGGCGGCGCATTGACCACGGCCGTCGCGCCGATGGCGCCGCTCGCGCCGGAGCGGTTTTCCACCACGACCGTCTGGCCGAGCGCGGGGCCGAGCTTGTCCGCGATGATGCGCGCGACGACGTCGCCGGTGCCGCCCGGCGCATAGGCGACGATGAGGTGGAGCGGCCGGGAGGGGAAGGATTGGGCGTGGGCGGGGAGGGCGGCAATGACGAGCAAGCTTGCGACGAGCAATCGAACCAACATGGCTTCTCTCGGCTGTATGGTTTGTCGCACGGTCGCGGAGCGGCGGCGCGGCGTCAAGCCAATCACCAGATCCGTTGCTGTTGGAGGAATTGACATCACCTCACGGTGTTGTTATTGTCTCCAACATGAAGGCCGTGGTGATGATGGATGAGCGGCACGTCATCGCCGAGGACGCGTTCGTTGAAATCGTCGTGTGGCAGGTGCCTCAGCCCGTGCGCCGGTCAACGCATCGGTTGAAATACCGCCTCGCGCTTGTGGTCGCGGGCGAATGCATCCTGCGTTACGACAACGAGGCCGGAAAAGGCGACCATCGGCATTTTGGCGGTGTGGAGACGCGATACGCGTTTAACGGCTACGAGCAACTGCTGACGGAATTCTGGGCCGATGTCGAGGAATGGAGGCGTCGAAGATGAAGACCGTAACCCTTGAAGTCGCCTCGCGCGAGGAGGTCACGCGCCGCGCGCTTGCGGCCTTCACAGGCAAGAGACAGCAGGCGCGGATCAGCTTCGCGACGCCGGAGTTGCTGTGGAAGGTTCTCACTGCGAAACGCTGGGAATTACTCAAGGTCCTGGCCGGGCAGGGGCCGGTGACGATCCGCGAAGCTGCGCGCCGTATCGGGCGCGACGTGAAAGCGGTCCACGCGGACGTGCACGCGCTGCTCAAGGCCGGCGTGCTCGACAAGACCAGCGACGGCCGGATCGAATTTCGCTTCGATGCCGTCCGTGTCGACTTCACCTTGCACGCTGCGTGACGTCTACCCCCGCCCGACGAACGGCATCTTGGTCGCCATCACGGTCATGAACAGCACGTTGGCGTCGAGCGGCAGGCTCGCCATGTAGGCGACCGCCGAGCCGACGTGCTCGGCGTCCATGCGCGGCTCCGGCATCATGCGCCCGTCCGGCTGGGGCACGCCTTGCACCATGCGGTCGGTCATCGGGGTCGCGGCATTGCCGATATCGACCTGGCCGCACGCGATGTCGTAGCCGCGCCCGTCCAGCGCCATCGATTTGGTGAGGCCGGTGACGGCATGCTTGGTCGAGGTGTAGGCGGCTGAGCGCGGCCGCGGCGTGTGCGCCGAGATCGAGCCGTTGTTGATGATGCGGCCGCCGCGCGGGTTCTGGTCCTTCATGATCTTGAAGGCTTCCTGGCTGCAAACGAACAGCGCGGTGAGGTTGGTGTCGACGACCTCCTTCCACTTCTCGACCGGCAATTCCTCGAACGGCACCGGCGGCGCGCCCATGCCGGCGTTGTTGAAGAGCACGTCGAGCCGGCCGTATTTCTCCTTGACCGTCGCGAACAGCCTGCGGATCGCGTCGACGTCTTTCACGTCGGTCGGCACCGCGAGGCCGTTGCCGCCGCTTTCCTTCAGGACGGTTTCGAGCGGCTCCTTGCGCCGGCCGGCGAGCGCCACCGCGTAGCCCGCCTTCATCAGCGCGAGCGCTGCCGCGCGCCCGACCCCCGTGCCCGCACCCGTGACGATCGCGACCTTGGCCATCCGTCTTCTCCCGATCTGGTTCGGGAAGACTGTGCATAGTCCGGTCTGGCACTGCAATGGCCATCAAGCGTTACCGTCATCCCGGCCGAGCGAAGCGAGAGCCGGGACCCATGAAACACTGACGGCGCCGAATAACCGCGGCTTGTGTTTCGTGGATCCCGGCTCGCACTCGCTGCGCTCGCTTGGCCGGGATGACACTGAGAATGTGAGATGCTTTTAGAGCAGTCGCGGCTGATTGCCGATGAACACGCCTTCGAGCGCGAGCATCTTCTCTTTCGCTTCCGTGCGGCCGGGGGCTGAGAAACCGCCGAGCTTGCCGCCCGCCGCCAGTACACGGTGGCACGGGATGATGAGGGGCACCGGATTGCGCGCCATTGCGATGCCGACATCCTGCGCGGCTTGCGGCGCGTTCAAGCCGGCGCGCCTGGCGAGCTCGCCGTAGGTGACGGTGTCGCCGAAGCCGACCTGGCGCAGTGCATCGTAGATCGAACGGCGGGATGGATCGACGCTGGAGAGATCGAGCCCGATGGCTTTGAAATCGATCTGTTCACCGGCGAAGTACCGCCGCGCCTGATCGATGATTGCTGCGATGTGCGGCGGCGGCTCGGCAGGCGTTGCGCCGCCGAGGCGATTCGTGGCGCCATCCTTCGGACCCGGCAGATTGAAGCGGGTCACGCCCGCGTCGTTCCACGCGATGGCGGCAAATCCGAGCTTTGTTTCGAACACGTGATAGTTGTTCATGGGAATTCCCGCAGCGATTTCCCTTAGATACGCCGCGCGCGGGATTCCACCACCCGTTTCCGGTCGGTTCGCCGGCGGCCGCGACTTCGCGGAGATCACGCCTTCTCCAGCGCGGTCTTCATCGCGACCGCGCCCTGTTGCGCCATCTGCGTGACATAACCGGCGAGAGCGTCCGGCAGGAGATCGATGATCCAGATCACACGGCTTCCAGCCCCGTCAGTAAACACTTGCACGGAGGTGCTGTAGTGCTCGAAGCGCTGATCGATGATTGCATAGACGAGCCGCCGGTTCTCGTCGTCCGTGCTCACCAGTGTCTCGCGCACGATCGCACCGTTCGCGAAGGTGACCACTCTCACGCCATCGCCATCCATTGTGCTGTCGGTCAGGAAACCGGGCGCGACGCGTTGATGCACGGCGCCGAAGTCGCGCAGGGCATCCCACACGCGCTCCGGGGATGCACCGAGCGCGATCTCGTTGCGAATCGAGGCCATTCACGCCTCCGCGCCATAATAGGCTTCGAAGCGGTACCCGTCCGCCTTGCGCGCGAGGGTGGCGGCGAGCGGATCGTTCGTCGGCGCCTTGGTCATGGCGCCGATTATAGCGCGGAGCGCGAGGCGGCTCCACCTAGGCGCGCTCGACCTTCGCCGCGTAACAGCCGGGGGCGGCGTAATGCAGATGCAGGTAGGCGGCGCCGGGCGTGGCGAACAGGCGCTCGATCGCGGCTTCAAGCTGCGGCCCTTCGACAAGCTCGCGGCCGATCATCATGCCGTCCCTGTCGAATGCGCGCGCTGCGAGCGTGCGCATGCGCAATTGCTCGGGAACTTGGTTGACCCGGTCGTAGGTTTCCTCGCCCTTGCGCACATAGATCGCAAAGCGCATGCGATACGGGGAGTCGACCGAGTGATGCTCGTAGTTTGTGAGGATTACTTCATCGCCGGGCGTCGCGTCGGTCAGGCTGATGCGGCAGGGAACCGCAGCCGGTGCCTTCGTTCGCACTGCTCCGTGCGCGCGAAGCTCGACGTCGGACAGCGCGAACAGATGGTCGAAATTCTCAGCCGGCAGGCCGGTGATGCGGAAGTTCATGGTTTCCTCCATTCGTCGTGCCGGATATGAGGCCGCAGGCCGGTGCCAACCCACCCGATTTCCGGATCGAATTCGCCTTGCTAGGCTGTCGGAAAATCGGGAGGAGCCTTATGCGCAGCGTCGCTGCCGCCTTGCTGGTGTTGGCCGGAACGTTCGCGGCTCCCGCCGCGGCGGAATATCCCGACAAGCCGATCCGGCTGATCGTTCCGCAGGCGGCGGGGAGCGCGACCGATACGGTGGCGCGCATTCTCGGCGCGGAGCTCGCCAGGGAGCTCGGCCAGCAGGTCATCATCGACAACCGGCCGGGCGGGGCGCTCACGATCGGGCTCGATCTCACGGCGAAGTCCGAGCCCGACGGCTACACGATCTGCATGGGGCCGATCGGCGCGCTCGCGATCACGCGCCACATGGTGGCGAAGCTGCCCTACGACATCGAACGCGACTTCCAGCCGATCGCGCTGGTCGCGCGCGGCCACATGCTGCTGGCGGTGGCGCCGGATGCGCCGTTCAAGACCGTGCCGGAGCTGATCGATTACGCGAAGAAAAATCCCGGCAAGCTGTCGAACGCCTCGTCGAGCAACGGCTCGCCCGGCCATGTCGGGGGCGAGCTGTTCAAGTACATGAGCGGCACCGAGATCGTGCACATCCCGTATCGCGGCGGCGCGGCCGCGATCAACGACCTGATCGCGGGCCGCGTGCAGGTGATGTTCGAGAGCCTGAATTCAATCGCGCCGCATGCGCGCTCCGGCACGGTGCGGGCGCTCGCGGTGACCGGCGAGCGCCGTTCGCCCGGGTTCCCCGATCTGCCGACTGTCGCGGAAGCCAGTGTGCCCGGTTACGCGGCGCCGACCTGGAGCGGCGTGATCGGCCCGGCAGGGATTCCGCGGCCGATCGTCGACAAGCTCAACGCGGCGATCAATCGCGCGATCAGAACACCCGCGTTCGTGGAGCGCTTCGCCATGATCGGAGACGAACCGGCGGGCGGCACGCCGGAGGAATTCGCCGCTGTGATCGCGCGGGATTCGGCCAAATGGCGCGAGGTCGTGTTGCGCTCGGGCGCGACGTTCGATTAGCGCATCCCGCCGCTCGTCCCCGCGAAAGCGGGGGCCCAGTTCTTGGCCCTGGATTCCCGCTTGCGCGGGAATGAGCGGAGAGTGTTTCAGCCCTATAGCCCGCTGAACCAGTTGTAGCCCCGGTCTTCCCAATAGCCGCCGGTATAATTGTTGAGCACCGCGAGGCCGACGACATGCTTCGGATTTTTGAAGCCGAGCTTCACCGGCATGCGGATGCGCATTGGAAAGCCAAATTTGGTCGGCAGCACCTCGCCGTCGAACTTGAAAGTCATCTGCGTCTGCGGATGCAAAGCCGTCGGCATGTCGATCGACGCCGAATAGCCCTCGGCGCAGACGAAGTGCACGTATTTCGCCGTGAGATCGGCGCCGACGCGGCGCAGAAAGTCGCGCAGCGGCGCGCCGGTCCACTTGCCGATCGCGCTCCAGCCTTCGACGCAGATCAGCCGCGTGATCTGCGTCTCCTGCGGCAGCGCGTAGAGCTGGTCGAGCGTCCACGGCTGCTTGTTCCCGATCAACCCATCGAGCGCGAGACGATAGGCGTCCTCGTCGACGTCCGGCGCCTCCGACTCGTCGTAATAGGCATTGAAGCGGAACGGCCGCGTGATCGCACTTTCCGGATACGTGTCGGCCAGCCGGTTCGGGTTGAACAGCCGCGCCTGGATCCAGTCGTTGAATTCCGAGACCTTGCGCAGCGCACGCTCCGAAGTCGGTCCATCGACGATGTCGCAGCCGGTCAGCAGGACGAGCGCGCCGAGGCTCGCGGTGTTGCGCAAGAAAAGACGCCGCGCCAGACTGGGCAGCAGCTTCGCGGCATCCTTGATCAGGAGAGCGGCGTCGACCCTCGGGTTTTTACGCTCCATGCATCAGTGTCCGCGGATCATCGCGCGCAGCGACTTCGGCACCAGCAGCGCCATGATGACGTGCACGATCAGGAACAGCACAATGACGGCCATCGCAAAGAAATGGACGTAGCGTGCCGCGTCATAGCCGCCGAACAGCAGGGTCAGCTCCCGCAGCTGCACCGGCTTCCAGATCGCGAAGCCGGAAATCACAATGACGACGCCGGTGAGCAGTATGGCGACGTACACCAGCTTCTGCACTGCATTGTAATGAGCGACATCGCGATCGAGCCGCCCGCTGAAGGCGGCCCCGAGATCGCGCGCGACGTCGCCGGGCCGGATCGGCAGCAGCTTGCCAAAGCGGCGGCTCGCAAGACCTACGGTCAGGTACACGAGGGCGTTGACGGTCAGCACCCACATCGCGGCGAAGTGCCAGAGCAGCCCGCCCGCGAGCCAGCCGCCGAGCGCGCTTCGCGGAAACGTGAACGGGAACAGCGGCGAGGCGTTGTAGATCTGCCAGCCCGAGCCGATCATCACCAGCATCGCCAGCGCATTGATCCAGTGGGTAATCCGCACGTAGAGCGGATGAATGATGTGCTGAGTACCGGCCCCGCTCAGGTCGAGGTTTGCCGTATCCGTCATGATTGCGCGCGAGTATATCTGCCGCGCCGGCGGACGTAAGCGCGGCCGCGTTCACGATCACGCCAACGGAATAAAGTGCGCTGCGAGGTGTTCCTTCGCGGAGGCGTCAGGGGAGGATTAGATGATCGTGCCGATTCTCGGAGCCATTGCTCTGCTGCTCGCGGCTGCACCGATCGCGAGCGCGCAAGAGCCGACCGTGCGCGTGCGCGGCACGGTTGAGCGCGTCGAGGGCGACATCTACGTCATCAAGGCGCGCAGCGGCGGCGAACTGAAGGTCAAGCTTGCGGACAACGTCATGGTGGTGGCGCTCATCAAGGCATCGCTCGCCGACATCCAGAAGGGCTCATACGTCGGCGTGGCGGGCATGCCGCAGGCCGACGGCAGCCAGAAGGCGCTCGAAGTGCACATCTTTCCCGAGGCGATGCGCGGGGCCGGCGACGGCCACCGCTCGTGGGACCTGCAGCCATCGAGCACGATGACCAATGGCGCGGTGGAGCAGACCTCCGCTGCGGCCGACGGCCAGGTGCTCACGCTCAAATACAAGGACGGCGAGAAGAAGATCGTCGTGTCGCCGGACACGCCGATCGTGACCTATTCGCCGGGAAACAAGAGCGAACTCAAGGCCGGCGCGCCGATTTTCATCTCGAACGCGACCAAACTGCCGGATGGCACGCTGACCACGCCGCGGGTGAACGTCGGCCGCGGGGTCGCGCCGCCGATGTAAGCGCGCTAGCCCGCCGCTGCCTGCGGTGCGGCCGCAGCCGGATGCAGCCGTTCCGAGATCACCGCGGCCGGCGAAGGCTTGCCGAAGCGGAAGCCCTGCATCGAATGCACGCCCGCGGCGCGCAGGAACAGCTGCTGCTCGGCGGTTTCGACGCCTTCCGCCGTCACCTTCATGCCGAGGCCGCGGCCGAGGCTGACGATCGCATGCACGATCGAGGCGGCGTCGGCAGCGCTTTCGATCGAACGCACGAACGAGCGGTCGATCTTGATGCGGTCGAACGGGAAGCTGCGCAGATACAGCAGGCTCGAATAGCCGGTGCCGAAATCATCGAGCGCGAAGCGCACGCCCTGCGCCTTGAGGCGGTGCATCGCCTTCTCGGCTTCCTCGACATTGCCGAGCAGGGTGGACTCGGTCAGCTCCAGTTCGAGCCGGTTCGGGTCGAATTCGGTTTCGGCCAGGATGCGCTCGACCATCTCGACGAAGTCCTGGCGGCGGAACTGCAGCGGCGAGACGTTCACCGCGACCGTCAGCCCGGTCCAGCGCTTCGCTTCGATGCAGGCCTGGCGCAGCACCCATTCTCCCAGCGGGATGATCAGCTCGCTGCGCTCCGCGATCGGGATGAAGTCGCTCGGCGGCACGTTGCCGCGGGTCGGGTGGCTCCAGCGGCAGAGCGCCTCGACGCCGGCCATCTTCTCGCCGCTGGCGTTCATGATCGGCTGGTAGGCGACGCTGAGCCGGTCTTCGGCGATCGCGGTGCGCAGGTCATTCTCGAGCTGCTTGCGCTCGCGCAGGTCGGCATCCATGTCGGCGTCGTAGATGCAGGCGCGGCTGCGGCCCTCGTTCTTTGCGCGGTAGAGCGCGACGTCGGCGCGGCGCATGATGTCGGCGCCGTCGCCGGTGCGCCGGTCGATCACCGCAATGCCGATGCTTGCGCCGATCAGCAGCGTGTGGCCGCTGATGGAGTACGGCGCCCGCAGCACGGCGATCAGCCGCTCGGCGAAGCGCTGCAGCATCTGCAGATCGGCGGCCTCGGTCGTGATGACGGCGAACTCGTCGCCGCCGAGCCGCGCCACGAGGTCCTCGTGTCGCACGGCGTGCACGAGCCGCTGTGCGACCACGCCGATCAATCCGTCGCCGATGTGGTGGCCGAGCGTATCGTTGATGTCCTTGAAGTGATCGAGGTCGATCGCCAGCACCGCCGCGATTCCGTCGCTCTTGCCGGTGCCGCCGATCACCGCGCCCAGCCGCTCGCCGAAATAGGTGCGGTTCGGCAGGCCGGAGAGGGGATCGTGCAGAGCCAGGTGGCGCAGGCGGTTCTCGCCCTCGGCGATCTTGGCGGCGCTGCGGCGGATGTAGCGCAGCGCGAGCGCGGTCAGCAACGCAAAGCCGCCGAATGCGATCGCCATGAACGGCAGCACGGTGCTGACGATACTGGTCCCCGGCTGGTTCGGCGCCCAGGCAAAACGCGCAATCGCGGCCCCGGCACTGTCGGCGACCACATAGACGTGCTCGTCATTCCGGACCGGATCACTGCCGAGCGCGCGCAGCCGCGGCAGATCGAAGCGCACGCCGATGTCGGACAACAGCTGCCCATCGAGGAATTTCACCGTCATCAGAAGCGGCGGGTGCCCGCCGGAGATCGGGCCCGCGAGCGATGGCAGTTCGGCGACGACGCCAGCCACGATCGCCGGCCGCTTCATGAACAGCTGCAAGCGCTGAACGCCGCGCGGGTGGCCCAACTTCGTTTTGGGGTCGATCGCGGGTTCCTGATGGTATTCGTCCAGATTCGGCAGCGCGCGCCCGCGCAACAGCTCGACGACGCGGTTGAGCTCGGACTTCGCCGGGCCGAACAGGTCCGGATCGACGCTGGCATCACCCTGCAGCGCATATGTCAGGCGATCGGCGCCATCGGCGACGAAGACGTGATCGTGGTCGAAGAACGTGTTCAGCCGCAAGCCGACGAGGTGGTGCACCCAGTCGCGGTCGAAATTGTAGTGCAACTGATAGACGACGTCGTGCGAGGCCGCGATGTTTTCCAACTCGCGCAGCACGCGATGGCCGCGGTCGGCGATCGCGTTGGTCAACAGCAGGCGCTCCTGCTGGAGCTCAACGTCGTCCGCACGGTCGGCGGCGGTGAGCACCGCGGCGACGACGCAGATGATCGCGAGCGCGACGACGATGCCGATTGGGATCACGCCGGTCGTGGGTGGACGCCCCGCGTCAGCCCGCCGACGGAACTTGCCAAACAGCGTCAAAGCCTTTCGCCACACAGGGCGTCCCCCCAAGGAATGACGTGCGAATTGGCCGCACCTTAACGGAGTAGTGCTTGTGAAAGGCTTGTCGCCAGGCCCGGGCAGCGCCGCTCGGAGCCCGCGCGCGCGTCAATTTGCAGGATGTCCCTAACGCTCGGTAAATTCGGCTAGCGCCCAGCAGCCCCGTAGGGCGGGCGCGGGATGTTCATGTGCGCGGCGCGCAGCGCGGCCGACCAGCGTTCTCTCAGATCGTGAAAATAGGGTTCGCCCGGTTCGATCCGGTAGGACAGCTCGGCCTCGCAGGTGTCGCGCCGGGCGACCAGAATGTCGATCGGCATGCCGACGCCGAGATTCGAGCGCATGGTGGAGTCCATCGAGATCAGGCCGATCTTGAGCGCGTCATAGAGATCGACACCGTAATTGATGGCCCGGTCGAGCACCGGCTTGCCGTATTTGTGCTCGCCGATCTGCAGATAGGGCGTATCGACGGTGCACTCGATGAAGTTGCCGGCGCCGTAGACCATATAGAGCCGCATCTTCTCGCCCATGATCTGCCCGGCGAACAGGAACGAGACGTCGAACGTCACATCGGCGGCTTCCAGCGCGGCCCCTTCGAGCTTGTGGACGCGGCGAATGGCCTGGCCGATGCGCTGCGCCGCCTGGAACATGGTCGGCGCGTTGAGCAGCGTTTCGATCTCCTTGGTCTCGGGGTTTTCGGTGCCCTCGGACAGCGTCGAGACGACAGACTGGCTGAGCGACAGGTTGCCCGAGGAGGCGAGCGCCATGATGCGCTTGCCGGGCACGCCGAAGACATTCAGCTTGCGGAAGGTCGAGACGTTGTCGAGGCCGGCATTGGTGCGCGTGTCGGCGATCATGACGAGGCCGTCACGAACCAGGATCCCGCAACAATAGGTCATGACGACTCAGCTTCCCCGGCAGCGCCGGACGATTTATAGCGGCGCGCGGGGCGCGGCCGCAATGTGGCGCAAGCGGGGGGAACCTGGCGGGCTCAGACGATCAGCGCGCAGCTCAATATTTTTTGGCCGGCGGCTTGGGCGCTCCCCCGCAGGTCCAGCGCAGGCAACACTTCGGTCCGGCCCGTTTGGCGCAAACCAGATTGGCGCATTCGATGACGGGTTTGACGCAGCGACGCTTCATCGCCACGTCGGCGCTATCCACAGACAGCGGCGCCGCATTCGCCGTCATCGCCTGCGCAGCGAACATCGCGCACGCCGCAAGGCCGAGCGATATGCCGGTGCGTGTTCTCATGGTGTCCTCCCGATTGAAGTTGCCACCGTTGGCTGCAATTGGATTGTGATCCGACGCCCCCGGATGCGCAAGCCGGCTGCGGGCCGATATCAGCTCTGCACTTGCCGTCCGGCCTGATCGACCAGCACCTTCACCGCCATGCTTTCCGCTCCGCCGCCGCGCCGCGCGCCGCGCACCGGCGAAGCGCCGAGGTAGTCGAGCCCGACCGCGACCCGTACATGGGCGTCCGTCGTGCAAATCCCGTTGGTCGGATCGAATGCCACCCAGCCGATGCTCGGAACGTAGACTTCAGCCCAGGCATGGCCGGCGTCCTGCTGCGTCACGCCATCGATGCGGTGGAAATAGCCGCCGACATAGCGCGCGGGGATTTCCAGATGGCGCGCGGCCGCAATGAAGATGTGGGTCAGGTCCTGACAGACGCCGCGCTTGAGCGCGAACGCCTCGGCTGCGGTCGTCGTGGTGTGGGTCGGATCGGTGTCGAACGTCATCTCGCTGTGAACGCGGCCGAGCAAGGCATGCAGCAGCGGCAGCGTTTCGTCGCTGCGCGCGCGCGTCTCGCGCGCAAATTCCGCGATGGCTCTGTCGACTTCGGTCAGCGGCGTCGCGCGCAGGTACAGGCTCGGCGGAAACCGCTCGACCGTGCCGCGCACCATGCCGGCGGTATCCTGCACGTCGACCTCGCCCTCGACCTGCACGCCCAGCTCGTCGAACGGGCCCTCGGCGGTGAACGTGTGGGTGATGTTGCCGAACGCGTCCTCGTGCTCGTTGAGGCGGCAATCCTCGGTCACGTCGATGCGCCAGCGCACGACGTAGTGACCGTCGTGATTGCGCGGGGTGAGGCGCAGGGTCTGGATCACGCCGGAGATCGGCGCCGCGTAATGGTAGCGGGTCTCGTGCGAGATGCGGATGCGCATGGCGGCATCATATCAGGCGTTATCGGCCACGAAAGTCGCTGGTTTAGGCTTTCCATCGAAGGCCGAAGCGCCATATACAGCGCGCCATGCTCGATGCTCCCGATCTCGTCCGTCCAGCACCGTCCGATCGCTCGGTGGAGGCACCGCGCCGCACGTTCGCGATCATCTCCCATCCGGACGCCGGCAAGACCACGCTGACCGAAAAGCTCCTGCAGTTCGGCGGCGCGATCCAGATGGCCGGGCAGGTGCGGGCGCGCGGGAACCAGCGGCGCACACGCTCGGACTGGCTCGAGATCGAGCGCGCGCGCGGCATCTCGGTGACCTCGTCGGTGATGACGTTCGAGCACGACGGCATCGTGTTCAATCTGCTCGACACGCCCGGCCACGCGGACTTTTCCGAGGATACCTATCGCACGCTGAGCGCGGTCGACGCGGCCGTGATGGTGATCGATGCCGCGAAGGGCATCGAAAGCCAGACCCGCAAGCTGTTCGAGGTCTGCCGCTTGCGCGATATCCCGATCATCACGTTCATCAACAAGATCGACCGCGAAGGCCACGATCCGCTCGCGTTGCTCGACGAGATTTCATCCGGGCTCGCGCTCGACCTCACCCTGCTGACCTGGCCGGTGGGCATGGGCGTCGATTTCCGCGGCTGTCTGGAGATCGCTTCCGCGCGGCTGATGCTGCCAAAGGAGGCGCGGACGGATTCGTTCGGGCGCACCGAGCAACTGGAGAACATTCAGGCGCTCTATCCGCACGCCGGCATCGAAGACCGGATCGCGCAGCCGGCATTGGAGAGCCTGGAGCTGTGCCTCAGCGACCTGCCGGGATTCGATGCCAAGGCTTTCCGCGAGGGCCATCTCTCGCCGGTGATCTTCGGCAGCGCGCTGAAGGATTTCGGCGTCGGCGAATTGCTTGCCTGCCTCGCGCGCTGGGCGCCGGATGCGCTGCCGCGCAAGACGACGACGCGCACGGTCGCGCCGGACGAGCAGGCGGCGAGCGGCTTCGTGTTCAAGGTGCAGGCCAACATGGACCCGAACCACCGCGACCGCATCGCGTTCGTGCGGCTGTGTTCGGGCAAATTCCGCCGCGGCATGAAGCTGTTCAATGTGCGCGAGAAGAAGCCGATGAACGTGGCGGCGCCGATCTTCTTTTTCGCGCAACAGCGCGAGACGATCGACGAGGCGTCTCCCGGCGACATCATCGGCATTCCCAATCACGGCACCTTGCATGTCGGCGACAGCCTGACCGAAGGCGAAGTGCTGCAGTTCGTCGGCATCCCGAATTTCGCGCCGGAAATCCTGCGCCGTGTCGTGCTCGAAGATGCGATGCGCGCCAAGCAGCTGAACAAGGCGCTGAACGATCTCGCCGAGGAGGGGGTCGTGCAGACGTTCCGGCCGGTGGATGGGTCGTGGCCGATCCTCGGCGCCGTCGGCGCGCTGCAGCTCGACGTGCTGACGTCGCGGTTGAAGGCGGAATACGGCGTCTCGATCCGGCTCGAATCCGCGCCTTATGAAACCGCGCGCTGGATCGCGGGTGACAACGCCGTGCTGCAGCGGTTTCGCGACGCGAATCGTTCCAGCATCGCGGAGGATCGCAATTCCAATCCGGTCTTTCTCGCGCGCAACGCATGGGCGCTCAAACGGGCGACCGAGGAATGGCCGGATATCAAGTTCCTCAACGTGCGCGAGCGCTAGGCCGTGTACTCATGAACGCGCAGAGATGTCCGCCTGCGCAAGTAAAGCAGACGTCGCCCATTCGGCGGGTGTCCGGGTGATGATGTTTCGGGCGCTGTTGTAAACCGCCGGCATCTGCCATGATGCTGGCTTCGTAAACACAGGAGATGCGACGTGGCTAGTGGAACTGTGAAGTGGTTCAACCCGACAAAGGGCTATGGCTTTATCCAGCCCTCGGGCGGCGGCGGTAAAGATGTGTTCGTACACATCTCGGCAGTAGAACGGGCGGGCCTGAGCACCCTCAATGAGGGTCAGCAACTCGACTATGAAATCGTGTCGAACCGTGGCAAAGAGTCGGCCGAAAATCTGAAGGTGAAGTGACAGCAAGGCCCGCCGGTTGATAAACCGGCGGGCCTCGCCCTGACATGGTTCTTCGAGTCTCAATCAAACTGCAACGCCGAAACATGCCGACGCGGGTGCGGGCAATACCAAAAAAGAAACGCGGTCGCCCTGCCACTGGTCGCGCCCCGGTGACCGCTATTCGCCTCCCGGAAGATCTGCGAGTGCGTGTTGAAGCCTGGGCTTCCAAATTGAAGGATACGCCCTCGCGCTCAGAAGCCATCCGCCGGCTGGTCGAGATGGGCCTGGCGAGCGCGCGTCCAACGATTGCAAAGGCGTCGGGAAAGACCGCAGCGAGGGCATCCAAGCTCGCCGGGCAGATGATCGACATCCTGGGCGATGGCAGCGCACCGCTCGAAGAACGAGAAAAGCGCAAGCGCCGTCTCATCAAAGGGCCATCGGAATTTCGGAAAATGCGCGCCGATCTTCCGAAGCCCAAGGGCTAGGCTTCCGCGCGTCGTTGGGTTTGCGCCTTGCGGGCGGCAGCAGCGCGCGAGTTTGCGTCGGACGCCGTGTCTGTGAGTGCCTACAGCAGATACAGCTCGATGATCAGCGTGCCGAGCGGGTTGTTGTTGGCGATGAAGTCGGACCTATCGGCTGGACACGAACCTCGTTGTGCGGCCTGACAAAGTCATGCTTCCGCCAGCACGAGGGCCAAATACTGGCAGGTTCAAGCGGGAGCTGAACACGTGTTGGTCCGATTCTCATTATCGCGCTGGAAGCCTGCATGCCTGATCGCCGCGGCGGTGGTGGTTTCGGCGACGTTGCCGGTTCCAGCCATGACGATCCAGGTCATCGAGATGACCTGTCCGTATGACGGCACAAAATTCAAATTCGAGGCACAGGGGTCCGGTACCGCGTTCGACAAGGCGCTCGATTGGATGCCAATGGGTGCCATCCAAAGCCCGTGGCCGCTGGCTGTCTGCCCGACGAACGGATTTGTCTTTCTGCGAAACGAATACGATCCAGGTGAGCTGGACCGTCTGCGCCCGCTCGTCCTATCGGCCGAGTATCAGGCTCTGAAGGACGAGACGGCCTACTACCGCGCCGCGTGGCTGATGGAGCGCACCGGCGCGTCCCGCGAAGAGGTAACGATGCTGCTTCTTCAAGCGACCTGGGAGGCCGGGCAGTCGGAGTTCAAAGCACGGTATGCGGCCCGGCTTGCTGCGCAGCAGGGGACCCGTCCGCAGGCATCAGGCAATCTCGGGCAGCAGGAAAACCTGTTTTACGCAGTGCTTGCCGAAGGCACGACGTCCGATCGCTACAAGCGCTATGCGGGCGAACTGCTGGGGCGGCTTACGACGGATGTCGCCTCGCGCGGCGAAGCGACGCGCACTGAATACAATCTGCTGATCGGGGAGCTGCTCCGCCGACTAGAACGCTTCGGCGAAGCGGAGAGCCACTTCGCGGCCGTGTCCGCCGCGTTGCAAGCCGACGGCAACACGGCGAGGCTCGTGGAATTCGAGCGCCAGCTCGTCGCAAAGCGGGACATCGGCATTCACATGATGTCGAAAGCGCTGCCGCGAACGCGTCAATGACACCGGCTACAGCAAATACTGCTCGGTAATCAGCGCTCCGAGCCGATTGTTGTCGGAAATGAACCCACCGATGAACTCATGCAGGCCGGTCTTGAAGATCTCCTCCATGCGGCTGTTGACGAGCCGGGTGCGGACGAGGCGCGCGTGGCGCTGTGCGGGACCCTGGCGGCTATAAGCGCGCGCGATGTTGTCGAGATGCTCGACCAGATGCGCATAGCAGCTCGCAAGCGAGCGCGGCATCTGGTCGTTGAGCATCAGAAGGTCGGCGATCAGCCATGGCTTCAGGCTCTGGCGATAGACCCAGTGATAGGCGGTGAGCGCGGAGACCGAGCGCAGGATCGCGGCCCACTGGAAATAATCGAGCGGCCCGCCGACGTGCTCCTGCGGCGGAAGCAGCAAATGATACTTCACATCGAGGATGCGCGCGGTGTTGTCGGCGCGCTCCATGAACACGCCGAGCCGCGAGAACCAGTAGGAATCGTTGCGCAACATCGTGCGGTAGGCGGAGCCGTCGAAGCGCAGCGAGGATTCCTGCACCCAGCGCAGGAAGGTCGCGAACTGCTCGCGCGAGGCCGGACCGGAGCCGAGCTTCTGCAGTTCGAGCCAGGTGCCGTTGATCGCGTCCCACATTTCCATGGTGAGCGCGGTGCGCACCGAACGCGCGTTCGCGCGTGCGACCTCGAAGCAGGAGCGGATCGAGGAAGGATTGTCCGGCGAGAACGCGAGGAAATCCGTGACGGTCTGCTCGTTTGCTGCCTTGTGCGCCGAGAAGAAGGCGGCGGCGCAGCCCGCGGTCGCGACCGCCGATTCCCATTCGTTGGTGGTCGCGCCTGCCGAGGTCGGTACCGCGGCGAGGCGCTGCGTCGCTTCGAGGATGCGCGCGAGATACTCGGCGCGCTCCACATAGCGCGCGAGCCAGTACATGTTGTCTGCGGTGCGGGAGAGCATTCTAGCTGTCCAGGACCCAGGTATCCTTGGTGCCGCCGCCCTGGCTCGAATTGACGACGAGCGAGCCGGACTTGAGCGCCACGCGCGTGAGCCCGCCCGGCACGATGCGGATGCGGTCGCGCCCGGTGAGCACGAACGGGCGCAAATCCACGTGGCGCGGTGCAAGCCCTTCGTCCACCAGCGTCGGCACGGTCGAGAGCGCGAGCGTCGGCTGCGCGATGAAGCCGCGTGGATCGCGCTTGAGCTTCTCGCGGAACGCCTCGATCGCGAGCTTGTCGGCCTTCGGACCGATCAGCATGCCGTAGCCGCCCGAGCCGTGCACTTCCTTGACGACCAGCTCGGACAGATTGTCGAGCACATAGGAAAGGTGCTCGACCTCGCGGCAGCGCCAGGTCGGCACGTTTTTGAGAATCGGTTCTTCGCCGAGATAGAATTTCACGATCTCCGGCATGTAGCTGTAGACCGCCTTGTCGTCGGCGACGCCGGTGCCGACCGCGTTGGTGAGCGTCACGTTTCCGGCAAGGTAGGCCGACATGATGCCGGGCACGCCGAGCGCGGAATCCGGCCGGAACGAGAGCGGATCGAGGAAATCATCGTCGATGCGGCGGTAGATCACGTCGACGCGCTTCAATCCCTCGGTCGTGCGCATGTACACGACCTCCCCCTTCACGATGAGGTCGCGCCCCTCGACCAGCTCGATGCCGAGCTTGTCGGCGAGGAACGAGTGCTCGTAATAGGCCGAGTTGTAGATGCCGGGCGTGAGCAGCACGATGGTCGGCTCGGCCGCGGCGCTCACCGGCGCCACGGATCTCAGCGTGGCGAGCAACTCGTCCGGATAGTTCTCGACCGGCGCGACGCGATGGCGCGCGAACAGGTCGGGGAAAAGCCGCAGCATGATTTCGCGGTTCTCCAGCATGTAGGAGACGCCGGAGGGCGTGCGCGTATTGTCTTCCAGCACGTAGAACGTGTCGGCATCGACGCGCACGATGTCGATGCCGGCGATGAAAACATAAATGTCGTGCGGTACGCGCTGGCCGTTCATCTCGGGACGGAACACCGGGTTCTGGAAAACGAGGTCTTCCGGCACGATGCCGGCGCGCAGCACCTCGCGTTTGCCGTAGATGTCCTTGATGTAGAGATTGATCGCTTTGGTACGCTGTTCGAGGCCGCGCTTGACCGTTTCCCATTCGTTCGCCGCGAGGATGCGCGGCACGACATCGAACGGGATCAGGCGTTCGGTCGATTCGGCCTCGCCGTAGACTGCGAATGTGATGCCGATCCGGCGGAACAGCAGCTCCGCCTCGCGCCGGCGCTGCTGCAGGGTGTCGGGCGGAACCTTGCCCAACCAGCCGGCGAGTTCGCGGTAGGCGGCGCGCGTCAGACCGTCCTTGCCGTTCATCTCGTCGAATGCGGCCGACATCCGTCCCCCGAAGGCCGCTGTGGGCCCCTCGCGCCATGCTAGTTGCAAGCGCCGCGCCATGGGAAGGGGACCCGTCGGGGTCGCGGCTGGCGGTATTTGCCCAGTTATTCGGCAGGCCTGGCTTTTCGCCGGGCAAACCGAGGCGGACAACCGGCCGCGCGCGGATCAAGCGCGGGGGGAAAACTATATTTGTGCGGACCGGGCACCGATCGGGCACGATAAGCGTTGGCATCGAAGCGCGCGCGCCGATGCCGGATTCCCAAGCGGGGTGACGTTATGGCCAGCCAATTTCCCAACAGGGCGAAAGCTCCCCTCGCGTTGATCGTCGAGGATGATGCCGATCTGCGCGAGCTTGGTGCTGCGCTGCTGGAGGAAACCGATCTGCGCGTGATCGAATGCGAGAACGCCGAGCAGGCGATGGCGGTGCTTGCGCGAGAGGGCGACAATGTGGCGCTGGTGTTCGCGGATATCCGGTTGCCCGGGCTCCTCGACGGCGTCGATCTCGCCAAGCGCATCAAGGCGGTCTGGCCGCATATTTCGATCGTGGTCACCTCGGGCTACGGGCCGGAGCAGCCCTTGCCGCAAAATGTGATCTATCTGCCGAAGCCCTGGCTCGCCCTCGACGTGCTGGTGCAGGCCGAGCGCGCTGCGGCATGGATGCAGCGGGCGCAGCGGGCCGTCTAGATCGCAATGATGTCTGCGTCCGGCGCGGATGCATACAGCCGCGTCACATCGGCGGCGCGGCGCTCCAGCGCGAGGCGCTGGTTGATGTAGCCCTTGTCGGTGATTTCGTTCCCGTCGATCGAGGGCGCGTCGGGCAGCAGGAGCGCCCGCGCGATGCGTTCCGACGAGCCCTGACGCGTCGCATTCCACCGGGTCAACGCAGCGCGGACGTGCGAACGCACGACTGGATGCCGCGCAAGATCGGTGAGCGCCGTCGGCGCGCCTTCGCCGATCAGTCTCTGGCAACCGGCGGCATCGAGCCAGCAGAGCAGCGCGACGAACGCGCGGTCCGCGCCCGCCACAATCGCATCCTGCAACACCGGCGAGCAGGCCGCGAGGATGCCGACGCGCAAACCGCCGACATGCACCCACGTGCCGGTGGTGAGCTTGAAATCTTCCGCCAGCCGCCCATCGAACAACACGCCGCGCGCCGCATCGCTCTCGTCGGCAAAACGCACCGCGTCGCCCGGCTGGTAAAATCCCTCCTCGTCGAACGCCGCCGCAGTGAGATCGGGCCGTTTCCAGTATCCGGGCGAGATGTTCGGTCCGCGCACGCGGATCTCCAGCTTGCCGCCGCGCGGCACCAGCTTCACGTCGACGCCGGGCACCGGGACACCGATATTGCCGGCGCGCTCGAGCAAAAAGTGCGCGGCAGTCGCGAGCGGCGCAGTCTCGGTCGTGCCCCACGAGGATGACATCGGAATGCGATGGCCGGTGGTACGCACCGAGATGGCCTCGAGCCGCCCCCACACATCCTGCGGCAGCGCAGCGCCGGCGTAAAAGATCAGCCGCAGCTTTGCGAAGAACGAGCGCGCAAAGCTCTCGTCGCGCTCGAGATGCGGCAGCAGTGCGGCGTATCCGGCCGGCACGTTGAAATAGGCCGTAGGTGAAATTTCGGAGAGATTGCGCACGGTTTCGCCGACCATCGCGGGCAGCGGCCGGCCGCCGTCGATCGCCATCGTGCCGGCATGGCGCAGCACCAGATGGAAGTTGTGGTTGCCGCCGAAGGTGTGATTCCACGGCAGCCAGTCCACCAACGTGAGCGGCTGCTCCGCGACGAATGGCCAGATCTGGGCGAGCTGCTGCTGATTGGCGGTGAGCATGCCGTGCGTGTTGATCACGCCCTTGGGCAATCCGGTCGAGCCGGATGTGAACAGGATTTTCGCGATGGTGTTCGCGCCGGATGCGGCGGCGGCCTGGTCGACGGCGGGGCCGAGAGGCGTCCGCGTGAGATCGTCGAAAGCTGTCGCGCCGAGGTTTGCGCCGTCGCGGCTCGCCACGATCTCGGCGCCGGTGCCGATCGCCGCGAGCGCCTTGGCAAACGGCGTCGTGTCGGCGACATAGATCAGCCCCGGCGCAAGCAATTCCGCGATGTGTCTGAGCTTGGCGAAGTCCTGGCTCTGCAGCGAATACGCGACCGAGACCGGCGCGACCGGCACCCCTGCGGTGTAGCCCGCCAACATGAGCAGCGCGTGGTCGACCGAATTCGCCGAGAGGATCATCACCGGCCGCTCGGCCGACAGTCCGCGCTCGATCAGCGCGCCGGCGAGCGCATCGACGGAGCGGCGCGCGTCCTCATAGGTGAGCTTGCGCCACGCCGCTCCGATGCGCTCGGCCAGAAACACGCGGGCCGGCTCTCCCTCGACGGCGGCGCGAAACAGCCGCGCGAGGCTCGAATCGTACCCGCCGAGCGGCGCGGTACAGCTGAGGCGGATCGTGCCGTCCGGCTCCGTCGTGCGCGAGACCTGCGCCGGCGCAAATGTGATCGGCCGATGCGGGGCGCTTGCCGCAGAACGGGCATGCTCGTTCATCAGGCGTATTCCTCTGAGCGTATCTTGAGGGCATTATAGCGCCTCACCGCCGAAGGGAACGCCATGACTGCGCCAAGCAATCTCATCACCGCCGCCATCCTCGTCATCGGCGACGAGATTTTGTCCGGGCGCACCAAGGACAAGAACATCGGCTACATCGCCGAATACCTGACCAACATCGGCATCGACCTCAAAGAAGTGCGCGTGGTGCCGGATGAGGAGGACGAGATCGTCGCGGCGCTCAACGCCTTGCGCGGCCGCTACAGCTATGTGTTCACCACCGGCGGCATCGGCCCGACGCATGACGACATCACGGCGGATTCGGTCGCGAAGGCGTTCGGCGTGTCGATCGACATCGATCCGCGTGCGGTCGCGATCATGCAGGAGCGTTTCGCGGCGCGCGGCGTCGAGATGAACGAGGCGCGGCTGCGCATGGCACGCATTCCGGCCGGCGCCGAGTTGGTCGAGAACAAGCAATCCGGCGCGCCGGGATTCATGATCGGCAACGTGATCGTGATGGCGGGCGTGCCGTCGATCATGCAGGCGATGCTCGATGCCGCCGCGCCCAGGCTCAAGACCGGCGTGAAGATGATCTCGGAAACGATCAGGGGCGACGTGCGCGAAGGCGACATCGGCACGGAACTCGGGGAGATCGCTAGGCAGCACCCCAACGCCACGATCGGCAGCTATCCATTCTTCGACGACAAGTCGGGGCCGAACACCAATCTCGTGATCCGCTCGCGCGATGCCGGCTCTCTCGCGGCGGCGCGGACCGACGTCGAGGCGATGCTCAAGCGCGTGCGCGGGACCCTGAAGGCGACCGCCTGACCTTTCAAGTTCTCGCGCGCGTGACTACCTGCTGATCACCCACAGGAGGAGGAAGCGCCATGGCGACCATCAAGCGCAACGCGTCGGCCCAATGGAGCGGCAGCGGCAAGGAGGGCAAGGGCGCGATCACGACACAGAGCGGCGTTCTGTCGGCGACGCCGTATTCGTTTTCGCGCCGGTTCGGCGACGAGAAGGGCACCAATCCCGAGGAGTTGATCGCCGCCGCGCATGCGGCCTGCTTCACGATGGCGCTCGCGTTTCAGCTCAGCGGTGCCGGGCATCCGCCCGAGGACCTGAGCACACGCGCCGACGTTTCCCTCGAGCAGGAAGGCGCGGGCTGGAAGATCGCCGCCGTGGCGCTGACGCTGAAAGCCAAGGTGCCGGGGCTGTCGAGGGACGAATTCGCGAAACTGGCCGAGGCCGCGAAGACCAATTGCCCGGTGTCGAAGATTCTCAACGCGAAGATCACGCTCGACGCCACGCTGGAGTAGCCGCGGTTTCGCAGCCGGTGGATTGATCCTATCCTCTCCGGATAGGGGAGGGACGGTTTGCGCGCATTCCTCGGAACGGCTGCAATCGTGCTGGCGGTGCTCGCCGCCATCGCCGGTATTGTGCACGTCGCGGTGCGCCCGGCTGCCTTCAAAGTCGCGGTGTCGGCGGGCAATACGCTCGATCAGCGCGTGTTCGGTCAGGCCGGCGACATGCTGCTGAGCGCCCGCGCGCCGGTGCGCATCGAAGTCGTCGTCGTTGAAAGCGGCAAAGCTGCGCTGGAGCAACTCGGCGCCGGCAAGGTTCAGCTCGCGGTGCTGCGCTCCGACGCGGCGCTGCAGGGCCAGGCGGAGACCGTGCTGATCATGCGGCGCGAGGCGGCCGTGCTGGTCGCGCCGAAGACCGGCAAATTCCAGAAGGTCACGGACTTGCCGAATGCGATGCTCGGCGTCACCCGCGACGGACCCGTCGACACGGGTCTGCTCGGGCCGGTGCTCGACTATTATGGGGTCGACCGCGAGAAGATGAAGTATCTCGTGCTGCCGATCGATGAGATCGCAAATGCGTTGCGGCAAAAGAAGGTCGATGCGGTTCTGCTGGTTGGCCCGGTCGCGTCCAAGCACGTCGGCGATCTGCTGGCCGAAACCGTGCGCGGCACCAAAGGCGCCATCCAGTTCGTCGAGATCGAGGAAGCCGACGCGATCGCCAAGCGCGTTCCGGCGCTGGAGAAGATCGAGATCGAGCAGGGGGCATTCGGCGGGCGGCCGCCGCGGCCGCCGGAAAGCTTCAACACGATCGCCTTTTCGGTTCGGCTGGTCGCGACACCGAAATCCGACCCGGACAGGATCGCCGAACTGGTCAAGCAGCTTTATCTGATCCGGCAGAATATCAGTGCTGCCGTTCCAGGCGCCGGACTGATGGAGACCCCGGATGTCGATGAGGCGACGCCATTCCTGATCCATCCGGGTACGCGGGCCTATGTGAACGGCGAACAGAAGAACCTGATCGATCGCTATAGCGACTGGATCTACCTCGGCGCCTTCATCATGAGTGGGCTCGGCTCGGTCGTCGCCGGGCTGTTCGGCTGGCTCGGCGGACGGCGCAATGGCGAAACCGTCGCGCCGCTGCGCAGGCTGCAAAACCTGCTGGCGGCGGCCCGCGACGCGCCCGATACGCAAACGCTCGATCAGCTTGAACGCAACGCCGACGAGATTTTCGACTCCGTTTACGAACGCGGCATCAAGGATGACCTCTCCGCCTCCGCGCTCGCGGCGTTCAATGTCGGGGTGACCGAACTGCGCCGCATCATCACGGCGCGGCGTGCCGCGCTCGCGGGCTGAATTTCGCCCGGATCGTGGCACAGTCTCCGTGTCTCGGGCGCAGCGCAGCACGCAGTGGTGCGCTGCAGACCTGGGATCGCCCCCTCCCTTTATCCCTCCCCGCTTGCGGGGGAGGGTAGGGTGGGGGGCCGGCGATCCCGCATCTGCGATGCACCGCCAAGAGGCGCTGCATCGCGTGCGGGATACGCAAGGAGTCTACGCCGTGACCGACACTTTCCCAACCCGCCGCTTGCTGCTCACCACCGGCGCGCTCGCGGCGGGCGGCCTCCTCATGCGCGAACCGGCGCTCGCCCAAGCCCCGCTCGCTGCGACACCCGAATGCCACGACGGCGATACCGCAACGGTGCGCCAGACCGAAGGGCCGTTCTTCAAGCCATCGTCGCCGGAGCGCGCCGAGTTGATCGAGCCGGGCATGGCGGGGCAGCCGATCGAGCTGGTCGGCTTCGTGCTGGCGCGGGCGTGCCGCCCGGTGGCGAACGCGCTGGTCGACCTCTGGCAGGCCGACGCGAATGGCGACTACGACAATTCGGGCTTCCGCCTGCGCGGCCATGTCCGCGCCGACACCGAGGGACGCTACCGCTTCCGCACCGTTGTGCCCGGCGCCTACGAGGGCCGCACGCGCCATTTCCATGTCAAAGTGGCGCCGCCCGCGGGCCGCCTGCTCACCACGCAACTCTATTTCCCCGGCGAGCCGAAGAACGCCCGGGACGGCCTGTTCCGCAAGGAGCTGTTGATACGCACCGCCAAGAACGAGGGCTGGCTCGCCGGCCGCTTCGATTTCGTCCTCGACATGCGCTAAACACTCCCCCAAAGCAGGGGGAGTTGATGGCAGAAGCGCTGGCGCAACAGGCTGCACAAAAGGCTTTTCCGGTCTCGTGGGACCAGTTCCACCGCGACGCGCGCGCGCTCGCGTGGCGGCTCTCCGGCGCGGGCCCGTTCGAGGCCATCGTGTGCGTGACGCGCGGCGGGTTGGTGCCGGCGGCGATCGTGTCGCGCGAACTGGAAATCCGTCTGATCGAGACGGTCTGCGTCGCGAGCTACCACGATTACAAGACGCAAGGGCAGCTTAGCGTCCTGAAAACCGTGGCGGACTCCATCGTCAGGCTCGGCGGCGGGGCCGGGCAGGGCGTGCTGATCGTCGATGACCTCGTCGACACCGGCAAGACCGCGAAGATCGTGCGCGACATCCTGCCGAAGGCGCACTTCGCGACGGTATATGCAAAGCCGATGGGGCGGCCGATGGTGGACACCTTCATCACCGAGGTATCGCAGGACACCTGGATTTATTTCCCCTGGGATCTCGGGCTGAGCTTCCAGCCGCCGATCCGCAATGGCAGCCCATGATGCAAACCAAAGCCAACGGCATCAGCATCAACTACCGGATCGACGATGGCGCCGGCCCGTGGCTGGTGCTGTCGAACTCGCTCGCGACCGACCTCTCGATGTGGGACGCGCAGGCGCGCGAGCTCTCGGGCGCGTTCCGCGTGCTGCGCTATGACCAGCGCGGCCACGGCAAGACCGACGCGCCGGCCGGGCGCTATACGTTCGACATTCTCATGGCGGATGCGCTCGCGCTGATGGACGCGCTCGGCATCGGCAAGGCGCATTTCTGCGGGTTGTCGATGGGCGGCGCGACGGCGCTCGGAATGGCTGAACAACATCCCGACCGCATCGAACGCGCGATCGTTGCGGACTCCGGCTGCGCCTCGACCCCGCAAAGCGCGCAGCAGTGGGAAGAGCGCATCGCGGCGGCGCAGCAGGGCGGCATGGAGCCGCTGGTCGAGCCGACCGTGACGCGCTGGTTTCCGCCCGACGTGGTGGCGAAGAACCCGCCCTATCTGGATCGGGTGCGCGCCATGATCCGCGCCACCCCGGTCAACGGCTTCATCGGCTGCGCGGCGGCGCTCGCCGATCACGACTTCCGCTCCGGCGTGGCGGCGACCAGGCCGCCGGTGCTGTTTCTCGCGGGCGAGAAGGATGCGGGCGGTGCGGTGGCGGCCGCGATGCGCGGGCTGCATCAGGCACTCCCGGGCTCGCGCTATGTCGAGCTTCCCGGTGCCGGGCACATCTCCAATCTGGATGACCCCGCCGGCTTTACCCGCGCGCTGCGCGATTTCATCGCCGCGTGATCAGCGCAAGCTGAACGTCGTCTTGATGTGCCATCCGATCGCGGCGGCGCCGGGCCCGAGATGATTGAGCACGCGCGGCGGATCGTAGAGCGAGCCGGAGATGAACAGCACGAACAGGATCATGAGCTTGGACATGGTCGGCCTCCATCAGGGTTAGGCGAGGGAGCCCTGCCCGCGGCAGGGCTGCTCGCGTAGCGGCGAACGTGTCCCGGATTTCCTGAAGCGGACCCTTCCTGCCCACGCTCCCCGTCCTCACCCAGCACCCGCGGAAAACCGCCTGCTGTTACGGGACGAAGCGTTCAATCAGGCCGCTGCATCAATCCCGGTCTGCTCGACTGCCCGCGCCGCTCCTTGCGTCGACCGCACCCGCGGCTCGTGTGCCGCCTGCTCGTCGCCAGGGTCAAGGCGCCCAGCCATCGTCCGCCCGGTTATCGTCTGCATTCGCGTCAGTTCAGAACGGGATCAGGCGGCTGCGCGCAGCTCGACGTCGCCAACCTGGCGCTGCCATGCGGCGAGCGTGGCCTTGGCCTGCCGCTCGATCACGGGGCGCATATTCTCCAGGAGCCGGATCGCGCTTTCGCGATACGCCTCGATCGCCTCGATGGTGAGTTCGGTCGGCCCGCGATCGATGAAATCGAGCGCGACGTCGAGCAGGGGCACGCATTCGGCAAGCGTGGTCGTCTTGCACCGGGCGAGGCGCGCCGCCGCGAGATCATACGGGTCGGTGATCGGAGAAAGCGTGGGCATCTGAAACCTCCGTGCCAGGACTATCGAAAGACACGTGGAGGCTATCACGCAGGCTGCGTGTGTAAAGCGTAACTTATTGAAATATCTCAGTAATTTCGACCAGTCGCGAAACACCCAAGTTCCTGAAAGACCGACGATTTTCGCCTAACACGCGTTTTTTTGCCAGCGTTTCCGGCGCGTTGCGTTAGCGCATCGCTAACACTGTGCGGGAGATTCCCCGGATACGCGTCGGCGGTGCACGGTGAAAAAGCTCTCCGCGGCGGGCGACGCGGGCCGCGCGCCGGGCTATCATGGGGGCAACGCGGACGATCAGGAGGAGACGATGGACGCCGTCACACCCAAGGGCCAGGCGCAAGCCGGCGTGGAAGGGCATTCGCACGTCGTGCGCCCGGCCGAGATGGAATGGCAGAAGACGAGCTTTGCCGGCTGCGAGGCGAAGCCGCTCTACTTCGATCCCAAGACCGGCATCGCAACGCTGCTGATGAAGTTCGAGCCGGGTGCCGTGCTGCCCGACCATGAGCATGTGCTGGTCGAGCAGACCTACGTGATCTCCGGCAAGCTGGTCGACAAGGAAGGCGCGGCCGAGGGGCTCACCGTCGGCCCCGGCGAGTTCGTCTGGCGCGAGCCGGGCAGCCGCCACGTCGCCTGGACGCCGGAGGGCGGGCTGATGGTCGCGATGTTCCAGATCCCGAACAAGTTTTATTCCAAGGACGGCCGCGTGACCGACCAGCACGGCCGCGACTGGGACGAGATCTGGGGCCAGATCGGATTAGGGCGGGGCTAGCGCGCCCGCTCAACATCGCATGGTTGAGGAAGCGGGTGGCGGTGCCGCCCGTTTCTTTTTTGCGAGCAATGCCGGTGTTAGAAGGGAATCGCGCGGGCGTGGCGGAATGGTAGACGCAACGGACTTAAAATCCGTTGGGGGCAACCCCGTGCCGGTTCGAGTCCGGCCGCCCGCACCAGGAAAATTCCCGAAGCGCGCGCGATGAAACGGGCGGCCGGCACTGCGCCAACCGCCCGTTCCAACTCAGGTGAGCCGCCTAGTCGCAGCGGCGGATGCGCTTCATCGAGCCGTCGTCACGCGAGATCGTGATGGTGCGGCAGTTCAGGCCAACTCCGCGCTCGCGATAGATGCGGCGTTCGCGCACGACCGGACGGTCATAGTCGCGATAGTGCCGATAGCCCGGCTCGCCGATGCGGACGCCACCGACGGGCGTGTCGACGGCAAACTGGGCGAATGCAGGCGTCATCACAGCCGCGGTCATCAGCGCGGCAGCCGAAATCAGAAGGGTCTTCATGGGCGCTTCTCCGTTGTCATGCCTGCGGCCATAACGAGGGAGCCGACTGACGGTTCCATCAAATCGTCGCGCGGCAAAAGTTCCGCGTGGCGTTTGCGAATCGCGGCGGGAGCCGAGCGTGCCCTTGCCTAACGCGCGCCAATCACCATTTGCCGGATCATGAATCGCTCCCGCACTGCCGCATTCTCGTTCGACTTTGCCGGCCCGCTCTCGCGCGAGCAGCGCATCGCGCGCATCGATGCGCTGGCGACGCTGATGGACACGGCGTTCCTGATCCCCGGCACCAACGTCCGCTTCGGCCTCGATGCGCTGATCGGGCTGGTTCCCGGCATCGGCGATGCCGTCACCACGATCATCTCGCTGTTCATCGTCAACGAAGCGCGCACGCTCGGCGCGCCGCCGCTGCTGGTTGCGCGCATGATCGCCAACGTCGCGCTCGATGGCTTCGTCGGCGCCATCCCGATCGCCGGCGATGCGTTCGACGTGGCGTTCCGCGCCAACCGCCGCAACATGGCGCTGCTGCGCGAGCATCTCGACAAGGTCGAGAGCCGCGGCCCGCGCTATTGGTCGCCGCGCGCGGACGCCGCATGAACGCGCCGCTCACCGTCTCGGTGCCGCACCGGCTCGGCAAGGACGAGGCGGTGCGCCGGCTCAAGGGCGGGCTGTCGCGCATGGCGACGAACCTCGGCGGGCTGATCACGATCGAGCAGGAAGTGTGGACCGGCGACAAGCTGACGTTTCAGATGCGCGGGCTCGGGCAGAGCGCCGCCGGCACCATCGAGGTGTTCGAGGAGAGCATCCGCATCGACGTGACGCTGCCGTGGCTGCTCGCCAAGCTCGGCGAGCGGCTCTTGCCGGCGCTGAAAAAGGAAGCGACGCTGCTCTTGGAGAAGAAGTAGCGTAGGGCGCAATAAGTGGAGCGCGGCGAAACGCATTGCGCCATCGACGTTCAACGCATCCGGGGTGGCGCAATGCGCTTCGCTTATTGCGCCCTACGAGCTGCTGCTGCCGGCGCTGAAAAAGGAGGCGACGCTGCTCTTGGAGAAGAAGTAGCGTAGGGCGCAATAAGTGGAGCGCAGCGAAACGCATTGCGCCATCGAAGTTCAACGCATCCGGGGTGGCGCAATGCGCTTCGCTTATTGCGCCCTACGAGCTGCCGACGGGGATGTATCAGCGCTCCGAGGAGCGGTAACGCTTCGCGATTGCGACCGATTCCTTCCGGCCTATTTCGGCTCAATAAACTTGCCGGTGAAAATCGTCCGCCATCTTTTCCCCGTCACATAAAACAACCCGCTCGCTCTGTCGTAGGCGATGCCGTTGAGCACGTTCTCCTCGCTCATCACCTGCTTCTTGTCGGCGTCGGAAAACGAGCGCCAGAGCGAGCCCATGTTGGCGCGCGCCTCGACGCAGCCGCTTTGCGGATCGATGCGCACGATGGTCTGCGTCTGGAACAGGTTGCCGTAGAGCTTGCCCTCGACCAGCTCGAGTTCGTTGAGTCCGACCACGTCGCCCGGCCGGTCGGTCCTGATCTTCACCTCGCGCAGAAGCGCGAACGTCGCGGGATCGGCGACATAGAACGACGGCCCGCCGTCGCTGAAGATCAGGTTCGTGCCGTCATTGGTCAGGCCCCAGCCGTCGCGCGGATTGCGCATCGTGCGCTTTGGCTTGCCGGCGAGGTCATAGACGAACACCTCGTGCTCCTGCCAGGTGAGCTGGTAGATCTGATCGTTGAAGATCGTGAGCCCTTCGCCGAAATAGCGCGTGGCGTCGTCGCGCAGCCGGGTCACGGTGCCGTCGGGTGCGATCGTGCTCAGCCCGGAGTGCCCGCCGACCGCGCCGGTGCTCTCGTAGAGCTTGCCGTCGCGCCACTCCAGCCCCTGCGTGAAGCCGACCTCGCTCCGCACGATCTTGCCG
>VBAH01000093.1 GCA_005884685.1 Alphaproteobacteria bacterium
TACTGGGTCGACTGCCCGCAGTGCGGGGGTTCTGGCTCTGTGGCTTCCTTGAAAGTTCGCCCTTCCCTTCGCATCCCTGTCCGTCCGAAGGTGCGCTGCGTGTTGTGCGATGGGCTGGGGATCGTGGATGCCCTGACTGACGCAGCGAACAAAGCACAGCGTGATTTGTTCGATGGGTCTGAGGGGTAGCTAGCTCCCGGCGATCAAAACGCGCCTGCGCGGTTTGATGGGCGGAAGCGGTGGCGGCAGTGCAGCTAGCTTGGTTCGAACAAGCCCGCCTGCGGGTTTGAGCGAAGCAAGCGGTGTAGCCGGCCAAAAGAAAGCCCCCGCGACTGGTGCAAACAGTCCGGGGGCGGTGGTCAACGGGACTCAGAGGATCCAGATGACGGGCGAAGCTTACTCCCTGTTCGCGGTCGATGCGTTGAGCTATCAGACGCCGAGGCATATGACGGTTGCTCGGTGCATCGAGCGGGGCGAGTTGCCTCCGGTTGCCGATTGGACGTGGTTGCAGCGGACGGGCATTGAGGCCTACGTCGACGGCAATGCGGAGCCCCATAGCTACTACCGAACGAAGGTTACGCGACTGGGTCACGGTCACATCGAAGCGCTGGCCTGTAAGGTGACGGTCGACCCGTGGAAGGCGCTGTGGAAGCGGTTGTTCCCGGAGCAGGCGCTAACGGCTCGCGGGGAAGGCGACCGGGAGCGGAACGCAGAGGACGCCGCTAAGCGGGCGAAAACGAAGGTCCGGCAGTTATGCAAAGCCATCGGCGTGAACTCGCTGGGGACGCTGACCTACAGGCAGGACGTGCGCGACCGAAACCAAGTCCTGCGCCATTGGAAGGCGTTCATCCGGAAGGTGCGTGCGGTGTTGCCGTCGTTCGCATATGTGGCCTGTATCGAGGCGCAGGGGCGCGGCTCGCTACACGTTCACTTCGGTATGCGCAAGCTGCCTAAGTGGGTGCTGTACATGGACCCTAAGACCCTTCGCTCATGCCGCGTCAAAAGCTGGGACTTCATGCGCGCGATTTGGCTGCGCACGATCAAGGTTGACGGCATGGATGGCTCGTTTGACGAGTCGGCGAAGATGGGTCGTGGCGATCACGCCCGCGTGATGAAGATCGCGAGCTATGTCAGCAAGTACGTGGCCAAAGACTTCGCAGACGATGTCAACTTAAACCGCAAGCGGTATTTTGCGAGCGAGGTGCCAACGATCCGGCCAGAGGTTCGGAGCTACGGCGAGGCGGCGTCGATGGCCGATCTCATCGCGGGGCTGTATGCAGAGATTCCGGGGGAGCTGATCGACTTCCAGACCTTCCATCAGGGCAATCGGGAGTTCTTTTGGTACTCTGCCCATGCGGCGCCGTCGCCCGGGGAGGCTCCCGGTTGACAAAATCAAGATTGGCCGCAGTTGGGCGTAGTTGAGTGTGGGAGGGGTTTTCCCTATATACATTGGCGCGGATCAGCGGCGCCTTTTCAGGCCGAGCGCTGACAGCGCGTCATTCCCATAGCTCCCCGCACCAGCCGCAGCGGCGACCAAGCCAAAGAGGACGCCCGCCGTTACGCCACGTACCGCGCGGAGCGTCTTTCCCACGGCACGCCGGATGCGTTCACCCCGTGCGGTGCCTTTGGTTTGCTCGATCAGTGCCTCGGTGACGGCGAGGCCAACATCGGTTTCGAGGTAGGCGGCAAGGTCGGCGATCGCTTCAAGGGACATTGGCTTGGTGCCCTTGCGCCATCTGCTGATGTGGGCTTGATCGATATCGAGCAAAAGTGCCAACTTGTACGCACTTCCGGCCTTGGCGATGGCGTTTTCCAGTAGCTCTTGTGGTTGCATTTACTTGCCCTCCGGGCTAGGATTGCTCTACTTGCCGTGAGGGCAAGCAACCCCTCGACTGAAAGTCTACTCCGCCATGCATACCTCGATCCTCCAAGTTCTGAAGCTGAACGAACCCCGCGCGTGGAATATGGACGGCCGCTCCGGCATGTCTCACTCGGCCGAGTGCCTGCTGCTGAACGATGACGGCACCGTCGATCAAGTGGGGGTCTTGAAGATCCGGGGCGAGGATCTGATTGCCAAGACGAAGGTGGGGATCTACACGGCTTCCTTCGCGATGCGCGCCAATCCCTCCAGCCGTGTCATCGAAGCGGTGTTGACTGACCTTACGCCGCTTGCGCCGTCGAACCCGGCGCCGATCCTTTCGCAGCAGAAGTTGGCTGCGTCCCCCGCCGCGAAGGCCTGATGCCATGCGTCCGGCCTTCATTGTTCACGTCTGGTTCCCGGATGGCCTGTGCTCGTACAGGGTCGCGAACGCCGGGGTGTTGGCCCGTGAGGCGGCCGCCCAGCGCGCTGCGGGGCGTTTGACGCTGGCGGAGGTCCGCTCGTGAGCGGCGCCCTGCCCCTCCTCGCTGACGATCAGCGGCGGTTGATCACCGCGACCAAAGTTGTCGCGGTGAACGGGAGCGCGGTGGACTGCGCGGACTTCAATGGTCTTGTTCATCGCTGCTGTGCTGCGCGTTGGCGTCCGGAGCGCAAGCGCTTGGTCTTTGAGGTTCAGCGCTTCGCCTCTCGGGTTGCTGCTAAGCGGCTGGCTCCCCCTGAAGTACGTCCAGGGGTTATCCCTGGTCCCGCGGAAGGCGGTATTGAAGGCGTCCAGGGCCCTGCCCTGGTCCCCCGGAAGGGGTTCGGTTGTGCTTGACCGCTACGTCCCTTCCCCCGGCTTCGTCTTGTTCTGCGGCGTCGCCGTTTCGCTGTTCCTGGGCATCGCCTGGGCTCGGGTCTTCGGGCTGTAGGTCATGCGTATGCGTGGCATTGGCCCTCTCCACCGCGCGAAGCTCGTGCGGCGCTGGGCTCGGTTGACGCCGGTTCAGCGGCTCGCGGCCTCGCTGGTCTACGCGTGGCGTACGCGGCCAGTGCTTGGTGAGTTGCTTGTGGGCTTGGCGGCGGTGGCTGTCGTGGCCTATGGGCTTTACGGGTGGTTGTCGTGAGTCAATGCGTGGTCTTCGCGTCGGGTGCCGCCAGTGCGCCCGCCTATCTGGTCCAGGACGATACGGTGCCCTGTCCGTCTTCGTCGTTCGTTTTGATGACTCCTGCTGAAGCTCAGGCTGTGCAGTGGTCTCCCCTGAATCTGTCCACTGAGGATGGAGCGGCCATATCGGTCGTCATCGTGGCAACGTGGGCCGCTGCCTGGGCTTGGCGAATGATCGTCAAGACCCTCGATACCGGCGATGACGTATCAACCTCCTGAAAGGAAATCATCATGAAGTTCTCCAAGCGCAATACCGCTCGTGCCCTGGCCCTGGCTGCCCTCTCTGGTGGTGTCGCGGCGGCCAACGCGGCTGCGATGACGCTGCCGGCCGAACTGACCGAGGCCGTGGCGTCGGTGGCGACCATCGGCGCGGGTGTGTTCGCCATCATGGTCGGCATCAAGCTCTTCAAGTGGCTGACGCGCGCCCTGTAAGGGGCTGAGGTTCGGGTGCTCTCTGCAGGGGGCTCCCTTTCCATTGCGCCGGGTCCGGCGTAGCGCAAAGGGGTGGACATGGGGTTCTACGTGCTGGTGGCGATCCTGGGGGCCCTATGGATCATCTTTCGTTGATTCGTCATGTAGGTCTCGCGGCATTGCTTCTATTGTTCGGCTCAGCCGCTCATGCAGAGTTGGGTTGGTGCCTGATCGGGGACGGCAATAATTCGACGGCGAACAATTGCGCAGCTGGTCCTTCGGGTGCGAGTCGTGATGGTGTCGCTTCCCCAAAGTTGGATTCTTTGCTGGCCGCAATGAATGCGGCTCACCCGAGTGCGCCGCGTTCGCCGAACGGGTCTCGCACGTACGCTAATAATGGCGGCACGCAGTGGACGGTTACGCAGCCATTGGTTTGGTTTAATGGGCCGTACCCGATTGAGGATACGGTTGCCGTCCAGGTGTTTGCGTATTGCACCACGTCCTCGGGTGTAGGTATTGAGGCGCAGGGGGCGTACCCTTACACGTGTCCGGTTGTGGTTCCTCCGTCGAATCCGTGCAGTGACCAGTCCGGGAAGGTGCTCGGGCCGAAGGGGCAGGAGATAGGCGTCCCTGTTGCCGGTAAGACAGTCCCGCTGTCGACTTGCCAGCAGGCAGGGCCGGATGGCCCGATGTGCAAGTATGGTCAGCCTCCGACCGAAGGCGGGATGTGGGGAAAGAAGGACGGGAAGTTCACGTATTACGGTGACGCTGGGAATTTTAAGGGGACGGGCGAAACGTGCTCACGTGCGGCGGTGGGATCAGAGGGCGCCCCGCCGACGACGTATCCGCAGCCTGAGCAGGTTCCCAAGGGAAAGTGCCCCGGGGAAGTCACGGTGAACGGCGTGACGACGCGGATGAACGTCCCCTGCGATGCAACTACGGCGGCGACTGGTGGGCCGAGTTCGGCGGCGTCGAGTGCGTCGAGTCCGGCGAATGCTGTCCCTGGTACTACGTCGACAACGCACGAATATGACTGTGACTCTTCGGGCAAATGCACCAGGACCACTACGACGTCGACCAATGGTTCAGGGGGGTTGACGGAAACTAAGAAGGAGACTGTGCCAATAGCGAAGGGCACTATGTGTCAGGAAGACCCGGGCAACGACATGTGCTCGGACGAGAAAAGCGAGTTCACCAGTTCATGCACGGATGGAGCGGTGGTGCAGGAATGCAAGGGCGATGCGATTCAATGTGCAATTGCGAAGGAGCAGGCGCGGCAGTGGTGCGAGTTCGCTACGAAGAAGAACGCGCTACAGGCGAAGGGTGAGGAAGCGGTCACCGGGGGCAAGCATCCCGAGGGGCATCCGGCCAAAGACATCGAGTCAAAGGGCGTCGACTTCAGTGCGGTTATCAAGAAGGACGATTTGATGGGCGGCGGCTCGTGTCCACCAGACATCCCGGTTCCGGTTCGTATTGCGGGCGGCATGGTGGTTTGGATTCGCTTTAGCGCGATCTGCACTCAGGCGGAATGGCTCGGTCGGCTGCTGGTTGGGTTGACGGCAATTAAGTGCTTGGGAATCGTTTTCGTTAAGGGGGCGTGATGCCATTCTTTCTTGCGGCGCTGATTGGCGCATTGGTGGAGGCGGCCGGTACGTTGGTCGGCAAGGTGTTGATTTCGCTTTGCATCGGGTATGTCACGTACACGGGCATTGATAGTTCAATTGACTGGGCGCGCGATGAGTTCCTGTCTGCTCGGGGCGGTCTGCCGGCTGCGGCGGTGCAGTTGGCGGGTCTGCTCAAGGTCGGGGTCTGTCTCTCGATGCTGTTGTCTGCGGTCACGGCAAGGCTGACGCTGATGGGCTTGAAGAGTGGCGTGATGACTCGTATGGTCGTGAAGGCGCCGACTTGACAGCCCTCCCCTCCCCTCCCCTCTCGGCCTAATTCCGAAAGTTGGATTTCGTCGCCGTACCCCTCTCGGGCTAATTTCGAAAGTCTGGTTGCTCCATAAATGCTGACCCTCATTACCGGCCTGCCCGGCAACGGCAAGACTCTGTATGCATTGGCGAAGGTCAAGGCTCAGGCCGAGAAGGAGAACCGGCAGGTTTACTACTACGGGATTAAGGGCATCAAGCTCCCGTGGATCAAGATAGAGCCCGCGGAGTGGCAGACGTTGCCGCCCACGGCGATCCTCGTGATTGATGAGGTCCAGGATCACATGCCGTTGCGTCCGAACGGCTCGAAGGTTCCGGATCACATCAATGCTCTGGCCAAGCACCGGCACAGCGGCGTGGATATCTTCCTCATCACGCAAGGGCCGCGGTTGCTCGATGCGTTCGTCCGCGAGCTGGTGGAGGTGCATTACCACGTCGTTCGGATGTGGGGTATGCAGCGCGCGACGATCCACGAGTTCCGGCCGGGCGTTCGGTTGACGGTCGGAACATCGAGGTCCGGCAGCATCCAACATCGTTGGGCGTTCCCGTCGGAGGTTTTTGAGTGGTACACGTCAGCGGAGGCGCATACGCACAAGCGAGCCATCCCCATGAAGGTGTGGCTGCTCCTGGCCATCATCGTGGGCTTGCCGCTGGTGGGCTGGTTCGCCTGGGTGAAGCTGCTGGACCCGAACCGTGTTCGACCTGGCGCGCCGGTTGTTCCTGGCGTTCCAGCTGCTCAGATGGCGCAGGCCGGGGGCAAGCTGACGGCGACGGCCTACGTTGAGCAGTTCACGCCGCGGGTTCCGGGGCTCGCGTACACGGCTCCGGTGTATGACGACAGTACGAAGCCTGTTGAGGCTCCCTACCCTGCGGCGTGCATACAGTCGGCGACTCGCTGCCAGTGCTACACCCAGCAGGGGACACGGCTTGAGGTTCCGGCTGCGATGTGCAAGGGCATCGCGGAGGGGGGCTTCTTCGTGGCGTGGCAGAAGCCGCTGGTCAACGCGGTGCCGCTGCGTCAGGTGCAGGCCGATCCGGGCAGCTATGCAGGGCCGGCGGTGCGCGGGTTCAACGCGGGCGACCGGCGCCCAGCGCAGCAGGAAATTGCGCCTTATGAGGGCGTGGGGGCCGATATGGAGCGGCGGCGTGCCCCTGGCGGCAAAGCGGCCGTCCCTTCGGGTACGTGACGTGTCGCGAAGCTGCGCGGGCCGGAGGGCGGGTCAAGGGTTGGAACACCCGGGCGCTTCGGTCTCCGAAGCGCGGCGGCGTCTCGCGGGTGGGCCTGCCCTTGATGCGGCCGGAGTGCCCATAGCCTTTAGGGGATGTGCGGGGGGCGCGTGTGCCCCTCCTGCCTGCCTCTCGCGCTGCTGTATCCCTGTCTCCCCCTCGCGCCCCCCGGACATGCCCGCCGGCGAGGCGCTTTGCGTTGCTCTTGTCTCTTCCTGGTTCTTAGGCGCGGCGCGTGTCTTGTCGTGGGCGCTGGTGTGGCGCTGGATCAGGCGCGGCGCCCGCAAGCTGGCGCCCGGTGGGACGGCGCAGCCGGCACGCCGGGCGCCGCGCAGCGGCGCCTAGATTTATCAAAGGGACACTCAAGCACATGACTAAGCCCGAGCCCCGGGAGTACTGGGTCGACTGCCCGCAGTGCGGGGGTTCTGGCTCTGTGGCTTCCTTGAAAGTTCGCCCTTCCCTTCGCATCCCTGTCCGTCCGAAGGTGCGCTGCGTGTTGTGCGATGGGCTGGGGATCGTGGATGCCCTGACTGACGCAGCGAACAAAGCACAGCGTGA
>VBAH01000021.1 GCA_005884685.1 Alphaproteobacteria bacterium
CGCTTCGCTGGCGCCCATACGGTGCCCACCGCGACCGGAAAAGCATGGACCGCGGTCACGTTCCGCACCCATACCAGCGAATTGGCCGGCATCAGCCAGCCGGGCATGCCGCAAGCCGGCCTGCGCACGCTTCCGGGCGTGGTCATCCTCGGCGGCGGCATGGTGGTCGAGGCCAGTGGCTCGCTGGTCGGCGGCGTAGGCGTCTCGGGCGCGCCGGGCGGAGACGCGGACGAGAGCTGTGCCAAGGCCGGCATCGAAGCGGTGCGCGACAAGCTCGAGTTCTGACAATCAGTAGATCACCACGCTCCGGATGCTTGTCCCCGCGCGCATCAGGTCGAACGCTGCGTTGATCTCGGAAAGCGGCATCGTGTGGGTGATCATCGGGTCGATCTCGATCTTGCCGTCCATGTACCAGTCGACGATCCTCGGCACGTCGGTGCGGCCCCGCGCGCCGCCGAACGCCGTGCCTTTCCATACGCGGCCGGTCACCAGCTGAAACGGCCGCGTGGCGATCTCGGCGCCGGACGGCGCCACGCCGATGATCACCGAGACGCCCCAGCCGCGATGGCAGGCCTCCAGCGCCTGGCGCATCACGCCGACGTTGCCGGTGCAGTCGAAGGTGAAGTCGGCGCCGCCGATCTGGTCGGCGCCCGTTTTGGTCATGTTGACGAGGTGCGGCACGAGGTCCGGGCCTGCTTCCGTCGGATTGACAAAGTGAGTCATTCCAAAGCGTTCGCCCCATTCCTTCTTGGCGTTGTTGAGGTCGACGCCGATGATCATGTCGGCGCCGGCAAGGCGCAGGCCCTGGATCACGTTGAGGCCGATGCCGCCGATGCCGAACACGATTGCCTTGGCGCCCCGCTCGACCTTGGCGGTGTTGAGCACCGCGCCGATGCCGGTGGTGACGCCGCAGCCGATGTAGCAGACCTTGTCGAACGGGGCGTCCTGCCGGATCTTCGCGACAGCGATCTCGGGCAGCACCGTGAAGTTCGCGAACGTGGAGCAGCCCATGTAGTGGTGCAGCTTCTTGCCCTCGAGCGAGAAGCGCGAGGTGCCGTCCGGCATGACGCCCTGGCCCTGGGTCGCGCGGATCGCGGTGCAGAGGTTGGTCTTGCGCGACAGGCACGAGGGGCACGCCCGGCATTCCGGGGTGTAGAGCGGGATGACGTGATCGCCCTTCTGCACCGAGGTGACGCCGGGACCGACGTCGATCACCACGCCCGCACCCTCATGGCCGAGGATCGCCGGAAACAGCCCTTCGGGGTCAGCGCCGGAGAGCGTGAACTCGTCGGTGTGGCAGATGCCCGTCGCCTTGATCTCGACCAGCACCTCGAAGGCCTTCGGCCCGTCGAGCTGCACGGTCATCACCTCCAGCGGCCTGCCCGCCGCCGTCGCAACCGCCGCACGCACGTCCATTGAGGGTTCCCCGACTTTCCGGCGATCATAGTGATGGGATAGCGATCATGAATCAACGCTTCAAGGCAGTGCGCACCGACCGTGAATTCGAGTGCCCGGAAATCGACGCGGGTTTGCGGGCCGCCGGCTGCGAGCTCGTGCTCCTGCCCGAGGGCGTGAGCGAGGATGACCTCATCGCGGCGGTGCGCGACGCCGATCTTTTGCTGATGTGTTACACGCCAGTCACCGCGCGCGTGATTGCCGCCTCCGGCAAACTCGAGGGCATCGTCAAATACGGCGTCGGCATCGACGCGATCGACATTGCGGCGGCGATGGCGCGCGGCATTCCGGTGGTGAACGTGCCGGACTATGCCGAAGAGACGGTCGCCGAGGGCGCGTTCGCGCTGATGATCGCGCTCGTCAAGAAGCTGATGCCGATCGGGCGGGAGATGGCCACGCAAGGCTGGGCGTGGCCAACGCTCCAATGGCTCGGGATCGATCTGGCAGGGCGCACGCTTGGGCTGATCGGAACCGGCAAGATCGGGCGCAGCATGGCGCGAATGGCTGCGGGCTTTCGGATGCGGGTCATCGGCTACGATCCTTACGTTTCGGCTGAAGACATGCGGGCAGGGGGAATCGAGAAGATCGCCGACCTGCGCGACCTCCTGCGCGTCAGCGACATCGTCTCGATTCACGCGGTGCTCAATGCCGAGACACGCCATCTCATCGGCGGGCTCGAGTTGTCGCTGATGAGGCCGTCAGCCTTCCTGATCAACGTGTCGCGCGGGGCGATCGTCGACGAGGCGGCTCTCGTCGTGGCGTTGCGCGAGAAAGCGATCGCCGGTGCCGCGCTCGATGTCTATAGCCGGGAGCCGCTCGCCCGCGCCGGTCATCCGATGAGCGCGCTTTACGCAATGGAGAACGTCATCCTGTTTCCGCACCTGACCTTCTACACCGGGGAGGCGATGGCCCGGCTCACCGCGGATACGCTGGCGCGCTGCCGCGAAATCCTCGAAGGGCGGCCGGTGCTGGTGAAGTCGCAGGATCCGCGCCTGCGCGCGCAAACCCGCGGGGCCGTTTTTCAATAACATCGCGGTCGCGAGGGGCATTTCCGGGCAGCCTTCCCAAGAGGCTTATCTAAGATTGCAATCTCTGCTAAGCTATGAGCCATGTCGGCGTGAGCAGACGCGTCATGAGCAGCAGGCAGGGTGACAATCGGCTTCCGGGAGTGATCCGGACGGTTGCGGATGTGGAGCGTCTGGTACGCTCGCCTGCGGCGGTACGGCGTCTGCCACGCAGCGGGATTCCGGTTGCGCTTCCCGGCGTCGATCCGGAAACGCGGAATCATTTTCAGGCAAGGTTACGAGAGTATATCGCGGCGTGCGGCTGTGGCGCCGGCGCGGCGGCATGTCTCACCGCGTTGGTCGCACTCGCGGGCTATCTCGTTCTGCTCGCGCCGCAGGCAAGCTGGTCGCGCCTGGGTGGGATCGCGGTTGCCGGCCTCGTCGGCGTGCTCGCGGTCACCGGACTTGCGAAGCTGATTGCGTTGCGCGTGGCGCGCGCGCGGTTCGAGCGCAGCGGCGCAAGGCTCATCCGATCACTTCAATCCTCCTAACCCGGCGACGGAGAGGCATCATGGCTACGTGCAAGTTTTGGGTCGACAAAGGTCACACGGCCTGCACCTCGTGGGGCGACGAAGCGAGCGCCAGTTGCAGCGAGTGGAAGGATGAGGGCCAGAACGAGTGCTCATCCTGGGCGGACGAAGGCTCCAACGAGTGTTCGTCATGGGCGGACGAAGGCTCGAACGAGTGCTCGTCCTGGGCCGATGAAGGCAGCAATCAGTGTGCTGAGCAGTATTACAGTGAGTGCC
Source organism: Alphaproteobacteria bacterium (assembly GCA_005884685.1). GTDB lineage: Bacteria > Pseudomonadota > Alphaproteobacteria > Rhizobiales > Xanthobacteraceae > PALSA-894. Next base: position 3,266 of record VBAH01000021.1, read on the forward strand.
ACTGGTACAGCCCGTGGAATTGTATCGCCGGGTGGCTTTGCTCGGCCTACTACTGGGTCGCCAACTGGGTCTGCCAGGCCTACTACTGGGTCTCCAACTGGGTCTGCCAAGCCTACTATTGGGTGGCGAACTGGGTCTGTCAGGCCTGGTACTGGGTCGCCAATGTGGTCTGCCAAGCCTTCATCTGGATCGTGAAGGCAATCTGTCTCGTCTGGTCCTGGATCGCCAAATGGGTGTGCGCGGTGTGGGACCAGGGCGGTTGCCTGATCCGCGGCCTGTTCGGATCGCGCAAGAGCCGCAGTCCGATCAAGCATGTCTTCGTGCTGATGCTGGAGAATCGAAGCTTCGATCACATGCTCGGGTTTTCCGGCATCACCGGCACAGACGCGGTGAGCGGCCTGACCCGCGCCGTCGACGGGCTGCCGGGCTCACCGGCGGTTTCGGATTTCGGATCGTCCGGCGGGATCGACACGGTTGCGCCGGCCACTCCCGCACTGCTGAAGCTTCCGTCCAATGCCGGCCCCGGCCATGAGTTTGGCGACGCCCTGATTCAGCTGTGCGGAACAGCCGCGACCTATGGCGGCGGGCCGTATCCGCCGTTCCAGACAAACAACAACTCGTTTCTCTCGACCATGCCGCTGGTGAGCCACGCCGGCTCCAATGAGCCCGCCAAATGCTACACGGCGGCGCAAGTCCCGATCATCAATGAGCTCGCGATGCAGTTCGCCGTTTGCGATGCCTGGTTCTCATCGATGCCCGGGCCGACCTGGCCAAATCGCTTCTTTATTCATGCTGCCTCCTCCGGCGGCCTTGACGATAGCCCGAGCGGGGCAGCTTCATTCGGCAACGTCGCGTTCGACGGATATACGTTCAACAACGGCTCAATCTTCGATGCGCTCGACGATGCCTGTATCGAATGGCGCATCTTCGCGGGCGACAGCTTCCCGCAGGTGCTCGCGCTCAGCGGCATGACCATCAACGAGCTGGAAGGGCGCGTCCACGACTACGACGATTTCGCCGAGGCGGTGAACGACGAGGACTTTTCCACGTCCTACGTGTTCATCGAGCCGGACTACGGCAACGACCTGCCGCCCAGCGCAGAGGACTACACCTGCGGCAATTCACAACATCCCGTCGACGACGTGACGCGCGGCGAGCGGCTGATCAAGGACGTCTACGAGACGATCCGCAATTCGCCGCACTGGAATTCGAGCATGCTGCTTGTCACCTACGACGAGCACGGAGGCTTCTTCGATCACGTGCCGCCGCCCGGCGCAGCCAGCGGCGTCGTCTCGCCGGGAGACGGGATCGCGGATGAGGACAACAATCATCACGATTTCACCTTCATGCAGCTTGGGCTGCGCGTGCCGGCGATCGTCATCTCGCCGCTCATTCCGAAAGGCACGGTCGACAACACGCGCTACGATCACACGTCCCTGCTGGCGACGCTCGAATCCTTTTTCCGGCTAAAGCCGCTCACCAACCGCGACGCCAGCGCGAACAAACTCAATCACCTGTTTTCGCTGGCGTCCCCGCGCACTGACGCGCCGACGAGTCTGATGAACCCGGCACCCACGGATTTCACTTGCGACGACGATCCCCGTTTCGTGGAGACCGGAGAGGTATCGAGCGGACTTCAGGCCGAGCGCGATGGCGACCGCTGGAGAGCGGACCGCCGCCCCATCGATCCGAACCTGCGTGGCTTTATGGAGGTCGCCCTGCTCAAGGCGCTCACGCTGGCGCGGGGGCGCGACAAGCCCCAGATCCGCAAGGAGTACCTCGCAACCGAGAGCCATGGAGGCGCGCGGCGCTTCATTCGCAAGGTCGCCTTCATGGCGCAGGATGTCAGAAAGCCGCCTCCCAACGTGCGTGTGCGCAAGCCGAGGCCGTGGAACACGATTTTCGGGCTGTCGCCGCAGCGGCGGTGGTGGGTCGACCCGATCGTGCGATATCGCCAGTCTGCATTCTGGCCGAGGCAGGACAGGCCGTCCCCGCCGCCGCCCGCGCCGGAGCGGGCGCAGTAGCCCGGCCGAAGTACGGGGCGGTGCATCCGGGCCGATGACGAATGCATTATCCGCCGGCGCGGGCTTGACGGAATCGCCCGGCGCGGCGGCGCTTTTTCCGCTTGCGTTGCGGCGGGAGCAATTTCTGGTCCGGCGTCGGCTGATTGACATTCCTGCTGCAACGCCGCAAAGCCAAAAGGCCGGTGCAAGGGCTTAGTCGGGCATGTTCAAGCGCATTTTGATCGCCAATCGCGGCGAGATCGCCTGCCGGATCATCAAGACCGCACGCAAGATGGGGATTGCAACGGTTGCGGTCTATTCCGATGCCGACCGCGATGCGCTGCATGTCGAGATGGCGGACGAGGCGGTGCACATCGGGCCGCCGGCTGCGGCCGAAAGCTATCTGGTCATCGACAAGATCGTCGCCGCAGTCAAGGCCACCGGCTCGCAAGCGGTGCATCCGGGTTACGGCTTCCTGTCCGAGCGCGAGGCATTTCCGCGCGCGCTGGCGAAGGCCGGGATCGTGTTCATCGGTCCGAACCCGGGCGCGATCGCCGCGATGGGCGACAAGATCGAATCCAAGAAAGCCGCGGCGAAAGCAAAGGTCTCGACCGTGCCGGGCCACCTCGGCGTGATCGAGGACGATGCGCACGCGGTGAAGATCGCCGACGAGATCGGCTACCCGGTGATGATCAAGGCCTCCGCCGGCGGCGGCGGCAAGGGCATGCGCATCGCGCATTCGAGAGGCGAGGTGGCCGAGGGTTTTGCACGCGCGAAGTCCGAGGCGAAGTCATCGTTCGGCGACGACCGCGTGTTCATCGAGAAATTCATCGTCGATCCGCGCCACATCGAGATCCAGGTGCTCGGCGACCAGCACGGCAACGTCATCTATCTCGGCGAGCGCGAATGCTCGATCCAGCGCCGCAACCAGAAAGTCATCGAGGAGGCGCCATCGCCGCTCATCGATGCGGCGACGCGCAAGAAGATGGGCGAGCAGGCGGTCGCGCTGGCCAAGGCCGTCAAATACGACTCGGCCGGCACGGTCGAGTTCGTCGCCGGGCAGGACAAGAGCTTCTATTTCCTCGAAATGAACACGCGGCTGCAGGTCGAGCATCCGGTGACCGAGCTCGTCACCGGCATCGATCTGGTCGAGCAGATGATCCGTGTCGCGGCCGGCGAGAAGCTCAAGCTGAAGCAGGCCGACGTGAAGCTCACCGGCTGGGCGGTCGAAGCCCGAGTCTACGCCGAGGACCCGACGCGCAACTTTCTGCCTTCGACCGGGCGGCTTACCATCTACCGGCCGCCGGCCGAGATGCACGCGGACGGCATCACCGTGCGCAACGACACCGGCGTCTACGAGGGTGGCGAGATCTCGATCTGGTACGACCCGATGATCGCCAAACTGGTCACGCACGCAAAGACGCGCGCGGCCGCGATCGACGCGCAGGCCGACGCGCTCGACGCGTTTGCGATCGACGGCATCCGCCACAATATTCCGTTTTTGGCTGCGCTGATGGCGCATCCGCGCTGGCGCGCCGGCAAGCTTTCGACCGGCTTCATCGCGGAGGAGTTTCCCGGCGGCTTCCGCAATGCGGCGCCCGGAGGCGAGAGCGCGAAGATGCTCGCCACCGTCGCGGTGGCGATCGACCACAAGCTCGGCCAGCGCAAGCGGCGCATTTCCGGGCAACTGACGGGCCGGGCGGTGACGCGCGCGACCTCGCGCCGCGTCTGGCTCGACACGAAAGAACATATCGTGGAGGTGGCCGAGGCCGGCGCCGTGCGGTTCGGCGACGGCGAGGTGGGGCTTGTGCCGGACAGCGGCGAAGCCGCGCTCACGGTGCGCTATCGCGGCGGTGCGGGCGAGGACGCCGACGACCTCGTCACGGTCAGGTCCGGCTGGAAGCCCGGGGAGCCGGTATGGTCGGGCACCGTGAACGGCAAGCGCGTTGCCGTTCAGGCGCGCCCCATTCCCAATGGCTACGTGCTGTCTTGGCGTGGGGCCTTCGCGAATGCACAGGTCTACACCGAGCGCGAGGCGGATTACGCGCGGTTGATGCCGCTCAAGACCGTCGCGGACGCGGGCAAGAAGCTGCTCTGTCCGATGCCGGGGCTGGTCCGCTCGATCGCGGTCGGCGAGGGGCAGGAGGTCAAGGCGGGCGAGCCGCTGGCCGTGGTCGAAGCCATGAAAATGGAAAACGTGTTGCGCGCCGAGCGCGACGGGACGGTCAAGAAGCTGCACGCCAGGCCCGGCGACAGCCTGGCGGTCGACGCGGTGATCCTGGAGTTTGCATAGACCTTGCGCCGTTCGGGTTGATGTCCGCGAAAAACGCAACGAGTTCTGGTATAGGACGGCCACGGGAGAATCATTGAACCGCACGGGGCGAGCCAATGTGGAAGTCTCTCTTTGTCTCGATCATAGTTGTGGCGACAAGCGTCGCCTCAGCGCACGCCTGGTCCGAACAGAACTGCATGTCGATGTGCCGGCTCACGGCGCCGAGCGGCAGGGTGGCAGCTTGCATCGCAAGAGATTGCGCGAAGCACCGCGGGCACACGCACGAGAGCGATGAGCGTGTGCGGAAGGCCGCCGCACGCTGGAAGGAACGCAATTATCTCGTCGGCTCGATCTACCAGGGGAAAATGGCGGGCGGGCGTACATACCGTAACCGCAGAGGCATCTGTCCGGCGCGTCAACACTCAGCCGGGTATTGCTAGCCGAGAGCAGGCGAGCGGCGTCGTCGGGGCGCGTCAGCGCACGGCAGTCGCCCGGCGGGACACGTTTCAGGGCGTTCAACCTCTGAACAACGCCCGGAACCCGGCCGCGGCTGAAACGTTCCCGTGCGGGGTTCGGAGCCCGGCCATGAACGTGCATCAGAAGATCAAAAAACCGGCTGAAAAGCCGGAAAAGCAAAAGCAGCCGCCGCAACAGCAGGAGCACCAGCCCGGCGTCGAAAGCGCGATGCGGCCGCGGCCCGAATACCTGCCCAGGTACCCGGGCGTCGGCAAGCTGAAGGACAAGGTCGCGATCATCACCGGCGGCGACAGCGGCATCGGCCGCGCGGTCGCGGTCGCGATGGCGCGCGAGGGCGCGCTGATCTCGATCATTTATCTCGAGGAGCACGACGACGCGCGCGAAACCGCGCGTCTGGTCGAGGCCGAGGGCAGTCAGGCGATCCTGTTTGCCGGCGACGTCGCCGACGAGATGTTCTGCTGGGAAGCGGTCGAGCGCACCTTCGAGGAGTTCAACCGCATCGACATACTGGTCAACAACGCAGCCGAGCAGCACGAGGTCGACGACCCGGTGGAGCTCAGCACCGAGCAGCTCGAGCGCACGTTCCGCACCAACGTGTTCAGCCAATTCCACATGACGCGCGCCTGCCTGCAATACATGCAAGCCGGAGCGAACATCATCAACACCACGTCGATCACCGCCTATCGCGGGCACAAGACGCTGATCGATTATGCCTCGACCAAGGGCGCGATCGTGTCGCTGACGCGCTCGCTGTCGCAGGCGCTGGTCGACAAGGGCATCCGCGTCAACGGCGTCGCGCCGGGTCCGATCTGGACGCCGCTCATCCCGGCTTCGTTCGATGCCAAGAAGGTGGCGGAGCATGGTGCAAGCGCGCCGATGGAGCGGGCCGGTCAGCCGAACGAGGTCGCGCCCTGCTACGTGTTCCTCGCGAGCGAGGATGCCTCGTACATCACCGGACAGGTGCTGCATCCGAACGGCGGCAGTGTCCTGAACACGTGAGGAGGATAGCCCATGCAGCCCAAGCCAAAACCCCGGAGCGATGCGCCGCCGAGCGCGCCGGACGACGCCTCGATTACCGGCTCGCGCCGCTCGGGTCCGGGAGACGTTGACGGCCGCACGCCCGATCCCGGCAAGGAGCAGGATGCCCGGCTCGAGACCTACGAGCAGGAGGTCGAGCGCGCTTCGGTGGAGAGTCTCGCCGAGCATCCGGAAGGCTCCGCGCCCCCGCTCGAGCGGATGGTCGACGCGGATACGGACAAGCGCCGCAGGTAGCGTTACGCGCCGCGCCCGTGCCAATCTGGCGGCATGGATTTGCGGCTTCTCGCGACGCAGGGCCGGCTCGGCCGCAAGGCGTTCGCGCTCTGCGTGCTCGCGCTCTACGCCGCCGGGATCGCCGCGCAATTCCTGCTTTCCGGGGAGGTGATCGCACGCGCGGGCGTGTGGCCCTTCATTCTCGTGCAAGCGGTGCTGATCTGGTCCTGGCTCGTGCTGCACGCCGGGCGCCTGCGCGATGCCGGACAGCCCCCGGCTGCCGCAATCGGCGTGGCGCTGGTCTACACGCTCTCGCTCGCCTTGCTGCTGATGCTGATCGCGTTTTTGTCCAATCCCGACGCAGTCGGGCAGCCTGGTCCGGGCGAGCGCCCGGCCGGCCCTGCCGTCGCAGGTGCGCTGCCGGTGCTGTTCCTGTTTGCGATCGTGTTCAAGCCGGATTTCGGCGTGTTCACCACGATCCTCAAAGGTCTCATCCTGATCGCGTTCCTACCGGTCGTGATCTCGCTCATCTTTTCCATCCGCACCGGCCTGCGGCCGAGCGTGCCATGACGCTCTACTTCGCCTACGGCGCCAACATGGAGCGCGCCGCGATGCGCAGGCGCTGCACCGGCGCGCGTGCGCTCGGGCCGGCGTCGTTGCGCGGCTGGCGCTACGTGATCGTCGACGGCTACGGCTCGGTCGCGCCGGCGGCGGGCTGTTGCGTGTTCGGCGTGCTGTGGCGGCTCACGCCGCGCGATCTCGCGGCGCTGAACGCGTTCGAGAGTCTCGACAGCGGGCTATACCGGCGCGCGCTGCTCACCGTCGACACCGGCAGGCAGCGCACCCGCGCGCTCGTCTACGTCGGGCGGCGAGAAGGCAGCCGGCGGCCGCGGCCCGGCTACCAGGAGCGGCTGGTTGCCGCCGCAGAGGATTGGCGGTTGCCGCCGCGCTATATTGCGCAGCTGCGGCGCCTCGCGCCCGGCTATCGCGGCGCGCGGGCGGCCGAGACCGGAGAGATCGGATGAGCCTCGTGCGCCATGTCGTTGTCCACGGCCGCGTTCAGGGCGTCGGCTTTCGCATGTGGGCCGAGGATCTGGCCGAACGGTTGGGGCTGGAAGGCTGGGTGCGCAACCGGCGCGACGGCAGTGTCGAGGCGGTGTTCGCCGGGCCGGAGCAGGCGGTGAGGGCGGCGATCGATGCCTGCCGCGAAGGGCCGCGCGGCGCGCGCGTCGAGACGGTCGACGTCGCTGAGGGCGACGCGATCCTGTTGCAACAGCGTGAGGGCGCGGGTTTCGCCGTGCTGCGGACCGCATGAGGCCCCCGGTTCTCGTCGCGATGGCGTTGGCGCTGGCATTCGGCGGCGCCTCGGCGCAGGCACCGGGCGCGCCGCCTGCGCCGGACCTGCGCGCTGAGGAAGCTTCGCTGCACGCCTACGGTGACAACGACAAGAGCTGTCAGGAGTGGACCGACACGTGTCGTAGCTGCCGCCGCTCCGACACGGGCGAGCCGCTATGCCCGAACATCGGCATCGCGTGCCAGCCGCAGGCAATCACCTGCGTGAGGCGCGCGGAGGAGAAGAAATAAACGCTCCGCTCATTCCCGTACCCGGGTCCGACCTGCGGTCGGCCCGAGCACAGGCTCCAGCGGCCATCCAGTTCTTTCTTTGCTTGGCTCTGGGTCCCCGCTGGAGTTCATCCCCGACTTGATCGGGGACGGGGACGAGCGGATTGGGTCGCCCCGAACAATCCCTCGAACTCCCGCCGCAGCGCGAGGTCGACCTGCGCCGTCGTCACCGTGTGCCCCAGATCGGCCAGACTCGTCACGCCGTAGCGCGCATCCGCGACCCCGCACGGCACGATCCCGGCAAAATGCGACAGGTCGGGATCGATGTTGAGCGCGACGCCGTGCAGGCTGACCCAGCGCTTGAGCCGGATGCCGATGGCGGCAATCTTGTCCTCGTGGCCCGCGCCGCGCTCCGGCCGCGCCACCCACACGCCGACGCGGTCTTCGCGCCGCTCGCCGCGCACGTTGAAAGCGGCAAGCGTGCGGATCAGCCATTCCTCGAGCGTCGCCACGAACAACCGCACGTCCGGCCGCCGCTGCTTGATGTGCAGCATGAGATAGACCACGCGCTGGCCGGGACCATGATAGGTGAACTCGCCGCCGCGCCCGGTTTCGTAGACCGGGAAGCGCGGCTCGAGGAGGCCTGTTGGCTGCGCGCTGGTGCCGGCGGTGTAGAGCGGGGGATGTTCGAGCAGCCACACCAGCTCGCTTGCGCTTTCCCCAGCGATGGCGGCGGCGCGTTCCTCCATCACGGCGAGCGCGTCATCGTAGGGCACAAGCCTTTCGGTCACGCGCCATTCGACCGGCGGAAATCCCGCGGCCTGCAGGCCGAAATCGAGCTGGTCGCGGACGTTAACCACCGGGTAACCATACCATGGTGACGTGAAGAGGGGCGTTTCGCCCGATGAGGATGTGTCACTCGTGGCGACGCTCGACAAGGTCTCGCTCGACATCGCGGTCGTGCTTGGCGCAACCACCATGCCGATCCATCAGGCCTTGCGGCTCGGCCGCGGCGCGATCATCGAGCTCGACGCCTCGGAAGAGGACGAGGTGCAGATCCTCGTCAACAACTTTCCGATCGCGCGCGGCACCGTGGTGGTGAACGCCAACCGCATCGCGGTCGAGATCAAGGAAATGCTGCCGCGCGCGGCCGATCAGCGGTAGCCATTTCCGCTCGTCCCCGCGAAAGCGGGGACCCAGTTCTTTCCAAACTGCTGGATTCCCGCTTTCGCGGGAATGAGCGGGTGAAATCCCGCGCGGCGCGGTAACCCTTGTCCCATCCGAACCGATTTGTTACATGCGCCTCGCCAAGCGCCGGGCCCTCCGGCATTCCTTTTCACATGCGGTCGTGGCGGAATTGGTAGACGCACTAGCTTGAGGTGCTAGCGGGGCAACCCGTGGAGGTTCGAGTCCTCTCGACCGCACCATTCTGACCTGGGTTTTGCAAGGCGGCGCGTCCTGCGTCCGCCGTTTTTGCCGGCATTAGGTGGCCGCCGCGGACCGGAACGAACCGGCGGCCGCGCTCGTTGACCTGCACCATTGCGTTGCAGGAGATGTCCGATGCCGGTCCGTATCGCGCTGCTCACCGTGCTATTCCTTGCGACCGCATCCGGTGCCGCGCTTGCCCAGGCTGGCGGTGGCGGCAGTGGCGGTGGCGCTTCCGGCGGCACCGCCGGAACGTCGCCTGGAACGGCGACTTCTTCCGGACCCGGGCAACCCGGCGCGCCGGCGCAGGCGCCATCCTCGGGCGCGGGCATTCCCGGCGGCACGGGCGCCGGCAACACGATGGTCACCCCGAACTTCGGCACCGGCGTCGGCAATGCGGGGCGCCCGGCACCGACCACGGGCACCGTCGGCTCCGACAGCCGGGCCTCATCCTCCGTCACGGGAAGCAGCGGCGGCAGTTCCGGCACTGCCGGTTCGTCTGCCGGTATCTCCGATCCGACCGCGCCGCCGCCCGGCGCGCCGCGCATCATGGTTCCCGAGCGGCGCTGAGGGAACCAGCGCCGCAATCCGCCGTTGATTTGCCATGGGGGAGAAGGAGAGCCGACATGAGGATGAAAGTGACGTCATTGCTGGCGGCGGCGCTGCTCGCCGGCACTTGCAGCTATGCGCTGGCCCAGAGCTCGGGCGGCGCGGGTGGAGGCGCCGGCAGTGATATTTCGGCACCGAAGCTCAATTCAGGCCCCGGCGGAACTGCTTCGCAGATGGGCCCGCTGAAGACCAAGAAGGTGCACTTCAAGAAAAAGAAGATGAAGCGGCACATGTAAGCGCGGCCACGCCGCGCGCGCGACGCCGTCACGCGGAGACGCGGGACGGCGTTTCGATTCCGGGCGCGGGGAATCGTTGACTGGCCGCAATCACGGCGCACGCTTGGGCGGGATTGATTCGGAGGCTGCGATGCGCAGGAGAGCATTGGTGTATTGCGAAGTCTGCGGCGTGGCCAAGGCCTCCGGCGCGGCCGACTTCCTCGTGTTTCATTGCCTCGCGTTCTGCTCGCCCGATTGCCGCGACGACTACAGGACTGCGGACAAAGAGCGCAGGGCCGCGCGTGACGCCGCCGCCGCGGCGCAAGGCCCCATCTCGAAGCGCTCACGCGCCGCCTGATAGCGGCGCCTGCGGCTTTTTGCTTTCCGCGATCAACTGCCGAGCGTACAAGCGGGCGATCATTCACTCCCGTTCGGCGAGGCCGGCATGGTCGACGACAAGGACATGGCCGGTGCGGAAAGCGATGGCGCCGCGGCCCCGCCGTTGCGCGATGCCGACGGCGCAATCCGTCCGGAATATGTCGAACTGGTCACCGAGGCGATCGCCGGCCGCGACGCCGGCCTGTTGCGCGCCCTCGTCGGCGAGTTGCATGAGTCCGATACCGGCGACCTGATAGAGGCGCTCGATCCTGAACTGCGCCCGAAGCTCATCGAGCTGATGGGCAAGGAGTTCGACTTCACCGCGCTCACCGAAGTCGATGACGCGGTGCGCGAGGAAATCCTCGAGGAACTGGAGCCCGAAACCGTCGCGGAAGGCGTGCGCGAGCTCGATTCCGACGACGCGGTCTACATCCTGGAAGACCTGCCGAAGCACGAGCAGGCGGAAATCCTCGAGCAGTTGTCGCCGCCCGAACGCGTCGCGATTTCGAAGCGCCTCGATTATCCGGAAGAGTCGGCCGGGCGGCGGATGCAGACCGAGTTCATCGCCGTGCCGCCGGCGTGGACCGTCGGCCAGACCATCGACTACATGCGCGAAACGGAGGACCTGCCGGAGCGCTTCTTCGAAATTTACGTCGTCGATCCGGCCGGGAAATTCCTCGGCGCGGTGCCGCTCGACCGGCTGATGCGCACCAAGCGGCCGGTGCCGATGTCCGAGCTGATGGAACCGGAACGGCACGTCGTGCGCGCGACCGACGACCAGGAGGACGTGGCGCGGCGGTTCGAGCGTTACAACCTGGTCGCGGCGCCGGTGATCGATGCGAATGACCGCATGGTCGGCGTGATGACCTTCGACGACATCGTCGACGTGATCGAGCAGGAGGCCGAAGAGGACATCAAGGCGCTCGGCGGCGTGCAGGCGCAGGAAGAACTGTCCGATTCGGTCTGGACCATCGCCAAGGGCCGCTTCAACTGGCTGCTGATCAACCTCGGCACGGCGTTCCTTGCCTCGTCGGTGCTCGGGCTGTTCGAGGGGCAGCTGCAGAAAATGGTCGCGCTCGCGGTGCTCGCCCCGATCGTGGCGAGCCAGGGCGGCAACGCCACCACGCAAACCATGACGGTCGCGGTCCGCGCGCTTGCGACCCGCGAGCTCAGCGCGGCCAATGCCTCGCGCGTGATCATGCGCGAGCTGATGGTCGGGCTGCTCAACGGGCTGGCGTTCGCCGTGATCACCGGCGCTGCCGCCTATGCCTGGTTCAGGGTGCCGGGGCTGGGCGTGGTGATCGGGCTCGCGATGATCTGCAACCTCGTCGCCGCGGCGCTGGGCGGGATCCTGATCCCGCTGACGCTCTACCGGCTCGGACGCGATCCGGCGGTCGCCTCCAGCCCGTTCGTCACCACGGTGACGGATATCGTCGGTTTCTTTTCGTTTCTGGCGATCGCGACGGTGTGGTTCGGGCTGAAGTGACTCGTATCCCGGGCGCAGCGCAGCATGACATGATGCGCTGCTGACCCGCGATCGCCCGAATCCGTGGCGGTCCCGCATCTGCGGTGCATCGCAAGCGGCGCTGCACCGCGTGCGGGACACGGGGCCATGCCACTGACAAACCTGAGCCGGCCGTCTATCGTCGCCCGGACGATTGGGAGAGACGCCGATGATCCCGAATGCCTGGCGGGGGTTCGACTTCGCGCTCGGCGAGGACGTGGACGCGCTGCGCGACACGGTCGCGCGCTTCTCGCATGAGCAGATCGCGCCGCGCGCCGACGAGATCGACCGCGAGAACAAGTTTCCGCGCGATCTCTGGCCGCGGCTCGGTGAGCTTGGCGTGCTCGGCGTCACGGTCGACGAGGAATACGGCGGGGCAGGGCTCGGCTATCTCGCGCACTGCGTCGCGATGGAGGAAATCTCGCGCGGCTCGGCGGCGGTGGGTCTTTCCTACGGTGCGCACTCGAACCTGTGCGTGAATCAAATCCACCGCAACGGCACAGCTGAGCAGAAGCGCAAGTATCTGCCCAAGCTCGTCGCGGGCGAACACGTCGGCGCCCTCGCAATGTCGGAGCCGAATTCCGGCTCCGATGTCGTCTCGATGCGCACGCGCGCGGACAGACGAGGCGATCGCTATGTTCTGAACGGATCGAAGATGTGGATCACCAACGGGCCGGTCGCCGAGACCTTCGTGGTCTACGCCAAGACCGATCCGACCGCCGGCTCGCGCGGCATGACGGCGTTCATCGTCGAGAAGAGCTTCAAGGGCTTCTCGCAGGCGCAGAAGCTCGACAAGCTCGGCATGCGCGGCTCCGACACGTCGGAACTGGTGTTCGAAGACTGCGAGGTGCCGGCCGAAAACGTGCTTGGCGCGGTCGGCAACGGCGTCAACGTATTGATGTCCGGGCTCGACTACGAGCGCGTCGTGCTCGCGGCCGGTCCGCTCGGCATCATGCAGGCCTGCATGGACGTGGTGATCCCCTACGTGCACGACCGCAAGCAGTTCGGCCAGCCGATCGGCCGCTTCCAGCTGATCCAGGCCAAGCTCGCCGACATGTACGTGACGATGAACGCCGCGAAGTCGTATGTGTATGCGGTCGCGCGCGCCTGCGACGACGGCCGCACCACGCGCGAGGATGCGGCGGGCGCGATCCTCTATGCGGCCGAGCGCGCGACCTGGATGACGCTCGAGGCGATCCAGTGCCTCGGCGGCAACGGCTACATCAACGAGTTTCCCACCGGACGGCTGTTGCGCGACGCAAAGCTGTACGAGATTGGCGCGGGTACCAGCGAAATCCGCCGCATGCTGATCGGACGGGAGATTTTCGAGAAGACGGGATGACGCGATGGCCGCGCGCGTTGCCTTGCCGCGCTTGAGAAGCTGTGGCGAGATAGCGCGCCTGTGTTACCCGGGGTTCGACCGTGTACGACTACATTATCATCGGCGCCGGCTCGGCCGGATGCGTGGTGGCCGCGCGCCTGAGCGAAAACAATCGCAACCGCGTGCTGCTGCTCGAAGCAGGTCGACCGGACCGCAAGCCGGAAGTGCGCATCCCGGTCGCGTTCGGCAAGCTGTTCCATTCCGAGCTCGACTGGGACTATCGCACCGAGCCGGAGCAGGCGACCGCCCATCGTGCGCTCTACTGGCCGCGCGGAAAAATGCTCGGCGGCTCGTCCTCGATGAACGCAATGATGTATGTGCGCGGTCACCGCAACGACTATGACCAGTGGCGTCAGCTTGGCAACGAGGGCTGGGGCTTCGACGACGTACTTCCCTATTTCAAGCGCAGCGAAAATTTCAGCGGCACCGGCGGCGATCCGGCCCCCCACGGGCATGACGGGGAACTGCACGTGGCGAGCTTGCGCTCGCCGAACCCGCTCACCGCGGCATTCATCGCGGCGGGCGAGCAGCTCGGCCTGCGGCGGAACGACGATGTCAACGGGCCGACACAGGACGGCATCGGATTGACGCATGTCACACAACGCAACGGCGCGCGCTGCAGTGCCGCGGACGCGTTCCTGCGCCCGGCGTTGCGTCGCGCCAATCTTCGTGTCGAGACCGATTGCCAGGTGCAGCGGATCAGCTTCGAAGGCAACCGTGCGGCCGGCGTCGTCTATGCGCGCAACGGCGAGATGATCGAGGCGAAGGCCGCACGCGAAATCATTCTCTGTGCCGGCGCGATCGGCTCGCCGCAGCTTCTGATGCTCTCCGGCGTCGGACCGGCATCGGCGCTGCGCGCGCTCGGAATCGAGATTGTCGCCGACCGCCCCGGCGTCGGACAGAACCTGCAGGACCATCTGTCAGTCGCGGTGACGTGCGCCTGCCGTCAGCCGATCACGCTGGCAGGCGCCGAGAGCCTGGCGAATCTCGCGCGCTATCTGTTGCTGCGGCGCGGTCCGCTCACCTCGAATGTGGCGGAAGCGTTGGGCTTTATCCGCACCCGTGGGGACCTGGCTGCGCCCGACATCGAGCTGCTGCTGGCGCCGACTTTTTTCATGGAGCACGGCGCGAAGAATCCGAAGGGGCACGGCTTCACGGTCGGCGTGATTCTGCTGCGGCCGCAAAGCAGCGGCGCGATCACGGTGAAAAGCGGCGATCCCGGCGCGCCTCCCGCGATCCGCCCCAACTATCTGGCCGCGCCGGCCGATCTTGCGGCTCTGATCGCCGGCGTGCGCTTCGCGCGCAAACTGATTGCCGCCGCGCCGTTCGATCCGTACCGCGGCGCCGAGGTATGGCCGGGCGAGGCGACACAGTCGGACGAGGAGATCGGCGCCTTCGTGCGCGAGCGGGCCGAGACGCTCTATCATCCGGTCGGCACGTGCCGCATGGGCAGTGATGCCCGCGCGGTGGTCGACGAGCGGCTGCGCGTCCATGGTGTTACCGGCCTGAGGGTCGTGGACGCCTCGATCATGCCGACGATCATCGGCGGGCACACCAATGCGGCCGCAGTCATGATAGGCGAGAGGGGCGCAGCATTCATCGCGGCGCCGTGAGCGAGCGGATGCGCGCTTCTCGCGAGTGTGCGGGAGAAGCGGACCGCGCTGCCGGCGCAGCGTTGACAATCCCGATAATGCACTCCTACGACAGCCGAGAAGTTGAGCGCACCCTGGGGCCCGACCGTTGACGTCACCTCTTCCCGAACCCTTTCGCGCCGCCTTTGCCGGGTTGGAGGAGCGGCTTCCCATTGGCCAGTCGGATAGCCGCTTTCATCAATGTTTCGGCTGCGGTCCCGGACATCCCGCCGGCCTGCGCGTTCGCTGCTTCAAGACCGCCGAAGGCGTGATCTCGCCGATCATTATTCCGCGGCAATACAGCGGGCCGCCGGGAGCGGCGCACGGCGGCATCGTCGCTGCCTACCTCGATGAGGTGTTGGCGGCCGCCGTCGTCAGGACGACCGCGCAGACCGCGGTCACCGGTGAACTCACCGTCCGCTATGTGAAGCCGGTGCCGGTCGAGACGCCGATCATCGGGCGAGGCTCGCTGGTCGCCGACCATGGCCGCTATGTGGATGTCGAGGGACGGCTGGAGGAACTCGGCACCGGCGCCGTGCTGGCAACGGCGCGGGCCCGGTTCTTTCCCATTCCGTCGTGAAGAAGCGCGCCTGGTGTTCGACCGGACCCCGCGCTGCCGCGGCCGCAGCGGCGTGCATCAGGACGAAGGCTTGGCGAACTCCGCCGCGATCCGCCGGGCGGCCGCGGGCTCGGCCTTTTCAAGCCGCTGCATCGTGCCGCGCGCCTGGTCGGCGAGCGACGCCTTGTTCAGGTTCTTCAATTGTTCGATTTTCGCCGCAATGTCTCTGAGCCGCGTGATCGCCTGGTCCTTCGGCTTGCCGTCGGCCAGCGCCAGCACGGCATCGGTGATGATGCCGAGCTGCTTGCCGAAGCTCGCGACCTTTTCGACCACATCTTTCTCGATCTCGGCATTGCCGGCATAGCTCACGCTGACGTTGCCGAAGGACCAGCCGGGCAGGATCGGCTGGTCGAGATTGCCCGGCGCAAACAAATTGAAGGGCCACATGAAAGGCTGTGTGGTCATGACGTTCCTCCTGTACCGCCCCGGCCGCTGATCGTTGGAAGCATACCACGCCCGATGCAAGCGGGAGGTTCGCTCATTGCGCTGGCGGTCGGCACCGCGGCCCGGCTAGAGTGCCGCGCGCCAAAGGGTGGAGAGGGAGCATGGAATTCGTCGAGGCGCATGGTGCGCGCATCCCGATCGTCGGCTTCGGTTCGATGCGGCTGAAGGAGGACGCCGGCCGCGAGGCGATCCTGTCCGCGATCCGCACCGGCTATCGCCACATCGATACCGCGGCGTTCTACGGCAACGAGAAGGAAGTGGGCGATGCGATCAAGGCCTCGGGCGTGCCGCGCGCGGACATCTTCCTCACCACCAAGGTGCGCGACAACAACCTCAAGGCCGACGATTTCGCCCGTTCGCTCGACAACAGCCTGAAACTGCTCGGCCTGCCGCAGGTCGACCTGCTGCTGATCCATTGGCCGAACCTCGCGGTGCCGGCGGCGGAAAGCATCGGCGCGCTGAACAAGGCGAAGCGCGACGGTCTGACCAGACACATCGGCGTATGCAATTACACGGTCGCACTGCTCGACGAGGCGTGGGGCGTGACCAGGGAGCCGCTCGTCACCAACCAGATCGAGGTGCATCCCTTCCTCGACCAGAGCAAGGTGCTCGCGGCCTCGCGCCGCCACGGCATGAGCGTCACGGCGTACTGCCCGATCGCGCGCGGCCGCGTGCCGGGGAATCCGGTGCTGGAGCGCATCGGCGCAGCCCACGGCAAGACCGCGAGCCAGGTGTCGCTGCGCTGGCTGACGCAGCAGGGCATCATCGTCATTCCGGGTTCCGGCAACCCGGAGCGGCAGCAGGAAAATTTCGACGTGCTGGATTTCTCGCTCAGCCCGGCCGAGATGGACGAGATCGCGACGCTCAAGCGGGCGGACGGGCGCGTGGTCAATCCGCCGCAGGCGCCGAAATGGGACGTGTAACAGAGGACACCATGCAGATCATCGAAGCGAATGGCGCGAAAATTCCGGCAATCGGCCTCGGCACCTGGCAGCTCAACGGCAGTGTCGGCACGCGCATCACCGAACAGGCGCTCAAGCTCGGCTATCGCCATCTCGATTGCGCGCTGATCTACGGCAACGAGCGCGAAATCGGCGAAGGGCTGCACGCCTCGGGCGTGAAGCGCGAGGACGTGTTCATCACCACCAAGGTGCCGCACAGGGAGCTGGCGCCGCCCGCGCTGGAGCGCGCGGTGAAGCAGAGTCTCACAAACCTCCGCGTCTCGGACGTAAACTTGCTGCTGATCCATTGGCCGAACCCGCAAATCCCGCTCGCCGAGACGATGGGCGCGATGTGCAAGATGAAGCGCGCGGGCTACGCGCGCCATATCGGCATCTCGAATTTCACCGTCGCGCTGATCGAGGAGGCGGTGAAGCTCTCCTCCGAGCCGATCGTGACCAACCAGATCGAGTGGCATCCCTATCTCGACGAGGAGAAGGTGCGCGCCGCGTGCGCCAGGCACGGCATCGCGGTGACGGCCTATTGCCCGATCGCGCGCGGCCGTGCGGTCGGCGACGAGGTGCTCACCCGCATCGGCAAAAAATACGGCAAGACCGCCGGCCAGGTGTCGCTGCGCTGGCTCATCCAGAAAGGCGCGATCGTGATCCCGCGCACCTCGAAGGTCGAGCGCCTGACCGAGAACATGTCCGTCTTCGATTTCGAACTGTCGCCGCAGGACATGGCCGAGATCGACACGCTGGCGAAGCCCGCCGGCCGCGTGGTCAGCGTCGGCTGGGCGCCGAACTGGGACTAGCGCCGCGGCGCATCGCTTAAGCCTCGCCCGGCTCGTCCTCGCCCTGCCGGCGTTTGCGCGTCTGCACGGCGTATTCGCCGCGCGGGCGATGCGGGTCCTGCATCGGCTTCGAAACGGTGCGGTGGAAATCCGCCCAGTCGGCGGGCTGCAGATCCTCGATGCGCTCCACGACGTCGAACTGGTCGAGCGCATCGCCGCAGAGACTGCGGTGCACCGGCTGGACCTGCAGGAAGGGGTAGTTCGCGTCGAACGCGATCGGCACGTCCGGGCGCGTGAGCTTCAGGTTGACGAACAGCGGGCCGAACCAGCGGTCGGTCTCGATGATGCCTTCGTAGGTCTCATAGCCGAGGCTGTGCGTCAGGTTGGCGGGCGCGCGCACCAGCAGGTTCCAGCCGGGCGCGGTGCGCGCCACGAAGCCGCTCCACAGCATCAGGCCGGCCGGATCCTTGAACGATCCGAGGAACGGCGGCGCATATCCTTGCGCCTCGGGCGGCGCGACGCTGTCGAAGTGCGGCGCGAAATTCGGAAACTGCGCGGACTCGAGCGGATACCAGTCGTCGTTCTTCTCGTAGTTCCAGAGGACGTCGTTGGCCCCGTCCCACATCAGCCTGAAGTTCATCGGCGGGAAGACGTACCAGCCGAGCGCGGAGGCGGTGCGCATCGCTTCGCAGTATCGGAACGCGCGCATCGGCATCGAGCCCGCGGCCGAGCGATCCGCGCGCTCCGGGGCGCGCGCGCCGGGGAGGAAGCGATAGAATTTCACCAGCGGGGCGTCGGGCAATAGCTGGTCCATGATCGGCCTCGCTGCGGCGCCGGAGGAAACGCGCCGTGCCGGAGCATACGCGCTCCGATGTTTCACCGTTCAGCTTATGCGTGAGGCGGCGGCGGCGCGTCAAACGCGGGCGCGCGGCCAGCCACTGGAGGTCCGGCTCCGTCTCGCCTATCGTCCGGCGATCCTTCCCGCCGCATCGGAGACATCCTTTGAGTCTTTCACCCGATCTCATCGCCACGCTCGAGACCGTCACCACCGCCACCATCACCACGATGCTGCTCAAGAAGGGCATCCGCCATTGCTGGATGCAAGGCGCGATGCCGTTCTCCGGCCAGACCGGCCAGCGCATCGTCGGGCCGGCTTTCACGCTGCGCTTCGTGCCGGTGCGCGAGGACCTGGCGACGCCGGCCAGCTGGGCGAAGCCGATCTCGACGCGCGGCGCGATCGAGGCCATGCCCGAAGGCTGCATCGCGGTCGCGGACGCGATGGGCGTCACCACCGCCGGGATCTTCGGCGATATCCTGTGCATGCGCATGATGCGGCGCGGCGTCAAAGCGCTCGTGACCGACGGCGTGGTGCGCGACAAGGCCGGCGTGGTCGCGACCAATCTGCCGGTGTGGTGCCGGGGCACGGCTGCACCCGCCTCGGTGAACGGCCTGACGTTCGTCGGCTGGCAGGAGCCGATCGCCTGCGGCGGCGTCGCGGTGTTTCCCGACGACGTGATCGTGGTCGACGACGACGGCGCGGTGCTGATCCCGCAGGATCTCGTGGACTTCGTCGCGAGCGAAGGCGCCGAACACGAGCGCTACGAGAGCTGGGTGGTGAGCGAGGTCGAACGCGGCGTGCCGCTGCCCGGGCTCTATCCGCCGAACGACGAGGCCAAGGCGCGCTACGAGGCGTGGAAGGAGAAGTGAGCCCTTTGGTCATTCCGGAAGCCGAGCGCGGCGAGGCTGTCCGGAATCCATAACCCCGAAACGTGCAATGTCGCTCCGCTTGTGGTTATGGATTCCGGGCTCGCGACTTCGTCGCGCCCCGGAATGACCGATGTTCTTCATCCTCGCCAAAATTTTCGGCTTCTTCGCGCTCCCGTCGAATATTCTCATCGCGCTCGGCCTGATCGGGGTCGTGCTGATGGCGACGCGCCACGCGCACGCCGGGCGCCGGCTCGCCGTGACGGCGCTGATCCTCCTCGCCATCGCCGGGCTCTCGCCGCTCGGCAACGCGTTGATCCTGCCGCTGGAAGAGCGCTTTCCCCCGTGGGACGCCGCGCGCGGTGCGCCGGCCGGCATCATTTCGCTCGGCGGCGCACTCGATACGGTGGTGTCGCAGCCGCGCGGCGAGGTCGCGCTCAATGAGGCAGCCGAGCGCATGACTGCGGTCGCCGAGCTGGCGCGGCGCTTCCCGGATGCGCGCATCGTGTTCTCGGGCGGCTCGGGCCGCATCATCTACGACGGCGTCACGGAGGCCTCGCTCGCGGCGCGCCTGTTCGCAAGCTTCGGCATCGCCAAAGAGCGCATCGTCCTGGAGGACAAGTCGCGCGACACCGACGAGAACGCGCGCTTTACCAGGGAATTGCTCCAGCCGAAGCCCGGCGAACGCTGGCTGCTGGTCACCTCGGCGCACCACATGCCGCGCTCGGTCGGCGTCTTTCGTGCCGCGGGCTTTGCGGTTGAGGCCTATCCGGTCGATTACCGCACCCGCGGCGCAATCGACCTGCTGCGGCCGTTCTCCAACGTCGGCGACGGCCTGCGCCGCACCGACACCGCCGCGCGCGAGTGGGTCGGGCTATTGGTCTATCGGTTGACCGGCCGAACGACCGAACTGTTTCCCACGCCCTAATTCAATCGTGCCGCGGCGCCATCAGCCGGTACACGCCCCTGAAATCGCGCGGATCGACCGGCTTGCCCTTGCGCAGAATCACGATGCGGCCCTGCTCGGCGAGCGCCACCGCGACGCGGCGGACCGGCTGCATCAGCGGACCCCAGCCGTCCGGATGAGCGCCACCGAGTGCGCGCGCGACTTCGGCCGGATCGAGCGTCTTGCCCGGTGCGCGTTCGCCGATCAGGCGCAGCAGGGCTGCCTCGATGTCACGCGAATCCGTATCGGCTCGGCTGTCCATGGCGCGAGGCTTGGCCGATCGGGAACAGCCAGGCAAGCCGTGAATCGCGCGCACGATCCGACCGCTTGCCGCACTCTACCAAAGGTAGTATAACTCCAGACTATCATCCGGGCAACAGCTCTGTCCACGCTGGCGGCAGGAGGAATGGGTCATGAAACTGGCAAAGGCCGTATGGTTCGTTGCGCTGCTGTTGATCCCCGGCCAAGCGGTGGGCCAAACGTTCGACACCACGGTCAGTCCGAACTTCACCATTCCGAATGCGCTTAACCTTGTTGCCGCGAATTCAACCATGCAGACCTCGTGGTTTACCGGTCAGAATGGCGGGCGTACCGTTTACAGCACCGATGTGGTCATTGGCGCGATGGTCCACGCTCCCGGCAGCATCGAGGGCCACGCGACCTGGGTGATCGACTACAATTCCGGAACGAACACGGTCAACCTCGACGCCGGCCGAACCCACATCACGAACTGGTGGGGCGACCAAAGATGCCAAGTCTATGAGGACGGGAGTTGCAACTGTCATCAGAACCCAAACTGGAATATTTGCGGGATTCCCCTATTGGTCGCCACATTAGGCGCTTATGCGATAGCGGCGCGGATCAATGCGAAGTTGGCGCTGGAGCAGGCTGGCTACACGGTGACGAATAACTGACTCGGATCTCCGGCGCCGGCGGTGGTCCGTGTGCGAGCGGTCGAGAAAGTGCGCAGGGTCGGCGCCGGCGTTGGATAAAACGAACGACCGTGCTATTTTTGGCCATGACCGATCTGGCCAAGGGCGACCGCACCCGTTCGCGCATTTTGGACGAGGCGGTCGACCTCGCAAGCGTGCAGGGGCTCGGCGGCCTCACGATCGGACCGCTCGCTGAGCGGCTCGGCCTGTCGAAAAGCGGGCTGTTCGCGCATTTCCAGTCCAAGGAGGCGCTGCAGATCGAGACGCTCGACCGCGCCGCCACCTTGTTCCGCCAGGACGTGACCGAGCCGTTGCGTGCGGTGGCGGACCGGCGCGAGCGGCTGCGCGCCTTCTTCGAGCGCTGGATCGCGTGGCTCGATGACTCGCGCCTCTCGGGCGGCTGCCCGATCCTTGCCGCCGCGGTCGAGTTCGACGACGTGCCCGGCCCGGTGCACGACACCGCGGCGCGCCATCTCGCCGAGTTGCAGCGGCTGATCGTCAAGTTCGCGCGCGCCGCGCGGCCGGACGGCGACCCGGACGCGCTCGCCGCCGCGATGATCGGGCTTGCCATGTCGCATCTGGTGCGCACGCGGCTGCTCGGCGACCGCCAGGCGCGCGCCGTGACCATGCGGGCTTTCGACGCGGTCGCGGCGAGCTAGACATCCATCGCGCGGCGCGCATCCGAGCCGAATTGCCGCCGCCACATCACGAACACCACCGCCGCCGTGGTGACCATCAGCACATAGGGGCTGACGAACCAGCCGAGATAGCCGAGCGCGAAGAAGATCGCGCGCTGGCCATGATTGAAGTGGCGGCCCGCCGCCTCGAACAGGCGCGCGGTGCGCTGCACGTGCCGCTCGGCCTCCGGGGTTTCCTTGTCGCGCTCGAACGGCATCGCGCCGAGCAGGATCGCGACGTAATTGAACAGCCGGTACGACCAGGCGAACTTGAAGAACGCGTAGACGAAGATCACCGCCAGGCCGACCGCCTTGATTTCCCAGGCGAGCCGGGTGGTCGGTGCGCCGAACGGGAGCGTCGCGAGCACGCTCAGCATCTCGTCAGGCGAGCGCAGGATGGTGAGCGCGCCGCCGATCGCGAGCAGCGACGTCGAGGCGAAAAATGCCGTGCCGCTCACCAGGGTCGCCATCACCTGCATGTCCACCATGCGCGCTTCGCGGTGGAGCATCCGCCGCATCCAGATGATGCGGTAGTCGTTCATCGTCTCGTTCAGGCTTTTCGTCTTTTTCGGCAGGAATTCCACGACGGCGGCGTAGCCGGCCCAGGCGGCGACGAACCAGGCGAGCGCGATCAGATCGAGGGTGCTGAACGGCATGGCGGCATGCTGCCCTGTCGCGGCGCACTCGACAACGGGATACCGGTGCATCATATCAGCCGCACCAGGGAGACCCGCATGCCGCAGACGATCACCACCGGTTACAAGACGCTGCTTGACGCCGCCCGGCGCGAGGTAAAAGGCCTGTCGGTCGATGAGGCGAGAGCCTTGCACGGCCGGGACGACGTGGTGTTCGTCGATATCCGCGATCCGCGGGAACGGGATCGGGAAGGCAAGATACCTGGCGCGTTTTCGTGCACGCGCGGCATGCTGGAATTCTGGGTCGACCCGGAAAGCCCGTATCACAAGCCGATTTTCGCCGAAGACAAGACGTTCGTGTTCTTCTGCGCCGGCGGGTGGCGCTCGCTGCTTGCCGCGCAAACCGCGCAGCAGATGGGGCTGAAGCCGGTCGCCCATCTCACCGATGGCTTTAGCGGTTGGAAGAAGTCCGGTGCACCGTTCGAGGAGCCGGTCGCGAAACCGAAATGATTCATTCGCGCGGCTGATTTCGGCGATCACGACATTTCGCTTGTCTGGAGAGGCCGCTTGCCGCGAAGCTTCCGGCGCGTGCAGCGCTGAGAGTTGCGACACCCATGAAGCTCATCGTCGGCAACAAGAATTATTCGTCGTGGTCGCTCCGCCCGTGGATCGGGCTGAAGGCCGCGCGCATCCCGTTCGAAGAGGAGGTGATCTCGCTCTATGTCGAAGGCGGCAGGGAGCAAATCCTCAGGCACTCCCCCGCCGGCAAGGTGCCGATCCTGATCGACGGCGACGTGCGCGTGTGGGAATCGCTCGCGATCCTCGAATACGCCGCCGAGAGATTTCCCGGCGCAGGCCTGTGGCCGTCCGATCCCGCGGCGCGCGCGCATGCGCGCGCGATCTCGGCCGAGATGCACGCGGGCTTTGCGGCGTTGCGCGAGGAATGCACCATGAACTTCTGGCGTCCGCCGGCGCGGCGCGCGCTCTCGGCCGCCGCGCAGGCCAACGCCGTGCGCGTGCAGGAGATCTGGGTGAACGCGCGCGCCAGCTACGGGGCAGGGGGGCCGTTCCTGTTCGGCACCTTCACGGCGGCCGACGCGATGTATGCGCCGGTCGTGCAGCGTTTCATCGCCTACGACATCGAGGTGTCTGCAGCGGCCAAGGCGTACATGCAGGCGATGACCGCGCTCCCTGCGTGGCAGGAGTGGCGCCGTGCCGCGCTCAGCGAAACGTGGGTCATTGCAAAGTTCGAATACGACTGGCCTGAGGTGAAGCGCCTGCCGGCGGAGGCCGTCTGATGCAGCTCATCATCGGCAACAGGAACTATTCCTCGTGGTCGCTGCGGCCATGGATCGCGATGAAAGTTCTCGGCATACCGTTCGAGGAAATCCTCATCCCGTTCGGCACGCCGCTCGGCAATCCCGCGTTCAGGCAGCGGCTTGCCGCCTACACGCCCGCAGGCCTCGTGCCGGTGCTGATCGACGGCGACGTGCACGTGTGGGAGACGCTCGCCATCATGGAGTATCTCGCGGAGAAATTCCCGGAGAGGGGGCTCTGGCCGGCGGAGAAAAAAGCGCGCGCGGAAGCACGTGCGATTTCCAGCGAGATGCATGCCGGCTTTTCGGCCCTGCGCAGCGAATGCCCGATGAACCTGCGTCGTCCGATCCGCGAGCGCGCGCTGTCCGAGGCGGCGCGCGCGAATGTCGCGCGGGTCGAAGAAATGTGGGGCGACTGCCGCGCCCGCTACGGCGGGCCGTTTCTGTTCGGCGCGTTCTCGGCCGCCGACGCGATGTATGCACCGATGGTGGCGCGGCTGAACACCTACGGCGTCAAGGTCGGAGCTGCGGCGCGGGACTACATGGAAACCATGATGGCGCTGCCCGCATGGGCCGAGCGGCAGGCCGAGGCGTTGCGGGAAACGTGGATCGTGCCCGAGGACGAAGCCGACTGGCCAACGGTGCTGACCGCATGAGTTGGACCGGGCGGCAGCTGCCGGAGCGCGGCGAGGTCTTCCTCGATCATGTCGGCTATTTCGTCGCCGACCTCGCAGCGGCGGGCGCGCAGCTCGAGCGCCTCGGCTTCCGCGTCTCTGCCGTCAACGTACAGACCAATGCAGACGCGAGCGGCGCGCTCAAGCCCTCCGGCACCTCGAACCGGCTCGCGAAACTCAAATTCGGTTTCATCGAGCTGCTCGCCGCGACGCACGATACGCCGCTCGCGGATCAGTTCCGCCAGGCGATCGCGCGCTATTCCGGGCTGCATCTGATCGCGCTCTCGGCCGAGGACCTGGGCAAAGAGCGCGTGCGGCTGATGGCTGCGGGCTTTGCGATGCAGGAGGTGGTCGAGCTCAAGCGGCGCGACCGCACGCTGCCCGGCGAGCCGGAGGTGCATTTCTCGGTGCTGCGCCCGCAGCCCGGCGCGATGGCCGAGGGACGCGTGCAGTGGGTGCGGCCGCACACGCCGGAGATCGTATGGCGGCCGGAGACGATCACCACGGAGAACGGCGCCGAAGCCCTCACCGACATGCTGCTCTGCGTCGATGATCCTGCGGCGGCCGCGGCGCGCTACGGCCGCTATGCCGGCCGCGCGCCGGTCACGCGCGGCGGCTTGCACGCGATCGCGCTCGACCGCGGAGGGCTGGTGTTTGCCGACGCGGCGCAAGCCGCGACGATCCTGCCGGGCTTCGATCGACCGGGGTTGCCGTTCATGGCCGGGCAGGCGCTGCGCGCCGATCTCGCGAAGACGCGCGCGGTGCTCGCACGCACCGGCATCGAGCCGGTGTTTGCATGCAACGACGCGATTTGCCTGGGGCCGCGCGATGCGCTCGGCGGATATTTGCTGTTTCACGCGCCGCAGGTCAGCGATCCGTGGGATGTCCTGCGCAATCCCTGACTCCGTCATGGCCGGGCATGACGACGATCGTTAGCCTCCCTGCGCGACGATCTGCTCCAGCTCATCCAGAAACGGCCGCTGATACGCGAGGATCTTCGCGCGCGCCTCTTCCATCCCGAACCATGCGACCCGATCGATTTCGGGAAAGCTTTTGCGCCTGCCCGAGCGCGGCGGCCACTCGACCTCGAACGTATTGCCCACGAGCTTGTCCGGATCGAACTCTGCCTCGCAGGCAAAACCGTGCACGGTCTTGCCGCTTTTCTGCTTCACCGGCGACAGCTCGATGAACGGCGCATGCGCCGCAAAGCCGGTCTCCTCGGTGAATTCGCGCAGCGCTGCAGCGAGCAATTCCTCGCCCGGATGAACCAGGCCTTTTGGGATGGTCCAGACGCCTGCGTCCTTCCTCGCCCAGAACGGCCCGCCGGGATGGCCCAGCAGCACTGCCAATTCGCCGTGCCGCCGGAACGGCAGAATGCCCGCGCTGATGTCCCTGCGGCGGCTCATGCCCTCAGCATAATGAAAAAGCCCGGCGGTTGCCGGGCTTCCTCATATCGCGCTGGCCTACTGTTATTCGCCGCGCAACGTATCCTTCAGGCCGCCGACGGCGTTCTGAATCTTGCCGGCCGTCTTCTGCGCCTTGCCTTCGGCCTCGGTCTTGCTGTCGCCGGTCACCTTGCCGGCCACTTCCTTGGCCTTGCCTTTGGCCTGTTCCCACGAACCTTGCACGCGATCTTTGTCCATTGTTCCGTCTCCTTGTTGGAATTCGCAACGACAACGCCCGCCGCTCTGGGATGTTCCGTTAAAGCCGGTTAATGATGGCGCCGGGACGAAGGGGAGAGCGTCATGCCCATGCGCGTGTTCGGCGCGATCGTTGTGCTGCTGTTGGGGGCGGCGGGGTGCTTTGCGCAGACTTATCCGAACAAGCCGGTGCGCGTGGTGGTCGGCTTTGCGGCCGGCGGCCCGAGCGACGTCATCGGCCGGATCGTCGCGCAGAAACTGTCCGAGGCGCTCGGCCAGCAATTCTATGTCGAGAATATCGGCGGGGCTGGCGGCAACACGGCTGCCGGCCAGGTCGCGCGTGCGCCGGCGGACGGTTACACCATCCACATCATCTCGACCGGCTTCATGGTGAACATGACGCTGTACGCCCGGGTGCCGTACGACGCGATCCGGGATTTCGCGCCGGTCACGCTGGTCGCCTACTCGCCGAACGTGGTGGTGGTGAATCCCGCGGTGCCGGCCAAGACCATCCCCGAGCTGGTGCAGCTGATCCGCGACAATCCCGGGAAGTATTCGTATGCCGGCCCGGGCGTCGGCTCGACGCCGCATCTCTCCGGCGAGCTTTTCCGCCTGTCGTTCAATCTCGACCTGATCCACGTGCCGTTCACCGGGGCGGGGCCGGCGATCCAGTCCACGCTCGGCGGTCACACGCCGATCGCGTTCACGGCGCTGCCGCCGGCGCTCGCCGCCGTGAAGGACGGCAAGCTGCGCGCGCTCGGGGTTGCGGCGACCGCGCGCGTCGCCGCGTTACCGGACCTTGCGACCTTCGCCGAGCAGGGCGTGAACGGCCAGGAGGCCGACACGCTGACCGGCCTGGTGGTGCCGGCCGGAACGCCGAAGGAGATCATCGATCGTCTGCAGCAGGAGATCGCCAAGGCGGTCGCTCAGCCGGACGTGAAGGACAAGCTTGCCAACCTCGGCTTCGTCCCGGTCGCCAATACGCCGGAGGAGTTCGGCGCGCGGATGAAGGCCGAGATCGAGAAATGGGGCAAGGTGGTGCGCGACGCGAAGCTGCGGATTGAGTAGCTGTTTTTCCGCTCGTCCCCGCGGAAGCGGGGACCCAGCGCTTTGGGCCAGGAGCTGGATGCCCGCTTTCGCGGGCATGAGCGGAGGGTGTGAGAAGGACGTTCATGCGCATCACTGCCATTCGCGAAACCTCCGTCGCGCTAAATTCCACGCTGAAGAATTCCTCGATCGACTTCTCCGAGATGACCACCTCGGTCGTCGCGGTGATCACCGACGTCCAGCGCGGCGGCAAGCCGGTCATCGGCTACGCGTTCAACTCCACCGGCCGCTATGCCTGCGGTGCGCAGATGCGCGCGCGCTTCATCCCGCGGCTCTTGAAGGCCGAGCCCAAATCGCTGCTCAACGAAGCGGGCGACAATCTCGATTCGGGCAGGTGCGTCGGCGTCATGATGCGTAACGAGAAGTCCGGCGGCCACTCGGAGCGTTCGGTCGGCATCGGCACGATTGAAGTCGCGATCTGGGATGCGGTGGCGAAGATCGAGGAGAAGCCGCTGCATGTCGTGCTGGCGCAGCGGTTCAACGGCGGCAAGGTGCCGTCGAAGTGCTTCGTCTATGTCGGCGGCGGCTGGTACGCGCCGGGCAAGGGCATCGCGGAATTGTGCGACGAGATGAAGCGCCATCTCGATGCCGGCTACACCATGGTGAAGATGAAAGTGGGCGGCGCGCCCCTCGCCGAGGACATCCGGCGCATCGAGGCGGTGAAGCGCATCCTGCCGCCGCACGCCGAGCTTGCGGTCGATGCGAACTCCAAGTTCGAGCTGAACGAAGCGCTTGCCTACGCGAGGGCGATGGCGCCGTTTGGGTTGCGCTGGTTCGAGGAGCCGTGCGATCCGCTCGATTTCGCGACGCTCGCCGAAATCTCGGAGGCCTACCCGCACGCGCTTTCGACCGGCGAGAACCTGTTCTCGACGCAGGACGTGGAGAATCTGGTGCGCTTCGGCAATCTCAAGCCCGCGCGCCGCGACGTGATCCAGGTCGATCCGCCGCAGGCCTATGGCATTGCGCAGTACGCCCATACGCTCGCACGGCTGGAAAAATTCCAGTGGCCGCGCGCGGGTCACTTTCCCCATGGCGGCAACCAGATGTCGCTCGCGATCGCGGCCGGCTTCGGCCTTGGGGGCGCCGAGAGCTATCCCGGTGTGTTCGGTGTGTTCGCAGGGTTTGCGGACGACGCGGTGATCGAGAACGGCTTCATCTCGCTCTCCGATCGCCCGGGCATCGGCTTCGAGGGGCAGGCGGCACTCTATGCAGTGATGCGCGAGCTGGCGGCCTGAAGCCTCCGTATTGTTGCAATTCTGCAAATAAGGCCGCGGCGCGGAACCCGATCCCCGCCCGACGCATACCCCCACATGGGCATCTTCCAACCCGGCCAGAATGTCTGGCGCATCGAGCAAGCGAATCGCGCGAGCGTCCTGATCGACGCGTGCACGCATTTCGCTGCCGTGCGCGCAGCGCTGCTGCAGGCCCGGCGCTCCGCGTTCATCATCGGCTGGGATCTCGACAGCCGCACCCGGCTGGTCGGCGATTGCGCGCCGGATGACGGATGGCCGGTGACGCTGCGCGAATTCCTGACCCGCCTCGTCGACCAGCGGCCGGACCTCACGGTCTATTTGCTCGGCTGGGACTTCGCGCTGCTCTACGCGCTGGAACGCGAGCCGCTGCCTTCGCTCGCGCTCGGCTGGAATACGCCGGATCGCGTGCGCTTCCGGCTCGACAACACGCTCCCGGTCGGTGCGTCGCACCACCAGAAGATCATCGTGATCGACGACGCGCTCGCATTCTCCGGCGGCCTCGACCTCACGATCCGCCGCTGGGACACCTGCGCCCATGCCATCGACAACGCCGACCGCCGCGATCCGGGTGGCCAGCCCTATCGCCCGTTCCACGACGTGCAGATGATGGTCGACGGCGCGGCGGCGCGCGCGCTCGGCGAACTCGCGCGCGAACGCTGGATGCGCAGCGCGGGCGAATCCGTGCCGCCGGTGGACGGGCACCCGGCGCCGTGGCCGCAGGACGTGCGGCCGGATTTTACCAATGTACAGGTCGCGATCGCCCGGACCTTGCCGGAATACGGCGGACAGGCTGAAGTGCGCGAAGTCGAAGCGTTGTTCTGCGACATGATCGCGTCGGCCGAGCGCACGATCTATATCGAGAACCAGTTCCTCACCTCCGGCATGATCGCGCAGGCGCTCGCGCGGCGCCTGAACGAGAAGCCCAAACTCGACGCGCTGTTGGTCGCGCCGCGCACCCACGATTCCTGGCTGGAGGCGCACACGATGCGCAACGGCCGCATCCGCTTCGTGCAAATCCTGCGCGAAGCCGGGATCGCCGATCGGGTTCGCCTGGTCTATCCGGAGGTCCGCGGCGGCGATCGCGTCACCGACACCATGGTCCATTCCAAGGTGATGATCGTGGACGATCGGCTGTTGCGCATTGGCTCGGCCAACCTCAACAACCGCTCGATGGGCACGGATACCGAATGCGATCTCGCGCTCGAGGCGGCAAGCGAGGCCGAACGCGCGGCAATCCGCAACGTGCGCGCGCGCCTGATCGCGGATCACTGCGGCGTATCCACGCAGGAAGCCGCCGAGGCGATCGCGGCGCATGGCTCGCCCGCCCGCGCGGCCGGGACATTGTCGGGCAACGGCCATCGGCTGCGTCCGGTCGATGACGGAACGCCGGATGAAGGGGAGTTCGCCGCATACCTCCAGACGCTCGCCGATCCCGAGCGCCCGATCGAAAGCAGCCGGGTTATCAGCGACCTGCTCGGCCCGCGGATTCCGCGCGCGCGCGCGTATCTGTGGCTCAAGCTCGCCGCGGCGCCGCTGATGCTGCTGGCGCTCGCGCTCGCCTGGCAATTCCCGCCGCTGTCGAACATCGCGAGCCTCGATCAGATCGGCCCGATGCTGCAGTCGCTCGCGCTGCAGCCGTGGGCGCCGCTGCTCGTCATCGGCGTCTATGCCGTGGGGGGGCTGATCGCGTTTCCGGTGCTGATCCTGATCGCCGCGACCGCGGCGGCGTTCGGGCCCGGGCTCGGGCTTGCCTATGCGGCGGCCGGCTCGATGGCGAGCGCCGCGGTCACCTATGCGGTCGGCCTCGCGCTTGGACGCGACACCCTGCGCGCCGTGATCGGGCCGCGCCTCAAACGCGTGCAGCGGCGGATCGTGCGCGGCGGCGTGGTTGCGATCGCAGCCATCCGCCTGGTGCCGATCGCGCCGTTCACCGTGGTCAACCTGGTGGCGGGCGCCAGCGACATCCGCCTCGGCGCGTTCATGGCCGGCACGATCATCGGCATGCTGCCGGGCTGGCTCGTGATGTCGGCGCTCGGACATCAGCTGATGCGCATCGTCAGCGCGCCGAGCGCAACCGACGTTGCGCTGCTCGCGGTGGTGATCGCGATCTGGATCGCGCTCGCCGGCGGCGTGCAGCTTGCGTTCGCCAGATTCGGGCCGCGCTCTTGAGCACCGTGCGTATCCTCACCTGGAACATCCACGGCGCGCTCGGGCGCAACCCGCGCTTCGACCTTGCACGCGTCGTGGCCCTTATCGAGCGCTGGGACCCGCATGTGGTGGCGCTGCAGGAGGTCGACTCGCGGCGCGAGAAGATCGGAGAGAACCCGTTCGATCTCTTGCAGCGCGAGCTCGGCGAACACGGCATCGGCGCGAAATCGATCTCCACCGCCGACGGCGACTACGGGCAGATGCTGATCAGCCGCTGGCCGCTCAGCGACACGGTGGTCCACGACATCTCCTACCCGGAGCGCGAGCCGCGCCGCGCCATCGCCACCACGATCGCCACCGCGCACGGCCCGCTCCGCTTCGTCGCGACGCATCTCGGCCTGAGCACGCATGAGCGGCGCGGCCAGGCCAGGACCCTGCTCGACATCGCGGGGGAGGGGGGCGCGACCACGGTGGTGGCCGGCGATTTCAATGACTGGTTCTGGGTCGGCTCGGTGCGCAGCGCGCTCTCGCGCGTGCTGCCGGCCTGCACGCGCTTCCGCACCTTTCCGTCGCTGCTGCCGCTGCTGCGGCTCGACCGCATCTACTGCCGCCCGGCCGGCGCGCTGGTGGCGGCGTTCACCGACCGCACGGCGCGGCACATCTCCGACCATCTGCCGGTGATCGCCGACGTGCGCGTCGGGGCCACAAGCGCTTGACCGCCTGCGCGATTTCGCGTTCGTAGCGCGCGGAGAATTGCCGCATGCCGCTGACTTACAATCCATCCGTATTCCATGTGAACGACATCCCGCAGGCGATGTCGATCATCATGACGCCGGAGGGCTCGACCACGGCCGACCGGTGGGAAAAAGAGACGCCCTATATGGCCGACCTGATCGCCGAACAGTTCGCCATCACGGAGGATTCGCTGCTGCTCGACTACGGCTGCGGCATCGGGCGTATGTCGCACGAGCTGATCCAGCGTCACAACTGCCGTATTGTCGGCATCGATATCTCGCCGAGCATGCGCGCGCTTTCGATCATCTACACGCGCACCAACCGGTTCATGTCGTGTTCGCAGGAGATGCTCGACGGACTGGTCGCGCGCGGCATGCGGTTCGATGCGGCGCTGTCGATCTGGGTGCTGCAGCATTGCGCCACGCCGGCCGAGGACGCGGCGCGGATCAAGAGCGCGATCAAGCCGGGAGGCGACCTGTTCGTTGCGAACGGCAATCTGCGCTCCGTGCCGACGGCCGAGCAGGGCTGGGTGAACGACGGCCTCGACGTCAAGGCGATGCTGGCAGGCCAATTCGAGACCGTGCGGCTCGGCGGCTTCGCGCGCGAGAAGACCACGGATATCATCGCCGAGGGGACATTCTGGGGCGCCTACCGGCGCGGATAAAAAAGAAGGCGGCCGCTCGGCCGCCTTCCTCAAGGTTCGTGTCTGCGCGCCTTAGACCAGCAGCACGGCAACGATGCGCAGCGAGCCCGGCTCAACCACGATGATCTCGTCGTTGTAGACGAAATACATGTAGCCGCGCCATTGCGGCTCGATCTCGATGATCGTCGCCGGCAGCGGCGCGACGCGTACGGTGCGCGGCACGACCGTGCCGACCCGGACGTCGAAGTTGACGTTGGTCACGCGCGGCGCCGAGCTGGTGAGCACGGTGGTCCGGATCTTCGTCTTCTGCTCGGTGGTCAGCGAGACGCTGCTGCCGGCAGCGCCCGAGCGCTCGGCGGTGCCTTGCTTGCTGCCGCCGGTCGAGGGTGACTGCGACTGCTGCGTCGATGGCGCCTGGCCGCCTCTCTCCTGCGACTGCTGCGTCGTCGAAGGCTGCCCGCTCTTCTGCTGCGACTGCTGCGAGGTCGAGGGCTGGCCGCTCTTGTTGTCCTGCGACTGCTTGGTGGTGGAGGGGCTGGACTTCTCCTCCTGTGCCTGGCCGGTGGTCGAACCCTTGCCGGCCGGGGATTGCTGCTGGGTCGACTTCTGCTTCTCCGGAATGGTGCGCTCCTGCGCGCCCTTCTGACCCTTCTGGGCGCCCGGTGTGTCCTGCCCGCCCGACGGGGCGGACGGGTTCGCCATCGGCGTATTGCCACCCGCGCCGCCGCCCTGCGACAGCGCAACGGTCGAACCCGCGGCGAGCGCGAAGGCTGCCACGGACATCAGCAATGTACGTTTCATCGGTTCTCTCCTGGAGATTGGTCTCCCGGGCCCTTCCGTCGAGGGTTCAACGCGCCGGACCAAGCGGTGTTCCGCGCGTATTTCAGATCGTGCCAAGATGTGAAGTTCCATGAACGCATTCACGGCGCTGCCGCGCCGCGCCATAGTGGCTGCAGAATCAGGAACGGGGGAGGGCCCGGTGGCGAAACTCGCCTCGGTCGTCGACACGCAATCAAACGAGTTCCGCGCCAACGCCGCCGCGATGCGCGCGCTGGTCACCGACCTCGAGCGCAAGCGCGCCGAGGCCGCGCCGGGCGGGCCGGCGCGCGCGCGCGAGCGCCACGCCGCACGCGGCAAGCTGCTGCCGCGCGAGCGCGTCACGCGTCTGATCGATCCGGGCGCGCCGTTCCTCGAACTCTCCCCACTCGCCGCCAACGGCCTGTACGACGATGCGATCCATGGCGCCGGCATCATCACCGGCATCGGCCGCATCGCGGGGCGCGAGTGCGTGGTCGTGTGCAACGATGCCACCATCAAGGGCGGCACCTATTATCCGATGACCGTGAAGAAGCACCTGCGCGCGCAGGAGATCGCGCGGGAAAACAGATTGCCCTGCATCTATCTGGTCGACAGCGGCGGCGCGAACCTGCCGCAATGGCCGGACGTGTTCCCGGACCGCGAGCATTTCGGCCGCATCTTCTACAACCAGGCGACCCTGTCCGCGCTCGGCATCCCGCAGATCGCCTGCGTGATGGGCTCGTGCACGGCGGGCGGCGCCTATGTGCCGGCGATGTCGGACGAGGCGATCATCGTGCGCAAGCAGGGCACGATCTTCCTCGCCGGCCCCCCACTGGTGAAGGCCGCGACCGGCGAGGTGGTCTCGGCCGAGGATCTCGGCGGCGCCGACGTGCACGCGCGGCTCTCCGGCGTCGCCGACCACTATGCGGCCGACGACGGCCACGCGCTGTCGCTGGTGCGGCGCATCGTGTCGAACTTCAACACGGTGAAGCGCGTCGACATCGACCTGCGTGAGCCGCGCGAGCCGGCCTTCGACGCGGCCGAGCTCGACGGCATCGTGCCGTCCGATACGCGCCGCCAGTACGACATCCGCGAAATCATCGCGCGGCTGGTCGATGCGTCCGAATTCGACGAATTCAAGCATCTCTACGGCCCCACGCTGGTCACCGGCTTCGCGCATATCCACGGCATTCCGGTCGGCATCCTCGGCAACAACGGCATCCTGTATTCCGAGAGCGCGCTCAAAGCCGCGCACTTCATCGAGCTCGCCTGCCAGCGGCGCATTCCGCTGCTGTTCCTGCAGAACATCACCGGCTTCATGGTGGGGCGCGAATACGAGGCGGGCGGCATCGCCAAGAACGGCGCCAAGATGGTGATGGCGGTCGCGTGCGCGCAGGTGCCGAAGATCACGATTGTTGTCGGCGGCTCCTACGGCGCGGGCAATTACGGCATGTGCGGGCGCGCGTTCGGCCCGCGCTTCCTGTTCACCTGGCCGAACGCGCGCGTCGCGCTGATGGGCTCGGAGCAGGCGGCCTCCGTGCTGGCCACCGTGCGCCGCGACAACATCGAGGC
This sequence comes from Alphaproteobacteria bacterium, assembly GCA_005884685.1. GTDB lineage: Bacteria > Pseudomonadota > Alphaproteobacteria > Rhizobiales > Xanthobacteraceae > PALSA-894. Next base: position 37,550 of record VBAH01000021.1, read on the forward strand.
GGGCGGCGGGAAGTGGTCCGAGGTGGAGGAGGCGGAGTTCAAGCAGCCGATCAGGGACGCGTTCGACCAGCAGAGCGATCCGTATTTCGCGACCGCGCGGCTGTGGGACGACGGCATCATCGCGCCGGGCGAGACGCGCCGCGTGCTGGCGCTCGCGTATTCGGCGGCGCTCAATGCGCCGGTGGGGGAGACCCGGTTTGGTGTGTTTCGGATGTGAGGGATGGAAGAAGCGTCGGACGTAGCGGCGCAGTGCGCTTCGCTTACTGCGCCCTACGGCGTTACGCCGCCCTTGGCCTGATCGCCTTGAGCTTGTCGCCGATCTCGCGGCGGCGTTGCATCAGTTCGTAGTCGGTCTGCAGGCCGAGGAAAAATCCTTCCGACATGCCGAAATAGCGCGCGAGCCGCAAATCGGTGTCGGCCGTGATCGCGCGCTTGCCGAGAACGATCTCGTTGATGCGCCGCGGCGGCACGCCGATCGCGTTGGCGAGCGCGGTCTGCGACAGCGCCATCGGCTTCAGGAAATCCTCCATCAGGATTTCGCCCGGACGGGGATTGGGCAGCAGGCTAGTGGTAGTCGACGATTTCGGCTTGGTAGGCATTGCCTTCACTCCAGATAAAGCAGATCCGCCACTGGTCGTTGATCCGGATCGAATACTGGCCTTTCCGGTTACCTTTCAGTGCCTCAAGCCGATTAGCGGGCGGCATCCGCAAGTCCTCCAGGCGTTTCGCGCTGTTGAGAAGACGCAACTTGCGCAACGCGGCCCCCTGAATATCCGGCGGCAACTTCCGGCTCCGATGGCCGCCCCACACGGTCGCGGTTTCGCTGTCGCGAAAGCTGGCGATCATGAGCGAATATAACGCAGAACGTTACGCGGTACAAGGGTCGGCCTTGTCCCGGGCCATCCCGGCAAAGCGGGCATCAAGGTGTCTCGCTAAGCGGCATGCCCGGCACAAGAGCCTGCCCCCGCGGAGGCGGGGGCCGGGCACGACGAAGAGACAGCCGCTCCGCCTAGACCTGGAGGGGCGGCTGCGGCGGACCGATCTCCAGGTCCACTGCGGTCACGTTCACCACGGCTTCGGCTTTTGGATCGGTCGGGCTTCCCTCGAGCGCGACGATGATCGTCATGCGCAGATCGCCGCGTTCCGGCACCGCAATGTTGATCGGCTTGGTGAAGCTGTCGGTCTCGCCGGGGCCGAGCAGGGGCTCGAACACGTGCGAGACACCGCCCGCACGGAAAATCAGCATGGCGCTGGTGCCCGGCTGCATCACGGTGACGCCCTGCAAGCCGCCGGTCAGCGTGGCGCCGGCGGGCACGTTCTTGAGCGGCAGCACGACGGTAAACGTCCGCACCGACACCGGCGGGCCGTTGGGAACAAGCGCGTTGGTGAAGTTGCCGAACGTGATCGTAATCGCTTTTTTGTCTTCACTGACCGCATGGGTCATCAGCGTATCGGTGATAAAGGACGGTGCATTGCCGAACTCTGGCGCGTCGCCTGCCATTTGCTTCCCCTTTGCCTGATCGTCCGGACCCGGCGTGCGCCCTGCCGGTCGGCACTTCGGCCGACGCGATGGCGATGCCCCGCCGCTCGAGGACGGACCATCGATCGCACAGTTTCCCCCGCGTTGATACCGACTTCCTCTTCCCGCACCGGATGCGCGAGCCTCTGCGCTCACATGCCGCAGGAGGCGCGGGAGGGATTCCCTCGAGACGCCATGCGTCGCATGGCACCTCAGCGCGTAGCCCGGATGAAGCCTGAAGCGCGTTTACGCGCGTCTTCGACGCGCTGTGGCGAAATCCGGGGCCTGCGCTTCCGGCTGGCTTTGCCCCGCATTGCGCTTCGCTCCATGCGGGCTACAGATTGCACCGCATGACCGGCATCCGCGACTTCGAATACGCCGGCTGGCGCGTGGCGGCGTCATCCTATGACGGCTTTGCGGGCGCGACCGCGCTGTTCGCCGCGCCGCTGCTCGCGGCCGCGGGCGTGACGCGCGGCACGCGGCTGCTCGACATCGCATGCGGCACCGGCGTTGCGTCGGCGGAGGCGGCCGGGCAGGGCGCGCACGTGACGGGCGTCGATTTCTCGCCCGAGATGATTGGAGAGGCGCGGGCGCGGCATCGGGCGATCACGTTCGAGGTCGCCGACGCCGAGCAACTGCCGTTTCCCGACACGAGCTTCGACGCCGCAATCGCGAACTTCGGCATCCATCACGTCGCGCGGCCGGAGCGCGCGATCGGAGAAGCGCGCCGTGTGCTCGCAGCGGGCGGTACGTTTGCCTTTACGTTCTGGGCTGCGGCGCAGGAAAACACCGCGTGGCGGCTCATCTTCGCGGCGATCGCAAAGCATGGCCGCATCGACGTGCCGATGCCGGCGGGCAATGACGCGCATGCGACGCCGGATAATTTTTCGCGGCTCATGGTCGAGGCAGGCTTCGAGCCGCGCACGCTGCGCTGCGAGCTCGTCGAACAGAGCTGGGAATTGCCGCGCGATACGGACCTCGTGTCGGTGTTCGAAACCGGCACCGTGCGCATGGCGACGCTGTTGCGCGGGCAGGGCGATGCGCTGCCCGCGATCCGCCGCCATGTGGCGGAGGGCGTGCGGCGGTACACCCGCGGCGCGGTCATCGCGCTGCCGACGCGCGCCTGGCTGATCGCGGCGCGGGCTTAGCTTTCTTTCTTCCCGTCTCCCGCAAGCGGGAGAGGGGAAGAAAGAAAGCTAGAAAAAAAGTTACGCACGCGGGGAAAATCCCCGCCGATAATGCGCACGCCTTGCTCGTCGAGGGGCGTCAACCGGTGACGCTGGATTGATGGAGCAAGCCGGGAAGCGCGGCCGGAGAACAGGCCAAGCGGACCCGGCAGCCGGCGCCCGGCAATTCCGGGCCTCGGACTGGTGCGGCGCCCGCGCGTCCGGCCTCGTCAGCCGGGCACCCGGGCGGCGTCGGGGCTCCGCCCGGAGGTACAACGGCCTCCTGCCAGGAGCTGGCTGACGGCGGCGCGTCAAGCGCGCTGCTGAAAGCGCGGCCCGGCGTCGTAGTGAGAACGCCGCCGCAGAGCGTCGAGAGGCGTGCCGGCCTACGTTACTGGCCGGTCATCTCCGGCGATCCGGAGATGGACCTATCCACGAGGACGGTCACGGGGTGCGGCGCTTCCGCACCAGCGCCTGTCGGCGCTCTGCTCCCCTCCGGGGGAGGCGGAAAACGGACAAGGGGCACCCGGCGCCCCGCCAGGAAACCGGGCGGCGCAGCGTTGGCTGACACGACCCACGAGGTCCGGCTAGATTGACCGCGGGGCGTTGTTCGGAGAATCCACCATGAAGTTTTTGACGACCGCTGCGTTCGCCATCTGCCTGCCGTTCGCCGCACACGCGCAGCAAAGCCAGCCGCCGGCGGTCGCTGCCAAGGAGCCGTTCACCCCCGGCCTCGGCGAGATCATGACCCTGCAGCAGATGCGCCATCTGAAACTCTGGTTCGCGGGCCAGGCCGGCAATTGGCCGCTTGCGGGATACGAGCTCGACGAGCTCAAGGAAGGCTTCGAGGACATCGTCAAATACTTCCCCACCAAGGACGGCGTGCCGACCGGCGCGATGGCGACGGCGGTGATCGAGAAGGAAGTCGCGGAGGTCAACAAGGCGATCGAGGCCAAGGACCGCAAACAGTTCGGGACGGCGTTCGACAGATTGACCGCCTCGTGCAACGCCTGTCATCAGGCATCGAAACACGACTTCATCGTGATCCGCCGCCCCGCATCCAACCCGTACGGCAACCAGTCGTTCGCGCCGGTGCGCAATGCGCCGCCGCACAAACATTGAAAGCGCTGCGATGGCGAAATCGATCGAACACGTGCACTGGCCGAACGCGCCGGACCTGTGGATGCCCTACGCGCCGGCGATCAAGGTGAGGGGCGGCACCACGGTCTACCTCGCGGGCGTCACCGCGGCGCCGGTCTATCACCATCATCCGCACCGGCCGGAAGAGTTCGACGCAATGCCGCGCGACATGGAGGGCCAGGCGCGCGCCGCGCTGGAGAATCTGAAGCGCGGGCTCGATGCGGTCGGCGCGACCTTCGCCGACATCGTCACGGCGGATCGCTTCGTCACCGACCTGACCGAGCAGGATGCGCTCAACCGCGTGTGGGGCGCGTATTTCGGCGACGCCAAGCCGACGACCACCACGGTGCAGGTGGTGCGGCTGGCGACCGATCCGCGCTGCCTCGTCGAGATCAACGCCATCGCGGTGATCGATTGAAACAATCTCCGCTCATTCCCGCGTAAGCGGGAATCCAGGGCCAAGGACTGGGTCCCCGCTTTCGCGGGGACGAGCGGAAATCGGGAAAAACACCCATGTCCTACGAAACCATCCTCACCGATCTTGCCGACGACATCTTCACCATCACGATCAACCGGCCGGACAGGCTCAATGCGCTCAACACGCAGATGATCCGCGAACTGATCGACGCGTTCGATGTGGCGGATGGCGACGATGCGGCGCGCGCGATCATCGTGACGGGAGCGGGCAGGGCGTTCTGTGCCGGCGCGGATCTCTCCGGCGGCGGCCGCACCTTCGACCGCGCAGCGCGGCCGGATCGCCCGCCGGTCCCGAACGGGCCGGACGGCCGGCCCGATCTTTCCCACGAGAACGCGCGCGACGGCGGCGGGCGCATCACGCTGCGCATCTTCGATTGCCGCAAGCCGGTGATCGCGGCGGTGAACGGCGCCGCGGTCGGCATCGGCGCCACCATGCTGCTGCCGATGGACGTGCGCATCGCCTCGAGCGAAGCGCGTTTCGGCTTCGTGTTCTCGCAGCGCGGCATCGTGCCGGAGGCGGCGTCGAGCTGGTTCCTGCCGCGCATCGTCGGGATCGCGCAGGCGCTGGAGTGGTGCTACGCGGGCCGCGTGTTCCCGGCGCAGGAGGCGCTCGCGGGCAGGCTGGTGAGCCGCGTCGTGGCGCCCGCGGAGTTGCTGCCGGCGGCGCGCAAGCTCGCCCGCTCGTTCATCGAGGGCACCGCGCCGGTCTCCGTGGCCCTCATCCGCCAGATGATGTGGCGCATGCTCGCGGCCGGCCACCCGATGGAGGCGCATCGGCTCGACAGCCGCGCCATGTTCCACCGCGGCCGCAGCGCCGACGTGCAGGAGGGGATCGCCTCGTTCCTGGAGAAGCGCCCGCCGCATTTCACCGACACGGTCTCCGGCCAGTGGCCGGACCTTCCGTGGGGCGAGGAACCGGCTTATCGGTAACGCGATAAGGCTGCCGTTGGGTCAGTCATTCGGCGGTAGGTGCAAATTCCTCAAATAAATTTTGGCAATGTCGCCACAAACCGATTTTCCGTGCTATTATAAAGACATGGTCCCCATGACGAACGGCTTTCCGACCGCCGTTGCGGCGGGCTGAGCGCTATTTTGAGTGTTGGAGGGTTCCTTGGCTCACAAGTTTCGTATCGGCGACAACGTGCATATCATCGCGGGGCTGCTCGGCCGCGGCGACAGCGGTGGCGTCTATAAGGTGGTCCGCGTGCTCCCGACCGAGGGCGACGAGCAGCAGTACCGCATCAAGAGCGCGAGCGAGCCGCACGAGCGCGTCGCCAAGCAGAGCCAGCTCGAACGCGCGGCGTGACCGCGCTCTCGTTTGACGCCGCACCAGCGCTCGTATAGAGAGCGCGCGCAACCTAGGTTTTCGGCCTGCCTTGCTACGCTCCCGATTTTGGGCGCTCGCTGGACATCTCCCAAAACTCGGATGCTTTGTCCGCCGCGCGATCCGCGTGCGCCGGATTAACAGGCGTATCAAGCAAGGAGCGAATGATGCCTACAGGTACCGTGAAGTTTTTCAACAGCCAGAAGGGCTTCGGATTCATCCAGCCGACCGATGGCTCGAAGGACGTGTTCGTGCACATCAGCGCGGTCGAGCGCGCCGGCATGCGCACGCTGATGGAAGGCCAGAAGGTCAACTACGAAGTCATCACCGAGCGCGGCAAGCAGGCGGCCGGCAATCTCTCCGCGGCCTGAGGCTCGCTCCATCGGATGGTTTCGACGCCCGGCGCACGCGCCGGGCGTTTGTTATTTGGCCCCGGCTTTTGATCCATCGACAAACATGTTAGCACCCGTGCGACAACAAACGGGCAGGCTCAGGGAGGAGTTTTCATGCGCATGACCAAGATCGCCGCCGTGGCGGCAGTCGTCGCCGTCACCGGGCTTGCCGCGCCCGCATCCGCGCAGGCGCCGAAATCGCCGGTCGTCATCAACGTGGTCGATGTCGGCGGCGCGCTCGCGCTGCTGCAGGACGCGATCGAAGCCTACAAGACCAAGAACCCGACCTACGTGTCGCGCTTTACCTTCACCAAAGCGCCGGCGCCGGAGCTTCCCGGCAAGCTAAAGGCGATGCAGGCGGCAAACCGCGCCGACATCGAGCTGGTGCTCGGCGGGCTCGACATTCTCTCGGCCGGCCTCGAACAGAACCTGTGGGAGCCGCTGCTCACCAATCACGCGGCGAAATTCCCCGGCGTGAAGGACAATTACCTCGACCCTGCGAAGAAGATGCAGGAGCTCGCCAAGGATCAGGCGCTTGCGGTCGTGTTCATGCCGGCCGGCCCGCTGGTCGAATACAATCCCGCCAAGGTGAAGGAGCCGCCGACCACGCCGGCCGCGTTGCTCGCTTGGTGCAAGGCCAATCCGAACAAGTTCGTCTATGCGCGCCCGGCCAACTCCGGCCCCGGCCGCACCTTCCTGATGGGTCTCCCCTACCTCCTGGGTGACAAGGATCCGAAGGATCCGGTCAATGGCTGGGAAAAGACCTGGGCCTATCTCAAGGACCTCAATTCCTGCATCGAGTATTACCCGACCGGCACCGGCATCGTGATGAAGGAGCTGGGCGAGGGCACGCGCGAGATGACAGTCACGATGACCGGCTGGGACATCAACCCGCGCGCACTCGGCATCGTGCCGAAGGAGTTCAAGGTCGCGCCGTTCGACAACATGACTTGGGTGAACGACACGCAATACCTGATGGTGCCGAAGGGCGTCACCGGCGAGAAGCTCGATGTCGTGCTCGATCTGATCAAGTTCCTGCTCGAGCCGCAGCAGCAGGCGATGACCTACGACAAGGGATATTTCTATCCCGGTCCCGCGGTGAAAAACGTGCCGGTCTCGATGGCGCCGAAGGAGAGCCAGGACGTCATCAGGGAATTCGGGCGTGACGAATACGCCGGCTGGATCGCCAAATTCCCCCACGCCCAGCCGCTCGACTCCAAGCCGATGGTCGACGCGTTCCGCATCTGGGACCAGCAGGTCGGCGCGCAGAAGACGAAGTGACCCCTCCTTTTATCCCTCCCCCGCTTGCGGGGAGGGTAGGGTGGGGGCGCGCGGCACTCGGTGCCGCGCTGCCGAGGTCATTTGATGAATCAGCTATTCAAAGAACTCCGCCTCGCGGGAGTATCGCGGCACTTCGACAATCCGAGCGGCCAGCGCGTCGCCGCGCTGCATGAACTCACGCTGACGATCAAGCGCGGCGAGTTCATCTGCCTGCTCGGACCCTCGGGCTGCGGCAAGACCACCGCGCTGAACTGCATTGCCGGATTGCTGCCGGTCACCGGCGGCACGATCTCGCTCGACCAGCATCGGATCGATCTATTGCCGCCAGAGAAGCGCGGCTTCGGCATGGTGTTTCAGAACTACGCGCTGTTCCCGCACATGACAGTGCGCAAGAACGTCGCGTTCGGCTTGATGATGCGCGGCACGCCAGCCGGCGAAATCAAGACGCGGGTCGCGCGCGCGTTCGAGCTGGTGCAGCTCACCGGACACGAAGACAAGCTGCCGGGACAGTTATCCGGCGGACAGCAACAGCGCGTCGCGATCGCGCGCGCAATCGTGATCGAGCCGCCTCTGCTGCTGATGGACGAGCCGCTGTCGAATCTCGACGCCAAACTGCGGCTTGAAATGCGCGCGGAAATCCGCCGCATTCATCGCCAGCTCGGCCGCACGACCATCTATGTGACGCACGATCAGGAGGAGGCGCTCTCGCTCGCCGACCGCATCGTGGTGATGAAGGACGGCCTGGTGCAGCAGGTCGCGACACCGGAAGAAGTCTATGCCCAGCCCGCGAACATTCACGTGGCGCGCTTCATGGGCTATCGCAACGTGCTGACGCTGAACGCCGGCACCCGCAACGGTCAGCGCATCGCACTCGAGGGCCAGGGCCTGACGCTCGAGGGCGCCGTGAAGCAGGACCCGGGCGGCAAGGCCGCCGTCGCGATCCGCCCCGAGGATATCTCGGTCGGCAGCGGCCCCAATACGATCGCCGGCAAGATCGAGAACGTCGAATATGGCGGGCACGAGTCGCTGATCGACGTGCGCGCCGGAAACGACGTGCTGCTGCATGTGCGCACCGGCGCGCGCGTGAAGATGGGCGAGGCTGTGACGCTCACCGTCGCGCCGGAGCGCGTGCTCGTCTATCTGGCGGAAACCGCATGAGCGCGATGGCGGCGCGATCGCCCTTCCGCACCGACGGCACGTGGTTGCTGGTCGGGCCGGCGGTGATCTTCCTCATGCTCTTCTTCATTTATCCGTTCGGCTACGGCTTCTGGCTCTCGTTCAATCCGGCCGAGGGCGCCTGGAGCGCCAACTACCAGAAATTCTTCTCCGATGAGCATCTGTGGCGCACGCTCATCGTCACGTTCCAACTGTCGTTGCCCGTGACGATACTCAACGTCGGGCTCGCGCTGCCGATCGCGTTCCAGCTGCGGCGCAAGACGCGCTACCAGCGCTGGGTGACGACCCTGCTCGTCATTCCGATCACGCTCGGCACGGTGCTGATCGCCGAGGGCATGCTCACCTATTTCGGCCCACGCGGCTGGCTCTCACAGTTTCTGCAGCTCTTGCACATCTATGACGGGCCGATCCGGCTGACGCATAACTTCACCGGCGTGGTGTTGTCGCTGGTGATTTCGGGATTTCCATTCGCATTCCTGCTGACGCTTTCCTATGTCACCGGAATCGACCCGACTCTCGCGCGCGCCGCCGCTACCTTGGGGGCGGGGCCGTGGGATCAATTCCGGCACATCTATCTGCCGCTGCTCGCGCCCGGCCTCGCGATCACGTTCTGCTTGGCTTTCGTGCAAGCCTTCTCGGTGTTTCCATCCGCGGTGCTGGTCGGTGCGCCGTCCGGGCCGACGCGGGTGATCTCGCTTGCAGCCTATGAGGCGGCGTTCGAGCAATACGACTACTCGATGGCATCCGCCGTCGCGATGATAATGGGATTTGCACAGCTCATCGTTGTCGTCGCGGTGCTTGGACTGCGCCGCGGGCTTTACCGCGGTCCGGTCGGCGGAGGAAAGGGATGAGCGCGCCCTCGGAACGCCGCCACTGGTTCTACAGCGTCTGGAGCGGCCTGCTGCTCGGCCTGATGGCATTCTTCATCCTCAACATCGGCCTGATGGTCGCGGCCGTCGTCACCAACTCGTTTGGGCGCCGCTGGCTCGGCACCTGGCTGCCCGAAGGCTACACGACGCAGTGGTATGCGGCGGCCTGGAAGGAATTCCAGCTTGGCGACGTGTTGTGGGTCACGGCCGAGGTGGTACTGGTCGTCGTCGCGCTGTCGATCATCATCGGCGTGCCGGCGGCCTACGCGTTGGCGCGCAGGCAATTCCGCGGCAAGCAGCTCGTGATGCTGTTGTTCATCCTGCCGCTGATCATCCCGCCGATCACCTACGGCATCCCGATGGCGACGGTGATGTATCAGGCGCACCTTGGCGGCACGCTCTCGGGCGTTATCCTGTCCAACCTCGTCCCGGCGCTGCCATTCGTCATCCTGGTGATGACGCCCTTCATCGAGCAGATCGACCCGACCCTGGAATCGGCCGCGCGCGTCTTCGGCGCCAACACACTGCGCATCTTCTGGCATGTGCTGATCCCGCTGCTGATGCCAGGAATCCTTGCGGCGTCGCTGCTTGTTCTGGTGCGGACGATCGCGATGTTCGAGCTCACCTTTCTCACCGCCGGCCCGGACTCGCAGACTTTAGTGGTCGCGCTCTATTACGCGGTGTTCGCCGCCGGCGTGCGTGCGCCGCAATCGGTCGACGCGATGGCGATGGTCTACATGGCGGCGACGCTGGTGTGGCTGCTGATCGCGCTACGTTTCGTCAACCCGACCCAGCTTGTCAGCCGCGTGAAGGAGCAGCCTGCCCACTAGGAACGCGGCGCGGGATAATGCCGGGATCGGAGGCTGTGGTTCATTGACAAACATGTTAGTGGCCACATACCGTTCGGCAAAACGACAACGCAAAACTCGGCTTCAAGGGAGGGACTTCATGCGCATGATTGCTGCGGCCGTAACGGCCGCATTGCTCGGCCTCGCGCCCGCGCAGGCGCAGCAGATCACCGCCAAGTATTCCGGCATCCAGCCGCTCGACCACCCATCGACCTACAGCGAGAAGTATTTCGCCGAGGAAGTGGGCGTCCTCACCAAGGGCACGGTGAAGGTCGAGGCGTACGCCAACACGCAGCTCGGCGATGCGGTCGTGAGCGTGCAGAGCGTGCGCAACGGCACCATCGGCTTCGCCACCGTCTCGACCGCGAATCTCAATCAGGTCGTGCCGGCGATGGACATGTATTCGCTGCCCTTCCTGTTCAAGAACGAGGCGCATTTCTGGTGGTTCCTGGCGCAGCCGCAGGCGGCCGAACTGGCCCAGCAAATGGAGGCCAAGGGCATCAAGATCATCGCCTACATGGACTCCGGGGCGCGCAACTTCTTCTCGCAGAAAGCGATCCGCTCGCCGGACGACATGAAGGGCGAAAAAATCCGCGTGATGGCCTCGCCCGTGATGGTCAACACCATGAAGGCGCTGGGCGCGACCGGCGTGCCGGTGGCATGGGCCGAGCTCTACACCGCGCTGCAGACCGGTGTGGTGGACGGTGCGGAAAACAATCACCCCTCCGTGGTCGCGAAGAAGTTCTACGAGGTGTCGAAGTACTACACTCTCGATGAGCACATGCGCATCCCGGACACGATCATCATGTCGATGAAGCTGTGGAATCAGCTCAATGACGACCAGAAGAAAGCGGTGCTCGAAGCCGGCCAGCGGGCACAGGCGTATATGCGCGGTGCGTGGCATGTGTCCGAGGTCAAGGACCTCCAGGAACTCAAAAGCAAGTTCACCGAGATCGTGACGCCCGACAAGGCGCCGTTCGTCAAGGCGGTGTCGGGACTGGTGGCGGAAGAGGGCAAGCGGCTCGGCGTGGAAAAGACCATCGCCTTCATTCTCGACAGCCAGAAGAACTTCTGAGGGAAGCGCGGGGGCGCGACGTACTGGGCGGCGGTGATCCGCCGCCCTTTGCGTGCGCATGATCCCGAAAAGTGGAATCCGGTTTTCGGATCAGATCATGCGCCAAAGCTGGGGGATATCTTGAAGTTTCTCGATCTGCTGGACCGTTTCGCCTCGTTGTTGTTCGCCGTGGTGAAATGGGTCTGTATCGTGCTCGCGAGCGCGCTGTTCATCATCGTGGTCGCGGCGGTCGTCGCCCGCTACGGCTTCGGTCAGGCGGTGTCGTGGACCGAGGAGGTGCCGCGCTATCTCCTGGTCTGGATCTCGTTTCTCGCGGCCGCGGTCGGCGTGCTCAATCGCGACCATGTCGGCTTCGACGTTCTGTTCAACGCGCTGCCAAGGCCGGTGCGCCGCGTGCTGGGCGTGACCCTGAGCGCACTGATCCTGATGTTCGGCTGGATCGTGTTCCGCTACGGCATCACGTTCGTGCAGGACTTCGGCGACGACCTGATGGAGACGATCCCCTTCACCAACAATTGGTACTACCCGGCGATGCCGGTCTGCGGCTTCCTGATCATGGTGTTCGCCTTCAAGCTCATCGTCGACGAGATCGTGCGGCCCGAGGCGGCCGCGATCACCGGCACGAGCGTGGATTGAGCCATGACGCTCATCATCCTCGGCCTCGCGTTCATTCTGCTGGTCGCGCTCGGAATGCCGATCTCGTTTGCGGTCGGCGTCTCGACCGTGTTCGCCACCTTGCTGCTGCCGGGCGTGGACAACGCCACGATCGTTCAGCGCATGCTCACCGGCATCAATACCTTCCCGCTGCTTGCGGTCATTTTCTTCGTGTTCGCCGGCACCTTGATGGCGCGCGGCGGCATCGCGCGCCGCCTCGTGCTGATGGCGGAGGTGCTGGTCGGCTGGCTGCCGGGCAGCCTCGCGCAGATCGTCTGCGTCGCTTCGATGTTTTTCGGCGGCGTCACCGGTTCGGCGGTCGCAGAGGTTTCCTCGATCGGCGCGATGATGATCCCGGCGATGGAGAAGGACGGCTATTCGCGCCGCTTCGCGACCGCGATCGTGCTGACCGCCGCCACCATGGGTCCGATCATTCCGCCGTCCATCGGCATGATCGTGTTCGCGCATGTGGCCGGGAATGTCTCGATCGCGGCGCTGTTTCTCGCCGGCGTCATTCCCGGCGTGATGATCGGCCTGTCGCTGATGATCGCCTCGTTCATCCACGGCAAGCTCTATCACCAGAAGATCCTGCCGAAGCTGGAGCCGCGCGAGAAAGTGCGCCGCATCATCGACGGCGTCGCCGGCGTGTTCACCATGGTGATCATCCTTGGCGGCATCATCTCGGGCGTATTCACGGCGACCGAGGCGGGAGCCGCGGCGGCCGTCTACGCGCTGTTCCTGACGGTCTTCGTCTACAGGGAGATCAAGATCTCCGACCTTCCGGAGATCATCTGGGAATGCTGCGTCACCAACGCCGTGGTGATGCTGCTGATCGCGACGTGCTCGGTCTATGCGTGGATTCTCACCTACGAGAATCTGCCGAACATGCTGGCGGACAATTTCTTCAATCTGATCCACAGCAAATGGGCGTGCCTGCTCATTCTCAAACTGTTCCTGCTGGTCGTCGGCATGTTCGTCGACATGACGCCGGCGCTGATCATGCTGGTGCCGATGCTGCTGCCGCTGGCGGTCAAGTTCGACATCAGCCTCGTCCATCTCGGCCTGATCATGGTGATCAACCTCTCGTTCGGACTGACCACGCCGCCGGTCGGAACGGCGTTGTTCGTGGCGCTCAAGGTCGGGCGGATCTCGATGGAGAAGATCATTCCGCCGCTTTTGCCATTGCTGGCCTGCATGTGCGTCGTGCTGCTGTTCGTGACCTACGTGCCGGAAGTCTACATGTGGCTGCCGCGCAGCTTCGGTCTCGTCAAATAGCGCGCGGCTTCCACCACACCAGCGCGACGCCGAGCGTCGCCGCCGCAAGGCCGATCAGCGCGGCCGGCTTCAGGTGCTCGTCGAGCAGAGCCCATGCGATCAGCGCCGAGGCGCCCGGAACGACGAAGAAGCCGGACGCGGCTTTCGCGGCGCCATAACGATCCATCATGAAATTGTAGATCGCCATTCCGCCGATCGACATGAACAGCACGTTCCAGGTCATCGCGGCGATCAGGCTCGGGGTCCAATGGACATGCGGGGTCTCGAGGAATGCCGCGAGCGCGATCGCGAGCAGCGCGCCGCCGATCAGCTGCACGGCGGTCGCCTCGAACGGCGGCACATCCGCAGCGAATTTCTTCAGGTAGAGCGTCCCGCCCGACAGTCCGAACAGGCTCAAGGCCAACAGCGCCATGATGCCGTAGTCGGCATCGTGCGGCACGCCGAGCACCACGCCGGCAAGCCCGAGCGCAAAGCCGAGCCACTGCCACCAGCGGAACGTTTCGCCGAGCACGAGCACGCCGAGCGCGGCAGTGAGGATCGGATGAAAGGCATGCACCAGTGCGGTCGGCGTCGCCGCGACGCTCACCAGCGCGGCATGGGCGGTCGAGAGCGCAAGCCCGTGCACCAGCGCGCCGCCGATGAGGAGATGGGGCCAGCGCCGGTGCACCGGTCCCCACGGACGTTTGAGCACCAGCACCACGACGATCGCGGCAGCCGCCGCAATCGAGAGGCGCAGCGCGACGAAGGCGTAGGGGCTGATGTCGGCAAGCCCGGTCTTGGCCGCCGCATAGGACGAGGCCCACAATATCGCGAACACGAAGGGAAGGGTGGCGGGAAGCAAAGTGCGCCTTTCGCAGGAGGGGCCGCGAATCCCGTATAGCCGGTTACCGGCCGCTCCGCCCTTCGCGCTTTGGCGAAACAGCCTTCGCGCCGCGCATATCAGGTCGGGTTCCCAAGCCCAGCGCAAATCAACCGTTTGTTAACCATGTTTTTGCACGCTGCGTGCCGAACGCAGCGTTTGCGCCTTGATTCCCTGGAGATCTCAAATGGAACCGTTTCGTCAGTCCGCGCGGCCGCGCTCGAGTCTCGCGGGCGCTGAAAACATTCTGCGCATCGGTCGCGGCGAGAAGCTCCAGACGCCTCCGGCCGTGCGCGATGGCGAATTGATGCGTAAGGGCCAGGCCGCGCTCGATCTGGTCAGCCAGGTCGCAGACACGATCTCGGCCACCGAAGATCGGATTGAATCGCTGCTGGTGCGTGCGCTCGAGCAGCTCAAGGCCATGGAAGAGCGCAACCGCGTGCTGGAGGCGCGCGCCGTGGAGGCTGAAGCGCGCGCGCGCGAAGCCGAGAAATGGCTGATGCGGCTGCATGTCGAGATGGAAGACAAGTTCACGTCGTGGAAGGGCGCGCAGGCGCGCAATCTGGCGGGGTCGGCGGCGGCCTGAACTGATCAAGGCGCAGTTCGGCACGACTGATCCATAGACGCGGGTCATATCTCTCCCGGCCGAGACCGGCTGATCTGACACGAGGGGCAAACATGGCGCGTTCGCTCCTGCTGCTCGCGATCCTGCTCGCCTCGTGGGCGACCCCGGGCCATGCCCAGCTTCCCGGCAGCACCAATCCGCCGCTGCCGTTGCCGCCGTTTCTGACGCCGCGCGGCACGCCGGAAGATCAGCGCAATTGCCGGCCTGATGCCGCGAAGCTGTGCAAGGACGTGATGGGCAATGACGATGCGGTGCTGCGCTGCTTCCAGGCGCGGCGCGCCGAACTCAGCCCGGCCTGCCGTGGCGTGCTGGAGAAGTACGGACGCTAAAGCGCCCTTCCGGGTTCAATCGACGGAACGAAAGAGGCGCTCGTCGTACAGCGCGCCGAGCATCGGACCGAGCTTGTCGCGGAATTGGCGCTGCGGGGCGGCTGAGCCGCGCGCATCGTAAGCCTTCTGGTCCTTCCACGCCTCGACCACGGTGAAGTGATTGGGACGGCTGGTCTGCTGCCAGACGTCGAAGCGCAGATTGCCGGCGCCCTTGCGGCTCTGTTCGGCGAGCGGATTGAGCGCCGCGATCACCTCGTCCTTGCGCGGCGGCGGCACGTCGACGTGGCTGACCACATAGACCGCGCCCTTCGCATTCGCCGGTGACTCGGCGACCGCCATGCCGGAATGAATGCGCTCGTCGTAAGGCGCATTCGCAATCGACTTGAGCTTATCGCGGAATGCCGTCGTGCTCGCGGATTTTCCGTGCGCGTCGAAGGCCGCCTGGTCCTTCCAGATCTCGAGCACCACAAACCGGTTGGCCCGGCCCAGTTCCTGCCCGACGCCGATGCGCGTGTTGCCGGCTTCCTTGGCGGTCGCATCCCGGTATTGTTTCAGCAGCGCGACGCCATACTTCACCGATCCCGTTCCGACCTCGACGTAGGTGGCGACATGGATCGGCCCAGCGGCAGGAGTCTGGGCTTGCGCTAGAGTCGTCGCTGCCGGCAGCAACGTCATGGCAAGCAGAAGCTGAACTGTCGCGCGCATGATTTCCCCCCGATAAGCTCTTGATCTTCATCGTAGGGGGCAAGGGAACTCGCGGTCAATGCGCGCGAGCGCCCTACAGTCGGCCCATTTTGGGATTATATCTTGGTGAGCACGGGGAGCCGCGGCCGCAGGGCCCGGCTCCCTTTTGCATCACGCACAAGGAGCACGACCATGCGCTATCGTGTTTATGTCGGCCCGCGCGGCTCCGGGACGATCTCGCCGCTGGAGAAAGACCAATTCCTGTTCAAGGAGTTCGTCTCGCTCGATGAGGCGTTCGCGTGGGCGCGTCACGTCCACGGCAGCGGCCGCGTCACGCTCGCGATCGACGGCGATGACGGCACAAGTTTCACCAAGACCGAGATCGCCGCGGCGCTGCACCATCCCGACGAGGTCGATCACGCCGCTTGACCCTTTGGGGATGCACATGAAGAAGCCCGGCCGGTTCGGCCGGGCTTCTTGTTGTTTGGGCGGCGCGGTTCCATGTTCCGAGGGACACCACGGGAGAATGCCGCCATGCCGGACTATCGTACTGCTCTCATCGTGGGTGCCGGCAGCGGCCTCAGCGCCTCGCTCGCCCGGTTGTTCGGCAAGCACGGAGTGAAGGTCGCCCTCGCGGCGCGCTCGACCGGCAAACTCGCCGGTCTTGCGGCCGAAACCGGAGCGCAAGTCTTCGACTGCGATGCCGCAAAACCCGCCGAGGTCGTGAAGCTGTTCGCCGATATGGAGGCGAGCCTCGGCGCCCCCGATGTCGTTGTCTACAACGCGAGCTATCGCACGCGCGGCCCATTCGTCGATCTCGATCCCGCGGAGGTGGAGAAGGCGATCGCTGTTTCTGCCTTCGGCGGATTTCTCGTGGCGCAGCAGGCCGCACGACGCATGCTGGCGAAAGGGCAGGGCGCGATCCTGTTCACCGGCGCGTCGGCAAGCATAAAGGGCTATGCCCAGTCGGCCTCGTTCGCGATGGGCAAGTTCGCGTTGCGCGGGCTCGCGCAATCGCTCGCGCGCGAGCTTTCGCCGCGCGGGGTCCATGTGGCGCATTTCGTGATCGACGGCGGCATTCGCAGCGAGCGCAGGCCGGGAGCGCCCGACAAGCCGGACGCGATGCTCGATCCGGACGCGATCGCCATGAGCTACTGGCATGTGCTGCAGCAGCCGCGCAGCGCCTGGACGTGGGAGATGGAGCTTCGTCCCTGGTTGGAGAATTTCTAGCGCATCATCGCGCAACGCATGGTCTCGACCGCGATCGGGCAGGGGTGCCGGTTTTCGCGCAGGATCATGCGCAGCCAATCAGCTGGTGAGCTTGGCCCAGCTTTGCTTGATCATGGTGACGACCGACTCGGTGTTCTTGGCGACGACATCCCAATTGACCATCGGGCGTGCGTCCGGGCCGGGCTTCGCGGCGGTGTCGTAAACGTAGGCGCCCCCGATGGTCAGCGCCGCGCCGAGAATTATCCCGAAGATCAAACGCATCGCACGCTCCCTGCGTCGCCCGCTGGCGGGAGAATGGCCAACCCGATGAGGCCACGCAAGGGGAGTGGGAACTGCCGATCCCCCGGAAACCCGGTGAATTGCGGCAACCCTGCCGCAATCTGGTCACGGTGATGCCATCTCGTCGAGTACCCATGAAGTCCCGAAGCCGAGCCGCAGGGGAACGCGATGACGAGCGTGCGGATCACGGCCGCAGGGGCGGTGGCTTTTGCTTGCCTTTCCTTCCTCACCGCACCTGTCAGTGCCTGCGACGAGCGATACATCAAGAAGTGTGAGAAAGAGTCGGCTGCCGTCGCGGCCGCCTCGGAAGAAACCCCGGCTGCGCCAGCCGCCAAACGGAAATCCGCCGGGCGGGTGCAGGCGGTCTTCTCACAGCACGCAAAGCACGTGCGCGCGGTCAAGCGCACGCATGCGCCGGGATTCGCCAAGCGCGAGCGCGGGCTGACGCTCGCCTCCGCCGAGTCGCGCATGACGACGCCGGAAACGCCGCTCGCGCGCCGCTTCCGCGGCTTCATCAATCCGCAACCGCTGGCGCAGAATGCATTCGAAGCGCTGCGCAAGCCGCACCTCGTGCCCGACAATCTCGAGCCGCCGCTCGCCGGGCCGGCCGGCGCGCCCGCAACCGCTGCCGAAGAGCCGGCGCCGCCCGCCGCGATGGAGCTGGCGTCCGCTGACTCAAAGCCCGTCACGCTGCCCGAGCTGCCCGCCGTGACCGCGAAGCCAGTCGCGCTCGCATCCGCCGGCGCCGTGCCCGCTGCCGCGCCGCCGCCGGCCGCGCCTCAGGCATTCGCGACGGAAGCGCCGCCAACGATCCCGGCCGCGCCGACCGGATTCCCGATCCACTCGCTCGTGTTGGCGCTGTGCGGGGCCCTTGGCGCCGCAGGGGCGCTGCGCTTTATAGTCGGGGCATGAGATCGGGCGGACGGCGCACCCTCGCGCTCGCGGCAATTCTACTCATCGCGCTGTCGTCGTTTGCGGCCGCCGAGCGCACCCGGCGCGGCAAGAAGCAGGAGCAACAACCTGCGACGGCTCCCGCAACGCCCGCTGACAAACGCGACCGTACCGTGAACGTAGCGGGCAATCCGTTCAACGGCAGAGCCTATTGGCAAGCGGCTGCGCAGTGCGGCGGTGTCTACTTCAAGCTCGGCAGCCTCAATTCGGAAGCTGCGATCCGCGCGAAGGTGATCAGGCCTGATCCCGCCGCTTATGCGAGCCTTACCAAGGACGCCGACGACGCAAGCAGGCGTGCGACGGCGTTCTTTGTCGTGGCCGAGCGCGTTCTCATCTCCGACCGCAAGCTCAGCCGCGATGAAGCAGTCATCATCTACGATCCGCTCGCGGGCGCGAGCGGCGACCGGGTAAAGACCCTTGAGGCCGCCGCACAGGCCGCCAAGCCCTGTCCGGAGTTGTACCAGGCGTGCCGCGCGGCCTACCCGCAGGTGTGCAACGACACCAGCATGCTCACCAACTGACGCGTCTTTCCGGGGGCCCTTCGCGCCCTTTGCGGCTGCTACAAACTGCGCATTGCCGGGCAGCAAGGGCCGGTCTATCAGGGCCCAAACCATCTGAGGAAACGCCATGGCCGTCTCGCTGCGGTTTGCCAGCCTCGCGCTGCTGACGCTCGCATTCACCTCGCCGGTTTCGGCGCAGGATTACCCCTCGCGCCAGGTGCGCGTGATCGTGCCGTTCGGCGCGGGCGGCCCGGCCGACGTCTATGCGCGCGTGATCGCGCATCATCTCTCCGAGGAACTCAAGCAGACCTTCGTGGTCGAGGACCGTCCCGGCGCCGGCTCGATCATCGGCACCGACGCGGTCGCGAAGTCCCCGCCCGACGGCTACACGCTGCTGGTGATGTCCAACACCCACACGACCAACGAAACGCTCGTCTCCAGCAAGCCGTTTGCACTGATGCGGGATTTCGTCCCGGTCGCGACGCTGAACTATTCGGATCTCATCATGGTGGTGCACCCGTCGGTGCCCGCGAAGGATCTGAAGGAGTTCATCGCGCTGGCGAAGCAGAAGCCGGGCGAACTCAACTACGCCTCCTCCGGCACCGGCACGCCGTACCATATGGCCGGCGAGTTGTTCAAAGCCATGAGCGGCACCAACATCGTGCACGTCCCGCACAAGGCGTCGGGCGAAGCGCGCAATGCGGTGATCGGCGGCCACGTGCAGATGATGTTCGACGCGATCACCACCATGGCGTCGAACGCCAAGGCGGGGCAGGTACGCGCGCTCGGCACAACCGGCAAGAAGCGTTCCCAGCTCACGCCCGACGTGCCCACCATCGCGGAAGCCGGAGTCGCGGGCTACGAGGCGACCATCTGGCTCGGCATCATGGCGCCCGCCGGGACGCCGAAGGAGATCGTTGATCTGCTCAACCGCGAGATCAACAAGGTGATTGCCCGGCCGGACGTGAAAGAGGCCTGGGCCAAACAGGGCGCCGTGTCGATGCCGATGAGCCCGGCCGAGTTCGACAAGTACCTGCGCGAAGACATCGAAAAGTGGGCCAACGTGGTGAAACTCTCGGGCGCCAAGGTGAACTAGCGGGTTCCGTAGGTACGGGGGTCCGCT
Organism: Alphaproteobacteria bacterium; assembly: GCA_005884685.1. Taxonomy (GTDB): domain Bacteria; phylum Pseudomonadota; class Alphaproteobacteria; order Rhizobiales; family Xanthobacteraceae; genus PALSA-894. The sequence goes on from VBAH01000021.1 coordinate 57,326, forward strand.
TCGTTGCACTGCAATAAGCCTTTGGCCGCCAGCGATTTTGGGTGGCGGAGGGTGCTGCGCTGCGCCATACTGGCGCCGGATTGCTGGGGCGGACTGCGCGTATGAGTCTCGACTGGTTACCTGGGCTGGATCTTTCAACCGGAACGTTCACGCTTCCTTTGTGGGCGATCGGTGTCGCCGCGGCGCTGTTCGTGGCTTTGATCGTCATCGCTGTGATCCGGTCGGGATTGACCGAATTCGGCGGCCTGATCTTCCGGGTCGCCGTTATCGTGATCGCGGTCGTGCTGGGGTGGAGCTATCTCCATCGCTCGGGCGAGCGTGACCGGGCGGACGAGCGCCGCGCGCTCGACCAGCGCGCTGCCGATCTGGTCGGGCGCGCTGTCGCTCCCGGGTCGGCGATTGCCTGCCTTGAGGCCACCAACACCGAGACAGTCGAGGGCGCCTGCGAGCGCGCCGTCTTCGCCACGCCCGAAACCGTTGCGGCGGCGACAGCTTATGTGTCGGCGCGGCTTTCGCTGCTGGCGGACGCGCACGAGTACACCGCGCGGCGCGATCAGGGCTACGAGTCGGCAATCGCCGGCCTGCGCCGCACCATTGGGGCGGATCGCTACGGTCTCGCCTCGCAGGTGCTCGCCGTCCGCGACGGCTGCACTGCGGATGCCTGCGATGCGTTCGGGCTCGTCTACGACGACAAGAAGCTGCGCGCGAACATGAAGGACCGCCTGTTCGACGTGACGGTCGGGCGTTACGCGGTGAACTGGCCGACGCGTACGCGGCCGCTTGCCGCAGGGGGCGGCGGCGGCACGCCGACCGGCGTGCCTGCCGGCCCGAACGTGACGTTCCCGTCGTCGCAGTCGATCCCCCCGGTCAGCATCATGAACTCCGAGCCGCCGCAAGCAGCAGCGCCGGCCACTCCGCCGTCCACGCAGGCGGCTGCGCCGGCACCGGAGCCGCGGCCGACCAATTCGGCGCCGGCATCCGCTGCGCGGCGCCCGCCGGCGGCGAAAAAATCGGGAAACGCGCCGCTCTCGCTCAATCCCGACGCCAAACAATAATCTCTGCCTGAGGACAACCCGCGGCGGCGCCGTGCTTTTCGGGCCGGCTTTGGGATAAGACTTGGCGATGTTCTCCTCCGTCCTGATCGCCAATCGCGGCGAGATCGCCGTTCGCATCGCGCGCACGGCCAAGCGGCTCGGCATGCGCGTGATTGCCGTCTATTCGGAGGCCGATGCCGGCGCGCTGCATGTACGCGTGGCCGATGAGGCGTATCTGATCGGGCCGCCGGCGGCGCGCGAAAGTTATCTGGCGATCGACAAGATCATCGAAGCGGCCGCGCTCGCGCACGCACAGTGCATCCATCCGGGCTACGGCTTCCTCTCGGAAAATCCGCGGTTCGCCGAGGCCTGTACGGATGCCGGGATGGTGTTCGTCGGGCCGCCGCCACCGGCGATCCGGGCGATGGGGCTGAAGGATCAGGCCAAGGCGCTGATGGAGAAGGCCGGCGTCCCGGTCGTGCCCGGCTATCACGGCGAGTTGCAGGATCCGAAATTCCTCAAGGAGAAGGCGTACCGGATCGGCTATCCCGTGCTGATCAAGGCGGTCGCGGGCGGTGGCGGCAAGGGGATGCGCCGAGTCGACAAGCACGCCGAGTTCGATGCGGCGCTTGAGGGCGCATCGCGCGAGGCGCGATCCGCTTTCGGGGACGCGCGCGTGCTGATCGAGAAATACGTCACCGCGCCGCGCCACATCGAGATGCAGGTGTTCGCCGACAGCCACGGCAACGTCATCCATCTCAACGAGCGCGACTGCTCGCTGCAGCGCCGCCATCAGAAAGTGATCGAGGAGGCGCCCGCGCCGGGAATGACGGCGGAAATCCGCGCCGCGATGGGACACGCTGCGACCGAAGCCGCGCGCGCGGTCGGCTATCAGGGCGCGGGGACTGTCGAGTTCATCGCGGATGGTGCGCGTGGCTTAAAGCCCGACGGCTTCTGGTTCATGGAAATGAATACGCGGCTGCAGGTCGAGCATCCGGTGACGGAGGCAATCACCGGCCTCGACCTGGTCGAGCTGCAGTTCCGCGTCGCGGCGGGCGAGAAGCTGCCGCTTGCGCAGAGCGATGTCCGGATCAACGGCCACGCCGCCGAAGCGCGGCTTTACGCCGAAGATCCCGAACGCGGTTTCTTGCCATCGACTGGAAAGCTTGCGGCGCTGGAGTTGCCGGCGGGCGAGGGCATTCGTGTCGATGCCGGCGTGGAAGCTGGCTCGGTCGTCTCGCCGTACTACGACCCGATGATCGCCAAGGTGATCGCGCATGGCGGCGATCGCACGCAGGCACTCGCGCGGCTCGCAACGGCACTCGGGGAAACCGTGATAGTTGGGCCGCATGCCAACGCGGCCTTCCTCAAGGCGTTGGTGAGCCATCCGGAGTTTCAGGCCGGGCATTTCGACACCGGCTTCATCGATCGGCATCTCGCCGAGCTGACCAAAATTGATCCGCGAGCCGAGGCGGCGGCGATCGGCGCCGGAGTCGAGGCGTTGCTGGCGCCGCCAGGGCACCGGGCAGAGGAAACCGTGTGGCGCGATCCGTGGGCCGGCGCCGATGGCTTCTCGCTCGGCCCGCCCCGCCAGCTCGACCTCGACATCATGGTCGACGGGCGTCCGCGCAAAGCCAATGTCGCCTGGCGCAACGGTGCGCACGTCACGGTCGATGGCGTGCCGGCCGCGCCCGAAGGCGTTCGCATCGTGCCTGTCGCGGGCGGCGTGGTCGTGGTCGGGCAGGGCGTGCAGCGCCACGTTGCGCTGAAGAGCCATGACACGGTCGATGTGGATCATTTGGACGGCGATGGTGTCGTGAAGGCGCCGATGCACGGCAAGGTGCTGGCGATCCTCGTCGCGCCGGGCGCGAGCGTCGCCAAGGGCGAGCGCGTCGCCGTGGTCGAGGCGATGAAGATGGAGCACGCGCTGCTTGCGCCGCATGACGGGACCGTGTCCGAAATCTCGGCGGAGGTCGGCGCACAGGTGGCCGAAAACGCGAAAATCCTCACGATCGAGAGCGCTGCGGAACCGGCGTCTTAGCGCGCAGATCCAGCGCGGTGATTTCCTTCCGCGAAAGCTGGCGCTTGCTCACCGCATACACTCCGGCCTGGCCATAGAGTTTCTCGGCCGGCAGACTGCTCCATCCCACGCCCAACACGACGTCAGACACAAACTCGTAGCCTGTCGCATAATAGCCGCCGCCGCTCGCCGCCACGCGGGGCTTGGGCGCGAGCTTCACCTCCCACCAGCCACGGTTCTCGAATTCGTGCACCTGCGTGTCGGGCGAGATCTCGCGCATGCGCGTTGCGCGCTCGCGCGCAGCCGCTGCCACACTCGCCCGCTGCTCTTGCTGCCAGTCTCGATAGTGCTTGTTCTGCCGCAGGATGCCGCTACGCGGGTCCACATACAGCCGGTGAGGACAATCAACGAGCGTGCGCGGTCCGCCGGAGCGTCCTGTCGCGTAAACCGTTCCATTCCTGATGAACGTCCGGGTCGCAACGAAATCGCCGATATGGTCGCGCACGTGCTGCTGCACCGTGCTCGCAGCCGACAGGTTCTTCGAAACGTCGGACCAGACCTTGTCCCAAGGACGACCGACCTGTTTTTCGAGATAGCGGCGCAGCGGCGCGAGGTTCTCGTTGAGCGACTTAGAATTGCGCGAGATCGCTGCCCAGCGGCCGAGGCCGATCTGTAATGGAATCACCTCGGGATCGCGCGCGACCGTCACCTTCGCATCAATCCGGCGCGTGCGGCGCTCGTGCTTGATCCAGCGGCTGCCCCGGCGGGGACGCTCGATGATCACCTCGTCCATGTCGTCGCGCATGATACGGCTGTCCAAAAAGGAGTGCGCAATGAGGGGAAAACTGTGTCGGAACTTCGACGCCGTCGCCGTGCCGTGCTAGATGCGGCGCCATGCCCCTGCACCTCATCAAGCTCTGCGTCGGTTGCGATTCCGTCCAGGACCTGAAGGACTGGATCAAGGAGCAGCTTGCGAGAAAAAAGAAGTCCGGCGAGGCGGGGAAACGTTTCCATCGCACCCGCATGGTCCCGAAACGGGTGGACGAACTGCTCGACGGCGGCTCGCTCTATTGGGTGATCCGAGGCGAGGTGCTCTGCCGCGAGCGCATCCTGGGGATCGAGCCGTTTACCGACAAAGACGGCATCGGCCGCTGCCGCATCGTTCTCGACGGCAAGGTCAAGCTGGTCCAGCCGCGTCCCTTCCGCGCCTTCCAGGGCTGGCGCTATCTTACCGCCAAGGACGCGCCGCGCGAGCTGGACCATGCCGCGCCCGGCGCGCGCAATATGCCGGAGCAGATGCGGCGCGAGTTGCGCGAACTTGGCCTATTGTAGCGCCGAGCCGTAAGGCTCTAGATTCAGGGCCGACGGACGACAAACAGACCGGGGAGGCGAACCATGCTGCGCAGGGACGTGCTCAAGGGAATTGCCGCGGCGGGCGCCGCGCCGGCGCTCGGAACGCGTCCTGCCGCTGCGCAGGAGGTGATCAAGATCGGCGCCTGCCTCTCGCTCACCGGCGGTTTCCAGACCGTCGGGCGCCAGGCGCTCGCCGGCGCGAAACTCTACATGGCCCTCAACGGCGACAAGGTCGCCGGCAAGAAGATCGAGCTGATCGTGCGCGAGGACTCAGGCGTGCCGGACGTCGCGCGCCGCGTCGTGCAGGAGATGATCGTCAACGAGAAGGTCAACGTCGTGCTCGGCGGCATCACGCCGACCGCGCTCGCGATCACCCAGCTCGTCACGCAGGCGAAGACCCCGACCGTGGTGATCATCTCGGGCGCCTCGATCACGGTCGACCGCTCGCCGTTCATGGTGCGCACCAGCTTCACGCTCGGCCAGTCCTCGATGATCATGGGCGACTGGGCGGCCAGGAACGGCAGCAAGAAGGTCGTGACCCTGGTCAACGACTGGGCGCCGGGCACTGAATCGGAGGCCGCGTTCTCCAACGCCTTCACGGCCGGCGGCGGGCAGGTGATCGAGAAGCTCAAAGTGCCGCTTGCCAACCCCGATTTCGCGCCGTTCCTGCAGCGCATCCGCGACCTGCAGCCGGACACCGCATTCATCTATTTCCCCGGCCAGCAAGGCGGCACCTTCGCACGCCAGTTCGTCGAGCGCGGGCTCGACAAGGCGAACATCAAGATCATCGGCCCGGGCGATCTGACCGATGACGACGAGCTGCCCGGCCAGGGCGACGTGATGCTCGGCGTCGTCACGGCGCATAATTATTCAGCGGCACATCCGTCGGCGGCGAACAAGAAATACGTCGAGGAGTTCAAGAAGGCGAACGGCTTCCGCCCGAACTTCATCTCGACCGGCGGCTGGGACGGCATGCATCTCATCTATGAGGCGCTGAAGAAGACCAACGGCGATACCGACGGCGACAAGCTGATCGCCACCATGAAGGGCATGAAGTGGGAAAGTCCGCGCGGCCCGATCTCGATCGATCCGGAAACGCGCGACATCGTGCAGAACATCTACATGCGCAAGGTCGAGAAGGTGAACGGCGAACTTTACAATGTGGAGTTCGCGACCTTCGAGGCGGTGAAAGACCCGATGAAGAAGAAGTCATGACGCTCTGGTCATTCCGGGGCCGAGCCAACGGGCCCGGCCCGAAGTGGCCGGCCCGATGACTGGCTCCGCGAGGAGCCCGGAATCCATAAACTCATTCGGTGGTTATGGATTCCGGGCTCGCGCCCATAGCGCGTAGCAGACGCGCGTAAACGCGCTTTTGGGCGCGCCCCGGAATGACGAAATTGGACAGGCCACGACATGATCATCGAGCGGCAGGAGGACGTCACCAAGGCGGTTCTGGGCGAGCTCGCGCGCGCGCCCAATGCGCGCTTCCGCGAGGTCATGGGCGCGTTCGTGCGCCACATGCACGATTTCGTGCGCGAGTCGAAGCTCAGCGAGGAAGAGTTTCGCACCGCGCTGAATTACGTCGTCGCGCTCGGCAAGGCGAGCAACGAGACGCACAACGAGGCGGTGCTGATCGCGGGTTCGCTCGGGCTCTCGTCGCTGGTGTGCCTGCTCAATAACGGGAACGGCCAGACGGAGACCGATGCAAGCCTGCTTGGGCCGTTCTGGCGCATGCACTCGCCGGTCACGCCGAATGGCGGCTCGATCGTGCGCTCAGCCACGCCGGGACCGGCGCTGTTCGTTGATGCCGCCTTCCGCGACGCGCAGGGCCGGCCGATCGAGGGCGCCGAGGTCGATATCTGGCATTCGTCCACCGAGGGCTTCTACGAGAACCAGGATCCCGTGCAGGCCGACATGAACCTGCGGGGCAAGTTCTTCACCGACAAGGACGGCCGCATATCGTTTCGCAGCGTGAAGCCGGCCGGCTATCCGATCCCGATCGACGGGCCGACCGGCGAGCTCCTGCGCGCGCAAGGCCGCCACAACATGCGGCCGGCGCACCTGCATTTCCTGGCCGCGAAGGAAGGCTTCAAGACGCTGATCTCCCAGATCTATGTGGCGGACGACAAGTTCATCGATTCCGACGTGCAGTTCGGCGTCACGCGCCACCTGATCGGCGACTACGTGCTGCACGAGAATGAGAAGCCGCCGGCTCCCGACGTGAAAGGCCCGTGGTATTCGCTCAAGCATGACTTCGTCATGGAGCCGGGCGAATCCAGGCTCCCGCGCGCCCCGATCAGCGGCAAGGCGCAGGGCGAGCGGCCCACGATTCCGCATCTGGCTTGACTTTGTAGCCCGGCTTGAGCGCAGCGAAAGCCGGGTTCTTCGCGGAACGATCACTCCCGGGTTTCGCTGCGCTCAACCCGGGCTACACGCTTCGTAGCCCGCATGGAGCGCAGCGAAATGCGGGGCGGTTGTTGACGTACGCTCCAATGTTTCCCGGATTTCGCGGAGTTTATCATCGGGCGCGCCTTCGGCGCGGCCCGTTGGCTTCATCCGGGCTACACGGCAACGTTATCGATCAATCTCGTCTTTCCCAGCTTCGCTGCGACCAGCAGGCGGAGCGGCCCGTCCTTGATCGATCCCACCGGCATCAGCGTCTCGGCGTGGCGCGCCTCCAAATAGTCCAGCACGAAGCCCGCACGCTCGATTGCCTCGCGGCCTTCCGCCAAGATCGTGTCGATCGGGCGGCCTTCGGCAATCTTCTTCGCGCAGAGGCTCAGCACGCGGTGGAGCGTCGGCGCGACCGCCCGCTCGTCCGGCGTGAGGTAGACGTTGCGCGACGACATCGCGAGGCCGTCCGGCTCGCGTACGGTCGGCGCGCCGATCACCTTCAGCGGCAGGTCGAGGTCGCGCGCCATGCGGGTGACGACCCGGAGTTGCTGGTAGTCCTTCTCGCCGAACACCGCCACATCGGGCGCGGCCTGGATGAACAGCTTCGCGACGACCGTTGCCACGCCCTTGAAGAAGTCCGGCCGGAACGCGTCCTCGAGCCCAGCCAGCGCCGGTCCCTCCGGCACGATGCGGGTGGCAAAGCCATCCGGATACATCACGGAGACATTCGCCGGGGCCCACACCAGGTCGGCGGCCTCCTCAGCCAGCATCGCAACATCGGTCGCGAACGTGCGGGGATAGGTGGAGAAATCCTCACTGGGCGCGAACTGTGCCGGGTTGACGAAGATCGAGACGATCACCCGATCGGCCCGGCGCCGCGCGAGCCGCACCAGCGACAGATGGCCCTCATGCAGTGCGCCCATCGTCGGCACCAGCGCCACCGTCTCGCGCGCCGCGCGCCAGCGGGCGACCTCACGGCGTAGTGCGGTTACCGTTTTCGCCACTTGCGGCCGCCCGGCCATCGCGATTTTCCTATTCCTGCCTCGGGCGGGCGCAAGCTAGCAGCGCGTCGCGGCAATCGCCACGAGGGTTAACCAGCTTGCGCAAGATCGCGTGCATTTCGCCTTGACGTTGACGCAAATGAATTCAGATTATTGGGCTGGTTAGGGGCTGGGTAATGTTGCTCCAGGCAACGAGTGGTGTACCGCGTACCGCGCATGTGATCGTGCTCGGCAACGAGAAGGGCGGCTCGGGCAAGTCGACCACCGCCATGCACATCGCGGTGTCGCTGCTCAAGGCTGGACAGCGCGTCGCCACGATCGATCTGGACAGCCGGCAGAAGACGTTCACGCATTACGTCGAGAACCGGCGTGACTGCGCCAAACGCAGCCGTGTCGCGCTTGAGGTTCCCGATCACTATTGCGTCGCGCGCGGCGAGGGCGCTCGCGTCGATGAGAACGAAGCCGCGGAGTTCGCGGGCTTCGCGGCGGCGATCAACGAGGTCGAGCACAGCCACGATTTCGTGGTGGTCGACACGCCCGGCAACGACACTTACCTGATGCGGCTGGCGCATTCGATGGCCGACACCCTGGTGACGCCGCTCAATGACAGCTTCCTCGACTTCGACGTGCTCGGGACCGTCGACGCCGCCACGGTCGAGGTTACCGGTGTCGGCCATTACGCCCAGATGGTGCGCTACGCACGCCGCCAGCGCCGCATCGTCGACGGCGGCTTGACCGACTGGATCGTGGTGCGCAACCGGCTCGCGCTGCTCGGCTCGCGCAACAAGAAGATGGTCGGCGAGTGCCTCGACCGGCTCGGCCTGCGGCTCGGCTTCCGGCCGGCTGAAGGATTTTCCGAGCGCGTGGTGTTTCGCGAGTTCTTTCCGCTCGGCCTCACCGCGCTCGACGATCTCGATGAGGGGCTCCTCGGCGGCAAGCCGAGCCTCGCGCATCTGACCGCCCGGCAGGAGGTTCGGCGCCTGATCGACGAACTGAAGCTGCCAATCGACGAGCGCGGCCGGCGCCGCGCTGCGGCCCGCGCCGAATGGCTCGCCGCGCAGGAGCGTCCCCTCGATACCGACGACTTGATTGCGGAAGAGCCGGCTCCGGCGGCCATTGCGCCCAGCCGCCGAGATGCCACCTTATAGGCCGAAGATTGGGATATGATCCTGATCCAGGGCCTCAAATGGCAAGCGAACGCGACAAGACAATCGACAAGACGACACCCGCTCCCAGCGGCCCTCGCCAGGAGCCTGCGGCAGCCTCGCCGCGTGCCGAGATCGACGCGTTCATCAAGCGCGCCCGCACGCTTGCACCGTCCGTTGAGCCGGGCAAGCGCGGCCGGTTGATCTTTGCGCTCGACGCCACCATGAGCCGCCAGCCGACCTGGGACACCGCGTGCAAGCTGCAGAGCGAGATGTTTCGGGAGGCGGCGGCGATCGGCGGGCTCGATGTGCAGCTTGTCTATTTCCGCGGGCTGAACGAATGCCGCTCGTCGCGCTGGGTATCGGACGGCGCGGGCCTGGGCGACCTGATGGCGCGGATCGATTGCCGCGGCGGCCACACGCAAATCGGCAAGGTGCTCAGCCACGCGCGCGCCGAGGGCGACAAGGGCAAGGTGGCGGCGCTGGTCTACGTCGGCGACGCCATGGAAGAGGCGATCGACGATCTCGCCGCCAAGGCCGGCGAACTGGGGCTGCGCGGCATGCCGGCGTTCGTGTTTCAGGAGGGCCATGACCCGGTCGCCGAGCAGGCGTTCCGCGAGATCGCGCGGTTGACGCGGGGCGCCTATTGCCGCTTCGATCTCAGCGCCGCGCATGAGCTCGCGGAGTTGCTGCGTGCGGCCGCCGTCTATGCGGCAGGCGGCGTCAAGGCGCTCGCGGACCTCTCGGCGCGGCGCAGCGCGGGCGCGCAAAAGCTGCTCGCGCAGATGAGATAGCAATGACGCTGCTGTTCGGGCTGGTTGCGCTCGCCATCCTGCTGTGGGCGGCGCAGAAATATCTTCAGGCCGATCCGCGCAAGCTTGCCGCGGTGCTCAAGCTGTCCGGCGGCATCGCGCTGTTGGCGTTCGCGGCGTTTCTGGCGTTGCGTGGGCAAATCGGTATCGCGGCGCCGCTCGCGGCCGTCGGGCTTGGCCTGCTCGGCTGGCTGCCGTTCGGCCCTGCCGGCTTCGGCGCGCGCACGCAGAAGAGCGCCGGGCAGGTTTCGCGCGTCCGTTCGGCCTTCCTCGAAATGGAGCTCGATCACGACACCGGCGCGATGCGCGGCATCATTCTCGCCGGGCCGCGCGAGGGCACGCGGCTCGAAGGTCTCGACGTCGACACGCTGCTCGGGCTGATGAGCGAGATCGACGACGAGAGCCGCGCCTTACTGGCAGCGTATCTTGACCGCCGGGACGCCGGCTGGCGTGAGCACGCGCAGGCCGATGCGGCAGCGGGGCGGGGCGGCGCGCCGCGCGGGCCAATGTCGCAGGAGGAGGCCTACCAGATCCTTGGCCTTCAGCCCGGCGCCAAGGCCGAGGACATCGTCCATGCGCATCGGACGCTGATGAAGAGGATTCACCCCGACCAAGGGGGCACGAACTACCTTGCGGCTCGCGTCAACGAAGCCAAGGACACGCTGCTCAGACAACATCGCTGAGATACTCCGAACGCTACAACGCCACTCAGCGGCACCTGTTTCTCAACTGACGCGTCCCAAACGGTCTTTTCTTTGACAGCACTGTAACGAAAACGGATTGCGGCTTTGCTAACGCGAGACCCCGCCCTCGGAGGCTTCGTTCGGCCGAAAGCGACGCGAAACGCCTCCGGACCGTGCGGGGAGGCTTCACGAACGCCGAAATTCGAATGAATTCGTTGCGCCTGAGCACTTGAGGAGGGGCGCGGGGCCTCGGCTGCGAACCTTGCCTCGAAGGCAGGACCCCTCAATACTGCTCGCCCATGAGGGGAGACGTCAGACGTCATGAGTGAGGCTGGAGGCGGGCGGTCGGGTGTACCGGCGCGGAAGCCCGCGCATCGCCCGCTAGCGACCATCACGATATTCGCCGCGCTCGCCGCCTTCGCGCTGCCAGTGCTGGACGGCAGGATTGCGCGCGCCGCCGCGCTGACGGACGAGGCGCGTGCGGCGTTCATCAAGAGCGCGGAGGAGAGCTGCTTCGAGGGACAATCGAAGCAGGCGGGCAACAAATCGCGGAAGCCCGAGCAGCTTCGCGCGCTCTGTTCCTGCATGGCCGATAAGCTGAGTTACACAATGACCATGGAGAAGCTGATCGCCACGACGGGCAAACCGTTTGCGCCGCCGGCCGAGGACGAACGGATGATGCGCGCTGTTTTCGACAATTGCTGGCAGGTCAATGTGAAGTAGGGGGCCGCTCGCCCCGCCCGCTCCGAGCCCAAGCGGCTTGAGGAGCGTGGGCCGGCCCCCGCCTAGTTTCTGATCGTCAGGCAGGCGATCTCGTTGCGCTTGAAGTAGCGGCAGGCGGCCTCGGCGCTGTCCTGGTCGAAGCCGGCGAAGCGGGCGCGGTAGAGCTCCTGGCTGCCCTTGGTGACCCGCTCGGTGAACGGCTCGGCTCGCGCCACGAACTGGCGCGCGAGCATCTGCGCCTCACGCAAGCGCTCTTGCGCCTCGGTTTCCTTCGGGAAGGCGCCGACCTGGATCATCCATGCCCCGCGCGGATGCGGCAGGCGCAGCGCCATCGATGCGGTCGTCACCGGGACGGAACTCGCCGAGGCGAGCTCGTAGCTTGCGGGCTTTGCCGCGACGGCCTGCGGCGGCGCCGGCTCCGCCACCGCCGTGGTCTTGGCAAAGTGCGGCGGCGCGACGGTCGCCTGCGGGGCGGGCGCGGTGAGGGGGACCAGCATCGCGGTCTGCACGTTGCCGGCCTTCACGGTGATTGTCTTGACCTTCACCGGATTGATCGGCTCGCCGGAGCCTGGCTTCGGCTGGCGCGACAGTGCGGTCGCGGCCAGCACCGCGGCGGTCTGGCTCTCGGCCGCGGCCGGCGCTGCCTCGGCGGGCGCGACGAACTGCGCGATTGCCGGCATGGCGTCGGCGCGCGCGAGGCGCGGCGGCGCGAGAGGCTGCGGCTGTGCGACCGGCTCAGGGGCTTTCGGCGCTACCGCCGCGATCTCCCGCGACTCCTCGATCCTGGCAACGCTGCGCTGCGTCGCGGCGCTCGCGATCTGCTGCTCGATCAGCATGCGCATGCGCGCATCGCGCGCTCCGCCCGACGCGCCGCCGAGCACCACCGCCACGATATGGCGATTGCCCCGGCGCACCGAGGACACGAGGTTGAAGCCGGACGCCCGTGTGTAGCCGGTCTTGATGCCGTCGACGCCCTCGACCCGCCCGAGCAGCTTGTTGTGATTGCGCATCGCGTGGCCGCGGTAGACGAAGGCCGGGGTCGCGAAATAGCGGTAATAGCGCGGGAAACGATCCTGAATGGCGCGGCCGAGCGTCGCCTGGTCGCGCGCCGTGGTGATCTGGTCGTCGTCCGGCAGGCCGGAGGCATTGGCGTAAACCGTGCGGCTCATGCCGAGCGCGCGCGCCTTGCGCGTCATCATGCGCGCGAAGCTGTCCTCGTCGCCGCCGATCGCTTCGGCGACGACCACGGCGGCATCGTTGGCGGACTTCGTCACGAGCGCGCGGATCGCATCGTCGACCGCGATGGTCTGGCCCGGAACCAGGCCGAGCTTGGACGGTGCCTGCCCGGCCGCGTGCTCGGAGACTTCCAGACGCGAGTCGAGCCGCAGCTTGCCGGCTTCGACCTGCTCGAACAGCAGGTACAGCGTCATGATCTTGGTCAGCGAGGCCGGGTGGCGCAGGCTGTCCGGATTTGTCTCATGCAGCACGCGCCCCGAATTGGCGTCGACCACGATCGCCGCATAGGGCGGATTGTAGGCAGCAGCGCGCGCGTGGTGGTGGTGGCGCCAGCGGCGGCCGCGCGCATCGGCCGGATCCGTTCCGGCCGCGACCAGCGTGATAGCAGCAGTCAATGCACAGATTGCAGTACGCAGGCCGTTCGCCGGCCGACTTGCACGACGCATTTGGTCCCCGTCCTGACACGCGGAGGCCCGTTGGACGCCCCGCCGATCCCCTGTTGTGCGCGCCCCAAGCGAAATCAGCCGCAGGGCCAGCCAGTTGGCATTGAAGGACGGTAGAGGAAACGTCGTTGCCAAACTGTTAACCGGCCTGCTCGCCACCCGCGCGTATGGTTGCTCGAATCGCCTCATATTGCAGTGCAAAATAAATCTTGACGCTGATTGTGCAGTGCACTATCTCCTTGGGAGATGCCGGGGCTGTATTTGCCGGCCTCTCTGTGAAGCCAGACAAACGGGGCCCGATCGGGCCGCAAGAGGTGACTTATGCTCAAGAATTTCGAAGACTTTCAGAAGCTCGGAAAAGACAACGTGGGCGTCGCGATGCAGCAGTTCGGCACCGTGTCGAAGGGCTGGCAGGCGATCGCAGCCGAATTCGCCGACTACTCGAAGAAGAGCTTCGAGGACGGCAGCGCCGCACTGGAGAAGCTGATCGGCGCGAAGTCGCTGGAGAAGGCGATCGAGGTGCAGAGCGAGTACGTCAAGAGCGCCTATGAGGGCTTCGTCGCGCAGTCGACCAAGCTCGGCGAGCTTTACACCGACCTCGCGAAGGAAACCTACAAGCCGCTGGAAGGGTTCATCGCGAAGGTCGCTCCGGCGAAGTAAGCTGGCGACAGCGAGAGACGGATCAAGCCCGGCCCCGTTTGGCCGGGCTTTTGTTTTGCGCCGCGCTTTAACCCGCTGGCGCCGCTTTGACGATCGCCCCCAGCAGCGTCAGCACGTCGGCGGTGCCGTCGGCTTCGCCCTTCTCGAAGTCCGCCCCGGCCTGGCCCATGGTGTTGGTGACGTGGGCGATGCACAGCACGCGCGCGCCCTTGGCACGCGCAAACGTATAGAGGGCGGCGGCTTCCATCTCGACGGCGAGAATGCCCTGCCGGCGCGCCGCGCCGATCGCCTCCGCGGTTTCGCGGAACGGCGCGTCCGTGGTCCAGCTTGGTCCCACGATGGCAGATTGGCCGGCGTCCGCGAGCGCCCGCGTCGCCATTGCGATCAACTCGGGATCGGCGGCGGCAAAGTCTTCCGGCGCCGCATAATGATAGCTGGTCCCCTCGTCGCGCAGCGCGCGATCGATCACGACGAAGTAAGGCGGCTCGCCCGCCGGCGTGATCTGCCCGGCCGAGGTGATGCTGATGAGCAGTTCACAGCCGCTCGCGAACATCTCCTCCGCGATCAGCACCGCGTAGGGGGCGCCGACCGCGCAGCCGACGATGCCGAGGATCTCGCCCGCAAGCGCAAACGTGTAGAGCTCGGTGTGATAGCAGGGCCAGCCTTCGGACGACCGCGCCGCGCCGGTGCGACGCAGGCGGCGCAATAAATCGCCGTCCGGATCGAGCACGCAGATGCGCGGGACATTCGTCTGCGTGAGCCCCTTTTGCCGGCGCGCCTCGCGCAACAGCGCATCGGGCGTGAAGACCGAGGGCGTGCGCGGGTTTTTGTTGCGAAGAATGGGAGGCAAGGGGAGCCCGACGACGTGATCAGAGCCGAGAACCGTAGCCCGGATGGAGCGCCAGCGAAATCCGGGTTCATGGATTTGCAAACGAAAAATCCCGGATTGCGCTTCGCTTCATCCGGGCAACGCAGCCACTACCAAGCTACGAAGCCGATCGCGTCAATCCAGCTTGCGGCGCAGGTCCGGTACGCTCTCGCCGCCGCCGGCGATCCGCAGGTCGATGGCGGAGGCGGTTTTCATCCACATGCGCGCGACGCGCATGATGGTTTCGCGATCGCTCGCATTCTCGGAGCGCTCCGCCCACTTCAGGCATTCGAGCGAGAAGACGCGCATGTCCTGCGTGGTGATCATTCCGCCGCGTCCATCCGGTAGGCGACTTCGAGCATATCGGCGTTGTTGCACACGGTGCATTCGAAGGTGCGCAGGTCGTGTCCAGGCTTTGCCGCCGGCTCGATGCGCGCCAGTGTCGTCGGCGCGCCGCATCTGGAGCAGCGCGGCCGATATACCTGCACCTGATTCATGAAGCTGGGTTCTGGCTGTCCCATTTGCGCCACCCCTTCACGGTGGAGCGTTTCGCTGCCACACCCGCGGTCCCGCGCGGTGCCGATCAATATTTTCGCGGGGGGGGGGACGTTGTCGAGAAAAACTTCGGTACGAAATCGGACACAATAAGAAGATTTTACGCGCAGTATTTCAGTGCGGATCAAGCCGGCCCGACAGCTTCGTTGCGACCGGCGTGGCCTCCGCAGTTCTGCCGCCGGAAACTCTCATGCAAATGCGCGCACGCCTCGATCAGCGCTGACGGCCTGCACGGCTTTGCCATGAAGCGACTCTGCAAAACCCGGCGATGCGGGAGGTCGGTGCTGGCCGACACGTAGATGACCGGCAGGACGCCGCGCTGCCAGAATGCGCACGCGACGTCCCAGCCGGATGCTCCCCCGCCCAAATCGATGTCGGTGATCAATGCATCGACACGCGTGCCTGAATTGCAGAGCGCCAGCGCCGCTTCCCCTGAGGCGGCTTCGAGCACGGCCCATCCCCTCGCCACGAAGGCGCCGGCGATATCCATGCGGGTCAGCACGTCGTCTTCGACGACGAGCGCGACGAAGCCTGAGGATGTCATGGCGGATGCCTCGTCCGGTGAGAGAACGGTTTTTTGTCAAAAGGCAGCGCGTTTCCATTTCGAGCGGCCCGCTGCTGATACCGCTGAGTGTTCAACGAACGAGGTTCAGTACGGTTCCGTACGGAATCATATCCGATACCGTACAAATCGCTATCGGTCCCTTCCAAAGGGGTGTAGGGTCTACTCACCACTCGCCACGGATCCCGGGCGCGAGTGACTGGGAGACAGTCCGCTCTCGCCCCTCGTGTGCGAGAGCGATATGGCCCCAAATCCGAAAAATAATCGTTTGCTCGCGCGTCTTGCTCCGGACGAATTCGATGCGGTTCATCCGCATCTCGAGGCGCTCGATCTGCCGCTGCGCTTTGACATGGAAAAGCCATCGCGTCCGATCGAACACGTCTATTTCCCCGAAACTGGCATGGCTTCAGTCGTGGCAGTTCAGCCGAATGACACGCGCATCGAAGTCGGGTTGATCGGGTGCGAGGGCATGAGCGGGCTTGCCGTCCTTTTGGGAAACCATCAGTCGCCGAATTCGACCTATATTCAGGTTGCCGGAAGGGGCCACCGCATGTCGGCCGACGCTCTGCGGTCGGTCACGAAAAAGAACGCGCGCGTGCAAACGACGATGCTGAAATATGTGCAGGCCTTCCTGATCCAGGCGTCACATACCGCGATCTGCAATGCTCGGAGTCATCTCGATCAGCGGCTCGCGCGCTGGGTCCTGATGGCGCATGACCGGGCGAGCAGCAACACGATTCCACTGACCCACGAATTCCTCTCCCTGATGCTGGGCGTGCGCCGCGCCGGCGTGACGGAGGCGCTGAGTGCGCTCACCGCGCGGGGCCTCATCAGATCCGTGCGCGGCCAGATCACCGTGCTTGATCGTGCGGGATTGCGGACCGCCGCGGGCGACGCCTACGGCGTGCCCGAGAAGGAATATCGCCGACTCCTGGGGGGGGGGGACGGGCCTCCGCCAAATTCAATCGCTACTCGTTGTTAGTGGACGTGCATCAGCCAGTAGGCGCCTCCACCGAGGACGATGACGGCCGGAACGGCCCACAGAATGAAGACAGGCATGGCTCTCTCCCTTGCTGTTGGTCATGCGCCCGCTGGGCGGCGATGAAGCCGCTCCGGCACATGTTCAAACAATAAACGTCAAAATACGCTCCGCGGTTCCCGCCGCGTCAGTAGGGGGAATCGCTCCGGGCGGTCGCGATCGGCCGCGCGGCCGAGGGCGCCGGGGTGGCTGCGGCCTCCTGCGTCGCGACATTCTGCGCTGCGGCATTGCGCTGATGCGGTAACGGCTTTCGTTTCGCCGTGCGCTGGCTGAGTTCCCGGATCTGAACGCGGTGCGGCGCCTGCGTGAGCGCGGCCGGCGCTTCTTGCATGACCGGCGTGATCGGCTGCGGCTCGATGGTTGTGCTTGTTGTCTGCACGACAGGCGTCGGCGCCGGCGTATCCAGCTTCTTGCGCTCGATGCTCTCCGCGATGCGTGGCGAGATCGGCGCGACCCGCGGTGCGACTGTCGCGGCGGTTGGATCGGGTTTCACGAGCCAGAACACGCCGCCGATGAGCCCGCCGAACAGCAGCCCGGTCGCACCGAGATATGTTGCAACAATGCCGAGGAGCCTCATCATCGCGCAACGCGCCGCAAAGCGCATGGTTCGCAATGCGCAACAAAAAAAGCCCGGCCGAATCGGGCCGGGCTTTCGTTACGGCAAAGACGTTACTTCGCGATGCGCAGCTTCGACAGGTTGGTTCCGATCTGGCTGAACACCGTTACCATCTGGCTCGCCGAGGTGAGCAGGTAGAACTTGTCCGAGGTGCTGGCGCAGCTCTGCAACAGGGCCGAAGTCGGATCGGCGTCGGTGTTCACCTGGATGGTGTACAGCGTAACGCCGGCTGCCTTGACGTTGGAGCAGGTCAGCGTCTGGCGCGCATCGATCGACGCTTGGTCCGTGAACCAGCGGTCCTCTGTGTTCAGGCCGTCGGTCAGAAGGATGATGACGTCACTGTAGGAATAATTCGGGTCCTTGGCGGGCGGTGTCGGATAGGGGCCGCCGCCGACCAGGGACATCCAGGCATGCGCGAGGCCGATGGCCTGATTGGTATTGCCGCCGGGACTCATGTTGTTGACGAGCGTGTTCATCGCAGTCCAGTCGTAGCTGAGCGGCATGACGGCCTGCGGGCAGGAGCCATACTGCTCGGCCAGGAACTTGGACGACTGACTGCTGCCGGGTGCGTTTGCGTTGGTGTCGTAATCTTGGCCGGTCGGGGTGTTTGTACCGCCGCGGTCGGTCACGCAGCCGTTCCAGGTATCGTGACTGGCCGGCGTCCATTTCGGCTTGCCGTTCTCGAGCATGCAGTCGCTGTAGTTGGTGACGCCTTGGCCCTTGCTGCAGGTGCCGTTTTTGTTGTCCCAGTCGCTCCAGTCGATCCAGCTGGCCCCTTTGTTGCCGGCGCCGACATTCACGTCCTTCACGAACGGGATGATCGACACGTATACGTCGCCGTTGGTCGTGGCGGCAGTCCTGAGCTGCGTGAGCAAACCGTTGGTCGCAGTCTTCAATGCGTCGATCTTGCCCGCGCTCGCCATCGAGCCGGTGTTGTCAAGCGCGAGAGCGACGCGCAGGCGCTGGTTGCCCCACTTCACCGTGGAGCTGCTGCCGATGTTCATGTTGTCGTAGCCCATGATCTTCATGAAGGTCGCTTCAACCGACCCGGTCACCGACACCGTGAGCTGCGGTCCGCCCGCGGTCGTGTAGTTCGGCGTGACCTGAATGTTTTTTGCCTCGGGATGATTGAACATCGCGTGGAAATAGGCGTTCGCCTTCGTCTTCAGCTCGTCTGACGTCAGCGTCGGCGCAAGCTTTGCCATCGCGAGCGCGGTCGCGTCGATTGCCGCCTGCATGCCGGTGCGCGCCGAATTGGCGCGGCTGTAATCGATCGCGGCGCCGGTGAGGCCAATCACCGGAATCACGGCGATTGCAAACATCGGCGCGACGCTGCCGCGGCGGTCTTGCCAGAAGCGGGAGAAGAACATGAGGCTGATCCTGGTTGCGTTCTTGACGGCAGATTGCCACGAAGGTTTTTAGATTCCGTTGAGTGAGTTGCGTACTTTCCGAGCCATCTCAGTCACGTTCTGCTAACCATGTTGTCGCCGCCCGATCGTGCGGGTCATCGGGTCAGCCGCGCCTGTGCGACCGCTTTCTGGAACAGCGCGGTCATGGCTTCGGAAATGCCCTGGTTGGGGCCAACCTCGAAATAGAGATCGGGGGACGCGCAGCTCTTCAAGCGTCACGCGTCGCACGGACGGCGAGGGGAGCGAGCGCCGGCATCAGGCTGCAATCCTTCGATTGACCGCAGCCATCCTGGGCCGACACACTTTATGGTCGCTTGCTCGTGTTTGAAAAAGTTCCGGAATTGACGTTAAGTCTATCAAATCGTGAATCGCGGCGGCCATGCGGGAGCGCGCCGGCGCCTCTTGCGGCCCGCCGGGGCGGCGCATAGCTCAAGGTCGTGCCGGACCGGTGCCGGGCACCGGCGTGGGGCGCCGCAGCCTTCCTTCCCGTTTGCCGAACTCCATATAGTCTTTGTAAACTATGACTCGGCCGTCCCGCCGGGGCCTCTCGGGGCTGGCGGCGCCGATCTCAACCGCAGGGAGTGCAAAGATTCGTCGTTTTGTCGGGGGAGGGTTTGCGCCGGCCATCCACATCGCAAGCCGCCCCGCTCAAAGCGGGAAGTACGCGCCGAGCACCATGGATCGTTCGCCAATAAAGTTGGAACCAGCGGCCGGATCGCGCGATATCCCTGCGCGTGCGGCCGATGAGGATCGCAGGCGGCGGGGCGGCAGCGGCACGCCGGGCAACGCGGTCATCACGCGCACTCGCCCGCAGACCAAGAAGCCGAGTCTATACCGCGTGCTCCTGCTCAACGACGACTACACGCCGATGGAGTTCGTGGTTCACGTCCTGGAGCGGTTTTTCAACAAGGACCGCGAGGCCGCGACGCGAATCATGCTCCATGTGCATCATCACGGGATCGGCGAGTGCGGCGTGTTCACCTACGAGGTGGCCGAGACAAAAGTGACGCAGGTGATGGACTTTGCCCGCAAACACCAGCATCCTCTCCAGTGTGTGATGGAAAAGAAGTGACTATATGGGGGCAAGACGGGGGTAGGGGACGACCGCCTGACGACAACAAGATGAGACCCTAATGCCAACTTTTTCGCGTAGCCTCGAACAGTCGCTCCACCGGGCGCTCGCGCTAGCAAACGAGCGCCATCACGAATACGCGACGCTGGAGCATCTCTTGCTGGCGCTGCTCGAGGATCAGGACGCGGCCGCGGTCATGCGCGCCTGCAACGTCGATCTCGACAAATTAAAGCGCAGCCTGGTTGGCTACATTGAATCCGAACTCGACAACCTGGTGACGGAAGGTAACGAGGACTCCAAGCCCACCGCCGGGTTTCAGCGCGTGATCCAGCGCGCCGTCATCCACGTGCAGTCGTCCGGACGGGAGGAGGTGACGGGCGCGAATGTGCTGGTCGCGATCTTTGCCGAGCGCGAGAGCCACGCCGCTTATTTCCTGCAAGAGCAGGATATGACCCGCTACGACGCGGTCAATTACATCAGTCACGGCATCGCCAAGCGGGCGGGGCTGTCGGAGTCGAAGCCGGTACGCGGCGTCGACGAGGACACCGATGCCAAGACCGGCGACGACAACAAGAAAAAGGGCGACGCGTTGGAGGCTTACTGCGTCAACCTCAACAAGAAGGCGCGCGAGGGCAAGATCGATCCGCTGATCGGCCGCGACTCCGAGATTAGCCGCACCATCCAGGTGCTGTGCCGCCGCCAGAAGAACAATCCGCTGTTCGTCGGCGATGCCGGCGTGGGCAAGACTGCGATCGCCGAAGGGCTGGCGCGCCGCATCGTCAACGGCGAGGTACCAGACGTGCTGCGCACCGCCACCGTGTTCGCGCTCGATATGGGAACGCTGCTCGCCGGCACGCGCTATCGCGGCGACTTCGAGGAGCGCCTCAAGCAGGTGATCAAGGAGCTCGAGGCGACGCCCGGCGCGATCATGTTCATCGACGAGATCCACACCGTGATCGGAGCGGGGGCGACCTCGGGCGGCGCAATGGACGCATCGAACCTGCTCAAGCCGGCGCTGGCCGGGGGAACGTTGCGCTGCATCGGATCAACGACTTACAAGGAATATCGGCAGTACTTTGAGAAAGACCGCGCGCTCGTTCGCCGGTTCCAGAAGATCGACGTCAACGAGCCGTCGATCCCCGATGCGATCGAAATCCTCAAAGGTCTGAAGCCGTATTTCGAGGATTATCATCGCCTCAAGTACACCAACGAGGCGATCAAGGCGGCGGTAGAACTCTCCGCGCGCTACATCCACGACCGCAAGCTGCCCGACAAGGCGATCGACGTGATCGATGAGTCGGGCGCGGCGCAGATGCTGCTGCCCGAGAGCCGGCGCAAGAAGACCATAGGCCTGAAAGAAGTCGAGACCACCATCGCGACGATGGCGCGCATCCCGCCGAAGACCGTGTCGAAGGACGATGCCGAGGTGCTCGCGCATCTCGAAGACACGCTCAAGCGCGTGGTGTACGGCCAGGACAAGGCGATCGGCGCGCTGTCGTCTTCGATCAAGCTCGCGCGTGCGGGCCTGCGCGAGCCGGAAAAGCCGATCGGCTGTTATCTGTTCTCCGGCCCGACCGGCGTCGGCAAGACCGAGGTGGCCAAGCAACTGGCCGAACTGCTCGGCGTCGAGCTGATCCGCTTCGACATGTCGGAGTACATGGAGCGCCATACCGTGTCGCGCCTGATCGGCGCACCGCCCGGTTACGTCGGCTTCGACCAGGCCGGGCTCCTGACCGTCGGCGTCGACCAGCACCTGCATTGCGTGCTGCTGCTCGACGAGATCGAGAAGGCCCACCCGGATCTGTTCAACGTGCTCTTGCAGATCATGGATCACGGCAAGCTGACCGACCACAACGGCAAGCAGGTCGATTTCCGCAACGTGATCCTGATCATGACCACCAACGCAGGCGCCGCCGACCTCGCGCGCTCGGCCTACGGCTTTACGCGCACCAAGCGCGAGGGCGACGATGTGGAGGCGATCAACCGCATGTTCGCGCCCGAGTTCCGCAATCGGTTGGATGCCACGATCACGTTCGCGCACCTCTCCGAAGAGGTGATCGCCAAGGTCGTCACCAAGTTCGTGATGCAGCTCGAGGCGCAGCTCGCCGACCGCAACGTCACCATCGAGCTGACCGATGAGGCCGCCAAGTGGCTGATGACCAAGGGCTACGATGAGCAGATGGGCGCGCGCCCGATGGCGCGCGTAATCCAGGAGCACATCAAGAAGCCGCTCGCCGATGTCGTGCTGTTCGGCGTGCTGAAGACCGGAGGACATGTGCGCGTCGTCGTCGCGAAGGACGAGGACGGCAACGAGAAGCTCAGCTTCGAGTATCCCGAAGGGCCGATCACGCCGAAACAGGAGAAGCTGCCCGAGCCGCGCAAGAACCGCGTCAAGCGCCGCGCCGGTCCGCGCAAGCCACGCCCGCCCGGCCCCAAGGGCGGCGGCACGCCGCCGTCCGGACGCGGGTCGGTGCCGAAGGTGCCGCTGGTCAAGGTGTGACCTCGAACGCCGATATCGTCGTCGATCAGTTCACGCGCCAGGCCGCGCCGTTCGCCAACTCCTCGGCGATGCGCGACGAGGACGCGCTGCGGCTGCTCGTGGAATTCTCCGGCGCCAGCGCGGAGGACACGGTGCTCGATGTCGCCTGCGGACCGGGGCTGGTGGTCGCGGCGTTTGCGAAAGTGTGCCGGCATGCGACCGGCATCGATCTCACGCCCGCGATGATCGACAGGGCGCGCGAGCACGCGGGCGCGCTGGGACTAAACAATGTCGATTGGCGGGTCGGCAACGTGCTGCCGCTGCCGTTTCCCGATGGCGCATTTTCGGTCGTCGCCTCGCGCTTTGCATTTCACCATTTCCCCGACCCGCTTGCGGTGTTGCGCGAGATGGCGCGCGTCTGCACGCGGCCAGGGCGGGTCGTGGTGGCCGACATCGCGGCCTCCAACGATGCGACGCGCGCGGATGCACTCAACCGCATGGAGCGGCTGCGCGATCCGTCGCATACGAAAGCGCTGACGATGGCCGAGATGCGCGTGCTGTTCGCGCAGGCGGGTCTCAGTACTCCGCGTGAAACCTGTTATGACGTGCACGCGGATCTCGAGGGATTGATGGCGGCCTCATTTCCGGCGCCCGCTGATGCCCCGATCATCCGCACGATGTTTGAGGACTCGCTCGCCGACGACGGGCTCGGCATGAAGACGCGGCGCAAGGACGACAGGATCCTGCTGTCGTACCCCATCGCGATCTACGCGGCTGACGTTTAAGGCGCCCTAGGCTACTTCGCCTCCATCGCGGTGTCTCCTATTGCCATTCTGAAGGCTTGCCGCGGCCTTGTCATGCCGCCTGTGCGCTGACGCCGATTGCACGCGCACGTGCGCCATGGGACAGGATGGCCATGTCAGCGCCTGCGCCACCGTCCACGCTATCCGCCTTTCTGGCCGGGTTCGTCGCCACATGGACGTCGGTGTTCAGCTACGTGCTGTTCGGCACCTATACGGGGATTGGTGCCATCGCACATGACTTCGGCTTCTCGGTCACATGGGCGCTGTTCTCGACGCTTCTGGTGTGGGCCGGCCCGGCGCAAGTGATTCTCATCTCCACGCTTGGCGCAGGCGCGAGCCTGATCGAGGTCGCGGTCGCGGTCGGGCTGTCGAGCGTGCGGCTGCTGCCGATGGTGGTTGCTCTGCTGCCCATGCTCAAGCGTCCCGGCACGCGCACCTGGCAACTGCTGCTGCCGGCTCATTTCACCGCGGTGAGCATGTGGGTCGAGGCGCTGCGGCTGCTGCCACAGCAGCCGCGCGAGAACCGCATCGCGTTCTGCAATGGGCTCGGCTGCGGCTATGGGCTGACGGCGTGCACAGCGACCGTTACCGGGTTCTATCTCGCGGCCTCGCTGCCGCCGCTGATGAGCGCGGCGCTCTTGTTCCTCACCCCGGTCGCGTTCCTGATGTCGACCCTGCGCAACAGCCGCCTGCTGGTCGACCGCCTCGCGCTCGCCTTCGGCCTCGTGCTCGGTCCGCTGTTTGCCTGGTGGCAGCTCGGTCTCGACCTGATGTGGAGCGGCATCGTCGCCGGGACCACCGCCTATCTGGTGCACCGCTTGCGCGAGGCCCTGCGATGAGCACGCATGGCGAGCTTGCCGCTTATCTGGCGTTGGTCCTCGCAGGCTTCCTGCCGAGCGAAGTGTGGCGCTGGCTCGGCGTCGCGTTCGCGCGCGGGCTCGATGAGGATTCCGAGATCGTTGTGTGGGTTCGCGCGGTTGCAACCGCCATCCTTGCCGGCGTGATCGCGAAACTCACCATCTTCGCGCCGGGCGTGCTTGCCACCGTGCCGACGCCGGTGCGGCTCGCGGCGGTCGCCATCGGCTTTCTGGCCTTCATGCTGATCCGCCGCTCGGTTTTCGCCGGCGTGCTGGCAGGGGAGGGTGCGCTGATTATCGGCGCGCTGGTGTTTGGTGGGTGATCAGCGCCCGGCCGCATACGCTTGCATCAGCCGCGGCGTTGCGGCGGCGCGCAGGAATCCGCCCCAGCGTCCGACCGCGCAGATGCGCCCGAGCGCCCACGGGCCCTCGACGGTGAGCAGGTGTCCACGCTTCTCCAGTTCGGCCCGCGTTTCAGCCGGGAAGCGGTCCTCCAGGATGACGCGCCCCGCCTCGAAGGCGCGCGGATGAAACGACTGCACCATGTGCCGTGTCTGGAACATCGGCGCATCGATCGCCTGCTGCAGGCTCATGCGGTGATGCACCAACCGCACGAACACCGTGAGGATCCATTGCTCCTGCTGGTCGCCGCCCGGCGTGCCGATTGCGAGATAAGGCTCGCCGTCGCGCGTGACCAGCGTGGGAGAGAGCGTGATGCGCGGGCGCGTGCGCGGCCGCAACGTCGATGGGTGACCCTCTTCGAGCCAGCAGATCTGACCTCGCGTCGAGACCGGAAAGCCCAAGCCCGGCACGACCGGCGATCCCTGCAGCCAGCCGCCCGATGGCGTCGCAGAGATCATGTTGCCGGCCGCGTCCACGATATCGAGATGCACCGTGTCGCCCCACTCGGGCGGAAGCGGCGCGAACGTCGGCTCCCCGGCGCCGGGGCCGACCGGCTTCTCCTTGCCCGCCATCGCGAGCACGCGTGCGATGCGCATCCTGGCGCCGCCGAGGTCGCCGGGCCGCAAGTCCATGGACGCGCGCTCGCCGATCAGCTTGCGGCGTTCCTGCGCGTATTCTTGCGACAGCAGCGTTTCGAGCGGCACGTCGACCGACTCTGGATCGCCATAGAAGGCGTCGCGGTCGGCGAAGCCAAGCTTCAGCGCCTCCACCATGGTGTGCACGAATTCCGGCCCGAGCGGTTCCATCGCGGCAATGTCGTAGCCTTCGAGCAGCCGCAACGTTTGCAGCAGCAGCGGTCCCTGCGACCACGGCCCGAGCTTGTGCACCGTAACGCCGTGATAATCGATCGACACCGCCGGCTCGATATGCGCCGCGTAGTGCGCGAGATCGTCGCCGGTGAGCAGCCCGCGATGCCGCGCGCCGGTCGAGTCCATCAGCTCGGAACGGTAGAAGTGGTCGATCGCCTCGGCGACGAAACCCTTGTAAAACGCGCGGCGTGCCGCCTCGATCTGGCGGATGCGATCGCCGCCGGAGGCTTCCGCTTCGCCGAGAATGCGCTTATACATCTCGGCGATGGCGGGCGTGCGGAATGGCTTGTCGGGATGCGGCGCCTTCCCGTTGACGAGCCAGACTTCGCCCGAGCTCGGCCATTCGCTCTTGAAGTAGTCGACCGCTGGAATGATCGTGGCGACGATGCGCGGCACCAACGGGAAGCCGCGCCCGGCGTAAGCGATCGCGTAGGACAGCACGTCGCGCAGCGTGAGCGTGCCGTAATCGCGCAGCAGCAGCATCCAGCCATCGAACGCACCGGGAACCACCGCGGGCAACAGTCCGGTGCCGGGCATCTGTGTCAGGCCCATCGCGGTGAGCCGCGCGGGCGTTGCGGAGGCGGGAAATGGACCCTGTCCGCAGATTACTTCGGGCGTATCAGTCCCTGCGCGCAACACGATCGCCGGCAATTCGCCGCCCGGCCCGTTGAGGTGCGGCTCGACGATCTGCAGCACGAAGCCGGCGGCCACCGCGGCATCGAACGCATTGCCGCCGCGCTCCAGCACCGCCATGCCGGTCTGCGTCGCGAGCCAGTGCGTGGTCGCGACCGCGCCGAAGGTGCCGCGAATGTCGGGTCGTGTGGTGAAGGTGGGTTGCATCGCTTCGCCCCGTGTATAATGGGCGGTCATGACCTGGTCCATCATCGCGCGCGATCCCGGCGGCGCCTACGGCGTCGCCATCGCGAGCAAGTTCTTCGCGGTCGGCGCGATCTGTCCGCACGGGGAGGGCGGCATCGGGGCGCTGTCCACACAGGCGCTGCCGAACCCACTGTGGGGCTATCGGGGCATGCGGCTCTTGCGTGAGGGCATGGCGGCGCAGGCGGTGGTTGAGCATCTGATCAAGCCGGATGCGGGGGCCGAGCAGCGCCAGTTTCACGTGCACGACGCGCGCGGCGGCGTCGCGGTGCATACCGGCGCGCGCTGCATCGACTGGTGTGGCCACGTGGTGCGGCCGGGCATTTCGGTCGCTGGCAACATGCTGGCCGGGCCGGATGTCGTCGCCGCAACCGCGCACGCGTTCGAGACGTCGAACGAGGCATCATTCCCGCGTCGGCTGATCGCCGCGATGAACGCGGGCGAGGCCAAGGGCGGCGACAAGCGCGGCAGACAGTCGGCCGCTCTGGTGATCTGGACGACCGAGGAATATCCGGCCGTGAGCTTGCGCGTCGATGACCATCCCGATCCACTCGCGGAGCTTGCGCGGCTCGAAAGCATCGGCCGCCAGCGGCTGTTTCACTACGTGAAGTTCATGCCGTCGCGCGCGAACCCGAGCGGCACGCTCGATCGCGACGCGATCGAAGCGGGCATCGCGGCCGCCGTCGCCGCCCAGAACAATCGACATGACAACTGAGGGGCGCTGTTCGCGCCCTGCGGCGGCCTATAAACTGCTCGCGTTTTCAGATCGGGAGGGTCATCGTGAAGGCACGCATCCTGCTTGGCGCCTTGTTTGCCGTCGCTGTCGCGGCATCTCCTGCCATCGCGCAAGGCAACCTACGCATCGGCCTCGCCGAAGACCCCGACAACCTCGATCCGACCACTGCGGGGTCGTACGTCGGGCGCATCGTGCTCGCAGCGATGTGCGACAAGCTGTTCGACATCGACGCGAAGCTCAACATCGTGCCGCAGCTCGCGCTCTCTCATGAGACTTCGGCGGACGGAAAAACCGTCACCATCAAGTTGCGGCCGAATGTCAAATTCCATGACGGCGAGCCGTTCAACGCCGAGGCCGTGAAGTTCACGCTCGACCGGCACATGACCAAGGACGACTCCAAGCGCAAGGCCGAGCTCTCCCAGATCGACAAGGTCGAGATCGCCGATCCGCTGACCGTGCGGCTCGCGCTCAAGGCGCCGTTCTCGCCGCTGATCGCGCAACTCACCGACCGCGCCGGCATGATGGTTTCGCCCAAGGCCGTGAAGGAGGGGGGCGACAAATTCGTGAACAAGCCGATCTGTGCCGGCCCGTTCCGCTTCGCGGATCGCGTCGCGCAGGACCGCATCGTGCTCGACCGTTTCGCGGACTACTGGGACAAGGAGCGCATCCACGTCGAACGTATCACCTACCGGCCGATCCCGGACTCGACGGTCCGGCTCGCCAACCTGCGCGCCGGCGCGCTCGACATCATCGAGCGCGTGCTCGCGACCGACATTCCGGCCGTGCGCGCCGACCCGAAGCTGAAGCTCGTCGTCGGCCCGAGCCTGATGTACACCGGCCTCACGATCAATCTCGCGAATACCGACAAGGCCAAGAATCCACTCGGCCAGAACGCGAAGGTGCGCGAGGCGCTGGAGCTTTCGATCGATCGCGACGCCATCAACAAGGTCGTGTTCAACGGTGAGTTCACGCCGGGCAATCAGTTCTCGGCGCCGACCAATCCGTATTACGTGCAGAAGTTCCCGATCCCGCCGCGCAACGTCGAGAAGGCGAAGGCGCTGATCAAGGAAGCCGGCGTCACGACGCCGGTCACCCTCGACCTGATGGTGCCGAACCAGCCGGACGTCAAGCAGGTCGCCGAGGTGCTGCAGGCGATGGGGGCGGAGGCCGGCTTCGACCTGAAAATCCGCCTGACCGAATTCGCCACCTCACTGGATGAGGCCGTCAAAGGCAACTTCCAGATCTATCTGATTGGCTGGAGCGGGCGGCTCGATCCGGACCAGAATGTGATCAACCACATCGGCTGCAATACGCCATTCAACTGGGGCAAGTATTGCAACGAGACCACGCAAGCCGCATTGAACGAGGCGCGCCTGTACACCGATATCGCGAGGCGCAAGGCGGCGTACGAAAAGGCGTTCGCGCAGATCCAGGCCGATCGGCCGCTGATCTATCTCTATCACCAGGCACTGATCTTCGCGCACTCGGCGAAGCTGCAAGGCTACATGCAGCCGCCCGACGGCATCATCCGCCCGCAGGACATCAAGCTCGCGCCGTAATCCGCGCAGTCACACACCGAAGAGCTGCGTGTAACGCGCCTTGATCTGCTCGCCTTCCGCGTCGACCGCGGCGGGATCGCTTTTCATCAGCTTGATTGCGGACAGCGGCGTCTTTCCCGGCTTGCCCTGCACCAGGGCGTGCGAGGGATGCCGGTGGTTCTCCACGAACACGCGCTGGCCCTCAGGGCTGCAGAGGAAACTCTGGAACAGCCGCGCGGCATTGGGATGGGGCGCGCTGCGGAAGACGCCGCCCGGCGAGACGATCAGCGGCGAGCCTTCGCTCGCATGCACGAACTCGACCGGCTGCCCCTGCTCCTTGAGCAGCAAGCCGACGGCGTCGGCGCCGTCCACTTGCACGGCGCGTTCGCCCAGCGCGAGCTTCTTCGGCGGATCGCCGGCCGACTGCACCTGCATGACTTTCTGCTGCGCGAGTCTCTCGAAATAGGACCAGCCGAGCGCCTGCACCATCGCGAACGTGGCAGTGAGGATCGTGCCGCTGTAGGCGGGGTGGCCCTTGACGAGCCTGCCGCGCCATTTGGGCTCGAGCAGATCGGCAAAGCTCTTCGGCGCGTCCTCGCGTTTCACGAGGTTGGGATTGTAACCGATGACGCTGAGGGAGGCGCACACCGGCGCGTACATGCCGTCGGCATCGGCGGCATCGGCGGCATCGGCAAAGTGCCGCGCCACGTCCTCCGGCACGTAGGGCGCGAGCCAGCCGCTGCGCTTCCAGGCGACGAAGTGCGCGGCGTCGGTCGAACAGGCGACATCGACGGCGTGAATTCGGCTCGTCTGCTCCTGGCCGATACGCTGGAAGATGCGCTCGGCGCCGGACCGTTCGACGCGCACGGCAATTCCCGGGTATGCGGCTTCGAACGCCCTGGCGAGCTTTTCCGACAGGTTGATGTCGAACGCCGAGTAGAAGGCGACCTTTCCGTCCCGGCGTGCCGCCTCGACCAGAGCCGCGTCGGTCGAGGTGGGCGGCGGCGGCGCGGCTTTGGCCGGCGCGGCATAGACCGTGGCGAGCCCCGCCGCGGCTTTGAGCACATCGCGTCTGGCGAAAGGTCGCAGCATCGGCTCCCGGCCTGTCGAGCCGAAGGCTACCTCAGGCGCGGCCGCGGCTGGAAGGGCCGGCCACGGGCGCGCGGCGGATGTGATCGCCGCACGCCCGCGGTCCGCTCAGTTCGACTTCTTGCGTGGGTCGTCGTTCGGATCGATGTAGGTGATGTCGAACGGGCCGACGCCGTTGATCTGCACCACCGTCTCGCCGTCGGCGACCGCATAGTGCGCCATGCCGGCCGGAAGGTGGACGAAGCCGCCGGGTACAAGCTGCTTGACGGCCGCGCGATCGAGCTTTTCGGATGCGCCGATCCCGAACTTGCCGGAGATCACCGTCACCATTTCATCCTTGGTGTGACGGTGCGGCGGCACCGCGAAGCCTCCGGGAAACTTCAGCCGCAGCACGAACGGCCCTTCCTTGCCGGGATTGCCGAGCAGGACGGCGGCCTGCGCGCCGGCCGGGACCGAGGGCGGGGCGGGGCCCCATTTCACGTCGTCGGCCGGCACCACGGTGTGATGTCCTTCGGCGGCTTGCGCTTGCGGCGCCACGAACATTGCGGCGGCAAGCATCAGGGCAGCGGTCGTCGCGTGGAGGTATGTCATCGCACGGTCCTTTCCTGTTGCATCAACGATATGTCGGGGTGACTTCAGTGCCGGGCGATCACGACCTCGAGGTACTCGCTCGGCAGCACGAGCGACTGGTCGCCCGACCGATTGAATTGACGCATCAGCGCCATGATGTCGCTTTCGAGCGCTGTCTGGCCGGCGGGCTGCAGCGCGGCAAACGCCTTGAGCAGCGGCCCGTAATAGTTGCGGAAGATTTCCAGCCAGTGCGCGGGCGAGCGATAGCGGAACACGAAGTTGCGCTGCGCCGTCTTGATCGAGGTTGCGTGCGGCTCGAACATCTCGGTGAGGCGTGCCCGCGTGCCCCATAGCGCGGGCGACTTCACGCCGGCCGGCGGCGGCACGTGCTTGCCGATGGTCTTGAACAGCTGGCCGATGAAGCTTTCCGGCGTCCAGTTCGCCATCCCGATCTTGCCGCCGCGCTTGCACACGCGGACGAGCTCGCTCGCGGCTCGGTCCTGGTCGGGCGTGAACATGACCCCGAAAGTGGACATCACGACGTCGAAGCTGGCATCCGCAAACGGCAGCGCCTCGGCGTCGGCTTCGCGGAAGTTGATCGTGAGATGCTCGGCCTGCGCGCGTTCACGGGCACGCTCGAGCAGCGAGGGCACATAGTCGCTCGCGGTCACGTCGCACCAGCGGCGCGCGGCGGCGAGCGAGGCGTTGCCGTTGCCGGCCGCGACGTCGAGCACGGACTGTCCCGAGCGGAGGTCGAGGGCTTCGCACAGCTCCTCGCCGACGATCTGCAGCGTGGTGCCGACGACCGCATAGTCGCCGGACGACCATGCGCCTTGCTGGCGCGTCTTGATCGCGGTGAAATCAGGGGTGGTGGCGGGTTCTTTGGTCATTACAGCCGCGGCGGTTGCCATGATGCACTCTCCTTGTCGGCGGTGGGTCCTGCTATGCTGCGACCGTAGCGCCCCCATGGGGTCGCGAGCGTGGGAGCCGGCGTGGAAATGCCCGTGGAATCGGATCGAGCGGGATCTGCGGCGCGGTCTTCACTCGACGTTCGCCTGCTTGGCCCGCTCACCATCGTTCGCGATGGCGTGACGCTCGCTTTGCCGCCGTCGCGCAAGGCGCGCGCCCTGTTTGCCTATCTGGCGCTCGCTCTGCACCCGGTCGCGCGCAGCCAATTGTGCGAGCTGCTGTGGGATGTCCCGAACGATCCGCGCGGGGAGCTGCGCTGGTGCCTGAGCAAGATCAGGAGTCTCGTCGACACGGCGGACCGTCGGCGCGTCGACACGGAATTGGACATGGTCAGGCTCGACCTCGCCGGCGGCTTTGTCGATGCGATCGAGGTGGCACGCGTGACCCAGAAGGGCATCCAGACGGATGCTCCGGATCAGCTGCGAACGATGCTCGCGCTGTTTAAGGGCGATTTTCTCGAAGGTCTCGAAGTCGACCGGACTCCGGGCTTCAACAACTGGCTCACGGCGCAACGGCGGCGGTTTCGCAGTTACCATGCCGCGCTGCTGGAGCAACTGGTCGGGCGCGTTCCCGCCGAGGAGGCGCTCGAATACCTCGACAAGTGGCTGGAACTGGCGCCGTTCGACCTGCGCGTACACGAGCTGATGCTCAACGCATTGGCGCGGCGCGGCAAGATCCGGGAGGGAGAGGAACATCTGGCGGCGGCCACGCGGCTGTTCGAATCCGAGGGCCTCGACAGCACGTCCCTGCGCGACGCCTGGCGCGCAGCGCGAGTGCGAATTGACAGCACGCCAGTCCCCTTGGCGCAGGCCGAGGTTGCGGCAGCGAGCCGGGGCCGCGACGAGATCAAGCCGGCGCGGCGCGCCTCGATCGCCGTGATGCCGTTTGTCGACCGCTCGGGCGGGGGCGATATCCGCGGCGGCGCCGCCGATGCGCTCGCCCACGACGTGATTACCCGGTTGGCGAAGCTGCGCAGTCTGTTCGTCATCGCCCAGGGGACGGTGTTTTCGCTGCACGAGCGGCGCATCGGTCCGGAAGAGGCCGGGCGGATGCTGAACGTCGACTACGTCGTCAGCGGCGCGGTGCGGCGCGACGAGCAGCGGCTGACCGTGGCGGTCGAGCTCGCCGAGACGCGGACGGCGCGGATCATCTGGGCCGAAACCTTCAACAATAAACTCGACGACGCATTTCTCGTGCTCGACGAGATCGGCAACCGGATCGTGGCGTCGATTGCGAGCGAGATCGAGACGCTCGAGCGCAATCGCGCCATGCTGAAGCCGCCGACGTCATTGGACGCCTGGGAGGCCTACCATCGCGGCCTGTGGCATATGTACCGCTTCAACAAGGCGGACAACGAGCTCGCGCACAATTTTTTCGCAACGGCGGTCCGTCTCGACCCGACCTTTGCGCGGGCCTACGCCGGCTTGTCGTTCACGCATTTCCAGAACGCGTTCCAGCGCTGGACGAAGCGCGAGCTTGAAATCGAGCGGGCCTTCGAGACGGCCGGACAAAGCCTGATGGTCGACGATCGCGACCCCGCGGCGCATTGGTCGATGGGCCGTGCGCTGTGGCTGCGCGGCCGGCATGACCAGTCCGTCGTCGAGCTCGAGCAGGCGATCGATCTCAGCCCGAATTTCGCGCTCGGCCATTACACGCTGGCATTCGTGCACTCGCAGGATGGGGACGCCGGGGCGGCGGTCTCGTACTCGGATCACTCGCGCAACCTGAGCCCGTTCGACCCGCTGCTGTTCGGTATCCTGGGCGCACGCGCCATGGCGCTGGTGCGTCTCGGCCGGTTCGACGAAGCCGCGGAGGCCGGCGTCACGGCCGCGGCGCGCCCGAACGCGCACGCGCACATCCTGGCGATCGCGGCGTTTTCGCTGGCGCTGGCCGGCCGGCTCGACGAGGCGCGCAGTCAGCTTGCTGCCATTCGCAGGATGCTGCCGAATTATCGTGTCGATGATTTTCTCGCCACGATGCAATTCGCGCCCGAGGGAGAGACGCTATTTCGCGGGGCGGCGAAGAGGATAGGCGGGAGTTGATCGTTCTCGGGCCATTGTATCACTGCGCTTAAGAAGGCATTCTTCCCCAAGCGATCTTGCAAAGTCAGCCGTGCCAAATCCCGTAGATGCGAGGGGAGGCAGCCTTGCGAGCGATGAACAGGGCGCTTTGCTCGCTACTGATAATTGCAGCGAACAGCTTGGCGGCAAACGCGCAGGTGCCGCCGGTGACCGGGCAATGCGACCGAAGCATTCCGGGTAACTGTCCGGTGGTTGGTCCACCAGGTCCAGCCGGTCCTTTGGGTGGCGACTACGACGACGACGGCGCTCCGTGTCGCGGCGGCTGGTTTCATGGCCGCGTCTGGGATGCGATTCTCGGACGATGTGACGAGCAGGAGAACAATACTCCCGCGCCGCCTCTGCAAACGAAAACCGACTACAGGATCGGCGCCGTCTTCCCGGACTCGAGCACCCGGTATCTGACGCCCGACGAGTTGGGAAAGCTTTCTGCCGGGAAGTTGCGGATTGCCCGCAATGAGATCTATGCGCGGAACGGGCGTTTTTTTAAGGATCCGGCACTGCGATCACATTTCTCGCAATTCGGCTGGTACAACCCGACAAGCTGGGACGTCCCGCTAAATCCGATCGAGAAAGTTAACGTCAAGGTGATTGCAAGCTTCGAAGGGGCGAAAGCGGCCGCGAAGACGAGCATTCTTGTGGGGCCAATCGGAGCGGTCTCTCCCCAAGCCGGGACGGGCGATACGCAGAGTTCTGAAGTCAAGCGTGCCAAATTTGAGAGGTTGAAATCTGATGCATTCCGGCAAATTCGAGAGATTGCCGTGTTGCGCGATCAATGTCGCGAAAAGCGGTCTTCCTGCTCG
Source organism: Alphaproteobacteria bacterium (assembly GCA_005884685.1). Lineage (GTDB taxonomy): Bacteria > Pseudomonadota > Alphaproteobacteria > Rhizobiales > Xanthobacteraceae > PALSA-894. The sequence goes on from VBAH01000021.1 coordinate 91,020, forward strand.
GCGAACGGATTGGCTTACGATGAGCGGGAAGCGCTCCGGCGTCGCGATCGCCAATACTTCATATGGGGGGAAGTCGCTTATTATATCCCATCGTCCGATGCCCTGGTGGCAACCCCGCCAGAGCTGAAGCACGAGATGGGCACGCTGGGTGGTGTGAAGTTATTCGGCTACGGAGCGGACTGGTTCTACATTTACGTTATAAAGGGTTACGTACATTATGGCTCAACACCAATCGGCGGCCAGGGGGCAGCCGCTTTAGGCTATAAAAAGGCCTTTGCCGACAACAACGGGTTCAAGCCGTGGTGACGAGAGCGAGCGGCTTCATCAAGCCTTCAGCGCCGCCGCAAGCTTCAGCGCTTGATCGGAGAGCACGGATGGCTCTTCCTTCACGCTCGCCGGCGGCTTGAGCGGTACGCCCGCCTTGCGCGGGATGACGTGCACATGCAGGTGAAACACCACCTGTCCGCCGGCGCTCTCGTTGAATTGCTGCACCGTGATGCCGTCGGCGTTGAACGCCTTGATGGCGGCGCGCGCGATCGTCTGCGCGGCCTGCATCACATGGGCGAGATCGCCCGGATCGGCATCGAGCAGGTTGCGCGCCGGCGCCTTCGGCAGCACGAGCGTGTGTCCGGGCGCGCGCGGCATGATGTCGAGGAAAGCAAACGCGCGCTCGTCCTCGTAGACCTTGTGACAGGGCAGTTCGCCGCGGAGGATTTTGGCGAAGATGTTGTTCGCATCGTAGCTCGGCATCGAGGGGCGGTCCTTACTTAGAGGTTTGTTCGAGGTCCAGATCCTTGCGGAAGGGGCCCATGGCGGCAAGCTCTGCGCCGGCTGCCGCCACATAGGCGCGCTCGCGCTTGAGGTAGTCGGCAATCGCGCGGCGCAGCGCCGGATCGGCGATGTAATGCGCCGAATGGGTCGCCACCGGCATGTAGCCGCGCGCCAGCTTGTGCTCACCCTGCGCCCCGGCCTCGACCCGCGCGAGCCTGTTTTGGATCGCAAAATCAATGGCCTGGTAGTAGCACAGCTCGAAGTGCAGGAACGGATGGTGCTCGACCGCGCCCCAGTGGCGGCCGTACAGCGCGTCCGAGCCGATGAAGTTGATCGCGCCCGCGATGAAGCGCCCGGCGCGTTTGGCCATCACCAGCAAGATCGACTGCTGCATCGTCTGTCCGATCAGCGAGTAGAACTGCCGCGTCAGGTAGGGCCGCCCCCATTTGCGCGAGCCGGTCTCCATGTAGAACGCGAAGAACGTGTCCCAGACGCTTTCGGTCAGATCCGAACCGGTCAGCCACGCGATCTCGATGCCGGGCTGCAGCGCCTCGCGCCGCTCGCGCCGGATGGCCTTGCGCTTGCGCGCGGCGAGCGCGCCGAGGAAGTCCTCGAAGGTCGCGTAGTTCGCATTCTCCCAGTGGAACTGCTGGTCGTTGCGCTGCAGATACCCAAGCTCCCCGAGCAGGCGCCATTCGTCTTCCGGTGCGAACGTGACGTGCACGGATGACGCGTCGCGCAACTTGGCGAGCTCGATCAGCCCGCTCGCCAGCCCCTGACGGACCTGCCCGGCGTTCTCGCCCGGCGGCACGAGGAGGCGGCGCCCGGTCGCGGGCGTGAAAGGCACGCAGACCTGGACCTTGGGGTAGTAGCTGCCGCCGGCGCGTTCATAGGCTTCCGCCCAGCCGGCGTCGAACACGTATTCGCCGCGCGAGTGGGACTTCAGGTAGGCCGGGACGGCACCCAATATCGTGCCGTCTTGGGTCTCGGCGATGAGGTGCTGCGGCTGCCAGCCGGTCCGCCTGGTGGCCGATCCGGACGTCTCCAGCGCGGAGAGAAAAGCATGCGAGATGAAGGGGTTATAAGCCCGACCCTGACAATTTGCTTGCGGATTGGCGCAGGCCTCCCAGGCGGCGGCCGGAACGTCGGCGATCGCAGGAACGACGCGGATGCGCAGATCGGTCTCCATCGCGGTTTTGTAGGCGCGCATGATCCTGCCCGGCAACCGGCTACTGGTCCCTTTCGAGACCGGACGTGGTCCCCTCTACGCCAACCCCCGGCTCACAGGACCAGCCGGAACTTCACAGAGATCGTCAGCGTTTGCTCCACCTCAACGTTGGAGGAAGACATGAAGAAGCTGATCCTTGCTGCCGCGCTCACCGGCGCTTTTGTGATCCCGGCCTTCGCTCAGGCCGAGTTCTACATCGTGCAGGATACCGCGACCAAGAAGTGCACCATCGTCGACAAGAAGCCGACGGTGACCACGCAGACCGTCGTGAGCCCCTCGGGCACGATCTACAAGACCCGTACCGAAGCCGAGGCCGGCATGAAGACCGTCAAGGTCTGCACCACCAACTAACGCCGATCCAGAGGAGAACCGCCATTGCCAGGCATTCTGGTGGGGGCCATTCCCGCCGTGATCGTCCTTGGCGGTGGCGCTTACTCCGCGATGCATCTGCACTGACAGGGAACGCAGGTGCGAACTTCAAGCCGCCGGCAACGGCGGCTTTCTTTTTGTCACTTGATTCCGTCCCGCGTCGTCGCATACTCGGAACAGCGGGGGTGAAGCGTGAAGCTGGTTGCCGAGTACCTGGAGCAGGTGATCAACTTCGAACGAATGGCCGCGGAGGCGACCGATCCCACGCTGAAGGCGTTGCTCAAGGAGCAAGCCGCCGCCTACCGAAAGTTGGCGGAGAAGCGCGCGGCCGAACTCAACCTCCCGCCCCTCAACGTCCCGGCCGTGATCCCGCCTCAGGATGACGGAGTGTCCTAGCCGGCGGCCCCGTCAGTGCGCGCGGCGCTACGGCCTGAACCCCTCGAAAATCATCTGGTTCGCCCACTTGCGCGCGCGCTGACGATCGTTCTCGTTGCGCACCGTCCAGGCCAGCAGCGGCAGCGCGAAGATATTGCGTGCAATCCACGGACCGGGAGAGGGCAGGTCCTTCACATTGTAGGCGACGAAATGCGGGCGCGTGCGCGGCGCGTGGAGCAGGAATGCGAGCGAGCGTTTCTGGCTATCCGACAGCTGATACCATTCGGAATCCTTGTAGTGACGCTCCGCCACGATACCGCGCGGCAGAGCGGGCGCAATCTCACGCAGTGCCTGCACGACGCCCGCGTCGAACGACATCACGGCGACCGGGCCGGCATAGCTCCTGAGCACCTCCGCCGTGCGGGCGGCGAGCCGGCGGTCACCGTCGAAGCGGCTTTTCAATTCGATCACCAGCGGCGTGCGGCCGGAAACGAGCGCGCACAATTCGCCGAGCGTCAACATGCGGTCGCCGGTCGCCTTGAACGGCACCTCTTTCAGGCCGGCGGCGGTCATCGCGGCAAGCAGCCGCGACCCGAGCGTCAGCCGGCCCAGCGCGAAGTCATGATGCACCATGGCTTCGCCATCGGCGCTGATCTGCACATCCGTTTCGATGGCGAAGTTGCCGGCAATCGCCGCGGCAAACGCCGAAGCGGTGTTTTCGATGACCCCGGCCGCGGCGTCATGCAGGCCGCGATGCGCGACCGGGCGCGCGGTGAGCCATTTTAGGTCGCGCATGGTCTTATCCGGAAAACCGGTTCCCACTTTTCGGGACCATGCGCCTTACGAAACCTCGAACAGTCCCTCGACTTCGACGGCGGCATCCATCGGAAGCACGGCGACGCCGATCGTGGTGCGGGCGTGGCGCCCCTTGTCGCCGAACGCCGTCACCATCAGGTCGGAGGCGCCGTTCATCACCTTGGGCGTTTCGAGGAAGTCGGGCGTCGCATTGATGAAGCCGCCGAGCCGCACCACGCGCTGCACCTTGTCGAGATCGCCGAGCGCGACCTTGATCTGCGCCAAGAGGTTCACGGCGCATTGGCGCGCGGCCTTCTGGCCATCCTCGATCGACACCGCACCCCCGAGCTTGCCGACCGCGAGCAGCTTGCCCTCGGCCCCGAAGCAAAGCTGGCCGGACACCACTAACAGGTTGCCAGTGCGCACGAATCCGACGTAATTGGCAACCGGCGCGGCCGGGGTGCCAAGGGTGATCCCGAGATCCGCAAGCTTTTTTTCAACTGTCCCCGCCATGATCGCCTCCACCTCGTGTCGAGGGAAAGTCTTGGCCGATCGGGCGCACAGGCGCAAGCGGATCGGGGATGCAACGGAGTTGCGGCGCACGCGGCGCACATCTATGGTCCGGCCGCATTGAGGAGAGACCGAATGATGTCACCGATGCCTGTCCGCCTTGGTTTTGTCGCAATGTCGGCCGCGGCGCTGCTGGCGTCGCCGGGCGCGGCATTCGCCCAAGGGGCGGCCGGCAGCGTCAAGCTGGCGCCGCACGTGGCGGTCTACGATCTCAGCCTCACCAGCTCGCGCGGCAAGCGCTCGCTCGAGGGCGTGCGCGGCCGCATCGTCTACGATTTCTCCGGCAGCGCCTGCGAGGGTTACGCGCTCAACTTCCGCCAGGTGACCGAGCTCGACAGCGGCGAGGGCAAGGTCGCGCTCAGCGACCTGCGCACCGCCACCTGGGAGGAAGGCGACGGCAAGAGCTTTCGCTTCAAGTCGCAGAACTACATGGATGAGAAGCAGGTCGGCAACGTCGACGGACGCGCCGATCGCGCCAGGAGCAGCAGCGTCGCCGTCAAGCTGGTGAAGCCCGAGGACAAGAAGTTCGACGCCGGCAAGGTGGTGTTTCCGACCGAGCACATGCGCCTGCTGATCGAGGCCGCGCAGGCCGGCAAGACGCTGCTCGAGGTCGCCGTCTACGACGGCTCGGAGTCGGGCGAGAAGATCTATCAGTCGCTCTCGGTCATCGGGCGGCGCATCGAGCCCGAGAAGAAGCCGAGCGACGATGCGGCGGCGGACAAGGATTCGCTCGGCGGGCTTGCGCGCTGGCCGGTGACGATCAGCTATTTCGACAAGAGCAAGCAGGCCGAGGACCAGCCGAGCGAACAGACGCCGATCTACGCGATCTCGTTCGAAATGTACGAGAACGGCATCTCGCGCGCGCTCCGCCTCGACTACGGCGATTTCGTCATCGACGGCAAGATGACCTCGCTCGACGTGAAGAAGGCGAAGGCGTGTAAGTAATCCGGCCTGCGCTGCTCAGACGATCTCGAGCAGAGGCTTCTGCCCGGGCGCCGAAAGGCATGAGACCAGATGGCGAGCAAGCCCATTGTCGTCAGTCGACGTGCTATATCTCGACCCGCAATTCGCGTGGACGCACGGCGCATTTGGTGGCGCTGATTTGCGTAAGTGACTGAGAACCGGCGATGGGCGGGTCAGTGCTTTCGAACGAGCGGGGCTGCACGATCCGATGGCCTCTGACGATCGCAGCCGTGGCGTTTCTTGGCCTCGTTTCCCTTCCACCACCCGCGCTGGCCGAGGCCGACGTGTTTCAACAGGCCGTCAACTACGTTTTCACCGGGCAGGTCGATCCGCAGGGCGGCCCTGAAATCGTCGACCGCAGGTCCTGCATTGTCGTGGTGCGCGATCCGCGTTTCAATCGATACATCAGATACTATTTGAGCCGTTTCAAAATGGACGATGCGCTTTTTGACAAGACATACGCCGGGTCGCGCGTTCTTTACGAAGTGAATGTCAAGGGCGACGACACCGTGATCGAGTACCTCACCCCGGACAAGAGCGCCGTCATTCAGGGATACCGGTCCGCGCAGATTCCCCTGCCCGGGGACATCGATCAAACGCGAAAAGCGCTGCGCATCATCTTCACCGACTATTGCAAGGCCGAGACCCCGAAGACGCCGTTCTGATCGGACGCCGTTGCCTATTCACGGCTCAGTCCTCGTCCTCCTCATCGTCTTCACCGGTCTCGGCCCTCGTGCCGTCGAACACCAGTCCCTTGACGACCGCGCCGGCGCCGAACTTCTCGCGCACCTTGTCGACCGCATGCTCGGCCTTGGCGGCGCGTTCACCGAGGCGGTCCACGAGGTCGGCGGTGTCGGCCCTTTCGGCCTCATCCAGGTTCGACGCGCCGATGCCGAGCAGGCGGAATTGCGTGCCGTCGATCTCGCGCGCGAGCAGGTCGCGGCCGGCCGCGAAGATCCGTCCCGCGAGCTGCGTCGGCTCGCCGAGCGAGCGGGCGCGCGTGCGGATGCGGAAGTCCGCGGTTTTCAGTTTCAGGGTTACGGTCGAGCCCGCGATGCCGCTGGCCTTGAGGCGGCGCGACACCCGCTCGCACAGCGACCAGAGGATCTTCTCCAGCGGCTTGTACGACGCGATATCCGCGCCGAAGGTCGTCTCGGCCGACACGCTCTTGGTCTCGCGCTCCGGGTTGACGCTGCGGTCGTCGATGCCGCGTGACAGACGCCACAGCCGGCGGCCCTCGACGCCGTAGCGCTTCATCAGATCGGATTCGTCGGCGCGCTGCAGGTCGGCGATCGTGCTGTAGCCGTCGCGTTGCAGCCGTGCCGCCGCAACCTTGCCGACGCCCCAGATGAAGCCGACCGGTTTGGCACCGAGGAACACGACCGCCTCGTCGGCGCCGAGCACCGCGAAACCGCGCGGCTTGTCCATGTCGGAGGCGATCTTGGCCAAAAACTTGTTGGCCGAAAGCCCGATCGACACCGTGATGCCAATGTCGGCCTCGACCCGCCGCGAGAAGCGCGCGAGCGAGCGCGCCGGGTTCATGCCGTGCAGCCGCTCGGTTCCGGTGAGATCGATGAACGCCTCGTCGATCGAGAGCGGCTCGACCTGCGGCGTCAGTTCGAACATCAGCCGCCGCACCTCGCGGCCGACACGCACGTATTTCGCCATGTCCGGCGGGATGATCGCCGCGTGCGGGCAGAGCTTGCGCGCCTTGAACATCGGCATCGCCGAATGGATGCCGTAGGTGCGCGCGATATAGCAGGCGGTCGCCACCACACCGCGCTTGCCGCCGCCGATGATCAGCGGCTTGTCGGCGAGCGAGGGATCGTCGCGCTTCTCGACCGCCGCGTAGAACGCGTCGCAGTCGACATGCGCGATCGACAACGCGTTGAGCTGCGCATGCCGGAGCAGGCGCGGGGAGCCGCAGGCGACGCATCGCCGGGCCGCGTCCGCGGCGTCGGAAAAGCAGTCGCGGCAGAAGCCCGGCATGGGATCAGGGTACCTCCCGCCGCCACGGCCGCCCGCCCAGCACCGCCTGCGCATGCTCGATATCCTGCGGCCCCAGCTCCGCGTGTTCGGCAACGGCGATCAGCAGCGGCTCGTCAGCGACCACGTAGTCCAGCACGCCCGCCAGGAAGGAGGGCTCGGCGGCCGCCCGGCGAATCATCTCCGGGCCGATGCCGGTGGCGGCGAGAAAAGCCCCCAGGCGCTCGGGGTCGGCGGCCATGAAACCGAGCGCCTGAATTGCGAGATTTTCAGCGATTTTGCGGGTGATGCGCGCGCCTTTCGCCATTCCCGTTTGCCTTTCCGTAACGTATCGCCGCTAGGGTTTTACTAAGATTCTGCCCATTCGCGCGCCGGGGGCGAGGCGGTCGTTTGGCCTTGTGGTCAAAGGCCCGCCAGATGGGGTAGCCGGAGGGCCGAAATGGCCAAAACCGTCCTGATCGTGGAGGACAACGAGCTCAACATGAAGCTCTTCCACGACCTGTTGGAAGCGCACGGCTACCACACCGTCGGAACCCGCAACGGGATCGAGGCGCTCGATCTCGCGCGCAAGCACCGCCCGGACCTGATCATCATGGATATCCAGCTGCCAGAAGTGTCCGGCCTCGAAGTCACCAAATGGCTGAAGGATGATCCCGAGCTCAAATCGATCCCGGTGGTGGCGGTGACGGCGTTCGCCATGAAGGGCGACGAGGAGCGCATCCGCGAAGGCGGGTGCGAGGCCTATCTGTCGAAGCCCATCTCGGTCGGCAAGTTCATCGAGACGGTGCGCCACTTCCTCGGAACGGAGCAGCGGCGATGACGGCGCGCATCCTGGTCGTCGACGACATCGCGGCCAACGTCAAGCTGCTCGAAGCGCGGCTCACCGCGGAATATTTCGATGTCGTGACCGCGATGTCGGGCGCCGAAGCGCTGTCGATCTGCGAGCGCGCGCAATGCGACATCGTGCTGCTCGACGTGATGATGCCGGAGATGGACGGCTTCGAGGTGACGCGCCGGCTCAAGGCGAGCGCGGTCACGCATCACATCCCGGTGGTGATGGTGACGGCGCTCGACCAGCCGTCGGACCGCGTGCGCGGGCTGGAAGCCGGCGCCGACGATTTCCTCACCAAGCCGGTCTCCGACATCGCGCTGCTCGCGCGCGTGCGCTCGCTGGTGCGGCTGAAGATGGCGGCCGACGAGCTGCGCATGCGCGCGCGTCCTGCTGGTCGACGACCGCAGGTCGTCCTATGAGCGCATCGCCGGCATTCTCACCGCCGAGCACACCGTCGACGTCGAGCCGAGCCCGCAGGAAGCGCTGTTCCATGCGGCGGACGCCGATTACGAGTGCATGATCGTGTCGCTCGGCCTGGAAAACTTCGACGGCTTAAGGCTGTGCAGCCAGGTGCGCTCGCTCGACCGCACGCGCGGCGTTCCCATCCTGATGATCGCCGAGGCCGAGGACAATGCGCGGCTGCTGCGCGGGCTCGAGATCGGCGTGAACGACTATCTGGTGCGCCCGGTCGACAAGAACGAATTGCTGGCGCGCGTGCGCACGCAGATCCGCAAGAAGCGTTACACCGCGCGGCTGCGCGACAACGTGCAGCAATCGATGGAGATGGCGATCACCGACGGCCTCACCGGCCTCTACAATCGCCGCTACATGGAGAGCCATCTCGCGACGCTGGTCGAGCAGGCGGCGGGCCGCGGCAAGCCGCTGACGCTGCTGGTGCTCGATATCGACTATTTCAAGGCGATCAACGATACCCACGGGCACGATGCCGGCGACGACGTGCTGCGCGAATTCGCCACGCGGATCAAGAAGTCGATCCGCGGCATCGATCTCGCCTGCCGCTACGGCGGGGAGGAGTTCGTCATCGTGATGCCGGAGACCGACATGGCGGTGGCGGCGCTGGTGGCGGAGCGCATCCGCCGCCGCATCGCGGGCGAGCCGTTCACCATCGAGCAGGGCGCCAAGGCGCTCGACGTGACGCTCTCGATCGGGCTGGCGGCGCTCGGCGGCAACGATACGGCCGCGACGGTCCTCAAGCGCGCCGACCAGGCGCTCTATCGCGCCAAGCGCGACGGCCGCAACCGGGTGGTGGCGGACGCGGCGTAGCGGCCCGCTTGCGCTCAGGGCCCGATCAGCACTCGGGGACGCCGGCGCGCCGCAAGCCTTCCAGGTAGTGGCGCCGGTCGCGATCCTGCGTGAACGGATAATTCTCGGCGAACTTCTTGAGCGTGAAGTCCGGCTCGATTTGCAGCAGCTTTCCGATGTAGAGCGCCGCTTCCTCGCGCCGGCGCAGATGCCCCAGCGCGGCGATCAGGGGCTTGTAGCCGTTGACGAACGCGGGAGTGAAATGAACGACGCGGCGCCCGATCTCGATCGCCTTCTTGTACTGCCGCTTCATCAGGTAGGCGATCGCGAACGGGTTCTCGTGCAGCGAAAAGTAGGGCAGCGAAGCCGTCAGGTCGCGGCAGCGCTCAAGCCGCTCCAGCGCCGCGTCCGGATCGCCGGCGTAACAGCAGGTCAGCCCGCTGTAGACCCAGATGAACGGCAGGTTGGGATTGAGCTGCAGCGCCATTTCGAAGTAATGCAGCGCGAGCTCGGTGTCGCGGTTGATGAATGACACGATGTGCGCGTAGATCGCCAGCGCCTCGGCGTTGGCCGGATCGAGCTGCGTTGCCCGTTCCGCATAGTCGAGGGCGGTCTTCGAGGCCTGGGCGAAATCCTCAGCCCAGCCCTGGCCGATGCGGAAGACGTGCCAGTAGGCGGCCCAGGAGAGAACCACCGCGTTGTCGGGCTCGAGCGCAAGCGCGCGTTTGATCAGCTCGCCGCCTTCCTCATAATTGCGGCGCTCCATCGTGTTGAGCAGCGGCAGGGCGCGCATGACGCAGCTCAGCGCATCGTCGTCCTGGTCGCGCTTCTTGGGATGGCCCTCGATGTAGAGGATGACCGGATCGATCTGGGCAACGATCGGGGCGGTGACGTGCTCGTCGATCAGATCGAGCCGGTCGGCCGGCAGCTCGAAGGTCCGGCTCCAGACCGGGCTTGCGTCGGTCTTGAGATCGAGCAGCCGCACGCTGATCCGGTAGATGCCGCGGCTGCAGGATACCGAGCCGTCCACGACATAATCGAGGTCCTGACGGCGCAGCTCGTTGTCGCTGAGAAATGTCGGCGCCGGCACGCGCATCAGCGCAGTGGGTGCCACGACTTCAAACCAGATGAAGCGTGCCAGCGCGGCGGAGACTTCATGCGCCAGCGCAAACGCGAGATTATCATCGACGTCGGCAGACAGCGGGATGAAGGGCATGACGCCGACCCGGCGGTGGCTGCGCTTGGGTGCGGCGGCCTTGGCGGAATTCCTCTCGTCCGCGGACGGGCCGTTCAACTGCGTCGGCTGCGCCTCATCGTGCCCGCTGGTCCGGATCGTCTCGAACAGGGCGCGCGTCTCGGGTGAGGGGTCGGCACCGAGGCTGCGTTTGAGCGCATTGTTCAGCCGCTTGTATTCCACGAGCGCCTGCACCCGCTCATCACGATCCACCAGCGCGCGCATGATCACGCGCGATGCGCCTTCATGCGTGGGGTCGAAGTCCAGCAGGCGGCGCGCAATCGATTCGCGCTCGCTCGGCTGCGCACTCGGCTTCTCCGTTTCATTGAGCTTGCTGGCCAGAAGATTGCGCAGGTTTTGGGCAAAGCTCGCCCGTTTGGCCAACAGCCACTGATCGAATGCCGCGCTGATCCCGTCGAGATCCTCGAGCAGTTCTCCCTGGCAGAGTTCGGCCAGCTTGCCGCGCACGGACTGGGTTCCCGGGTCTTCGGCGAGCAGCGCGTTGGCGTCGATCCAGCAGGCGCCGGTATTGAACTGGATGGTCTGATGATCGATCGACAGCACCTGCTTGGCCAACGGGCCAAACACGACGGACAATTCGCGCAGCGATTGGCGCAGGCTGGCGCGCGCCTGGTATTTCGAAACCCGGTCCCACAGCATCGCGGCGAGGCGCGATCTCGGCACCGGGGCGCCTCCGGCAAAGCACAGGTATCCGAGTATCGCGCGGGCCTTGCGGCCGCGCGGCAGAATGTCGGCATGGCGAACCCCGGCAGCGCGCATGATGCCGAGAAGGTGGATGCGGACCAGCGGCGACGGCTGATGCCGCGCAACCCGGTCGGCCGGACCGTTCGAGAGTGTGACGACGTTGGTTTTCGAATGATCCGACACGGCTTGCGGCATCAGATGGCTCCCTCTTCCAGTATCCTTATGGTTGCGCATCAACCCAGCCGCTAGGGAAATAGCCGGGGCTATCAACGCGCGACGGCTTTAATTAACGCAACTCTACAGCAGAGTTCCAGCGTCTCCTAGCGGCTGTTCACGGTTTTCTGACGCAAAGTTAGCGCCTTAATGCGCCGGTTTTCACGCTCGCCAAATCCCTTTCATCCGCCCGCGACGTACCCTGCGCACGAGCGCCAATAGTGGCGCCATGCAGCATGGAGGTATCGATGCAGAAACTTCAGGTCGCGGTTGTGACTGCGCCGGAAACGGCCGACAGCCGGAAAGTCCGGCTCGGCGCCCAGGCGCCAAGCTTGCCGCCGCGCGTTTCGACCCGTGCGCCGGCTGCCACCGCGGACAGCCGGAAGGTGCGGCTGGGAGCGCAGGCTCCGAGCCTGCCCCGAATCGTCGCGCGTCCGGCGGCTGCGGTGATCGACAGCCGCAAGGTGCGCCTCGGCGCGCAAGCGCCCAGTCTGCCGCGGAAGTGACCGGTTGAAGCCCGGAATGCCGAGGGGCCGGTGAGGATCAGGATGGCTCGCCATTCTGATCTTTGTCCTTTCATCGAACGAAGAGTGACGGCGGCGGGACGAAACGGCGTCCCGTCAACCCTAACCCTTTACACTACCGGCGAATCTCTGCACGCTTGAGCGGCGGTCGGCGTTGCTTTCCGCTTCGTTTCAATTAGCCTCGATGCAGGGCGCCTGGCGGGCTTACGGCCTGCGCGAAAGCCGCTCCACATTGCTTTGAATACCCTACGGAATGCTCAGGTCCGCCGCATCTCCTGACACCCGTGGGGTTCGGCCGGTCCGGGACGGTGTGAGTGGCCTCCTCAATGGCACCGCTCCCGGCCGGCCACCTTCATGGCCGCACGATCGTCCAGCCTTTTTCGCCGAGCTCGATCAGCGTGACGACGCCGGCCTGCACGTGCTCGGCGTTCTCGATGATCGGGATCGCCTTGCCCTCGCGCTTTTCCATCGAGTCGATGGTGTTCTGGCACGCCTTGAAGCTGACATTGGTCATGCTCTTGCCGAATGACGCGAGGCGCGGGGCCACCGGGGATGTGTCCGCGCGCAACATATGCAGCCCGGCATTGAACGCCACGATCTGGATTTCGACCTCTTCGCCCTTGTCCGAATAGTATTTCGACACATTGGCGGCGACGTTGAGCACCGCGTTCATCTTGTCGGCATCGTTGTCGCTGATCTGCAGTGCGAGGCGATGCGGCCCGTCTGCAAGGGCGGGCAGCGCAAAGAACAGCGCAAGCACGGGGATGAAGCGAAGCATGCGCATGGCGGCTCTCCGATCTGCGCGCATTCAAGTCCGAACGGGGCTCAAATGCAAAGGGCGCCTGTGACAGGCGCCCCGACAAAGCCCGGCGGTAACCGCGGCTACTTGATCTTCGACTCGCGGAACTCGACGTGCTTCTTGGCGACCGGATCGTATTTCTTCTTCACGAGCTTGTCGGTCATCGTGCGCGAGTTCTTGCGCGTGACGTAATAGAAGCCTGTGTCGGCGCTCGAGACGAGCTTGACCTTGATCGTGGTGGCCTTGGCCATTGGGAACCTCTTTTTCGAATTTGCCGGACCCTAGCGGCCGAGCCCGGAATGTCAAGGAAATCGGCCGTCGTTATTGCGCCGTAGGGCGCAATAAGCGACGCGGAGCGGAGCGCATTGCGCCACCGCCCGGCAACGGCGCAATGCGCTCCCGCCCCCGCCTTCGCGGGGGCATGCTTATTGCGCCCTACAATTCCGCGCGGACGAACTTCCTGTGCAGCATGCGGTAGAACGGCGAGGGCAGGTCGTGGCCGAAGCCTTTGGCGACGCGCGCCTGCAATTCGTCGAGCGCGACCTGTGTGATCGTGGGCAAGTCCTGGCTCTTCGCCTCGGTGATCGGCAGCCACACCAGCTCGACCAGTTCGCTGTCCGGACCGACCTTGCCCTCGACCCGGTGCGCGATCGCGCTCGCGTCGACCGCAAAGAACCGCGCATCGAAGCGGCGCGGACGGCGTGGCGGCGTGATGGCGCGCACGATGAAATGCAGCTCGGCAAGATCCGGAAGAACCTTCGCGTCTGCGAAGGCCTGCCATGGTCCTTCCGGCACCGGCGGAATCTCATCCACGCGCTTGCCGAGCAAAAGGCCGGTCTCCTCGTAGGTCTCGCGGATCGCCGCAAGCGCGAGCGCGCGCGCCTTGGAAAGGCTCGCCCGCTGCACGCCACGCATCAGCCGCGCGCCGGCATGCGCGTCGAGGTCGCTCGCGACCGGCATCTTGCGGTCGCCCGGCTCCATGCGGCCACCCGGAAACACGTATTTTCCGGCCATGAATTTCAGGCCCGCGTGGCGTTTGCCCAGCAGCACCTTCGGCGTCGGCCCCGAGCGGTCGATCACGATCAACGTCGCGGCGTCGCGCGGCTTCAAATTCGGGTGGCTCTGGTCGCGCTCGACCTTGGTCAGGCGCTCGGCAACGTCGGTCATGCGCGGCGTCGTTTCTTGTAGCGGGATTGCGGTCGTTCGGAGCGGGTGCGGCGGCCTTTCGGCGCCTTGTCATAGCGCCCTTCGGACAAAAGCTCGAATCGCAGCGCCCCCGCGACCGGCGCCGCCTCGACCAGCTTCACCGTCACCGCGTCGCCGAGCCGGTAGCTCTCGCCGGTGTGGTCGCCGATCAGCGCGTGGCGCGCCTCGTGATAGCGGAAGTAATCGTCACCGATGACGCGCGCCGGAACGAAGCCGTCGGCGCCGGTGTCGTTGAGCTTCACGAACAGGCCGGCGCGCGTCACCCCGCTGATGCGGCCCTCGAAGGTCGCGCCGATGCGGTCGGCGAGGAAGTTCGCGATCAATCGATCCGTCGTCTCGCGCTCGGCTTTCATCGCGCGCCGCTCCGCCGCCGAAATGCGCGCCGCGATCTCGTTCAGCGCGGGCACGTCCACGCTGTTCGGCAGGCCGTCGGAGCCGAGATGGTGGGCGCGGATCAGCGCGCGATGCACCACGAGATCGGCATAGCGGCGAATGGGCGAGGTGAAGTGGGCATAGCGGCGCAGGTTGAGGCCGAAGTGACCGTAATTGTCGGCGGAGTATTCCGCCTGCGCCTGGCTGCGCAGCACCACCTCGTTGACGAGCTGTTCGTGCTCGCTGCCCTTCACGCGCGCCAGGATCTTGTTGAAGTCGCCGGGCCGCATCGTCTGCCCCTTGGCCAGCCTGATGTCGAGCGTTTCGAGGAATTCGCGCAGCGCCTCGATCTTCTCCGGGCTCGGCTCGTCGTGCACGCGATAGATCAGCGGCACGCGCGCGCGCTCCAGGGCCTCGGCCGCCGCCACGTTGGCGAGGATCATGAACTCTTCGATCAGCCGGTGCGCATCGAGCCGCGGCGGAACGATCACGCGGTCGACCGTGCCGTCGGGCTTGAGCATGATCTTGCGCTCGGGCAGGTCGAGATCGAGCGGCTGGCGCTCGGCGCGCTCGTGCAGCCTCGCGCGATAGGCGGCATAGAGCGGCGCGATCACCGGGGAGAGCAGCGGAGCGGTCGCCTCGTCGGCACGCCCGTCGGCCGCGGCCTGCGCCTGCGCGTAATGCAGCTTCGCCGCCGAGCGCATCAGCACGCGATGGAACGTATGGCTACGCTTGCGCCCGTTGCGGTCGATCACCATGCGCACCGCAAGCGCGCCGCGGTCCTCGTTCGGGCGCAGCGAGCACAGGTCGTTCGAGATGCGCTCGGGCAGCATCGGCACGACCTGGTCGGGGAAATAGACCGAGTTGCCGCGCACCAGCGCGTCACGGTCGAGCGCCGAGCCGGGCGTCACGTAATGCGCGACGTCGGCGATCGCGACCGTGATGACAAAACCGCCGGGATTGCCCGGATCGGTGTCGGCGGCCGCATGCACGGCGTCGTCGTGATCCTTCGCATCGATCGGATCGATCGTGACCAGCGGCAGCGCACGCCAGTCTTCGCGCCCCGCGACCCCGGTCGGGCGCGCGGCTTCGGCTTCCGCGAGCGCCTCGCGCCGGAACACGTGCGGGATCTCATGCGCGTGGATCGCGATGAAGCTCGCGGCGCGCTCGCTCTTGAGCGAGCCGAGCCGCTCCTTGACGATCGCAGTCGCGAGCCCGAAGCGGCCCTGGCGCGTGACTTCGACCGCCACAAGATCGCCGTCCCTGGCATCCGCGGTCGCGCCCGGCGGAACGGCAAGTTCGCGGCCGAGCTGTTTCTTGTCGACCGGCTCGAGCCGCCCGCCACCGTTCGGCAGCGCGCGGAAGATGCCGAGCTGGCGCTGCCGCGCGCGGTCGAGCACCTTGATGATGCGCCCGGTGTGGCGGATCGCTTCGCCTTCCTCACCGGTCTCTTCCGTGCGCGTGAGCACGCGATCGCCGACGCCGGGGATTTCCGCCGGGCGCGCCTTGCGCGGCACATGGATGCGGATGCGCGGCGCCTCGCCGTGCTCCTCGGTGTCCCACTCGGTCGGCACCGCGATCAGCTCGCCGTCCTTGTCGCGCTGCGTGATGTCGGCGAGCACGACGGTGGGGAGGGTGCCGGCGTGGTGCAGCTTCTTGCGCCGCTGCTCGACCTTTCCGTCGTCCTGCAGGCCGCGCAGCATCTGCCGCAGCGCGGCGCGGTCGGCGTTCTTCAGTCCGAACGCGCGCGCGATCTCGCGCACGCCGGCCTTGCCTTTGTGCGTGCCGATGAAGGCGAGGAGGTCTTCGCGGGAGGGAAGGCCGGCCGGCCGGGGTTTCTTGGCTGGTTTCTTCAAGATGAGGGAAAGGTAGGGCCGCGCCGGCGCAACCGCCAGCCCGGAATCACTCGGCCGCCGTGATGGTTTTGCGCGGCTTTGCCGTCTTTTTCTTCGGCTTTGCCGCCTTCTTGCCCTCCGCTGCGGGCTTCGCCACGCGCGCGTCCTTGCGCGGTCCCTTGCGGCGCGGCGCGGGTTTTGCCCCGGTCTTCTCGGCGCGCGCCTCGATCAGGCCGACCGCCTGGTCGAGCGTGATCTCGTCCGGCACGATGTTGTCCGGAATCGTGGCGTTGATGCCGCTGTTGGTCACGTAGGGGCCGTAGCGGCCCTTCTTGACCAAAATCGATCCGCCGCGCTGCGGATGATCGCCGAGCGGGCGGCCCGGGTCGCCGCCGAAGCGGCGGCCCTTGCCCGGATTGGCGCGCTTCTCGGCGATCAGCGTGACGGCGCGATTGAGGCCGATGGTGAACACGTCCTCGCTGGACTCGAGGTTCGCGTAGGTCTTGCCGTGCTGCACGTAGGGCCCGAACCGCCCGATGCCCGCCATGATCGGCGCGCCGTCGTCGGAGCTCTTGCCGATCTCGCGCGGCAGCGAGAGCAGCCTGAGCGCGCTTTCCAGCGTGATGTCGTCGACCGACCAGCCCTTCGGGATGCCGGCGCGTTTCGGCTTCTCGTCCGACTCCTTCACGGTCTCGCCCAGCTGCAGGTAGGTGCCGAAGCGGCCGGTCTTGATCGCGACGTCGAGGCCGCTATCGGGATCCTTGCCCAGAACCCTGTCGGCACTCGCCGCGCCGTTGGCGGCAAGCTGGCGGGTGAAGCGGCACTCCGGATAGTTCGAGCAGCCGATGAAGGCGCCGAACTTGCCGAGCTTGAGCGACAGGCGGCCGTTGCCGCAGGTCGGGCACACTCGCGGGTCGGTGCCGTCCTTGCTCGGCGGAAACAGATGCGGGCTGAGCATCTCGTCGAGCACGTCGAGCACTTCCGAGACGCGCAGATCCTTGATGTCGTCGACCGCGCCGATGAAATCCCGCCAGAAATCGCGCAGCACGACCCGCCAGTCGATCTCGCTGTTTGCGATCCGGTCGAGATCCTCTTCCAGGCCCGCCGTGTAATCATACTCGACATAGCGCGCGAAGAAGTTCTCCAGGAACGCCACCACGACGCGGCCCTTGTCCTCGGCGTGCAGGCGCTTCTTTTCCAGCCGCACGTAGTTGCGGTCCTTCAGCACCTGCAGGATCGACGCATAGGTCGAGGGGCGGCCGATGCCGAGCTCTTCCATCCGCTTGACCAGCGAGGCTTCCGAATAGCGCGGCGGCGGCTCGGTGAAATGCTGGGTCGCGGCGATCGCGCGCTTGGCGAGCGCCTCGCCCTGGCTCATCTGCGGCAGGCGCTTGCTCTCGTCGTCCTCCTGCGCGTCGTCCTCGCCTTCCTGGTAGAGCGCGAGGAAGCCGTCGAACTTGATGACGGTGCCGGTGGCGCGCAGGTCGAGATTGCGCGCGCCGACCTTCGCCAAGATGTCGACGGTGGTGCGCTCGAGCTCGGCCGACTCCATCTGGCTCGCCATCGCGCGCAGCCAGACCAGCTCGTAGAGCCGCGCCTGATCGGAATCGAGATACTTCGCAACATCGCGCGGACGGCGCGATACGTCGGTCGGCCGCACCGCTTCGTGCGCTTCCTGCGCGCTCTTCTGCTTGTTCTGATAATTGCGCGGCGCGTCCGGTACGTACTCTCTGCCATATTGCGCGCCGATCGCGCTGCGGATCGACGTGATGGCCTCGGGCGCCATGAACACGCCGTCGGTACGCATATAGGTGATGAGGCCGACCGTCTCGCCGCCGATGTCGATACCCTCATAGAGGCGTTGTGCGACGCGCATGGTGTGCGCCGGCGCAAAACCGAGCTTGCGGCTCGCCTCCTGCTGCATCGTCGAGGTGGTGAAGGGGGGCGGGGGATTGCGCTTGCCCGGCTTGGCCTCGACCGAGGTGACCGAGAATTGCGCCGTCTCCAGGTCGCGCTTGAACTGCTCGGCCTCGGCGCCCGTTCCGATGTCGAGCCGCTGGATCTTCTTTCCATCGGCCCCGACGAGGCGCGCCTCGAAGGTCTCGCTGCGCGGTGTCGCGAGCGTCGCAACCAGCGACCAGTATTCGCGCGGAACGAACTTCTCGATTTCCAGCTCGCGGTCGGCGACCAGCCGCAGTGCGACCGATTGCACCCGGCCGGCCGAGCGTGCGCCCGGAAGCTTGCGCCAGAGCACCGGCGAGAGCGTGAACCCGACGAGATAGTCGAGCGCACGGCGCGCCCGGTAGGCATCGACCAGAGCTCCGTCGATCGCGCGCGGATGCTTCATCGCATCCACGACGGCCTGCTTGGTGATGGCATTGAAGACGACGCGCTCGATCTTCTGGTCCTTGAGCGCATGCTTCTGCTTCAGCACCTCCAGGACATGCCAGGAGATCGCCTCGCCCTCGCGGTCCGGGTCGGTCGCAAGGATCAGCTTGTCGGCCCCTTTGACGGCCCTGGCGATGTCGGCGAGGCGCTTGCCCGCCTTGGCGTCGACCTCCCAGATCATGCGGAAATCATCGTCCGGATCGACCGATCCGTTCTTCGCCGGCAGGTCGCGCACGTGACCGAAAGAGGCCAGGACTTCGTAGCCGGCGCCCAGATACTTGTTGATCGTCTTCGCCTTTGCGGGTGACTCGACAACAACGATGTTCATGAAATCCCTAGTAAATTTCGTATTCAATGGGATCGCCGGGAGCAGCCAGGGGGTCCCGAGTCGGCCGGAACATGGGTAATGAGGCCTCCCCTGTCAAATGAATGTGGTCCGGGAGGGTAAACGGAGGCGGGGGAACTCCCCCGGCCCGTTTGCGCCCGATTGCAACCTATGAGAGCGCCGCATCCGAAGGTCGCACTTATACAGATAAGGGCCGTAGTCCTAGCTATGGCGACTCCTGAGCGTAGTACGCGCCAAATTTGATCCGGGATTGCAAAGTGGCACGGCCGAAGCCCAGCACGGTTGGCAATCTGGCCATATCGCAGGTGCCGTTGGGAGACCCCCAGCAGGCGGCCGCGTATGTTGCCGCGCTGACCGGCGAGCTGGCGGTTCTGGTACGTCGCCACCACCTCGACACGCTGGGTTACCTGCTCGACATGGTGCGGCTGGAGGCTGAAGAAACCGTCCAGCGGGGGCCGGTCGCGCGCCGCGATATCCCCAAGTAGCCGGAACAGGCTCAGAGCAGCGCGAACAATCCGCCGCCGTGGCGCTCGATCCGTCCTGCCAGCTCCAGCTCGAGGAGAACGGTACGCACTGTCGCCGGCGTTGAATTCGACAGCCGCACGAGATCGTCGAGCCCGACCGGCGCGGGCCCGAGCAGCGCGGCGACGCGCGCACGCGCATCGCCATCCGGCTCGGTCGCGGCCTGCGGACCCTGGTCGCCATCCGTTTCACGTGCCGACATCGTTCCATACTGGCCGAGAATCGGCTGCAACACCGAGCTCACGTCAGCCGCCTGCGTGACGAGCGTCGCGCCCTGCTTCAGCAGACCGTTGGTGCCTTCCGCGCGCGGATCGATCGGCGAGCCGGGCACGGCGAACACTTCGCGCCCCTGCTCGAGCGCGAAGCGCGCGGTGATGAGCGAGCCTGAGCGCTTCGCCGCCTCGACGATCACGACGCCCAGCGAAAGCCCCGAGATGAGGCGGTTGCGGCGGGGAAAATCCTGCGCGCGCGGCTCCCAGCCAAACGGCATTTCCGAGACCGCGGCGCCGTCGGACAGCAGAGCGTCCAGCAAGCCGACATGCTGCTCCGGATAGACCCGGTCGTGACCGCCGGCGAGAACCGCGACGGTGCCGCTTGCGAGGCTCGCGCGATGTGCGGCGGCATCGACACCGCGGGCAAGCCCGGAAACGATCACGAAGCCGGCTTCGCCCAGTTCGCGCGCGAGCCGCTCGGCAAACTTCAATCCCGCGGCGGACGCATTGCGCGAGCCGACCATCGCGACCATCGGCCGCGCGAGCGTCGCGCAATTGCCGCGCACCGCGAGCAGCGGCGGCGCATCGTCGATCGCGGCGAGTCTCGCCGGGTAGCCGGGCTCGCAGGTGGCGACAAATCTCGCGCCCAGGCGCTCCGCCGCCTCGAATTCACGTTCAGCATCGGCGCGCGGACAGATGCGGACCGGCCGTGTCGCGCCGCCGCGCCGGGCGAGCGCCGGCAGGGCATCGAGCGCGGCGCCCGCGCTGCCGCAATTCTGCAGCAGCGACCTGAACGTGCGAGGTCCGATATTGTCGGAGCGAATGAGCCGCAGCCAGTCGATGCGCTCGTCGTCGCTCAGTTCCGTCACGCGCCACGCGAAGCTTCGGCTTTCTGGCCGATCTTTCCCTCGCTGCCTCGCCAAAGCCGCACGATGTTGCCGCGATGCACGACGGTCGTCATCACTGCGAGGAGCAGAAACACCTGCGCTTCCTGCCGTTCGCCGTTGAGCCAGAAACAGACCGGCACTGCCGCGCAGGCGAGCAATGAGGCCAGCGACGAATAGCGTGTCGCCGCCGCGACCGCGAGCCAAATGACGGCGAACGCGAGCAACGCCAGCCAATCCGCCGCGATCCACGCCACCGCGATCAGCACGCCGAGAAACGTTGCGACGCCCTTGCCGCCCCTGAACATCAGCCAGACCGGAAAGAGGTGGCCGACGAACGCGCCGATGCCGGCCAGCATGGCATGATCGCGTCCCCACCATGCGAACATCGCGAGCACCGCAACGGTGCCCTTGAGCACGTCAGCGAGCAGCGTCGCGGCGGCCAATCCCTTGCGCCCGGTGCGCAGCACGTTGGTGGCGCCGATATTGCCCGACCCGATGGCGCGAATGTCCGGCGTGCCGGCAAGCCGCGTGACGACGAGGCCGAACGGGATCGAGCCGAGCAGATAACCGAATGCGAGCGCCGCGGCGTAATAGGGCAGGGCGATTTGCCAGTTGATCGGGTGCAGCATCACCCCGAAACGTATTCAAACACGGTGCGTCCGGCAACGATGGTGCGCAGCACGCGGCCCTGCAGCCGCGCCTCGTCGAAGGGGGTGTTCTTGCACTTCGATTTCAGCTGATCCGGATCGAGCACCCAGGGCGCATCGATATCGGCCACGATCACGTCCGCCGGGCTGCCGGGCTTGAGCGTGCCGGATTGCAGGCCGAGCAGTTCGGCCGGCCGCGTCGACATGGCCTTCAATAGCGTGATCAGCTTCATGTCGTCGTTGTGGACGAGGCGCAAGCCGGCCGCGAACATGGTTTCGAGCCCGATCGCGCCAGGCGCAGCTTCGGCGAAGGGCAGGCGCTTGACCTCCACGTCCTGCGGATTGTGGTCGGACATCACCACGTCGAGCAGGCCTTCGCCCAGCGCCCGCACCAGGGCGACGCGGTCTTCCTCGGCGCGCAGCGGCGGCGCCATCTTGAAAAAGGTGCGATAGGGGCCGATGTCGATTTCGTTCAGCGCGAGGTGATTGACGGAGGCGGCGGCCGTCACCGCAAGGCCGGCCTCCTTGGCGCGGCGCAGCACCGCGAGCGATTCTTCGCAGGTGATCGAGGCTGCGTGGTAGCGGGCGCGGGAGAGCGCGACCAGGCGGACGTCGCGCTCCAGGATCACGGTTTCGGCGGCCTTCGGAATGCCGAACAGGCCGAGACGCGCGGCGAACTCGCCCTCGTTCATCACGCCGTCGCCGATCAGGTTCGGATCCTCGGTGTGGTGCACCACCAGCGCGTCGAAATCGCCGGCGTAGGCGAGCGCGCGGCGCATCACCTGTGCGTTGACCACGCTCTTTGCGCCGTCCGTGAAGGCGACCGCGCCGGCCGCCTTGAGCAGGCCGATCTCGGCCAACTCGTGACCTTCGAGGCCCTTGGTCAGCGCCGCCATCGGCTGCACATGAACGATCGCGGTGTCGCGCGCCCGGCGCAGCACGAAGTCGACGATGGCAGGATCGTCGATCACCGGGTCGGTATCCGGCTGGCACACGATGGTGGTGACGCCGCCGGCGGCCGCCGCCTGGCTCGCGCTCGCGAGCGTCTCGCGGTATTCGGCGCCGGGCTCGCCGATGAAGGCGCGCATGTCGACGAGCCCCGGTGCGACGAGGCGGCCGTCGCAATCGACGACCTCGGTCCCCTCGGGCACGCCGGCCGCGTGGATGCCGCGCTTCGCCTCGCGGATCACGCCCTCGGCGATCAGCAGGTCGCCGGCGAAATCGAGGTCGCGCGACGGATCGACGATCCGGGCGTTCGCGAGCAGGATCGGGCGGCGGTCGCTCAACATGTTCGCATGCCCTACCTTGCCGCGAGGGCAGCGGTAGCCGCTTGTGCCCTCTCCCCACCGGGCGGGCCGCGCCAGCGGCGCGACCCGGTGGGGAGAGGGCGCATCAACTGGCGTCGTGCAGTGCGGTGAGGCTCAAGCATTCGGCAAGTTCCGCGACAGCGCCTCGAGCACCGCCATGCGCACCGCGACGCCCATCTCGACCTGCTCGCGGATCAGCGACTGCGCGCCGTCGGCGACCGCCGAGTCGATCTCCACGCCGCGGTTCATCGGGCCGGGGTGCATCACCAGCGCATCGGGCTTGGCGTAGCCGAGCTTCTTCTTGTCGAGGCCGTAATAGTGGAAGTACTCCTGCGTCGAGGGCACGAACGAGCCGTTCATGCGCTCGCGCTGCAGCCGCAGCATCATCACGATGTCGGCGCCCTTGAGCCCCTCGCGCATGTCGCGCGAGACTTCCACGCCGAAGCGCTCGATGCCCGGCGGCAGCAGGGTCGAGGGCGCGACCACGCGCACGCGCGCCCCCAAGGTATTGAGCAGGATGATGTTCGAGCGCGCGACGCGCGAATGCAGGATGTCGCCGCAGATCGTCACCGTGAGGCGCTCGATGCGGCCCTTGTTGCGGCGGATGGTGAGCGCGTCGAGCAGCGCCTGGGTGGGGTGCTCGTGCGCGCCGTCGCCGGCATTGACCACCGAGCCGTCGACCTTCTGCGCCAAGAGCTCGACCGCGCCCGACGCATGATGCCGCACCACCAGGATGTCCGGGTGCATGGCGTTGAGGGTCATCGCCGTGTCGATCAGGGTCTCGCCCTTTTTCAGCGACGAGTTGCCGACCGCCATGTTCATCACATCCGCGCCGAGTCGCTTGCCGGCAAGCTCGAAGGAGGACTGGGTCCGCGTGGAGGCTTCGAAGAACAGGTTGATCAGGGTGCGCCCGCGCAGCGACGTGCGCTTCTTCTCGATCTGGCGGTTGAGCTCGACGTATTCGTCGGCAAGGTCGAGCAGGCCGTTGATCTCATGGGCAGAAAGCCCCTCGATTCCCAGCAGGTGGCGGCGGCTGAGGACGAACGAGGTCTTCGGGGCAATGTTCATTAAAGCGACCCCTATAGGCGGAGTCGGACGGCTGCGGCAAGTCCACTTGGGGAGGGGTCCACAGGCCTGAGACATGATAAAATGCACGCTCCGGGAGAGCCGCCATGACGGTCCAGCAGCGCTTCGACACGCAGGACATCTTCAACCAGTCGCCGCCGTTCGAGGACGTCGATCTGTTCACGACCGACCGGCCCCTGCGCGATGCCGTCGCGGCGAACGGCGCGGCCGCCGAGGCCGGCGCATTGTCCGAGTTCGGCCGGCGCTGGGGCGCGGCCGCGATGTTCGAGGCGGCGCGCATCGCCAACGAGAACACCCCGAAACTCAAGACCTTCGATGCGCACGGCTTCCGCCGCGACGTGATCGAGTTTCACCCCGCCTACCACGGGTTCATGGCCGAGAGCATGCAGGCGGGGCTGCATGCCTCCATGTGGAACGCCGACGGCAGCCGCGCCGCAGCGCCGGCCGAGGTCGCGCGCGCGGCGCGCTATTTCATGGTGGCGCAGGTCGAGAACGGGCACATGTGCCCGATCACCATGACGCGGGCGAGTATCGGCGCGCTCGCGGTCGAGCCACAGGTGCTGAGCAAGCTGGCGGCGAAGATCACCGCGCGGACCTATGACCCGCGCTTCATTCCGTGGTGGGACAAGGAGTCCCTCACCCTCGGCATGGGCATGACCGAAAGGCAGGGGGGCACGGATGTGCGCGCCAATACCACCACGGCAATGCCCGCCGCGGACGGCTATACGGTCACCGGGCACAAATGGTTCATGTCGGCGCCGATGTGCGATGCGTTCCTGGTGCTGGCACAGGCGCCGGGCGGGCTGACCTGTTTCCTGATGCCGCGCTTCCGGCCCGACGGGTCGGTCAATGGGCTGCATTTCCAGCGCCTGAAGGACAAGCTCGGCAACCGCTCCAATGCGTCCTCCGAGGTCGAGTTCGCGCAAGCCTTCGCGTGGCGCGTCGGCGCGGAAGGGCGCGGCGTGCGCACCATTATCGAGATGGTGCAACTCACCCGCGTCGATTGCGTGATCTCGTCCGCCGGCATGATGCGCATGGCGCTGGCGCAGGCCACGCATCATGCGCGCCACCGCACGGTATTCCAGAAGAAGCTCGCCGATCAGCCGATGATGCGCATGCTGCTCGCCGACATGGCGCTGGAGGTCGAGGGCACGACCGCGCTGATGATGCGGCTTTGCCGTTCGTTCGATCTTGCGGGTAGCGACGGGAAGGAAGCGGCGCGCGCGCGCCTGCTGACGGCCGCGGTGAAGTACTGGGTGTGCAAGACCGCGCCCGGCTTCATCTACGAGGCGATGGAGTGTCTCGGCGGCAACGGCTACGTGGAAGAAACGATGCTGGCGCGAATTTATCGCGAGGCGCCGCTGAACGCGATCTGGGAAGGGTCGGGGAACGTGATGTGCCTCGATGTGCTGCGCGCGCTCTCGCGCGAAGGCGAGGCGGCGCGCACGGTGCTGGCCGATCTTGTCCATGCGTGCGGCGGCCTTGCGGGCGCAAAGGAGGCTGCGACATTCATCGCGAAGACACTCGCTGCGCCGGACGGCGAGGCCAAAGCGCGCGCGGCGGTCGAGCGGCTCGCCATGTTGGCGGCGACCGCCGCGCTGACCGACAGCGCACCGCAAGTCGCCGAATCGTTTGCGCGCACGCGGCTGGCCTGCTTGCGTGGGGGAACTTTCGGAACTTCCGATCTGTCCGGAACCGAAGTCACGAGTTTGTCAGAACGGGCGCTTCCGGCCGCATGACCGGAACGGCGCTCTCTCCCAAGCGTTGTCTTGGCAGGCCGGCCGAGCAATCGGCCAAACGGCATGGAGAGAGAACATGACAAAATTCCGAACCACGGCGCTCGCGCTTGCGGGCGTTGTTGCGATGACCGCAGTCAGCGCCACCGGCGCGTCGGCCCAATGGCGCCGGCACCACGGCGGGTGGGGCTGGGGTCCGGGCATCGCCGCCGGCGTTGCGACGGGAGCGCTGATCGGGTCAGCAGTCGCCGCGCAGCCCTATGGCTACTACTATGCTGAGCCGGGCTACGGCTATAATGGCTATGCGGAGCCATACGTCTACGACACCGCTCCGGCGTACGGTTACGGCTACAACAACTGGGGCTGGGGTCCGCGCATTTGCCACGAGGGTTATCGCCGCGTCTCGTGTGACGGGCCGGCGCGATAGCAGTCTTTCTGAAATTTGACGGTGCAGGGCGGGTCGCGAGGCCCGCCCTGCGCACGTCTACGACACGAGACTGAGGACGACCGGCATCGTGACGGCGGCAAGCGCGGTTTCGAAGGTGAGGATCTGCGCCATCAGCGCCGCGTTGCCGCCCATCTGGCGCGCCAGCACGTAGGAATTGGACGACGCCGGCACCGACGCGCAGCACGCCACCACCGCCAGGTTTATTCCGCCAAGCCCGCAGATGTGGCCGATGCCGATCGCCATCGCAGGCATCAGCACAAGCTTGAGGACGCACGTCACCGCCATCACGGCATTCGGCCGGATCAGCTCGTCGATGCGCAGGCCGGCGCCGACGATCAGCAGGCCGAGCGCGAGCGAAGAACGGCCGAGCGCATCGACGAAGGCATGCGCGGGCTGCGGGATCCAGCCGGAGGCCGGGTTGAGTGCGAGGCCGATGAAGCACGCCCAGATGAACGGATTGCGCGCGATCGTCAGCATGACGGCGCGCCAGTCGGGCCTTCCGGTCGAGGCGTAGCGCACCAGCACCCAGACGCTCATCGCATTGAGCACCGGGATCATCGCGACCATTGCAACGGAGGACAGCGCGAGGCCGAGATCGCCATAGAGATTTCCCGCAACCGCGAGTGCGACGAAGGTCTGCCAGCGCGTCGCGCCCTGGAACAACGACGTGAAGGTCGCACCGTCGGCGTGGAGGTAACGCGCCAGCAGCGGGCGCAGTGCGAGACAGAGTGCCGCCATGAGAAGCACGGCGGCGAGCAGCGTGCCGCCGACGGCCAGCACCGGCACCTTGGCGAGGTCGGCGCGCGACAACGACTCCACCAGCAGCGCCGGGAACATTACGTAATACAAAAGGCGCTCCAGCCCGACCCAATGCGCGTCCTCGCCGATCAGGAAGCGGCGCAGCAGGAATCCGGTGACGATCAGCAGGAAGACGGGCAGCAGCGCGGCGACGACGGCGATCATGGATCGAGCCGCGCGAGCCGGTCGAGCGCGCCCTGCAGGATGAAGGCCGCGGCGTGCTGGTCGATCACCGCGGCGCGGCGCGCGCGGCTCATGTCCGCCTCGATCAGGCCGCGCTCGACCGCGGCGGTCGAGAGCCGCTCGTCCCACAGCCCGATCGGCAACTCGGTCAGCTTGGCGAAATTGCGCGCGAAGGCGCGGGTCGATTGCGCCCGCGGGCCTTCCGAGCCGTCCATGTTGACCGGCAGGCCGAGCACGAAGCCGGCCACGCGGCGCTCCGCCGCGAGCGCCAGCGCGGCTTCCGCATCAACTTTGAACGCTCTGCGCGCGATCGTCGTCACGCCGGTCGCGAGGCGCCGGTCCGGATCGCTCGCCGCAACGCCAATCGTCTTGGTGCCGAGATCGAGCCCCATCAAGGCCCCACGCGCGGGCAGCAGCGCAGCGATCTCGACGAGCGGCAGAACCGGCATGGCCGATGGCTAGCACGGGCGATTGATTGCGAGAATGCACTGTGCTTCCTTTCGCGCCGCCCCACACAGGACTTCAGCCATGCAGATCACCTGGTACGGCCATTCCGCGTTCCGGCTCGATTTCGGCGGCGACGCGGTGCTGATCGATCCGTTTTTCACCGGCAACCCGGCCTTCGTGTCCGACCCGCGCGAGGCGATGCAGGGCGTCAAGCACGTGGTGCTCACGCACGGCCATGCCGATCACGTCGGCGATGCGCTCGAGATCGCCAAGCAGAACGAGGCGACCGTCACCACCAACTACGATCTCTGCATGTGGCTGGCCGGGAAGGGCCTGCAGAAGATGAACCCGATGAACACCGGCGGCACGACCGATCTCGGCGCGTTCACGGTGACGATGGTGCGCGCGGACCACTCCTCCGGCGACATCAAGGACGGCATGCCCATTTATCTCGGCAATCCGTGCGGCGTGATCGTCAAGGCCAAAGGTGAGCCCGCGGTCTGGCATATGGGCGACACGGACATTTTCTCCGACATGGCGCTGATTGCGGAGATCCATCAGCCGAAGGTGGCGATGGTGCCGATCGGCGACCGCTTCACCATGAGTCCGGTCACGGCTGCGCTCGCGGTGAAGAGATTTCTCAAGCTCGACGCGGTGATCCCCTGCCATTACGGCTCGTTCCCGATCATCGAGCCGAACGCCGACAGGTTCGTCGCCGAGCTGAAAGGGCATGCCACGAAGGTGATCGTGCCGGAGAAGGGAAAGCCGTTCAGCGTGTGAAGCGCGCGCCGCCCCGGAATTAAGGTTTACAAAGGATAAACGTCGCGCGAGTGGCCGCGGTGACCTAACCTTGCGCTGTTCCGTCATTCGGAAAGTAGCGCCATGCCGCGCGGGCAAGACAACAACGAGCAGTTCGAGTGGGTGAACGCCTGGGCGGCATCCACAACGCCGGGCCTCGTTCATGCGGCGCCCGAAGCTGTGGTGAGCGTTGCGTCTTCCGAGGTGCCGGATACCGCGCCGCTGCCGCAAACTATCGTGCGGACGACGCCGGACGACCAGCTTGCGCGCGACATCGCCGAAATCGCGCGCGCGCGCGATGTGCTCGCTGGACTGCCGGTCGGAACATTCTCGGCACGGCGTACCCAGGCGTTGACCCTGGTGCCGTCGCGCACGTCCGATTCCGTGCCGGTCTTCGTCGGCGGCGTGCTTGCGCTGGTGATGCTCACCGTGTTCGGCGCCGCGGCCGCGATGACGAAGCTTTCGCGCTAGATCGCTAAGCGGCCTTCGGCAGCACCGCCTCGCGCACGATCCATTCGTGCGTATTGCCGCACGCGGGACATCGCGTACGCAGCTTCTCGGACTTGATCCGCAGCAGCGTTCCAATCTCGGTGACGACGCCGACATCGATCGTGCGCCGCGTGACCGGACAGACGAAATACAGCCGTTCCATCAAATGCCTCCTGCGGCGAGAGGAGGTGCCACACCCTTCACGTGGGTTAAGTCGAGAAACGCACCCTCGTTCCATAGGGATCCCGCGCTTCCGGCCCGTGCGGCGAATCGCCGAGCGGAACATTCGCCGCCTTCAGCCGCGCCAGCGCTGCATCGCGTTCCGTTTCGCTCGCCGCCTCGATCGCAAACCATGACAGTCCCGCGCGATCGTCGTCGCGCCGTCCGGCGCCGGCCGAGTGCCACGTGTTGCTGCCGACGTGATGATGATAGCGGCCGGATGACATGAACAGCGCGCCGCCGCGGCCCGCCGTCGGATCGAGCCCGACCGCGTCGCAGTAGAACTTGCGCGTGGTCTCGAGATCGCCGACGCGCAGGTGGATGTGCCCGATGCGCAGGCCAGCGGGCGCGCCGGCGTACGCGGTGTTGCCCGCATCGGCCGCGAGGTTGTCGAGATCGAGCCGATCGGTCGCCATCTGGATGCGGTCGCCGTTCCAGCGCCATTCCTCCGGGAGGCGATCGCGATAGACTTCGATGCCGTTGCCTTCCGGATCGTCGAGATAGATCGCCTCGCTCACCAGATGATCGGAGGCGCCGCTGAGCGCCACGCGGTTGCGTGCCGCATGCACGAGCCAGCGCGCGAGGTCGGCGCGCGTCGGCTGCAAGAACGCCGTGTGATAGAGGCCGGCGGTACGCGGGTCGTCCGGCGCGGCGTTCGGCGCGGCTTCCAGTTCGAGCAACGGGACGCCGCCGGCTCCGAGGCGCGCGGTCTTCGCATCGCGTTCGAGCACGTCGAGGCCGATCGCCTGCGCGTAAAAATCCGTGAGGCGGGAAAGGTCGCGTGCCTTGAGGCCGACCGCGCTGATGCGCAACGGCGTGCGGTTCGCGAACGTGACGGTGGCGGAGGGGTTGGGGGCGTCCATGGCGGACCCTTTCGATTGCTCACCTTTATATTGGGATCCGGCGCGCGGGAACAACCGGGGTAGAGAGGCGAGGGTGCAAGGGGTTGTGTGCGGGGGCGCAAAGGGGAGGAGCGACAGCGGGGCAGTAGCGCCGGGCCGGCCGCTCTGCTAATTCCGGGGTCCGAAATTGAGGTCAAATGTCCGTCGACGCCGCCACCGTTCGCCGCATCGCGCATCTCGCGCGCATCGCGGTCAAGGATGAGGAAGTTGAGCATCTCAAGGATGAGCTCAACGGCATCCTGTCGTTCGTCGAGCAACTTCAGGAGGTCGACGTCGCGGGCGTCGCGCCGATGACTTCGGTGACCCCGATGGAAGTGAAGACGCGCGAGGACGTCGTGACCGACGGCGGCATTGCCGACGACGTGCTGAAGAACGCACCGGCCGCGGAGGATCACTTTTTTCTCGTGCCGAAGGTGGTGGAGTGACCACGAATTGTCATCCCGGCCGAGCGGAGCGAGAGCCGGGATCCATAACCACCGCCCTCGCGATACTGCACCCATCGTGGTTATGGGTCCCGGATAGCCGCTGCGCGGCTTCCGGGACGACAGGAGCCTTGTGATGTGCTGGGCCTGCGAAGATGCCGAGCGTGAGCGCATCTGGGGACTGGTGGACATCATCTCCACCGGGCAGATGCCGGCCGGCTATAGCGCCGACGACCTGCGCGCGATGGGCCTGCCGCAGCCGGGTGAGCTTTTTCGCGAGGAGCAGCCCGACGGCACGATCCTGATCCGGCAGCGCGCGCCGAAGAAGCCGAATGCGTTCGCCTGCGATGCGCCGGAGTGATCGGCTGCCGGGATCAAGTCATGACCCTCTCCGAGCTGAACGCGTCCCTCACAGCGCCTGAACCGCCGCATGGCCTTGCACCGCCGGTGCAATCCCTGTGGTGGGCCGCGCACGGCGAGTGGGAGAAGGCGCACGCCATCGTCATGAAGGACGACTCGCGCGAAGCGGCCTGGGTGCATGCCTATCTGCATCGCGTCGAGGGCGATCTGCCGAATGCCAGCTACTGGTATCGCACGGCGGGCAAGCCGGTCGCCACAGGAACGCTCGAAACCGAGTGGACCGCCATCGCGGGCGCGCTACTTGGTGCTGGTTCCTGAGGCGAGGGGCGGAAGGTCGCGGTCGCCCTGCACCGTCTTCTTTCCGCCCAGATCCCCGCCGGTCAGGATGAAAAAGGCGGCCGACAGGACCAGGATGCCGCCGAGAATGATTCCGATGCCGGCTTTCGGCGCATTGTTGTCAGCCATGACCTGCTCCGTTACTGCTTCCCACCCCAACGCCGGGCGGCTACAGGGGTTTCTTGGGCTCCCCATGGCGTTACGGTGAAATGTTGGCGGCAAAATCGAGATCATGACGGCGGCGCGGAAATCCAACCTGATCAAGGGCGCGACGGGCGACTGGGAAGTCGTCGTCGGCATGGAGGTGCACGCCCAGGTCAGCTCGGACGCGAAGCTGTTCTCCGGCGCCTCCACCGAATTCGGCGGCGCACCGAACGATCATGTCTCGCTGGTCGACGCCGCGATGCCCGGCATGCTGCCGGTCATCAATGCCGAGTGCGTGCGCCAGGCGGTGCGCACCGGGCTCGGTCTCCAGGCGCAGATCAACCTGAAATCTGTGTTCGACCGGAAGAACTATTTCTATCCCGATCTGCCGCAGGGCTACCAGATCAGCCAGTACAAGCAGCCGGTGGTGGGCGAGGGCGCGGTCGTCGTCGATCTTGCCAATGGCGAGAGCGTCACCGTCGGCATCGAGCGGCTGCACCTGGAACAGGACGCCGGCAAGCTGCTGCACGATCAGCACCCGACATACTCGTATGTCGATCTCAATCGCTCCGGTGTTGCGCTGATGGAGATCGTGTCGAAGCCGGACATCCGTTCGTCCGAGCAGGCCAAGGCCTATCTCGCCAAGCTGCGCTCGATCCTGCGCTATCTCGGCACCTGCGACGGCGACATGGAAAAGGGGAGCCTGCGCGCCGACGTCAACGTGTCGGTGCGCAGGCCTGGCGGCCCGCTCGGGACGCGCTGCGAGATCAAGAACGTCAATTCGATCCGCTTCGTCGGGCAGGCGATCGAGCACGAGGCGCGGCGCCAGATCGAGATCATCGAGGACGGCGGCGCGATCGAGCAGGAGACGCGGCTGTTCGATCCGGACAAAGGCGAGACGCGCTCGATGCGCTCCAAGGAGGAGGCGCACGACTACCGTTATTTCCCCGATCCGGACCTGTTGCCGCTCGAGCTGACGCAGGCGGAGGTCGATGCGCTGAAGGCGGAGCTGCCCGAGCTGCCCGACGAGAAGAAGGCGCGCTTCACTGCGGCGGGGCTGTCGGGCTATGACGCCGACGTGCTCATCGCCGAGCGCGCGACGGCGGATTTCTTCGAGGCCGTCGCCAAGGGCCGCGATGCGAAGGGTGCGGCGAACTGGGTGATCAACGACCTGCTCGGGCGGCTGAACAAGGAAGGGATCGCGATCGAGCAAAGCCGGCTGTCGGCGGAGCAGCTGGGCGCGATCCTCGACCTGATCAAGGACGGCTCGATCTCCGGCAAGATCGCCAAGGACCTGTTCGAGATCGTGTGGATCGAGGGCGGCGACCCGCGCGCGATCGTGGAAGCGCGCGGCATGAAGCAGGTAACCGACACCGGCGCGCTCGAGAAGCTCATCGACGGGATCGTCGCCCAGAACCCCGACAAGGTCGCGGACGCGAAGGCCAATCCGAAGGCGATCGGCTGGTTCGTCGGGCAGGTAATGAAGGCTTCCGCCGGCAAGGCCAATCCGCAGGCGGTCAACGAATTGCTCAGGGCGAAGCTCGGGCTATAAGGCGCGTGAGTCGAAGCCGCTCGTCACTGCGAGCGAAGCGAGGCAATCCAGCCCGTTGAGTTGCCTGGGTTGCTTCGTCGCTGACGCTCCTCGCAATGACGGCAACCGCAGAAAGAAAAACCCCCGGCCGTGAGGCCGGGGGCTCTTTTAGGCTATCCAACCGTGATCAGCCGATCATGGCCAGAAGTTACGCTGCAAGCGCAGGATCGACGACCACACGCCTTCGCTCGACGGGAAGTAGACGCCGACTGCACGGCCGCCGCCACCCGCAAAGTTGAAGACCATCTGGTTCGGGTCGTACTTCGTCTCGACCCGCGCGTACATGACTTCGAGGCCGATATCGAACTGCGGAGCCGGGTTCCAGATCGTCCGGACGCCGACGTTCCACACGCGATAGTCGGGGTCGCAGCCCGCCACCACCGTCGCACCCGTGAGCGGGGTGTTCGGAGCGGCAAGACGGCGAACCGGGCTCTGCGGCGAGGAGCAGAACAACGTCGTCGCCACGTCGTTGAAATCCGCGGCAGTGATGTTGCCGAAGAGATCAGTACGCAGAGCCGGCGTCCAGTAATGCTCGAAGGCTGCCGCGATCGACCAGAACCGGGTCAGCTGCTGGCCGGTCGCTCCATTGGTCGACACGAGCGTGCCGAAGATGGAGTCGAGCGCCCAGGCGGCCGCCACGTTCGCGCCGTTGAAGCGGGCCTGCTGGTTGATCGTGCCGACGATCGAGCCGGACCAACCAACGTAGCCTGACGCGCCTTCCGCAACCGTGCCTTCGACCCAGAACTTGTCGCCCTTGTTCCACGGGATGTTCAGCACGATGCCGGCCATCGCCGCCCAACCGTAGGCGTCGTTCGGAGCGAGGAACGCAGAGTTCACGCCCAGCACGTTCGCGCCCGCACCGGTCGTGTTGTTGCCGTAGTAGCCCGCACGAAGCTGGTGCAACGCACCGGCGATCTGTGCAGAACCCCAGGCCTGGTCGACGCGCAACGAACCGACGACATCCGGAATACCGGTGCCGGCCGAGTCGCCCATCACGATGCCAGGAGCAGCGATGTTGTAGCTGTCGAACACCGCCGACGGACCCGGCAGAGAACCGATCGTGAGAGCATTGGTTGCGTCGTTCGACGCATCCCAGATGCCGCCACGGCGCATCTGCTGGTCTTCGATCGAGATCGTCGCCGTGAAGCCGTTGCCGAACGTCGCCGTGTAGGCGGCGAGCAGCGTACCGGCAGCACCGGTCTGCGAGGAGTTGCCGGCGTAACCGCAGCCGTAGCAGAACGCACCGCCGAAGAAGTCGAAGTAGGACTGCGACTTGCCGAAGGTGAAGCCTGCGAACTGGATGAATGCACGCTCGGTGTAGATACGGCCTTGCGTGGTTTCACCGGTGGTCGTCTGGAAGCCGGCGCGCGAATAGGCGCGCAGGGTGCCGTACTCGGTCTGGGTGCGTACGTCGAGTGACGTGACCCAGCGAGCCCGCATGTTGTACTCGTTCGAGTCGATGCGGTTGTTACGGCCGGTCGAGCCCTGATAGTAGGCCAGATCGGAGTTGCTCGTCTGGAACGCGTATTCGGCGCGGACCCATCCGCCGATCTTGATGCAGGAATCGGTACCAGGAATGTAGAAGAACCCGGCGCCGTAGATGCTACAAACCTTCACGTATTCGACCGGTTTGGCCTTAACGGGAAGATCGGCAGCCTGTGCCCCAGCGACCGCAACGAGACCCGCCGCGGAACCGAGGAGAAGGCTTTTCACCATCTTCATCGTGACCTCCAAGTTTGTTTAGTCGTGGGAGGGTTCCGCTCTTCAGATGCCGAAGCACCCTGGAAGGTCCCCAATCGTTCCCCGCGAAACCACCCGGTTTTTCTTCACTCACCTTGCGGTGCGATCCGTGGACCGGACGGGGCGACCTGGGGATGCCCCCCTCCGTCGCGTGATCAACCTTAGTCAGCAGAGATGCACAGACAACGGAAAAACTGCCGAATCACAGGGCCTGAGGCGCGTTTTCAAGCATGTGTTGCACAAATGGCACTGGCGGGTTGGCCCGAGTTCCGGTCCTGCATTGCCACTCTGATCCGCTCCGGAACCGAGGCGCTTAACCCATCTCCGTCAATATCTTAAGCGGAAACCCTCATGCGAAATACGGCCCGGCTCGGACTCTGCCCGCATTCGCCGCGCCGAGCAAGTGCGGCTTCTCGGCAGCGCTGAGCGCGGATGCGGCAGCCTGCGCGCAAACGGCTCGGCGGAACCACTGATTCGATTCCCAAAGGTCGCTCCGGCGAGACCGCAGAAATTTCCCGCGCCGATAGGTTCCTACATAAGCTTGCCGCAAAGGACGCATGCCCTCGATGTCGCGGTGCTCGGGATGGCGGAGAGGAAGGGATTCGAACCCTTGATACGGGTTTCCCCGTATAACGGTTTAGCAAACCGCCGCCTTCAGCCACTCGGCCACCTCTCCAGCGCCCGAAATCCCTACAGTTTCGGGGTTTCCGCGTCAAACGGCACCGCCGAATCCGGCGAATCCGGCGACTCCGGCGAATCCGCGGTGGTCTCAAATGTGGTCACCAGCAGCCGCATCCCGGTTGTTGTTGCGCCCCAGCCGGAACCGCGGCCTCCGATCGTCGTCGGGCTCATCTTCGGCGCTCGCTCGCTGCGCAACGCGATGGTCGAGAGCGCGACTGCTAGAGTCTCAAAAGTGGTCACACGAAAAACGACCAGGCGCACGCACAGCGCCGCGCGTCGAGCGGGCGGCGCGCCGTGAGCCCTCGCCCGCTGAATGCGGCTGTCCCTGCCTTGGCCAACTCAGCCGCGCACCTCACGTCGCTGCAGCGGACCCTCGACGCGGCGGTGAAAGCGCACAAGGCCGAAACCGGGCAGGGGGATCATTGGCACTTCACGATCGACGCGGTGATTTACCTCGTGGAGTGGATGGCGCTCGCGTGTCCCGGAGAGACGCGAGAGTTCCTAGCCGCCTTGGGCGAGCGCGCGACCGCGCTCACGCGCGAAGAACTTGACCGTGCCGATACGGAGATCATCCGGACGCAGAGCGCGCTCTTCGTGACCTTGCGCGAGCGGAGAGCGTCATGACGCTCGAGCCGGTCGCCGCGAGCGACACCTCCGCAACAGTCGTCGACTATCGCGCCGGCCAGGACCGTAACGAGGCGCGGGCGCTATCGCACACCTACGCCATGATGAGCGATGGCGAGCTGTGGCCCATGTGCGGCTACGGCTGGAATCGCAGCGGCGGCGAACGTTTCTCGATCTTCCGGAGCGCACCAGGCACGCGAGGCGACTGCAAACTTTGCGCTCGCAACGTCGCCGCAGGCAAGCCGCCCGTCACCGACGGCTTCGCGCACAAAACGAAATGGCTGTGATGGGCGCAGCCCGCACCTATTGCTCGTTCTGCGGCAAGTCCGACCTCGAAGCCGACGTGATGATCGTTGGGCCGGTGCTCGCTTTCATCTGTGATGAGTGCGTCGTGCTGGCCGTCGAGATCATCGCGGCTAAGCGCGCCGAGCGAAAGCTCAAGCGCGATGTCGTGCGGTGCGCCGCGTGCGTGCCGCAACCCATTCAGTTTGTCGCGTCGGCGTAAACCCGAATCAAGAACAGGAAGCGCAGACAATGACGACGATCGCCGTTCCCGAAGCTGCATTTGACAAGCACGTTGTTCTGTTCGGCATGACAGGTGCCGGGAAAACGAGCGTCATAAAGACCGCAATCGTCGAGCCCGATCTTGAGGCCGGCCGGCGCGTGCTGATCATCACGCCGAAGGATGATTGGTGGGGCCTACGGCTCTCGAAAACCGGCAAGAGCGCGGGCTTCGACATTCCGATTTTTGGCGGCTTCCACGCTGACTATCCGCTGCTGGTGAAAGACGCGGCGCTACTCGCCGAAACCTATGGCACGATGAAGGGCTCGGCGATCTTCTGTACGTCCCGCCTTTCCGTACAGGACCGCGCGCGCTGGTTTGCGGCTTTTGCGGAGCGGCTGTTGAGCGCCAATCGCGGATGGGTCCGCGTGGTGATCGATGAGGCCCACGTGTTCATGCCCAAGCAGGGCGCCAAGGGCGGCGGCGCGATCCCGGCCGGGCTGCACGCCGGCAATGAACTGGTCAGCCAAGGCCGCTCGCTTGGGCTGCGTATCGTCCTTGCGTCGCAGCGCTCCGCAAAGCTGCACAACGACGCGTCGACGCAGTGCTCTTGCCTGGTCGCAATGCTGCTGATGGCCCCGGCCGATCGCGAAGCCGTCAAAGACTGGATCGAAGATCAGGCGGACCCCCAGCGCGGCAAAGAGATCATTGCGTCGCTTGCAAACCAAAAGCCCGGCCAGGCGTGGGTATGGGCTCCGGCCGCGAAATTTCTGGATCAGGTGCAGTTCGCGCGTCCCTCCACATTCGACTCCAGCGCGGCGCCCGATGAAGGAGGCGACGCAGATCACAAGCTCAAGCCGATCAATCTCGATGCGCTGAAGGGCAAGCTCGCGACCATCGAGGCAGAGCGCAAAGCGAATGATCCGGCGGAATTGAAGGCGGAGATCGCCAAGCTCCGAGCCGAAAAGACGCGGCTCGAACACGCGAAGCCAGCGGCGCCGGAGAAGCCTGACAAGGCAGCGATCAAGGCCGAGCTGTCCGAGAAACAGAAGAAGGCAATCGAGCGCGCCGCAGTGCGCGGCAAGATCGAGGGCCATGCCGACGCGATGAAGGCAGCCGGCGGCATGATGGAGAGCTTAGGCAAGTTGGTTGCGCCGCTGCGCGGACAACTCGACGAGCTACAGCGCGACATCGCTACGATCGAGAAATGGGCAACGCGTGAACAGAAAAAGCCAACCTCGCTAACGCCCGTAACCGGCGCCGACGTTGATCAAGCCATTCAGGAGCCTGGCGCGCGAACAGCTGCGGCGCCGCGACCGAGTTCATCTCGCCCGACGCCGCCCCGCGTGGCCCGCACGGCACCGTCGGCTATGAGCGGCGATGCTTCGATCAGCCGCACGCAACAGGCGATTCTGGACGCGGTCGCTGAAATGGAAATGCTTTGCGGAAAGCCACCGCCCCGCACTCTGGTCGCAATCATGACCGGCTACCAGAACATGAAAAGCACCGGCTTTGCGAAAGCGCTTTCCAGCCTCTCGGCAAATGGCCATGTCGCGTATCCCGACAGCGGCACGGTCACATTGACTGAGAGTGGAAACGCGCTGGCCAATCCACCAAGTGTGCCTGCAACCTCGGAGGAGATTCAGTCACGCGTTATTGCAATCTTGGGCCCGACAGCGGGCAAAATCCTCACAAACGTAATCGCGGTCTATCCGGATGCCATGGACCGCCAGGAGCTTGCGCAACAATCGGGCTACGAAAACGTGAAGAGCACCGGCTTCGCGAAAAGTCTTTCGCGGCTCTCCGCTCTCGGCTTCATCACCTATCCATCGGCACGTCAGGCGCGCGCAGGCGACGTCCTCTTTCCTTGATCGCGTCCACACCTTCCCAAAAAAGAACTCCGAATCGGGTGTAGCAAGCAGTAATGTCCGCGCTGACAATGGCAGCTGAGCTCGGAAAGCGGCCATGGTTGATCGTGCGGCCAAGCGAAACTATTCTCACAAACAATCGGCTATTCAGTAGGACAGCGTGGCCAGGACTGCCTACCAGCTTCGCGAGTCTCAGGTTAGGACGCCGCCCGCAGTCATTTCCTTGTTTTGGAAACTAGTTCGGGACCGGCGGCCGAAGCTAGGGCGGGTGCTCGACCTTGGCGCCGGTGACACGCGCTTTGCTGCCGGTGGTCATTTTACGCGCTATGATGGCGTCGAAATCGATGCGAACGCGAGCATAGGCGTGCGTTTGCCAAACACGGTGCGCGTTTTTACAACGTGCGCTTTTGCGTTCGAGGCCAAGGGTTACGATGCGTGCATCGGCAATCCTCCGTATGTTCGCCATCATGACGTCGAACCTCGTTGGAGGCTCCGTGTAAACTCCCAGATCGAGCATGAACTTGGAATCAAGCTTCAAGGCATCGGAAATCTCTATTTGTATTTTCTGTGCCTTGCCTTGATGAAGACGCGTGCCGATGGGCTCGTAGCCCTGATCCTGCCGTTTGAGTGGGTGTCACGCCCATCTGCCGCTCCCATCCGTGACTACATCGATCAGCAGCGCTGGAGCGTCTCGGTCTTCCGCTTCCAGGACATGATATTTGATGGTGTTCTGACCACCGCTTCCGTGAACATCATTGACAAGACCGCAACTCCCACAGGTTGGAAGTTCTTCGATGTTTCGCCTGACCTAGAGGTGATGCCTCGGCGCGGGGTCAGCGGAAGCCGCTTTTCGATACTTCCGTACTCTCCACGCGCAAAACTCTGGGCTCGCAGGGGCATCAGCCCCGGTGGGCAAAAGATTTTTGCTCTTACAGACGCAGAACGCCAACGTGCAGGTCTAGCGCAATGCGACGTTCTGCCTTGTGTTACGAGCCTAAAGAACTTGCCCAGCTCTCTAGCTCGGCTCGACAAGCAGTCTTTTCAGAAGAATTTTGTAGCTGCCGGAAAACGATGTTGGCTTGTTAAGTCGACAGGAGACAACATAAGCCAAAGGGTCAAAGCCTATCTGGCGAAGATCCCGAAAAGTGAACGGCAAACGTACGCGTGTCGTCATCAAGACCCTTGGTATAAATATGAGACCCCACCGATTCCTCATATTCTTTTTCATTCTGGGTTCATGAAGCGGAGCCCAAAGGTGCTGGTTAACTCGATTGGCGCGCAAGCTGTCGGCGCGGTCTATGGCGTGCACGGCATGAAACCGCAGCGGCTACAGGACCTGCGGACGTACTTGGCCGAGTTCGACTTCGAGAGTCGCGTGGTAGCGCACGCGAAGACTTTAAGGAAGGTCGAGGTCGCTCAACTCAACACCGTGCTATCTCGATGGCAGAAAGCTGAAGCGCGCCATGGCTGAAGCTCAGCTAGAACGCGGGCAAGTTACCTTTCAGACGGAGGGGCGCCTACTGCAGGAGCTCGGCGAACGCCTAGTGGCAAAGTCAGAAGTGGCGCTCGTTGAACTTGTAAAGAACTCTTTCGATGCCGATGCGAGCAAGTGCGAGGTTTCTCTTGATAAAAAGAACACCCTGGTCATCAGCGATGATGGCTTGGGGATGTCTTTTTCACAGTTCTCGCAGCGATGGATGCGGATCGCAAGCTCGCACAAAGTTCATGAGCGAACCTCGCAAATTTATCAGCGACGACTGACGGGGCAAAAGGGAATTGGCCGCTTTGCGGTGCGCTTCTTGGGACGCGCTTTGAAGCTGGACAGTGTCGCTTGGGATGCCGACAGGAAACTCAAAACCAGACTGACGGCTGACTTTGACTGGAAAAGCCTAGACGAACAGGATGATCTTCGGAAGGCTACGATCCCTTATCGGCTGTTGCGAACCGACCCTTCTGCGCCAACTGGTACGACGCTTTACGTTCGAGAGCTCAGGGAGGACACCGAGTTCGTCCAATCAAGTGACTTCAGAACATCTGTTTTGAAAATTGTTTCGCCGCTGGTCGCATTGGATCGCGGGCGTTTCGGTAAGCGAATTGGCTCGGACAAGAAGGATCCAGGCTTTACTGTTCGCCTACCGGGAGACATCGGTTCGGGCGAAGAGCTTGACATCGCAGAGACTGTTCTAGCTCACGCTTGGGCGCGACTTTCGATCAACATGACCGGGGACTCCATCAGCTACGCGGTAAAGTTTCACGAGGGGGAAAGTACGGAACGTTTGAAGACACGCGTAAGGTCCTCCATACGAAACGGACTTGTTGCTGACATCCGCTTTTTTCCTCGCCGTGCCGGTGTCTTCCGGAATAGCGAGGTGAATGGAAATGAGGCTTGGGCGTGGGTTCGAGAAAACACCGGTGTTGCTGTGGTCGATCACGGCTTCCGGATTAGGCCATACGGTTACCCTGACGACGACTGGTTACGCTTAGATCGTGACAGTGCCCACAATGAACGGGATTGGTTCTCATCTATTTCACAACGAGAGTTTCCTATCCCTGCGGCGGTTCGTAGTCGCAAGGAGAACCCGATGCTAAATTTGCCGTCCACCTTTCAGTTGGTCGGAGCCGTTTTCGTGGAGTCTGCCATTGGAGCTTCAGGCGGCGATGACGATCTGATCCCCGCGATGGATAGGGAAGGTTTTCTTTATAACGACGCGTTTGAGCAGCTGGTTGATGTTGTGCGTGGAGGAATTGAATTCCTTACCCATCAAGATCGCATATGGCTGCAGCGCGAATCCGAGAAGCGAGCAAAAGAAGCTGCCCGAAATACCAGAGCAGATCTGAGAGCTGCGGTTGAATACATTGAGCAGAGCCCAACTCTGACCCGTGCTGACAAAGTCCGCTTAGTGGAGGATTACACCGGCCTAGCGAAGAAGCTGAACGAGGTTGAGGAGTACGACCGGGAAGCGCGACGGAAGTTAGAAACGATGAGCGCGCTCGGCGTCGTAGCCGGTTTCATGACTCACGAAACAGCTAGGATCGTCTCTGCGCTCGGCGAAGCACTCAAGGAGTTGCGACGGTTGTCCCGAAAACATCCGACGCTGAGACAAAATGTATTGGACATCGAACAAAGCCACGAGGCCCTACAGGGTCACCTGGAGTATGCGAGAACGTTTATTGACGCGACGCAGAAGGGCCAGTCTGTTTCGTTCAAGGCCGCGCCACAGGTGCAAAGGGTGATCGAGAAGTTTGGCTCCTTCGCTCAAAGCCGCGGAATCGTCGTCGAGAGCGATATCGAGCCATCGACGGAGGCTCCGCGTATGCCCATAGCAGTCTACAGCGGTGTTCTCTTGAATCTCTATACAAACGCTCTCAAGGCCATCTTGGCATCAGAATCCCCGCAGAAGCCTCCTAGAATTAGGTTCAGGGCGAACAATGAGGGCCGCTGGCACATTCTCGAGGTGTTAGACACCGGGGTTGGAATTCCTCCAAACCTGCGCAAGCGGATATGGGATCCGCTGTTCACAACCACGTCACGGCTGAATAATCCACTCGGCTCAGGAATGGGTCTTGGTCTGAGCTTGGTGCAGCAGTTAGTCGAACAGATCGGCGGGCGGATCACGATTGTCGATGCGCCGGAGGGCTTCAGCACATGCTTTAGGGTACAATTGCCAAGGACATGAGCAACATGACCGGGCACCCACCATCCATCATACTGTTCGAGGACGACGCGAAGACCGCGCCTCTATTGCAAAGACTCATCGGGAAGAAGCTGAAACGAAAACGTGCGGTAAGTGTTTTCGAACCTTCGGCGCAAGCAGAAACTCAACTGCCATACGAGGATCGCCTGGCGGCTGAGGTAAAGACGCGCGGCTACGATAAAGCAACGCTATGGGTAACTGATCGCGACTTGTCGAAAACCCGGCATTATCAAGGACTTTCTGAACCGATCGTCTGGAAAGTAGCCGCGCGTTTTGGAGTGCCGCTATGCAAGTACGCACGCGGTGACACCGACGACAACGTTTTCGAGCGGCAAAAAAGCTGGGGCGATGCGCAGATCATCCTACCCGCGTCCGACCTGGATGTGCTTGCGGGCCGCGTGGCGATCCTTGCAGACGGATTTCAGATCATTGCTCGTAAACTTGATCAGATAGAGCGAAGGAAATCGCTCGCTTCGACCTTGCGAACACCAGCAGATGTCATGGCCCATTTACTCGATAGGCCGGATGACGCCGGGAAGATAGCGCTGTATGGTTCCGGTGATCAGCGGATGGTCAGCGAGATTCTTCCATTTGCTATCGGAGCCAAGAGTCATAAAGACCTAAAGACCAGACTGCCGAGTTTGATGGGCTATTGGCTGTATGACTCGATTTTGCGTTTCCCCGGGCTGCTGGTTAATTCCGTTGCTGCCGCGAGCTATCTAAACATCTCCGTGCC
This sequence comes from Alphaproteobacteria bacterium, assembly GCA_005884685.1. Taxonomy (GTDB): domain Bacteria; phylum Pseudomonadota; class Alphaproteobacteria; order Rhizobiales; family Xanthobacteraceae; genus PALSA-894. The sequence goes on from VBAH01000021.1 coordinate 133,174, forward strand.
GGCATTTCAAAAGCTCTCAGTGCAGAAGCTGTTCAAGCCCGCCACGTACGTCGGTCCGTTTGCCGATCCCAACGATCCCCACTGGTGGCGAACCGACTTGGACGAGTTGTTGGTGAAGAGCCAAGCCAAGGACGGAAACGAGTTTGCGCGGAAAAAACTGAAGATCGACATTCCGCGCTGTTTGGATGGTGGCAAGCGCGCTGGCCTGTACTGCATGGTAACGCACCGACCGGTCAGCGAAACGAACTCCGTGGGCCAGATCAGTTGGTTTCCTCCGGGAGCCGATCTCGCCCGAGTCCGCAAAGACGTCTACGATCAAGTGGGCCCTTGGCTGGGGCTGTTTTAGACTATGCGAAAGGAAGAGCTGCTCAAAGTCTATAAGACACTTTGGAGTGAATACGAAACCATATGCCGCGCGGCGGGAGCTAGCGCCCGTCCAAGTGACGGAAGTTCGATCAAAATCGATGAGAGGACTACAAATAGCAAAGACATCGGAATCCAAGCCTTATGTTTTTTTCCCGAGTGGCGTTACAAGAAAACATCCCCTAAAGAGCGAATTCAGATTCTGGTGCAAAGCCGAGAAAGATACTCTCGCGCCGAGAACCGAATTTCACGCTCGAACGTCCAAGTGCTGTATCTCAGGCCGCCGGCTAACGAGAGCGCGCAGTCCCTTCTCGCATTACACTACGACTATGAAACGCCTCCGCTCTCGGGGCATCCGATCTTCCACGCTCAGTTTGGCATGGGCGACTTTCCACCACAGGATTTGCACGCAGTAGGATTCCGCTCAACCATCAAAACTCCGCCAAAGGAAACCTTGTATTCATCAGTGCGCATCCCAACAGCGTGCATGAATTTTGTTTCCGTGCTGCTCGGCTTGGCAGCGGATCATCTCGAAGAACCGATCTTTGATCAGATACTCAAACTAGTAAGGAAAAGCGATTTGTCGAAGTGGGACGCGATGTGTCAGGCCTTCGAGGCTCGTCTGCAAAACGGCGGCTACTTGCCTTCGCACCATTGGTATTAGTTTTCGGTCGGCTCCCGAGACGGGAGCGCAGCGCTAACCCGCTTTAGTCCGGGTGCCCGTCCCGAAGAACAGCTAACCCACCTGCTCGTCAGCCATGTCATACGCGTCTTCAAACTTGTGCCGGATACGCTCCCATGTAGCAGTATAGCCGGCAGGCACGGCGCCCGGATTGAATGAATGCCGCCAGTTCGGCCCGTCGCCCTGCCGCTTACACCGGACCGGTCGAGCCCAGAACGTACCTGATCCAACAACATGCCCTGACATATGAGCGGAAATTTCATCTCTGAGCCAAGCTTCCGATACTACTTTGCGCATAGCGACAGCTCCGATCCACGCAAAGCCATCTAAGATCGATTAGAGTGCCCTACAACGGTCGAGAGCGTCCGGATGTTTCACGTGAATCATTTCAAACACCTATTATACCTGTGAAATCAGCCACTTCCTCTTAACCGCTCACCTGCAATCTTGCGCAAATCGTAACCCGCGCAGGCACGTTCTCGGTTGGCGCTTTATCTTCCTGGTGAGGGCCAGCCGAGAACATCCTCGCGAGATTGAGGGAAAGTGGCCCGCCGATGGCGACCGCCGCCGCCAAGACCGAAACGGAGGAGCGCAAGCTCGCGCTTGAGCTCGTCGAGCTGGAGGCCGAACACGCCGTAGTTTTCGCCCGCATGGAAGATATCAAGTCGAAGCTGCGGAAGATCGCGACCGAGAAGGGCGAAAATTTCAAGGAGGAGTTCGCGGGCAAAGGCCAGGTGAAGGTCTCCGGCGCGAGCGCTGCCAAGTTCAAAGGGATAATGCCGACGATTAATGTTGAAGCTTTCCTTGAGCTGCCTGAAAAGCGTCGGGAAAAGTTGATCGAGGACGACATTATCGCGATGACGCCGACTTACGGAAAGCCCTACTATGGCTCAGTCGCCGTCGAATTGTTCAAAGCTTAGTCCCGCGCTGAGTGCAATCCTCGCGCGGCTTGCTCCGGACCCCAATCCGACTTTAGCTTCCGAGGATGGGTGCCAACGGACCATCCTGGGGCCGTCGCCACATCGCGTGGCGAAGCAAACACGACCAGGCGCTGCAGGCGCAGCAGCACGCCGATAAACTCGCCTGCGAGGCCTGGAACGAGCGCATGCTCCAGCTCGGCGGGCCTATTCGACCATCGCCATCGTTACGCGCCGCGATCTCCGGCGGCTTCCCGTTCCTGCGCGTCCTCTGCAACGGCTGTCAGCAAAGTTCATGGGTGAATCTCGCCAACGTGCGGCGGCCGGCCGAAACATGGATCTGGCAGCTCGAGGCGTCGCTGGTCTGCCAGCCTTGCCGCGAGCGCACCCGATTCCCGCCGCGCGCCGCGATCGAGATCCTCTGCCGGTACGATCGCGATCAGGGCCCGGGGCCATACGGCGAGCGCTGAAGTTCCCCGGTGACTTTTTCGTAACGTCGCGCCGTGGCGACTCCAAAAACCGATGTCGAGTGGCTAACTAGCGAGTCGTCCTAGTTGCGTTTTGGAGTAGACGATGCCGCTTCGGCCCGCGGCGCCGGCGGCATCGCGCCGTGCGCTCACAGCCCTCACCTATGTCGAACCTTGCCTCGCAGCCGAGATCGGCGCGCCGCCGAAAAGCGGCCGGTGGCTGATCGAATTCAAGGAAGACGGTTATCGTACGCAGCTGCATCGCCACGGCGATCAGGTGCGGGTGTTTTCGCGCGGCGGCCACGACTGGACCGGTCGCTACGCGACGGTTGCGCAAGAAGCACTGAAGCTCCGCGACCAGCATTTCATCATTGACGGCGAAATGGTCGTGCCGCGCCCGGACGGCACCTGCGATTTCACGGCGCTGCAGATCGCGGTCGCCAACAAGGATAGCGAGCCCATCGTGTTCCGCGTGTTCGATATCCTGATGCGCGAAGGTGCGGATGTGCGAAGCCTGCCGCTGATCGAGCGCAAGGAAAAGCTGCGCGCCTTGCTCGCGCAACGTCCCTCCGACCGCCTGTCTTTCTGCGAGCACGAAACGGAGATCGACGGCCATACCTTCCTCGAACATGCGCACCGGCTCAACGTCGAAGGTTTGATGTTCAAGCTGCTCGGCTCGCGCTACCGCTCCCAGCGCACTAACGATTGGATCAAGGTGCCTTGCCAATATCGCGAGGTCTTTTTCGTCGTCGGCTATGCGCTAGACAAAGGAAAGTTTGACGGTCTCTATCTCGCGCGCGAGCAGAAGCGCGAGCTGGTCTACAGCGGCAAGGTTGAGAAGTTCGGCGTGCCGCGCGCGCTGGTCAAGCCGATCCTCGCCGAGCTTGATGCGCTCGTGGATGGCGGACGCCAGCTCACGAGCGAGGTGCGCAAGGAAAAAGCCCGCTGGGTAAAGCCGGTGCTCCGCGCACACATCGTGCACCGCGCAGGCTTGGGGACGACGCGCGTGCGCCACGCGAAGTTCGAATGCTGGGCCGAGCCGCCGACGATCGCCGCGCCTGCTTTCGCGAAATTAATTAAACCCGCAAAAGCGCACGCGCCGGCGGCCGCGCGGCTCACCCTGGCCGACAACATCATGACCGAGCTCGTCGAGGCCGTGGTGCCGACGGGCGCGCAGCTGAGGGCGCACTGGAGAAAGGTTGCGAAGGTCGCGCTGCCTTATCTGGCGCGCCGGCCGCTCACCCTGGTGCGGCACGTCGACGGCGTGACGTTCTATCATAAAGGGCCTCTGCCACCGTTACCGCCGGCGGTGCACCCGCTGGAAATTCGCAAGGCGGATGGCACGAGGGGCATTCGCCTGTGGATCGACAGCGTTGCTGGCTTGCTCGGGCTGGTCGACATCGGCGTGGTCGAGGTGCACCCGTGGGCCGCTACGATCGACGATATCGAGCGGCCCGACATGATGATCTTTGATCTCGATCCGGGTGAGGGTGTGGAATGGCCGTTCGTTCTCGAGACCGCTTTTCGGTTGCGCGCGCTGCTCGCCGCGGAAGGTTTCGATTGCTGGCCGAAACTGACAGGCGGCAGCGGCGTGCATCTGGTGACGCCGATCAAGCGCAGTCTGACGCACGAAGACCTGCACCGCTGCACGAAGGCCTTGGCCGAGCGCCTGGCGCGCAACCATCCGGGCCGCTACACGACGACGCCTGGTGCGCGGCATCGCGTAGGCAAGCTGTTCATCGACTTCTTCCGCAATCGGCGGGGCCAGACCGCAGCGGGGTGTTATTCGCCCCGGGCCCGGCCGGGCCTGCCGATCGCGATGCCGACGACCTGGCGCGCGCTCGAGGATGGTATCCGGCCGAATGCGTTCACGCTGGGTGGGCGCAGAAGCGATTCCCCAAAATGAAAATGCCCGCCCCGGCGCGAGCCGGAGCGGGCGGACAGCTGCCGTGTGGCGGCAAGAGCACCGGCGCGGGCTACCGGCCGGTCCTCGCGTGTCAGTGCCGGTTCGGTGGCCGGTTCCCTTTCACGCGAAACTCAGAATAGGAAGAGCGCGGTCACCGCGATCTGGAAGATGAGATATGCCGCAGCAGTTCGGCGTAGCGCCGCGGCGAGCGTCACGGCCGCGAGATCTGAAAATAGGCGGCAAAGCCCGCGACGGCCATCACGACCAATGCGGCGATCGCTTTTGCGGCCGCGCCGCCCATCGCGTCGAAGGTCCGTTTCGCCCGGCGCAGGAATACCATGTGTTCCTGCAGCGAGACGCGCGCGGTGTCGCTGTCGGCCGCCATCCCGATGCCGGCGAGCTCCGTCCGCACGATCGCGGGCACCTCGGCCCGCACGACGCTGATCATTTCAGCGCGCAGGCGCAGGAAATCAGCCTCGGCGAGGGACATGGCGCTTTCTCATTGTTTCTCTTTTCCGGCGAGCTGCGCGGCCTTGTAGCGCGCGCGCAGGTCCTGCTTGCATTCGCGGTCAGCTCCGATGGTCGCGTTGGCCACCTCGAGCGCAGCCGCATAGGTGAGAATGATCGTGTCGGAATCGTCCCCGGGCCGTATCACGGGGTGCGGCACTTCCTTATCCAGCTTCTCGCAGGCCGCGCTGATATCGACCGACAGATCCAGCCGCTCGGTTGACGCCGGCGGCAGGTCATTTTTTAGCGCGGCCGAGCAGCCGGTCACGGCGATCGATAAGGCCAGGAGAAACGCGACACGTCGGAGCTGTTGCTTCATGGACCTTCACCTGCAGAGCCAGCCGTTCGGCGAGCTGTTGAATTGAACCGGCTTTTTCGGTGACCCTCTTTTCGAGCGCCGCATCGATGTCCTGATCGCGTTTCGCGCGCGCCTGGTCGTAGGCGGCTTTGGCCTGCAGCTCGCGCTCTTGCCACGCCACGTTGTTCGCCTCGATCCGCCCGTTGCACACTGCGCGATCGCGGATGCGCGCATGCACGTCCGTCGTCACCGCCGTCAGCACAAGCGCGCCTGCAACCGCTACGATCTGGCCAAGTGGCGTCGAGAAAAACTTGATCGCACCGAGCAAGAACTGGCGGCCGCCGAAGATCGTCCAGGCGAGTCCCAACATCGTCAGGCTCCCGCGCCGGCATGGACGCCACTGTGGTGATCAGCGACACGCCACTTTTTAATTCTGCCGGCGAGATACACGATCGCGGCGCCGAGGAGCGCGATGGCGATGCAAATCTCGATTACGCGCCATGACGGGAGGAAGCCCTGCAGGCTGGTGATCGTTTCGTGCAGCGTTCCAGCCTTCTCGCCGAGCTCCTTAGCCTGGTCGAGCACTCCGCTTTCGTTGGCGATGCCGCCCACGGCGGGCGCACCGAACAGCCAAAGCTTGATTTTGCCCAACAGCGAAAGCTTGTCCGCTGTCTTGATGGTGCGCGACCCCTCATCGCGCAGGTCGTCCTCCGTGACGGTGGACCTTTCGCGCGGAACCGGCCGCGGCTGCGCCAGCAGCAGGGCAGCCTCGGTGGCGTCGTCATATGAACCGGTAACCGTCAAACCCTCGTGGGCCTGGAAAGCGGCGATCGCGGCCGTCGTCTTGGTGTCCCAGACGCCGTCAGCCATTCCCGCTTCGGCATAGTTCAAGGTCCGGAGCCGGGCTTGTAGTTCCTGGATCTGCGCGCGGCTGAGGAGCTGCTCGGGCGGCACCGGGCGCGTGGGCTCGCTCGGCGCGTCGGGCGCGGGGTTGACCCCCATGGCGGCGAGTTTTCGCGTCCAGCGCTTGTCAGCGTCCGCAAGGCGGCCATCGTAATTGTGCTGCGCATATTGCTCGCCGTTGTAGCGCAGCGCGACGTCGGCATAGTTGTGGCAGCTTGAACCGACAGTGCAGTGATCGCCGGCGTTGAGGGCGGCGACGATCTTTTTGGATTTCAGGAACCGCGCGATCGCCTCGAGCTGCGCCTCCGGACTGGCGCGCATCGTGCGCACCATCTCGATGGCATTCGGATAGCCGAGGTGCTCCGCCTCGAAGCCCATGATCTGGCCGAGGCCCCAGGAGCAGGCGCGGTGCGCACACTCAGCGTCGATCGCGACCATGCGCGCGAACACGGCCTTGCGGCCCTCGTCGCTGCGCAGATCCTTGTATTGAGTTTTGGGCGACCATTTCGGGATGGCGAGGCCTGCGGCGACCGCCTTCGGAAGCTTGCCGGGCGCATGCGCCTTCAGCTCGGAGAAGAACTTGTGCCGCTCGGGCAGGAATCGCGGGGTCGCGCCGTCGGGCTCGAAGGGCTGCCCGTTCGTCTCCACCTCGATTAGCGCGAGGAAACCCGCGGGGCGCACGCCATCGCGTTTGGCAACGGCTACCGCCGCGCCGACAAGCCGGTCGGAGAGCATCAAAGCCTCGGTTTTTGTGGGGGGTTGAACTAGCTCGGGCTACGAGACCGTGGCGCCGAGCGCGACCTTCTTCCACGACCCGCCCGACGCGATCGCGACGCATTCGCCGCCTGTCGCATCCGGCACAGTCACAATTCCGCCGGCGAACGTCGTCGCATTCGGCAGTTGCGCCAGCGCGACGGATTGCAGGCGGCGGGGGTAGATCCCGGGCATGCTGTTACCGTCCGAGACGTTGCAGCTCCGGTCCATAAATTGCGGGTTGCCGATCGCGGTCGTAGCGTTCGGCCAGGAGCCGCCGGTGCAGGTGAACTCGGAAAGAAACGGCCCGTTGAGAATGATACCGTTGGTCACCCCCGACCACAGATTGCCGTTGAAGCTCGCGCCGAAGATGTGATCGGCCCTGATGCCCGTAACCACGTCGCCAGACACATCGGTGTCGCCACCGATCGAGCCGTTGATAAAGCCGCCGCCGAACCAATTGGTCGTGTCGAACCAGATGCCCGGCGCGGTCGCGTCGGCGCAGGTGCAGCCGTCGTGATTGACGGCCTCGAAATAGTTCGGCGCGATCGAGAAGCCGCCCGCCGGCGCACCGGTCGGCGAGGGCTCGAAATGGCAGGCACCGAAGTGCCACGTGAGGCCGGGATTTACGTAGGCCGCGTTGAGATAGATGAACCAGCACTTGTTGAACGTCCAAACGCCGGTTGCCGCCGAGCTGTCCGAGCCGATCGTCGCCACCGCACCGTAATTGCAGTGGGAGAACTGGCATCCGGTGAAGAGGACATTGCAGCAATTCTTGCCGTAGACGCACGTGAGCGCGGTGTAGGGCGCCGCGCCGCCATAGCGATAGAAATGCACGTAGGAGAACGACAGCGCATTGTCGCCGGACACGTCGCAGGAAATGTCGAGCAGGATCCCGGTGAAGCCGACGCCGGCCCAGGTGATGCCGATGTGCTCGAACATCCCGCCTTTGCAGTTGCGTGCCTTGATGCCCGCGGCGTTGTCGGTCCGCGTGATGATGATGGTCGAGCCTTTGCCCGTATGGTTCTTGTCGATCCCGCCATCGCCAACGATGCGGAAATCGGATTTTCCGGAGAGGTCGAACCGCGAGCAGCGATACTTGCCGTAGGGCAGGCGCAACAGCGACCAGCCGTGATCGATCGCATCCGCCCAGGCCGCGAATGCCGTGTCGTTGTTGGTCGCGTCGTCGCCCTTGCCGCCGATGGCCAGGAGGTTGAGCTGGTAGTTCGCGATCTCCCACCAACCGCCATCGGCCGTTTGCGCGTGCCAGGCCTTCGCGGGAACAGGCGTCGCGCCGAGCCGGTAATAAAGTTCGTCGCCGCCATCCCCGGCCGCGCCATATCCGCCGGTGCGGAAGTGGTGAACGGCGGGATCGATGTTGGTCGCGACGGCATCCGCGAGCGTGTTGAAGCTGATCTGGTCGCCCGGCGCGCCCGCGGCTCCGGGATCTCCGACGCGGCCGCGGGGGATAACTGCGAGCGTGGCGGGCTTCAGATCGGTGAACGGCATGGTTGCTGGTTTCCGAAATCGCTACCGTCCGGACGTGATGATTCCGGATGGCGCGGAGATGCGGCGCGGCGGCCGCCTGACGTTTTTGGACGGGCTTCGCGGCTGGGCCGCGCTCGCGGTGCTCGGCTCGCACCTGTTTCAGGTCTGGATGATCAATCCGGAGGCGATGCGAGCACGCGGATTGACGTGGGTGCTCGACCTCGTGAATTCGTCACCGCTTGGCGTCGCGATGGACGGCGCACTTGCGATCCATATTTTCTTCTGCATCAGCGGGGTGGCTCTGACCTATCCGATCATCACCGCGCCGGCGCCGCTCCGCGTCGCGTTGGTGCTCGCCCTGCAGCGATACCCGCGCCTCACGATGCCAATCTTCGCGGCGTGCCTGCTCGTCTATGCGCTTTGGGTGACGGGGTGTTTCGCCAATGTCGAGGCCGGCGCGCGGTCAAACACGCCATGGCTCGCAACGTTCTATCGTTTTGAGCCGCATCACTTCGCCGACATGCTCAGCTTCGCACTCTGGCGCGTCTATTTCGATTACGATCTAGCAAGCTCCTGGAATGCGGTGCTATGGACGATGCCGATTGAGCTCCTCGGCTCGTTCGTGATCTTTCTCCTCGCCGTAGCGGCGCCACGCCCAACGCGACTCGCGATCGCCATCTTCGGCGCGCTGATGTTCCAAAGCTCCTATTTCTGTGGGTTCTTTCTCGGCTTCGGAATTGCCGACCTGATCGCGTCTGGTCGCTTCAGTCAGCTGCCGCGAGTTGGCGCCGGCCTTCTGATCGCGGCGCTGGCCGCCTCGATCGCGGCCCGATCGCCGCATTTCCATGTCGCGTTTTTCGCTACGATCCCAGGCCGGAACATCATCGCCGGTCTGGCGGTCGCGGGATGCGCGGCATTGCCGGCCGCGGCCGCGGCGCTGAGCGGGCCACTTTCACGCTTTCTCGGCGCGGTGTCCTTTAGCCTTTACCTTGTCCACTTCCCGATCGTCTGCTCGTTTTCGAGTGCGCTATTTCTGGCGGCAGTCGATCGAATGCCGTTCGCGCTCACGGTCGCGACCGTCGCCGTTGCCTCGGCGGGAGTCGCGCTCGCGGCCGCGGCGCTTTTTCACGCGATGGTCGAACGGCGCGCCCTCGGCGCCGTTAAAAGCTGGATCGCGGTCGGGATGCGAAATCGCGGCGGCCGAGCGGATTACGGTAACGCCGGCAGTGGATAGCCAAACAGGTAGACGTCGGCTGTGCGAGCGGCACCCTGCGCGGTCATCATCCGGAATTGGACGGTCGCGACGTTGTAAAGCGCGTCCACCGAAGGCCCCACCGCCTGCAGATTACTAGCGGTGTTCGGCGTGCCGTTTGTGATGTTGCAGGCCGTATCGCCCCGAATGCCTGTGCCGCCCCCACCTGTGGCCGTGAAGAGGGCGAAATGCGAGGCCGAAAGATCGCCGGTCGCGTCGCAGATCACGATAGCCGCGAGACGCCAGTTCGCTGCGCCGAAGGGGAGAGTGATCGCAATCGCCGTATCGGCGACCAGATTGAAGTTCACCGCCTTGGCAGCTCCGAGCAGGACAACCGGATAACCGATCGCAGTGCGGACCGCTTTCTGCGAAGGAAATCGCGTGTCGCTGTTCGCCGCCATCAGGGCGTCTGTGTCACGCACCCGCGCAACGATCGACCCGCCGGATATTTCAAGAACGCCACTGAAGCCGCTCACGTCGGCGCCGAGCCCGCCCTGGGCGAGCGTGACTGGATCGGAGAGCTCGATCCGGATGCGCAGGTACGAAATCGCGGTGGTGCCGAGCGTGCCGCCTTTGTTCGATGTGCATAGCCACATCGTGTCGGCGTTGGTGCCGCCTTCCTCGACGATGATCAGCGCGCCGGCGATCTCGTCATAGGTGTCGAACTCGACGGCGCGTGTTGCCGCCACCGCGGCGCCGTTCCAGACATAGGGTCCCTTGTCGGCCGCGGTGGTCTGGTCCTTCGCGAGGAACTTCTGCCCGGCAACCATCGCGACGCCGTCGATGGTGGCGCCGGGACTCGCGAGATTGATGTTCACCGTCGAGGCGGCCCGCACCTGCAGGCGCTGGCTGACATTGAGAAAGAGCGCGTCAACGTAAGCCTTGTTGACCAGGTCGGTACCAAAAGATGGCGTGAGCGCACCGAGAATCGCGCCGACCTTCGTGGCGATCGCCGAAAGGGTCGTGCGCAGGATCTCGCTTGAGACGCCTTGCGCGATCGCCAGCCGATCCGTGCCGTTGAGTGCACCGGCCGGATTGCATGCGTCGAGGGTCTTGGTACGCCACGGGCGCCACATCGGCTAAATCTCCAGCCCGTTTTCGTCGCCGAGGACTTCGACCGGCGTGCCGCGCGGCACCGCAGTGCCGCCGCGGTTGACGGTCAGCGTGCAAAGGGCTTCGCGTTTGGTTGAGCCGTCCGCGTAGATCGCGACGACGTCGAACTGATATTCGCCAGGTGGGACCTCGCCGGCGTCCGCGTTGTCGACCGCCCAGCTGATCTTCTTGTTCGGGGCATCGAGCGTGAGCCCGCCGCCGGTCCCGGTCGCCATATCGAGAAAGGCGTCCGGATGGTCGAGCGACGGCTTGACCTGCATGAGCACGGTCGCGCCCGCGAGGTTGCCGGCGTCGGACAGCACGAGGCTGTCGCGCCAATCCTCATTAGTCGCGAAGGAGAAGTCTTTCTGGATCATTGCGTGGTGAGCCCCGGGTGACACCAGAATTCGCCGCGCACAATCTCCTGCGGTCGCCAGGCAAAGCCCGGCCCGCGGTCCAGCGCCCGCAGGAAGTATTTCCAAGGCTGGGTGATCGTCGGCTCGATGTCGCGCGCCACGATGCTTTGCGGCACGATGATAGTCACGAAGCCCTGATCTTCGTCGTCGATCCTGATCTCTCCACCCTCGTTTGGGTCGGAGGAGAGTTTCTTGACCAGTCGCGGGTGGTCGAAGTCGGGACGGATCCAGAATTCCAGCAGCTTGTTCTTAAGCCGCATCGGGGTCTGGCCTTCCGTGATCTGGAAGGAGTCCTCCCACTGTTCTGTGGCCAGGATCCACCACGTCGCCGTGCTCGGCGCCGTGATCTGGGTGTGCGGAAAGAACATCAGCCCGGGCATTCGGCACTCACTGGTCAGGCCACTTCGTCGAACCGCAGGGTCACGTCACCGAATTTCAGCAGCGCGAGCGCGCGCAGCGTGTCCGTGCCTTCGGCATCGGACGCGAGGCGCATCTCGCAAGCCGGCGAAACGAAATTGATCTCCGCACCCTGCGCGACGTCGGCGCGCAGCCACGGCCAGATGTCGAGGCGATAAGTGTTCGGGGCGATCAAGTCGGCGGTGTTGATCGAATAGAGCCGCGCCCCGATGCTGAAAAAGTTTCCCGGCTCGGGTGGGCCACCCTTCTGGAAGGCGACGTCCAGGAGCGTGGCGTTGAGCGATGCCGCCCCGGCCGCCGTCGCCGTCACGGTGCCGGCTGTCGGAGCTCCACCTGTGAGCTTCGGCCGAAACTTGCAGATGTAGGGACCGCCCCCACTGACGGCCACGATCTCCCGCTTGATGCCGAAGATTGTCACGAACTGCTTGGCTTGCGGCACGGTGCCGGTCGCCGTGAACGAGAACGCATCATCCGCCGTGATAGTCGATGTTCCGGTGATGTCCGCCAGCTGCTCGAATTCGTAGGGCGTGCCGGCGAACTTGGCAAAGCGCTGGTAGAATGGCGGGTTGAATTTCGACTGGCCGGACGGCGGAGACAGCGGCGCGCGCCCATCCTCGAAAGTCGGAACGAGAATTGTGCCGGCCCGGCCGCGCAGCTGGGTCAGCATGGCGCGCACCGCGAAGATCAGTGGCTTGTTCTTGAGATGGAAGGTAAAGGCCGCGGACCAGCGATCGTGCATCTGCGGCTGCAGCTGCTCGAAGCCGGTCAACGATTGCCCGCCGGACAGCGTGCGCACGAACGGAGCGAAACCACCCGCGATCGGGCAGAGCAAAGGGTTCCAACCGAGCATCTAGCTCCCCATCACGCCGTCAGGAACGGGCGGCGGTGTGCCGGCCTCGGTGCCTTCGTCCCAGTCGAATGCGGACTGGTCGAGCGATGAGACGCCGATCGAGCAGGTGATCGCCTGGCCGATCAGGATTTCGAAGGACGTGATCTCGAAGTCGCCGTCGATCAGCGCAAGCCCGCCTTCGCTGATCGTCAGATGGATGTAGCGCTCGTTGAAGGCGGCGAGCCCCGCCATGTCGGTTACGATGCGGCCTGACCACTCCGGATTGAACCGGCGCATCGCAAGCTTCATCAGGCGCCGCGCCTGGCTGTGGCTCGTGACCCACTGCAGCGCGAGCGGCTTGGAAAGAACCTGCCCGCGCGCCGTGATGTCGGCTTCGTCGCGCCAGGGCTGCGCGTCGGTTTCCTGATAGTCGTGGTCGGGCGAGGTGTATTTCGCCGTCACCTCGTTGCAGGCGAGGAAGACGTTGTCGCCCTTGCGAAACCCCTCGTAGCCAAGGATGTGCTCGTCATCGAGCGTGACGGTCGGCGCGATCTCCTTGCCGACGCGGATGCCGATCGCGCCGTCGTTGCGCTGGTACATCGCGCCATCGCAGGTCGACAGAATCGCGGCGAGGACGCCAGCGGGCTCATCCTCCGGGAGCGAATAAAGCCCGGAGCAGGTGTAGCGCGGCGCGCCGGCGATTGTTTCGTCGCAGATATTGGCGGCCGGGATCCAATCCCCGTTGATCGCCGCCGTGGTGAACAGCGTAGCGTCGTACGTCGCGAGCCCGAGCCCATCGGCGTGACGATGGAAATCGAGCGCGATCAGGACGGGATTGCTTCTCCATTGCCACGTTGACGGATCGTCTTTGTCCTGAGCTCCGTCGCGAGGATCCCAAACGCGCGATGCCCGCACGACCGCGCGATAAGGCGGCGGCAACCCGCCGGGATAGACAGTGGTCAGATCCTCGGCGTTCGGCGGCTGGAAGGTTTGAACCATCGCCGAGGCGATACCGTCGCCGCGATGGTCGTTGGTCCACAGCGCCGGCAATGCCGACACAACCGTGCCATAGGCAGTTTCGGTCGCGAGCCCGGCCCGCGTGTTGAGCGTAATGAACGGCGCGGCACCGAGCGTGAAATGATTGATGACCTGGCCGCTCCCATTCAGGACAGCGGCAAATTCTGAAAACCAATGCTCCTCAAAAGCATCGATTAGGCCGTGATGAAGTGCGAGGACCTGAAAGCGCCCCACAAAGCCGGCGACGGTCGTCGTCTCTGAGAGCATCAGAGCGCCGCCGATCTTGATGCGGCCATAGCCGCGCCGGCGCGGAGGCACCGGTTGACGGGTCGTAATCTGCCCGTCCTGCGGCTTCGACGTCGGCGCCTTGTTGAGCAGCGCGTTAACGCCGTAGGCCGCGCCGATCGATGCGCCGATCAGCGCCACGGTGCCGACGATCTGCGCGACGGTGATCGTCGCGCCTGCGACCGACACGACCGCTGTCGTGCCCGCGGTCGCGGCGCCGGTTACGCCGGCGGCCTCGATCGCGCTGAGAATGATGAAGCCGACGGTCGTCGGGTCTGCGGACGCGATTCCGCTGGCTGCGAGGAGCAGCCAGAGTGCGACCCCGAGCCGCTTCATTTACGGAAAAGTCCAGGCCATGATGACGCGCAGCGCCCCGCGCGCTCCGGACACGCCCTCTTCCCCGACGAGCACGAAACCGCGTTCCGTCTTGATCGCGCCGCGCGGCGGCATGTCGGCCGCGGCGACCATTGCGACGTCGCCGAATTGCGGATCGCGCGTGCGGAGCATGCCGCCCGCGCGCAACAGCCGATCGAACAGCCGCGGCAGACCGCCGGGCCCGGCGATCGCCATCAGCGACGCTTCGTCGTGGTATTGCCCGCGCACGGGTCCGGCCGGATCGCGTCCGGTGACTCGCTCGATCCAGTCCGCGAGGAAAAGTCCGCAATCGTGCGAGCCGAGCTTGCAGCTGCGCTCGGCACAGTCCTGAAGGAATGCGCGCAGGAGGTGCGCGAGGTCAGTAGTCGGGGAAACGTTCCTGCTTGAACAGGAGATCGAAAACGCGCTCGCAGAACAGGTCGCCGGGCGAACGCTTCTGCTGATCGGCGAAGGAATACCACCCGGCGGCCGGCCGCCGGCGCCCGGTGTAGGGCCCCTCATGATTGACGGCGATCGAGCGAGTCCCATCACTGCGCGAAATCTCCAAGCTTTTCATGAAGCGCAGCTGCAGGGGCACCGGCGCGCCGTAGAGCGCGCGGTTCTGGAAGGGCTGCAGGTAGATGAGGATCGGCTGGTCTTTGTATTCGGTGGCGTTGACCGCGGACTGAATCACCTGCGTCGAAACGCCAGAGACGCCGAGCCTGCCGGGAGTAGCCGAGGGACCGAGACCCGCGCCCAACCCCTCGATGCCGATGACCTCGCCAAGGCCATCCCATTCCTTCGTGTCGCTGGTGCGCAGCTTGCCGAAGCCGGTCCAGACGCGCTTCGTCTCGGAAATGAAAACCAGCTCGATCAAAAAGGCCGCTACAGCCTCCCGTTTAACGATGATCTCGCTTGCTTCGACTGAGAGGCTCATCCGAAACGCGCCGAGTGTTCGGCCACAGCCTGGATTGCGAGCGGCTTGATGGAGGCTGCGGTGCGGACGAGCGCACGCTCGAGCCGCATGATCTGGGCCGCATCGGCGCCGGTCGCGTCGACATGAAAGACCGGCGCGACCGTCACGCTGCCGCCGACCTTGGTGCGCGCCACGTCATTGGGAATGACCTGCGCACCGCGCGGTAGGTTGATGATCTCCGGACCCTTCTCGCCGACCCAAGTGGGGCCGCCGCGCCAGTTGTCCGTGCCTTCCGCGAGTCCGGTCGGGTTGCCGTTGAGGAGCGCCTTGCCCGGTAGAAATGCGTTACCGCCGCCAACCAGGCCGGTCAATCCCGGCATGAACGGGCCGAGCAGACTGCCGAGGATGCTTCGGAATGCGAGCTTCGCGAGATCGCGCGCGGCCGAGCTCGCTAGATCCTTGATGGCATCCTGCAGGGACTTTGCGCCGGTGACCGCGTCGGCGAACGCGTTCTCTAGATTGCCAAGCGAACTGACGGCGATCGAGTCGAGCTGCTTCAGCGAATTGTTGCTGTCGAGAACGTATTGCGTGAGCTGGGGCAGGTTCGATGCACGCACCTGCAGCGACTCGGCCGTCGCCTTGGCCTCCTTGCGCAGGATCTGCTCCGCCAGCACCATCTCGGCATCGGTGCGGATGAAGCCTTTCGCGCGATCCTGCTGGAGCTTTGCAAGCCCAACGGTGACGATCTCCTCTTCCCGGGCGATGCCGAGGCGCTCGCGGGCGGACAACGCCGCCTGCTTCATCGTCAGATTAAAGGCGGCCAGCGCCCGGTTCGCGATGCCGTTGACGGTCGGATCGGCTTCGGCCGCGGCCTTCAGCTCGAGGCGCTTGGCTTTCCATTGCTCGGTTTGCGTAACGGCGTCGCCGAGCAGCGAGATGTGCTTCTGAAGGATCGCGAGCTCGACCGCGGCGGACCCTTCGGTCTTGCTCGGCGGCGCGGGCTCGCTGATGCCTTCGCGCGCCGCACGGAAATTGACCGGCCGCTTGACGGTCTCTTCGGCCGCCGCGACGGCACTCGGGATCACGCCGCCATTCTGGCCGCGCATCCGCTCCAGCTGCTCGTTGATTTCCTTCAGCCGGCTGCTGACCTTGTCGTAGGCCTGCTCCAGCTGCTTGAGGCCGGGCAAATCGTCGTAGATTTGCTTCTGCGACGCGCCGACATCCTTGAGATACTTGAGGTGCTCCGCGTCCTGCGCCTTGCGGTCCTCGATCGCCTTCAGCTGCGCTTCGAGGTCTGCCTTCTCCTTGGTCAGGTCATCGCCGGCCGCGCCGGCCGGGTTGCTGAGGCGTGCGGCCTTCTCCTTGGCTCCAACAATCCGTTCGATGAATTCGGCGATCTTCTTGAGATCGTCCGCCATCGCCCGTTCTTGTTCGAGCGTCTGGTCGGAAAACATCCGACCCCAGATGTTCTCCGTGTCGCGCTTGATCTTCTCAATTTCGTTGCGCAGCTTGACGGCGCGTTCGACCTGGCCTTCGTCGATCTTCGGGCTAGTGGCTTCGAGCCCGCTGAGGCCGCCAACCTTCGACAGCTGCTCGAGGAGACGCACGCCCTGCAGGCCTGCGCGGCCGCCGGCGCCCTTCGCAATGTTGAGCTTGTCGGTCTGGTTATCCAGCCGCGCGAAGGCGGCGACCAGGATGTCGATCGCGCGCGCGCTGTCCTTCGTGGTGGAGAGCTCGCGCAGAAGCCCGACGTCGACCTTGAGCAGCGCGTCGTAAAGCGTGCCGCTGCCATGGCGCAGCTGCTCGAGGTTGGCGATGAACTTGGTGAAAAACGCCGAGCTTTCGTCGAAGTCGAGGCCGACAGATTTACCGACGCCACCGAGGAGCTTGAACTGCGAGATCGTGAGTCCCGCGGTCTCGGCACCTTCCTTCAAGGCCTTTTGCTTGATGGCCCATTCGTTCGTCGCGTTGACGATCGCATAGATCGCGCCGGCGACCAGGCCGAGGCCGGCCGCGGCCGCGATGCCCGCGGGCCCGAGCGCCGTGATGATCGGACCGATCAGACCAAGATTATTGGCGTAGCCGGCCGCGACGCTCTGCAGCTGGCTGCTGATCGTCTTGTTCATCTGCGCAAAGCGCGCCTCGATGTACGAGACGGCCTTGTCGGCAACCTTGGTCGAATCGTTCAGAGACTTTTCGAACTTGTCGAACCGCGCCTCGAGCGCGACGACCAGCTTTGCGGTGTCGTCGGACGCCATGCGCTGTTATTCCGCGGAACGGTTCTTGATCGCTTTGGTGATGCGGCGCTTGATCGCGCTGCGCGCGCGTTTCTTTTTCAGGCGATAGGTGGGCCAGAAGAACGGCTGCGCCGCCTGGTCGTGGGTGCCAAAC
>VBAH01000094.1 GCA_005884685.1 Alphaproteobacteria bacterium
ACCGTGATGGCGCGCGGCTTTCACGCCGGGCCGGTGTTTGGGATTTTCGGCGCGGCGATCGCGGCGGCGAAAATCGGCGGGCTTGATGCCGATCAGGTCAACGGCGCGATCGCGCAATGCGTCAACCTCGCCTCGGGCAATCTCGAAGGCGGCCGCAGCGGCGGCCGCGCATTGCGCGAAGGCGGCGCCGTGCGCAATGCGCTCCTCGCCGTGGCGCTGGCGAAGCATGGCACGCCGGGCGGCGAAACCACGCTCGAAGGCGAAGCCGGCTTTTACCATTCCTATGCCGGCAACAATCTCGGTCTGCTGCGCTATAGCTTCACCGGCGACAATCGCGCCGGTCTGTCGAAGATTACCGCTGGCCTCGGGCGCGACTGGATGTTTCTCGAAACGCTGTACCGCATCTATTCGACAGCCGGGTACAACGTCGCGCATGTCGCTGTGACGGCGCGCCTCTGCGAAGAGCACGACATCCGCTACGAGCAGATCGAGCGCATCGAAGCGGTCGTGAACTGGCTCGAAACCGAATATCCGAGCCCGGCCTTTCCGAGCCGCGGCATCGACATCCCGCCGAAGCCCGGCAGCACGCAATACTTCACCGCGTATGGTGCCGTCGCACGCGGTTATCCCCTATTGCGCGGCGGCGAGCCCGGCCCCGGCGACAGCGATCCGCCGGAAGTCCTCAATCTGATGCAGCGCGTGACCTTGATCCCGGCGATGCGCCGCACCTTGTTCGGCCCGCGCATCACAATTTTCACCAAGGACGGCCGCAGCTTCACAAAAGAAGGCACCGGCCGCGAATTCATCTGGGATTTCGAGGAAGAGGCGCGGCGCATTCGCGACATCGCGCCGGGCGTCGCGATCGGTGACACGCAATTCGCCGCGCTGATCGACGCCTGCCGCCATCTCGACACGCTCGACGATGCCGCGACCCGCCTGATCTCGCTGACGATTCCTAGGTGACGGGAAATCACTTACTCAGACCAGCAGCGCCTTCAAGCCCAAATTCGTTGTGGCGTCGCTGAGCGGGCGATCCAGGGTGCAGAGCGTAGCTCCGTGCTCCGCGGCAATCGCAAGATGCAGCGCATCGCTTGCGCGCAAGCCATGGATATGCTGATCGGAAAATCGAGCTGCCATGCGGAAACCCGCGCGAGAAACCGGCAGGATGGTGAATGTAGCGCCGCAAAATCGGTTGAATAAGCCCAAGGCCTCGGCCCTCGCTGCCAGCCCAATATTGCCGGTCCGGAGCTTGATCGAGAGGGCGGAGGAGAACTCTGCGATACCCCAATCGCTGATCGTAAGCTCGTCGGTATCCTGTTCACGAAGCCACTGCTGAATGCGCGGAGTCTGTGGCTCTCGTGCAAATGCGGAGACCAGAAGCGACGTGTCGAGATACAACATTAGTAGCGATCGGTATTACGCATCCGGCGAACGAAATCGCCTGCCGATTCCGACTGCATGGGCATCTTGTCAGTCAGCGCCCGCAAGGCTTCGACGTCGATTGGCTTGCGCTTCCTTTCTGCGGCAATGATTTGCGCGACCGGCTTGCCTCGGCGGGTGATGCACACCGGATCGCCGGCCTCGGCCTGCTCGACCAGTTTGCTCAGATGCGCCTTCGCCTCGGCGATACTGACGGTTCTCATCCCGGCTCTCCTGACCATCTAATTGGTCAGATATAGTACCTAGCCGAGGTAAATCCAGAAATCGGCGATCAGCGCTGCGCCGGGGGCCGGCATCGCCGCCGGTGTCTGGATGCAGACAAAAGGATGCGGCTGCGCGGGAAACCGCAAGCTCCACGCCATCGCGATGCCTGGGAAGGCGGCGACATCGGAGACGAAATACTGCGCCCGCACGACATTCGCCATCGACGTCCCGGCAGCCCGGCACAGCGCCTCGGCGTAATCATAGACCGCCGCCGCTTGCACGTAACCGGCATGCGACAGCCCCGCGAAACCCGGCGACACCGATTTCCCGGCAATATGCCCATCGCGGCCGATCGCCATCAGCCCGGAAGGCAGCAGAAACTCGCCGGCCCTGATACACGGCCCGAACGCCGCCATCTCCGGCACATCGGCCGCAATGACCTCTTTCTCCCGCCGCGCCCCGTTCGTCAGCGCGGTCAAATTGATCTCGATGATGCCGCCGATTGTCGCAAAGGATTTGGTCGGCACGACGGTCAGCGCGCACGGAATCTTGGCGTAATACCCATTCCACATATCGAGGAATTCCGGCAGATCCTCGATCCGCGCCAGATACACCTGCGCCTTCACCGAGCGTTCGAGCGACGACCCCGCCGCTTCCAATGCCGGCTTCAGCTTGTGCTCGATCAAAAATTCGGTCTGCTTGCGGATCTCGATCCCGGCCCAGGCCGAATGCTCGGGCACATGCGCCCGCGGGTCGAGGCCTTGCCCGGGGTTGTGCGCCATCTGCCCGGCGACAAACACAAAATCGTCGCACACGACCGCCGGCACAAAGCCCGAAGTCGGCGCCGAAGCGACGCCCGGCGGGTGGATCTTGCGGATCTCGTGACCGGGGCTGGGGGTCACCGCGATGAGCGAGGTCGAGATCGTCGTCTCGGCGGCGAAGCAGCGCTCCAGGACGACCGAGGTGCTCGGCGGGATGTAGTCGCCGAACGCGGCATGTCGCGCCAGATGATAGGCGGCGACCGCTTCCGGGTTCGGGTAGTATTGGTCGAGCCGCACGGCATGCGCGAGGTCCGAGCCGAATTCCCGCAATATCCGCTGCATCCGCTGCAGGATGAAATCGCCCTCGCGGCGGCTGCGCGAGCGGCCATACAGCGGGAAACCGGGCGGCCCCGCCACCGCTTCCGGGACGCCGCTCTCGAAATCGAACGCCTCATGCCCGGTCAAAAAGATCCACTTCCCGGCCTTCACCGCATAGGCGTACTCGACCGGCGTTCCCAGCAGCTTGACCGATTTCACCTCGACACGAGCCATCGCCCCCTCGCTCCTTGTTAGCGGCACTTTACATTGGAGGACCGCCCTGCGTCCTTCGACTGCTCGCTTCGCTCGCGCTCAGGATGAGGGACGTTCTTTGATGCCATCAACAGCAGCCTCATCCTGAGCAGCGTCGCCGCGAAGCGGCGGTGCGTGTCGAAGGGCGCACGACCTTGATGCCCTCTAGCTGTGAAATTCCCGGGCTGACGCGTCGCGGATAATTCCCCTAGGATGCGGCGCCTTTACGAACCTCTTTCACCAGACCGGGACCCCCGACCGATGCCTGTGCAAGCCACGCCGCAAATCGTCTCCGAATTGGCCCCGACCGGCGTCTTGCGCGCCGCGATCAATATGGGGAATTTCCTGCTGGTGACCGGCAAATGCCCAAACGGCGACCCGTCCGGCGTCTCGCCCGACATGGCCGCCGCGATCGGTGCGCGGCTCGGCGTGCCGGTCAAATTCATCCCCTACGCGCGTCCCGGCGAGATCGCCGATGATGCCGAGAAGGGCGCCTGGGACATCGGCAATATCGGCGCCGAGCCGCAGCGCGCCGCGGTCATCAATTTCACCGCTGCGTATTGCGAGATCGAGGCGACCTATCTCGTGGCCGCGGGTTCGCCGATCCGCAGCGTTTCCGAGGTCGACCAACCGGGCAAGCGCGTCGCCGTGACCGCCCGCAGCGCCTATGGATTGTGGCTCGAAAACAACTTCAAAAAGGGCGAGCTCCTGCAGTTCGACAGTGCCGACGCGGCGATCAAGGCATTCACCGAGCAGAAGATGGACGCCTATGCCGGGCTGCGCCCCGGGCTCATCGATGTCGCCGCGAAGCTCCCCGGCTCGCGCATTCTCGACGGCCAGTTCACCGCCGTGCAGCAGGCGGTCGGCACCCCGAAAAAGAACGCCGCCGGC
>VBAH01000095.1 GCA_005884685.1 Alphaproteobacteria bacterium
AATAGATGCCGGCTTGGCCGAGCGCGTCGTTCTCGACCAGCAGATGGTCGGCCGGCACGCGCATGTCCTCGAACACGAGTTCGCCGTTGTTCATGAAGCGGCAGCCCATCGTCTCGTTGCAGCGCGCGACGGTGAGCCCGGGCGTATCGCGCGGCACCAGGAAGCTCGACGTGCCCTGCAGCATGCCGACTTTGGGATTGGTGTTGGCGTAGACCACGTAGAGGCCGGCGTCGTAGCCGTTGGAGATGAACTGCTTGCGGCCGTTGATCACCCACGAGTCGCCATCCTTGACGGCGCGCGTCTGCATCGCGGCTTCCGGCACGTTGTAAGGCAGCCAGCGGTCCGAGGCGCCGCGCGGCTCGGTCAGGCAATGCGCCAGCAGGAACTGCGGATCGTGCACGAGGCGGGCGAACCATTGCTCCTGCAGGTGGCGGGGCGCGAGGTTGCGCAGCAGCACCGCCACTTTCCAGTTCTGCACCAGCTTGTCGGCCAGGCCTGAATCGCCGCGCGCGATCTCCTCGGCGATCAGCGCGAAGGTCTGCACCTCGGAGCCCGGCTCGAGCTCGATGCCGCCGAACTCCTCGGGCACGCCGAGCGTGCGGATGCCGATCGCATCGGCGCCTTGCAGGATCGCGGCGGGCAGGCGCGTGTCGGGGTTCATGTCCCACTCGCGCTGCCAGTTCGCCCGGATGAACGGGATGACCGCGTCGTCGACGAACGCGCGGCAGGATTGGCGCATCAGGCGCTGTTCTTCGGAGAGGAGCATGGCGTCAGGTTCCTTCGGTGTGCGGCGCGACAGTATCCGACCGCGCCATCGCTCGGGAACCCGGGAGGGCGCGCGTGGTTGAACTGGCATGTTTGCAAGGGAGATTGCCGTGCGCCCCACAGTCCTGGTTGCCCTCGTCGCGATCGCCCTCGGGCTCGCGCCCGCTGTGGCGGCGCCGCGCGGGCTCACCGCGCAGGACGTGAATTCGGCCGAGCTCAAGGCCAACGGCAAAGCGGCGCAGGCCGCCAACATCAAGGCGCAGGTGCTGCTCGACCGCGCCGGCTTCTCGCCCGGGGCGATCGACGGGCGCGAGGGCGAGAACTTCGAGAATGCGCTGCGTGCGTTCCAGAAGAAGAACGCCCTCGGCGAGTCCGGCAAGCTCGATCAGGCGACCTGGGACAGGCTCACGCAGAACGCCGCGCCCGCGCTGATCGACTACACGATCACGGCGGTGGACGTGAAAGGCCCGTTCGCCGAGAAGATCCCCGCGAAGTATGAGGAGAAGGCGAAACTGAAACGCCTCGACTACACGAGCGCGGCCGAAATGCTGGCCGAGCGCTTCCACATGGACCAGGAGTTTCTCGGCACGCTCAATCCGGGCAAGGACCTCGACGAGGCGGGCAGCACGATCCTCGTCGCCAACGTCAACGTGAAACCGGTGTCGCTCGGCGCCAAGGCCGCCCGGCTCGAGGTCGACAAGCAGAACAACCAGGTGCGCGTGCTCGGCAGCGACGGCGCGCTGCTCGCAGCCTATCCGGCCTCGGTCGGCAGCGAGGAGAAGCCCGCGCCGTCCGGCACGCTCAAGGTGGTGCGTGCCGCGCAAAACCCGACCTACACCTACAATCCCGAGTTCAAATTCCGCGGCGTCAAGGCGGATCGCGAGCTGAAGATCGCGCCCGGGCCGAACAATCCGGTCGGGCTGGTGTGGATCGCGCTCGACCAGAAGACGTACGGCATCCACGG
The DNA here is from genome assembly GCA_005884685.1 of Alphaproteobacteria bacterium. Taxonomy (GTDB): domain Bacteria; phylum Pseudomonadota; class Alphaproteobacteria; order Rhizobiales; family Xanthobacteraceae; genus PALSA-894. Next base: position 1,730 of record VBAH01000095.1, read on the forward strand.
CACGTCCGAGCCGTCGCGCATCGGCAAGACCGAGTCGCACGGCTGCGTGCGGCTGACCAACTGGGACGCGCTGGCGCTGGCCAAGGTGGTGCGCAAGGGCATGCCGGTGGAGTTTATCGATTGAGCGTGCCGGTTATCGGCGTGGGCCGGGCGGAGAGCGTGGAGGCGGCTCAGGGCGCGACGGCTCGAAGCCGCAACGCTCGTTCAGGCTTTCGGTCAAGTCCCGCAAGCCGCCGAGGTCGAATACCCAAGCGCGCTCGGCCGCGGTGAACCCGACCGTGCTCGCGCCGTTGCGCCTGAGCGCCTCATAGATGATCCAGAACGCGGTCTGGTGCGCGATCGGAACGGTGCCGCCCGGCCCGGTCGCCAGCGTCAGCCAGACCAGCTCGCCGTCATCGACTTTGAAGCCGACGCGGAGCTCTTCGCCCTCCGGCCGCGCCGCAAGTGCCGGGCTCTTGAGCTCGAGCGCGTGCCGCTGCTGCGCCTTGCGACAGAAAAGCGAGAGCGTGTTCTCCGGTGCGCCGAGCGCCTCCGTGCGCAGCGCGAAATCTTCTCCATCGGCCACAAGGCGCCAGGCGCCGCGCGTTACGATCGGCTCTTGCGCGGCGGCAGCGGCCACACCGAGCATCAGGGCAACTGCGACACAGATGAAGCTCCGGGCCATCGGACGACGCTCGCTACGCCGCCTTCCTTGACGACAGGAACTCGCCCATGCGGTCGAGCGCCTTCAGGATGTTCTCGGTCGAGTTCGCATACGACACGCGCACGTAGCCTTCGCCGAGGATGCCGAAGTCCGGGCCGCCGATCAGTGCGACGCCTGAGTCGTCGAGCAGCGAGGAGGCGAGCGCCTTCGCCTTCCAGCCGGTGCGCTTCACGTTGGGAAACGCGTAGAATGCGCCCTTCGGCATGATGCACGAAACGCCGGGCAGCTTGTTCAGGCCGTCGACGACCATTCTGCGGCGCTTGTCGAACTCCGCCGCCATATGGTGGACCGCGTCCTGCGGCCCCTGCAGCGCCGCGAGCCCTGCGAATTGCGTCGGCGCATTCACGCAACTGTGCAGGTTCACCGCGAGCTTGCGGGCGTAGTCGTAGAGCTTGCCCGGCCATATCGCATAGCCGAGCCGCCAGCCGGTCATCGCGTAGGTCTTCGACCAGCCGTTGAGCAGGATCAGCCGGTCGCGGATCGACGGATAGTTGAGCAGGCACACATGCGTCTCGCCGTCGTAGACGAGCTGATCGTAGATCTCGTCCGACATCACGGCGACGTCCGGCCATTTCTCGAGGCCGGCGACGAATGTGTCGACCTCGGCCTTGGGCGTGACGCCGCCGGTCGGGTTGGCGGGCGAATTGATGATGATCAGCCGCGTCGCCGGCGTGATCAGCTTGAGCGTTTCATCGGCCGAGAAGGCAAAGCCGTTCTCCTCGCGGATCGGAATCGGGACCGGCTTCGCGCCGGTGTACTCGATCATCGAGCGGTAGATCGGGAATCCCGGGTCCGGATACATGATCTCGGCGCCCGGTTCGCCGAACATCAGGATCGACATGAACATGGTGGGCTTGCCGCCCGGCATGATCATCACCTCGTCGGGCGACACGCTCGCCTGGAAGCGCTTGGCGAGGTCGGCCGCCACCGCCTCGCGCAGTTGCGGAATGCCGTTCGCCGCCGTGTAGCCGTGATGGCCGTCGCGGATCGCCTTGATGGCGGCTTCCTGGATGTGCACGGGCGTCTTGAAGTCGGGCTGGCCGATGCCGAGGTTGATGATGTCGCGCCCCTGGGCGGCGAGCGCATTCGCGCGCGCCAGCACCGCGAAGGCATTCTCCTCGCCGATGCGGTCGAAGTTCGCGACGGTACGAAGCATTGGCGTTTCCTCGTCTCTTGTCATTCCGGGGCGCGCCGAAGGCGCGAGCCCGGAATCCATAACCACAAGCAGAGCGAAATTGCACCTGTTGTGGATATGGATCCCGGCTCTCGCTCCGCTCGGCCGGGATGACAGGCCAGGGTTCAGCTCTCGTCCTTGTCATCCAGCCGCGCGACCTGCACCTCGGCCATGCGCATCACCTCGAAGATGATCGCGACCGACCAGCCGATCAGCAGCAATCCGTTGAGCGCGGTGATCGGGCCCAGCAACCGGCGGCTCTCGGGTGGCACCGGATCGCCGTAGCCGAGCGCGGTGTAGTTCTCGAAGGCGAACTCGAACGGCGTCGCGGAACGGAACTTGAGCCCAGTGAAATCGTAATAGGCCGCCCAGACGCCGATCTCGCACACGTGCGCGATCATCAGGCAGATCACCGTGATGGTGAGCAGCGCGGTGAGGCGGAAGAACGCGTGCAGATGATCGGTGCGTTTCGCGGTATGGCGCGTCGCCTCGATGACGATGCCGGTCACCAGCGCATGGATCCCGAAATTGAGAAAGCTCACGAGGCCGCCAGCGAGCAGTTGTTGCCACATGCGAGTCCCTTGAAATGACTTGACCATTGAGCGCATTGTCGCGGTGAAATCAAACCGTTCCAATGTCGCGCCCGCGCCCGCGGGGAGGAGAGGAAATGGCCACCAACGGCAAGAACAAGAACAGCAAGAACAACGGCAAGCTGCCGAAAACGCCGCACCCGAAGGGCAAGAACCTGCGCTCGCAGCTGTGGTTCGACAATCCGGAAAATCCCGGCATGACGGCGCTCTATCTCGAGCGCTACATGAACTTCGGCCTCACCCCGAAGGAACTGCGCTCCGGCAAGCCGATCATCGGCATCGCGCAGACCGGCTCGGACCTCTCGCCCTGCAACCGGCATCATCTCGAACTGGCCAAGCGCGTGCGCGAAGGCATCCGCATGGCCGGCGGCATCGCGTTCGAGTTTCCGGTGCATCCGATCCAGGAAACCGGCAAGCGCCCGACCGCGGCGCTCGACCGCAACCTTGCCTACCTCGGCCTGGTCGAAATCCTCTACGGCTACCCGCTCGACGGCGTCGTGCTGATGACCGGCTGCGACAAGACCACGCCCGCCTGCATCATGGCGGCCGCCACCGTGAACATTCCGGCGATCGTGCTCTCCGGCGGGCCGATGCTCAACGGCTGGTGGAAGGGCGAGCGCTGCGGCTCCGGCATGGCGGTGTGGAAGGCGCGCGAGGAGATGGCGGCCGGCCGCATCAGCCAGCAGGAGTTCGTCGACATCGCGGCCGCTTCCGCACCCTCGGTCGGCCACTGCAACACCATGGGTACGGCCTCGACCATGAACGCGCTCGCCGAGGCGCTCGGCATGTCGCTGCCCGGCTGCGCCGCGATCCCGGCGCCCTACAAGGAGCGGGCGCAGATCGCCTACGAGACGGGCCTGCGCGCGGTCGAGATCGTGTGGGAGGACCTCAAGCCCTCCGACATCCTGACGCGCGCGGCGTTCGAGAACACCATCGTGGCGAACTCGGCGATCGGCGGCTCGACCAATGCGCCGATCCACATCAATGCGATCGCGCGCCACATCGGCGTGAAGCTGACAATCGAGGATTGGGAGACGGTCGGCCTCGACATTCCGCTGCTGGTGAACATGCAGCCGGCGGGAAAATATCTTGGCGAGGAGTATTACCGCGCGGGCGGGCTGCCGGCGGTGATGAACGAATTGCGCAAGGCCGGAAAGTTGCACGAAGGCGCGCTCACGGTGAACGGCAAGACCATGGGCGAGAACGTCAAGCGCGCGAAGATCGAGGACGCCGACGTGATCCGCACTTACAAGAAGCCGATGCTGGAGCGCGCCGGCTTCAAGGTGCTGTCGGGCAACCTGTTCGACTCGGCGATCATGAAGCTCTCGGTGATCTCGGACGAATTCCGCAACCGCTATCTGGTCAATCCGAAGGATCCGAACGCCTTCGAGGGCCGCGCCGTCGTGTTCGACGGGCCGGAGGATTACCACCACCGCATCGACGATCCGGCGCTCAAGATCGACGAGAACACGATGCTGTTCGTGCGCGGCGCCGGGCCGATCGGTTATCCGGGCTCATGTGAAGTCGTGAACATGCAGCCGCCCGCGGCGCTGATCAAAAAAGGCATCACGTCATTGCCGTGCATCGGCGACGGGCGGCAGTCCGGCACCTCGGGCTCGCCGTCGATCCTCAATGCGTCGCCGGAGGCGGCGGCGGGCGGCGGGCTCGCGCTCTTGAAGACCGGCGATCGCGTGCGCATCGACCTCAACAAGGGCAGCGCGAATATCCTGATCTCGAAGGGCGAGCTCGCGGAGCGGCAGGCCGCGTTGCAGAAGCGTGGCGGCTACCATTTCCCGAAGAGCCAGACGCCGTGGCAGGAAATCCAGCGCGGCATGGTCGACCAGCTCTCCGACGGCATGGTGCTCAAGCCGGCGGTGAAATATCAGAAGGTGGCGCAGCTCTCCGGCGTTCCGCGGGATAATCACTGACCCACTTGCTCCGCTCGTCCCCGCGAAAGCGGGGACCCAGAGCCAAGAACTGGATGCCCGCTTTCGCGGGCATGAGCGGAAGGAAGAGTGTCACTGCGTCAGCGGCGCGACCGGCAACTCATACCCCGCCGCATCGAGCGCTTTGCGCACGGTGCCGTCCTGCTTCGCCTCGTCCATGAAGGCGGCCACCGCCGCGAGCGCGGCGGGCTTGCCCTTGCCGACCGCGATCGCGATGCCGATCTGCTGGAACGCACCGTCGACCATGCGCGAGCCCGGCACCTGCTTCACGTAGGTCGGCAGCGAATCGCGCGAGAGCGCAAACGCGTCGGCCTTGCCGTCGCGCAGCATCCCGACCGCTTCGCCGACCGAGGTCACCGGCGCAATCGTCGTGTTCTTCAGGGTGCGGGTCGCGGCGCGGATGGTCGTCGTGTTGGCGATGCCGATGACGCGCACGCCGGCGCGGTCGACCTCCTCGACGGTCTTTGCCGGCAGCGCAGCGGTGACCATGTAGGTGCTTTCGCCGAGCACGTAGTTCGGGCCGAACGCGATGCGCTTCTTGCGCTCCTCGTCGACCGGCATGAACGCGACGTCGACGTTGCCCGCCTCGAGCGCATCGGTCGCCTGGCCGGAGTTCGGAAACAGCACCGGCTCTACGGCTAAGTTGAACTTCCTGCCGAGCGCGGCAGCGAGATCGGCGGTGACGCCGCGCGGCTTGTCGTTCTCCTTCACGACGAAGAAGGCCGACATCGACGGCGCGAACACCAGCGCGACGCGCAGCTTCCCGGTGGGTGCAAGCTCTTTCATCAGCCCCTCTTGTGCCAAAGCGCTGCCGGCAAACAAGACGCCAAGCACCGTTGTGCAGATGTTGATGATTTTCACGCGTCCCCCCCGACGGAGCGTCGACAGGCGCGCTCCTTGAGTCGATTATAGGTGGATTCCGGACGCCGCGCAGCAGGCAGTGCTGCGCCACCGGGATGGAGCATGTGGCCATGAACATCATCGAGTCGGCCGCCGCCTACGAGGCCTGGCTGCGCGCGCAACTTGGCGATGAGGTCGTCGAAAGAGACATCGAGACCAAGCATGCCAAGATGGCCGAGAGCCCGTTTCCATTCCTGCGCGCGACCTACTGGCGCTGGGCCGAGACGATCCTGGAGATTTGTCCCGAGCTCGCCGGCGCCCCGCAGGTGCTGGCGGTCGGCGACATCCACCTGGAGAACTACGGCACCTGGCGCGACGACGACGGGCGGCTGATCTGGGGCGTGAACGATTTCGACGAAGCCGCCGACATGCCGTACGCGCTCGATCTCGTGCGGCTCGGCACCAGTGCGGCGATCGGCTGCCCGCATCTCGACAGCACGGCCGATATCGCCGCCAACATCCTGCGCGGCTATGCGGCCGGCCTCGCCGACCCGCATCCGATCATTCTCGATCACGACTACGCGCTGCTGCGCAAGCTGGTCAGCGTGCCGAACCGCGAACGCCAGCACTTCTGGGCCAAGATCGCGGCGCTGAAGGCCACCAAGACGCCGCCGCCGGAGCGCTACGAGCAGGCGCTCATGCGCGCGATGCCCGACAAGGGGCTGGCGATCCGCTATTTCCGCCGCACCGCAGGCGCGGGCAGCCTCGGCCGTCCGCGCTTCGTCGGCCTCGCGCAGTGGCGCGGCGCGCCGATCGTGCGCGAGGCGAAGGCTGCGCTGCCGTCGGCCTGGAATCGCCCAAAGGGGCGAGGGCCGCGTACGCTGCGCTGCTATGAGATCGCGACCGGAAAATACCGGGCGCCCGACCCCTGGTATGCGGTGACAGACGACGTGGTGGTGCGACGGCTCTCGCCCAACAACCGCAAGCTCGATGCCGAGACGCATCCGCTCGAACTGCTCGACAAGAAGATGCTTCGCCTGATGGCGCACGACCTGGCGTCGATCCATCTCGGGCTGGTGGACGTCCGCAAGGCAATCGAGGGCGATCTGAAAAAGCGCCCTGCGGGCTGGCTCGCCGCCGCGGTAAAACGCGCGGTCGTCTTCGTGCGCGAGGAGCAACGCAAATGGGTGAAGAAATCCGCGACATAGCCAGATGACTGCGGCTGATCGGACAGATCAAGAAAATCCACTGTTGCGACGCTGACGGATGCGCCATCCTTGGCGGAACGCCAGGGAGAGACGCCATGCCGCGCCCATCCGTCGCCGACAAGCGGCGCACATTCCGCAAGCTGCACGTATCCGGCTGCTGGATGATCCCCAACCCGTGGGACGTCGGCTCGGCGCGCTATCTGCAGGGGCTCGGCTTTCAGGCGCTGGCGACGACCTCGTCGGGCTTTGCGTGGTCGGTCGCGCATGCCGACAACGCGGTGCCGCGCGACATGGTGCTCGCCCATATCGCCGAGATCGTCGGCGCGACCGATGTGCCGGTGAATGCCGACTTCGAGGGCGGTTACGCGGACGAGCCGGCCGGCGTCGCCGAGAGCGTGCGGCTGTGCTGCGAGACCGGCGTCGCGGGACTGTCGATCGAGGATTCGACCGGCAACAAGGACCAGCCGCTCTACGATATTCCGTTCGCGGTGGAGCGCATGAAGGCGGCGCGCGCCGCGATCGACAAGGCCGGCGCGGACGTGATGCTGACCGGCCGCGCCGAGGGGTTCATCGCGGGCGTGCCGGATCTCGCGCAGATGATCGCGCGGCTCAAAGCCTATGCGGCGGCGGGCGCCGACGTGCTCTACGCGCCGGGCATCCGCACCCGCGAGCAGATCGAGGCGGTGTGCCAGGCGGTCGCGCCGAAGCCGGTGAATTTCTTGAACGGCGCGGCATTCGGCCATTCGGTGAATGATCTCGCCGCGATGGGCGTGCGCCGCATCAGCGTCGGCGGCGCGCTCGCGCGCTCGGCCTGGGGCGGCTTCACCCGCATGGCAAAGGAGATCGCCGGTGAGGGCACGTTCACGGGCTTCAAGGACGCCGCCTCGGGCGCGGAGCTGAACGCGTTTTTCACCAAGGACAAGGCGGCGCGCGGCGCATGAGCGACCTGAAAAACTGGACGGCGCGGCCGTTTCCCGAACGCAAGGTGCTCGACGGCCGCTTCGGCCGGCTGGAGCCGCTCGATGTCGCGAAACATGGCGACGACCTCTGGGCCGCGATGACGGGCGCGGACAACGTGTGGGCCTATCTGCCGGCCTGGCCGCCGAAGGATCGCGCCGAATATGAAGCGCTGCTCGACACGATGGTGAGGAACAGGGACATCTGCCCGTTCGCCGTGGTCGTCGACGGCAAGGCCAGGGGGCACATGTGGATGATGGAGATCCGCCCGGCGCATGGCGTGTTCGAGGTCGGCTGGATCACCTATTCGCCCGCGCTGCAGCGCACGCCCGCCGCGACCGAGGCGGTGTACCTGATCGGCGATTACGGGTTCTCGCTCGGCTACCGGCGCTACGAATGGAAATGCAACAACCGCAACGAGCCCTCGAAGCGCGCCGCGCTGCGCTTCGGATTCAAGTTCGAGGGCCTGTTCCGCCAGCATCAGGTGGTCAAAGGCGAGAACCGCGACACCGCGTGGTATTCGATCCTCGATTCCGAATGGCCGGCGCGCAAGGCCGCATTCGAGCGCTGGCTCGATCCAGCGAACTTCGACGCGCAGGGGAAACAGAAGGTGAGCCTGTCGTCGCTCCATGCGGTGTGACGCTGCGCCGCGCGACGATCGCCGATCTGCCCGCCGTCACCGCGCTGCAGCGCGCGGCCTATGCCAAGAATCGTCCGCTCCTCGGCGTCGAGCCGCTGCCGCTGTTGGCAGATTATGCGCAGGTCCTTGCCGACTACGAGGTCTATCTGTCGGAGCGCGACGGTGCGCTCGCGGGCGTGCTGATCCTGCAGCCGCGCGCCGACGATCTCTTGATCTGGAGCGTCGCGACCGCACCCGAGGCGCAGGGGCGTGGCATCGGCAATAAGATGCTGGCGTTTGCCGAAACGCGCGCCCGGGCGCTCGGCCTCACCTGCATCCGCCTCTATACCGGCCAGCCGCTCACCTTCAACATCGCGTGGTACACCCGCCACGGCTACGTCTACGAGCGCACGGAGGACATGGGTGACCGCCGGATCGTGCATCTGATAAAGCAGCTTTGAAAAACACGAGGAGGCTCAACTTGGCCGGACGATTGAAAGGCAAGGTCGCACTGGTGACGGCGGCGGGGCAGGGGATCGGGCGCGCAATCGCGGAAGCCTTCGTCGCCGAAGGCGCCAAGGTGATCGCGACCGACGTCGACGTGAAAAAGCTCAAGGGCCTGAAGAAGGCCACGCTCGCCAAGCTCGACGCGCGCTCGAGCGCCGACGTGAATGCGCTGGTGCAGGAGATGACGAAGAAGCTCGGCGCGATCGACGTGCTGGTGAATGCCGCCGGCTACGTGCATCACGGCACCGTGCTCGACGCGACCGACGAGGAGTGGGATTTCGCCTTCGACCTCAACGTCCGCTCGATGAACCGCACCATCAAGGCGACGCTGCCGGGCATGCTGAAAAAGAAGAAGGGCTCGATCGTCAACATCGCGTCGGGCGCCTCCTCGGTGCGCGGGATTCCGTTCCGCTACGTGTACGGCACCACCAAGGCGGCGGTGATCGGCCTCACCAAGTCGGTCGCGGCCGACTACATCCGCCAGGGCATCCGCGCGAATGCGATCTGCCCCGGGACGATCGAGTCGCCGTCGCTCGACGACCGCATCGCGACGCTGGCGAAGAAAACCGGCCGGTCGGAAAAAGCCGTGCGGCAGGATTTCATCAACCGCCAGCCGATGGGCCGGCTCGGCACGCCGGCCGAAATCGCAGCGCTCGCGGTGTATCTCGCGTCGGACGAGTCGAGCTATACCACGGGACAGATTCACCTGGCGGATGGGGGATTTGCGCTGTAGCCGGGCAGGGTCGCAATTCCGCCGCGTTGATCCTACTTTTAGGCCGCACCCGCGGAGACCCGGCATGACCAGCAAACGCGAATCCCGGTCCGGCATCATCGGCGCCGTAGGCCAGCTCGTCACCGTCATCCTGATGGTGCTGCTGATCAAGACCGTGGCGGCGGAGGCCTATTACGTGCCGTCCGGCTCGATGCTGCCGAGCCTGCTGATCGGCGACCAGCTGCTGGTCTCGAAATTCCCCTATGGCTACAGCCGCTATTCGCTCCCCTTGCCGCTCGCGCCCGCGACGCCCAAACGGCTGCTCGGCAGCCTGCCGGAACGCGGCGATGTCGTGGTGTTCCGCCTGCCGCGCGATCCGGGCCAGACCTACGTCAAGCGCGTCATCGGCTTGCCCGGCGACCGCGTGCAGATGCGCGGCGCGCGGTTGTGGGTGAACGGCGCGATGCTGCCGCTGCGCCGCGACGGCGTTGCCGGGGTGGAAGGCGAGGATGGCATGCGGCAGAGCGCGCCGCGCTACATCGAGACGCTGCCGAACGGCCGCCAGCATGCGATCTTCAAGTTCCGCAATGACGGCGACCTCGACGATACGGAGATCTTCACGGTCGCGCCGGGGCAGATCTTCGTGATGGGCGACAACCGCGACGACTCGGTGGACAGCCGCGTGCCGGCGCGCGCCGGCGGCGTCGGTTTCGTGCCGGTGGAGAACCTGGTCGGGCGCGTCGAAGCCGTGCTCGGCTCGTGGGACCCGGAGGTGCGGCGCGAGCCGGTGTGGAACTGGCCGTCGGGCTTGCGGCTCTCGCGCTTCTTCTCGCGCGTGAAGTGACCCTCGATCGTCATCCCGGCCGCAGCGAAGCGGAGAGCCGGGATCCACCTTTCACATTCTCCGTCGACTGGGATAGATGGGTCCCGGATAACCGCCGTTGGCGGCTTCCGGGACGACAGTCGCGTATGCGGGGAGAACGATGCACATTCTGATTACCGGCGCGGCCGGTATGGTCGGGCGCAAGCTGACCGAGCGGCTCGTCGCGGACGGCTGCCTGAACGGCAAGCCGATCGGCAGGTTCACGTTGGTCGACGTGATCAAGCCGCAGGTGCCCGCGGGCTTTTCCGGCAAGGTCGAGGCCTATGCGCTCGATGTCTCGCGCGAGGACGCGGGCCGCAAGCTCATCGGCGGACGCCCGGACGCGATCTTTCATCTCGCCGCGGTCGTCTCGGGCGAGGCCGAGACCGATTTCGAGAAAGGCTATCGCATCAACCTGGTCGGCTTTCACTACCTGCTCGAGGCGATCCGCACCGCGGGCGGCGGGTATCACCCCAAGCTGGTGTTCACCTCGTCGATCGCGGTGTTCGGGGCGCCATTCCCGAGCGAGATCTACGACGAGTTCCACCACACGCCGCTCACGTCCTACGGGACGCAGAAAGGCATCTGCGAGCTGCTGCTTGCCGACTACACGCGCAAAGGGTTTCTCGACGGCGTCGGCATCCGCCTGCCGACCATCTGCGTGCGCCCGGGCACGCCGAACAAGGCGGCCTCCGGCTTCTTCTCCAACATCATCCGCGAGCCGCTCGCCGGCAGGGAAGCCGTGCTGCCGGTCGAGGAGAGCGTGATGCACTGGCACGCGAGCCCGAAATCGGCGGCGGGATTCCTGGTGCATGCGGCCTCGCTGTCGCGCGAAACGCTGGGCGCACGCATCAACCTGACGATGCCGGGTGTCGCCTGCACGGTCGGCGAGCAGATCGCGGCGCTGCGCCGCGTCGCGGGCGACGCGGTGGTGGCGCGCATCCGCCGCGAGCCCGACCCGGCGATCATCAGGATCGTCTCCGGCTGGCCGACGCGGTTCGACGCCAAGCGTGCGCGTGCGCTCGGGTTCGCCGTGGAGGACACGTTCGACGAGATCATCCGCGTGCACATCGCGGACGAATTGGGCGGCAAGGTCGCGGCGTAGTTCCCTCTCCCCGTGCTCCGCTTCACCCTCCCCTGGAGGGGGAGGGTCGACGCGAACGCAGTGAGCGTCGGGGTGGGGTGAAAGTTGCAATAAGAGTCACCCCACCCCGGCTCGCACCTTCGGTGCTCGCCGACCCTCCCCCTCCAGGGGAGGGTGACACCGAGCGTGCGGCGCGCTTGCGCCGTCCCCTCCAATGCCTACATTGCGCCTGAATCGGACCGATCCCCCATGAACTACGTCGATGCGGCATTCGCGCCGCTGCGCAAGACCGGGCAGATCAAGCTTTACGGTCCGGAGGCCTTCGCCGGCATGCGCAAGGCCGGGCAGCTGGTGGCCGAATGCCTCGATGCGCTCGCCGACATCGTGAGGCCGGGCGTGCCGACCGAGACGATCGACACGTTCGTGTTCGACTTCGCGCTCGACCACGGCGCGCGGCCCGCGACCCTGATGTACCGCGGCTACAACCGCTCGACCTGCACCTCGATCAACCACGTGGTCTGCCACGGCATCCCGAACGAGAAGCCGCTCAAGGAAGGCGACATCGTCAACATCGACGTCACCCTGATCCTCGACGGCTGGCACGGCGATTCCAGCCGCATGTATCCGGTCGGCGACATCCCGCGCAAAGCCGAGCGGCTGATCGAGGTCACCTACGAGGCGATGATGCGCGGCATCGCGGCGGTGCAGCCCGGCCGCACCACCGGCGACATCGGCGCCGCGATCCAGAGCTTCGTCGAGCCGCAGCACATGAGCGTGGTGCGCGACTTCTGCGGCCACGGGCTCGGTCGCCTGTTCCACGACGAGCCGAACATCGTGCACATCGGCCGCGCCGGCGAGGGCATCGTGCTCAAGCCGGGCATGCTGTTCACCATCGAGCCGATGATCAATCTCGGCCGCCCGCACGTGAAAGTGCTGTCCGACGGCTGGACCGCGGTGACGCGCGACCGCTCCCTCTCGGCGCAGTTCGAGCACACGGTCGGCGTGACCAAAGACGGCTGCGAGGTGTTCACGGTCTCGCCCAGGGGCCGGCACAAGCCGCCGTATCTGTAGGGCGCAATCGCTTGATTGCGCCGTCGGGCGGCGCAATGCGCTTCGCTTATTGCGCCCTACGCTCCCGCATCGATTGCAAATCCCGGCATTCCGGGCATGCTGTTCGCATGCCGCCGAAACGCGCCCCGAAACCGAATGGCCTCGCCGAAGCCCCGCCGCACTATCACGGCCACCGCGAGCGGCTGCGCTCGCGCTTCATGGAGGCGGGCGCGCAGGCGCTGGCCGACTACGAGATGCTGGAGCTGGTGCTGTTCCGCGCGGTGCCGCGGCGCGACGTGAAGCCGCTTGCCAAGGAGCTGCTCGCCAAGTTCGGCTCGTTCGCCGAGGTGATCTCGGCGCCGCCGAAGCGCCTCGCCGAAGTGGACGGGCTCGGCGAGGCGGCGATCACCGAGTTCAAGGTGGTGCAGGCGGCCGCGCAGCGCCTCGCCAAGGGCAAGATGACGAAAGGGCCGGTGCTCTCCTCATGGTCATCGGTGATCGACTACGTGCGCGCCGCGCAGGCCTTCGCCGAGAAGGAGCAGTTCCGCATCCTGTTCCTCGACAAGCGCAACCAGCTGATTGCCGACGAGGTGCAGCAGGAGGGCACGGTCGACCACACGCCGGTCTATCCGCGCGAGGTGGTCAAGCGCGCGCTCGAGCTCTCGGCGACCGCGATCATCCTGGTGCACAACCACCCCTCGGGCGATCCGACGCCCTCACAGGCCGACATCGAGATGACCAAGGCGGTGGCGAGCGTCGCCAAGCCGCTCGGCGTGCTGCTGTACGATCACATCATCGTCGGCAAGGAAGGGCACGCGAGCTTGAAGGGCATGCGGCTGATTTGAGCCGCAGGGCGCGATCGCTTGATTGCGCCGCCGGGCGGCGCAATGCGCTTCGCCCCTGCCTTCGCGGGGGCATGCTTGTTGCGCCCTACGGTCTGATTTGAGCGGGTCAATTCGGCCCGCCCATTGACTTTCGTTTTCCCCTCCGCCAACTAAGGGCCGTCGGGCTGGATCGCAGTCGCCCGGCTTACCAAGGCATCCGCCCAAGCACTGCACATCGCCCGCCAGCCGGGCATGAGCTTGGCGCATGTCATCCCCCGAACCAGGTCGGAACGCAGTCCGAGGCGCAATCGCCGCGGGCGGCTCCGTTGCTTCGGCGTGGCGACGTCCAGGCACCCCGGCGGTCCGCAAGCAGGAGACCTAAAACATGCGATATGAGATCGCGCCGCTGTACTGCCGGCCTTGGACTATCAACGGCATGACCCCAAAGCTGATCGAGAGCCACTACGAGAACAACTATGGCGGCGCCGTCACGCGCCTGAATGCGATTTCCGAAGAACTCGAGGCGCTCGATCCGTCGACGACACCCGCCCACGTCATCCGCCGGCTGAAGCAGGACGAGACGGCGGCGCTCAATTCCGTGGCACTGCACGAATTGTACTTTGCCAGCCTTGGCGGCGACGGACGCGCGGTGCCGGAAATGATGGCGAGCGCGCTCGCGCGCGATTTCGGTTCGGTCGATCGCTGGCGCCGTGAGTTCATCGCGCTTGCCGAAGCGCTTGACGGAGGGGCGGGTTGGGTGCTGCTCACGTGGCTGCCGCGCGCCGGCCGCCTCATCAACCAGACCATCTCGGAGGGCGGTCAGGCGGTCGCGGGCGGAATCACGGTGCTCGCGCTCGACATGTACGAGCACGCCTATCATCTGGATTTCGGCGCCAACGCGGTCGCCTACGTGGCGACATTCATGCGCAATATCGCATGGAACGCGGTGCAGGACCGCTACGAGGATGCCATCACGGTGAAGCCGCCGCGGCCGCTGCAGCAAAAGGAGTTCGGCGATCTGCCGGCCATCTCGGTCGAGGAGGTGAAAGCGATGCTCGACTCGGGCACGCCGGTACAGCTCATCGATACGCGCCCGCGCCACTACAGCAGCAGGGCGCAGGACATCGTCGCGGGAGCGGTGTGGCGCGATCCGGAGCGGGTCGACGAGTGGATCGGCGCGCTCTCCAAGAGCGCACCCGTCGTCACGTTCTGCGTGTATGGCTTCCATATCGGCTGTCAGACGGCGACAACCCTGCGCCAGGCCGGATTTGACGCACGTTACATGGCGGGAGGACATTTCGCCTGGAAGGCGGTCAAGGGACCGGTCAAGCTTTTCGCGGCGGATGCGCCACCGGAGGCCTGATCTTGCGCGGCATCTGGCGGCCCGTGGTGGGCCGCCGGCTGCCCGTGTTGTAACGATAACGCGAACGATGAAACGAGATCTTGCCAATCCCTCCACCGTGTCCGGCCAATGCCTGTGCGGCGCGGTCAAGTTCGAGATCGACTATCCGGCCTTCTGGGCCTGGCACGATCACAGCCGTGCGAGCCGGATGGCACACGGCGCCGCTTACGCAACCTACATCGGCACGTGGCGCAAGCGCTTTCGCGTCACGGCCGGCGAGGATGACATCGCGCGCTACGAGGATCCGAAAACGGGTTCTAGGCGCAGCTTCTGCGCGCGCTGCGGCACGCCGCTGATCTACCAGCGCGCCGCCAAGAAGATGATCAACATTCCGCGCGCGCTGTTCGAGGCCCGCACCGGCCGCCAGCCGCTCTACCACATCGGATTCGACGAGCGGCCGGAGTGGGCTTACGCGCAGGAGCGGCTGGTGCCGCTCAAGGGCTATCCGGGCGTGGTGTGGCAGCGCAGCCGAAAGAAATCGCGCTCCGACGAGCCGCCGATCTGATTACTGCGGCGGCGGCGGCGGCGGCGGCGATGGCGGCGGCGGCGCTTGCGGCCGCACCATCAACACTTGTGGCCGCGCCGCCGGTATGCGGCTCCAGGTGCTCTCCTCGTTCTCCTCGAAGCGCCAGCTCTGGCCGTTGGCGGCGAGCATCACGAACTGGCCGCGGTCGAGCCGCCACGAGACGGGGCCAAACCGCGCGATGAACGGATCGCAGCCAGGTTTGAGCGTCAGCGCGAAGCTGTCGGTGTCGTAGGCGGTGTTGGCAAGCGTGAGCCCGCAGATCGTTTTGCCGCCGCGCGAGAACTGCCATTCGCCGAACAGGTCGTCGGTGATGCGTTCCTTGTTGGTGGCGGCGAGCGTCTGCAGGAAATAATGCGTGAAGCTCGGCGTCGTCTCGTACATGCCGGCTTCGACCTCGTTGAGCTCGAGCAGCACGCTGCCCCTGGCGTCGACGAGCTTGAGCGCGTCGTCGATGCCCATGGTCCACGCCGCGATGGGGCGCAGGTCGGGAAACGCGGCCGCGCAGGCGGTGCTCTGCGAGACGGCGCGGCCGGGGCCCGACGCGTCGAGCCGGAAGGTGAGCTGGCACTTGCGGTCGCGGTCGGGGTTGGACAGCTCCCACACGCCGACCAGCGCGCGCGCGGCGTCGCTCGGCTGGGGGGCGGGGGCCTGGGCGAGCGCAGCCGTGCCCCACATTGCAAGCACCGCAGATACGAGAAGCCGCTTGGGCGTCATGCGACAGCCTTTGTTTTCCGCTCCTGCCCGCGAAAGCGGGCATCCAGTTCTTTCTGCACTGGCCCTGGGTCCCCGCTTTCGCGGGGACGAGCGGAGAATACCGTTATTTCCTCACCGGCGTTTCGGGCACCGGCGTCAGCGGACCCTTGCCGGCAAACCAGGAGATGATGTTGTTCGCCACCAGTTCGTCCATCGCGCGGCGCGTCGCGTGCGAGGCCGAGCCGACATGCGGCAGCAGCACGACGTGCTCCATCTCCATCAGCTCCTGCGGCACCTTCGGCTCGTTCGCGAACACGTCGAGGCCGGCCGAGAGGATTTTCTTATTCTGTAGCGCCTCGATCAGCGCCGGCTCATCCACCACCGAGCCGCGCGCCATGTTGATCAGAATGCCCTCGGGGCCGAGCGCGCCGAGCACCTCGGCGTTGATCAGGTTGCGCGTCGCAGCGCCGCCGGGCGTGATGACCAGCAGCACGTCGGCGGCGCGCGCCATCTCGATCAGGTCCGGATAGTGCCGGTACGGCACATCCGCCGGCCGCCGCGAGTGATAGACCACCGGAACCTTCATGGCGTCGAGCCGGCGCGCGATCGCCTTGCCGATGCGGCCCATGCCGACGATGCCGACGGTGCGGTCGCGCAGCGACGGCGTGAGCTGGTAGTCGCCATGCTTCGGCCAGTTGCCGGCGCGCAGATAGCGCTCGGCCTGCGGCAAATGCCGCACGGTGGCGAGCAGCAGCCCGAGCGCGGTGTCGGCGACCTCTTCGTTGAGCACATCGGGCGTGTTCGTGACGATGACCCCGTGCGCGCCCGCCCACTTGGCGTCGATGTGGTCGTAGCCGACGCCGAAGCTCGACACGATCTCGAGCCGGGGAAAACGCGCCATCAGCGCGCCGTCCACGGGCCCATGGCCGGCGACGGCAGCGATTGCGCGCACCTTCGGTGCAATCGAGGCGATGAAGGCATCCTGATCCGGCGCTGCCCATGCCTTGTGCAGGTTCAGGCCGGCTTTCGTCAGCGCCTCCTCGATAATCGGCTTCGGGCCGAACATCACCACGTCGGCTTTGTCGCCGGGCATGAACGCTCTCCTCAGTGAATTGAAGGTGGTCTCAACGGTGCGCCGCGGGCGGGGCGGCAGCCTTCCCGCCCCCCTTCGGCGCGTCAAGCGCGAAGATAGCGGATGCGGCGGCCGCGCGCAGCGATTCCGGCTTGATCCTGCCCCCTGCCGATAAGATGATTTTCCCCTCCGGCAAACTGCGCTAGCATTGACTTGATACCGCCCCCGGCGGATGACTGAGCGGCCCCAAAAAAATAACATGCCAGGGCCGCACTTTGGGAGGAGTTGAATGGCGACGGCTGAAATCCGCGGCGTCAGAGCTGCGATCGGCGCGGTCTTCGCGCGAGGCATCCCCAGCGCGTGCAGCCATTCGACCACGCGACAGGCAAGCGATTGAACGCGCGGCGCCGGCCACCGGCCGTGAACGGCGCAAAAGCGATTGAACGACAGCAAGCCGGCATAGATCGGCGCCACCAGGACCAACACGAGCCAGATTTCACAAGGGAGGAATACGCATGAAGAAAGTGACACGACGCTCGGTGCTCAAGACCGGCACCGCGCTGACCGGCGGGATGGCCGCCATCCTGGCCACGGGCCGCGCACCCGCCTTCGCACAGGGCACGACCGTGCACTGGATTCGCTGGAACGACTTTGTCCCGGCTTCCGATCAGCTGCTGCGCAAGGAGCTCATTCCCGAGGGCGAGAAGGCGCTGGGCATCAAGATCAACCTGGAGACGGTCAACGGCAACGACCTGCAGCCGCGTATCACGGCGGCGATCCAGTCGGGGTCCGGTCCCGACGTGTTCATGCTCTTCAACAACCATCCGCAACTGTATGCCGCAAGTCTCGTCGATATGGGCGATCTGGCGGAGGCGCAGGGCAAGGCCGAGGGCGGCCACTATCCCTACTGCAATTCGCAATCGAATGACGGCAAGAAATGGGTCGCAATGCCGTGGGCCATCGTCGGCGGCATGATTGCCTACCGCAAATCCTGGTTCGCCGAAGTCGGAGCCAACGAATTTCCCGACACGTGGGAAAAGTATCACGAGGTCGGCAAGAAGCTGAAGGCGAAGGGCCGGCCGATCGGGCAGACTCTCGGCCATACGTTCGGCGACGCGCCGACGTTCTCCTACCCGTATATGTGGTCCTGGGGCGGCAAGGAGATCGACGAAAGCGGCAAGGTGGTGATCAACAGCAAACAGACGGTCGACTCGGTCAAGTTCATGACCGGCTTCTGGAAGGACGCGCATGACGAGGGCGGCCTTGCCTGGGACGACACCAACAACAACCGCGCCTTCCTGTCGCAGACGATCGCGGCGACGCTCAACGGCGCCTCGATCTATATCGAGTCCTTGCGCAATCCCGACAAGTACATCACCGAGAAGGGCGCGCAGCTCAAGACCGACATCCTGCATGCCCCGCTGCCGAAGGGGCCGGCCGGCCAGTACTCGATGCACACCTACTTCGCGCATGCCATTCCGAATTACTCGAAGAACCAGAAGGCCGCGAAGGACTTCCTCAAGTGGGTCCATTCGAAGCCGGTCTACGAGAAATGGTTCGTCTCGCAGAAGGGCTTCGCCACGCCGCCGACGGCCGAATGGGAGAACCACAAGCTGTGGGGCGAGGACCCGGTCATGACGCCGTACAAGATCGCGGGTCGTCTTGCGCGCGCGCCGGGCTATGCCGGGCGGTCCGACGCAAAGGCGGCCGAAGCGCTTTCGAAGTACATCATCACCGACATGTACGCGAAGGCCGTGCAGGGCATGCCGGCCGAAGATGCGGTGAAATGGGCCGAAGGCGAACTGAAGAAGATCTACGGCTGAACTTGGCGGTGCCGGGACTAGCACAGCGCCTTCGCGGATTCTGAGCGGCCACAAGCCGATCAGGGTTCGCGGAGGCGCCGGCCCGGCGAACAGGAACTGACCATGGCGGTCACAACGGTTTCGACCTTCGGCGAGGCGCCGCCCCCGCGGCGGCAGCGCATTTTCGAGGACGAGCGCTGGCTCGCGTTCGCGCTGCTCGTGCCGACCATGGTGCTGCTCGGATTGTTCATCGCGTATCCGTTCTTTCGCGGAATTCTGCTGTCGATCACGGACTCGCGCGTCGGCGTGCCGGGCAACTTCGTCGGCCTCGCGAACTTCTACAAGATCTTCAACGATTCGATCTTCCGCACCGCGGTCTACAACACGTTTCTCTACACGGGCGTGACGACCGTCTTCAAACTGGCGCTCGGGCTGTGGCTCGCGATGCTGCTCAACCGCAATTTCCGCGGCAAGGCGTTCACCCGCGCGTTCATCCTGCTGCCGTTCATCATCCCGACGGTGCTGTCCACCTTCGCGTGGAAATGGATGTTCGATCCGACCTTCAGCGTGCTCAACTGGCTGATGTTTCACCTCGGCCTGATCACCAGCCGCATCAACTGGATGGGCGATCCCGACCTCGCGATGATCTCGATCTGCGTGGTCAATATCTGGCGCGGCGTGCCGTTCTTCGCGATCAGCCTGCTTGCCGGACTGCAGACGATCAGCCCCGAACTGAACGAGGCCGCCGCGATCGACGGCGCCAAGCCGTGGCAGCGGTTCTGGTATGTCACCTGGCCGCTGCTGCTGCCTGTGACCATGGTGGTGGTGCTGTTCTCGGTGATCCAGACGTTCGCGGATTTCCAGATCGTCTACGTCATGACCGGCGGCGGCCCCGCCAATGCCACGCATCTGTTCGCCACCTACGCCTATCAGATCGGCATCGGCACCGGCCTATTGAGCGAGGGCGCCGCGATCTCGCTCGCCATGTTCCCGATCCTGTTCATGGTCGTGATCATCCAGCTTCTCTACATCCGCCGCGTCGAGGTGCGCTAAGTCATGATCGAGGGGGCATATTGGCGAAAGTGGGTGTTCTTCTACATCCCGATGGCGCTGTTTCTGCTGTTTCTGCTGTTTCCGTTCTACTGGATGGTGATCACCTCGGTCCGTCCCGACGGCGAACTCTATCGTCCGTGGAATTCGGTCAACTACAATCCGTTCTGGACCTGGAAGCCGACCTGGGACCACGTCAGATATCTGTTTGAGGAAACGCTGTTCGCGGACTGGCTCTGGAACACGACGTTCATCGCGCTCGCCTCGACCGCGATCTCGCTCGTGTGCGGCGTGTTTGCCGGCTATGCGCTGTCGCGGCTGAACTTCCCGTTCGCCGGCAGCCTCGGCACCGGCATCTTCATCACCTATCTGGTGCCGCAGACGCTGCTGTTCATTCCGCTCGCCGAGATCATCCGCAATTACCGGCTCGGCGACACGCCATGGTCGCTGATCCTGACCTATCCGACCTTTCTCATCCCGTTCTGCACCTGGCTGATGATGGGTTACTTCAAGGCGGTGCCGAAGGAGCTCGAGGAATGCGCGCGCATCGACGGCGCGTCGCGCTGGCAGGCGATGCTCTACATCGTCATTCCGGTGGCGATCCCCGGCATCCTCTCGGCCGGCATCTTCGCGTTCACGCTCTCATGGAACGAGTTCATCTACGCGCTCGTGTTCCTGTCATCGCCGGCGCAGAAAACCGTGCCGGTCGGCGTGACGTCCGAGCTGATCCGCGGCGACGTGTTCTTCTGGGGGCCATTGATGGCCGGCGCGCTGCTCGGCTCGATCCCGGTCGCAATCGCCTATTCGTTCTTCGTCGAGCACTACGTCGCCGGGTTGACCGGCTCGGTAAAGGGTTGAGGTAAAGCGTATGGGGCAAGTGGTCCTCAAGAGCATCAACAAGTTCTATGACAGCGTGCACGCCGTCAAAGACGTCAACCTGCAGATCCGCGACAAGGAATTCGTGGTGTTCGTCGGGCCGTCGGGCTGCGGCAAGACCACGACCTTGCGCATGATCGCCGGGCTCGAGGCGATCTCGTCGGGCGACATCTCGATCGACGGCAATATCGTCAACGAGCTGCCCCCGATGGACCGCGACATCGCGATGGTGTTCCAGAACTACGCGCTTTATCCGCACATGAGCGTGTACGACAACATGGCGTTCGGCCTGAAGATGCGCAAATTCGAGAAGGCCGAGATCGAGAAGCGCGTCAGGGAAGCGGCCGACATCCTCGGCATCGGCAATCTGCTGGCGCGCAAGCCGCGCCAGCTCTCCGGCGGGCAGCGCCAGCGCGTCGCGCTCGGCCGCGCGATCGTGCGCCATCCGCGCGTGTTCCTGTTCGACGAGCCGCTGTCGAACCTTGACGCCAAGCTGCGCGTGCAGATGCGCGTGGAGCTCAAGAAGCTGCATCTGCGCCTCGGCACCACGGCGATCTACGTGACGCATGACCAGGTCGAGGCGATGACCTTGGGCGACCGCGTCGTGGTGATGAAGGACGGCGTGGTGCAGCAGGTCGGTGAGCCGCTGGAACTTTACAACACACCGGCCAACAAGTTCGTCGCCGGGTTCATCGGCTCGCCGGCGATGAATTTCGCCAACGTCACCGTGACCGAGGCGAACGGCGCGCTGCTGGCCGAGAACTCAGGCTTGCGCATCACGCTGCCGGCCGAGACCGCGCAGCGCCTGCGCGGCCATGTCGGGCGCGAGATCACGCTCGGCGTGCGCCCCGAGGACCTGACCGTGGCAAACGCGGCGAATGCCGACGAGCCGAGCTTCGACGCGGTGGTAGAGGTGGTCGAGCAGCTCGGCCCGGAGATCCTGCTCGACATGAAGGTCGGCGAGGGCATGATGGTGGCGAGCGTGGAACCGACCGTGCGGGTCAAGGTGCGCGACAAGTTGCGCCTCGCAATGCGGCCGTCGCGGCTGCATGTGTTCGACGCCAAGACCGAGGCGGCGATTTAGCAACCATTCCGCTCGTCCCCGCGAAAGCGGGGACCCAGTGCTTTGGCCACGAGTTGGATGCCCGCTTTCGCGGGCATGAGCGGAAATAGAGTCGGTCAGCTCGCCGATTGATCCAAGCCAGCACGATGCCCATCCGCAACACGCGGATGGCGTCGAGCGCAACCTGCTTGAAGGCGAGTGCGAGCGCACCGGCTCCGTTTGCCACCTTTGGTTTTATATGCTTGTTTAGCATCTGGGCCGGTCGGACCAGGTCGTTCGCAGGGCATTTTGAGCACGAGGAGACTCATGTCGGACGCGGATACGACCTCGCAGATTGCCGAGCTGCTCGCGACGGCGCTCATTGGCGAAGAGGTTCCCCCGCCGTTCGGCGCGCTCATCCTCGGCGTGATTTTTCCATCCGGGGGGCTACCGTCGTATTTTGACCAAGTCTACGCCGAGATCAAGACGATCGTGAAGCAGGAGGTGACCGCCGACCGCATCGCGACGATCGACGGCAAGGTGAATGGGACTCAGCAGTACGTCCGCGACACTTACGCCCCGTTTAAGAAGGACCCCAAGAAAACGGCGAAAGAAAAGTTCGACGCCATCACTCCTTATGTCGACGGTCTGTATCAGAACGTGGTCGCAACCTTGCGCGACGAGCGCTATGCGCAACCGGGCTTCTCGGTATTCCTGGTCGGAGCGAGCGTTCACCTCTCGCTGATACAGGAGCAGGCGTATACCGATCCCGACCATCAGGACGACCCCTCCCAGTCGCCTTTTGCGCAAGCGGTGAGCAACAACGCCAAGGATTACGCCGATTTCGCCGCCACCACTTGGCCGAAAATCGTCACTGCACGTCGCGCCGCCATCACCTTGACGCGTCCTGACCACTGGGACAGGCGCGAAGAAGCCACCCCGGGTTGGCCTCCCATTTACTACACGTGCTGGCGCTGGGAGGACGCGGTGACCGGCGAGACGGGGCCAAACCATGTGGGCGTCAAGGAAGCGTCAGACGAACGGGACGCGGCCCAGGCCGAGATCCCGCCGCGCCAGGATGCCGTCGTAGCCAAGCTCACCACGGATCTGGGTGTCCCCGACACGATCATCGCGAACTGGCGCAAGCTTATCGCTTCGCCACTGCCCTCCAAGAAGTGACTTGCAACTTCATCGTCGACGTTGCGTGTGGGCCTTCACGCCGCATCAGCGATTGATCCACGCCAGCACGATCCCCATCAGCACGACTCGGATGGTGTCGTAGGCGATCTGCTTGATCGCGACGCCGAGCTCGATCGGCGTGACCACGTGATAGATCAGGTAGGTCGGGATCACGGTCAGGCATGCGACCGCGACGCCGAAGCGCACCCCTTGGGCGAGCCAGGGCTTGTCTTCCTTGCCCTGGTAATAAATCCAGGCGAACGCGGCGCCGAAGATCGCCTGCGCCAGGATGATCCAGTAGATGATCTTCTCGGCTTCCGCCGGCGGGCGCATGCCCTGTGTTGCCAGATAGTCGGCCTTCAGCAGAACGCCGTGCACGATGAAGCTTAAACCCCACGCCATCACGAACATGACGACGGCGGAGATGATGCATTTGCGGGTCATGTCGCCCTCCCGGCTTGGCGGGCGCAGCCTAGCAGAGATTCGCGCTAGACGATCATCGTCACCGGGCGTTCGACGAAGCCCTTGAAGGCGGCGAGCAGCCCGGCGCCAAGCGCCGCGTCGACGGCACGGGGATCGCACACGAGCGTGGCGGTCACCATGTCGATGAACGTCACCGAGCCGTGCGGCGCCTCGACCGGCGCGCGGCGCGGCGCGCCGAGGCTCAGCTGCGTGGCGTGCGGCGGTTGGAGTGCGCCGGCGATCGATATGATTCCCGGGACGTCAGACATCGAGATCGCGGTCGATGTGTCCGGCTTGCCGCCGGCCGCATCGGGATCGCGCCGTGCCGCCGCGATCGCGGTCAGCGATTTGCTGTCCGCCGCACGGATCGCCGCCCGTTCCTTGCCGATGGCGAGCGCGATGGCGGATTGCTCCGACGGCATCGCATGGGCGAGCGCCGTGGCCCAGGCCTTCATGATCACGTCGGCCAGCTCGATCTCCTTCACCTCCGCGCACAACGCGAGCGCCTGACCGAGCGCGATGTCTGCGGTGAGCACGACGGTCGCGGCTGCTGGCGTCGGCGCGGGGACAGGGGCCTTGTGCGCAGCCGCCACGTCGCGCGCAACGATCCGGCCGTGCGGGCCGGAGCCCTTGATGCCAGCCAGATCGATGCCGGCTTCGCCCGCGAGCCGGCGCGCGAGCGGCGTCACCACTGTGCCGCCGGGAAGCCGCGCCGGGCCGTAGTTGCGCGCGGGCGTGCGCACCTCGCGGAACGGCTCCATTGTAACGGCAGGCTTTCGCGATTCCAGCCGCTCATTCCCGCGTAAGCGGGAATCCAGCTCTTTCTTTTCCGGGCTCTGGACCCCCGCTTGCGCGGGGGTGAGCGGAGTTGGTGACGAGGTCGCCGAAACTGTCTCGCCCTTGCCCCGAATGACCGCCACCACGGCCCCCACCGGCGCGACTTCGCCCGCCTGTACGTGAATGGTCGCCAGCGTGCCGGCCGAAATCGCCGGCACCTCCATCGACACCTTGTCGGTCTCGATCTCGAACAAATTGTCGCCCGGCTTCACGGCATCGCCGGCCGAGACGAACCATTTCGAGATCTTGCCCTCAGCCACGGTCTCGCCGAGCTGCGGCATCAGGACGTCCATGTTTCCCCCTGTGTCCCGGACGCGCTGCAGCGTGAGCGCGAAGCACGAAACGGTGCTGCGCTGATCCGGGACCGTCCCATGCTCCGGTGCGGTCCCGGTTCTGCAGCGCACCGCCAAGCGACGCTGCGCTGCGCCCGGGACAGGCTCACCAACTCACCGAAATGTACTGCGTCTCCATGAACTCCAAGAGCCCCTCATGCGCGCCCTCGCGGCCGAGGCCGGACTGCTTGGTGCCGCCGAACGGCGCAGCCGGATCGGAGACGAGACCGCGGTTGAGGCCGATCATGCCGAAGTCGAGCTTCTCGGACACGCGCATCCCGCGGCTCAAATCCTTGGTATAGAGATACGCAACCAGCCCGTATTCGGTGTCGTTCGCGCGCCGGATCGCCTCGTCCTCGGACGTGAAGGTCTGGATCGACGCGACCGGTCCGAAGATCTCCTCGTTGAGCATCTTGGCGCCGTCCGGCACGTTGTCGAGCACGGTCGCCGGATAGAAGAAGCCCGGGCCTTCCGGCTTCTTGCCGCCGGTCAGGACCTGGGCGCCGCGCTTGACCGCGTCGTCGACCAGCTCGATCACCTTGTCGCGCCCTTCCTTGTTGACCAGCGGCCCGAGCGCGACGCCGTCATCGAGTCCGTTGCCCATCTTCAGGCTAGCCATCTTGTCGGTGAGCTTTTTGGCGAACTCGCCGTGCACCTTCTCGTGCACATAGAAGCGGTTCGCTGCCGTGCAGGCCTCGCCCATGTTGCGCATCTTGGCGATCATCGCGCCTTCGATGGCCGCATCGATGTCGGCGTCGTCGAACACGATGAACGGCGCATTGCCGCCGAGCTCCATGGCGGGCTTGAGGATATTGTCGGCCGCCTCATGCAGCAGCTTGCGGCCGACTTCCGTGCTGCCGGTGAACGACACCACGCGCACGCGCGGATCGTGCAGCATCGCGGAAACCACCGGGCCGGAGCGGCGCGACGGGATCACGTTGACGACGCCGGCCGGCACGCCGGCCTCCTCGAGCAGCGGCATCAGTGCCAGCATGGTGAGCGGCGTTTCGCTCGCCGGCTTGAGCACGACCGGGCAGCCGGCCGCGAGCGCCGGGCCGATCTTGCGCGTCGCCATCGCGGCGGGGAAATTCCACGGCGTCACCAGCACGGCGACGCCGGCCGGCTTGTGCTGCGCCACGACGCGCGCACCGGATGCAGGCGCCATGTAGACCTGCCCGATGTTGCGCACGGCCTCCTCGGCGTTCCAGCGGAAGAACTCGGCCGAGTAGAGCACCTCGCCCTTCGAATCCGAGAGCGCCTTGCCATTCTCGATCGTGATCAGCTTGGCGAAACGCTCGGCGTCGCGCACGATCACCTCGAAGGCTTTGCGCAAAATCTCGGCGCGCTCGCGCGGCTTCTTCGCCGCCCAGCCCGCGAAGGCGTCCTGCGCGGCGTCGATCGCGGCCTTGGCGTCATCCACGCTCGCGCTCGCGACCGAGGCGATCTTGTTTTCGGTCGCCGGATCGATCACGTCGAAGCGCGCGCCGTCGGAGAACTTGCGCCACTGGCCGCCGATCCACAGGTCGGTCGGCACGTTGGCGAGCAGGTTGTCGTACATCGGCATGGGCACTCTCCACTTGCTCCGCTCATTCCCGTCCCCGATCAGGTCGGGGATAAGCTCCAGCGGGAATCCCAGTTCTTGGCCCTGGGTCCCCGCTTTCGCGGGGAAGAGCGGGAAACTAACTCTCCAACGACCGCCGCACCGTCTCGGCGATGCGGTCCACCGTCGGCAGCACGGCGTCTTCCAGTGCGTCGGCGGCGGGCAACGGGATGTGCGGCGTCGTGATGCGCACTGGCGGGCCGTCGAGATCGTAGAACGCCTCGTCGGCGACGATCGACACGATCTCGGCGCCCCAGCCGCACAAACGTGGGTTTTCCTCGACGGTAAACAAGCGGTGGGTTTTTCCGACGGAACCCATGATGGTCTGCGTGTCGAGCGGCACCAGCGAACGCACGTCGACAACCTCGGCGTCGATGCCGTGTTCCGCCTTGAGCTTCTCGGCCGCCTCCAATGCGCGCGGCACCATCAGGGCCAATGCCAGAATGGTCGCGTCCTTGCCGGGGCGGAGGATCTTCGCGGTGCCGAGCGTGTCGAGGATCTCGCCGTCCGGCACCTCGCCCTTGGTCGGATAGAGCGACTTGTGCTCGAAGAAGATCACCGGATCGGGATCGCGCACGGCGGCCGCCAGCAGCCCGATCACGTCGCGCGGCGTCGAGGGCGCGACCACCTTCAGCCCCGGGATCATCATCGCCCAGTTTTCCACGCTTTGGGAATGCTGCGCGCCGAAGCGCGAGCCCGCGCCATTCGCGGTGCGCACGACGAGCGGGCACTTGAGCTGCCCGTTCGACATGTAGCGGCTCTTGGGAAACTCGTTCGCGATGTAGTCGAAGCAGACCGCGAAGAAATCCGAGAACATGATCTCGGCGATCGGCTTGAGGCCGGTCATGGCGGCGCCCATCGCGGCGCCCAAAATCGCCTGCTCGGAGATCGGGCAGTCGCGCACGCGCCGGTCGCCGAACTGTTCCCACAGCCCGACCGTGGACTTGAACACGCCGCCGGCCTTCGCCACGTCCTCGCCGAAGAAGATGACGTCGGGATCGCGCGTCATCTCCTGCGCGATGCCGCGCGCCACTGCCTCGCGATAGGTCAGTTCCGCCATGCCCAGCCTCCGTCGGCATAAACGTCGGTGAACAGGATATCCATCGGCGGATTGGGCGCGGCCTTGCAGGCCTCGGTCGCCTTCTCGACTTCCTCGTTCACCTCCGCCTCGATGTTGTCGATCTGATCCTGCGCAATCCCGAATTGCGTCATGCGCTCGCGATAGATGTTGATCGGGTCCTTGTCCTTCTTCCAGCGCTCGAGCTCGCCCTTCGGCCGATAGGCGCCGGGATCGGCGCGCGAGTGGCCGCTGTGGCGATAGGTCAGGCACTCGATGAGCGAGGGGCCGTCGCCGGCGCGCGCCCGCGCGAAGGCCGCCTGCGCGGTGCGATAAACCTCGTCGGCATCGTTGCCGTCGATCACGATCTTCGCAAGTCCATAAGCCGAAGCGCGGTCGCCCGCCGGGCTCGGCACCGCCGTGATGTCGCCGATCGGCGTGTATTCCATGTAATGATTGTTCTCGCACACGAACACGACGGGCAGCTTCCAGATCGCGGCGAAGTTCAGTGCCTCGTGGAACGCCCCGATGTTGGTGGTGCCGTCGCCGAAAAAGCAGACCGTGACGTCCTTGTCGCCCTTGTATTGCGCGCGCAACGCGGCGCCGCAGGCGATCGGCAGGTGCGCGCCGATGATCGCATAGGAGCCCATCACGCCGTGCTCCGCGGAGGTGAGATGCATCGAGCCGCCCTTGCCGCGCATCAGCCCGTTGTCGCGCTGCATCAGCTCGCCGAGCACCTTCTCGACCGGCACGCCGCGCGCGAGCGTATGCGCGTGGCCGCGGTACGTACAGAACGTGTGGTCGCCCTTTTTCATGGCGCAGCCGAAGCCCGCCGCGATCGCCTCCTGCCCGAGCGAGAGGTGGCTGGTGCCCTTCACGAGGTTCTGCAGGAACAAGTCGTAGGCGCGCTGCTCGGCCTGCCGCAGCCGGAATTGCGAATGATAGAGCTTGAGCCGCATCTCCTCGCCGATGTCGTCGTTCGGACGGCGGCCGTTGGTCGGCGCGCGGGCAGGTTTCCTCGCCATTTAGGTCCCCGGGTTTTTGTCTTCTTGGGCTGGAGGCTGTCGGTATTGCTATTGGGATCGGGCAGGGGGTGCAAGGGCTCTCAACTGTCATCCCGGCCGAGCGTAGCGAGAGCCGGGACCCATGTATCACGGTATGCGAGCTACTTGCTCCGATCGGGATACATGGGTCCCGGATCGGCCCTGCGGGCCGTCCGGGATGACAGCGGAGATTACAACTCCCCCTTCACGCCGGCGACGCGTTCGCGATAGAGCAAATACAGCCCCGAGGCGATCACGACCGCGACGCCGGCCAAGGTCCAGTGGTTCGGCACGTCGCCGAACACCGCGTAGCCGAGCGCGATCATCCACACGATCTCGGTATAGATGAACGGCGCCAGCACGCTCGCGGGCGCAAGCCGGTGGCCGCGGATCAACAGGTAGTGCCCCATCCCGCTGAACAGCCCCATGATGCACATCAGCACGATCACGATCGGATCGCTCTGCGGCGTCCAGAAGAACGGCACCGCGATGCTCACCAGAATGGCGCCGACCAGATTTGAATAGAAGTTGGTGGTCGCGGTGCTATCGGTACGCGCAAGGATGCGGGTCGAGATCGAATAGATCGCATAGCAGAACGCGCCCATCACCGAGAGCAGCGCCGCCGGATGAATGCCGCCGGCGCCCGGGCGCGTGACCAGTAGCACGCCGAGGAAGCCGACGCCGATCGCGGTCCAGCGCCGCCAGCGGATCCATTCGCCCAGCATCGGGCCGCCGAGCGCCGCCACGATGAACGGCGTGCAGAAGATGATCGCGACCGCCTGGTCGAGCTGCAGGTAGCGCAGCGCGACGAAGTTGAGCGCGGTGGAGACGAGCAGCAGGGTCGAGCGGCCGAGCTGCAGCCAGGGCCGCGAGGTGCGCATCACCTGCGGCTGCCGGATCGGATTGAACATGAACAGCGCGAGCACGAAGGCCGACATGTAGCGCGCCCAGACGACCTGGATCGTGGCCATGTGACCGCTGAGGTATTTCGCCGCGGCGTCGCTGCAGGCGAACAGCAGCACCGCGCCGCACATCAGCGCGATGCCGGTCAGGCGGTCCTTCTGCGCTTGCTCGGCAGGGCTCAATACGTCGCCCGCCCGCCGGAAATGTCGAACACCGCGCCGGTGGTGAAGGAATTGTCGGCCGAAGCACACCACGCGGCGAGCGCCGCGATCTCCTCGATCTTCACGAAGCGCGCACGCGGAATCTTCGAGAGCATGAAATTGATGTGCTCGGCCGTCATCTGGTCGAAGATCGCGGTCTTTGCCGCCGCCGGCGTGATGGCATTCACCGCGATGTCGTAAGCGGCGAGCTCCTTGCCGAGCGACTTGGTCAGCGCGATCACGCCCGCCTTCGACACCGAATAGGCGGAGGCGTTCGGATTGCCCTCCTTGCCGGCGACCGACGCGATGTTGACGATGCGGCCGTAGTTCTGCGCGATCATGCCGGGCGCGATCGCGCGGCAGCAATGGAACGGGCCGTCGAGATTGACGCGCATCACCTGGGCCCATTCTTCGGCCGGGTACTCCCAGGTCGTGGCATTCCTGCCCGCGATGCCGGCGTTGTTGACCAGGATGTCGATGCGGCCGAGCGCCGTCACGGTGTCGTCGCGCGCGCGCTCGACGTCGGCGAGGTTGGTCACGTCGCAGGCGATGACGACGACCTTGCCGCGATTGCCGAGTTCCTGCGCGGTCTTCTCGGCGAACGCCCGGTCGCGGTCCCAGATCGCGACCGCCGCGCCCGAATCGAGAAACCGCTCGGTGATCGCCCGCCCGATCCCTTGCGCGCCGCCTGTCACGACGGCATTGCGGCCGGACAGGTCGATCTTGTTGGGCATGGGTCCCTCCCGCGTCATTCCGGCCGCGCGCAAAGCGCGAGGGCCGGAATCCATAACCACGTGCCTCGCGATGATCGCACGGCCTGGGGTTATGGATTCCGGGCTCCGGCCTCCGGCCGGCCCCGGAATGACCAAGTCCTATCCAAGCTCTCTCCCCCGCGCGAGCGGCGAATTGTCAGGGGAGGCCTGTGCGCTGCGGACTTGAGCGCCCGGACAAACTCCGCTAGCAATCCCGGTTACCGGGGATCACGCAGCCTTCCCGTCAGATGGTCATCCATCCAAGCGCTGGCTTGGTGCGCTTGGGAGTGACCTGATGGATGGCGTAACACTCGGCTTTTTTCTCGCAGCGGCGTTCTTGGGCGGGCTGGTGTCCGGCCTGTCCGGCTTCGCCATGGGCCTCGTCGTGTCGGGCGTCTGGCTGCACATCATCACGCCGGGCCAGAACGCGCTGTTGATCGTGCTGTGCGGGCTGGTCACGCAAGGAGCCGGCATCTGGCGCGTGCGCCACGAAATGAAGTGGCGCACCGTCCTGCCCTTCATCGCCGGTGGCGCGATCGGCGTGCCGGTCGGGACCGCACTGCTCACCACGGTCGACCAGGGCACGCTGCGCGTCACGATGGGTGTGCTGCTGGTGCTCTACAGCCTCTATGGGCTCTTCCGGCCGGCGATCACGCCGGTGCAGGGCGGCGTGCCGGCCGAGCTTGGCGTCGGCGTCGCCAATGGCCTGATCGGCGGGCTGACCGGGCTCGGCGGCATCGCGGTCACCATCTGGTGCCAGCTGCGCGGCGGGGCGAAGGACGCGCAGCGCGCCGTGTTCCAGCCGGTGATGTTCGCGACTTTCGTGATGACGGCGCTGTCGCTCGCGGTCGCGGGCGCCTACACGCGCGAGGCGATGACGCTCTATGCGTTCGCGCTGCCCGCGCTCGCCGCGGGTCTGTGGTGCGGGCTCAAGCTCTACGGCAAGCTCGACGATACGGCGTTCCGCCGGGTGATCCTGATCCTGCTGCTCGCGTCCGGCATGTCGCTGGTGGTGCCGACGATGATGCGCTGGGCATCCTTGCCCGCGTGATTTGCTTGCGCTAATCTTTGTGTACGGGGCCTGCGACGGTCGCCCCGTCAGGCTCGCAAGGCCCAAGCGCCGTCTCCTCGTCAAGGAGGAGACCCATGTCTTCGGCGAGCTTCTTTGTTACTCCCCATGAGCTCTGGTCGCGCATCGGGACCGCCGATGCGCCGATGGTTCTCGACGTCTGCCGCCGCGAGATCTACGAGGCCGGTCCGGGCGTCATCCCGACCGCGCAGTGGCATAAACCCGAAACCTACCTCGAATGGGTGGGCAGCCTTCCGGCTGGCCGGCCGATCGTGCTCGCCTGCCGCTACGGGCATAATCTCAGCCAGATGATTGCCGCCGAGTTACGCGCGCGCGGCGTACCCGCGCAGGTTCTCGAAGGCGGCCGCAAGGCCTGGAGCGAGGCCGGCCTGCCCGTGGTGACCAAAGCCGCGTTGGAGCGCTTCGCGCCGAAATCGCCCAGCCTGTGGGTGACGCGCCGGCGGCCGAAGATCGATCGCGTCGCCTGCCCGTGGCTGATCCGGCGCTTCATCGACCCGCAGGCGCGCATCCTCTACGTCGACCCGCCGGAGGTGAAGAACATCGCGGCCGACATCGGCGCCATCCCGTTCGACGTCGAGGGCGTCGAGATCAGCCACGAGGGCGAGCGCTGCTCGTTCGACACGATGCTCGCGCTGTTCGGGCTGGAAGCCGACCCGCACCTTGCGCGCGTCGCGCTGATCGTGCGCGGCGCCGACACGGCGCGCTACGATCTCGCGCCGGAAGCTGCCGGCCTGCACGCGATCTCGCTCGGCCTTTCGGCGCTCGCC
>VBAH01000096.1 GCA_005884685.1 Alphaproteobacteria bacterium
TGATATTCAAACGACGCTCGGCGGTCCGGTTCGCTTCTGGCACCTCGATGGCGACCATTCACGCGAACAGCTGTCGCTCGATCTCGCGCTCGCCGAGTCGACATTGCATTCCCAAGGCATCATCTGCCTCGACGACATGCTGCACCCCGGCTACCCGCTGCTCGTCGTCGCGGTGCACGCGTGGCTGGAGCAGCATCCGGACTGGCGCGTGCTCTGCGTGATCGACCGCGAGGACATCGTGGCGGCGGCGAAGTTTCTGCTCTGCCACAAGGACGTGGTCCCGCTGTTCGAGCAGGACCTGATGGATACGTTCAAGGCGCAGCACTGGGTGCTCGGCTCCGAATGGGAGCGCTATTTCTGCGTGGTGTTGACGCCGCGCCCGAGGATTGCCGTAGTGGATTGAGTTGCATCCCGGGCGCAGCGCAGCACGACAGGAGTGCGCTGCGGACCCGGGATCGCCCAAGAGCTTAGCTTCGGGCGGTCCGGCATCTGCGATGCACCGCTAAGGGGCGCTGCATCGCGTGCGGGACACGATGCCTACGTCGCCGACATCGAGTAGACCGACATCTCGGTACGGGCATCCGCGATCGAGAACCAGCGGTGCTGCTCGGCGCGGAACGCGCGCCAGTTGTCCGCCAGCCGCTTGAACTGCTCGCTCTTGGCGGACTCCTCATCGAGCACCTGCTCGAGCGCGCTGCGCAGCACACGCAGGATCTCGGGCGTGAGAACGACAAGCTGCGCGCCCGCCGCGACCACGCGATTGATCGCCCGGGCGTTGCGCGCGTCATAGCCGGCGAGCATCTCGGTCTGCGCATAGGCGCAGGCGCCGCGCAGCATCGCCTGATAGCTCGGCGGCAGCGCCGCCCAGGCGGCCTTGTTGATGAACAGGCAGTTGTTCGCCTCCATCTCGAGCACGCCCGGAATGTGCATGTACTTGGCGACCTTGTGGAAACCGAGCTTCTCGTCGTCGTGCGGCCCGACCCACTCGGCCGCGTCGATCGTGCCTTTCTCGAGGGCCGGATAGATGTCGCCGCCGGCGATCTGCTGCGGGATGACGCCGAGCTTGGCGAGCACGCGTCCTCCGAAGCCCGCGACGCGCATCTTCACGCCGCTGAAGTCGGCCGGCGTCTTGATCTCCTTGCGGAACCAGCCGAACGTCTGGCCGCCGGTATTGCCCATCGACATGCTGACGACGCCCATGCCGTCGTAGACTTCATCGACGAGCTTCTTGCCGTCGCCGTACATGTACCAGGCATTGTGCTGGCGCGGGGTCATGCCGAACGGCAGCGAGCCGTCGAAGATCAGCGCCGGATTCTTGCCGATGTAGTAGCCCGAATAGCTGTGCCCGCATTCGACCGTGCCGTTCGCGCACGCGTCGAGCACCTGCAGGCCGGGCACGATCTCGCCCGCCGCGAAGGTATCGATCGTGAACTTGCCGTCGCTCATCTCGCTGACGAACCTCGCGACCGTGGGAGCGGCGCCCCACAGGCCTTCGATCGATTTCGGAAAGCTCGAGGCGAGGCGCCACTTCACCGCGGGCTGTTGGGCGATGGCGGGTGACGCGACCGTGACGGCGGCGGTCGCCGCGCTCAGGCGCGCAAAATTCCGGCGGGACACAGTCATGACGATCCTCCCTTGCCGCAGCCGCGGCTGATAGGCGCCGGCGCTGTGTTCTTGTTCTGGGGTGCCGGCTTCGCTCCCGTCCCCAAGGTTAGCAGAAGAATGGGGTCCGGCGCAGCCTATATGCGCGCGACGCAACGCAGCCGGCGGGATGCGCCACGTGACAGGCAGAGCGGGCATGCTAAGAGCGGGCGCCGCACGCCAAAGAGAGCGCCGCGCGATGGGCAGGGAGCCGGTTTCGATCTGATGGGTGTGCCGACCGACTCCGCCGCGCCGCGGCGCCAGTTCCTCACTTGCATATTGCTGCTCTGGCTCGCCGGAATCGGGCTGCGCATCACGATCCTGGCGGTGCCGCCGGTCATCCCGCTGATCCGCCTCGACCTTGGAATGTCGGAGACGCAGGTCGGCATCCTGACCGGCCTACCGCCGGTGCTGTTCGCCGCTACGGCGGTGCTCGGCTCGCTGCTGATCGCGCGTTTCGGCGCGCTCACGACGCTGGTTGCCGGGCTGTTCGCGACGGCGGCCGGCTCCGCATTGCGCGGCGTCATGCCCGACATTGCGATGCTCTATGCGGCCACGATCGTAACCGGCTTCGGTGTCGCGATCATGCATCCCGCGCTGCCGCCGCTGGTGCGCGCGTGGCTGCCGCAGCGCATCGGCTTCGGCACGGCGGTGTTCACCAACGGACTGCTGGTCGGCGAAATCCTCCCCGTGGCGCTGACCATTCCGGTGCTGCTGCCGCTCGTCGGCAACAGCTGGCGCGAGAGCTTTGTGGTGTGGGCCTTGCCGGTCGCGTTGATCGGGCTGGTGATCATGATGCTCGCGCCGCGCCCGGCCGCCGCCGCGCCGGCGAGAGGAGCCCAACGCTGGTGGCCGGACTGGAGCGATCCGCTGATCTGGCGGCTCGGCATCGCGCTCGGCAGCGTCAACGCGATGTATTTCTCGGCCAACGCGTTCCTGCCGGATTACCTCCACGCGATGGGCCGCGCCGATCTCGTCAGTGCCGCACTCACCGCGCTCAATGTCGGGCAGATTCCCGCATCGTTGCTGCTGCTTGCCGTTGCCGGCCGGCTGGAGCGGGCGATCTGGCCGCATATCGTGTGCGGCGCGGGTTCGCTCGCGGCGATCGTCGGCATCATGCTGCTGCCCGGAGCGGGCGTCGTCGCCTGCGCGGCCGTGCTCGGCTTCTTCGCCGCCGCGATCCTGATCCTGATGCTGGCGCTGCCGCCGCTGCTGGCACCGCCGGACGATGTGCATCGCGTCGCGGCCGCGATGTTCACCATCAGCTATACCTGCGCGGTGATCACGCCGGTGTTCAGCGGGATCGCTTGGGACTTGACCGGCATCGCGCAGTCCGCGTTCGTGCCGCTCGCGGCGTGCGCGATCCTGCTGATGGCGCTGGCGCCGGGGTTACGATTGCCGCGGGCGGCGCACTGACAGCTAGCTCGCCTTTTTGGTGCGCGCCGCGCGACGGCTGGTGAGCGTGCCGAGGGTCGCTTCGGTCTTCCGGCGCAGCTCTTCGTGCAGTTCCTCGAGCTCCTCGTCGGTCATGTCCTCGGCGGTGGCGAAACGGTTCTCCGCCGCATCGACCTTGAGGATGAGCTCGGACAGTTTGAGCTGCAGCGCCATGGTGTCGCGGTTCTGGGTATTTTGAATCAAGAACACCATCAAGAACGTCACGATCGTGGTCGAGGTGTTGATCACGAGCTGCCAGGTGTCGCTGTAGTGAAACAACGGCCCGGTTGCGGCCCACACGATCACCGCCAGCATGGCAAGGAGAAACGCGATCGGCTTGCCCATCCAGTGCGCGGCCGCGCAGGCCAGATTGGAGAACGTCGCGGACCAGCGGTGCAGTTTCTCGGAAACCCCGGCTCCCGCCCCGCGCGCGTCATTGGGCAATCCGGCTTCGCGCGCCGGCTGCACGGCCTTTGGTCTGCTGCGCGCCTGCGCCATTTCTGCTTCACCTCGTTCGAAATCCGCGCGCCGCTGCGCCGCGGTATCGTGGATCAATGCCGCGCGAGCCGGAACTGTTCCCTCGGCGGCATCACGCGGAACCTTCGCTGCGCCTCACCGTTGAAGTTTCGAGGCGGCTCGCTGCCGCGCAGTTAATGAGGAGTCAACCATGTTGGGTTGGGCTTTGACCTTCCTGATCGTCGCGCTCATCGCCGCGGTTCTCGGCTTCGGCGGCATCGCCGGCGTCTCGATCGAGATCGCCAAGATCATCTTCTTCGTCGCGGTGGTCTTGTTCCTGATCTCCGCGATCGTCGGAATCTTTCGCGGGCGCTCCCCGACAGTCCCGTAACCGCGACGCTTTCTGAGCAAACTGAATTCGCCCGGCGCCGCCGGGCGATTTTTTTTATGCTTCGAAAGGTCGAATTGTAGAGACGTGAAAGCTAACCGCGGCCGCCCGCCGCCATGATGGCGCGCGTCGACTGATCGGGGCCGAAGTCTTCGGCGCTCTCGATCGCGAGCAGATCGGCAAGGCGGGTACGCGCGCGATTGACACGGCTCTTGATGGTGCCGACGGCGCACTCGCAGATCGCCGCCGCTTCCTCGTAGGAGAAGCCCGAGGCGCCGACGAGAATGAGCGCCTCGCGCTGATCGGGCGGCAGCTTGGCGAGCGCCGTGCGGAACTCCTGGAACTCAAGCCGGCTGTTCTGCTCGGGGTGAGATTTCAGGCTCTCGGCATAGCTGCCGTCGGTGTCCTCCACCTCGCGGCGGCGCTTGCGGTACTCCGAGCGGAAGAGGTTGCGCAGGATCGTGAACATCCAGGCCGACATGTTCGTGCCGGGCTGGAACGAGTCGATGTTCGCGATCGCGCGCAGCAGCGTCTCCTGCACGAGGTCGTCGGCGCGGTCGATATTGCCGGACAGCGAGATTGCGAACGCACGCAGGCTCGGCACCGCCGCCAGCATCGCTTCACGCAGGGAGGGATTTAACGTCATCCGTTCGACCCCTTGTCCTTTTGCTCGTCGAGCTGGCGGAGCAGCTCGCTAAAGCGGTCCGGCACCCCCGCACTCACGACGTCGTCATACATGGCCCGGAGCTGCTGCCCGATCTTGCTTTGGACATCGCGTCCAAGCCGTCCTCGGGGCTTTCTTTGGTTCAGTTCGGTCTGCATTTGTCCGGGCCTGTTCGGCTTGTCATCGTCTGTCATCATCACGTATCCCCGCCCTGCTTGTTGTCTTTGTCATCGCCGGGCCCCATTTCAGTGGGGTATAACGCCAGGTATAACCGGCTGTTCCAGACACGAGGGAACTTTTTTTGGAACCCCGCGTTTGTTGCGCCGTACCCTGGAATCGGGACTTCGACGGGAGGTTTTCTTGCTGAAATCACAGGCCGTAGCCCAATACCTGCCTTTTTTGCGGCGCTATGCCCGTGCCCTGACCGGCAGCCAGCAATCGGGCGATGCCTACGTCAGCGCCACGCTGGAGGCCCTGATCGCGGATCCGGCCGCTATCGAGGAAGCCGGAGGACCGCGGGTTGCCCTCTACGGCCTGTTCACGAAACTGTGGAATTCGGTAGCCGTGAACGGCGAGAAATCGCCTGTCGATCCGGATATGCCGGCCGATCTGCGCCTTGCCAGCCTCACGCCGAAGCCCCGCCAGGCCTTCCTGCTGGTCGCCCTCGAGGGCTTTTCCGAGGAGGACGCGGCCAAGATCCTGGGTACGGACGTATCCACCTTGCGCTCGCTGGTCGAGGAATCCGGGCGTGAACTGGCGGCCGAAATCGCGACCGACGTCCTGATCATCGAGGACGAGACCTTCATCGCCATGGACCTCGAAACCCTGGTGGAAAGCCTCGGTCACCGGGTGTTGGGCATCGCGCGCACGCATGGCGAGGCGCTGGCGCTGGCGCGGAAAAAGTCGCCGGGCCTGATCCTGGCGGATATCCAGCTGGCCGACGGCAGCTCGGGACTGGATGCGGTGAACGAGCTGCTCAAGTCGTTCGAAGTGCCGGTGATCTTCATCACCGCCTATCCGGAGCGCTTCCTCACCGGCGAGCGGCCGGAGCCGGCGTTCCTCATCGCCAAGCCCTTCCAGCCCGCGATGGTGTCGGCCATCGCCAGCCAGGCGCTGTTCTTCGCCCGCAACGCGAGGAATCGAAAGAAGGAGCCGACGCACTAGTGCCCCGAAGGCGAAGCTTCGGGTTCAAAGGGGCACTCAAGTCATAGAGTTGTTGGTGTCCCCCCGATTCCGACGTTCGCGCCGGATTATGCACCAAGCGCCGGCGAACTAGCGCCGGCTCAACAACCCTATCGCCAGCGCGCCGACGCCGACCGCCACGGCCAGCAGCAGGAGCGGCCGCTGTTGGGCTTCGCGCCCGAGCTTGCGCAACGTGTCATTGCCAAGGCGCAAGGCCTCATCACCGAATTCCACCGCCTCCGTCATTGTGGCCCGCGCCGGACCGCGCAGCCGGTCCGTGACGTCGTTGAGGGCGCTCACGATGGTATCGCTCACGCGATCGACCGCGCTCGGCGCAGAGCGGGAGGCGGCGCGGCTCAGCCGGCTGAGCCGATGTTCGATATCGCGCAACATGCGATCGAGATCGGCCGCACGCCGGGTTTGAATTGACTGCAACATTTGAGTGATCTTTCGTTGTGATGCCTGCTCGCGAACAGCAATGGCCGGCACCAGGCTGCGGTCGGCCACGTCACGCCTCAGTTGATCTGTTTCAGCCAAACGTCGATGTTCTTCTCGGCTTCGTCCTTGGCGTAGCCGTATCGTTCCTGCAGACGGCCGGCGAGCTCGGTGCGCTTGCCTTCGATGACCTCGAGATCGTCTTCAGTCAGCTTGCCCCATTTCTGCTGGACCTGACCCTTGAACTGCTTCCAGTTTCCTTGCACGCGATCCCAATTCATGTGCCGCTCCTGTCACGATGTGGGAATCGCGCGGACAACACCGCGATATTCCCAAATGTTCCGGGTGCGCCCGTGGGAGGAGGCCCAATGCCGTCCGGGAACATGTTCCCGCGCGGGGCGTTTACCAGCCAGACGGCTGGCGGCTTGTGAGGAAGCGAGCCCCCCAGCCGGCCGTAGGCCGGTCATCCGCCGGCCGGCGCGTCCTCCCCGCCAAATGGACGCGCAAGTGTGGCTGCGCTATGCCGATGTTATGGCAAGCCACCCGATCGTTACTTTAAGTTGAGATGTGAAACTCGGAGCGCCGGCGCAAAACCCGGCAGGAGGCCCTGTTGAACGCGGACCGTAAAGTCTTGTTGGTCGAGGACGAGGTGCTCGTCGCCGCGCTGGCGGTCGATGCCCTCGAGGAGCTCGGCTATCAGACGATCGAGGCGACCACCGCAAAGGCGGCGCGCGACATCATCTCGGGCCCGACGCAGTTCGCGTTCGCCGTGATCGACGTCGGTTTGCCGGACGGACGCGGCGACGCGCTGGCGCTCGAACTGCGGCGCCTGCGCGAAAGGCTCCCGATCATTATCGCGACCGGGTATGACGGCGCGCATATCGATGAGCGGCTGCGCGCGCACCCCCACACCACGGTGCTCGGCAAACCCTACGATATCGGC
The DNA here is from genome assembly GCA_005884685.1 of Alphaproteobacteria bacterium. Lineage (GTDB taxonomy): Bacteria > Pseudomonadota > Alphaproteobacteria > Rhizobiales > Xanthobacteraceae > PALSA-894. Next base: position 7,144 of record VBAH01000096.1, read on the forward strand.
CAACTCCAGGCAGCCATCGCGTCCATCGCGTAGCCAAGGAATATCTTGTTGCCCAAGGCTTGTTGGAGACACCGTCGGGCGCCGGGCTCGGGCGAAACAGGGCTTCCGGCGCCCTTGCGCTGCTATTAGATAGAACCACACGAGAATTGTGCGGCCATTGAGGGAATTGCCCTCGTTACGCGAGACAGAAAGTACCCGCAGATGCACGACGCCGTGCCGGACCAGCACGAACACCGAATTGGGTCCGGCCCCGCCGACGAGACCAAGGCAGCCGCGTCGCCCATTCTCGACGTTGCGGACGCCGCCGTCGCGCTCGAAGCCGGCAAGGTCGGCGTCTGGTCATGGGACATCCAATCCAACCGCGTGAAGTGGTCGGGCAACATGGAGGAAATCCATGGCATGCCCGCCGGCAGCTTCGACGGCACGTTGTTGGCCTTCCAGCGGGACATCCACCCGGAAGACCAGCCGGAAATCATGTCCGCGGTGCAGGAGAGCGTGCGCACCGGCAAGCCTTATCACGCGCACTACCGCCTCGCCCCGCAGGGCGACAAGGAAGAGCGCTGGGTCGAGGCGATGGCCTCGGTCATCCATGAGAACGGCGTGGCGGTCAGGATGCTCGGCACCTGCCGCGATGTCACCGACCGGCAGCGGCTGCTACGCGAGCTGCGCATGCGCGCCAAGCAGCAGGAAGCGGTCGCCCGGCTCGGCGAACGCGCGCTCACCGACTCCGACCTGCAGAAGCTGTTCGACGAGATCGCCGCGACGGTTGCGGAAATCCTCGACGTCGAGTTCGTGAAAATCCTCGAGCTGGTCCCCGGCGACGCGGAACTTCTGCTGCGCGCAGGTGTCGGCTGGCGCGAGGGCCTGGTCGGAACGGCACACGAGTCGACCGGGCGGCACTCGCAGGCAGGCTACGCGCTCGCCTCGGGCGCGCCTGTCATCGTCACCGATTTGAAGTCCGAGACCCGCTTCGAAGGGCCGGCGCTGCTGCGCGACCACGGCGTGAACTGCGGCGTCAGCGTGCCGATCGCGGGGCGCGACGGGCGCGCATACGGGGTGCTGGGCGCGCACACCGCGCGGCGGCGGCGTTTCAACGAGCAGGACGTCTCGTTCATCGTGACGACCGCGACGGTCATTGCCGGCGCGATCCAGCGCCGCCAGGCGGATCAGCGCCACGAGCTGATGATCCGCGAGCTGCGCCACCGTTCGGGCAACTTGTTCGCGCAATTGCTCGCGCTGTTCTCGCAGACGGCACGCAACTCCCGCAGCGTCGCCGAGCTCACCTCCAAATACGAGGCGCGCGTGCTCGCGCTCGCGAACGCGCACCGGCTGATCACCGAAGCCGGCTGGCAATCGACCTCACTCTTGGATTTGCTGCGCGTCCTGCTCGCGCCCTACATCGACCGCGTCACCTTCACCGGCCCCGAGGTCTTCCTCGAGCCCGACCCCTCGTTCGCGCTTTCCTCAGCGGTGCACGAGCTTGCGACCAATGCCAGCAAATACGGCAGCCTGTCGAACGACGCCGGGCGGCTGGAGCTCGCGTGGACCGTCAACCGCACGGACCAGGGCTTGCGTCTCGATCTCGACTGGAAGGAACGCGGCGGCCCGGTGCCGAAACGCCCGCGCCGCGTCGGTTTCGGCTCGCGCCTGATCGGCATGGTGATCGAGCGCCAGCTCGGCGGTGAGATGCAACGCACCTTCGGCCCGCAGGGCATGGAAGCGCGCCTGGTCGTACCGCTGTCGCATGAGCGGTGGCCGGAGCCGGCGCGTCCCGCAGGCGAAAAATCCGATGCGGAACGCATCGAGGGCTCGCCGGCCCCGTGACCACACTGAACGAGGCGCTCGACCTTGTCTGGCGCGGCGACGGGCCCAGGCTGGAGGCCGCGACCGCCGCCCTGCGCGACATGGATGTCGGCGCGCTGCTCGAGATGGTCAAGCTCGTCCTGCTGGCGCGCGCCGGGGCAAAACTCATCATCGTCGACGGAGGCGAGCCGGGCACACTCCTGCTGCGCTACCGCGAGACCGGCCTGTCGACGCAGGCTCATCTCGGCCCCGCGTTTGCGCACAATGCCGTTCTCCGGCTCAGCGACATCGACAAGGCGCTGGTTGCCGCCGAGGACGGTTTCGCGCAGGCATGGGGCAGCGTCATCGAGGACCGCGCCTGCGCCATCCTCAGCGCACAGCAATTCGCGCGCGATCACATCGACGCGCTGCTCTATCAGCCGCCGCACATCCGCGAGCGACGCCTGGAACAGATCGGCGCCGATTTCGGGATGTCCGCGGAGCTGCTGATGAAGCTCGCAAGCCAGGTGCGTGGGCGTGCGGCGGGGCGGGCGACGTCAGCGCGGGCTGCCGCACGGGGGGAGTAGAGCCGTGCGCTTCGCGCGAGTGGCGTTTCTGATCACGTATTGCGTGCGATTACAATTTTTGGTCTAGTTCGATCAAAGCTATCGTTCACGGGATCGATGGCCACTCGCGAGTGCGCCCGCGTCGCACACAGGCACTCCGAACAGCGAGGCTCCGGCGGGGGGAGAGATGACGTTCTGGAGTGGCGAAACGATCAGGCAGCGGCTCAACACGCTGGTCGATAAGCCCGACGCGGCGTGCATCGATGGTGCAGCGTACGCACTCAAAGTTGGTCCCGAATACTATGTCTCCCCTACGGACGTAGATTCGGATCGCAACACAAGAACCGTCATGACGCTTGCCCCGGAGGAAGCATTCACCATACCGGCCGGACGATTTGCGCTGGTCCTGACGGAAGAGATCGTAACCGCACCGAAAAACGCTCTTGGCTTCTTCTCGATTCGATCGCGCGTCAAATGGAAAGGACTCGTCAACGTCTCCGGCTTCCACATCGACCCTGGGTTTTGCGGTCGGTTGACCATTGCGGTCTACAATGCCGGCCCAACCCCGATCCATTTGCGCCGAGGTGACGCCGAGTTCTTGATATGGTTCGCCGATCTGGACGCGTTCGCTGACGTGAAGGACGCGAAAAGGGCAACGGAGGTCCGCACTCAAATCAGCGCCAACGTCCTGAACCAAGCCCCGGGCGAAAGCGAATCGCTCCCAGGTTTGTCGGCCAAGATTCGCGACGTCGACAAAACTCTTCAGGACGAGATTCGTCGTGTCGATAGGGAACTACGTGAAAAAATCAATGCTCTCGAAAACATCAAGCTGGCCGCGGCCATCGTACTCACTGTCATGACGGGCCTGACGGGTTATTGGCTATCCAACACCTACCTGAAGCCCGCCGCGCCCCAAGCGCCCACCGCGGTCTCTGCACCCGACACTGTACCCGTGCCACCACCGGCGCCTGCGAAGAAGTAGTTCTCAGTCCTCGCAGGCGGATGGAAGAGACTGAGCCTGTTTGCGCGGGAGTCGGCATCGCTCGGCGAAGGATGCCGCGGGCGCCCCTCACCCCCCCTCTCGATTATCCCGCGCGGTGCCGATCTGCACCGCGCCGCGCGCGGCCATCTCGGCCTCGACCAGCATGAGGTAACGGCGCAGGTCGCGGATGTCGTCGAGAACCCCCTCGGCGCGGCGGTCAGCGCCGACGTGCTCCAGCACGTTGTCGCGCTCCGCGCCCGGCGCTCCGGCCATCGGGTCAATGCGCGTGCCGACCCGCTGCGTGATGCGGTCCCATTTGCGCGCAAACATCATGAACGCGCCGATTCCGCCGCTGCGCTTCCAGCTGTTGCCGTGCGATTTCTCTTTTTCCTTGATGGCCTCGATGTCGCTGTGCGCGATTGCCTCAAGCTGATCGAGATAGCCCCTCGCGCTGTCGGCGGCTTGCGCCGCTTCGCGCCCGCGCAGCTCGGCTTCAACCAGCATCAGATAACGGCGCAGGTCGCGCACGTCATCGATGACCCCGTCGGCGCCGCCGTTCGCCGCGACGTGCTCGAAAATATCGTACGGGCTGGCGCCGGGCGCACTCCGCGCAGCCGACGTGCCCGACGCAAGGCGCCCTTCGATGCGGTCCCATTTGCGCGAGAGCATGTGGAACGTGTCGACGCCGCCGCGCCGCTTCCAGCTGTTGCCGTATGATTTTTCCGAAGTCTTCAGCCCGCTGACGTCGCTGTCGGCGACGGCCTGGAGGTAGTCGAGGTAGCGGCTTCCGCTGTCGGCGGGATTGTCCCAGCCGTCCTTCAACAGCCCGGCGAGCCTCACCAGAGTCGGCGTGTCGAGCGCGGCGAGGCGCTCCAGAATGGCTCTGCGTTCATCCGCATCGCTCATCGCGCGCGCCCGCTCATGCCATCTGCCGCCGTTGCAGCCATTCGCGCGCGGCGCGCTGCCAGTCGGTCGCCGCGCAGCGATCGAGCCATTGAGTGGCGGCGGTGCGGTCCTTGCGCTTGAACGCGAACCAGCCGTTGTGGATCGGCGTTGCGACGCGCGGGAAATATGGGTTGCGCCACGCGCCCTCCCGCTCATCATCCCATTGCTCGAGACTGATGCGCTCCGGCGCGCTCTCCATCCAGCGGTCGAGCTCCGCGTCAAAACTGTCCGCGTCCGCGAGTAGCGGATAGACGGCGACCTCGCTCTTGACATACGGGTCGCCGGTGAAGCGCTCCGCGATCTCGCTGATCTTCGGCCAGGTGTCGTGATAGGCGTGATAGCTGTCGCTCATCTGGCGGTACTGGCCGGGCTCGACGCCGATGCGCGCCGCCATGTACTCGAGCAGCATCGAGAAATGCACGGCGTTGGCGCCGTAGCAGCCCCAGATGATGTCGTTGGAGCGGTTTGACACGGTCATGTTGAGGCGGCCGTTGCGGATCTTGAACATCGCCTGGGTGTTGCAGGCGAGGTCCTTGCTGGCAACGCCGAGGTCGGCTTCGGCGTCCCAGATCTGCAGCACCGCGCGGCGGCTGTCCGGATCGGCGCGCAGCAGATCCACGATCACGCCGAGCTGGTCGTGCGCGTTCCCGCCGGCCGCGGTCGCGAGGTTGAACTGCCGGCGCCAGCGATAGCCATAGGCGGCGTTGAACATCACGCCATCGTCGGAGTAGGTCGCCATGCGCTGATTGAAGCGCGCGAGCCAGGCGACGTCGCGCCGGCCGGCCAGCATCCAGAGCGCTTCCATCAGATGGAAGAACGGATTGGCGTCGCGCACGGGATCGAACAGCACGCGTTCGAGCGGGCGCTCGTAGACGGTGCAGACCGGCTCGGGATACTCCAGCGTGCTGCCGGCGCGGCTCGCCTGCGTCTGCCCGCCCTGCTTCAGCAACTGCGCTCCCTGGACGACCGCGTCGTTGACGTTTCTGGCGTGAAGGACCTTCATGAGACGCCGCCGCTCCTTATGATCCCCTCCCCGCCACGTAGCGCGCGCGCGGCCTGCCCTGGCCGAGTTGCACGCGAAGATATTTGTCCGTCTCGCAAAGAATGTTCGGGACATCGCTGAAATCCATCGCGACGCCCGTTTCGGCATGGGCGACGTCGTAGATCGCCCGCATCTCGGTTAGGGCCTGCGCCTGCGAGAGGCGAAAGTCGAGCGCGCGCCCGTGCACGCGATTGAGCCCCCGGATCGTCCCGGGGCCCGCGGCGGCCCAGGTGCGCACGTCCTGCGCGTTCCGCAACAGGGCGGTGAAACGCATGTCGACGACCGCCTGGTACGCCAGGAACGGGCCCCAGCCGTCCGACCGCATGATCAGTTCGTGCGTTCGCCGCAGCGTCAGGTTCTTCCAGTCGGAAAAGGAATCACGGCGCTCCCACAGCGCGCCGATCACTTTCCTGGCGATGTAGGCCTGTTTGTCCGCTCCCTTTTCGGCGGGTGCCGGGATCATGTAGGCGCCGGTGTAGACTTTCTCGCCGCGTGCCTGCCACGCGTTGAGCTCATGCACCATCGCGGACAGAAAATCGACATTGTCCGTGCGCGGCCAGGCGCCCGTTGCGATCAGATGCGCAAGCGTGCCGGGCCAGTTGATCTGGCGCGCGATACAAAGCATGAGCCAGAGATAGGGGTGATCCGCGAACGGCTCGCGGATGTTCTGGCGTACCCAGATGGTCACCCGGTCGTCTTCACGCCGCACATTGCAGAAGCGGTACGCGGAAAGGATCGGATCGTCCGTCCATGGCGGGCGCTCGCCGCGCTCCTTGCGCAGGCGAATCCGCTCGCGCTCCCTGACCCAATGCCATATCGGGGCGTAATCGGGCTGCATGGACGTCGACCCGGCATACTGCCGATGCGGCTGGATGGGCCCGTCGGGATTCAGCACATTCGGCCTCGTGAATTTTGTCGTGTTACGAACGTCCGGCGAACGCCACGCCCGGCACACGCGCGCAGTCGGGAGCCCTCCTCCCTACAGCGGCGCGATTCGCTGCCATTAGCATAGGTGCGCGGCCCTGCCGTCGCCACGACCCGTAGCGCAAAGCTGTGCGTAATGTCGGCGCGCTGACCGGGCCGTAAGGACGTCCCCGGTTCCGCTGACCTTTTGTGTTGATTCGGGGGGCTCGATTGGCTCCCGGCAGGGCGCCGAACATTTCGGGCGGGTCTTGGCGCCCAAGGGCGGCAGCATCCCGATCGGATAAGCCATTGATACGACTAAAGCCTGGCTGCAGCGCCCCGTAGCGCCGCAACGGAAGATGAGAGCCGCACAATCGATCCTGCGCCGATGGCTTTGGGCGGGGCGGATCAGGGGCGAAAAAAACAATCCGGCGGGACAGCCTGTGCCATCCCGCCGGACCCGGACTTACTGTCCGTTCTTCTTGAGCCAGCCCTGCATCAGGGCGATCTCGTTCTCCTGCGCCTTGATGATCTCTTCGGCGAGCTTCCTCACCTCCGGGTCCTTGCCGAAGGCGAGCACCGTCTTCGCCATGTCGACCGCGCCGGCATGATGCGGAATCATGCCATTCACGAAGTCGACATCGGCGTTGCCGCTGAAGGCAATGTCCATGGCGCCGTGCATCTTCATGTTGATGCCATGGAACGCGAGGCTCGAAGGCCCGCTATCGCCCTTCGGCTGCGCCGCCATGCCGCCGTGCTCGCCGCCCGGCATCATGCCGTGCATCCCGCCTTGCATCATGGCGCCGCGCATCATGGGCATTCCGCCCATCATGTGCCCATCCTGCCGCATCTCGCCCGGACCATGCTGCATCTGGGCGTAGGCCGCAGCGGACCCGAGCGCGAGCCCGGCCACCGCAATAACGATCGCTTTCTTCATTGGTATCTCTCCACGTCTGAGGGTTTCGGCATGCGCCTGATCGCGCCAATGCCGGAGTCAACGGTGATTGTTGGGCAGCTCAGACGAAAAAACGGGGAGGAGGAACGGCGGGCTCGATGTTGCCGGCGCGCAGCGCGGCCGCCGGAGCGGGCGACAGCGCGCCGATCCGATTGAGGATCGCGAGCGGCGCACGCAAGGGCACCGAATCGAGCGCGATGAAGCAGCCATAGGCGTAACAGACCGGCGGCGCGTCCGGCTTTGCGGGTTGCGCGTCGTTCGCAGGCGCGGCGTGATGGTGATGGGCGCCGTGGGGGCTCACATGGTGCGCGGACGCGGGGGTCGCCTTGGCGAACGTCATGACCGGGCCGTGCACCAGGCTCATGAATCCGAACACCGCGGCGAGCGCGATGCGCAACAGGCGGTTCCCTCGGGGGCGCATGGGGAACCATATGGGCCACGCGTTCCGATCCCGGCAAGCACGTGGACAAAAATTTAGATTCGATCCGGCTCGGTGATCCGCCGGGCGTGCGCGAACGGCTCTAATTGTTCTTCGCCCCTTCGCGAATCCATGAGCGAATGGCGTTGCGGTCGCAGGTCGACAGCTTTTTCTTGCCGTGCGGCATCCGTGTTTGCGCGGAGCCACGCCAATCGAGCAGCCACACCAGATTGCTGCTGTCGGGGTCCTTCGGGACCACCATCGGGCCGAACTTCGTGCCCTTCATGACACCTTCATAAGTCGTCAGGTCGAGGCCGCTCTTCTCAAACCCTTCCAGGCCCGGCGCATGGCAGCCGACGCAGCGCCCCTTGAAAATCGGGACGACGTCGTCGGCAAAGCTCGCGGTGTCCGCCGCACATGCTTCGTTCACCGGAGCAACCAGAACAATAACCGCGACTGCCGCCAGTCCAATGGCCGCCGCTCCGGCCACAAGCTTCATCGTCCGTGTCATCGCAACCTCCACATTCCTGCGCCGTCGCGTCCGGCGCGTCCGGGAACTACTTCTTGTCCTTGTTTTCGGGCTCGTCCTCGTCCGGTATCTCCGGCAGCTTGTGCGCGATGCCCTTGTGGCAGTCGATGCAGGTGAGGCTCTTCGTCGATTCCTGAAACATGATCTGCGACGCCTCCTTCTGTTTGTGAGGGTCCATCGCATTCTTCGAATGACAGTTGCGGCACTCAAGCGAGTCGCGCGCCTTCATCGAATTCCACACCCGGGTCGCCATCTCGAGGCGGTGCGTCTCGAATTTCTCCGGCGTATCGATCGTGCCCATGACCTTGTGCAGCAGTTCGTTGCTTGCCTGGATCTTGCGCCGGATCTTGGCGAACCACTCGTGCGGCACATGGCAATCCGAACAGATCGCGCGCACCCCGGAGCGATTCTTGAAATGGATGGTCTGCTGCAGCTCCTTGTAGGGGTTATCGCGCATCTCATGACAGCCGATGCAGAACGCCTCGGTGTTCGTCATCTCCATCGCCCAGTTGAAGCCGCCCCAGAACAGGACGCCTCCGATTCCGCCTGCGACGAGAATGATGATGAACGGCCAGCGCGAGCTCGGACGCCACAGGTACGACCAGGTGCGGCGGATCACACCCGTTTTTCTGCCCGTCACGCCCTGATCGCTCATAGGACCCCGCCCCGATTTCGGCTCGTGCTGCACCGGCGAGCGCAAGCCTTAGTGACTGCCCTACACTTGATAAAAATCAAGAATTGGCCAAGCCATTGCTTCTTAAAACTGGCGCTATTTCTGTCAGCGCGTTGTGATGTAAGTCAATGGGAGTTGCGCCAATATCAAATACTGCTTTGCGGGTGGCGCGATATCGCATCGCTCAACGAATGGAGTCTCCAATGACGGCCCAGCAAGTCTGCAATCATCGCATCTTGTCCGCCAGTGCTTGCGCGCTCGGCCTTGCGGCGCTTGTCGGGGCCGCGATCCTGGTCGCAACGCCGCGCGAAGCTTCGGCAAAGCCGGAATTCGCGGCGCAAACCGGCATGCCATGCGGGCAGTGCCACTCCAATCCGGCGGGCGGCGGCAAGCTGAAGGCGTTCGGCGAGAAGTTCAAGGCCAACGGCAACAAGGTGAAGTGAGCGCCGCGCGCTTACGCTCGACGGCCCGACAAGGCAACGGCCGCGCTGCGTCTACCGGCGCGGCCGTTCGCGCGCTTTTTCCGATTCGGCAGCCACATCCATGATCGTGTCGAATGTCACCCGGCATTCCCGCTTGCGGTCGTATTTCGCGAAAAACAAGTTCGGTTTATCGAGAAATTCACTGCGGCTCACCCGGCCGTCGCGATTGTCGTCGAAGTAGCCGATATCCGCATTCTTCAACATCGGGTCCGCTTTGCGGATCGAACCGAATTCTTCCGCCGTGAGGTAGCCGTCGCGGTTCTTGTCGGCGTCATTGAACAGCTTGGTCGCATAGCGTTTCCACTCCTCGCACGTGAACACGCCGGTGCGGCCGACGTCGCCCCACACCGTCGCCCATGCGACGAGCGCATCATTGCCGGCGGAGCGGCGGCTGCCAGCGTCACGCGAGCTCTGCGCCAGCGCTGAGCCGCTGCAGGCCGCAATGAAAATCCACAGGGCAAAAACAGTTCTCATGACACCTCACTGTTTCGATGATCGTCCGCGGGAGCGACAGCGTCCAGTTTTTTGCCGCAGACTTGATAATTATCAAGTTCACGGGATGATTATTATCAATTCCGGCGTCTGTGTGATAAAAATGATGCGCTGCCAGTTAATCACGAGCCGGTGAACGCTTTTGAGGCAGATCAATTGTCCCTGCGTTGAATCGAAAATAGTGTTTCTGGCGGGGACCATCGGATCGTATCGGTCGATGGTTGGGGCGGCGAACATGACAAGCCACAGGCGGTTATCCGGTTTTAGCGGATCGGCAAAATCAAGACCGACAGCAAGAACGCGATTGACGAGAGCCGGTTTGCTGGCCCTCGTTTGCCTGCCGGTGCTGGCTTGGAGCGCGTGGCCGCAAAGCTCATCATTCCGCGTCGAGGACATTCGCGCGGCGCTCGACGAGAGCAATCGCGCTGCCGCCGCGGGGAACGATCCGGTCGCCGCGCTCGCGAATTACACCGCATCCTTGCCTGACGGGCATCCGGCGGTGCACGGCATGGATGCAGGTGAGGGCGGCCATCAGCCGCTGCTGGACTTTGTGGAGCAGTTCGAGGCCGGGCGACCGAAGCCGGTCAGCGCAGCATCGGCCCATCACGATGCCGGCGCGCGCGATAGCGTGCTCGCCAATCTGATGGAGTTCGCACGCGAAATAGCGCCGGGCACACCGAACATCCAGTTGGCTGCGGCCGCGAAGGTGGTGAAGAGCGCGCCGAAAATCGCCGCGGATGCCGAGGCGACGTTCGTCGGCTCCCAAGTCTGCCTCGGGTGCCACACCACCCAGGCGGCGTCGTTCAATCTTACCGTGATGGGCCGCATCTTCCGCAATCCGCGCAACGCGCAGGAGAAGGGCGGCTGCGAGACCTGCCACGGCGCCGGTTCGCTGCACGTCAAGGCGGGCGGCGGCCGCGGCGTCGGCGGCATCATCTCATTCCGCAAAAACGACGCCAGCCGGCCGGTCGCCGACAACAACGCGATCTGCCTCTCCTGCCACGACAAGGGCGAGCGTCATTATTGGCAGGGCAGCACGCACGAGTCGCGCGACGTCGCCTGCACCGACTGTCACACCGTCATGACGCGCGTCTCGGTCAGAGGCCAGCTCAAGACCGAACGCGAGGCCGAGACCTGTTACCAGTGCCACAAGGACCGCCGCATGCAGGCGCAGCGCTCCTCACATATGCCGCTGCGCGAAGGCAAGATGACCTGCACGAGCTGTCACAACCCGCATGGCAGCGCGAACGACGCGATGCTGAAGCAGGTCTCGGTCAACGACAATTGCTATCAGTGCCATGCCGAAAAGCGTGGACCGTTCCTGTGGGAACACCCGCCGGTGCGCGAGAATTGCCTGAACTGCCATGAGGCGCACGGCTCGAACCTTGAATACCTGCTCAAGGTGCAGCGCCCCCGTCTGTGCCAGGACTGTCACTCGATTGGCCATCCGTCGCAAAGCCCGCTGGTGAACACGGCGTTCAACCGGTCTTGCAACAACTGCCACTCGCAAATTCACGGCTCGAATCATCCATCCGGCGTGCTGTTCCAGAGATAGGTGCGGCGTGAAGCTGCTGCGCGAACGAGGTGTCTACGCCGGTCGAAGTAAGGCTTCGTTGGGGGCTAACATGAACGCTGCGGGGAGCGTTTTCACGAAACGAGTGCCGTTCGTCGCGGTGCTGCTGTTGTCGACGAGTGCCATGGCGGCCGATCAGGTTGCTGCGCCGCTTCCCGATCCGCTCGGTTATTGGGATTTCCACGGGTATGTGGAAGCAGGCGGCCGCGCCTACATCCAACGTCCGCCGTTAGGCCCCCCGCCGGGACAATTCGGACCGGCGCCGACGACAGCCGCGCAGGCGGTCAAGAACCCCGCGACGCTCGCCAACCCTCCGCTCGATCCCGGCGGCGCCGGGAGCGGCCGGGGCAAATTCGAGGAGTACGGGGAGAAGCCGCAGGGCTACTACATTCCGTCGTTCTATCTCGGCGCGCTGTCGCGCGACGGCCTGTATAGCGCGGAGGTCTGGGGCAAAAATGCCGGTTACAACAACCAGAACTACTATTTCGAAGGCATGAAGGTGGGCGAGCATCGCCTGCGCGCCGAATACGATCAGACCCCGCATCTCTACAGCAGTCAGGCCTGGACGCTCTATAACGGCGTCGGCTCCAACAATCTGACCATAAACCCCGCGGTCGTCAATTCGCTCAACAACGCGACCTTCGGCGGCAATCCGCCCGGAGCAGGCGCCGGAGTGGGGCACACTTGTTTCATTCCCGGGCAGCTCGGCACCGCGGCGTGCGCCGCCGGCGTCACGCCGGCGTTCACGACCATCGTCAACAACGTGATGCCGACCACGCTTGGCATACAACGCAACCGCACCTCGAGCGAATATCGCTACACGCGCGACAACGATTGGGAGTTCAACGTCGAATATTCGCACGAGCGCCGCACCGGCACGATGGAGCAGGGCACGCTGTTCGGCAGCAACGGCACTGGTGCTGCCTTGGCGATGGTGCCGCGGCCGGTTGCCGATACGACCCAGAACGCCAGCGCGTCGGCGCAATACGCCGGCACATCGCCGTGGGGCAAATGGACCACGATGGTGAAGTACTTCGTGTCGTCCTACAAGGACGACTACAAATATTACGATGCGACGAGTCCGTTCGGCGGCGGCGCCGGCGGCGTGTCCAACGCGCCGGGCGGCTGCGCCACCACACAGCCGCAAAACTGCTTCGGCGTTGCGCGGATGTCGATGTACCCGGACAACTTCGCGCAGGGCATCACAACCACGACGATGGTCGACCTGCCTTTCAAGAGCCGCTACGTCGGCACGTTCCAGTACCAGACGATGACGCAGAACGACGCTTTTCTCGCGCCGTCGATCAATCCGGCTCCTGCGAAAACGGCAAACGTGCCTGCCGGCAATACGATCGGCAACTATGCGCTTTCGCGTCCGAGCCTGGATGGCCGGATCGATACCATCCTCAGCAACAACCAGCTGACGACCCAGCTGACATCCGATCTCAAGGTCAAATCATCCTACCGCTACTACTCAGTGGACAATCGGACGGCCCCGCTAACGATGCTCGATTGGGTGGTCAACGACAGCAATTCGGCGCGCGCCCAGACCGCCGGATATGCGCCACATACGACGATCTTCCAGTCCTACACGAAGCAGAATGCCGCCGAAGAGGTGAATTGGCGGCCATGGAGATGGCTCGACCTCGGGGCGATCGCCGGCTTCGAGCAATACGACCGCAGCCAGGCGCAGGCCAATCGCACGACCGAATGGTCGGTCAAGTTCTACGACGTCGTGACGGCGTTCGACTGGGCAAAATTGCGCAGCAGCTACTTCTATTCCGAGCGCCGCTATGCGAACTACGACTGGCAGACTTACGTCGGCAACACGATCGTCGCGCCGATCGTCCCGGGCGGCACCACCACCAGCCTGATCGAAAATCCCGGCATGCGCACGTACGACATGGCGAACCGCGACAGGCAGATCGTCAAGGCTGCGGTCGATTTCGATTTCTTCCCCGGCCTCACCCTTACGCCGAACGGCGGCGTGCGTTACGACCGCTACCTCACGAATGGCTCCGACCCGGTCAATCAACTCGGCCTGACGCGAGACAACAACTGGAACGTCGGCCTGGAGGCGACCTATTCGGTCAACAGTTCCCTCACGCTGTTCGGCGCGATCATGACCGAAGTGTATGACAGGCGCATGTTCGACGGCGGGGGCGTGACCGCGGGCAGCCCGACCGGCCACTACATGACCGACATGTATGGCCACGCCAATACATTCATCGGTGCCCTCGACGTCTTCCTGATTCCAAAGGTCCTCGACCTCAAGCTGTCCGGAACGATCGTGATGTCGAGCGATCAGTGGAACAGCGCGGCAGCTCCCGGCGGGACCCCGATCGTGTCGAATTGCCCCCCCACCTGCAGCACGATCGTCGGCTTGTGGCCGGACATCAATGGCACCTTCAGGCGCTTCGATGCGACGCTGCGCTACAAGTTCGACGACGACTTCGTGAAGCGGATCGGGTGGACAGGCGACGTCTATTTCAAGGTCAAATACGCCTACGAGATGAACTACGTCGACAACTGGGCGCTCGGCAACATGCAGCAGTACATGTACTACGCAGCCAATGCGCGCAGCCAGCAGATCTTCATGGCGGGAGACAACCCGAACTATACGGCGCAGTACGTCATTGCCACGCTGGCGCTGAAGTGGTGAATGCGATCCGCCCCGCACAGGCGGGGCGGCGATCGCGCGCCGGACGGATCAGGTCTTCTTCGGCGGCTGCAAGAACCGGTCCGGCACGTCCATCCCGGCGGCCTCCGAGAGCGCTGCGCGATCGCTCAGGGTCACGGTGCGCCGGTGGACCTCGACACCGGCGGACGCGAGAACGTGGAAGCTGCGCGACAGGTGCTCCGGCGCCATTCCGAGATAAGACGCGAGCACGCGCTTATCGAACGGAATGACGATGCGGCCGGTGTCGCCGCTCCTGCGGTCGCCCCGCAACATCCAGTGCGCGACGCGCTCGATGGTCGAGCGCAGCCGGTGGCTCTTGAAATCCTCGATGAGCTCATGGGACTCGCTTGCGAGCGCGTAAATCACCCTTTTGGAGAAGCTCGCATCCCGGCCGCAGAGATCGATCACCAGAGCGGCCGGCACCGCGATTATCTCGGATGGTTCGAGGACGCGCGCGGAGAGCGGATTGCGATCCAACAGGATTGAATAAAGCGCAAGTGGCGCAACGGCGGGCACGACCGTAAGCGTGCAATAGCGTTCGTCATGCTCGCTGAATAGTTCGGCCGAGCCCCTGGTCACGATGTGAAGGTGCGCCGGGCGGTCCCCCTCGTTGAAGAAAATCCCGCGAGCCGCGAGCTCGCGCCGCGTGGCGGCGGCTGCGAGCTGCAAACAAGCCTCATCCGAAATGCCATTGAACAGCGGGATCGAGCGGAGGAGTTCGGCTGTGACCTGGCCTGCGCGTCCGGTCATGGCACCATGACCCTTCTGTTGTGTCGCTGCCTCGCACAGTAGGCTCCGACCCCCCGCGGCTATTTGATCTTCCTCAAGTGCCGGCATGCGAATGCGCAAATATCCGTCGGCAAACCGTCTTGCGGAAGCGAATTTTCACCAGGTTGACCTTGATCAAAGCGCCATCGGACCACCGGCCGGAGAGTAACAGCAGCGCCGCCGCCCGGACGGCGGTATCGGGAGGTGGCCATGCGCAAACAGACTTCCGCAGTCCCGGATCTCTTCTCCCGCCGTCTGACATATCTCGGATTGCAACCCGACCGGTTGAAGCCGCAGCACCGTGCCATCCTGGAGGAGGTTCGCGCGCGTTGCCCGAACTGCGAAAGCCCCGGCCGCTGCGCTGCTGACCTTGTGGCAGCAGCGCCGAGCCGTATCCTTGAAAATTGGGACGAGTACTGCCCGAACGCCGCAAGGCTGCGAATCCTTGCAGCGCTCGCGATGTTTGACTGAAACGCGCCGATCCTTGGCGGGGGTGGCGCCGTTCCGTCTGGCGGGTCGCGCGCTGATCGCCAACGCGCCGGCGATCTTCGCGCCGACCAGAAGTTTTGGAACGGCGAGCTCGACGAAAAGATGAAGCCGGTTGAAGGCGAGCCGGTGAGCCGCCGGCCCGCACGTCCGGCGAACGAAAGTCTCACGCGAGACTTGCGCGCAAGTCTCGCGTTCCCCTGCTGGTCACGCCGCCGTCGTGGCTATCGATTTGAAAACATTGGTGCCCAGGGGCGGGATCGAACCACCGACACCGTGATTTTCAGTCACGTGCTCTACCAACTGAGCTACCTGGGCGCCGAAGCCCGCCGAAACGGCGGGCTTTGCGGAGAGCGCGCGCGTTATAGAGGCTCGCCCGCGGGGTGTCCAGCGAGCGCGAAAGCGCTTTCGCTGCAAGCAGTTCCTCCAAGCTCCGCTGTCATCCCGGACGGCCCGCAGGGCCGAGCCGGGACCCATAAAACACAAGGCGTCGTGAACGCCGCACGATGGAGCCCGGGGCCCGTTGCATTCGCCCGGGACGCCCCTCGAGGAATGCGGCACGCCCGCGCGCGACCTCAACTTGCCGCCGCCACGGCCCTGCGGAAACGGTTCTTCAGTTCCACGCCGTCCTTCGTCGGCAGCACGCGCGGCGGATCGTCCGCCGCGATGTGCACCCGCGCGAACAGCGTCTCCTTCAGCGCAACCAGTTCGCCGGCGAGCTTTTCCAGCCCGGCCTGATCCTGCACATCGTAGGCGCGCGCGATGCCGCAGGCGCGCGCGACGCCGACCAGATCCACGCCCTTGTCGGTGTGACTCGGCTGCATGCCGGTCTCGCCATAGTGCCGGTTGTCGAACACGATGACGGCGAGGTTTGCCGGCCGCTGCACGCCGATGGTCGCGAGCGCGCCCATGCCCATCAGCATCTCGCCGTCGCCGGTGATCACCGCAACCTTGAGCTTCGGCTGGGCGAGCGCCAGGCCCAGCCCGATCATGGCGGCGCCGCCCATCGCGCCCCAGAGATAGAAGTCGGTGTCCTTCTCGCCGAGCGAGGCCATGTCGTAGGTGGTCGAGCCGAGGCCCGGCACCACGAACATCTCCTTCGGCCGGTTCGCCATCAGGGTGGCGATCGCTTCGCGGCGCTTGAGCATCACTTCACCCACACCTTGCGGCCGATCAGCTTTTGAGCGAGCAGCACCGCGACCGCGAAGTCGCCGCCGAACGCGAGCTCGGCCGCCGCCTGCGCGGTGTCGGCTACCTCCTCGGCGTGATCGGCGCGATAGACCTTCACCCCCATCGCGGTCAGCACCGGCCCGGTCGCCTGCGACATCGGTACCTGCCACGGATTGAACTCGGCCCATTCGCCGCGCATCGTGATGAAGGTGAGGAACGGGAAGCGGCAGGTGTTGATCAGCGAGAGCATGTTGATGCAGTTGCCGACGCCGCTCGACTGCATCAGCAGCGCCGATCGCTGCCCGCCGAGCCAGGCGCCGGCCGCAAGCGCGACACCCTCCTCCTCGGTCGAGAGCACGACGTCGCGGATGTCGTTGTCGGCCTTGCACCGTGCGATCAGCCGCGCATGTCCGGCATCGGGGACGTAACCGACTTGGCGAATCTCGGCCCCTTTGAGCACGTCGAAGAGCTGGTCGGGCCAGCCGGTCTGATTTTCCACCTAGTCGTTCTCCTCCGGCCGCACGCGTTCCTGCTCTTCGGAGTCGTCGGCACTCTCCGCGGCCGGAATCGCGTATGCGCCCGAGAACCAGCGATGGAGGTCAACGTCCTTGCAGCGCCCGGAACAGAACGGCCGAAAACGCTCGGCCGCGGGCTTGCCGCAGATGGGGCAGGATTTTGAAGGATACGGCGCTTCGCTCATGCCGTCCAGATAAGCAAGACCGGCTCTCCGCGCAAAGCCGCAATGCAGGGGCCGCAGTGCGGACCTTCTCGTTGGCTTGCGCGTTTTCCCCGCGCACATGGAGGAAGGCCGATGCGACCGCTGATTTTTGGTGCAATGGGCGCCGCACTTGCTGCCACGGCGGCATTTTCACAAATCCAGAACACGGGCACGCTCAATCCGAAAGATTTGCGTCCGGTATCGTCGTTCGGCTCCATTCCGGATCAGGCCGAGCGCTCGCGCGCACTGTTCAACGAGATCGCCAAGGTCGTGACGCATCCGCGCTGCATGAATTGCCATCCGGCCGGCGAGCACCCGTTGCAGGGCGCGGACCATCATGAGCACGCTCCGCCCGCCTATCGTGGTGAGGGCGGCGTTGGCATTGCCGGCCTGACCTGCAACGCCTGCCACACCGAGAAGAATTTCACCCTGGTCGGCACCAATGCGACCTACAAGAGCATTCCGGGCCATCCGCGCTGGGGCCTCGCGCCGGTCGAAATGGCATGGCAGGGCAAGTCGCTCGGCCAGATCTGCCAGCAGATGAAGGATCCGGCGCGCAACGGCGGGCGCACGCTCGCGCTGCTGCAGGAGCATCTGGCGCACGACGATCTGGTCGCATGGGGCTGGGCGCCGGGCGAAGGGCGCGAGCCTGCGCCGGGCACGCAAGCGCAGCTCGGCGAGCTCACGCAGGCGTGGATCAATTCAGGGGCGGAGTGTCCTTGAGGCCGTCATCCCGGGCGAGCGAAGCGAGACCCGGGATCCATAACCACTATCCTCCCGATCATGCACCGGTCGTGGTTATGGATCCCGGATAGCCGCTGTCGCGGCTTCCGGGATGACAGTCCGCTTTTGCGGACTGTCACTTCAGCGACACCCCGCCATCGATCACCAGCTCGATGCCGGTGACGTATTTCGCTTCGTCGCTGGCGAGATAGACGACGCCGTTCGCCACGTCCCATGCCTCGCCGCCGATGCCCATCGGCACCTGCGCGGCGCGCACGCGCCACATCTCCTCGACGTCGCCGCCCGCATAGGACTGCGCGAGGCCGGCGGAATGCGCCACCATCGGCGTCTGCATCAGGCCGGGCAGGATCGCGTTCACGCGCACGCGCTTGCTCGCATATTCGACCGCCGTGGTGCGCGTGAGATGCAGCAGCGCGGCTTTCGATGCGTAATAGGAGGAATAGGGAACGCCGGTCCAGCGGATGCCGGCGACCGATGAGATGTTGACGATCGAGCCGCCGCCCTGCACCACCATCAGCGGGATGACGTGCTTCATGGTCAGGAACGCACTCTTCAGGTTGACGGTGAGCACGCGGTCCCATTTCTCCTCGGGCAGCTCGACGACGCCGCCGACCTCGGCGATGCCCACGTTATTGTCGAGGACGTCGATGCGGCCGAAATCCGCCACGCAGGCGCGCACCATTGCCTCGACGTCGGCGTTCCTGGTCACGTCGGCGCGAAACGGCAGCGCGAGCCCGCCCTCCCCCGAGATGATGTTGGCCGTCTCCTCGGCGGCCGAGAGATTGACGTCGACGCAGAACACCTTGGCGCCCTCGCGCGCGCAGGCGACCGCGGTCGCCTTGCCGTTGCCCCAGCCGGGCCCGATCGAGCCGGCGCCGACGATCATCGCGACCTTGTCTTTCAGGCGGTTAGGCACCGGCTTTCTCCCGTCGTTTCGCGTCGAGCTCGCGCAGTTCGGTTTTCAGGATCTTCCCGTAGTTGTTCTTCGGCAGCGCCTCGACGAACACGTAATCCTTCGGGCGCTTGAAGCGCGCGATCTCGCCGAGACAGAGTTCGTCGAGCTCGTTCGCGCCCGCCTCGCCGACCACGTAGGCGACGACCACCTCACCCCATTCCGGGTGCGGACGGCCGATCACCGAGGCTTCGCGCACGGCCGCGTGCTTCAGCAGCACCTCTTCCACTTCGCGCGGATAGATGTTGGAACCGCCCGAGATGATCATGTCCTTGGAGCGGTCCTTCAAGGTGAGATAGCCGTCGGGGTCGATCACGCCGACATCGCCGGTATGCAGCCAGCCGCCGCGCAGCGTCTGCGCGGTCGCGTCCGGATTGCGCCAGTAGCCGGGCATCACCACGTCGCCGCGGCAGAGGATCTCGCCCGCCTCGCCGGCCGGGAGCGCGCGATCCTCGCCGTCCGCAATCATGACCTCAACGCAGGCGTACGGCCGGCCCGCCGAGCCGAGCCGCTCCAGCCAACGCGGATGCTCGCGGTCGGCGATGTCCTGCTTCGAGAGCGCCGTGATGGTCATCGGCGCTTCACCCTGGCCGTAGATTTGCGCAAGCCGCGGCCCGAAACGGTCGAGCGCCCTGAGCGCATCCTCCACATACATCGGCGCACCGCCATAGACGATCGTGCGGACGCTGGAGGGGTCGACGGCGCCATCGTGGTCGACCATGCGCTTGACCATCGTGGGCGCGGCGAACATCGACATGCGCCCCCACGCCTCGAACAGGCGGAAGATCTCATCCGGCTCGAAGCTACCGGACTCCGGAACCACGTTCACCGCCATGCGCGCGACGTGGGCCATCATATAGAGGCCGGAGCCATGGCTCATCGGCGCGGCATGCAGGACACTGTCGCCCGGCGCGGCCGGGTCCACGTCGGTGAGGTACGCGAAGCTCGCCTGCGCGAGATTGCGATGGGTGAGCATTGCGCCTTTCGGCCGGCCGGTAGTGCCGGAGGTGTAGAACAGCCAGGCGAGATCGTCACCGTCGCGCGGCGTGACCGGCGCGGGATCGGCGGCGAAGAGCGCCTCGTATTCGGGACTGCCGATCACGATCAGCCGTTCGAGGCTCGATGGCGCGTGCGCTGCGACCTCGGCGTCGAGGCCCGGCGTCGCGAAGCAAACGCGCGCGCCGGAATGCTCGAGAATGTAGCCAAGCTCGCGCGCGTGCAGCTTGGCATTCGCCGGCACCGCCGCGAAGCCGCCGTGCCAGATGCCGAATATGGTCTCGACATATTCGACGCAGTTCTTCGCCACGATGGCGACGCGCTCGCCGGGCTCAAGTCCGAGGCGATGCAGCGCGCGAGCGAGCCGCGCGGCGCGCGCGGCCAGTTCGCCGTAACTCTGCGCCACGCGCGGCCCCTGCCCCACGGCCGCAAGGCCGGGATGGCTCAACCCCGCACGCGACAGCCAGGCGGCGATGTTCATGCGCGCAGCCTACACCGCGTTGAGCCAGCCGAAATGCACCGGGTAGCCCTCGCCGCCGAGCAGCGACATGCTCTCATAGAGCGGCAATCCGACCACGTTGGTATAGGAGCCGACCATCTTGACCACGAACGTGCCGGCGAGCCCCTGCACCGCGTAGCCGCCGGCCTTGCCGCGCCACTCGCCCGAGGCGAGATAGGCTTCGAGGTCCTCGCCAGAGAGCCGCTTGAAGCGCACCCGCGTTTCGATCAGGCGCTGGCGGAATGTCTCCTTCGGGGTGACGAGGCAGATGCCGGTGTAGACGCGGTGATTGCGCCCGGACAGCAGCCGCAGGCAGGCAGCAGCTTCCTCCAGCATCTCCGCCTTGGGCATGATGCGCCGCCCGACCGCCACCACGGTGTCGGCGGCCAGGATATACGAGCCGCGCAGCTCCTCGCTGATCTTGACGCTTGCCAGCGCGGCTTGCGCCTTGGCGCGCGCCAGCCGATTGGCGAGCGCACGCGGCAGCTCGCCCTTGATCGGAATCTCGTCGACCTCGGTCGGCTGCAGCGAATCCGGCTCGATCCCGGCCTGATTGAGCAACGCGAGCCGGCGCGGCGAGCCGGAGGCCAGAACGAGCTTGGGACGGCCGATCATCCATTCACCACGCAGTTAGGCCGCGCGCAGGCGGGGCATCCAGTAAACACAGACACTTAGATGACCCGGCAATGCGTGTCACCCCTCACTCGTTTCCCGCCTGCTGGCCCGCGAAGCGCTCCCGGATGCGGCGCGCAAGCTGGTCGCGCACCGCGCGGTAGGCATCCATGCGCTGCTCGCGCGTGCCTTCGGTCGGCGTCGGGTCCGGGGTCGGCCAATACTCGACGTCGGCGGCGATCGTGCGCGTCAATTCGAGCGCGCGGTGATGCGCTTCGGGCGAGAGCGTCACGATCAGATCGAAGTTGAGCCCCTCCCACTCCTCCATTTCCTCGAAGGTCATCGGCTTGTGCTTGCCGATGTCGAGGCCGAGCTCCTCCATCGCGGCGACCGCGAATGGATCGAGCTCGCCTTTGCGCACGCCTGCCGAGCCCACATAGGTGCGGCCGAAAAAATGCTTGAACAGCCCCGCCGCCATCGGCGAGCGCACCGAATTCATCCCGCACGCAAACAGCACCGCCTGGGGCCTTGCGGAGCGCGGAGCGTCCATCGGGTTAAATCATTTCTTTGAGCATGAGCTGGTCCGAAAACCGGTTCCCATCCCCGATCAGGGTCGAGGACATGCTTTCCGGGCTCATGCTCTAGCCCTTCCAGTGCAGCACGCAGATCAGCGTGAACAGCCGCCGCGCGGTGTCGAAGTCGACACGGATCTTTTCCTTCAGCCGTTCCATCAGGAGCTCGGAGCCTTCGTTGTGCAGACCGCGCCGGCCCATGTCGATCGCCTCGATCTGGCTCGGCGTCGAGCTGCGGATCGCCTTGTAGTAGCTGTCGCAGATCATGAAGTAGTCCTTCACGATGCCGCGGAACGGCGTCAGCGACAGCAAATGCGCCATCACCGGCGCGCCGTCCTCCTGGCGGATGTCGAATACCAGGCGGTTCTCGCTGATCGAGAGATGCAGCGCGTACGGTCCGCCGCCGTGATCGACCGGCTGAAAAGAATTGTCCTCGAGCAGGTCGTAGATCGCGACCGCGCGCTCGTGCTCGATGTCGGGCGAGGAGCGGCCGATCGAGCCTTCGTCCAGCGTGATCTTGACGAGGCGCTGCGTCGGCTGATCGGGCTTGCCCGGCTCGCTCATCTGCGATTGAGCCGCATCGCGACCGAGCGGGCGTGGGCGTCGAGCCCTTCGGCCTGTCCGAGCGCGATCGCCGCCGGGCCAAGCCTGGCCAGCGCGTCCGCGTCGAGCCGCAGGATCGAGGTGCGCTTCATGAAGTCGAGCACGCCCAGGCCCGACGAGAAGCGCGCCGAGCGCGCCGTCGGCAGCACGTGGTTGGACCCCGCCACATAGTCGCCGATCGCCTCGGGCGTATGCGCGCCCAGGAAGATCGCCCCGGCATTGCGGATTTTGTCCGCGAGGCGTTCGGGATCGCGCGTTTCGATTTCCAGATGCTCCGGCGCGATGGCGTCCACCAGCGCCACCGCATCGTCGAGCGTGCCGACCAGGATGATCGCGCCGAAATCCCGCCATGACGCGCCCGCGACCGACTCGCGCGGCAGTGTTTTGAGCTGTCCCGCGACGGCGCGCTCGGCCGCGTCCGCGAGCGCCGCATCGTCGGTGATCAGGATCGACTGCGCGGCGGTGTCGTGCTCCGCCTGCGCCAGCAGATCGGCCGCAACCCATTCGGGATTGGCGTCGCGATCCGCGATGATCAGCACCTCGCTCGGGCCGGCGATCATGTCGATGCCGACGCGGCCGAACACGAGGCGCTTCGCCGCCGCCACGTACGCGTTGCCCGGCCCGACGATCTTGGCGACCGCCGCAATCGTCGCCGTGCCGTAGGCGAGCGCCGCAACCGCCTGCGCGCCGCCGACGCGATAGATCTCGTCCACGCCCGCCAGCTTCGCGGCTGTGAGCACCAGCGGATTGAGCTTGCCATCCGGCGCCGGCACCACCATGACGACGCGCGGGCACCCGGCCACCTTGGCGGGCACCGCGTTCATCAGCACCGAAGATGGATACGCCGCCGTGCCGCCCGGCACATAGAGGCCGACCGCCTCGATCGCGGTCCAGCGATGGCCGAGCTCGACGCCGAGCGCGTCGGTAAAGCGGTCGTCCTTCGGCAGCTGGCGGCGGTGATAGCTCTCGATCCGGTCGCGCGCGAGGGTCAGCGCATCGAGCGCGGTTGGGTCGCAGGCCGCCGCTGCGGCGTCGAGCTCGGCCGTCGTGACACGCAGGCCGGTCGTGCCCAGGTCGACGCGGTCGAACTTCTTCGTGAGCTCGATCAGCGCCGCATCGCCGCGCGCCGCCACGTCGGCGATGATCGCGCGCACCGCCTGCTCGACGTCGGCCGAGGCCTCGCGCTTGGTGTCGAGAAAGGCGCGGAATTTTTCGGCAAAGCCGGGCGCGCGGGCGTCGAGGCGGATCGGCATTAAACCCTCTCTTCTACCCTCCTCTGAAAGGGGAGGGTCGGACTGCGAAGCAGTCCGGGGAGGGGTCCTACTTAAACGACCCCCACCCTACACGCTACGCGTCATAGCCGATGCTATGCATCGGCGTTCCAGACGGCGGCCGAAGGCCGCCTGGTGCTCCCCCTTTCAGGGGGAGGTAAAGAAGAGAAATTGCCGCAAAATGCCCGTCAACCCCGCGGGCTGATCGAATCGACTTCGTGCACCGGCCGAGCCTTCGCGTCCCAGGTCGGCCCGAGATCGGCCAACTCGCACTCGAGACACTCGACCTCCAGCCGCAACGCGGCGCCGCCGGAGAAAATCAGGGTCACGATGCCAGACGGGACGTCGGATTCGGCAAACTCGACCGCGAGGAGATTGAGGACCGCGTCCCGGTCGGCCGGGCGCATGTTGCGGCACCGCAACGAATTCACCCGATCGAACCGCAGCGCCGTCCGACGCCGCTTGTAGCAGGGGTCCTCGCAGCCGCAGGCTTCCCAGTCGAACCGATTAAGGCCGAGCACCAGCCGCTTTTCCGAAGGCAGCCAGACAATGTCGGCGACCTTCACCACCGCGTCCTGCAGATGGGTCGAAACCACGGCGATATCGTCCGGGTCGAGCGCAATGAGCTTTAGCGGTTGCATAAACCTAAACTTGTTGTTTCCGTGTGCACGCCCTACGTGGGGTCGGGGCTAGTTTGGCGCAAGGACAGACTTTTGCTCATGACGACCTCATTTGGCAACGCCCTTGACGGATCGCCCGCGACCGACGGCGCTCTCACAGCGCCAGCGGCGGCGCGTAATCGCGATCCGATCCTCGCTGTGTTGCGGGACGTGCTGCCGAAGGCCGGAACCGTGCTGGAGCTCGCCAGCGGAACCGGCGAGCACGCGGTGCATTTCGCCGCCGCCCTGCCACATCTCGTCTGGCAGCCGTCCGATCCGGACGAGCAAGCCCGCGCCAGCATTGCCGCGCACGCGGCCGCGGCGGGACTCGCCAACCTGCTCCCGCCGCTGGAGCTCGATGCCTCCGCGCCGGTCTGGCCGCTCACGCGCGCCGATGCGGTTATCTCGATCAACATGATCCACATCTCGCCCTGGCATGCCACGCAAGGGCTGATGGCGGGCGCCACACGCCTGCTCGCGCCGGGCGCCCCGCTCTATCTGTACGGTCCGTATCGCCTGCATGGACAGCACACCGCGCCGAGCAACGCGGCCTTCGACGAAAGCCTGCGGGCGCGCGACCCCGCATGGGGCGTGCGCGATCTCGACGCCGTCGTGGCGCTGGCCGCCGAGCATGGGTTTGGGCTGGAGCGCGCGGTCGCGATGCCGGCGAACAATCTGAGTGTCGTGTTCCGCCGCAAGCCGTGATCGAAACCCTTGCCGCAGACGGACCTGCCGCTATATCCGATGCGGTTCGATCCTCTATCCGGGCGGAAACATGACCGACGCTGACGTTAAGACCCCAACTGCCGAAACCCATTCATTTCAAGCCGAAGTTGCCGAACTCCTGCGGCTGATGGTGCACTCGGTCTATTCCGAGACCGACATCTTCCTGCGCGAACTGATCTCCAATGCCTCCGACGCCTGCGACCGGCTGCGCTACGAGGCGATCGCAAATCCCGACCTTCTGGTCGAAAATCCCGAACTCAGGATTCGCCTCATCCCGGACAAGGACGCCGTCACGCTGACGATCGCCGACAACGGCATCGGCATGGACCGGCAGGAGCTGATCGACAACCTCGGCACGGTCGCGCGTTCCGGCACGCGCGCCTTCATCGGCAGGCTCGCCGAGGCGAAGGACGGCGCCGGCCTGATCGGGCAGTTCGGCGTCGGGTTCTATTCGGCCTTCATGGTGGCGGACCGGATCGAGGTGGTGAGCCGCCGCGCGGGCTCATCGGAGGCCTGGGTATGGACTTCGACCGGCGGCGCGGGCTTTGCGGTCGCGCCCGCGGGCGAGGTGCAGGCGGCCCGCGTGAAGCGCGGCACCGAGATCACGCTGCATCTGAAGGAGGACGCGAGGAAATATCTCGAGGGCCACGAGATCCGCCGCGTCGTCTCGACCTACTCGGATCACATCCAGTTTCCGATCGAGCTGATCGAAGCGCAGAAAGACGCCGAGGACAAAGCCGAGAAGATCAACTCGGCGAGCGCGCTGTGGCAGCGGCCGAAATCCGAGCTGCAGCCGGAAGACTATACCCAGGCCTACAAGACCATCGCCCACGCGTTCGACGCGCCCGCGATGACGCTGCATTACAAGGCGGAAGGGCGGCAGGCCTATGCGGTACTGCTGTTCGCACCGTCGACGCGGCCGTTCGACCTGTTCGACCCGGCGCGCAAGGGGCACGTGAAGCTCTACGTGCGGCGCGTCTACATCACTGACGATGCCGACCTGCTGCCGTCCTGGCTGCGCTTCATCCGCGGCGTGGTCGACTCGGAGGACCTGCCGCTGAACATCTCGCGCGAGATGCTGCAGAACAATCCGCAGGTCGCCGCGATGCGCAAGGCGATCACCGGCCGCGTTATTTCCGAGCTGGAAAGCCTGGCCGACAAGAATGCCGAGACGTTCGGCCAGATCTGGGACGCGTTCGGCGCAGTCATCAAGGAAGGCCTCTACGAGGATCACGAGCGGCGCGAGGCGCTGCTCAAGCTCGCGCGCTTCGACAGCACCGCCGGCAAGGCGCGCTCGCTCCGGCAATATCTCGCCGACCTCAAGCCGAACCAGACCGAGATTTATTATCTCGTCGGGGAAAATGCCGAGCGGCTCAAATCCAATCCGAAGCTCGAAGCGGCGCGTGCGCGTGGTGTCGAGGTGCTGCTGCTGTCCGATCCGGTCGACGCGTTCTGGACGATGCTGCCGAGCGATTTCGAAGGCAAGCCGCTCAAGTCGCTGAGCAAGGGCGAGGTGGATTTCGGGCTCGTGCCGCTGCTCGATGAGAAAAAGGACGAGGGGAAGACGGAGGACAACGGGCAGACCGACGAGGCGGCGGTGATCGCGGCGGTGAAGAGCGCGCTCGGCGAGCGTGTGTCCGATGTCACGGCCTCCTCACGACTCGCCGACAGTCCGGCCTGTCTGGTTGCCGGCAAGCATGGGCCCGACCTGGAGATCGAGCGCCTGCTGTCGCGCCAGAGCCGCGGCGTCGGCGCAAAGCCGATCCTCGAACTGAACATGAAGCACGCGCTGGTGAAGGCGATCGGCAGCGCGCAGAAGAGCGAGCATGGCGAGGACGTGAACGATCTCTCCGCGCTGCTGCTCGAGCAGGCGCAGATCCTCGACGGCGAGGTCCCCGACGATCCGGCGGCGTTCGCGGCGCGCGTCAATCGGCTCGTGGCGCGCGGCCTCAATGCCGTCTGATCATTCCTGCGCCGCAGCCTTCGCGCTCGCGACACTGTCGCTATAGAGGACGGTCGGCCGCCTCAATCCGGCACTGATCAAGGTCCGGCGCACTGCGCCGCGCGTGCCGCTGAAATAGATCCTCGTGCCGGAGCGCTGCAGCTTGTGCACAAAGCCCTGCAGGGCACGCGCCGCAGTGCTGTCGATCAGCGGAACGGCACTGAAATCGAGAATGAACACGCGCGGGTGCTCACCGATGCGGTCGAGGATCGTGCTCAGGCCTGCCGTTGCGCCGAAGAAAAGCGCGCCTGAAATGCGGAATACGAAGACGTCCTCCTTCGTGCCGTTGGCGTCGGCGGCGAGATCGTCCTCGGTATCGGCCCGATCCTCGATCAGCGCCGCGCCGCCTTCAACCTCGACCGCCTCCGCCATGCGGTGCAGGAACAGGAACGAACCGGCGACAACACCGACCGCGATGGCGGTCGGAAGATCGACGAACACCGTAAGCAGAAAAGTCGCGAGCAGCACGGCGGCATCGCCGCGCGACGATCTGACCAGGGCGATGAACTCATCCTTTTCCGCCATGTTCCAGGCGACGACGGCGAGGATCGCGCCGAGCACGGCCAGCGGCACATACGACACCAGCGGCGCCGCGGTCGCCATGAACAGCAGCAGATACAGCGCGTGAAACATGCCGGCGACCGGCCCGCGCGCGCCTGCGCGGACGTTGGTGGCCGTGCGCGCAATCGTGCCGGTCACGCAGATTCCGCCGAACATGACGGACCCGATATTCGCCACGCCCTGCGCGACCAGCTCGCAATTCGAACGATGGCGCCGGCCCGTCATGCCGTCGGCGACAACCGCCGACAAGAGGGACTCGATCGCCCCGAGCAGCGCGATCGCCATGGCGTCGGGCAGCACCGCGTGCATTTTCGCGAAACTGAAATCCGGCAGCGACGGAGCCGGCAGCGCGCCCGGGATGCCACCAAAACGCGAGCCGATGGTCGCAACGTCGAGGCCAAAGGCGACCGCCACCGCGCCGAGCACCACAACGATCAGGAAACCCGGCCAATGCGGCCGTATCCGCCGCAGCACGATGATGAACGCGAGCGATCCAAGGGCCAGCGCAACCGTCGCGGGACGCACCGTAGCCGCGGCCGCCCACAGGGCGCCGATCTTCGGAAGAAACTCGGCGGGCTCATGGGCAAGCTCCAGCCCGAGCAAATCCTTGAGCTGGCTGGTCAGGATGATCGTCGCAATGCCCGCCGTGAAGCCGATCGTGACCGGATACGGGATGAACTTGATGTAGGTGCCGAGCCGCAGCAGGCCGACCATGATCATCAGCGCGCCGGCCATCGTCGTGGCCAGCACCAGCCCGTCGTAACCATGCCGCTGCACGATGGATGCGACGAGCACGATGAAGGCGCCCGCCGGGCCGCCGATCTGCACGCGGCTGCCGCCCAGCAGCGACACAAGGAAGCCCCCGACGATCGCCGTGTAGAGGCCACGCTCGGGGCCGACGCCGGATGCAATCGCGATCGCCATCGACAGCGGCAATGCCACGATCGCAACCGTCAGGCCGGCGAGCGCATCCGCGCGCAGGTCGGCGAGCCGATAGCCCTCGCGGAACACCGTGACGAGCTTCGGCGTGAACAGCTCCAGCGCGGTCGGCTGGGCGTGGGGCAAGGCGGGAGAGGTCATGAAATCCGGCGGGAGCCCAAAGTCGGAAATCCGACTATAGCCGAGTCGCGCGAGCCCACCGCTTGCGCCAGATCAATGCGCGGGCGGAATCACCGCCCGCTTCACCAGCCGCCCCGCCCACCGCGCCTCCAGCCAGGCGCGATCGGCGAGCCGCTTCCAGGCCGGGTCGGAGGGCACCGGCTGGTGGTCCTTGGCGAAGTAATAGCCGCCGTTGACGCCTTCCAGCTTGTGGCGCGCCATGTCGTTTGCGCGCCAGTAGTGCGTCACCAGGCTCTTGCGCGTGCGGCTCGGATCGTTGATCGGCGAGCCGCCGTGGGCGAGCTGCGAGGCCCAGATGAACACGTCGCCTTTCTTGCCGATGAAGATCTCGCGCTTGAGCCCGCGCTTCGCAATCTCCGCGTCGATGTAGGCATGGACCTTGTCCATCTCGCCGTCGAGCGCGCGGATGCTGCCGCTGGAAAAACGATACGGCGGAATCTTGTGACTGCCGGGGAAATAGAACAGCGGCCCGGCGTCGGAATGCACGTCTTCCAGGCACACCGAGGTGACGACCATCTTGTCTTCGCCCGGCGGCGGCATGAACCACGAGTCGATGTGGTCGGCCTGCTCGCTGCCCTGGATGAAATTGAGCGAATTGCAGGCGACCGGCGGCCCGTCGAGCAGCTCATCCAGGATCGGCACCAGGCGTGGATTGAGATTGCAATTGCGGATCTCGCCGCATTCCAGGGTCAGGTCGTTGAACTTGATCGGGCGCCGGAACGCCTCGTCCGGCGCGTCGGCAAGCCGCATGCGTTGCGACTGCGCGGCGCCGGCGAGCAGATCGACGACCACACGGCGCGCAAGCGCGGCGGACCGTGCGCCCGGACTGCTCAGCCGCTCGATCAGCGCGTTGACGGGATCGATGACATCGGCGCCGAAGAACTGCGGCAGGATGAGATAGCCGTCGCGCTCCCACTTCTCCCTTTGTTTGGGCGTGAGCGCGCGTGTGCTTTCGCCGGCCGCGCTACCGCGCTCCAAGGTGACGGCATCCTGCATCGCGCCTACTCCCGGCAACTCAACGGCCGCAATTTACGAGAGCGCGCCGGGAGCGGCAACCTCAGCCGCTGGTCGGTAATCTCTCAATTGGGTTTTCGTTTGGCTACGGCTTCGCGCGCGATCGCAAAAGGAATGGCATATCCCGCCAAGATCAGAACAACGCTCCAAGTCTTGGAAAGATAGCCCATCGATCCCAGGACATGAGAAATTCCCATCGTCAAAAGCGCGCCGACAGCCGCTACGGCGTGCGCAATCGGCGGGCCGACCGGCCCCTTGTTCATCTCGAACCACGACTGGAAGCCCGGCACCCTTTTCCCCTTGCTTTGCGCCGGCACGCGGCGAACAGAGGCGAGATGGGCTGTCAATGGCTCAGAATTTTCAAACTGAGAACTACCCGCTGATGCGCTCGACGATCGCGCCACAGCGGCCGAGCTTGTCTTCCAGCCGCTCGAAGCCGCGGTCGAGATGATAGACGCGGTTCACCATGGTCTCGCCTTCGGCCGCGAGCGCGGCAATGACCAGCGACACCGAGGCGCGCAGGTCGGTCGCCATCACGGGCGCGCCCTTGAGTTTCTGCACACCCTCGATGATCGCGTTCTGTCCGTCGAGCGTGATGCGCGCGCCGAGCCGCGCCAGCTCCTGCACATGCATGAAGCGGTTCTCGAAGATCGTCTCGGTGATGCGCGATGTGCCCTTCGCGCGCGTCATCAGCGCCATCAGTTGCGCCTGCAAATCGGTGGGGAAGCCCGGGAACGGCTGCGTCGTCACCTCGATCGGCGCGATGCCGGCGCCGTTGCGCGCCACGCGGATACCGGTATTGGTCGCGGAAATCTGGCAGCCCGCCTGCGTCAACGTATCGAGCGCGGACTGCAGCAGCTCGGGCCGCGCGCCTTCGAGCAGCACGTCGCCGCCGGTCATCGCCACCGCCATCGCGTAGGTGCCGGTCTCGATGCGGTCGGGCAGCACCGCATGGCGCGCGCCGTTGAGCCGCGACACGCCCTCGACCACGATGCGCGAGGTGCCGGCGCCGGAAATCTTCGCGCCCATCTTGATCAGGCAATCGGCGAGGTCGGTCACCTCGGGCTCGCGCGCCGCGTTCTCGATCAGCGTCTCGCCGCGCGCGAGGGCGGCCGCCATCAGCGCGGTGTGCGTGCCGCCGACCGTCACCTTCGGAAACACGATCTCGCCGCCTTTCAACCCGCCCTTGGCGCGCGCGATCACGTAGCCGGCATCGATCTCGATCGCCGCGCCGAGCCGCTCCAGCGCCATGATCAGCAGGTCGACCGGGCGCGTGCCGATGGCGCAGCCGCCCGGCAGCGATACTTTGGCCTCGCCCATGCGGGCGAGCAGCGGGCCGAGCACCCAGAAGCTCGCGCGCATCTTGGAGACGAGCTCGTACGGCGCCGTGGTGTCGACGATGCGCGCGGCCGAAATGTGCAACGTCTGCCCGCTCAGATCCTCGTCGCCGGGGCGCTTGCCCTTCACCATGATGTCGACGCCGTGGTTGCTGAGAATGTGCTGCAGCTGCGTCACGTCGGCGAGGCGCGGCACGTTCTCCAGGACCAGCGTATCGTCGGTGAGCAGGCCCGCGATCATCAGCGGCAGCGTGGCGTTCTTCGCGCCGGAAATCGGAATCGTGCCGTTCAGCGGCTTGCCGCCGACAATGCGGATGCGGTCCATGGAAAACCCCGTGCGGGCCGGCGTGCCCCGATGCGGCGCCGGTCTAGCCGCTCTCCTTGTCCGGGACAATTCCGGCGGAATCGTGGGGTTCCGCGGCTTCGCCGGGTTCCGCGCGGCCGCGGGCCTGGGCCTTGCGGCGCTTCAGGTTTTCCCGCAGCGCCGCCTGCAGGCGCTGCTGGCGCCGTTCCTTTTCGCTGGCTTTCGGCGGGTCGGACATGAGGGTTAAGCTAGGGCGCAAGGGCGCCGCACGGAAGGGAGAACGCCGTGGACTTTCCAGATCTGCTGTCGCGTTTCGCCAATGCCGCCGCCGCCAATGACGGCGCGGCGTTCTCCGCCCTGTTCACCGCGGACGGCGTCTACGACGACGGCTTCTTCGGCGAGTACAAGGGTCGCACGGCGATCGCCGGGATGCTGCAGCACTTCCACGACACCGGCTCGAACTACCGCTGGGATTTCTTCGATCCCTTGAGCGACGGGCGCACCGGCTATGCGCGCTATCGCTTCAGCTACGCCTCGGGCATGCCCGGTGCCGAGGGCAAGCCGGTCGTGTTCGAGGGTATCTCGTTCTTCGCCTTTCGCGACGGCCTGATCGCGCGCTACGCGGAATCGTTCGACCGCGGCATGGCGCTCGCGCAGCAGGATTTTGCGCCGGAGCGGATCAAGAAGGTGCTGCTCAAGCTCGCCGCCCGGCAGAACGCCGGTCCCGGAGCGCAGGAGCATTTGAAGCGGTTCGGCTGAAGCCGCAGGCTCCCACCCTCCCCCTCCAGGGGAGGGTAAAGGCGGAGAGCGCTGACCACTTGTCCCACCCTCCCCCTTGTGGCAAGGATCGCGCCGTTTCCGGCCGCGATTTGCGCGCGCGTTGCCGGACGAAATGCTGCCGTAGCTCAGTGGTAGAGCACCCCCTTGGTAAGGGGGAGGTCGTAAGTTCAATCCTTACCGGCAGCACCAGCGCCACGCTCCGCGGGGGTCGCTCGAATGCCGCAACGCTTCTCCGAGCTTTGGGCGAACGTCCTGGCCCACTTTCCACCGCAGCCCCGCGAAGCCGAACCGAACTACTTCATCGACTTCCTCGGCGTGCGCACGCGCGTTGCATTCCTGCCGCCGGTCTATGCCGGCTTTGCCGGGACAGTCGAAGCTGCTCCAAACAGCGAGCGCGCCGGCCTCCACGATCCGTATGAGTGGGCCGGCATCCTGCTCGCCGTGATCGATGCCCGCAACCGGTTTACCTGCATCGAGCTGGGCGCCGGCTGGGGACCGTTCGTGGTCGGTGCCGCGGCAGCCGCGGCGCGCCGTGGCATTGCGGCGGAGAACATTCACCTGATGGCGGTCGAAGGTGCCGAAAGCCATGTCGCATTCATCCGCCAGCATTTCATCGACAACAATCTCGACCCGGCGAAGCACCGGATCCTGCATGCCATCGCCGGAACCTATGACGGCGTGGCCAGGTTCCCGCGACTGGCGGATCCGTCGATCGAATGGGGAGGCGAGGCAATTTTTGCGCAGGGCGAACAGGTCGGACGCACGCCGCAACCCACTGAGGTCTTTGACGAAGTGCCCTGCCTCTCGCTTGAAAAGATTCTCGCTTTCTACGACGGGATGGTCGACGTCCTGCACTTCGACATTCAAGGCGCAGAAGCAGCGACGATTGCGCACGGCATGAATGCGCTCGCCCGGCAGGCTCGCCGCATCGTGATCGGGACGCATGGCCGCGATATCGAACAACACTTGCTGGAGTTGCTCGACGGCCATGGATGGATTCTCGAGATCGACGCCCCGTCACGCTTCGCCCAGGTTCGGCCACACGCCATCTCGGTGAGCCAGGACGGGGTTCAGGTCTGGAAGAATCCCGCGCTTGCAGCTTGCACGCCCGACGAATACCGCATCGCGCTCGCGACCGGGGCTCACTGGCGCCGCCAATGCGAGGTATTCAGCCTGCGAAATACGGCCTTGCAGCAGGCTCTCGACAGCCTGCAGAACTCGACCTCATGGCGCGTAACCGCGCCGCTGCGGGCGTTGAAAGACCGTCCCTTGCGGCGCCGATAGCCGCCGGTGCCGATCGCCGCCTCGTCCGGCGCGGGCTTGGCCGGACAACCCTGCGCTCCTCCGGCCTACGATAGGGAACTTTGCCCGGGCGACGCCGTTGTGCGCTCGACGCGCAGGAGAGACCCCATGGGCATTCTTTGGACCATCATCATCGGCTTCGTGGCCGGAGTCATCGCGAAGTTCATCCATCCCGGGCCGAACGAGCCACAGGGATTCATCGTCACGACCCTGCTCGGCATCGCCGGCGCGTTTGTCGCGACCTATCTCGGCCAAAAGCTCGGCTGGTATCAGGCGAACGAAGGCGCCGGCCTGATCGGAGCCGTGGTCGGCGCACTCGTCGTGCTGGTGATCTGGGGCATGTTCGCGCCGCGCGATACGCGCCCGGTTTGAGCGCGCCGCCGCTCAGCTGCCGTTCCGGTCGTGGATCATCGGGAAGGTGAAATCCTTCCAGCTCGCCGGCTTCTGTTTGATCATGCCGATGCGGTGCATGTATTCGGCCCACAGCATGCTGCGCAATGGCGTCGCCGAGAACACCGCGCCGGGCTGTTTGATGATGGCGGTGAGCTCGTCCACGGTGATCTTCTCCTTGGTGACCGCGACGTAGATCTGGGCCGCGGCTTTCGGGTCCTGCGCGATCATCTCGCTCGCCTCGTCGACGGCCGCGATGAACGCCTTGATCTTGATCGGGTTGGCATCGACGAATTTCTGCGTCGCCCAGCAATTGCTGATCGTCGCCGGCCCGCCGAGCACATCGGTCGAGACCAGCACGGTGTGCACCAGCGGCGATTTCATCTCGATGTCCTGATAGGGCGGGATCGAGAAATGCGTGTTGATCTCGTGTGACGGGTTGAGCAGCGCCTGCACGGCATCGGGGTGACCGATCTGCACCTGATTGCTGTCGAGTTTGCCATGCTGGCCGAGGCCGTAGGCCTGCTCCAGTGCGATGCCCATCATCATCGCCTGCATCGAGGCGCGGATGGTCGGCACCGCGATGCGGTCGTCCGGGCCGAAATCCTTGATCGACTTCACGTTCGGATTGCGCGTGAGCATGCGGAACGGCACGCCCGCCATGCCGGAGACGACCTTGATCTGCCCATTGGTCTTGCCCCAGACCAGCAGCAGGTTCGACACGCCGGTGATCGCGAGGTCGATCGAATTCGACAGGATCGCCTCGGTCATCACGCCGCCTGAGGTGATGATCGAATAGTTCACCTTCAGCTCCTTGAGGCCGAGCGCGGCGGCGTGTTTTTCGATCAGCTTCTTCTCCTCCATGATGATGGCCTGGAGGTAGACGAGGCCGGGCTGGCGCGCGACGCGGAATTCATTCGATTCCGCCGCCGGCGCGGCCGCGGCCGCGAAAAGCGCCGCGCAGGCGCCAAGCCCTGCGGCCAAACGCGAAAGCCAGGTCATGTGTCGTACCCCGCTGATTGCCTGATCGACTCTGTTTGCAATTCCCGCGCGCCGCGACCGCGCACTACGTCACATCCATCACGCATTCGCCCAGGCCGTCGACCGTGAACACGCAACGGTCGCCGGCTTGAATCGAGAACGTCGGAATGAGGCTGCCGGTGATCACCACCATGCCGGCTTTGAGATCCCGCTTGCGTTCGGCGAGCAGGTTCGCGAGCCAGGCGAGCGTTTCGAACGGGTCCTCGGATTTCCCTTCGCCGATCGGCTTGCCGTTGAGCGTCTGGCGTCCGGTGATGCCGGCGACGTCCTTGCGCGTGACCGGCCTCGGCGCGCCGATCACCACGCCGCCGTTCCAGCAGTTCTCCACGATCATCGAGACCGCGTTGGTTTCGGTGTAGACCGCATTGCGGTCCTCGATCAGCTCGTAGGCCGGCATCGCGCCCGCGACGAACGCCGCCACGCTGTCGGCGCTCCACGGCGCCTGGCGCGCCGGCATGTCGGCCGCGAGCGTGAGCGCGATCTCGCTCTCGATGCGCAGGTTGACGAAGTCGCTCTTGGCGATGCGCGCGGGCGAGGCATGGATCGTGCGGGAAAAGATCGCGCCGCCGCACGGATGCGTGATGCCCATCAGCTGCTGCATCACCTTGGTGGTGGTGGCAACCTTGACGCCGCCGACCGGCCCGTACACCGGCTCGGCCAGCCGGTGGTACACCTCCTGCGCCTGGTAGGCCTCGGCGATCGAGCCGGGTTTGAGCTCGTCCGGCAGGTTGGCATATTTCGCCCGCGCGCGGCGGGCGTCCCACATGTGTTGCGCCATCGCGTCGAGCCGGCTCATGATCCCTCCCCGATTTCTCGTATGATAGCGCCGAGCCGCGGCCTCGCGCAAAGTCATCGGTGCGGCCGGGCGAGCAACAGCACGGCGGCAAACGAGGCCGCGCCGAGGATGGCGAAGGCTCCTGCGAGTCCCATCACGCCGGCCGTCGCTGCGACCAGGAGCGGCCCGACGACAAGGCCGAGGAAGCCGGGCACGAGCGCGGCACCGGTCGCCTCGGCGACACGTCCCTCGGGCGCGAGCCGCGCGACCTCCGCCAGAAACACGCCGTTCCAGCCGCTCGCCGTCACGCCGAAGAAAAAGGCGACCGTCAGCAACAACGGCCATGACCAGGAAGCGTCGGCGAGCGCGACGAGACCCGCGCAAACTCCCATGCCGAGGCCCAATCCGATCAACGTTTTCCAGGCCGAGACGTATTGCGTCGCGACATATCCGAATCCCAGGCGCCCGATCAGGCCGCCGCCCTGCGCGGTCGCCAGCAGCAGCCCGGCAGCGACCAGATCGAGCCCAAGCGTGCCGACCCCGTAGATCACCAGAAATGTGTTGAGCACGACCTGCAGCGCCGAATAGGGCATCGAAACGGCGGCGAGGCGCTGCAGGTCGCGGTTTTCCCACAGCACGTTGAGCGCATCGCGCAGCCGGACCGCTGCCGCGCCGCGTACCAGCGGATCGTAAGCCGGCCGAAGCAGTTCGAACGCGATCACCGCGGCGACGGCCGCGATCATGATCGCAACGTAGCCGTAGATCGGATCGGCCGCGGCCAGCGGCGGCAGCGCGAGCGAGCCGAGCATGGCGCCGATCTGGTTGCCGCTCTGGCGCGTCGAGAACACCAGCGGGCGCAGCGCCGCCGGCGTGATGCGCGAGAGCACCGCCGAGCTTGCCGGCGTTTCCGGGCCGTAGGCGCAACCGAGGATCACGCCGGCGGCGATCAGCAGCGCGCTCGCGCCGGCGAGGGTCGAAACGGCTGTCGCGCACAGCACGATGACGGCGCAAACGGTCGCCATGCGGAAGCTGCCGTAGCGCCCGACCAGCATGCCGGAGGGAAATGTGGTCACCATGCCGACCACGCAGGCAGCCGTCGCGTAGAGCCCGAGCGTGACGGCATCGATGCCGATACGCGGCGCCATCACCCCCGGCGCGAGCAGGGCGATGATGGTAAGCATCTGCAGCGCCATCATCGCGGCAAGCGCGGGCAGGATCGGCGGGGATTTCGGGCTGGGAGAACGCATGCTCGGGTTGTCGCCACCGTCTGCGAAAGCGGACGATCCAGTAAACACGAACTGCTGATAGTCTGACAGTGTCCGTGTACCGATTCCCCGCTCACGCCTGCCCTCTCCGCTTGAGAGCGAGCATGACCAAGGAGGAGTAAGGCGGTGACATCGCGTGTGTTTCTCGGAATGCTGACGCCGTCCTCCAACACGATCCTGGAGCCGGTGACGACCGCGATGCTCGCCGGTCTGGCGGAAGTCACGGCGCATTTCTCGCGCTTCAAGGTGACCGAGATCGCGCTCTCCGGCCCGGCGCTGGCGCAATTCGACGATGCGGAGATCCTGCGCGCGGCGGAGTTGCTCGCGCACGCCAGGGTGAACGTCATCGCGTGGAACGGCACGTCGTCCGGCTGGCTCGGCTTCGAGCGCGACGTGCGGCTGTGCGAGCGCATCACGCAGGCAACCGGCATCCCCGCCTGCACCGCCATGCTCGCACTCAACGAGCTGCTCGCGCGCACGGGCGCACAACGCATCGGCTTCGTCACGCCGTATCTCGACGACGTGCAGGCGCGCATCAATGCGAACTACGCGCAGGCCGGCTACACGGTCGTCGCCGACCGCCATCTCGGCATGCGGGATAATTTTTCGTTCTCGGAAATCGGCGCCGGGGAGTTGCGCGCGATGACACGCGAGGTCGCGGCCGCGCAGCCGGACGCGATCGCGATCGTGTGCACCAACATGCGCGGCGCGCCGCTCGCCGAGGAACTGGAGGCGCGGCACGGCATTCCGGTCTACGACACGGTGGCGACCACCGTGTGGAAGAGCCTGCAGGTGGCGGGGGTGGACACCAAAAGAGTGAAGGGATGGGGGAGGATATTTGAGGTGTAGTTCTGACCCGCTCGTCCCCGCGAAAGCGGGGACCCAGTGTTTTGGCCGAGAACTGGATGCCCGCTTCCGCGGGCATGAGCGGAGATCGGATCAGCTGATCCCCGCCAACCTGATCAGCGCAAAGCTGATCAGCCCGAGCACGACGAGCGACAGCGTTACCGCGCTGGCGACGCGCAGGCCCGCCTTTGCGACGGTGCGCACGTCGACGCCGAGCCCGAGCGCCGCCATCGCGATGGTGGTCAGCACCGCGGCCACGGTCCGGATCGGCCGCAACAAGTCCGGCGGAATGAGCCCGAGCGAGCGGGCCAGCGCGAGCAGCAGAAAGCCGACGATGAACCAGGGCACCAGTTCGGTGAGCGGCGGCCAGCGCCGCGCGCCCGGCGCGGCGGATGCGCTGCGCATACGGCCCATCAGCAGCGAGAGGCCGAGCACGACCGGCCCGAGCATCAGCACCCGCACCAGCTTCACCACGGTGCCGACCTGGTTGGAGAGCTCGCCGATCGGCAGCGTCGCGGCGAGCACCTGCGGCACGGCGTAGACGGTGAGCCCGGCGAGCGTGCCGTATTGCGTCAGCGACAGGTCGAGCACCGGCACCAGCAGCGGCAGGGTGAGCACGACGACGACGCCGAGCACCGCCGTGAACGCGATCGACGAGGCGATGTCGTCGGCGCGCGCGCCGATGATCGGCGCGACCGCCGCGATGGCCGAGTTGCCGCAGATCGAATTGCCGCACGCGACCAGCACCGACATCTTCTTCGGCAGCGCGAGCGCGCGGCAGATCGCGTAACTGGTGACGATCGCAACCGCGCCGATGAGCGCGATGCCGACGAGCAAAATCGGCCCGAGTGCCACGAGGAGGCCGGCGCTGAGCGAGGCGCCGAGCAGCACTACCGCGATCTCGAGCAGGGTCTTGGCGCTGAACGCGATGCCCGGCTTCCAGGCTGGCCCCGGCGCCCAGAACGCCCGGATCAAAACGCCGAGCAGGATCGCGATCACCAGCCCTTCGAGGTAGGGCTGGCCGGCGTAAGTGACCTCGGCCTGCTCCATCAGCTTGGCGACCGCCGTC
>VBAH01000022.1 GCA_005884685.1 Alphaproteobacteria bacterium
TCACCGGACGCGCGGGCTCGACCCAGGCGATCTCGGCGATCATCTTCTTCACGATCGCCTGGCCGAACGAGTTGTGGTTCTCCGCCACCATCACGAACGAGCCGGGTCCGCCGGTCACGTTGCGGCGGTAGTATTCATCGAGCCCGCCGGGCGGATTGGTATGCTCGGGATTCCACGGCAGCGGCGTGTCGCTCAGGATCACCAGCCCGTTGATGGTGACGCCCTTGGCGAGCGCCTCGTCGCGCGCGGAGGCGATGTCGCGCCCCGAATTGTTGGTGCCGTCGCCGGAGACGTCGATGGTGCGCCGCGGCGCCTGGAACGGCGCGCGCTCGAGCACGCTCATGGAATAATCGAGGCCCGCGCTGATCGAGGTGCGGTCGGCGAACGAGCGTGGCAGCTCGATCATCTGGTCGCCGATCTTGCGCGCCGAGGTCATGTCGCTGACGATGGTCCAGTCGATCACGATCTTTTGCGAGGTCGCGCCCGACCACTCGACGAAGCAGATCGCGATGCGCCCGTGCGGGCCCGACTTGATCGCCTCGATCACGCGCGGATTGGACAGCGCCGCCGCGTAGCCCTCGCGCTGCAGCTGGAATTTCCGCGTATCGACGCTGCGCGACACGTCGGAGGCGAGCACCAGCAGCAGATCGACCTGCTCGGCGGCGCGCACCGGCGCGCTCATGGCAGCGAGCAGTGCGGAAAGGACGAGGACGGTTCGAATGAGACGTGTCATTGCACCCTCCATTCGCACCGAGCGTATACGATTCCGCGAAGTGCGCCATCACGATCACGCCAGGGGAACCTTGGTTTTGCGCGTCTTTCCTTGCGCTGCGTTCACGATCCAGTCGCGGAACGCCACGAACGCCGGCTCTGCCTCGCGCACCGCGCGGTAAACCAGATACCAGCGCGCGCCCTTCGGTACCGAGAGCGCGAACGGTGCCACCAGCCGGCCGGCGGCGAGATCGTCATCAATGTAAGGCCGGATGCCCATCGCGACACCGACGCCATCCGTGGCTGCCTGCAGGGCCTGGCCGTAGTAGTCGAACTTCGGGCCTTTCGGCTGGAGGCCCGGCACGCCGGCCGTCTTGAACCAGAGCGGCCAATCGTCCGGCGCGTGCGTGACGCGCAGCAGCGCCGCCGCCTTCAGATCTTCGGCACGCCTGAGCCGCCGCGCGAGCGCGGGCGCGCAGACTGGCGTGAGGTCCGCTTCGAACAGCGGCGTCGCCTCGAGACCCGTCCAATCGCCGTTGCCCAGGCGGATGCCGCAGGTCCAGTCCCCGCTGAACGGCGCCGCCTCGCCGCCGGTGGCGAAGCGCACGTCGATGTCGGGCGCACGCTTCCGGAAATCCGCGAGGCGCGGAATGAGCCAGCGCACCGCGAAGGTCGGGCCGACGCCGACGGTGAGCACGCGCGCGCTGCCCATCGCGGTGACCTGCGCGGTCAGGCCGGCGAGCGCGTCGAACAGTTGTGTCAGCCCGGCCTGATAGGCGCGGCCGGCAGGCGTCGCAGCTAAGCGGTTCGCCTTGCGCTCGAACAGCGTCACGCCGAGCCGCGCCTCGAGGAGATGCACCATCCGGCTGATCGCGGCTGGCGTCACGTGCAGTTCGTCCGCAGCCTTAGCAAAGCTTCCGCTGCGGGCGGCCGCCTCGAAGGCCTTGATGCCGTTCATGAAGGGAAGTTGGCGCATATTACCATCAGGAAAGCTGATGCTTGCGCCAAGATAACTCAGTTTGCTTGCGCCCGCCACCGGGATCATCAGGGGAGCCGGAGCACGAGCCATGACCCTGATCCTCACCGCCATCGTCTGCCTGACCATGGTCGGCACCGCGTTTCTCTCCGGCATCTTCGGCATGGCCGGCGGCCTCATCCTGATGGGCGTGCTGCTTGCCATCATGCCGGTGCCGGACGCGATGATGCTGCACGGCGTCACGCAGATGGCCTCGAACGGCTGGCGCGGGCTCCTGTGGATCAAGCATGTGCGCTGGAGCGCGATGGCGGCGTATCTCGCTGGCGGCGCGCTGGCGCTTGCCGCATGGTCGCTGTGGCGCTACGTGCCGGGCAAGGCGGTGGCGCTGCTGATGCTCGGGGGTGCGCCGTTCCTGGTGCGGCTCGTGCCGGCGCGTTTCAAGCCGAACCCGGAAAGCGCCGTGCAGGGCACGCTCTACGGCCTGATCTGCATGACGTTGCTGCTGCTCACCGGAGTCGCCGGGCCGCTGCTCGATTCGTTCTTCCTCGGCGGCAAGCTCGAGCGGCGCGAGATCATCGCCACCAAGGCCGCCTGCCAGATCTTCGGCCACGCGGCGAAGCTCATCTACTTCGGGGCGGTGATCGATCAGGCGGCGAACCTCGACCCGGTGATTGCCGGGCTTGCGATCGCCGCCTCGATGCTCGGAACGACATTGGCGGCCAAAGTGCTCACCCGGATGAGCGACGCGCAATTCCGCGGCTGGTCGAACCGGATCATCACGGCGGTCTCGGGATATTTCGTCACATACGGCTGTTACGTGCTGGCGGTGACGGATGTACACTGAGGGAGTATGATCCCGAAAGGCGGGAGCCGGTTTTCGGAGAAAGATCATGCTCAAACCAACGGTGCGTGTCGTGAGCAACGTGATCGATCCGCTGGTGCTCGACCTGGTCGAATGGGTCGCGAAGGAGCCGCGCCCTTATGCCGAGATGCTCGAAGCGTGGCGCACCTCCTGCCCGCGGCTGACGGTCTGGGAGGAGGCGTGCGACCGCGGGCTGGTCAGGCGTGCGCCCGCCGAGGGCGGCACGATCGTGGTGGCGACCGAGCTTGGCCGGCGCTTGCTGCGCCAGCATGGACGGGCCTTAACCGAGCCGTATCTTCACTAGCTGCCCGGCATTGCCGTGCATGATCTTCGCGCGCGCGCCGGGATCGAGGTCGAGCGCATCGATCGCCGCGATGGTCTTGCCGATCGGCCCGAGCGGTGCGTCGGTCGAAAACACCACGCGGTCGGCGCCGAAGAAATCGAGCCCGCAGGTGAGCCCGTTGCCGGCGCCGAACAGCGCGGTGTCGGCATAGAACTCGCGGAAATAATCGATGTGCGGGCGCTTCAGCGACGTCAGTACGTTTGAGTAATCCTCGTCCGAGGTGCGCGAGCCGAGCACCTCCATGCCGGCGCCGATGCGGCCGTCGAAGAACGGGATCATGCCGCCGCCGAGGTGATGGGTGATGATCTTCAGTCCCGGATGGCGGTCGAACACGCCGGAGAACACCAGCCGCGCCATCGCGACGCTGGTCTCGTACGGCCAGCCGAAGCACCACCACATCTCGAAGCGCGATTTGCTCTCGGCGGCGTAATCCGGCATCGCGGCGGTGCGCGCCGGATGCAGCCAGATCGGCAGATCGTAATCCGCCATCGCGGCGAACACCGGCGCGAAGCGCGGCTCGTCGAGCGGATGACCGGCGATGTTGGTGAAGACCTGGATGCCGCGCGCGCCGAGTTGCCTGATCGCCCGTTCGGCTTCGCTCAGCGCGGCGTCCACGTCATCGAGCGAGACGGCGGCCACGAAGGCCGGAAAGCGCGCCGGATGCTTCGCCACGAGCTCCGCCATCGCGTCATTGGCGACACGCGCGAGCCCGAGCGCGGTCTCGCCCTGCGCGATCTCCTCCAGCGGCGGATTGGGCAGCGAGATGACCTGATGGTAATCGCCCAGGGTATCCATCTCGGAAAAGCGCAGATCGAGGTCGAACAGCTTCTTCACGCCGCGCAGGCGCGCGCCGATGTTTTCGAGCCTGGGCGAGACGCGCGACATCTCGCGGAAGAACGCATCCGGCAAGATGTGCGTGTAGATGTCGAGGATCATTGTCCGCTCCCGAATGCTGTCATCCCGGCCGAGCGTAGCGAGAGCCGGGATCCATGAAACACAAATCCGACGATAACCGCAGAGACCTGTGTTTCATGGATCCCGGATAGCCGCTTCGCGGCTTCCGGGATGACATCGGAGATTTGCCGGAAACCCGCTCCGCTCATGCCCGCGAAAGCGGGCATCCAGTTCTTGGCCCCTGGGTCCCCGCTTTCGCGGGGACGAGCGGCAAAAAAATCAATTCTGCAGCATCCGCTTGACGCCCGCGGCCGCAGCGGCCTTCGAGACCACATCGCTCTGCGTGTTGATCTCCCGCGCAAACTCGTCCGCCCCGCTCGGCCGCACGATCTGTCCGGTCAACGCGATCTTGCCGGCAATCTCCGGCTCGTTCGTCACCGCGATCACGTCGGCCGCGATGCGGTCGCGCAATTCTTTCGGCATCTCCGGCGAGCCGAACAGCCCGACCAGCCCGTCGATGCCGAGCGCCGGATGGCCCGATTCCTTCGCGGTCGGCACGTCCCCGATCACCGGCGCGCGCTCGCTGTTGGTGATCGCGATGATCTTCACCTTCCCGGCCTGCACCTGCGGCCGCATGATCGCGTAGGCCGCGACGTAAAGCTGGATGCGGCCTTCGGCGAGGTCGTTGATCGCCTGCACCGTGTCGCGATAGGGCACGCGCGCGATCTCGGCGCCCGACTGCTTGAGGAAGCCGGTGGCGACGAAGTCGTTCGCGCCGGTCGCCGAGGCCATGTTGAGCTTGCCCGGCTCCGCCTTGGCACGCGTGATGAGATCGTCGATCGAGTTGACGCCGAGCGACGCCGGCACGCCGACCGCCACCACGGTGTTGCTCACGCGCGCGATCGGCACGAGCTCCTTCACGTCGTAGGGCAGCTTCTCGTGCAGGAACGGATGCGCGGTGAACGTCGAGCTCGGCGCCATCAACAGCGTATGGTCGTCGTTCGCGGCGGTGAACGCCGTGATCGCCAGGATGGCGTCGCCGCCCGGCTTGTTCTCCACCACGACCGGCTTGCCCCATTTCGCCGCAAGCTTATCGGCGATCACGCGCGCCGTGATGTCGACGCCCGAGCCGGGGCCGAGCGGAACGATGAGGCGCACGCTGCGCGTCGGCCATGATTGGGTCTGCGCCTGCGCGCCGTGAAGGCCGAGCGCCGTCAGGGCGCCGAACGCGATGAGCAGGCTGCGCCGATCCATAGGGTCCCTCCGGACGTTTTTTCTGTCGCCGGGAGAACTCTAGCCAGCCGGGCGCAGCCGGTCCATGCGGCCATTAGGCCGCGCGGCGCTTCCAGCTTTCCGCAAAGCGGCGCAGCGCTTCGTCGACGTCGTCGTCCTCGCGGGTGCCGGCGCCGATCGGGGGGAGCGGCGCAAACGTCGGCTCGTCGATGACGGTCGCGGGCGAAGGCGCCGCCTCGCGCGCGTCGTTGTCCGCATGCTGCATCACCGCCAGAACGTCGGACCGCTGCCGCATCACGCGCGCGACGTAAAAGATGGCGCCGCAGCCGAGCGCCAGCAGCGCGAGCGTGAGCGGGAGCCAGCCGAGGATCGAGGTTCCCTCAGCCTGCGCGGTCTTGACACTCTTCTCCCGTTTCGGCGACGGGGGCGGCTGCGCGTCGGACTGCTCGGTGATCACCAGCGGCGCGCTTTCAGCCTCGGCGGTTTGCGCGCCCCGCAACGGTGCGCCCGCGCTCTCCGCGCGCCGCGTGGGGTCGGCGGATGGCGCGGGCGGCGGCAGCGGGAGCGGAGCCTCGCTCGCGCTGCTCACATCGCGGGTCGGCCAGTTGTCCGCAGGAGGCGCTTGCACAAACCGGGTTTGCGCCGCCGCCGGCTTTGGTGGCGCTGCCGCAGTCCGGGCCGGCGGCGGCGCCGCTTCGGTCTCGTCCTCGATGTCGCCCTGCGGCACGATCTCGGGCGC
Organism: Alphaproteobacteria bacterium; assembly: GCA_005884685.1. GTDB lineage: Bacteria > Pseudomonadota > Alphaproteobacteria > Rhizobiales > Xanthobacteraceae > PALSA-894. The sequence continues at coordinate 5,759 of VBAH01000022.1, forward strand.
GGGCTCCGGCGCGCGCCGCTCGTGCGCGGCCGAACGCGACGCCGTGGCTGGCGCGGCGCTCTCCTCGCCCCGTGCCACCAGCCGCCAGCATTTGCGCATCGAAGGGCGCTCGAGCCGGTAATACCAATGGCTGCCCGCAGGCGCCTGACCTTTCGGCGCGGTCAGGCAGGCTTGCGCCCCGGCCGAATTCGGCGCGGCCAGTGCCTGAAGGACAGAAACAGAAGACGTCAGGATCGCGATCGCGGGAAGCTTTGCTCGCACTGACATGACACACCCCGTTTGCGTTGCTGCCCGTCCGGCCGTGCGCCGGTCCCAACCTCGGGGCGTCTGTCTCGTCCGGAATTCGGGTCAGAGTGCGTCGCGAATTGGGCCATTCGCGCGCATAAATGAGCGCGGGTGCCGCATCGGTGGCGTGCGGGAACCCGGCGTCCCCGGTTCCGGCGCGTTGGGCGACTTCAGGCGAATTTAACAATGGTTTTTAACCTGCGCTCATTCAATTTCCGCGATACTGCGCACGGGAGCGCCACATGCCGATCCGCAATTCATACCGCGCGTTTTTCATCGCGATTCTTCCCCTGGCCGTTCTGCAGGCGGCGCTGTTTGCCTCGCGCCTTGCCGGCGACATGGGAGCGGGAACGTCGGTGCCGATGCCGGATTCGGCGCTCGGTCTTTTCGTTGCGCGCTTCGGGATGGATGTCGCCGCACTCGCCTGCGGCCATCTGGCGCTGCGCCAGGCAGGCATCGCGACGCGCGCGGCCTACGGTCTGATGGGCGGCGCCGCGGTCGCGCTCGCCTACACGCTCGCACAGAAGCACGGCCTGCAGTTGACCGCGCCGACGCCGGGCACGGTGGTGACCGCCGCAATCGTCCCGGTCATCGTCGGCATGATCGCGGGCTTTCTCTACGCGCAGTTCGCCGGCCGCGAGTTTGCCGCCGAGACCGCACCCGTCGCCTCCGCGGCGCAGTCCCCCGCAACAGAGCCAATCGCGCCGGCCGCCGCGCCGCCGCGCGCGCCCGCGACCTACGACGGCCCGGTGCTGGTCCGCACCTCGATCGCCGCGACCGTGATCGCGGCCGCGATGCCGGCGATCTTTGTGACCGTGCTGACGCTCTCAGTGATCATGCCGGGATTCGGCAGCATCATGGGAGCGAGCGCGGACCGCTCCGTGCTGGCGGCCGAGCTCGCGCTCCCCGCGCAAATCTTCTTCATCACGGTGTTCGTGATGTTCGTGCCGGCCGCGATCGTCGTCGTCGCGACCCACATGCTGGCGCGCAGCTTCCGGTTCACCAGCGGAGGCCACTATGCGCTGATCGGCGCGGCGGTGAACTGCGTCGCCGCGCTGCTGCTGATCGCGATGGTGCACGCCGCGTTCCTGTTTCCGGTGGCCGCGATCGTCGGCGCCGTCATGGGCGCGGTGTATCGCCGCTTCGCCGGGATCGAGCCGCTGCCCTTGCCGGAGGACGTGCTGGCGCAAGACCCGCGCACGCTCGTGCCGGCGGATCACCCCTCGCGCCGCACCCATGCGGTGATCATGAACGGGTGAGGCGACGGGGGATCGCGACTGCGAAGGCAAGCGCCGCTCGCCCTAAGTACACTGCCGGAATCCGGCCGAATTCTCCCAGAGTAAGGATCCCTAGCGGGCAGGCCCGTGCCTCGCTCTCGATGATTGGAGGATCCAATGATCCGGTTGATCGCCGTCACCTTTGCCCTGGCCCTCGCAACATCCGCGCAGGCGATGCCGCTCGCGCCGCTGCATCAAACCGGCGGCATGACCGTGGACGCCGCCTACCGCTGCGGCGTCGGCCGGACGCGTGTCGGCGGCGTGTGTATCGCCAGAACCACCAAGCGCCAGGTGCGCCGGTGTGCGGTGTGGGGCGCCGGGAGCGTTTGCCGCCGCTGGGGCTGAATGCCTTTTCCGTCGTGCCCGGCCTTGTGCCGGGCATCCACGTCTTGCTGGGGTGAAAGCAAGGAAGGCGTGGATGGCCGCGACAAGCGCGGCCATGACGCTGAATTGGTTCAGCCACTATCGCTTCTTCTTCCGCAGCCGCACGCCCGGCGCGTCGTCGTTGGTGAATTCGACGCCGGCGGCTTCGCGCAAGCGCCCTCATCGCCGCCAGATTGTTGCGCGTCGGCGACTTTTCGTTTCGCTGAATTCTACCGAACCGGGCATGCATTCTGTTTTTCACGCATATGGATGAAAGGGAGCAGGAGGTGTAAGCTCCCCGCCCTACCCGCCCTCGGGGGCTTTCTTGATGCTCATCCACATCGGTTTGGTTTCGCTGACCAAGGAAGTCTCGCTGGCGCAACTCGCACCGGTATCCGCCGCGATTCAGAAACAGATATCGCGGGATTTCGGGCCCATATGGAATGTAGAGGCCACGATCGATCCCTTCGACAAATTAGAAGATGTCCCCGTGGGCTATTGGCACGTCCTGCTGCAAGACGAGTTACCGAACGGCGCCGCTGGCCTCCACAAGCGCGATGATGACAAGCAACCCTTCGCGCTGGTTGCATTGACGAACAACTGGCCGGTATTTCTGAGTCACGAAGTGCTCGAAATGCTGGCTGACCCCCAAGGAACGCTGACGCGCGCAGGCAACTCGCTGAAACCGGGCCAAGGGAGAGTCGAGTATTTGCTTGAGGTTTGCGATCCCTGTCAGTCCTCGAAGTTCGCCTATTCGGTCAATTCGATTTTAGTCTCCGACTTCTATACGCCCAACTATTTTGATCCCGTGAAGAGCGGGGGCGTGCGTTACAGCTTTTCGGGACAGCTACGCGGCCCGCGCGACGTCCTGGATGGCGGATATCTATCTTGGTTCGATCCCGGCAGCCGTCATCTGTTCCAGCTTCAAATTGACGGAAAGAAAAAAACCATTCTCGACAGGGGCGAAGTTCCGTTTGGGGCCGAAAGCCTGCGGGCATTTTCCGACAGAGTCTCGACCGATCGGCGCGATGCGGTCATTCAGGGCGGTTCGCGCCGCGGTCTGCTGCTGAGCGCTGCCGGGGACTTCCGCAAAACAGCTCGTTTCGAGAAGCTCACACCAACATCAGTTGACGATTCTCAGATCGCGCATGCGCGCAATCTGCGCGCCCAGCTGGAACGTGTCGCGGCAAAGTGAACCCCTCGGATGAGGAGCTGAAAATGAAGCACTCGTTATTGATCACCGCATCGCTCGCCTTCGCGGTTTTCTCGATCTCACCCTCGGCCGCAGAGGAAGACACTCCCGTGTTCGGCAAGGTGACGACGACCAAGAAAACGGCCATCAAGGCGGCGCCACAAGCGCACGCGCCCACGACAGGAGTAGCCAACGCCGACGCGGAGCTGCGCTGGATTCGGGGGGAGACAAAAGGAAAGTATGTGCGCGTCATGGTTCCGAAGGGCCCGATCGGCTGGGTTCTGGAAGCAGACGTCAACAAGATTGCCGCGCCCGATTTGACCGGAATTGCACTTGAGGGGTCGGCTCAGCCCTGCGTCAGTCCGGAGACGCTGAACGCGTGCACCACCAAGAAACCCTCCGGCTGTTCGGCGCCCGACAGCGCCCATGGTGTGGTCAATCGGATGAAACGAACCGTCCCGGCACAAGGACCGGCCATCACAGTGACCTTCGACACGTTCTCTCAGCTGCAGACCGCAGCTGTGGAATCGGTGGACCAGGGCGTCGAAATCGATCCGACGGATCGGGAATTGATCAAGAGCGGGAGCATTCAGACCACCGAGGGCAAGCTGGGTGAGGGAGACCGTGTGCGCCTGGTTGCGTTTCTCTCAGACGGCACTCCCCATCCCAATACCGGCGAATCGGTGAACTGCAATCTTAAAACCGAGGCCAACAACGACATTCACATATCGGTCACGGAGAGAAAGGACGGCAGCGAATTTGAAGGGATCGTTGTCGAGATGATCCCCCAGAACCGGCCGGCAAAATGGACGTCGGACAACGTCGATGACCTGCACGGGAAAGTGCTTCTGATCGAAGGCGCGCTATTCTACGACAATCTTCACTTTCCCAACGATAATCCGAAGCATCCGCTGAAAGGCCAACCGAAGCGGTTCTCGCTTTGGGAAATCCATCCGATCACGTCGGTGAAGGTGTGCAAGAAGGCTGCGGCGAGCCAATGCGATCCGGACCGGGCCGCTGATTGGAAAAATTTTTGATATCCTAAAAGGAGCTGTGCGCCAGGCCGCGACAAGCGCGCTGGAACGTGGCTGACCCGATACGGTCGTTTGGGACGCTACTCCGCCGCGACCCTCGCGCCCTGAAACGTAATCTCCACCAAGGTCCCCGCCTCCACCGCGCTCTTGATCGCGAACGTCGCGCGGTTCGCTTCCGCCAGCGCCTTGGTCAGCGGCAGCCCGAGGCCGGTGCCGCCCGAGCCGTGGCGCGTCGAGGTCGCGAGCTGGCGGAACGGCTCCATCGCGGTCAAGATTTCCTTCTCGCTCATGCCGGCGCCGGTGTCGCGCACGCGTAAGACCGCTTCGCCGCGCTCGGTCTGCGCGGTCGAGACGATCACCTGGCCGCCCGCGCCGGTGAACTTGATCGAGTTTGACAGCAAGTTCAGCACGATCTGGCGCACCGAGCGCGCGTCCGCCATCACCGGCGGCAGATGGGTCGAGAGCGAGGAGCGGATGATGATGCGCTCGCGGTTCGCCTGCGGCTGCATCAGCGCGACGCATTGGCCCACCAGCGCGTTCAGGTTCACGCTCGCGAACACCAGGTCGAGCTTGCCGGCCTCGATCTTGGAAAGGTCGAGCAGGTCGTTGATCAGCGAGACGAGATGCTCGCCCGAGGCATGAATGTCTCTGAGGTATTCGCGATAGCGCTCGTTGCCGAGCGCGCCGAACTGCTCCCGGGTCATCACTTCGGAAAAGCCGATGATGGCATTGAGCGGCGTGCGGATCTCGTGGGAGATTTTTGCCAGGAAATCCGATTTTTGCGACGACGCGCGCTCGGCGCTGCGCCGGGCGTTGGTAAGGTCCTCCTCGGCGCGCTTCCACTGCGTGATGTCGCGCAGCACGGCGCAGAATTTCGGCGTGTCCTCGCCGATGCGCCCCATGGTCATGAACAGCGGAATGAGCCCGCCCTGGCGCACGCGCCCGATCACTTCGCGCCCGTCGTTCATCACGCTCGCGACGCCGTTGTCGGCAAGCCGCTCCAGATAGTCGCGCGCCTCGCGTTCGCTCTCCGGCGCGAACAGCTCGGTGAACGGGCGGCGCGCCATCTCGTGATACGCGTAACCGAACAGCGCCTCGGCCGGGCGGTTCATCGAGAGCACGAAACCCTCGCGGTCGACCGTGATCACGCCGTCGGTCGCGGTGTCGAGGATCGCGTTTCCCTCGCGCAGCTCGGCTTGGGCCTTGCGCAGGTCGGCGCTGATGTCGTGCGCCCGCTCGGCCGCCGCGGTGCGCACCAGCACCAGCATCAGCGCGCTCTCGCCCTGCCATGGCACGCTGTAGAGCCGGCCCTCGCAGGTCAGCGCGTGGCCATTGCGCGTTTCGATCGTGAAGGTCTTGCCGGTGCCGTTGGTGCGGTCGAGCGCGCCCGCCTGGCGGTCGGCGACAAGCCGCTCGAGCCCGCCCGCGGCCGCGACCGCATCGAGGTCCGCATAGCCGGTCCATTCGAGGAATGCGCGGTTGGCATAGAGCAGCGCGTCGGCACGATGGATCAGGATGCCGACGGGGAGGCGTTCGAGGACGGCAAGCTGCGCGGCCTCGCCATTCGGCACGGTGCCCTGCGGGGCGCCGGTCGCGAACGCACTCGGCATCGGGGCGTGGTCGGCAATGTCGGGCTCCGGCGCCGCCGCCGGCTCCTGCGCAACGGGCTCCTCTCGCGCCGGCTCGGGCGCCGGCGGCGGTTCGCCGGTCGCGAGCGTTGCGGCGATCTCGTTGAACGCGGAGCGCTCGACCGGCGTGAGGCTCGGCCGCTTGTCGTGCGTCGCGCCGCGAAACGGCACGACGTTCTTCGATGCCGGCACGATGGTGAGGTGCGGCCGCTCCGCTTGTTTCGACTCGGCAGGCAGCGCGCGCGCGACGTCGCGGCAGATGCCGAAGCCGCGATAGCCGGTGAAGCTGCGGTCGCGCTCGAAGATCGGCAGGCCGGACAATTCCACCGGCACGGTTTTGCCGCTTGCGTCCGCCGGCCACGCAATCACGATGCCGCTGAAGGTGTCGCGCGCGGCGATCGCGTTTCCGACGCGCCCTTCCGGATCGATGCCGAGCGCCGCGGCGATCTCGCTCCACGGCATGCCCATCAGCGCGGCGGTGCGCGGACCCATCGCGTCGGCGAACGCGGGCGCCGCAAGCTGGAAGCGCAGCTCCGCGTCCATGGTCCAGACGAAGCGCAGCGGCGCGCGCCGTTCGGGCTGGGAGGACGGCTCGGCGTCGGCCCCGGCTTCGCCCTGATCCGCGTCCTCGCGCGCCTGTTCGGGGCGAGCTTCAGCGCTGCCATGAGTATGGCTGAGGGTCGCGAGCAGCACCGTGGCGCTGCCGCCGCCGATGCGCTCCAGCGTAAGCGGGCCGAGCGCGCTCTCGCCGCCGGCCGCGATCGCATCGGCTTTCAATGCGTCCGCGCCGAGCGTCGCCAGCGTGGTGCCGGCTTCGAGATCGCCGGTCGCGTAGAGCAGCGTGCCCTCGGTCGAGAACACCGCGAGAGGTTCGCTGCTGGCGCCGAACAGGCGCGCTGCGCGCTCGGCCAGCGGCAGCACCGGCCGCGCCGGCTCGGAGGCGACCACCAGGATGGCGTATGTCTCGCCGGGCAACGTCACGCGCGAGCAGCTGCACACGAGACTGCTGCCGATGCCGCGCACGCGTTCGAGCCGCGGCGCGCCGCTTGGCGGCAGCGATCCGGCAAGGCGCGCCACATCGGCCGCAACCGGCTGATCGGCCTGAAAAATCTGCTCCGCCAGTGCGGTCGGGGATGCGGCGCCGAGCACCGCCGCGCCGCTGGCATTCGCCCACACGACGCGGCTCGCATCGGACGCCCACAGCCAGGCCGGGATCGCGCTCAGCGCAAAGGGCGAGAGCCGCGCGTCGCGCGTGAGCGCCAGCATCGTATCGGCTCGCTCGGATGCGATCATTCGGGCCCGTCGCGCTAAACGGCAGCGTAAACAAACCCTTAATACGGCCATGGCGCCCCGTCCACGCGCCGCAGCGCGCAACGCACGGCGAAGCGCGGATAACCTTAATGCGGCGCGCGCACCTGCCCGGGCCCTTCACCCGCCATGGCGGTCGGAAACTCAACTGGCCAAGCCGCGCTTGAAGGGATAGCACGGAGCCCAAGGAGAACCCCGATGGCCAATGATCCGACCTGGAATTTCGATGTTCCGACCCAGATGCGCCAGTTCGCCGAGCAGAGCGTCGAGCAGGCCAAGAAGGCCGTCGACGGCTTCCTGACGGCGGCACAGAAGACCGCCACCACCCTGGAGACCCAGGCCAATACCGCGCAGGCCGGCGCCAAGGACGTGCGCGCGAAGGTGATGAGCCTCGCGGAGGAAAACATCAACAATTCCTTCGCGTTCGCCCAGAAGCTGGTGCGCGCGAAGGACATCCAGGAGGTGATGGCGCTGCAGCAGGAGTTCCTGCAGCAGCAGATGCAGGCGCTGCAGTCGCAGGCCACCGATCTCGGCGCGACGGCCGCTCAGGCGGCCAAGCCCAAGGGCTGAAAAGCCCTTCCATTCAAGCTGCTATAAATTATTTTGTGCGGCGCAGCATTTCCCATTGCATCGCACCATGGCCGATGCTATCTTAACGTCATCGGGACATTTTGCGGCAGCTGGTGAGAGCCAGCCGCGCGCTGACCAAGCGAGAGGACTATTCCCATGACCGAAGCCACCACCGTGAAACCGAAGCCGGCGAAAGCCGCGACCGTCATTCCGATGTTCGAAATGCCGAAGTTCGACATCCCGAGCTTCGAGATGCCGAAGATGGAAGTTCCCGCCGCGTTCCGCGAGTTCGCCGAAAAGGGCGTCGCGCAGACCAAGGACGCCTACGAGAAGTTCAAGGCGGTCGCCGAAGAGAACACCGCGATGCTCGAGACCGTCTACACCACCGCCTCGAAGGGCTCGACCGAATACGGCCTGAAGGTGCTCGAAGTCGCCCGCGCCAACACCGCGGCGATGTTCGACTATGTCGAGGCGCTGTTCGCCGTGAAGTCGCCGTCCGAGTTCGTCGAGCTCTCGACCAAGCATGCGCGTGAGCACTTCGAGACCGTGACCGGCCAGGGCAAGGAGCTCGCCGGCCTCGCGCAGAAGGTCGCGACCGAGACCGCCGAGCCGATCAAGAGCGGCGTGTCCAAGGCGATGAAGAAGGTCGCCTGACGTTCGCACGAGTTGGTAGCGTGAGTAGCCCGGGCCGGTTGCCCGGGTTTTTTCTTGAACGGCGGGGTAAACGGCGCGGCCGCGAGCGGGCAGAACCACTTGCCGCAAGGGGCCGGCGAGTGCCTTGATCGAGCATGATCTTTTCCGAAAACCGGCTTCCACTTTTCGGGATCATGCTCTAGTTTCCGCCCGCTCGCCCGCGAGCCTGTGCAGCTGTAGCTCAGATGGTTAGAGCGCCGGTCTGTGGAACCGGAGGTCGGTGGTTCGAAGCCACCCAGCTGTACCATTCAAATCAATAACTTAACCGCTCCCCACCCGCGCGATACAGACAACACAATCGCAACATCCTCCGGAAACATGGCTGCGCTATCCCTTACATCGAAGGGGACGCGCCATGAAGAACCACTCTCTGATCGATGCCGACAGCACCACACACCTGAAGATCGCGGCTGTCGCACTCGTGGCCACGGTCGTGTTCATGGTGGTGGTTTCGGCGAGCGGCCTTGCCCGTTGGGACAGCATGCTGGTTCATGGTCCGGTCGTGAAGGCGACGACCACGACGACCATCGCGGGAAGCGGCGCGACGCACGTCCGCTAAGCCAAGCCTGACAATCAAATCACTCGGGACAGGCGCTCGTCAGAGCGCCTGCTGCCATATCTCCGGAACCAGCTCATAGCCGCCGTCGGGGCGGCGATTGAGATTGAGGAATCCCGGAAAGTGCATGTGCATGCCGGCACAGAGCAGCCGGTCGGCCGCGACAGAATCGAAGATGCGCTTGCGCGTCGCAACTGCGGCTTCGCCATCCACGTCGGGCTCCATGAAGACGTCCGGCCGGCGCGTCTGGATGTCCGGCATGTGCACGATGTCGCCCCAGATCAGCAGCTGCTCGCCATTGGATGAAACCAGATAACCCGTGTGGCCGGGCGTGTGCCCATAGAGTGGCAGGGCGGTGACGCGGGGAAACACCTCGCCGCGCGGATCGCGGCGGCGGTTGTGGTACGGCTTGATCTGCTCGCGCGCCCATTGGAAGAAGCGCATCTTCTGCCGCTCGGTCGCGCGCGCCATCGCGGCATCGTCGTGCCAATGCGCGACGTCGCGCTCGGAGACGACCAGCTCGGCATTCGGAAACACCGCCGCGCCGGCCTTGTCGGTTAGCCCATTGGAATGATCCGGATGCATGTGGGTGAGCAGGATCGTGTCGATCGACGCGATATCGACGCCTGCGGCGGCCAGGTTCTGCGGCATCTTGCCGAGCGTCGGCCCCATTTTGTCGCCCGAGCCGGTTTCGACCAGCGCGATGCGTCCGGCCGAATGCAGCACGAAGCAGTTGATCGACACGCGCGGCGGGGCAGGGCGATAGGCCTCCTTCAGGATCCGCTCCGCATCCTGCGGCGTGATGTTGCGCATGAAGTCGTACGAGGCGTCGAGATAGCCGTCGCTGATCGCCGTCACCACGATGTCGCCGATGCGACGGCGATAGACCCCGGGGATTTGCGTCGAGGGGAGGGTGCTCATGTTTTCCGCTCGGCGACGAAGCGCGCGGCCATCTTCAACACGTCGCCGTCGCGGCCGAAGATGCCGAGCGCGGTCTCGGATTCCGCCACCAGCTGCGTCAGCCGCGCCTTGGCGCCACCGAGGCCGAGCACGCTGACGAACGTGCCCTTGCCGAGCGCCGCATCCTTGCCGGTCGCCTTGCCGACGGTCGCGGCATCGCCTTCGACATCGAGCAGGTCGTCGGCGATCTGGAAGGCTTCGCCAAGCAGCGTGCCATAGCGGTCGACCGCATCGCGCTGCGCGGGCGTCGCCTCGCCGAGGATAGCGCCGGCAAGGCAGCCGAAGCGGAGCAATGCCCCCGTCTTCATGGTCTGCAACAGCTTCACGTGCGCGGCATCGAGCGTCTGCACCGTGCCGCCGTCGAACCGTCCCTCGGCGGCGAGATCGAGCATCTGTCCGCCGACCATGCCGCCGAGACCGGCCGCGCGCGCCAAAGCTGCCACCAGTGCGATGCGCACCGCTGCGCTCGGATGTGTTTCCTCGCGCGCCAGAATGTCGAACGCGAGCGTCAGCAGTCCGTCGCCCGCAAGAATCGCAGTCGCCTCGTCGTATTTCTTGTGTGCGGTCGGCCGCCCGCGGCGCAGATCGTCATTGTCCATGGCCGGCAGGTCGTCGTGCGCGAGCGAATAGCAATGCACGAACTCGAGCGCAGCGCCCGCCATCAGCGCGCGCTCGCGCGGCGCCTTGAATAGAGCAGCGGTTTCGACCACCAGGAACGGCCGCAGCCGTTTTCCCCCGCCGAGGCTGACATGGCGCATCGCGTCCATCAGGCGCTGCGGGCGCGCACGCTCGTCGGGCAGCGGCGTTGCGGCGAGCAGCCGTTCGAGCAGGCGCTCGGTATCGGCAGCGACCTGATCGAGCCGCTGCCGGAACGTCGTCCCGGCGTCCGTTACGTCATTCATCTGGGATTGCCCGGCAGTCCATCCATTGGGCGTGAAAATCAGCAGGTCGAGGGTCCGGCGGCAAGCGGAAACAGGCATTTTGGGTTAATCGGCCAAGTCCTATGGCATCCGCAAACTCTCACCGCAACCCTTTGATTTGGCTTGCTGGACAGCCCCCGGACGCATGCTTTAGTGGCTTCCCCGATGATTGCCCTGACGCTCGCAACGCTGGCGCTCGCCATCTGGCTCTACCTCGTGTTCGCACGCGGGGGATTTTGGCTCGGGCGCGAGCGCGATGACACCCGTCCCGCGCTTCTAGCGGTGCTGCCGCAGGTCGCGATCGTGGTGCCGGCACGCAACGAGGCCGACAATATCGCGCAGAGCGTCATCTCGCTGCTCGCGCAGGACTACCCGGCGCTCTCGCTGGTGCTGGTCGACGACGACAGCAGCGACGGCACCGCCGAGATCGCGCGCCGCGCCGCCGCAGAGGCGGACGCACAGGATAGGCTGAACGTCATCCGCGCCGGCGCCTTGCCGCCGCGCTGGACCGGCAAGCTGTGGGCGGTGAAGCAGGGCATCGCGGCGGCGGCGGAGAAGTTCGCACCGAAATACCTGATGCTCACCGACGCCGACATCGTGCATGCGCCCGACACGCTGCGCTGGCTCGTTGCCCAGGCGGAAACAAACGGGCTGGTGCTGACTTCGCTCACCGCGCGCTGGCGCTGCGAGAATTTGCCCGAGCGCGTGCACATTCCGGCCTTTATTTATTACTTCGCGATGCTCTATCCGTTCGCCTGGGTGAACCGGCCGGCTCACCCGATGGCGGGCGCGGCGGGCGGCTGCATGCTGGTGCGCGCCGATGCGTTGCGCGCGGCGGGCGGCATCGACGTCATCCGCGATGCGCTGATCGACGATTGTGCGCTCGCCGCCGCGATGAAGAAGCAGGGGCCGATCTGGCTCGGCCTCACCGATCGCGTGGTCAGCATCCGCCCCTATACGACGTGGGGCGACATCCGCCGCATGGTCGCGCGCTCGGCCTATGCGCAGCTCAACTACTCGCCGCTCATTCTCGCCGGGACGGTCGCCGGACTGATGCTGACCTATCTGGTTCCACCGGCCGTGGCGGTGTTCGCGTCGGGCTGGGCACAAGTGCTCGGAATCGCCGCGTGGGTGCTGATGGCGCTCTCGTTTCAGCCGATCCTGCGCTTCTATCGGCTCTCGCCCTTGTGGGGTGTGGCGCTGCCCGCTATCACCTTCCTCTTCATGCTCTACACCCTGGATTCCGCGTACCAGTATGCCGCCGGCAAAGGCGGCGCGTGGAAGGGGCGCGTTCAGGCGAAGGTTCAATGACCACAGCCGGAGAGCTGCGTTCGGGCAAGGGCCATCGCGACGAGAATTTTCCGGTCGCGTCGTGGCTGATCGACGCACGCCATCGCGGCATCATTCTGGCGTTCTATGAATTCGTGCGCGTGGCCGATGATATCGCGGACCATGCCGGCTTGAAGCCGGAGGACAAGCTCGCGCAGCTCGACCGGCTGGAGGCGAACCTGCTCGGCACCGGCGACGACAACGCCGAAGCGGTGCGCCTGTGCGCAGCGCTGGCCGAGCGCGCACTGCCGCCGCGCCACGCGCAGGACCTGCTCACCGCGTTTCGCATGGACGTGACCAAGCTGCGTTACCGGGACTGGGACGATCTCATTGCATATTGCGCCTATTCGGCGATGCCGGTCGGCCGTTTCGTGCTCGATGTGCATGGCGAGAGCCGCGCCACCTGGCCGGCGAACGATGCGCTGTGCGCCGCGCTGCAGATCAACAATCACCTGCAGGACGCGGCCAAGGATTTTCGCGAGCTCAACCGTGTGTACATCCCGCTCGATGCGTTCGCGGCGGCGGGCGCGGCACCCGAGGAGCTGGGCGCTGCGCGCGCGTCTCCCAACCTTCTGCGCTGCATCCACGATCTTGCGGCACGCAACGAGAAGCTTCTGCGCGAAGGCGAGCCATTCTCGGCGCAGATCGAGAACACGCGGCTGGCGCACGAGGTCGCGGTGATCCACAGCTACGCGCGCCATATCGTGGCGCTGTTGCGCGAGCGCGACCCGCTGTGCGAACGCGTGCATTTGAGCAAGGCGCAGTTCGTGCTTTACGGGCTCTCGACCATCCTGCTCAATTCGCTGCGCCGCATCGGACGGACGCGGCCTGCGCGCAAGCCGCAGGATGCGCAGCGTAATGCGTGAGATCAGTGGGTAGCCGCGTGGCCATCGCAGAAACGCAAGACGCCGCCCAGCGCGCTTCCGGCAGCTCGTTCTATACGGCCATGCGCATCATGCCGCGCGCGCAGCGCGAGGCGATGTACGAGATCTATGCGTTTTGCCGCAAGGTCGACGACATCGCCGACGAGAGCGGGCCGCGCGACGTGCGCCTCGACCAGCTGCGGCTCTGGCGCGCCGACATCGACGCGCTCTACCAGGGCAGCGCGGTGTCGCGCGCGCGCAGCCTTGCCGGGCCGGTGAAGGAATTCGGGCTGCGCCGCGAGGATTTCCAGGCCGTGATCGACGGCATGGAGATGGACGTCGTCGCCGACATCCGTGCGCCCGACTGGGCGAGGCTCGATCAATACTGCGACCGCGTCGCGAGCGCGGTCGGACGGCTCTGCGTGCGCGTGTTCGGCATGGAAGAGAAGGCCGGCATCGCGCTCGCCTATCACCTCGGCCGCGCGCTGCAGCTCACCAATATCCTGCGCGACATCGACGAGGATGCGGCGATCGGGCGGCTCTATCTGCCGCGCGAGGCGCTGCAACAGGCCGGGATCGCCTCGGCCGATCCACGGACGGTCGTGGCGCATCCGGATGTCGGCCAGGCGTGCGCACAGGTCGCGGCGCGCGCGGCCGCCCACTTCGCCGAAGCGGACCGCATCATGGACAAATGCGCGCGCAGCACCGTGCGCGCGCCGCGCATCATGCGGGTCGCTTACGGCGCGATCTACAAGGCGCTGCTCAAACGCGGCTGGGTTGCGCCGCGCCAACCCGTGAAGATTTCCAAGCCACGCCTGATTCTCACCATCCTGCGCTACGCGTTCATCTGATGGCGCGCACGATTCATGTCATCGGCGCCGGCCTCTCCGGCCTTTCCGCCGCGATCCGCCTGACGGAGCGCGGCGAGCGCGTGATCGTGCATGAGGCGATGCAGCAGGCGGGCGGGCGCGCGCGCTCCTACTACGACGCGTCGACCGATCTGGTGATCGACAACGGCAACCATCTGCTGTTGTCCGGCAATCATGCTGCGATGTCTTACGTGCGCACGCTCGGTTCGCAGGCCGGACTGATCGGCCCGCCGCGGGCGGACTTCGCGTTCATCGATCTGCCGAGCAAGCAGCGCTGGACCTTGCGCATCAACGACGGGCGTCTGCCGTGGTGGATGCTCGACGGCAAACGCCGAGTGCCCGGCTCGACGCTCGCGGATTACCTGCGGCTGCTGCCGCTGGTGTTGGCTTCAAGGGACAAGACCGTCGGCGAGACGATCGCCTGCAAGGGCCCGGTGTACGACCGGCTCGCCCATCCGCTGCTGCTCGCGGCGCTCAACATCGATCCGCCGCAGGGCTCCGCCGCGCTTGCGGGTGCGATCATGCGCGAGACGCTGATGGCGGGGGGCGCCGCGTGCCGTCCGCTGATCGCGCGCGGATTGACCGAGGTGCTGATCGACCCGGCGCTGCGGCTGCTCGCGCAGCGCGGTGCGCAGGTGCGCTTCGGCGCGCAGTTGCGCGCGCTCGATTTGCGCGATGGCAGAGTTCAGGCGTTGGATTTGGGCGAAAATCGCATCGTATTGCGCGAGGGCGATGCCGCAATCCTCGCCGTTCCGCCGTGGATCGCGCCGTCGCTCGTGCCGGGCCTCCCGGCGCCGAGCCAGTATCGCGCCATCGTCAACGCGCACTTCCGCATCGCGCCGCCGAAGGACTTTCCGCCCATGATTGGCGTGCTCGGCGGCACGGTCGAATGGATCTTCGCGTTCCCCGACCGGCTGTCGGTGACGATCAGCGGCGCCGACCGGCTGCTCGATCGGTCGCGAGAGGACCTCGCCAGCACGATCTGGAGCGAGGTCGCGCAGGTTGCCGGGATCGCGGCGGACCTGCCGCCGTGGCAGGTGGTGCGCGAGCGCCGCGCGACCTTCGCCGCAACGCCGGCCGAGGACGCCAAGCGCCCGGGTCCGGCCACGAAATTCGCCAATCTTTACCTTGCGGGAGACTGGACCGACACGGGCTTGCCGGCGACCATCGAAGGTGCCATTCGATCCGGCAACCGGGCAGCCGATCTCGCGCTGCGCCTTTAGATAACAATACGATGGACGACCGAACGACCCTTCCGCCGGCAGCGGCGCTGAACAAGCTCGATCCCGCGCTGGAGAGACAAATCCGCGCGGCCACCGATGCCCTTCTCGCCGATCAGCAGCCTGACGGGCATTGGGTGTTCGAGCTCGAAGCCGACGCCACGATTCCCGCCGAATACGTGCTGATGGTGCATTACTTCGCCGAGGAGCCGAACCTCGAACTGGAACGCAAGATCGGCGTCTATCTGCGCCGCATCCAGGGCGCGCATGGCGGCTGGCCGCTGTTTCACGAGGGCGCGTTCGACATGAGCGCCAGCGTGAAGGCGTATTTCGCGCTGAAGATGATCGGCGACGACGTCAATGCGCCGCACATGAAGCGTGCCCGCGAGGCAATTCTCTCGCGCGGCGGCGGTATAAAGTCGAACGTGTTCACGCGCGCGCTGCTCTCCCTCTATGGCGTGCTCGCGTGGAAGAGCGTGCCGGTGATGCCGGTCGAGATCATGCTGTTGCCGAAATGGTTCCCGTTCCACATCGACAAGATCTCATACTGGGCGCGCACCGTGATCGTGCCGCTGCTGGTGCTGCAGGCCCTGAAACCGAAGGCGATCAATCCGCGCGGCGTGACGATCGACGAGTTGTTTCACGAGGACCCGAAGACCATCGGCCCGCCGCACAAGGCGCCGCACCAGAAATGGAGCTGGTTCATCACGTTCCGCGCCATCGACATCGTGCTGCGCGCGCTGGCGCCTTACCTGCCGAAGGGCCCGCGCAAGCGCGCGATCGACAAGGCGGTCGCCTTCGTCACCGAGCGGCTCAACGGCATCGACGGGCTCGGCGCGATCTACCCGGCGATGGAAAACTCCGTGAAGATGTACGCGGTGCTCGGCTACGCGCCCGATCATCCGCATCGCGCCATCGCACGCGCCTCGCTCGACAAGCTCCTCGTGATCAAGGACGACGAGGCCTATTGCCAGCCGTGCGTCTCGCCGGTGTGGGATACGGCCCTGGTCGCGCATGCGTTGCTGGAAGCGGGCGACGAAAAGGCGGTCGCGGCCGCGAATCGCGGCCTCGATTGGCTCAAGCCGCTCCAGGTGCTCGACGTAAAGGGCGACTGGATCGAGCAGCGCCCGGACGTGCGGCCGGGCGGCTGGGCATTCCAGTACAACAACGCCCACTATCCCGATCTCGACGATACGGCCGTGGTCGTGATGGCGATGGACCGCGTGCGCGGCGCGCGAGGCACGACGTTCGACCAGGCGATCGAGCGCGGACGCGAGTGGGTCGTCGGGCTGCAATCGAAGGACGGCGGCTGGGGCGCCTTCGATGCCGACAACGCCTACCACTATCTCAACAACATTCCGTTCGCCGACCATGGCGCGCTACTCGATCCGCCGACCGCGGACCTGACCGCACGATGCCTCTCGATGCTGGCGCAGCTTGGCGAGCGGCCGGAGACCTCCGAGCCGATGCGCCGGGCCCTTCGATGGCTCGAGCGCGATCAGTTGCCGGACGGAAGCTGGTACGGCCGCTGGGGCATGAACTACATCTACGGCACCTGGTCGGTGCTGTGCGCGCTCAATGCGGCGGGCGTCGATCCGCAGCTGCCGATGTTTCGCAAGGCGGTACAGTGGCTCCTCGCGATCCAGAACGAGGACGGCGGCTGGGGCGAGGACGGCACCAGCTACAAGCTCGATTATCGCGGTCACGAAAAGGCGCCGAGCACCGCCTCGCAGACGGCATGGGCCTTGCTTGGCTTGATGGCCGCGAGGGAGATAGAGCATGCGGCTGTTCGACGCGGGATCGCGTACCTTGCCGAAAATCAGGGCAATGACGGCCTGTGGGAAGAGCAGCGGTATACTGCCACAGGGTTTCCGCGTGTGTTCTACTTGCGTTATCACGGATATCGGAGATTCTTTCCGCTCTGGGCGATGGCGCGGTACCGAAATCTGAAGAGCGGGAATAGTCGGGCGGTGTCTTTCGGTATGTAATGCCCTTGGGGAGGGGCGGCCGAATGATCGTGGTGGTGGGGATGGCCTTCGAGGCCCGCATCGCGGCGGGTCTCGGCGTCAGAGTCATTTGCGGCGGGGACGGGCGCAACCTCGCGTCGACGCTGTCGCGCGCGATGGCGGCCGGCTGCGGCGGCCTGATCAGCTTCGGCGTGGCGGGCGGACTTGTCCCCGAACTCAAGCCGGGCACTTGCATCATCGGCTCCAGTATTCTTGACGATGACGAAGAGCGGCCAACGGACGCGCGCTGGGCGCAGCGGCTGATGCGCATCCTTCCCGATGCCGTGCGCGGGCCCATTGCCGGCGTACGAGAGCCGATCGCGCATGCCACTGCGAAATCTGCGCTGCACCGCGAGACCGGTGCGATCGCGGTGGACATGGAATCGCATGTGGTTGCGCGCGTGGCCTCCGAACATGATGTTCCGTTCGCCGCGATCCGCGTGGTGGTCGATCCGGTGGAGCGCACCATTCCGCGCTCCGCGCTTGCCGGTACGCGCCCCGACGGCACGATCGATCCGCTCGCGGTGGTGCGCTCGCTCGCGCGCTATCCGCGCGACCTCGCCGGGCTCATCCGGATGTCGCTCGATGCGCGGGCCGCCCGCGCGACCCTCGTGCAGGGCGCTGCTCTGCTCGGACCGGGGCTTGGCCTGCTCGAGGCATCGCCGCGCCGGCCTGCGATTGCGCTGGCAGGCGACCTGACTGCGCCGGTGGACGCGTAGGTTAGGTCTCTCCCACAACAAAAAGCCCGGCATGACGCCGGGCTTTTCCGATCTGGTGCGGGGCTTACTCGGCCGCCGTCAACTGCACCGGCTCGCGCTCGGCAGCGGCCTTTGCGGCCACATGCGCCGCCTTCTCCGCCGCCTTCTGCGCCTTCTCGGCATTGAGCTGAGTCAGCGTCTTGTGCACCTGCTGCTCGAACACGTACTGCGCGGGGCGCTGGTTCGCGAGCGAGATTTCCGGCGCCATCGGCCCTTCGGTCTTCACGCCGAACAGCGCGAGCTTGAGCGCCTTGAGCGGGTTCTTGATCGTCATGTCGGCGGCGGTCGGCTCATAGCCGCAATGCGCCATGCAGTTCGCGCACTTTTCATAGGCGCCGGTGCCGTAGGAATCCCACGCGGTCGTTTCCATCAGTTCGGTGAAGGTTTTTGCGTAGCCTTCGCCGAGCAGGTAGCACGGCTTCTGCCAGCCGAAGATGTTGCGCGTCGGCATGCCCCACGGCGTGCAATGCGCTTCCTGATTGCCGGCGAGGAAGTCGATGAACATGCCGGAATGCATCAGCTCCCAGCCTTTGCCCTTGCCGAGCGCGAAGACCTTGCGGAACAGCTCCTTGGTCTTGCGGCGGGCGAGGAAGTGCTGCTGGTCGGGGGCGCGCTCGTAGGCATAACCGGGCGAGATCGAGACGCCGACGCCGAGGCTTTTGCAGAAGTCGAGGAACTCGGCGATGTCCTCGGCCGGGTGGCCGTCGAAGATCGTCGCATTGACGTTGACGGCAAAGCCGCGCTCTTTCGCGGCCTTGATCGCCGAAACCGCGCGTTCGAAGCCGCCCTCCATGCACACGGATTTGTCATGGTGCTTCTTGATGCCGTCGAGATGGACGGAAAAGAACAGGTATGGCGACGGTTCGAACTCGGCGAGCTTCTTTTCCAAGAGCAGCGCGTTGGTGCAGAGCGACACGAACTTCTTGCGCGCCACGATTCCTTTGACGATCGCGCCGATATCCTTGTGGATCAGCGGCTCGCCGCCCGGGATCGCCACCATCGGCGCGCCGCATTCGTCGACCGCGTCGAGGCATTCCTGCACGGAGAGGCGACGATTGAGGATCGCATCGGGATAATCGATCTTGCCGCAGCCCGCGCAGGCGAGATTGCAGCGGAACAGCGGCTCCAGCATCAGCACCAGCGGATAGCGCTTACGCCCCATCAGCTTCTGCTTGACCAGGTACGCGCCGATCTTGATTTCCTTAAAAAACGGAACAGCCATCCTGCTACTTTCTGAGTTTCTTCGAGATTAATCAGCGATTTCAGACGTTTTGAACAGCCCCGTCAACTCGCGCGGCTGACCGTCCGGGTGGCAAACCCCTCCGTCAGCTCGGCGGGGAGGCGGAATTCCATGTGCTCTTCGCGGCCCGGCAGCGTGGAAACCTCGACCGGACCGATGCGCCGCAGCGCGTCGATCACGTCCTCGACCAGCACCTCCGGGGCGGACGCCCCTGCCGTGAGGCCGACAACCTCAGCGTCCTTGACCCATTCGGCCTGCAGCGCGGAGCCGTCCGCGATCAGGTAGCTCGGGATGCCTTCTTCGGCGCCGATCTCGCGCAGCCGGTTGGAATTGGAGGAGTTCTGCGCCCCCACGACCAAAATCACGTCGACCAGCTTGGAGAGATCGCGCACAGCAGACTGGCGGTTCTGCGTCGCGTAGCAGATGTCGCGCGTCTCGGGCCCGATGATGTCGGAGAACTTGCGCTGCAGTGCCTGGATGATGCCCTTGGTGTCATCGACGCTGAGCGTGGTCTGCGTCACGTAGGCGACCGGCGTGTCAGGGGACAGATCGAGTTCGGCGACTTCCTTTTCGTTCTGCACCAGCACCACCGGAGCGGGGATCTGCCCCATGGTGCCCTCGACTTCCGGATGACCGGCATGCCCGATCAGGATCAGCTTGCGGCCCTGGCCGACATAGCGCTTGCCCTGATTGTGCACCTTGGTGACCAGGGGACAGGTCGCGTTGAGCACCGGAAGGTCGCGCGTCGCGGCTTCCTGCTCGACGCTCTTGGCGACGCCGTGCGCCGAAAACACCGTCACGGCGTTCGGCGGCACCTCGGAGACTTCCTCGACGAACACCGCGCCCTTGGCTTTCAGGCTCTCGACCACGTGCTTGTTGTGCACGATCTCGTGCCGCACGTAGACCGGCGGGCCGTATTTCTGCAGCGCGCGCTCCACGATCTCGATTGCGCGCACGACGCCAGCGCAGAAACCACGGGGCTGGGCCAGTATCACCTTCATGATCAATCTCTACTCGCTTCGCTGCCGAACAGCGTCTTCAGATAAACTTGTGCGCGCGAGCAGCGCGCACGGGCGGGTTCCTATCACGCCGTCAGGCGTGTTGCATCAGGTCGATCCGAACGTCCTTACCGAGCGCCTCGAACACTTTTGCCACGATCCCCTTCGCATCGAGACCCGCGACCGCATACATCGCGGCCGGCGAATCCTGGTCGATGAACACGTCAGGAAGCACCATGCAGCGCACTTTCAGGCCGCTGTCGAGTGCCCCATTCTCCGCAAGCGTTTGCAGCACATGCGCGCCGAAACCGCCAATCGCGCCTTCCTCGATCGTGATCAAGACTTCGTGTTCCTTGGCCAATCGCAGCACCAGCGCGGTGTCGAGGGGCTTTGCGAAGCGCGCGTCCGCAACGCTCGCCGACAGACCCTGTGCGGCCAGCATATCGGCCGCCTTGAAGCATTCCTGCAAACGCGTGCCATAGGACAAAAGCGCGACCGAGGTGCCCTCGCGCATGATGCGGCCTTTTCCGATCTCCAGCGGCACACCGAACTCCGGCATGTCGACGCCGACGCCGTCGCCGCGCGGGTAACGCAGCGCCGAGGGGGCATCGTCGATCGCGACTTGCGTGGCCACCATGTGCACGAGCTCGGCCTCGTCGGCGGGCGCCATCAGCACGAAGCCGGGCAGGCAGCCGAGATACGCGAGATCGAACGCGCCCGCGTGCGTCGGCCCGTCGGCCCCGACCAGCCCGGCGCGGTCGAGCACGAAGCGCACCGGCAGACGCTGGATCGCGACATCATGGACGACCTGGTCGTAGCCGCGCTGCAGAAAGGTCGAATAGATCGCGGCGAACGGCTTGTAGCCTTCGGTCGCAAGGCCCGCCGCGAAGGTCACGCCATGCTGCTCGGCGATCCCGACATCGAAGGTGCGCGGGGGAAAGGCTTTCTGGAAAATATCGACGCCGGTGCCACCCGGCATTGCGGCAGTGATCGCGACGATCTTGTCGTCCTTGCGCGCCTCTTTGACCAGGCTCTCGCCGAACACCTTGGTGTAGGATGGCGCGTTCGCCTGCGCCTTCGCCTGCTTGCCGGTCGCGACGTCGAACTTCACCACGCCGTGGTATCTATCGCTCGATGCCTCGGCGGGCGCATAGCCCTTGCCCTTCTGCGTAACGACATGGACCAGGATCGGGCCGTTCTCGGACTCGCGCACATTGCGCAGCACCGGCACGAGGTGATCCAGGTTATGCCCGTCGATCGGGCCGACATAGTAGAAGCCCAGTTCCTCGAACAATGTGCCGCCGGTGAGGAAGCCGCGCGCGTATTCCTCGACGCGTATCGCCTTCTCTTCGATCGAACGCGGCATGCGCCTGGCGATCTGCTTGCCGATCTCGCGCAGCGACGTGTAGGTGCGCCCGGAAATCAGACGGGCGAGATACGCGGAGAGCGCGCCGACCGGCGGCGCGATCGACATCTCGTTGTCGTTCAGGATCACGATCAGGCGCGAATTCAGCGCGCCGGCATTATTCATCGCCTCATAGGCCATGCCGGCGGACATCGCGCCGTCGCCGATCACCGCGATCACGTTGCGCTTCTCTCCGCTCAGGTCGCGCGCGACCGCCATGCCGAGTCCGGCGGAAATCGAGGTGGACGAATGCGCGGCGCCGAAACAGTCGTATTCGCTCTCGGCGCGCTTGGTGAAGCCGGAGAGGCCGCCGCCTTGACGTAAGGTCCGGATACGGTCGCGTCGGCCGGTCAGGATTTTATGCGGATAGGCCTGGTGGCCGACGTCCCAGATCAGCCGGTCGTTCGGGGTGTCGAACACGTAGTGCAGCGCAACGGTGAGCTCGACGACGCCGAGTCCGGCACCCAGGTGTCCCCCGGTGACCGCGACGGCGGAAATGGTTTCCGCACGTAGATCGGCGGCAACCTTCGGCAAGTCCTGCTCGTTGAGGCGCCGAAGATCGGCCGGCGTCCTGATCGCGTCCAATAATGTTGTGCTCAACGTCATGCCTTGGACAAACTCTTGCAGAAGTTCCACAGATGTATGGGCGAGACCATTGAGTCTGCCCCGCGCCTTGCCGCAGCGCAATGAACTAATACATGGTTGTCTTGATCGCCAGTATTTCCGTCCAATCGACCCGGCCGGGAACTTGTGCTAGCGCCCCGTTGCCGACTGTATCGCCAACGCGTTGAGCCATCGGATGGTTCAGCCGGCCCATAGGGTCCTTCCCAGGTCCATCCCGAATTAGCGAGAAAAAACAGGGGTATGCTTAGAGCCGCAATCGTAGCGACGGTCACCCGCTGCACCCGGCACGCGTGGCTCGTGATTGCCGTTGCGACGGTGGCGACGGCAGTGTCGAGCGTTTACGCTGCCCGTCATTTTGCCATCAACACCGATATTAACACGCTGATTTCGCCGGATTTGTCGTGGCGCAAGCGGGAAATCGCCTTTGATCAGGCTTTTCCGCAGCATTTGCGGTCGATTCTGGTCGTTCTCGACGCTCCGACCCCCGAGCTTGCAACGCAAGCGTCGGCCGCCCTGGTAGGCCGACTCAGCGAGAATACGCGCCTGTTCAAATCCGTGGCCCAGCCGGGGGGCGGCGAATTTTTCCGCCAGAACGGCCTGCTGTTCCTTCCCACGCCCGAGACCGAGAAGGTCGCCGGGCAAATCACCCAGGCCGAGCCGCTGATCGCCCAGCTTGCCACCGATCCCACGCTGCGCGGCCTGATCGAGGTCCTCCAGATGGGCCTGACGGGGGTCGAGCTGGAAAAGACCACGCTCGACGCGATGGTTCGGCCGCTCGCGACGACCGCCGACACCGTCGAGGCGGTGATGGCGAACAAACCGGTCTACTTCTCCTGGCACGAGTTGCTGGCAGGCTCGGAGGGCGGCAACACCAACACCAAGCGCAAGTTCATCGACATCCAGCCGGAGCTCGACTTCACCGCGTTGCAGCCGGGCAAGAAGGCGACCGACGCCATCCGGCAGGCGGTGACCGACCTGAAGCTGCCCGAGGACTCTGGCGCGCGCGTGCGCCTCACGGGCCCCGTGCCCATCGCCGACGAGGAATTCGCCACGGTGCAGGAGGGCATGCTGGTGAACAGCATCGCCACCGTCGTCATCGTGCTGGTGATCTTGTGGCTGGCGCTGAGGTCCGGGCGGATCATTCTCGCGGTGTTTCTCAACCTGGTCGCAGGGCTCGCGATGACCGCCGCGCTCGGCTTTCTCATCGTCGGCCCGCTTAATCTGATCTCGATTGCCTTCGCGGTACTGTTCGTCGGGCTCGGCGTCGATTTCGGCATCCAGTTCAGCGTGCGCTATCGCGCCGACCGTTACGATGTCGACGACCTGAAGCTCGCGCTCGCGCATGCGGCGCGCTATGCCGGTGCGCCACTGACGCTTGCCGCAGCAGCAACAGCAGCGGGCTTCCTGTCGTTCCTGCCGACGGCCTATCGCGGCGTGTCGGAGCTCGGGCAGATCGCCGGCATGGGCATGCTGGTCGCCTACCTGTCCAGCATCACGCTGCTGCCGGCGCTGCTCACCGTGCTCAACCCGCGCGGCGAGCCGGAGCCGCTCGGCTTCGCGTGGCTCGCCCCGGTCGATCGCTTCATGGAGCGCCAGCGCATTCCGATCCTGGTCGGCGTCGCGGCCGTGTCGCTCGGCGGATTGCCGTTGCTCTATTTCCTCCAGTTCGACTTCAACCCGATCAACCTGCGCAGCCCGCGCGTCGAGTCGATCGCGACATTCCTCGACCTGCGGCGCGATCCGATCACGGGTGCGAACGCAATCAGCGTTCTCGCGCCCGATCTGGCGGCATCGCGGCCGATCGCCGAGCGGCTCTCTAAGGTGCCGGAGGTGTCGCAGGTCCGCACGCTCGACTACTTCGTTCCGTCCGACCAGGAGCAGAAACTCGCCGCTATCGCGGTTGCGCGTGACAAGCTCGAGCCGTCATTTCAGCCCGACGCCGCGCAAACGCCGCCGACCGATGAGGAGAACGTCACGTCGCTGAACGAGGTCGTGACCTCGCTCAACGAGGCCACCGCCAAGCATCCGGGAGGGCCGGGCGCCGCGGCCGCGCAGCGACTCGCCGGGGATCTGGCGAAACTGGCACAGGCGACCCCCGAGATGCGCAAGCAGGTCGCAGCCGCGTTCCTGCGTCCGCTGGGGACGGCGCTTGGCGACCTCCAGGACTTGCTGCGCGCGCATAAGGTGACGCTGGCCGATGTGCCGAGGGACATCGAGGAGCTCTGGCGCACCGCGGACGGGCGTGCGCGTGTCGAGGTGCTGCCCAGGGGCGATCCCAACGACAACGAAACGCTGCGCCAATTCGCCCGCGCGGTGCTTGCCGTCGAGCCGGATGCCACCGGCGGACCGATCTCTATTCTGGAATCCGGCGAAACCATCGTGCGAGCCTTCTTTGAGGCGGGCGGCTGGGCGCTCATCTCGATCGCGATCCTGTTGTGGATCGTGTTGCGGCGTTTCGGTGACGTGCTGCTGACGATCGTGCCGCTGCTGCTTGCCGGCGTGGTGACGCTCGAACTGTGCGTGGTGTTCGGGATTTCGCTGAATTTCGCCAATATCATTGCGCTGCCGCTGCTGCTCGGCATCGGCGTCGCGTTCAAGATCTACTACATCATGGCGTGGCGCGCCGGGCAGGCCGGCTTGTTGCAATCGAGCCTGACGCGCGCCGTGTTCTACAGCGCGTTGACCACTGCGACGGCGTTCGGCAGCCTGTGGCTGTCGAGCCATCCGGGCACGTCGAGCATGGGCAAGCTGCTGGCGCTCTCGCTGCTCACCACGCTCGCGGCGGCCGTGCTGTTCCAGCCCGTGCTGATGGGCAAGCCGCGCGAACTCGGCGAGATGTGAGGGACCGGCTCACTTCTTCGTGGATGCTCCATTGGGAGGAGCGAGGGCCTGTTCGGCGGCGACCCGCTGGCACGTGTCGCTGAGCGCGGCCTGTTGCGGAGCACCCTTGGGCGCACTTTTTGCGGCTGGCGGGGCTTTCGTCTGCGAGGCGGGTGCGGATTTGAGCGGCGGAAGCGGGGTCGCGTTCGCCGGCGGGCTTTTGACGCGAGTCCACTGCTGGGTCAGGCACGCCGGCCAAAACAGACAGCCCTCGAGGTCCAGCGTATTCTCATTCGCGAGGCTGATGGTCGCGCCATACAGCTTGCCGTTCTGGGAGTTGTAGATCTCGCCGGTCCATTTTCCCGGCTCCTTGGTCGGCGACAGGCCCATCAAGACCGGGGTTCCGAGGAGTGCACGGCCCTTCTTGGCTGGATCGGGGTTCTCATTGTCGAAACCCGGCGCTTTCTCCCAGGAGACGATGCCCCACATCTTGCCATTGCAGTTGTCGATGCGGACGTGGCCGTAGCCGTCCTTGACCAGCCAGTCGCCGATCACCGAAGGCTCGGCGGCGAACGCCGAGGCCGACAAAAAGGTGAGGATTGCTGCAGGTGCGAAGAGGCGTTTCATGCCGACCATTCCCAGTTCGTTTAGACGAGATTGCGCTCGCGCATCCGATGCCAACGCCCTAGTGTCCGTTTCGGGCAGCAATTCGGCAAATATGCCGCATTGCTGCCTCTCTGTCGTTGGCTAGGGTGGTGGCGGATATCCGGGACGACTTGCGAATGCAGGATTTGAACATCGATATTGCCGCGCTTTTCGAATCCCGCGAATCCGAGCGTTTCAGCCTCCACACCCGCCGTCTCAACGAGCAGATGGTCCGTGTGCTGCGAACCATCGGGTACGATGTCGGCTTTTGCAAGGGAAGCGGGCAATATCTCTATGACCGTACCGGCACGCGCTACCTTGATCTGCTGAGCGGCTTCGGCGTCTTCGCGGTCGGCCGCAACCACTCTGCAATCCGCTCCGCGCTGAAAAGCGTGCTCGATGCCGATCTGCCCAATCTCGTGCAGATGGATGTGTCGACCCTCGCGGGCATTCTGGCCGAGCGGTTGCTTGCGCTCGTGCCGCACCTCGACAAGGTGTTCTTCGCAAACTCCGGCGCGGAGGCGACCGAGGCGGCGATCAAGTTCGCACGCGCGGCGACCGGCCGCCCCGGCATCGTGTTCTGCAATCACGCCTTCCATGGCCTGACCTATGGCGCGCTGTCGCTTAACGGCGATGACATGTTCCGCAATGGGTTCGAGCCGCTGCTGCCGGATTGCGTGCGTATCCCGTTCAACGATCTGGTCGCGCTCGAGCAGGCGCTCTCTGCGCGCCGTATCGCGGCGTTCATCGTGGAGCCGATCCAGGGCAAGGGCGTGATCCTGCCGAGCGAAGAGTATCTGAAAGGCGCCGAACATCTCTGCCGCCGCTACGAGACGCTGTTCGTCGCCGACGAGATCCAGACCGGGATCGGCCGCACCGGCAAATTCCTCGCCGGCGAGCACTGGGGCATCGAGCCCGACATGGTGCTGCTCGCCAAGGCGCTCTCCGGCGGCCACGTGCCGGTCGGTGCGGTGCTGATGCGCAAGGGGGCCTACGACAAGGTGTTCAACCGGATGGACCGCGCCGTGGTGCACGGGTCCACCTTCGGCAAGAATGACCTCGCGATGGCCGCCGGCATCGCGACGCTCGAAGTGATGAAGGCCGAGCGCGTGACCGAGAACGCCGCGCGCACCGGCGAGCGGCTGCTGCGCGAGCTCGGCGCGCTGGCCGGGAACTACGAGCTTCTGAAACACGTGCGCGGCAAGGGGCTGATGATCGGCGTCGAGTTCGGCTCGCCGAGCTCGCTCAAGCTCAAGGCCTCGTGGAACGTGCTGGAGACCGCGAGCAAGGGGCTGTTCTGTCAGCTCATCACCATTCCGTTGTTCAAGCAGCACAAGATCCTGACGCAGGTCGCCGGTCACGGCAGCCACACCGTCAAGCTTCTTCCGCCACTGATCATCAATGACGAAGACTGCGACTGGATCGTGCGCGCGTTCGACGATGTGATCGCCGACAGTCACAAGGCCGGCGCGGTGTGGTCGCTCGGCAAGACGCTGGTCGAGCACGCGATGCGCGCGAGCGCATAAGAGCACCCGCTCCGCTCGTGCCCGCGCAAGCGGGCATCCAGCTGTTGTTTCTTACCCTGCGACCTCTGGGTCCCCGCTTTCGCGGGGACGAGCGGAATTTGGGTTCTAATCTGGCGCAACCCATCGCTTGGCCGCACTCTTGTCCCGAGACGCTAAATGCCGAAGACTTGTTCGGGCAGCGGACGGGAAGACGATCACCATGCGATTACCCCACCATGATCGCTACGACTATTCGGCCATCTCGCGGCGCGCGAATTACGACTGGCCGGATGGCAAACGCCTTGCCGTCTATCTCGGCATCAATATCGAGCATTTCGCGTTCGGGACCGGGCTTGGCCATTCGGTGACGGTGGAGGGCCCGCCGCCAGACCCGCGCACGTTTTCCTGGCGCGATTATGGAAATCGCGTGGGCGTCTGGCGCCTGTTCGATCTGCTCGACGAACTGGGACTGCCGGCATGCCACCTCATCAACACCACGGTGCTCGACTATGCGCCAGATATTCCGCAGGCGATCAACGCGCGCAGGGATGAATACATCGGCCATGGCCGCACCAATGCCGAACGGCAGGGGCAGATGTGGGAAGAGGACGAAGCGCGCCTGATCGCTTATGTACGCGACGCGCTCGCGAAACACGGAGGGCGCCCGCCGCGCGGCTGGATGGGGCCATGGATGTCGCAGAGCCGCGTCACGCCCGATCTGCTCAAGGAGGCTGGCTTTGATTTCCTGATGGACTGGCCGTGTGACGATCAGCCGATCTGGCTGCGCACGCGCGCGGGTCCATTGATGTCGGTGCCTTATCCGCTCGAGATCAACGACTCGCCGATGATGCTGGTGCGCCACCACACGGCGGTCGACTTCGAACGGATGATCATCGATCAGTTCGACGAAATGCTCGCCCAGTCGGAGCGCCACGCGCTGGTCTGCGGCATCGCGCTGCACACCATGATCATGGGCCAGCCCTATCGGCTGCGTGCCCTCCGCCGCGCACTGAAATACATCGTCGATCATCCGCAGCGCGAGAAAATCTGGTTCACCCGGCCCGGCGAGATCTTCGATCATTGCGCGGGGCTGAAGGCGGGCGTGGTGCCGGGCAGTGACGCTTGAGCTTCCCGCTCATTCCCGCGTAAGCGGGAATCCAGTTCTTTTGTGGCTCTGGGTCCCCGCTTTCGCGGGGACGAGCGGAGAATGGATTACAGCGTCGGTACCATGCGATGATGGTCCGTCACCTGCTGATAGGCATCGACCGCCTGCAGCAGCGTGGCCTCAGCAAACGGATGCCCGACCAGTTGATAGGCCAGGGGCAATCCGCTCGTCGAAAAGCCGCACGGCACACTGATCGCCGGCAGGCCGAGAAAATTGAAAGGCCGCGTCAGCTGCGTGAGCCTGCTGAACAGACCGAGCAGCGTCTCACTGTCGGCACGCTCCATGTCGCTGTCGGACAACGTCGGCGGCAGGCATGGCGACATCGGCAGGTGCAGCAGGTCGATCCCGTCCATCACATCGGCGATAAATTTCGCGGTCAGGACACCGCGCAGGCGCAGCGCGTCGATGTAGTCGGTCGCCGGCAGGAAAAGTCCGCCCTCGATGCGCAGGCGCACGCCATTGGAATAGTCTTGCGGCCGCGTCTGCAGCCAGTGGCGGTGCATGGCGGCAGCTTCGCCCTTGATGATCGTCTCGCCGATCCGGAATAACGGTGCGAGATCGGGCAGGACGACGCGGACCACCTCCGCGCCGAGTCGCTCCAGAACGAGGACGCTCTCGTCCGTCGCCGCCGCGATCTCTGCGTCGATATCGACCCCGTGATCCGCGACGCCGATGGTCAGCCCGGCGAGCCGATCGCCCCCGAGACGGCTCACATAGTCCGGAACGGGCTGCGCGCTCGTCGTGGCGTCGTTCGGATCGGGGCCCGCAATGACCTGAAGCAGCAGCGCGCAATCGCGCGCGGACCGCGCGATTGGCCCGACATGATCGAAGCTCCAGGAGCGCGGCATTGCGCCATGGCGGCTCACCCGTCCATACGTCGGCTTGAGTCCGACGACCCCGTTGAAGGCGGCCGGCAACCTGATTGAGGCGCCGGTGTCGGAGCCGAGCGCACCGAGCGTGGCGCGCGCCGCGACCGCGACCGCCGAGCCGCTTGAAGAGCCGCCCGGGACATGCGCCGCATGGAACGCATTGCGGCAGTCGCCGAAGTGAACGTTGTGACCGGTCGGACCGGCGGCGAATTCCGACATGTTCAGGACGCCGAGCTCGATCGCGCCCGCCGCGTCGAGCCGCTGCAACACCGTCGCGGTCGTGGTTGCGACCTGGTCCTGCAGAATCAGGCTGCCGCCGGTGGAAACCTTTCCCTCCCGATAGAACATGTCCTTGTGCGCGAGCGGAACGCCATGCAGCGGCCCGCGGCGATGGCCGCGTTTGAGTTCGCGGTCACGTTCGCGCGCCGCTTCCAGCGCGGCCTCGGCGTCAATGCGGAGAAGCAGTTGCGGCTTGCGTGCCATGCCGCCGCACGGTCGAGGCAGGCTTCAGTCAGCGCGATGGAGGAGACCGCGCCTGCGGCAAGACGTTCAACGGCCTCGCTAAGATCGACCAGCGCGAGGTCGGTCATCATCGCGCTGTGTTGTTCAGCGTTGCGGCAAAGTAGCTCGGCTCGTCGTTGAATGAGAGCTGCGGAGCCGAGGCTCGTACCACCCCGCACAGCCGGTCAACTTCGATCGCTATGTCGGCAAGCCGCTGCGGCGTGATGCCGGAAGTCCCCGGCGCCTTCATCAGGCTTGTCGCAGGAGAAGCTGGACCGTTTTCAGCCGCCATGGGGGTGCTCCCGCGCTTGTCTACCGCGCCACCATCGGCCGCGCTTCCAGCACCGGCTCGCGCACCGGCACGCCGCGGAACGGCGAGCCTTCCTCGAACCAGGACTTCGGCGCCGGATGGCCCCACAGCGTCTGGCGCTGCGGATGGTCGAGCGTCCAGCGGATCGGCTCGTGGTCGGTGTCGACGGTAAGATAGTCCGAGGTGAACAGCTCGACGCGGTGGCCGTCCGGATCGCGCACGTAGAGGAAGAACGCATTGGCGATGCCGTGGCGGCCGGGGCCGCGCTCCATGTTGGCGAGGTAGCCCGACGTCGCCATCACGTCGCAGATGTGCAGGATGTCGAGCGCGCCCGCCGTCCACACGCCAACGTGATGCAGCCGCGGCCCGCGCCCGTTTGTAAACGCGAGATCGTGCGTCGAGCCGCGGCGCTGCAGCCACACCGCCCACAGTTTCGGATCGGCGCCTTCCGTCTCCGTCGTCTCGGTGAGGCGAAAGCCGAGGTCGATGTAGAAGTCGTACGACGCCTGGACGTCCGGCGTGAAGCAGTTGATGTGGTCGATGCGCTGGATGCGCGCGCCCTGGTGGGCCGCATATTTCTGCAGCATCGATGGGACGCGATCCATCGTGCAATAAAGATCGATCGGCATGCCGACCGGGTCGACGGTGCGCAGCGTGCGCCCCTGGAACGGCACGTTCGGCCACGACACCGCGAGCTTGCGGCGCTCGAGCCAAAGGGCTGCCTTGTCGAGGTCTTCCTCGGCGCCGACCTTGAAGCCGATCGCCAGCGCCGCGATGTCGGGTGATTTGCGCAGTACCACCGAGTGATGATTGCGCTCTTCCACCGCACGCAGATAGAGCGTGTCCTTGTCTTCATCGCTGACGATGTAGCCGAGGCAATCGACATAGAACGCGCGCGTGCGCGCGACGTCGGCGACGCCGAGCTCGACGTGGCTCGCGCGCACGATGTTGAACGGCGGGTTGAAGACGTGAGGGCGGAGCGGCATGGGGTTAGCGCTGCATCATACGCGGTGTCGTCCCGGACGGCCCGAAGGGTCGAGCCGGGATCCATGTACCACAATGCCGTCGAGAGGATCGGGATACATGGGTCCCGGCTCGCGCTCCGCGCGGCCGGGATGACAGCCGGTGTATGCCGCCGCGATTGGTCATGCGCCGATCTTCGGGATCTTGTGATTGTCGAGCGCAATCGCGATGTTCTTCGTCTCCATGTAGAAGTCGAACGAACAGTCGCCGCCGTCGCGGCCGATGCCCGACGATTTCATGCCGCCGAACGGCGTCGGCAGGTGGCGCACGTTCTCCGAATTGACCCACACCATGCCGGCTTCGAGCGCCTGCGCGAAACGGTGCGCACGGCCGACATCCCTGGTCCAAAGATAGGCCGCAAGCCCGTAGCGCACGTCGTTGGCGATCGACAGCGCCTCCTTCTCGTCGGCGAACGGGATCATGGTGAGCACGGGACCGAAAATCTCCTCCTGCGCGATCCTCATCGTGTTGCGCGCATCGAGATAGAGCGTCGGTGCGACGTAGTTGCCTTTATCGCCCGTGCGCCCGCCGCCGACGATGGTGGCACCTTCAGCCTCCGCGGTTTTGACATAGGACAAAACCTTGTCGACGTGGCGCGGATGGATCAGCGGGCCGATTTCGGTCGCGGGATCGAGCGGGTGACCGACCTTGATCTTCTTCATGCGCTCTGCGGCGCGCCGGGAAAAGTCCTGGTAGACCGAAGCCTCGACCAGCGCACGGCTCGACGAGGTGCAGCGCTCGCCGTTCAACGAATAGATCATGAACAGCACCGCATCGAGCGCGCGGTCGAGGTCGGCGTCCGCAAATACGATCACCGGGTTCTTGCCGCCAAGCTCGAAATGCACGCGCTTCAATGTCGCCGCGCCCTGCGCCATGATGGCGCTGCCCGTGGCACTTTCGCCCACGAAGCCGATCGCCTTGATGTCGGGATGCTCGGTGAGCGCGCGGCCGGCGTCCTCGCCGAAGCCGTGCACGGTGTTGAGCACGCCCGGCGGCAGGCCCGCTTCGAGGCAGATTTCGGAGAGCAGCGTCGCGGTGAGCGGGCTCCACTCGGCCGGCTTGTGCACCACGGTGCAGCCGGCCGCGAGCGCGGGCGCGATCTTCCAGGTGGACAGCATGAACGGCGTATTCCACGGCGTGATCACGCCGACGGGTCCGATCGGCTGGCGGATGGTGTAGTTCAAATGCGTGTCGGTCGGCAGCGACAGGCCGTCGGCGGCTCCCGGCGCGCGGTCCGCGTAGAAGCGGAAGTTCTCGGCGCCGCGCAACGCCGCCTTCGCCATGTAGCGGATCGGCTGGCCGGTATCGATGCATTCCACCAGCGCGATCTCGTCGGCGCGCGCTTCGATCGCATCGGCGATTCTGTGCAGGAGCTTGCGCCGCGCGTCGCCGTTCGTCTGCGCCCAGCCAGTGCGGAACGCTTTCATGGCGGCCTTCGCGGCACGGTCGATCTCGGCTGCTCCGCCGCGCGCCACTTTCGCGATCACAACATTGTCGATCGGCGAGGCCGTCTCGAACGTCGCGCCGCTGCCGGCATCCGGCTTGCCGTCGATCAGGTGCGCGACCGGCCGCTCGCGGAAACGCTTCAGAAAACCTTCCGCGCGCGCGATCGTCTTGCCGAGCGTGCTGCTCATGCGGCGCTCGGCTGCCGTTCGCGCATGCCGTTGCGCAACAGCCGCGTTTCGGGATCGATCTCATGGATCTCGACCGTCAGCGCCAGCGGCCGTACCTTGAAGACAACGTCGAGCGTCCTGTTGGCCTGATCGTAGATCGTCTGCACCGCGTGCTTCTTCTGCTCCAGGGTGCGGCCCTTGCGCGCGCGGATGTCGATGTGCACGAAGGCATTCTCCGCGGCGCCGTCGCCGACGCGATAGTGCTCCCGGCGTTTGAGCCGCGTGCGCACCGCGACCGGCTCGGCGATGCCGCTCGCGATCGCCGCCTGATGGATTTCCTCGACCAGCCGCTGCGGCGTGATCTCGGCTTCGATGTTGGCCGAATACTCCACGATCACGTGCGGCATGGTATTTCCTCCCGCGTGCGTTGACGGCTCGGTCGAATTCTAACATGTTCTGAGCGAGGCGACCGAGCGGAATCACGCAGACCCGCTCGTCCCCGCGCAAGCGGGGACCCAGAGCCCGGAAAAGAAAACAACTGGATTCCCGCTTGCGCGGGAATGAGCGGGAGAGGGGATTGAAACTCGCAACGTTTTCGGCCGGCGGCCGGATCAGCTACGGCGCGGTCGTCGGCAACGGCATCATCGATCTCGCGCGGCGCCTGAAATACGCAAGCGTGCTCGAGGTGCTGCGCGCGGGGGCGCTCGGCGAGGTGCGCCGTGCGGTCGCCTCGGCGCCGGACGTCGCGCTGCCCGCGGTTACGCTCAAGCGGCCGGTGCTGTTCCCCGAAAAAATCCTTTGCATCGGAGTGAACTATGCGAACCGCAACGAGGAATACAAAGACGGCAGCGAACAGGCGAAGTATCCGAGCATGTTCTTCCGCACGCCGGATTCCTTCGTCGGCTCGGGCGAGCCGCTGGTGCGGCCGAAGGTGACGCAGCAGTTCGACTACGAAGGCGAGATCGCGCTGGTGATCGGCAAGGAGGGGCGGAGGATTTCCAGGGAGCGCGCGCACGAGCACATCGCAGGCTACATGCTGTGCAATGAGGGCACCGCACGCGAGTGGACGCGGCATGCGAAGTTCAACGTCACGCAAGGCAAGAATTTCGACGGCTCGGGCAGCCTCGGTCCCTGGATGGTGACGGCCGACGAGATCGAGGCGGGCAAGCCGCTGCATCTCACCACCAAGGTGAACGGCGAGGTCCGCCAGGACGACACCACGGCGAACCTGATCTTTTCCTTCGCGGACCTGCTCGCCTACATCACGATCTTCACCACCCTGAAGCCGGGCGACATCATCGTCACGGGCACGCCGGTCGGTGCCGGCGCGCGCTTCGATCCGCCGCGTTGGCTCAAGGCCGGCGATGTTGTGGAGGTGTCGGTCCCGGAAATCGGAACGCTGAGCAACCGCGTCGTTGATGAAGCGTAGAGGACTTTTTCACCCGTGCATTAGTGATCCCGGCCGAGCCAACGGGTCCCCGCAACGCGCGGCCCGATGACAGGCTCCGCGAGAGCCGGGATCCATCGGGCGGCGGGACATGACGGTAGATGGTCCCGTTCTCGCCGCTTCGTGGCTCGCCCGGGATGACAGCCGCGCATAACTTTGGAATACCCCGCGGTGCGATCGTTGCCCTCCATGAATATTTTCGTGCTGAGCCAAAAAAGGCAGCCGAAGCCGTGTGCCGCTTTCTTCCCGGCTGACGGCAGCTTTGCCTACGCGGCCTCGCGCAAAACCGGGAATTGAGCTATTTTAATCATTCCCCGAAAAGGGGGGCTGCCCAATTTTGACTCTCGGTTTATTACGTCCTCTGTCGCGCATGGGAGGAAGGGACCATGGAACAACTTTTTCCGGACCATACCGAAGAAGGATTCCTGCTTCACTCGGAACGTCGTACCTATGGCTATGTCATCATGCTTACCGATCTGCTTCAGAACAATAAGGTTATCGCATATCACGAGTTGTCAACCTGGAGCGAATATTCGGAAAAATACAACACGATAACAATGTATCTTCCCGGAATGCGAGAGTACCTTCGCACCCTTTCGAATGACCCCGATGTGCGCAAATGGATGAACCAGAGCAGGCGCTAGGGCCATCGGCTTGGATCGCGCATGGCGGACATTCACGGATCGGCGCTTGCACGTTTCAGAGGCGGGTCAGCAGGTCCTGTGCGATTTTTGCTAATTCGTCCACACACGCGGTCACGCTCCGCCCCCTCGTATCGAGCCGCGCATGCGCGCGTCCATACAGCGGTGCGCGCGCGGCGAGGATCGCGACCAGATCGTGCATTGCGTCGCGATTGTGCGCCATGGGCCGGAAATCCCCCTGATCCATTACGCGGCGCATGTGCTCGGCTGGCGACGCTTCGATCCAAATCACGTGTGTCTGGTCGAGCAACTGCCCGTATGTCGCCTCGTCGGCGACGATGCCGCCGGCGGTTGCGATCACGGCGGATCGATTGCCGGCAACGACGCCGGTCAGGCAGTCGCGCTCGTAGCGGCGGAAGGTCGCCTGTCCGTATACGTCGAACAGAGCCGCAACCGATGCGCCGTGTTCGCGCTCGATGACCTTATCGAGCTCGATGAACGGACAGTCGAGTCGCTCCGCCAACATCGCGCCGAGCGTCGATTTGCCGGAACCCCGCAGGCCGACCAGCGCAACGCGCTGGTCGCGGGCGGTCGGCATCGCCACACCCATGCGCGCGAAGGCATTCAGGAAGCTCTTGATTTCCTCCACCGGAAGCTGGCGCAGGTGCACCAGCGCGCGCCGCCGTGCTTCCTCGAGGGTGACCGCCGGCAGCAGGTCGAACACATCGAGCGTCAGCGCGCGCGCGATCGCATCGAGTGAAAGCACGCTCGGATTGCCCACGCCGAGCTCGATTTGCGCGACAAAGCGCTCCGACATGTTGGCCTGCTTCGCCAGCATTTTCCGCGTCATGCCGCGCTTGGCGCGTTCGTTGCGCACCAGGTAGCCGATCTCGCGCAGCAGCGGCGTGTTCTCGGCGCGCACCTGTTTTGCCGGACGGCGCGCCGGCCGCAGCGGACGGTTGCTGATGTAGGGCGGGGCGGTGTCGGTCACGTCTCGATCTTCACGTATTCGAAATCGCCCGGCTTGTTGTCGATGCCGACCTTCGGCGGTGCGATCCACGAGGCGAACTGCCCCGTCTCGTAGTGCGGCGTCATCAGGCTTGCGATGAAGTCGCCGTCCTCGGTCGAGGGCAGCCAATCGCTCTTGCGCTTGCCCCACGCCGCATCGTCGATCAGCACGCCGTCCGGCGTCGCGTGCACAGTCTTGAACTCCCCGATCGCGCGGTGGAACGCGACGTTCGGCAAAGTCAGCTTGTAGTCATAACCGGCGAGCGTGATGATCTTGTTCCAGCGCAACAGGCCCTTGACGCAGTCCTGCGTGTAATCGTCGCGCAGCCGCATGTTCAGCGCGGTGAGCGCCGGCTCGTCGACGCGCTTGATCTCGCCGTTCACCAGCTTGAGCACCGGATAGGTGTCGTTCTTGAGCTGATGGTCGTCCTCGATCTGCGTCTCGCGGTAGCGGCCTTTCAGCCCCGCGTTGAACGCGTTCGCCGCGTTGGTCGAAACCTCCGAGCCGAACAGGTCGAGCGAGAGCGTGTAGTGCAGGTTGAGCTTCTTCTGGAGGGTGGGCAAATCGATCACGCCGAGCGGGCGTACTTTAGCAATGTCGGTCGGGTCGCTGATGCCGGCCTCCTTCATCGCGTCGCAGGTGCGCTGCACGACGCGGCTGATCCCGGTCTCGCCGACGAACATGTGATGCGCTTCCTCGGTGAGCATGAAGCGGCAGGTGCGCGAGAGCGGATCGAAGCCGGACTGCGCAAGGGAATGAAGCTGCATCTTGCCGTCGCGGTCGGTGAAGTAGGTGAACATGAAGAACGACAGCCAGTCCGGCGTCGCCTCGTTGAACGCGCCGAGCATGCGCGGGGCATCGGCTGAGCCGGAGCGCCGGCGCAACAACTCATCGGCCTCCTCGCGGCCGTCGCGGCCGAAATATTTCTGCAAGAGATAGACCATCGCCCACAGATGGCGGCCTTCCTCGACGTTGACCTGGAACAGGTTGCGCATGTCGTAGAGCGACGGCGCGGTCTTTCCCAGGTGGCGCTGCTGCTCGACCGATGCCGGCTCGGTGTCGCCCTGGATCACCACGAGACGGCGCAGCATCGCGCGATGCTCGCCCGGCACGTCCTGCCACGCCGGCTCGCCGTAGTGCTCGCCGAACGGCACCTTGCGATTTTCCTCCTGCGGCGCAAGAAGGATGCCCCAGCGGTATTCGGGCATGCGCACGTAGTCGAACTTGGCCCAGCCGCGCGGATCGACCGAGTACGCGGTGCGCAGGTAGACGAGCGACTCCTGGAAGCCGTCCGGTCCCATGTCCTGCCACCAGTCGAGGTAGCCCGGATGCCACACCTCCAGCGCCTTGAGCACGCGGCGGTCTTCGCTGAGCCCGACATTGTTCGGGATCGTGCTGGAGTAATCGACGTTGATGTTCACGTTCATGATCTTGCTCCGGTCTCTCTCACCCGTCATTCCGGGACGCCGCGCAGCGGCGAGCCCGGAATCCATAACCACGACTCGGGCTCATGGATTCCGGGCTCGCGACTTCGTCGCGCCCCGGAATGACGGCGAGAGTCATCGTCACACCCTCTTCATATCGAAATTCGGCTTTTGCCCTGACCCATAGCGCGTGAGCGCGCCTTCCGGGCCGACCGCATTCGGGCGCTGGAAGATCCAGTTCTGCCACGCGGTAAGGCGCGCGAAGATTTTCGTTTCCATCGTTTCCGGTCCAGCGAAGCGCAGGTTTGCCTCCATGCCGGTGAGGCCGTCGGGCGAGAAGCTCGCGCGCTCTTCGAGGAAGACGCGGACGTCGTCCCAGTCGATGTCGTCCATTGCGAAGGTGACGAGGCCGCGTTTTTCGGCTTCCCCGGCGTCGAGTGCCTTGCCGGTCGCGGCCTTCGCGGCATCGAGCGAAGCCGGCTCACCAAGGAAGCGCGTCGCGAGCCGCGACAACCCGTTCGACATCGGGTAGCGGCCGAAGTTGACGGCGTGCAGGGTCAAGGTCGCGGGCGGCCGGTTGTCGCCGGAGAATTCGCCGATCGCCATGTAGGAGCGATCGGACGCGAACGCGAGCTCGGCGAGCGTGCCGGCAAAGCACGAACCCGGCTCGATCACGGCGGCGAGCGAGCGCGAGGTGACGTCGATGCGCTTGAGCACGCGCTTCCAGAGGCCGAGGATTTCGCGCGCCAGCCAGTGCTCGAGGTTGACTGTGAGAAACTCGTCGTGCGCGATCACGGCGGCCGGGTCGCCGAGCGTCTTGAACACGATCACGGCGGTCGCAAGCTCGTTGAGCCGCAGGTGCAGGATCGCGTCGTCGAGTTCGCGCGCGCACTTCAGCGGCCAATAATCTGCGCCGAGTTTCACCAGCGCGTCGGTATCATGCGGCGGCGCAATCTCAGGCCCGCGAATCGTGATCGTGACGATGCGCTCGGCCCGCTCGATGTCGACGTCCACGGTCGAATAGCGGATGCGGTCGGCGGCGATATCGCGATTGAGCGCCGTCAGCTTGATGCCCGCCGTACCGTTCACGCCTTTCGACTGCGCGGCGAGCGCGCGCACGCGCGCGGCGACCGCGTCGTCGAGCTTGGAGCGCGGCGCCACCTCGTCGACCAAGCGCCACTCGACCGCGCGCTTGCCCTTCACGCCTTCCTCGGTGGTGCAGAACACGTCGGCATGATCGCGCCGCACCTTGCGCTTGTCGGTGACGCGCGTCAGTCCGCCGGTCCCGGGCAGCACGGCGAGCAGCGGCAGCTCGGGCAGCGAGACGCTCGCCGAGCCGTCGTCGACCAGCAGGATGTGGTCGCAGGCGAGCGCGAGCTCGTAGCCGCCGCCTGCCGCGGTGCCGTTCACGACGCAGAGATATTTCTGGCCGGAGTGCGCGCTCGCGTCCTCGATCGTATTGCGCGTCTCGTTGGTGAACTTGCAGAAGTTGACCTTGTGCGCGTGCGTGGCGCTCGCCAGCATGCGGATGTTGGCGCCGGCGCAGAACACGCGGTCCTTGCCCGAGCGCAGGATGACGACCTTGACCTGCGGATGCTCGAAGCGCAGCCGCTCGACCGCGTCAGCGAGCTCGATGTCGACGCCGAGATCGTAGGAGTTGAGCTTGAGCTCGTAGCCGCCGAGCAGCGGCGCCTTCTCGTCGACGTCCATGGTGAGCGTCGCGACGTCGCCCGCGACGCCGAGTCGCCAGTGCCGATAGCGCGCCGGCTCGGTGCGGAAATCGATCAGCCCATTTTCGGCGGGCTTCTCGGCCGCTGCGCCCATCGATGCACTCCGAATTCTTCTGAAATTTCAATAATACAGTAGGAATTATAGTGCATATCGCTCGATTGGGCAACGGTGATCGCCTCACGCCGCGCTGAGGCCGTCGCAAAAAATACGGTCGGCAAAGGCGGCAACGGCGGCAAGCGTCTGCTCCGGCTGCTCGCGATGCGGGGCGTGGCCGACGCCCGGCAGCACCGCGGCCTCGACCGGGCAGTAACACTCCTCCTCGACCACGCGCACCTGCGCGAGCGTGCCGTAGGGATCGGCCGCGCCCTGCATGACCAGCACCGGCACCCGGATGTAGGCGAGCGCGTCCGTCGTATCGAACGCCGCAAATCCCGGATCGAGCCAGGCCTCGTTCCATCCGCGGAACGCGGCATCGACATCGGCGTGATGGCGGGCAAGCCGCGCGCGCAGATCGGTCGTCTCGTAGGCTAGGCGCGCGTTGCAAATCTCAGCGAGCCCCTCGGGCTCGGTGAAGAAATGCGGCGCCATCAGCACGAGCCCGCGCACCCGGTGATCCTGCACGCTGCCGGCATAGCAGGCAGCGATGGTCGCCCCATCGCTGTGGCCGAGCAGGATACCGCGCGTGAAGCCGATCATGTCGAGCAGCCCGGGCAACACCTCGGTCGCCTCGCGCTGCATGTAGTCGAGCGGACGTGGCAGCGTAATGGTGGACGACTTGCCGTAACCGGCGCGCGAATAGACGAACACGCCGGCACCGGTGCGCTGCGCGAGTTGCTCGGGAAACGTGCCCCAGGTCGAAACCGACCCCAGCCCCTCGTGCAGCATCAGAAAAGTCGGCGCCGCGTCCGGCCGCGGCCCGATCATGCGGTATTCGAGCGCGGCGCCGTTGACGGCGAGGTGGCCGGTGTCGGCAAGAGACATTCGCGCGCCTTCAGTTCAATCCCGCGATGGCCCGCGCCTCGCCGGTCAGTTCCAGGATGTGCAGGCCGGTATTGGCGCGGTCGACCACATAGATGTAGCCGCGCTCGTCGGTCTCCACGTTGTTGCTCTGGATCGCGATCTTGCAGCGGTCTTCACCGTTCACCTTGATGCAGCGCTTGTCGGTCGCCTCGGTGATCGCCGGAATGAAATAGCCGGTCTCCCTCGGGCGGTACGGATTGCGGATGTCGATCGCGCGCACGCCCGCATTGAACCAGGTGACGAACGCAAGCTTGCCGCGGAACACCGGCGCCATGCTCTCGTTCGACGAATGCGCGCCGAAGCGCCCGCCGCGCTCGCAGAAATCTCCCGCGGCCGGCGTGTAGTTCGACACCACCATGGGAAATTTCTCGATCGTCGCATCGACGAACCACACCATCTGGCGCGATTCGCCGCTGCCGCATTCGTTGACCAGCGACTCGTCGACGATCATCACCATGTCGCGCTCGGCCCCGAACTTGTCGTTGGCAAATTCGGGAATGCGCATCTTGCCGAGCGGGTAGGTCGTGTGCGCACCGACCAGCGGCGACATATGCAACTCGCCGGCCACGGGCGCGCGCAGGTTGTCGGGCGTCGGCTCCTTCGCACTGCTGAGCAGCTTCTCGCGGTCGAGAATCTGCAGCACGCCGCCCTTGTTGGTGCCGTAGCCGACATAGACGCGGTTGCCGCGCGGGCCGGTCGAGATCGCGCCATGAAGTTCGGTCGGCACCGTGCCGTCGGTGCCCGGCTGCTGACCGACCAGGCCGAAGTCGCGAATGTGCTTCGGATGCGCCGGGTCGGAGAGGTCGTAGACCTGCATCATGCGGCGCGTGCGCCAGCCGGGCGCGCCGGAGACGAGGTAGGCGATGCCGCTGTCGCATTCCCACCAGTTCTTGTGCGTGTCCTTCAGGCCCTCGCCGATGCGCGTGATCAGCGCGGGATCGGCCGGGTTGGTGACATCCCATACCTCGTGCGCCTTTCCGCCGAACACGCGCAGCATGTAGGTCTTGGCCTTGTCGGCATTCGGCAGTGTGGCGCCGTCGCACACGCGCACCATCTGCGCGCCGCCGTCCTCGTAATTTCCTTCGAGGCCGGGGATGTGTTTCAGGTATTTCGGATTGGCCGGATCGGTCACGTCGAGGATCGAGGTGCCGTTGAACTCCGGCTCGCCGGTGAGCTTGTTCATCGGCTTCGGCACGTCCGGGGTGCCGCCGTGGTGGCCGATATAGGCGATGGTGCGCTCGCCCTGCCGGTGGATCGTCGGCTGATAGGCTGAGCGCGCCTGCAGGTCGCTCATGCCGACAAGACGCATGTTGGAGGCTTCGGGCGGATCGCCGACTTTTTGCTGCTGGGCCAGGGCAGGGGAGAGCATGAGCGGCGCGAGCGCAAGTGCGAGCAGGCGAGGCATGGGGCGTCCTCCACGATTTTGTTGTTGCAGCGATTCTAACCCGTCATGGCCGGGCTTGTCCCGGCCATCCCGCTTGGGATGGCAAGGCTGTGCCAACTCTATCGGGATCACCGGGACTCGGCGCTTCGCGCCGGCCCGGTGATGACACTACGTATTCACATTGCCGCCATCGACCGCGATAGTCTGTCCGGTGACGAAATCGCTGTCGGCCGACGCCAGAAAAATCAGCGCGCCGAGCAGGTCCTGCGGATGTATGTCGCGCTTGAGCGCGCGTGAGGCGACCGCGCGGTTGCGCGCCGTCTCCACGTGGCCGGGATTCTCGTTCACGATCGAGTCGCTCAACGTGAAGCCCGGCATCAGCGTATTGACGCGGATGCCATCGTCGCCGAGCTCGCGCGACATCGCGCGCGTCATCGCCATGATGCCGCCCTTGCTGGCGACGTAATGCATCAACCACGGAATGCCGCGCACCGCCGTGCCCGACCCGATATTGATGATCTTGCCATACCGGCGCCCGGCCATGTGCGGCGCGACGTGCTTCGCCATCAGGAAGGTGCCGCGCAGGTTGACCGCCATCACCCTGTCCCACAGGTCGACGTCGATCTCGGTGAACTTCTGCTCGGGGAGCGGCGCGTAAAGCGCGGCGTTGTTGACCAGCACGTCGATCTGGCCGAAGCGCTCGATGGTCGCCGAGACGAGCCGCTTCACCGCGCTTTCGTCGCTGACGTCGCAGATTTCGCTCGCCACTGAATTCGCGCCATGTTGCGCGGCGATCTCCGCCGCCTCGCCCGCGCCGTCCACGATGTCGGCGATCATCACGCGCGCGCCTTGCGCCGCGAGCG
Source organism: Alphaproteobacteria bacterium (assembly GCA_005884685.1). Classification (GTDB taxonomy): domain Bacteria; phylum Pseudomonadota; class Alphaproteobacteria; order Rhizobiales; family Xanthobacteraceae; genus PALSA-894. Next base: position 47,827 of record VBAH01000022.1, read on the forward strand.
CGAACGAATAATGCCGGCCGATGCCCTTGGCGCCGCCGGTCACGATTGCCACGCGGCCGTCCAGACGTCCCATGTGCTTCTCCTTGCGCGCATCATATGAGGGTCGTCATCACCCGCGAAAGCGGGTGATCCAGTAGCCAATGGACTCGCCGGTGTGTACTGGATGGCCCGCTTTCGCGGGCCATGACGACGGAAAGGTTTTTCGATGGACGCCACCACGTTGCTCGACCGCCTCACCATCCGCCAGCTGGTCGAGGACTGGGCGGTGCTGCGCGACGCGCGGCTGTGGGACCGCTTCCGCGAGGTGTGGCACGACGATGGGCGCATGATGGCGACCTGGTTCCAGGGCACGCGCGACGAATTCATCAAGGTGAGCGAGGAGGGCTACCAAAAGGGCGTGCGCATCCTGCATTTCCTCGGCGGCACGACCGTGGACCTGCTCGGCATCCGCGCGATCGCGCAGACCAAGATGACGATCTCGCAGCGCGCCAGGGTCGACGGCGTTTTGTGCGACGTGGTGTGCACCGGGCGGTTCTACGATTTCTTCGAGAAACGCGGCCGCTGGGGCCTGGTGCTGCGCCAGCCGATCTACGAGAAGGACCGGCTCGACCCGCTCGACCCGGCCGCCAAGCTCGCGCTCGATGCCGACCTGCTGGCGCGCTTCCCCGAAGGCTACCGCCACCTCGCGTACTTGCAGACGCGCATCGGCTACACGGTGAAGCCCGACATGCCGGGATTGGACGGGCCGGAGGTGGAGAAGCTGTACGAACGCGGCACGAAATGGTTGGAGGGCGGCAAACTGTAAGCAACGAGTCGCGTCGCGCTCGCGGTCAGAAGCTATTTCCCGCCCACCCGCTCGATAAACTTCGCGAACGCCGCGAGCTGCAGCTTGATCATGTCGAGCGTGGCCTGATCCTTCAGCTCTAAAGTCGCCTCGTCGAACTTCTGCGGCGCGAAGGTGACGATCACCTCGGGCCGGCCGAAGATCAGCGCATCGATCGAGATGAGGCACTGGCGCAGGTGATACTGCATGCGCGAGCCGCCGAGCAGCGCGCCGGAGGCCGATTGCAGCGCGACCGGCTTGTCCTTGAACGGCTGCTCCTTCATGCGCGAGACCCAGTCGATCGCATTCTTGAGCGTACCCGGAATCGTCCAGTTGTATTCCGGCGACACGATGATCACGCCGTCGGCGGCGCGGATCGCGTCCGCGAACGCGGTCACGCTCGGCGGAAAGCCGGTCGCGGCCTGGTCGTCGTAATTGTAGTGCGGCATCGTGTCGACGCGCGGCGCGTCGGTGAGATGCATGCCTTCGGGCGCGAGCGCCGGCAGCGCACGCGCGAGCGCCGCGTTGTAGGAGCCTTTGCGCAGGCTGCCGCAGATCACCAGGACGTTGCTCATCGGTCAGGCCTTGCCGCCGACCTTGCGGATGAACCCTTCGAACGCCGCGAGCTGCTGCGTGATGAACTTGATGCCGGCCTCGTCCTTGAACTCGAGCGTCTTCTCGTCGAACTTCTGCCCCGCCATGCCGACGAACACTTCCGGCCGCAGGAAGACCAGCGCCTCGACGAACACCATGATCTGGCGCCACTGATACTGCACACGTCCGCCGCCGAGCGGGCCGCCGGCGACCGATTGCAGCGCGACCGGCTTGTCCTTGAACGGCTGGTCCTTCATGCGCGAGAGCCAGTCGACCGCGTTCTTCAGCCCGCCGGGGACACCGTAATTGTATTCGGGGCTGACGATGATCACGCCGTCGGCTGCGCGGATCGCCTCGGCAAGCTTGGTGGCCGTTGCGGGAAAGCCCGTCGCGTTCTGGTCGTCCGCATTGTAGACGGGCAAGTCCGCCCACGACGGTGCCTCGGCGATGCTCATACCTTCGGGCGCCCATTTGGGAAGCTGACGGGCGAGCGCGGCATTGAACGAGCCCTTGCGCAGCGAGCCAGCGATCGTAATCACATTCAGTTTGTCAGCCATTTTCAAATCCTCAAAGTTTGCAGCCCGCCGGACAACCCGCTCCCTAACACGTGTTCCACCTATTGGCGAAGCGCCAGGCCTGCAAGCGCGGCTTGCGGGCGAAGCGATGCCGTTGAAGCGCCCTGACGCCCATGTTACCGACGCGCCTCAATTGAGTATGATCTGATCCGAAAACCGGCGTCCCTCCCCGATCGGGGTCGAGGACATGCTTTTCGGGATCATGCTCGCCGCGGAGGATCGAGATGGCAGGCAATACACAGAAGATCGGCTGGATCGGCATGGGCCGCATGGGATTTCCCATGGCCGAGCGCCTGCTCAAGGCCGGCCACGACGTGTCGATCTGGAATCGCACCCGCGCCAAGGCCGAGCCGCTGGCAAAGTCCGGGGCTAAGATCGTCGACAGTCTCGGCAACCTTGCAAGCTGCGATGTGGTGTTCTCCATCGTCTCCACCGGCAAGGACCTCGAGGAGGTCTATTTCGGTGCCAACGGCGTTGTGCACGGCCGCAACGGCAAGCTGCCGGCCGTATTCGTCGATTGCTCGACGATCGCGCTGGACGAATCCGCCGCGATCCGCGGGAGGCTGAAGGAACTCGGCTCGGATTTCCTCGCCTGCCCGGTGAGCGGCAATGCCAAGGTGATCAAAGCCGGCAAGCTCTCCGCGGTGGCGTCGGGGCCGGAGGCGCTGTTTCGCGAGGTCGAGCCGCTGATCGAGGTGTTCGCGCCGCAGGGCGTGTCCTACGTCGGCGAAGGCGAACTCGCGCGGGTATGCAAGATCGCACACAACGTGATGCTCGGCGTGGTGATCGAGAACCTGATCGAAATCATGCTGGTGGCCGAGAAAGCCGGCGTGCCGCGCCACGCCTTCCTCGCCTTCATCAACAACGGCGTGATGGGCTCGATGTTCACGCGCTACAAGTCGCCGGCGCTGGTCAATCTCGACTGGACCACGACCTTCACGCCGGAGCTGCTGCGCAAGGATCTCGATTTGGGTCTCGGCCTCGGCACCGAGATGGGCGTGCCGATGCCGGTGACGGCGGCCGCACGCGAGGTGTTGCAGCAGCACTTCGGCGCCGCGCAGCTGAAACCCGATCCCGAGAAGTATCTGGCGCAGGATTTCGCCGCGCTCTTGGAGACGATGGCGATCGGCGCGGGGGTGAAGCTCAAGCCCGAAAACAAGCAGGTGCCGACCGGATTGGAGTCGTAGAACCTCTCATCCGCATCCAGTCTTGGGCCCCTGGGTCCCCGCTTGCGCGGGGACGAGCGGCGGGGTCAGCGCCGGTGATGGCGGCGGTGATGCCGGGCGTGGCGCCGGACATGACGCCGCGCCTTTGCCTTGCGGGTGACCTTCGCCTTGCCGCCGCCGAGCGTCGCCGCGCAGGCGGACGACAGCTGGGCTTTGTTCTTGAACAGGCACGAGGCAACCTTGCCGCGGTCCGGGACGAACTCGCTGCAAATACGTTGCGCGTCGCCGGCGCACGGATGCTGGCCCCCGCCACGCATGTCGTCGGCACGTTGTGCGGCGGCGGGCGAGGCCCACAGGGCGACGCAGAGCGCTGCCGCGGCGAACGAGCCAAACTTCCAGGATTTCATATTCATCTCGAGGCCTTTCCATAACAGCAAAGCGGATGTTCTTCCACGCGCCGAAGCGTCCCGGCCGCCGTTTAGCACATTTCCCCGATACAAGAGCCAACTTGCGCGCGGGTTCCCGGCATTGGACGCTACGCTACAGGACGACCGTCTCCTGCGCGCGGATCACGATTTCGCGCTGGCGGAATCTGGCTTCCAGGTTGCGGCGGTACTCGCCCCACCACGCCGCGTCGAGCCGCGCGGCCATCACCTCGAACACCACGATGTCGTCGTGGTGCGTTTCGCCGTCATCCTTCCAGAGGCCCTGCGCCGGCGCGCGCGAATAGGTCGTGAGGCCGCCGAACCGGTCCGCGAGCTGTTGGCGCACCTCGCTGAAAAGCTCCGCCGGAAGCGGCTCGCCTGAATTGTCATAGAGCGGCAGCAGAATCTGGATGAGCTGCATCCAGCCTCAATACCGGTTCGCGATCGGGAGTTCCTCCGCCGGAAAGAGCGTGATCACGCGGCAGCCTTTGTCGGTGACGACGACTTCTTCCTCGATGCGCGCGGCCGAGTAGCCGTCCTTCGCCGGGCAGTAGGTTTCCAGCGCGAACACCATGCCTTCCTTGATCTCGGTCGGGTGCTCCATCGAAACCACGCGCGAGATGATCGGGCGCTCGTGGATGGCGCAGCCGATGCCGTGCCCGAACTGCAGGCCGAATGCGCTGGTTTCGTCGGGAAAGCCGAATTCTGCCGCCTTCGGCCACACGCTCGCGACCTTGTCGGTGGAAACGCCCGGCTTGATCAGCGCGATCGCGTTGTCGAGCCATTCGCGCGCTTTCTTGTAGGCGTCGTGCTGCACCGGCGTGGCGCGCCCCACATTGAAGGTGCGGTAGTAGCAGGTGCGGTAGCCCATGAACGACTGCAGGATGTCGAAGAACGCCTGGTCGCCCGGGCGCAGCATGCGGTCGGTGAAATTGTGCGGATGCGGATTGCAGCGCTCGCCCGAGATCGCGTTGATCGCCTCGACGTCGTCGGAGCCGTGGCGATAGAGAAACTCGTTCACCATCGCGACGATGTCGTTCTCGCGTACGCCGGGCTTGAGCTTTTCGTGCACCAGGTGATAGGCGCCGTCGACCATCGCGGCGGCGCGATTCAAGAGCGCGATCTCGTCCGCCGATTTGATCTCGCGCGCCTCCAGCATCACCTGCTGGCCGTCCTCGACCTTCAGCCCGGCCTTCTGCAATTCGAACAGCATCGGCGGCTCGATGATGTCGATGCCGACCGGCATGTCGATCACGCCCGCCTCGCGGATGATCGAGGCGATCTCGCCGGCGTGCTTCGCCATCAGGCCGAACGAGGGCGAGACCGTGCCGCGCAGGCCGAGCAGTCCGGCCTTGCAGTTCTCCGGCTTGAGCCATGGCGCGTAGAGCTTGTGGTGCACGGCGGCCGAACCGAAGTCCCACAGGATCGGGTCCGCGCTGCCGCGCGTGAGCAGCGCCCAGCGGCAGATCTTGTCGCGTTCCCATTCGCCGATCTTGGTCGAGGTGAGATAGCGGATGTTGTTGACGTCCATCACCAGCAGCGCGCCGAGATCGGATTTCTCCAGCGCCTGGCGGGCACGGGCGAGGCGGTACTTGTGGAGGCGGCGGTAATCGACGCGCTCCTCGAAATCGACCCCCATGGTGCCGAACGCCGGCAGCGCGCGCCCCCAGTTGTAGCGCGGGTTGACGTCCTCGGCGGTGATCTTGCGGACGGCGTCGTCCATGGGGAAACTCCCTGCTTTTTCTTGCCTCAGTATAGTCGCCGCATGGGCGCCCGTCTCTTGCACCGTCCCGCGCGCAAACGGAAGAGGCAGCAGACCATCACCTCACGTCAATCACGATGGCCTTAGCGGCATCCCGCAGCGCCGCGGGTTCGGTACGGAACACGGCCTTGGGCGTGCCGGCCGCGGCCCAGATCATCTCGTAGGCCAACAGATCGCGGTCCATATAGGTCGCAAGGGCCGTGTCGTGGCCGAACGGCGGGATGCCGCCGATGGCATAGCCGGTGAGCGCGCGCACCACGCCCGCGTCGGGACGCGTGAGGTTCTCGCCGAGATGCACCGCGACGGCCTTCTCGTTCACGCGGTTCGCACCCGAGACGAGCAGCAAATACGGCTTGCCGCCGGTGGCGCCGAGAAACACCAGCGATTTCACGATCTGACCCACGCTGACGCCGCAGGCGCTGGCTGCCTCCTCGGCGGTGCGGGTCGGCTGCGCCATTTCGCGCACCGTCACGGCAAGGCCGAGCGCGGCGGCCGCGTCCTGCACCCGCTGCGCGCTCGGCGGCAAGGCGCTCATCGCAACCTTTCGCGCTTCAATTCGGTGACCCCCCCGTGCCCTGCGCGCAAACCGCGCAGCACCATCTCGCATTGCCATGCGCCGGGTCCGCCGTCGATGTGAAACAGATTGTACGCCGCCGGCTCGTCATCGCCCTCGACGATCGCCGACGCCGAGGGCACTCCGACCGCCGGAATGCGCGAGCGGGGCCCGTCGAGCCAGTGCACGCGGTGCTCGTGGTCGTGGCCGTGCAGCAAGAGCTCCGCGCCGTGCTCGGCGAGCAGTGCGCGCAGGATCGGCGCATCGATCAACCGCTTCATGTAGTGGCTGCGCGCGTGCGTCGGCGGATGATGGATCAGCACCACGCGAAACGCCGGCTCGCGCGCGAGCGCGATCAGGATTCCCGCGAGCCGCGCAAGCTGCTCGCCACCGAGCTGCCCGGTCGCCATGAACGGGCCGGTCGGCAACGATGTTGTCAGCGCGACGATCGCGAGCGGCCCGCGCCTGCGGACAAACGGGAACGCCCCCTCCCTTCCCTCCCCCGCAAGCGGGGGAGGGTTAGGGTGGGGGTCTCCCCTCATGAAATCGCCCCAGTGCTCGGCGGCGTGGCCCGCGGCGTGCCGGATGTAGGCATCGTGATTGCCCGGTGTGAGCGTGACGTCCTGCGGCTTGCCGAGGGTGTCGAGCCAGCGCGCCGCGCGCGCGAATTCCTCATCGAGCGAAATGTTCACCAGATCGCCGGTGACCGCGATGTGGTCCGGCGCTTGCGCCTTCATGTCGGCGACAATCGCGTCGAGCGCATCGGCGCGGTGATGGCGGTGGCGCTTGCGGTACCAGTTGATCAGCCCGAGCCCGCGCTTGTTGGCGAGCTCGCGCAAGCGCGGCGTCGGGATCGGCCCAAGATGCGGATCGGAGAGATGCGCGAGCAGGAACATCGCGCCGTTATAGCGCGAGTCACGAACTCCCGATCAAGATCCCGGCCGCGAACACCAGCGCACCGCCGACCATGATCTGGAACGCCGCCGACCAGAACGGCGTATCCATGTAGCGCCAGCGGATCCAGGAGATCACCGCAAGCTCGACGATCACGACGATGAATGCGATCACGGTCGCGGTCCAGAAGTCCGGAATGAGGTAGGGCAGCGTGTGGCCGAGGCCGCCGACCGTGGTCATCAAGCCGCACACCGCGCCGCGCAGCCACGGCGTGCCGCGCCCGGTGAGGGAGCCGTCATCCGAAAGTGCTTCGGCAAATCCCATCGAGATGCCGGCACCGACCGAAGCCGCAAGCCCGACCAGAAAAGTCTCCCACGGCTGATGCGTCGCGAAGGCCGCAGCGAACAGCGGCGCGAGCGTCGACACCGAACCATCCATGAGGCCGACGAGGCCCGGCTGCACATATTGCAGCACGAACATGCGCCGCGCGGTCTCGTCCTCGGCGCGGCGTGCGCTGGGTGTAATCCTGTCTTCCAGTTTTTCGGCGATCGCCTCGTGCTGATCTTCGGCTTCCGCGAGCGTCACCAGCAGTTCGCGCACCGAGGCGTCGCGCGCGTTCTCGGCCGCCTTGCGATAGAACCGCGCGGCTTCGTACTCCATGTCGGCGGCGTATTTGCGTACCTGGTCGACGCCGAGCTGCTGGGTGAGCCAGATCGGCTTCTTCTGCACGAAGCCCTTCACGTCCTGGCGGCGCACCAGCGGCAAATATTCGCCGAACTTTTCGCGGTAGAGTTCGTAGAGCATGGTGCGATGGCGCACCTCTTCCTCGGCCATCTCGTCGAACATTTTCGCCGACGCCGCGTAATCCTTGCGCAAGCCCTCGGCAAAACCGCGATAAATGCGGCTGTCCTCTTCCTCGTTGGTGATCGCGAGCGCGAGGACTTCCTGTTCGGTGAGGTCGGAAAAACGTTTCACGGCGGCTCCATGGCTTATTTAGAATGACTATAAACAATGAGGCCGGACTGACAACGCGCAAAAGAAAGCGGCGCCCCCGAAGGGGCGCCGTGCGACGGCAAGCCTGGGAGGAAAGCCTGCCGCCCGCGATACGCTAGCTATGCGAAACCGGCGCCAGGGCGGCCGCAATGTAAGGATCGCTCAGATCGACCGCCGGACTCCAGACGAAGGACCGCTTACGGCTGAGCAGATAGACCAAGAAAGGAAGCATGGCGGTCACCGGGTCAGAATTATTGTGCAACGCACAAATAGCCCCCCGAGCCTCGCCCCACAAGCGGAACCTGCTAGGGTCAGCCATGCAGGCACGCATGCCAACGGAAGGAATTCATTGAGGAATGAGCCTCGACGCGCTCCGCCGGACGTTGGAGCCTGCAATTCGGCGGGTTTTGCATACGTATTGGCGTTTCGCACGCGCCATGACGTTCGGCGTTCGCGCCATTGTGATCGACCCCCAGGGCCGCGTTCTTCTGGTCAAGCACAGCTATGTGTCGGGCTGGCACTTGCCTGGCGGCGGTGTCGAAGTCGGCGAGACGGTTCACGACGCGCTTGCGCGCGAATTGCTGGAGGAAGCCGGCATCACGGCGCTCGAGCCTCCAACGCTGCAGGGCCTCTTCTTCAACAGCCGTGATTCGCGCCGCGATCATGTGGCGCTGTTCGCGATCCGGGCATTTCGTCAGGACGGCGGCCCACGCGATCCGCGCGAGATCATCGACCACGGCTTCTTCGCGCTGGACGCGCTGCCACCCGACACGACGCGCGGCACCCGCGCGCGGCTTGCGGAGCTGTTCGAGGGCGTGGCCGTGTCGCCGCGCTGGTGAACTCGCCTCCCGCTCACTCCCGCGCGAGCGGGAATCCAGTTCTTTCTTTTTTCTCTTTCTTGGGTCCCCGCTTTCGCGGGGACGAGCGGGTTTTCTCAGCGTCGCGTTGATGGCAGCATGGCGCCGGCAAACGATCGGGAGGACTCATGAAACGCCTGTTCGCACCGCCGCGCGCAATCGCGCTCGCCGCCGTGCTGTTCGCCGCTCCTGCGCACGCGGCCGATCCGATCAAGATCGTCGTTCCGTTCGCGGCCGGCGGCCCGGTCGACGCGCTTGCCCGTATCGTGGCCAATGAGTTGGCGCCGCGCCTGCAGACCGATGTGGTGGTGGAGAATCGCGGCGGCGCTGGTGGCCTGCTCGCGGTCGATCAGGTGGCGCGCGCACCGGCCGACGGCCGCACGATCCTGTTCGCGAGCGTCGGCGCGTTCGTGATCACCAATGCGCTGAAGCCGCAGCCCGGTTACGAGCAGCTCAAGGTGTTCGCGCCGGTCGCGCGCATCGGCGCCGCGCCGACGCTGTTCATCGTGAAGGCCGACTCGGCCGTGAAAACGCTCCCCGACCTCATCGCCAAGGCAAAATCCGATCCCCGGATGAGCTACGGCTCGGCCGGCGTGGGCACCACGATGCATATCGCGGCCGAGCAGCTGAATGCCTCCGCCGGCACCAGGATCACGCATGTGCCGTATCGCGGCATCGCGCCGGCGCTGAACGACATCATGGGCGGGCACATCGATTTCCTCAACGGCGACATCACGGTGCTCTACCCGCTGGTGCAGCAGGGCACGATCCGCGCGCTTGCGGTCGCGGGAAACGCGCGCTCCGCATTGTTGCCCGACGTGCCGACCGCGGCCGAGGCGGGCTTTCCCGGCATCTACATGGAAAACTGGTACGGCGCGCTCGTCCCGGCCGCGACGCCGCCTGAGACGATCGCGAAGCTCGAAGCCGCCATCATGGATGCGGTGAAGAATCCGGAGGTGTGGGCGAAAATTTCGGCGAACGGCGTCTACGGTCCGCAGGATGCGAAGGCTTTCCGCGCGCAGATCGAGAAGGACGTGGCCTACTGGGGTCCGGAGGTGAAGAAGCTCGGCATCCAGGGGGAGTAATAGTTTCGCGCCGTCGGCGCGGCATATTCCGCTTTCCCCTCGCCCCGCGTAGCGGGGAGAGGGTGGCGAGGACCGCAGGTCCGAGCCGGGAGAGGGGGCTTTTGAGTCTAGTTCACGCAAAAAAGCTTCGAAGCAACATGACCGACGCAGAGCGGCGGCTCTGGTACCATCTGCGTGCCCATCGCTTCGACAATTACAAATTCAGAGGCAAGTGCCGATTGGTCCATATGTGGTGGACTTCGCGTGTCTCGGCCGAAAGCTCATTGTCGAGGTCGACGGCGGCCAGCACGCGGAGAATCCGAAAGACGAACTGCGCGACCGTTACCTTGAGAGTGAAGGATTTCGGATATTGCGATTTTGGAACAACGATGCACTTGGAAATACGACAGGCGTGCTTGAAGTCATTCTGAGCGCGCTCGAAACCCCGCTCCCGGCGCGCTCCGCGCGCCACCCTCTCCCCGCAAGCGGGGAGAGGGGCAGCGGAGTACGCGGCACGCGCCGCGCTTAAGAGTTACCCAAACCTGCCCCGATCATGCTCGGCCTCAAAATCGAGCGCAGGGCCGAGCGGCACGATGCCGTTCGGATTAAGGAACAGCATGCTCATGTAATAGTGCCGCTTGATGTGGTCCATGTTCACCGTCGCGGCGATGCCCGGCCACTGATAAAGCTCGCGCAGGTAATTCGATAGGTTCGGATAATCCGCGATGCGCCGCAGATTGCATTTGAAATGGCTGTAATAGACGGCATCGAAGCGCAGCAGAGTCGTGAACAGCCGCCAATCGGCCTCCGTGATGCGCGCGCCACAAAGATAGCGCTGGCGTGACAGCCGCGCATCGAGCCGGTCGAGCGCGCCGAACACGTCAAGGAAGGCCTCCTCGTAGGCCTCCTGCGTGCTGGCAAAGCCGGTGCGATAGACGCCGTTGTTCACGTTGTTGAAAACGAGCTCGTTCACGGCATCGATCTCGCCGCGCAGGTCGGGCGGATAAAAATCGGTGCGCTCGTTGGTGAACGCATCGAATGCCGAATTGAGCATGCGGATGATTTCGGACGACTCGTTGTTGACGATCGTATGGCGCTCCTTGTCCCACAGCACCGGCACGGAAACGCGCCCGGTGTAGTGGGGGTCCACCAGCGTGTAGATCTCGTGCAGGTGCTTCCTGCCGTTCACGCTGTCATCGTCCGCATCGGGTCCGAACTGCCAGCCTTCGTCGCCCATCACCGGCTCGACCACATCCATCGAGATGATGTCCGCAAGCCCCTTCAGCGCGCGGAACGCCACGGTGCGATGCGCCCACGGGCAGGCGAGCGCAACGTAGAGATGATAGCGCCCGCGCGCGGCCGGAAAGCCGCCGGCACCGCTCGGACCCGCGCTGCCGTCCGGCGTTATCCAGTTGCGAAATTTCGGCTGGCCGCGCTTGAAGCGCCCGCCGGTTTTCTTGGTGTCGTGAAAGCGGGTGTGCCAGACCCCGTCGATCAGCTCGCCGTGCGCCATGAAGTGTCCTCATCCTGAGGAGGTGCGAAGCGCCGTCTCGAAGGATGGCCCGCATGACGCCCTCGCCCTTCGAGACGCCCGCCTCCGCAAACGCGTCGGCGGGGCTCCTCAGGGTGAGGGCTACCATGGACCCCGCGCCGCCCAAATGCTAATTCGCGGCGGACCTGATGACCGACCTTTCCCTCACGATCCTGACCGAAAAGCCCGGGGACGCGGCCGCGATCGAGCGGCTGCATGAGCGCACGTTCGGCCCCGGCCGTTACGCCCGCACCGCCTATCGTATCCGCGAGCAGATCGGCCACCGGCTCGATCTCTCGTATACGGCGCGCATCGGCACGTTGCTGGTCGGTTCGCTGCGGCTTACGCCGGTGCGCATCCGCGAGACGCCCGCGCTGCTGCTCGGGCCGCTCACGATCGAGCCGCCGTTCCGCGATCGCGGCATCGGCAAGGCCATGATGGAGCGTGCGCTCAACGATGCGCGCGCGAAGGGCCACCGGCTGGTCGTGCTGGTCGGGGACGAGCCGTATTACGCGCGCGTCGGATTCAAGCGCGTGCCGAAGGGCGCGATCGCGATGCCGGGCCCGGCGGATCCGGCACGGATACTTGCGGCCGAACTGGTGGAAGGCGCGCTCAGCGGTGTGAGCGGCGTGGTGCGGCCTGATTGGGATGCGTGAGATGATTTACGTTTGTCATCCCGGCCGAGCGAAGCGAGAGCCGGGATCCATAACCACCGCCCTCACGATATTGCTCGGATCGTGGTTATGGATCCCGGATAGCCGCTTGCGCGGCTTCCGGGATGACAATGGAGGGGTTGGCACATGAACGGCGCGGAAAGTCTGGTGCGCACGCTGGTCGGGGGCGGCGTCGACGTGTGCTTCTCCAATCCCGGCACGTCGGAGATGCATTTCGTAGCTGCCCTCGATCGCGTCGAGGGGATGCGCTGCGTGCTGGCGCTGTTCGAGGGCGTGGCGACCGGCGCGGCCGACGGCTACGCGCGCATGGCGGAGAAGCCGGCCGCGACGTTGCTGCATCTCGGGCCCGGCCTCGCGAACGGTCTTGCCAACCTGCACAACGCCATGAAGGCCGCAACGCCCGTGGTGAACATCGTCGGCGATCACGCGACCTATCATCGCGACTACGACTCGCCGCTCACCTCCGACATCGAAACCGCCGCGCAACCGTTCTCCGGCTGGGTCAAGACCTCGCCCGACGCAAAGCATGTCGCGCAGGACGGCGCGGCCGCGATCGCCGCCGCGATGAAGCCGCCCGGGCAGGTGGCGACGCTTATTCTGCCGGCCGACACCGCGTGGAATGAGGGCGCCGGGCCTGCGCCGGCGCCGCCGATCGCAGAACGCGCGAAGGTGAGCCATGATGCCGTGAAGGAAGCCGCGCGCGTGCTGCGCTCGGGCGAGCCTGCGGTGCTGCTGCTCACCGGGCTGGCGCTGCGCGAAAACGGCCTCGCGCTTGCGGCGCGCATCGCCGCGAAGACCGGATGCCGGCTGCTGGCGCAAACCTTCAATCGGCGCATGGAACGTGGCGCCGGGCGCGTCCCGATCGACCGCATTCCCTACCCGGTCGATCAGGCGCTCAAGACGCTGGAAGGCGTCAAGCACATCGTGCTGGTCGGCAGCCGCATCCCGGTGGCGTTCTTCGCCTACCCGGACAAGCCCTCACTGCTGGCGCCGAAGGACACGCAGTTCACCACGCTTTCGACTCTCGAAGAGGACACGCTGCACGCGCTCGAATGGCTCGCCGACGAGCTCGGCGCCGCGCAACAGCCGATCGAGCCGGCGCAGTACGGGCCGATGCCGCTTGCGACCGGCAAGATCGACTCGCTGACGCTTGCGCAATCGCTCGGCAGCCTGATTCCAGAGAACGCGATCGTGGTGGACGAAGGCGTCTCGACCGGGCGCGGCTTTTTTCCTTCCACGCGCAATGCGCACCCGCACACCTGGCTGCAGAACATGGGCGGCTCCATCGGCATCGGCATGCCTCTTGCGACCGGCGCCGCGGTCGCGTGCCCGGAGCGCAAGGTGCTGAACATCCAGGCGGACGGCTCCGCGATGTACACCATCCAGGCGCTGTGGACGCAGGCGCGCGAGAACCTCGACATCACGACGGTGCTGCTCAACAACAAGTCCTACGCGATCCTGCGCCACGAGCTCGCGAACGTCGGCGCGCAGAATGTCGGCCGCAAGGCGCTCGACATGCTCGACCTGTCGCGCCCCGATCTGGATTTTGTCGGCCTCGCGCGCGGCATGGGCGTACCGGGCGAGCGCGTCGACACGATGGACGAGTTCAACAAGGCGGTCGCGCGCGGGCTCACCCACAAAGGGCCGTATCTGGTCGAGGTGATGCTTGGCTGAATCGGCCGTCGGCGGGATCGGCGCGGGCGGTTCGCCCACGCTGAAATCGATCCAGGTGCTGCGCGCGGTTGCGGCGATCGGCGTGCTGACGCTGCATGCCGCGACCGAGAAGGTCACCCACATGGGCGGCGCGCCGGGGCCGTTCAAGAACTTCCTGCTCGGCGCGGCCGGCGTGGACCTGTTCTTCGTCATTTCGGGATTCGTGATGGTGTATTCGTCCGAGTCCCTGTTCGGCCGCCGCGATGGGCCGCAACGGTTTTTCCTGCGCCGGCTCGCGCGCATCGCACCGCTCTATTGGGCGGTGACGGTGGTGATCATCCTCTACATCTATGCGGTGCACGGCCGCGTGCTGTGGGACATCTACACGCCGGGCAGCCTGATCGCCTCATTCCTGTTCTGGCCGTATCCGCGCGTCGACGGCTTCGCGTTTCCGGTGCACCTGCTCGGCTGGACGCTGAACTACGAGATGTTCTTCTACGCGGTGTTCGCCTTGGCGATCCTGCTGCCGCGGCGCATCGCTGTGCCGGCGGTTTGCCTCGCGTTCCTCGCCATCGTGGCCATCGGGCGCGCGACCGTGCTGCCGCTGCCGTTCCTGTTCTGGGCGAACCTGATCATCCTCGAGTTCTGCTACGGCATGCTGATCGCACTCGCCTACCGCGAGGGCTTGCGCCTGCCGCCTGCCGCCGCATGGGCGCTCGGCATCGCGGCCGTCGCCGGATACGCATCGATGTACAGCCCGCCCGAAGCGTGGGGCGAGTGGCGGGTGCTGTTCTGGGGACTGCCCAGCGCGGCGCTGGTCGCGGCCTGCGCGTTGTCGGACAGCACGTGGCATCCGGGACCGGCCGGGCGGTTCTTCGGCCTGCTCGGCGATGCGTCGTATTCGCTTTATCTCGTGCACCCGCTGACCTTTCCGCTGGTGCGCTGGACCATCGGGCGCTGGTTCGATTTTTCCGGCGCGCCCTGGCTCTACGCGGCGATCGCATGGGCCTCGGCGGTCGCGGCCTCGATCGTCTGCTACCGGATGTTCGAGCGGCCGATCACGCGCGCGCTGCAACGGTGGCTGCGCGAGCGGCAAAGACCGCCCGCGCCGTCACGATCAGCGCCGGGATGACGAACAGCGGGCCGAAGGCGAAGCCGGTCAGCTTGGCGAGCGGGCTAGCGAGCAACGGCGCGAGCAGAATCAGCGCCGAGGCGATTTGCGCCTCGGATTTCGCCGCCGCGCCTTGCGTCAGCCACACCACGATGAATGCGCCGAGCACCAGGTCGTAATCCTGCAGATAGGGCGTCGCGAGCAGCAGGCCGATCAGCACGGCGGCATTGCGTGCCGGCGCGGGCGCATCCTTGAACCAGGCCAGCGCAACCAGCGCGGCGGCAAACAGCGCCGCTGCAATCTGCGCCGCATAGGCGGCGGACGCGCCGAGCCCGAGCCGCGACGCCGCCATGAATACCGACACGTTGCGGTGCCACACCGCGTCGGCGTCCTCGAGCGTGACCTTGCGCAGCACAGGTGCGAGATCGAGGAACGCGCGCCAGCCGTCCCATCCGGCGAGCGCAAGGCTTGCGAGGAGCAGTACGCCAACCGTCACCGCGCCCGCCACGAGCGCCCGCCATTGCCGGCCCGCGAGCAGCGCCACCGGAATCATCAGCGCGAGATGCGGCTTGTAGGCCTGCAGTCCGAACAGCACGCCCGCGACGACGGGCCGGCGCTCCAGCAGGCTTAAGCCCCCGCCGAGGAAAGCCGCGGTCCACACGCCGTTCTGGCCGCAATAGGTATTCACGAACACGGCCGGCGTGGCGAGCGCGAGCAGCAATGCGTTCGGCGTCGCGAGCCGCAGCGCGGAAAAGAACGCGTACCATCCGCCGGCCAGCCATACGCCGAGCGCCGGCACGTAGGGCAGCAGGGCGAACGGCAGCGTGAGCACCAGCGCGAGCGGCGGATAGCTGTAATTGTAGTTCGGACTGACGGCAGCGCCGACCAGCGCTTCCTGAAACGCATGGTAGGCCGGCCAGTGATAGATCTCGGGCGTGCGCTGATGCAGCGCGAGCCATGCGCCGGAGAAATAATTGACGAAGTCGTCGCCGATCGGGCGCCCGCCGCCGTCGGTCAGCCCGACCGCCGTCTTGCGATAAAGATCGAAGGCGCAGAACGCCCCCGTCAGCGCGATCCAGAGATACGCGATATTGCGCAGCAGATCGGTGTCGCGCAGGATCGACGGGCTGGATTTGGGGCGCATCGGCGGACCGGAGCGCGCAGGGAGCGCGGCCCGCGATGATGCGCAGGTTAGGTTTCGGAAACCTTACCCTGGCGCCGTTGCCGGCCGCTCAGGTCCCCGGCTTCGGCTGATAGCAGAGCAGCCGCTGGCAGGCGGAGGCATTCGCCGTGGTGGCGTATTTCTGCACGCACACATGCGAGGTGGACCAGTCAGGCGCATTGCCTTTCTTGAGATAGTGGAACGGCTGCACCGGGCACCACTCGCCGTCGATGCGTACCTCCACCCGGTCGCCGTTCGTGCGCTCGTTTTCTGCGCGCAATTCGCCGCAATCCTGGTTGTTGCAGCAGCCTTTGTCCTGCTTGTTCACCCAGTTCTGGTAATAGGCGTGATGAAGCTGATGATGCTCTTGCGCGCTGGCGCCGAGCGGGCAAAGCAATAGCGTGGCGACGAGGAGCGGTCGCATGCGGCTCTCCTGGTGTTGGAGCTGCCGCAAACAGGTGTCGCTCTCTCCCCGGTTGGGCGGCGCAGATGCACAGCTCACTCGGGTTCAACAATCCAATAATCTCAAGGCGAGTTCCATGGCACTTTTACCTAAGCCGGCTACGCCTTGGGTGTTGGTGGCTATCACCGTTTCCCGGCGCGTAGCCGGCGTGGAGCCCTCGGGCGCGCGAAGCGCGACCCGGGGGCTTCATCCGGCTACGGAGCCTGGCACTCAGCGCCCCTCGCGCATCCAGGTCGCCGCGAGGCTGCCGATCAGCAGCAGCAGGCCGAGCAGGCCGGCAAACAGCGGCAGCACGCCGATGCCGCGTACCACGCTCGCGTCGCGCATCTTCAAGCCGAGCCAATCCTCGCCCTTGTAGGTATCGGTCGAGCGCACGCCGAGGATGCGTGGAATGTTGAGCGTGCCGGAAGCGTCCGCGATGCGCCGCGCATCGCCGCCGGTCGCGGTGGCGATGGAGCTGAGCACGGCGGTGGACGATGTCACCTCGGCGTATTCGCGCGGGTTCGCAGGACCGACATTGACCAGCGCGGTGAGCTTGCCGTCGGTCGCGCGCCACAGGCCGAGCTCATTCGCCTGCGTCACCGCCTTCCATACGCCGGGCTCGGACTTGTCGAGGTTGAGCATGCGCGTCTGACCGGCCGGCGTCGTCATCGTGACCGGCTCGACGTCGTCGCCCATGCTCTGGCGCCGCACCTCGATGTCCTTGCCGCGAACGGCAAGGCGCAGCGCCTCTTCCTCGAGGTCCGGCTGCTTCATCAGCCAGTGCGACAACCGGCGCAGCAGGTCGAGATGCGGCCCGCCGCCCTCATAGCCGCGCGCCCACAGCCAGATGTGGTCGGAGAGCAGGAGCGCGACGCGCCCTTCGCCCTCGCGCGAGAGCAAGAGCAGCGGCTTGTTGTCCGGCCCCTGCATCACGGCGGTGCCCTTGTCGGCGTGCGCATCGACGAGCCGGAAGAAGCGGCTCCAGTGCGGCGGATCGCTGTCCGCGCCCTCCAGCCCGCGCGTCACCGGGTGGCGTTTGCCGAGGTCGGACAGCGTCGGGAAGAACGGCCCCTCGGTGGTGCGCCCACTCGGCTCGGCCGGCAGCACCACGTCGAGCGGCGTGCGCCAGAGCGAGGTCGGACTCGCATAGTCCGGGCCGGCAGCGACCAGCACCGCGCCGCCGTTGCGCACGTAACGCGCGACGTTGTCGAGATACATGACCGGCAGCACGCCCTGGCGGGCGTAGCGGTCGAAAATGATCAGGTGGAATTCGTTGATCTTCTGCTGAAACAGCTCGCGCGTCGGAAACGCGATCAGCGACAACTCGTTGATCGGCGTGCCGTCCTGCTTCTCGGGCGGACGCAAAATGGTGAAGTGCACGAGATCGACCGACGCGTCCGACTTCAGGAGATTGCGCCAGGTGCGCTCGCCGGCATGCGGCTCGCCCGAGACGAGCAGCACGCGCAGCTTGTCGCGCACGCCGTCGATCGCGACGACCGCGCGGTTGTTGATGGTGGTGAGCTCGTTGTCGATCGGCGAAGCCTCGATCTCGACGATGTTCTGTCCGGCATGAGGGATCGGCACCTGGATGCGCACCTGATCGCCCGCCATGACGTTGCGGGTTTCCAGCGTCTCGCCGTCGCGCCGGATGGTGAGCTGCGCCGGAGCAGGGCGCGTGCCCTGGTCCTCGACGCGCAGCACGACCGTCTGGGTCTGCCCGACGATGCCGAAGCGCGGCGCGCTGACGAGCTGGACGCGGCGGTCGCGCTCGCCCGGCCGCCCCGTGATCAGCGCATGCACCGGCGCGGCGAAGCCGAGTTGCGCCGCTTCGGCCGGCACGTCATGCACGCGGCCGTCGGTGATGAACAGCGCGCCCGCGACCCGATCCGGCGGCACGTCCGCGAGCGCCGCGCCGAGCGCATTGAACAGCCGCGTGCCGTCCGTCTCGCCGTCGGCCTGTCCAGCCTCGACGGTGCGCACCTCGAGGCCCGCGATGCGGCCGAGCCGCTGCGTGAGGGCGGCGCGCACTGCCTCGGTCTGCTTCTCGCGGTCGCCGAAACCCTGGCTCGGGCTCTTGTCGACGACGACGACAGCGACGGAAGGCAGCGCTTCGCGGTCCTCGCGCGTCAGCGACGGGTTGGCGAGCGCAAGGGCCGCAAGGCCGAGCGCGACCGCGCGCACCATCGCGCCGCGGCTCCTGATGACAAGCAGCAACGCTGCGACGATCACCGCAACGGCCAGCGCCGCCCAGAGAACCTCGTTGGGCACCAGCGGCGAGAAGGTTACTCCGAAGCCCACGCTCTTACCTTTCTGTCGTCGTCCCGGCGAAGGCGGGGACCCAGTAATCACCAACGCGGCCGGTGGTAACTGGATCGTCCGCCTTCGCGGACGATGACAGCTTTGTTCGCGGCTCCCTCACTGCCCCAACCTCTCGAGCAGCGCCGGGATGTGCACCTGGTCCGCCTTGTAGTTGCCGGTGAGCGTGTACATCACGATGTTGACGCCGGCGCGGAACGCGAATTCGCGCTGGCGCGGCTCTCCCGGCACCATCGGCAACATCGGCTGGCCGTCGTTGCGCTGTGCCCATGCGCCGGCGAGATCGTTCGACGTGATCAGGATCGACGAGACACCATCGCCGCCGCGCGCGGGGCGCTCCGGCTCGTCGTCGTTCGGCGGCGCAATCGCCTCGACCCAAAGCTGGCCCTGGCTGAAGCGGCCGGGAAAGTCCTTCAACAGGAAAAACGTTTTGGTCAGCACGTGGTCGCGCGGCACCGGCTCAAGCTCAGGGATATCGAGCGAGGCGAGGATGTCGCGCAGCGCCAGCATGCCGGGCGAGCGGTTCTCGCCCCCCGGTCCGGGGGGCGCCATCACGGCGTCGCGCGTGTCGAACAGCACGGTCCCGCCCTGCTTCATGTAGGCGTCGATGCGGGTGAGCGCATCCTGCGTCGGGCGCGGCGCGTTCGGCACGATCGGCCAATAGATCAGCGGGAAGAACGAGAGTTCATCGCGCGCGGGATCGAGCCCGACCGGCTCGCCGGCCTCAAGCGCGGTGCGTTGCGCGAGGAACAGCGTGAGGCCCTGCAAACCGACTTTGCTGACGTTGTCGACCTCGGCATCGCCGGTGACGATGTAGGCGAGGCGCGTGTCGGTCGTGACCTTCTGGGCGAAGTCTTCCGCCGCCGGATTCGGCGGCGCGGCTTGCGCGGGCGGCGTGCCCTGCGCAAGCGCATGCGAGGCGATCAGTGTCGCGCCAAGCGCCGCCGCGAAAAGCACTGCGCCCGTCGCCATGCGCCGGCGCGGCACGATGCGGTGCAGGCCGCCGGCGAGCCAGAACACGACCAGCGCGTCGATCACCAGCAGCGCCAGCGCCGCAAGGAACAGCGGTCCGCGCAGATCCTTCGGCTCGCCCAGGCGGTACGCCTCCATGCGCGCGGAGAGCGGTGCGTAGTCGATCGGGTTGAGCCGGTCGGTTGGGGCGAGCGTGTTCACCGCGAGCAATCCTTCGGGCGGTCCGTAGAAGCCGGGCGGATGATCGGCGGTGGCGCGGAAGCTGTAACCGGCCGGCACCGGACGCGCGGTCGAGGGCGGCGGCGTGAACGCGCCGAAGCCGTCGAGCACGCGGTTCGGCGCGATCGTTTCGCGCACCGCCTGGGCGTCGATCTTCTCGGCGTTCGCGGTGGAGCCGGCGAGCGCAACGACGCGCTTGAGCATGTCGACAAACGCGCCCGACAGCGGCAGATCGGACCAGCGGGTGTCGGCGGTGACGTGAAACAGCACGATGACGCCCTTGCCGCGCCGTGCCGCCGTGACCAGCGGCGTGCCGTCGGCGAGCGTCGCCCACGTGCGCTCGGTCAGCCCGGAGTCCGGTTCGGCCAGCACCTGCCGGGTGACCGTCACATCGGTCGGCACCGCCATGCCGTTGAACGGGCTCTCGCGCGCGAACGCCGCGAGCTGCTGCGGCTGCTCCCACGAAAGCGAGCCGCCGAGCGTGCGTCCGCCACGGCGCAGCTTCACCGGGATGAGATCGTCGTCCGACGCCGCCAGGCGCGGGCCGGCAAAGCGCACCAGCACGCCGCCGTCGTCGATCCATTTCGCGAGCTTCTCGCGCGCCTCGCCCGCGACGTTGCCGACGTCGGCGAGGATCATCATCGGCACGTTCTGCGCGACGAACTGCTGTACGGCTTGAGCGGGCGAGCCGCGCTCGGCGAGCCGCACATCGGCGAAGGGATTGAGCGCGCGCGAGAGGTAGTAGGTCGAGGCGAGCAGCGGCTGCGCCGTATCGGCGGTCGAGCCGGTGATCACGCCGATCGAGCGGCGGCGCCAGCGCTTGTCGAGAAGCTGGACCACCCCCGCGGAACGCTCGCCGGACACTTCCAGCCGGGCGATGTCGTTGCGGATCTCTACCGGCAAGTCGAATGCCGCCTCGGTCTCCCGCTCATTGCCGCGGAAGACGAACGGCGCCTCACCGAGCGGCAGGCCCTTCGGATCGAGCGCGCGCACCATGCCGGCATCGTTGTCGCGCACGCCTGCGCGCAGCACCTTCACGACGAGCGAGCCGGCCGCATTGTCGGCGGCGGTGAGTGCATGCGCGGGCGCGACGCCGCCTTCCACCACGGTGACGGGCTTGCCGGTGAGCAGCTTGCCGAGCTCGCCGACGAACTCAGACGTGCGCGCGACATCGACGCCGTCGGAGAGCCACAGCACTTCGACCGAGGGCGCGGCGGTAACGAAGCGCGCGATCGCCGGAAGGATCTCGGTGCGCTCGACGGTGTGCGGCTTCGGCTTGATCTGGCGCAATCGCACCTTCGCGGCGCCCGGCGTTTCCAGCGAGATGTCGCGCCCCACGTCGGACAAGGGAATGATCGCGACGCCGCGCCCGTCGGTCTCGGCGCGCGCGATCAGATCCTCGGCGGTGCGCACGCGCGTGTCCCAGGTGGCGGCGGCGCCCCAGCCGTCGTCGATCAGCAGAGCGAGCGGCGCGGAGGCTTGCGACGTGGCGAGCGGCGGATTCCACAACGGACCCGCCGCCGCGATGATCAGCAGCGCGGCGAGCGTGAGGCGCAACAGCGTGAGCCACCACGGCGTGCGCGCCGGCGTCTCCTCCTTCGGCAGGATGTCGAGCAACAGCTTTTCCGGGCCGAGGCGCTGCTGACGCGGGCGCGGCGGCACCAGCCGCAACAGCCACCACAGCACCGGCAGGCTCAGCAACCCGAGCAACACCAGCGGCTGTGCGAAACCCAATGGGAAACCCGCGATCATGCGGCGCTCCCGGGATGGAAGTCGGCGTGGCGCAGGTTCACGCCGGTGCCGGCCGCGCTCGCCGCCATGCGCGTGTGCAGCGCGAGCAAGAGCTCGCTCGCCGGCCGGTCGGTGCGATGGATGATGAAGCTCCAGCCGAGCCGGTCGGTCTCGGCGCGGATTTCGGCGCGATGGCGCTCGACGCGTGCCTGATACTCCTCGCGCCAGGCTTCCGCGCGGCCGACCGTGATCGAGTGCCCGTCTTCCGGGTCGATGAACTCGACGCGGCCGGAAAACGGGAAGGTCTCCTCGGCCGGATCGACGATCTGCACCACGTGACCCTGCGCCCCGTTCGCGGAGAGCTGCGCGAGGGTGCGATGCACGTCGGCGATCGGGCTCCACAGGTCGGACAGCACCACGACTTCCGACTGCGGCGACGGCGCGAACGTCGGCGGCAGGCTGGCGCGCTCGGTCGGATCGTGCACGATCGCCTCGGCCATGCGCTCGATGATGGTGCGGGTCGCGCTCGGGCGCATCAGGCCAGGCAGGCCGACGCGCTCGCCGCCCTCGACCAGCACTTCGGCGAGCGCGAAGGCGACCACCAGCGCGCGGTCGAGCTTGGTTTCCCACACGAGCGCCGAGGCGAACACCATCGAGGGCGAGCGGTCCGGCCAGATCCACACGGTGTGCGCGGCTTCCCACTCGCGCTCGCGCACATAGAGGTTGTCGTCGCGCGCGGAGCGGCGCCAGTCGACGCGCGCCGCCGGCTCGCCCGACATGAAGCGGCGGAATTGCCAGAAATTCTCGCCCGTGCCGGCGCGGCGCCGGCCATGCAGGCCGTGGATCACGGTCGCGGCGACGCGGCGCGCTTCGAGGATCAAGCGCGGCATCGTGGTCGACAGCGTGCGGCCCGCGCCGGTCGCCCGTCGCGTCGCGTCGGCCTCGAAGCTGCGGTGATCCGGCTCCGCCGCCATGCGCTATCCGATGCGCGACTTGAGCTTGCCGATCACGGCGGGAATGGTCTCGCCGTCGGCGCGCGCCGCAAACGTCAAGGCCATGCGGTGCTTCAGCACCGGTTCGGCGAGCTCGAGCACGTCATCGACCGACGGCGCGTAGCGCCCGTCGAGCAGCGCGCGCGCACGCACGGCCAGCATCAGCGCCTGCGAGGCGCGCGGACCCGGTCCCCATGCGATCGCCTTCGCGGTCTCGCCGCCTTCCGGTCCCGGACGGGCCGAGCGCACCAGCGCAAGGATCGCCTCGACCACGGACTCGCCGACCGGCAGGCGCCGCACCAGGCGCTGCGCGGCCTGCAGATCCTCGGCCGACATCGCCGCCTTCGCCTTGGTCTCTTCGGCGCCGGTGGTGTCGAACAGGATTTTCCGCTCCGCCTCGCGGTCGGGGTAATCGACGTCGATCTCCATCAGGAAGCGGTCGAGCTGCGCCTCGGGCAGCGGGTAGGTGCCTTCCTGCTCCAGCGGGTTCTGCGTCGCGAGCACATGGAACGGCGCCGGCAGGTCATGGCGCGCGCCCGCGACCGTGACGTGATGCTCCTGCATCGCCTGCAGCAGCGCCGACTGCGTGCGCGGTGACGCGCGGTTGATCTCGTCGGCCATCAGGAGCTGTGCGAAGATCGGCCCGGGGAGGAAGCGGAAATTGCGTTTTCCCCCCGGCGTCTCCTCCAGCACTTCGCTGCCGAGAATGTCCGACGGCATCAGGTCCGGCGTGAACTGGATGCGCCGCGCGTTCAAGCCCAGCGCGATGCCCATGGTCTCGACCAGCTTGGTCTTGGCGAGGCCCGGCACGCCGATCAGCAGGCCGTGGCCGCCCGACAGGATGGTGATCAGCGCGCGCTCGACCACACGCTCCTGGCCGAAGATGACCGCGCCGATCGCGGCCCTGGCGGCGCGGGCATGCGCCGACGTCGTCTCGGCCGCGCGCACCACCATGTCTTCGAATTTTTCGAGACCTTCGACCGCCATGACTGCTCCTGTTGCTATCCTTTTGAGTATTCGGTCCGCGGCGCCTCGCAAGCCATCTGCCTGCGGATTATGCAAACATCACGCCAGCACAATGGCGCTGGCCCCAACCGATTCTCTTATTATCTTGAGTCTACGCTACTTTCTGCCGCGTGCCTCTCCCGATCTGCACATCACGTTCGCGCGAGCCGCCCGGCCGGATTTTGCTACCGTAGGCTTTCGACAATGGCCAAATCATGAGCAAGTTCCGACTATGCCTGACGCCAACACCAATGACCCAAAGTCCACTGGCGCGGGCCTCGATGCCATCGCGGGCGAGGTAAAGCGCGCAGGCAAAAAGGGCCCGCCGCCGGTGCATCTGTGGAATCCGCCGTTCTGCGGCGACCTCGACATGCGCATCGCCGCCGACGGCACCTGGTTCTACCTCAAGACGCCGATCGGGCGGCATGCGCTGGTGAAGCTGTTTTCCTCCGTGCTCAAGCGCGAAGGGGAGAAGTATTTCCTCGTCACGCCGGTCGAGAAGGTCGGCATCACGGTCGACGATGCGCCGTTCACCGCAGTCGAGATGAATGTGGAAGGGCAGGGGCCTGCGCGCGTGCTGTCGTTTCGCACCAATGTGGACGACTGGGTGACGTGCGGACCGGACCACGCGCTGCGCTTCGAGCCGGAGCAGGAGACCGGCGGGCTGAAGCCGTATCTGCACGTGCGGCGCGACCTGTGGGCGCTGGTGACGCGCGCGCTGTTCTACGATCTGGTCGAGCTCGGCGAAGAGCGCGATGTCGGCGGCAAGCGCATGTTCGGCGTCGCGTCGGGCGGGGCGTTCTACGCGATGGCGCCGGCGGACTTGCTCAAGGGGCTGCGATGAATGTCTCTCCGCTCATGCCCGCGAAGGCGGGCATCCAGTTCTTGGCCAGAGCACTGGGTCCCCGCGTCCGCGGGGACGAGCGGAATAGGGAGAGCGCGCGTTGACGGACTCCCCCACCATTCCCATCATCGGCCGTGACTTCTTCGACCGCGCGAAGAAGGCGCTCACGCTCGACGTGCCGGCCGCGCTCACCGATCACACGATCGCGGAGTTTCCCCGCGGCGATCTCGACCGCGATCCCGCCGCCTGGAAGCAGGCCGGCGTGACGGCGACGCGGCCCGCCGCCGTGCTGGTGCCGGTGGTCGATCACGCCGAGCCCGGCGTGCTGCTCACCATGCGCACGAGCGACCTGCCGAACCACGCCGGCCAGATCGCGTTCCCCGGCGGCAAGATCGATCCGGGCGATGCCTCTCCGCTCGCAGCGGCATTGCGCGAAGCGCAGGAAGAGATCGGGCTCGATGCGGCGCTGATCGAGCCGATCGGCTATCTCGATCTCTATCTGACCTTCACGGGCTTCCGTGTTTTGCCGGTCGTCGCGCGCGTGATCCCGAATTACGAGCTGCGCATCAACGCATCCGAAGTCGCCGACGCGTTCGAGGTGCCGCTCGCGTTCGTCATGGACGAGGCCAACCACGCGCGCAAAAGCCGCGACTGGAAGGGCGTCACGCGCCACTATTACGAGATGCCGTTCGGCGAGCGTTATATCTGGGGCGTGACGGCGGGGATTTTGCGCAATTTGTATGAGAAGATTTATGGGTGACTTTGCGCGCTGACGGTGAAGCAGCCGTAGGGCGCAATAAGCGACGCGAAGCGGAGCGCATTGCGCCGGATGGCGGCGCAGTGCGCTTCGCTTGACTCGGGCCCTACGAGTCAGCACGACCTGCCGGGGAAAGCCGTAAAACGCATCAGCGCAGCGTCATCCGCCGACGGCCGGCGAATGCGCTGCGCTGTTGCATCTTGACGGGGCGCGCCGGAACGACGCGCCGCGGCTAACAAACGTCAGCCTAGCAGCAGCCGAAGCTCTTCTGGACGACGTTCTGGCCGGCAACCGAAACCGTCACCTCGACGCCGCAGGAGACGCCCCACCGTTCGCAGATGTCGATGCAGGCCTGGCAGGCAGTGCCGTTCGGAACCCATGAGGGAATCGGAAGGCAAACGCTGCCGATCCCGAGCGGAAGGTTGACGCAGATCTGGCTGTTCTGAACCGTCACGCTGATGCATCGCGCCGACAGCTTGAGCGAGCCGTCATCAAGCATTGTCTGGTGACTGACCGCCGCCGGCATCCGCGCCTTGCTGTGCCGTTGGGCGGCCTCGAGCGCCTGATTGATGGAATCGGTGTTGAAGCTCGGATAGTTTCCGTTCGCCATTTGTGGTCTCCCCGGTTTACCCGGCCTAACCTATACAACTGTTAGTCCAGCGTACGGAGCTTATTTTACTCAAAGTTGATTTGGTCGGCGCGGCGAACAGTGGCGGTCGCCAAGAGGAAAGCGGTTTAGAAGAGCCGTAGAGCGGATCAGCGCAGCGTCATCCGCCGAAGGCCGGCGAATGCGCTGCGCTGTTGCATCTTGACGCGGCGCGCCGAATGACGTGCCGCGGTTGGCAAACCGTCAGGCTAGCAGCTGCAGCCGAAGCCCTTCTGGACGACCTGCTGGCCGGCGACCGAAACCGTCACCTCGACGCCGCAGGGGATGCCCCACTTGGTGCAGATGTTGAGGCAGGCCTGGCACGCGGTGCCATTCGGAACCCAGGAAGGGACCGGAAGGCAAACGCTGCCGATCCCGAGCGGGAGGTTGAGGCAGATCTGACTGTTCTGAACGTTCACGCTGATGCACTGAGCCGACAGCTTGAGCGTGCCGTCATCGAGCATGGTCTGGTGGCTGACCGCCGTCGGCATCCGCGCCTTGCTGTGCTTCTGGGCGGCTTCGAGGGCCTGATTGATGGAATCGGTGTTGAAGCTCGGATAGTTTCCATTCGCCATGGTGATCTCTCTCTGTGGTTGTCGTTTTACCGGCCTAACACATACAAATGTTAATTTGCAATACGGAACTTATTGTACTTAAAGTTGATGTGGGTGCCGCGGCGAACAGTGGCGGTCGCCAAGAGAAAAGCGGTTTAGAAGAGCCGTAGAGCGGATCAGCGCAGCGTCATCCGCCGGCGGCCGGCGCAATACGCTGCGCTATTGCGCCCGGCACGCGAGCGGACATGCCCGTGGCTTCGCCGAAAAAAAGTTACGCACGCGAAAAAAAACCGCGCGGATAATACGCGCGCCTCGATCCACGAGGGGCGCTTCTAGAGGCGTCTTGGAGTGCGGATCGGGGGCGGTGGTCGCGACAGGGTGCAACACGCACACCCGCGCCGCGACAGCCGAAGCTGCACGGTCCCGATGCGCGCGCTCGCGCATCACGGGGGACCCACGGTGGCGGCGCCGTACGGCGGTTACCGGCCGCCAGGCGCCGTCGATGGTCCCCACAGCGGTGGTGAGGCTCCCGCGCCTGAAAGGGAAGGAAGCCTGAAAAGTAACGGCCACCGGGGGTCGCGCAGCATAAGGCTTCAAACACCGCGCGCGGGACGCCGGAGACATGGCGGACTTGCGGAGATCGGACTGCAGATGCCTCGGCGTCGCGAGATGCCGGGGTCCGCGGGTCCACGATGGACCCCGGCGTCCCG
>VBAH01000023.1 GCA_005884685.1 Alphaproteobacteria bacterium
CAAGCCCAACAGACACTTCACGTTGCCCGCTCCGGATCGGGACATCGTCATGGTCGGCCCCGGCACCGGCGTCGCGCCGTTTCGTGCGTTCGTGCAGGAGCGCCGCGCGACGAAGGCGAATGGGCGCAACTGGCTGTTCTTCGGCGACCGCACCTTCACGCACGACTTCCTCTATCAGACGGAATGGCAGGACGCGCTCAAGGACGGCGCACTGACGCGCATGGACGTGGCGTTCTCGCGCGACACGCCGGAAAAAATCTACGTGCAGCATCGCCTGTGGGAGAAGCGCCGCGATCTCATCGACTGGCTCGACGGCGGGGCGAACTTCTACGTCTGCGGCGACCAGAAATCGATGGCGAAGGACGTGCGCGCGACACTGGTCGCCGCCTACGCGGATGTGAAGGCGCTATCTGCTGAGGCCGCGGAGCAAGCCGTCGCCTCGCTCGAACGCGACAAGCGCTATCAGCAGGATGTGTATTGATGGCTGAGTTGTCCCGCAACGAATACATCAAGGAAGCGTCCGACTACCTGCGCGGCACGCTGGCGGAGGGGCTCGCCGACGAGATCACCGGCGGCATCGTCGAGGACGACCAGCAGCTCGTCAAATTCCACGGCATGTACCTGCAGGACGACCGCGACCTGCGCGGCGAGCGCACGCGCAAGAAGCTGGAGAAGGCGTTCGCCTTCATGCTGCGCGTGCGCATCTCGGGCGGCGTGCTGACCCCGCGGCAGTGGTGCGCACTCGATCTTGTGGCGCGGGTCTACGGCAACGGCACGATGCGCGCGACCACGCGCCAGACCATTCAGCTGCACGGCGTGATCAAGTCGAACCTGAAGGCGACGCTGAAGGCGATCGACGAGCAGCTCTTGAACACCATCGCGGCCTGCGGCGACGTGAACCGCAACGTGATGTGCAATCCGAACCCGCATCAGTCGAAGGCGCACGCCGCCGCGCTCGCGCTCACGCGCGCGCTCTCCGATCACCTCGAGCCGCGTACGCCGGCCTACCGCGAGATCTGGCTCGACGGCGAGAAGATCGCGGGCGGCGAGGACGACGTGGTCGAGCCGATCTACGGCAGGACGTATATGCCGCGGAAATTCAAGATCGTGGTGGCAGTGCCACCCTCGAACGACGTCGATATTTTCGCGCACGATCTCGGCTTCATCGCGATCCTCGACGGCAACGACGATGTGACCGGCTGGAACGTGACCGTCGGCGGCGGCATGGGCATGACGCATGGCGAGCCCGACACCTATCCGCGCGCCGCCGATGTGATGGGCTTTTGCGCACCGCGCGACGCGGTCGCAATCGCGGAGGCGGTCGTCACCGTGCAGCGCGACTGGGGCGACCGGTCAAACCGCAAGCACGCGCGGTTGAAGTATACGATCGAGGACCGCGGGCTCGGTGCGTTCCGCGCCGAAGTGGAGAAGCGCGCCGGCGTGACGCTCGAAGCGCCGAAGCCGTTCAGCTTCACCTCGTCCGGCGACCGCTACGGCTGGACCGAGGGCGAGAACGGCAAATCGCATCTGACGCTCTATGTCGAGAACGGCCGCATCCAGGACAAAGCCGGCGGTGCCGGCATGCTCACGGGCCTGCGCAAGATCGCCGAGATCCACACCGGCGACATGCGGCTTACCGCGAACCAGAACGTCATCGTGGCGAATGTCGCGAAGGAGGATCGCGCCGCGATCGAGGCGATCGTCAAGCAGTACAATCTGGTCCAGCCGGCGTCGGGACTGCGCCGCAATTCGATGGCCTGCGTCGCGCTGCCGACCTGCGGACTCGCGCTCGCCGAATGCGAGCGCTATCTGCCCGAGCTGCTCGATGCGCTCGATCAGCGGCTCGCCGCGTATGGCCTTTCCGACGACGACATCGTCATCCGCATGACCGGCTGTCCGAACGGCTGCGCGCGGCCGTATCTCGCCGAGATCGGCCTAGTCGGCAAAGGCCCCGGCCGCTACAACCTTTATCTCGGCGCGGCGTTTGACGGCTCGCGCCTCTCCAAGCTCTACGCCGAAGATCTGGAACACGGCGCGATCATCGCGGCGCTCGATCCGCTGTTCGCCGCTTATGCGAAGGAGCGCGAGCCGAACGAGCGTTTCGGCGCGTTCGTGATCCGGGCGGGATTCGTGGCGCGGACGGAGAACGGCCGCGACTTTCATGCCGACAGCGGCGCGCGGAGAGCTGCATGACGATCGCGCGCACCCCCTCTGAAGCACGCCCGCCGCGCATGGAAGCGCTCGCGCGCCTCCCGGTGTTCTTCGCGCTCGCCGGCAGGCGCGCGGTTGTTGCCGGCGGCAGCGCCGCTGCCGCCTGGAAAGCCGAGCTGCTGATCGCTGCCGGCGCGGCGGTCGATGTCTACGCGGCCGAGTCGAGTGAGGAATTGATCGAGCTCACCGCGAACACGCCGCTCGTCACGCTTCACCGGCGCGCCATTGAAGCTGCGGATTTTGACGGCGCCGCGCTTGCCGTCGGCGCGTGCGAGGGCGACGCGGAGGCGGATGCGTTTGCCGCGCTCGCCCGCCGTGCCGGCGTGCCGGTCAACGTCATCGACAAGCCGGCGTTCTGCGATTTTTCATTCGGTGCGATCGTCAACCGCTCGCCGCTGGTGATCGGGATTTCCACCGATGGCGCGGCGCCGGTGTTCGGCCAGGCGATCCGCGCCAAGCTCGAAGCGCTGATCCCGCGCGGCTTTGCGCGCTGGGCCGAGGCTGCCCGGCAGTGGCGCCCGCGCGTGCTGGCGCTCACGTTGTCGTTCCGCGAGCGGCGGCGCTTCTGGGAAAACTTTACCGCGCGTGCGGTCGCCGCGCCCGAGCGCGTGCCTGCCGAGAGCGACATCGAGACGCTGATGGCGGCCGCGCGCGGCGTTTGCGACAACGCCGGCTCGGTCATTCTCGTCGGCGCGGGTCCCGGCGATCCCGAATTGCTCACCTTGAGCGCCGTGCGCGCGCTGCAATCCGCCGATGTGATCCTGATCGACGACCTCGTGTCGCCCCAGGTGCTCGACTTCGCACGGCGCGAGGCGAAGAAGATGATGGTGGGCAAGACCGGCCACGGGCCCGCATGCAAGCAGAGCGAGATCAACGATCTGATGATCAGGCTTGCCAAATCGGGCAAGCGCGTGGTGCGCCTCAAGGGCGGCGATCCGATGATCTTCGGCCGCGCCAGCGAGGAGATTGCGGCCTGCCGCGCCGCGAATATTGCGGTCGAGGTGGTGCCTGGTATTTCGGCGGCGCAGGGCGCGGCCTCGCGCCTGCTCGTATCGCTGACGCACCGCGCAGCGGCGCGCCGCCTGCAGTACATCACCGGCCATGACCGCGACGGCAAGCTGCCGGCCGACATCGACTGGCGCACGCTTGCCGATCCGGCGGCGACCACCGTGGTCTACATGCCGAAGAAGACGCTGCGCGAATTGGGCGCGCGCGCGATCGCGCAAGGGCTCGCGCCTTCGACACCCGCCGTGGCGGTCGCGAATGCGACGCGGCCGGATGAGACGATTGTTGCGGGCACGATCGCGGATATCGCCGACCGGATTGAGGCGGATACGCCTGAGGGGCCGCTGCTGGTGATGATCGGGCGGGTATTGGCCGAAGTCGTTGAGGAACACGCAACCGCTGTGACTCCGCTCATGCCCGCGAAAGCGGGCATCCAGAGCTAAAGGACTGGGTCCCCGCTTTCGCGGGGACGAGCGGTGTTTGGGTTACGCCGCGCTCTGCAGTTGCGCCTCGTCGGCGACCGCCTTGCGCACCGCTGCCCGCTCGCCGACGCGCCGGAAATGCTCGGCAATCTTCGGCGTCCTGTCGATGTCGACGCCGTCGGCGGCCAGCCATTGCGACAGCGTATACAGATAGCCGTCGCACACGGTGTAGTCCTTGCCCATCACCCATGGGCCGGCAAACATCTCGCGCTCGATCAGCGCGAAGCATTCGCCGACCGTCTGCGGCACCTTTTTCTTCATCGCCTCGATGGCGGCGGGATCGTCGGCCCAGCGATAGCCGCGCGGCCGGTGCGCATGCGCCACGTGCACGGTCGAGCACAGATAGCTGTTGAACGCCTGCACCTTGGCGAGCGCATACGGATCGTCGAGCGGCGCAAGCTTGGCGGCGGGAAAGCTCTGCGCGACGTAGATCAGGATCGCCGGCGTCTCGGTGATGATGCCACGGTCGGTGACCAGCGCCGGCACGCGCGCCTTGGGATTGATCTTCAGGTAGTCGGGCTTCTTCTGGTCCTCGGCTTTGAAGTTCAAGCGCACCGTTTCATACGTTGCGCCGGCTTCCTCGAGTGCAATGTGCGAGGCGAGCGCGCAGGTGCCCGGCGCATAGTAGAGCTTGAGCATGTCGGTCTCCGTTTATGGCAATCCCCTCCCGGTAATCGTAGCCCGGATGGAGCGTTAGCGACATCCGGGACGGATGCGATATTGGCGCATTGATCCCGGATTTCGCTCCGCTCAATCCGGGCTACTTTTACGCGACCACCACAGCTCAAACGGGCCGAGCAGCACGCCGGCGGCGAAGACTGCGAACACCGCGAGCCAGCCCGTCGGGCTCGACGGCCCGCCGAACGCGTCGAGCGCGACGCCGCCGGCCCAGCCGCCGAGCGCCGACAGGCCGAACCCGACAGTCGAGTGCAGCGCCATGGTGGCGCCGCGAAACGCCGGCGCGGCGCTCGCCGCCATGCCGGACGTCAGCGCGCCGCTATCCGCCGGAATCGTGATGGCGTAGATCAGCACCAGCGCAAGCAGCCATGCGGGCGACGCGCCGGCCAGCGAGCCGATCGCGAGCGCGACGCTGCCGGAGACGATCATCACGATGGTGATGGCGCGATGGCGGCCGAAGCGAATCGCGGCTTCGTTGCCCAGCAGGCTGGCGGGCAGCGACAGCAGCGCCGCAATCACGCTGACGGCGATCGGCGAGAGCAGCGCATCGCCGTTGCGCGCCGCGACGTAACTCCAGAACGCCACGATCCAGGTGCGCATGCCGTAAAGCTCGAAGCAATGCGCGCCGTACCCGAGCACGTAGCCCATCGCGGCGCGGTTGCGCAGCACCGGGCGGAAGTCGAGCAGACGGCCTTGCGCCGGCGCGGGCTGGAAGGGCGGCATCGCCAGCGAGGCGGCAATCATCACCAGCGGTCCGAGCGCCGTGACGAAGAACGCCACGCGCCAGCCGTAGCGCGCCGCGACGATTTGCGAGACCAGGAACGACAGCCCGACCCCGATCGAGAAGCTGCCGGTATAGAGCGTGATGCTGCGCGAAGATTCCTGCGGCGGAAGCCGGTCGGTCAGCGCCTTCAGGCCTGGCATGTAGGCCCCGGCGAAGCCGATGCCGGCGAGCGCCCAGATCGCGGCCGCCGACCATAGTCCGCCTGCAAACAAGCCAAACGCGGCGGTGCCCAGCCCGCTGAGCGTGGAGCCGACAAGCAGCACGCGCCGTGCATCGATCCGGTCGGTCAAGGTCGCCAGCACCGGCACGGCGAGCATGTAGCCGAACGCATAGGCGCCGGCCATCAGGCCGGCCTGAGCGGCCGAGAGCCCCCACAGCGGAATCAGGTGCTCGGCCATGATCGCCGGCACGACGACATGCGGCAGCAGGTTCCCGACCTGGCCCGCGCACATCGCGGCGACAAGCGCGCGGCCGGTTAAACGCATGGCGTATCCGTCATGCCCGGCCATAGCCCGTCGAAGACGGGCGTAAACGCCCTGATGGCCGGCATCCACGTCTTTCTTGTCAGATTCACTGACGTAAGTCGTGGATGGCCGGGACAAGCCCGGCCATGACGAAAAGAAATTGGCATGCCAGACCCCGATTCCGGCCCAAAACGACACAATTGTTGCCCTGAAGCATCAGCAAATCCCGAAACTGACGCAAGGGCTTGCGGGGTATTCCAATCCCCAACCGCGCATGCAAGTCTCACCCGTCCCGGTGGAATGGGGTTTTGTTGGGGGAGCTGCGGGCATGGCCGCCGGCAGAGGCCGCCTGTTGGCGGTTCTGGCGTTTTTGCTGTTCCTCCCGGTCACAGCGGTTGCACAGGTCATTCCACCTGGCGCGCAACCCGGCCGGGAGCGGGAGCAATTGGCCCCGCCGGTGGCAGGTCCACAGGCCCGCCCGGGCGGCGCCACCATCACGCTCCCCTCAACGGTCGCACCCGCCGGCGCCGAGAGCATCAGGCTCACGATCGGCCGCGTCGTCATCACCGGGGCGACCGTCTACAGCGACGCGGACCTCGCCCCTCTCTACGCCGACCTGCTCGGGGCCGAGGTCTCGCTCGCTGCCGTCTACGACCTCGCCCGCCGCATCACCGCCAAATACGGCGCGGCCGGTTACGTGCTGTCGCGCGCCGTCGTGCCGCCGCAGAACTTCTCGCCGCGCGGCGCGGTGGTGCGCATCCAGGTGGTCGAGGGCTACGTCGACAGGGTGCTGTGGCCGGAGAAGCTGACGCGCTACAGGGACTTCTTCACCGACTACGCCGCCCGCATCGTCGCCGACCGGCCCGCCAATATCCGCACGCTGGAGCGCTACCTGCTGCTGGCGAACGACCTGCCGGGCCTGAAGTTCGCGACCTCACTCAAGCCCTCGCCGACGCACCCGAACGCCTCGATCCTGATCGTCGAGGTGATCGAGAAGCCGGTCGACCTGCTCGCGCGCATCGACAATCGCGGCACCCAGGCGCGCGGGCCGTGGCAGTATCTCGGCTCGGCAACGCTCAACAACACGGTCGCGCGCGCGCACGAGGCATTCACCGTCACCTATGCGGGCACCTTCCAGCTCGAGGAGCTGCAATACCTCCAGTTCGGCTACAAACAGGTGCTCAACAGCGAGGGGCTGACCTTCTTCGCCAATGCAAGCTACGGCGTCGGCACGCCCGGCACCGAACAGCTGCGCCTGTTCGACTACCGCACCCGCAGCGCGGTGCTGGAAGCGGGCCTGACCTATCCGGTGATCCGCTCGCGCGAGGCGAACCTCTATGTGACCGGGCTCGGCTTTGTCACCAACGACTACAGCTATGAGTTCGGCGACCTGTTCACGCGCGACCGGCTGCGCGGCTTCCGCCTCAAGGCCGATGCCGACTGGGCCGACAGCTTCCTCGGCATCAATCAGGTCAACGTCACGCTCAGCCACGGCTTCGACGGGCTCGGTTCCACCGGCAACGACAACCCGTTGGCCTCGACCAACGCGGGGCGCGTCGACTTCACCAAGATCGAGGGCACGTTCACCCGGGTGCAGCCGCTGTTCTGGAATTTCTCGGCCTTCGTCGCCGCCTACGCACAAGTCGCCGCCACGCCGCTGCTCGTGTCGGAACAATGCGGCTACGGCGGACGCTTCTTCGGCCGCGCGTTCGATCCCTCGCAGATGCTCGGCGACAGTTGCTGGGCCGCGCTCGGCGAATTGCGCTTCGACGTGCCGCACGCGATCAAGCGGCTCACGCGCGCGCAGCTTTATGCCTACGCGGATCACGGCGAGACCTACAACATCGATCCCGCGCCGGGCACGCCGCGCATGCAGCACGGCACCTCGGCCGGCGCCGGCGTGCGCGCCGAGTGGGAGACGATCTACAACGCGGACCTCTCGCTGGCGAAGGCCGTCGAGGGCCCGCGTCACGATTGGCGTGTGTTCCTGATCCTGGGCGCAAAGCTCTAGACGGAGAGCGGGATGCAATCGAACCGCAAGCTCACCGCCGCTCGTCCCCGCGAAAGCGGGGACCCAGTCCTTTGCAAAGAACCGGCTTCCCGCTTCCGCGGGAATGAGCGGAGGTTGCTGCGCTATCTGCTGCTCACCGCCAGCGCGCTGATGCCGATCACGCCCGCCCTCGCCGGGCCGAACGGCGGCACCGTGGTCGGCGGCTCGGCCACGATCAACAACCAGGGCTCGGCGAACGTCACGGTCAATCAGCAATCCGACAAGGCGATCATCAACTGGAATCTGTTAAATATCGGCGTCGGCGAGAAGACGACGTTCGTCCAGCCGAACGCGAATTCGATCGTGCTCAACAAGGTCACCGGCGGGCTCGGGCCGAGCCAGATCCTCGGCACGCTTACGGCGAACGGCAAGGTGTTCCTGGTCAACCGCGACGGCATCATCTTCGGCCCCGGCGCGGTGATCACCACCGCGGGCTTCCTCGCGACGACGAGCGACATCCGCAACGAAGATTTCATGGCCGGCCGCTTCAACTTCAATATTCCGGGCCGGCCGGACGCCTCGATCGTCAACCAGGGCACGATCACGGCGACCAACGGCGGCTTCGCCGCGCTGGTCGCGCCCGGCGTGCGCAACACCGGCACCATCACGGCGGCGCTCGGCACCATCGGGCTCGCGGCCGGCAACACGTTCAGCCTCGATTTCTACGGCGACAGGCTGATCACGCTCGGCGTCGGCGACCAGATCGCCGGCCAGGTGAAGGACGTCGCGACCGGGCAGACGCTCAAGGCCCTCGTCTCCAACGAAGGCAAGCTGAAGGCGAACGGCGGGCGCGTCGAGCTGACCGCCGCGGCGGCGCGCGTCGTGGTCGATTCGGTGATCAACACCTCGGGCGTGATCGAGGCGAATTCGGTCGGCACCAAGAACGGCATGATCGTGCTGAGCGCGGCGACCGCCACACACAGCGGCGGAAGCCGCGGCCAGGTGAGCACCGCAAGCGCGCTGCCGCCGCAGAAGGTGAAGGTCTCCGGCAAACTCTCGGCTGCGGGCAAGAAGGACGGCACCAAGGGCGGCACGATCGTCGTCAGCGGCGAGCACATCGAGGTGAGCGGCGCCACCATCGACGCCTCCGGCCAAGCCGGCGGCGGCAAGGTGATGATCGGCGGCGACTGGGGCGGCGGCAAGCCGGATACCTCGGCGGTGTCGCACCCGAGCGCGGTGCTGGAAGCGTTCGCGATTGCGAACGCCTCCACGGTCAGCGTCGATGCCGCAACCACCATCAACGCCTCGGCGACGCAGAGCGGCAACGGCGGCAAGGTGATCCTGTGGGCCAACGATCAGTTGACCTTCGCGGGCACGATCCTCGCGCTCGGCGGCAAGGAATTCGGCAACGGCGGGTTTGTCGAGACGTCGAGCAAGGGGCTGTTCAATGTTTCGGGCACGGTAAACGCCGGGAACGGCGGCACGTGGCTGCTCGATCCGCCGGACCTCATTGTCGACACCACGCTCGCAAGCTCGATCCAATCGAGTCTCAACGCTGGAACGAACGTCACTGAGCAAACCACTACCTCCGGCGGAGGCAACGGCGACATCATTTTCAATTCCGGCGTACGTATTCAATGGAATACCTCCGCCACGCTGACGTTGATCGCGTTTCATGACATCAAGTTCAACGACGGCGCCTTCGGCTCACCGCCCGGGAACATCGTCAACACGGGCGCGGGCAATCTGGTGATGCACGCCGACAGCACCGGCACGGGCTCCGGTACGTTGGTCCTCACCCCCTTCACGAACCCGGTGCGCATCAATTGGACGGCCAGCACCGGAACGATCTCTCTCTATTACAATCCAACCGTATTTGGCACGCAGGACACCTTCACAACCGGCAACGGAAACATCCAGGTCGCCAACGCGAGCCAGCTCACCCAGTACATGCTGGTGAACACCGAAGTTAAACTGCAGGCAATCGGGACGAACGGGACGACGCTTGCTCAGAACTACGCGCTCGGCAAGGACATCAACGCAGGCTCGATCCCGAACTTCACGCCGATGCAGACCTACAGCGGCAAGTTCGACGGGCTCGGCCACACCATCTCCAACCTGACCATCGCGCCCGTCGCGCCGAGCTCCGTCGGCATCGGCGTTGGGCTGTTCGCCGCAATCGGCGCGACCGGCGTGGTGCAAAATGTCAATTTCGACAAGGCGAACGTCACCGCCAACCCCAACGTCACGGGCCCCGGCCAGTTCGTCGGCGTGCTGGCCGGAACCAACGCCGGGATCGTCAGCGGTGTGAACGTCACCAACAGCACGGTGTCGCACGGCACCGCGCAAAACGGCGTGATCGCGGGCGGGCTCGTTGGCCAGAACGGCCTGTTCGGCCCGGGCGCGCACATGGGCACGATCACGCTGTCGAGCGCGCAGGCGAATGTCAGCGTCGGCAGTTCGACGAGCGGATCGAGCGGCAACAGCGCGGGTGGCCTTGTCGGCGACAACCCCGGCACGATCACGTTCTCGAGCGCGAGCGGCAACGTCTCGGGCGGGACCAACAGCTTCATCGGCGGCCTCGCTGGCCGCAACGAAAACACCGCGTCGATCACCTCGTCGACCGCGAGCGGCAACGTGAGCCTGTCGGATGCGACAGGTGCCGGTGCCGGCGGGCTCGTCGGCTTCAATTTCGGCGCCCTCAACACGGTCGTGGCGAGCGGCAATGTGACCGGCGGCAACAGCAGCGACATCTTCCACGCCGGTTCGATCGGCGGGCTGGTCGGATTTAACCAGGGCGGATCGATCACCGGCGGATTCGCCACCGGTGACGTCAGCGCCGGCGCCAAAAGCTCCGCCGGCGGCCTGGCCGGCTCCAATAATCTCAACGGCACGATCACCGGATCGGCCGCGTCGGGTGCGGTCTCTTCGCTGGACAATTTCGCCGGCGGCCTGGTCGGATTCAACGGTACCGGAGCGGTGATCACCTCTTCGGTGGCGACCGGCGCCGTCAGCGGCGGCGGGTTCGGTGTCGGCGGCCTCGTCGGCGACAACAGCGGCACCATCGTCGGGTCGCTCGCCGCGGGCAACGTAACATCAACCGCGCCCAACAATCAGGCACAGGACGGCGCTGCCGGCGGGTTCGCCGGAAACAATACCGGCTCGATTTCGGGCAGCTTCGCGTTCGGCAATGTCACGGGTCACAACAACGTGGGCGGATTCGCCGGCAGCAACGGCAGCAACGGCGGGTCGATTACGGGAAGTTTCGCGAGCGGCAACGTCACGGTCACCGATGGCGGCACCGCGGGCGGATTCGTCAGCGGCAACCATGGGCAGATCACCTTCTCCAGCGCGTTCGGCAACGTGACCGGCGGCGCCAATACGGTGCTCGGCGGCTTCGCGGCGGGAAATCTCGACGGCAAGATCAGCGATTCCAGCGCGTCCGGCTCCGTCACCAGCAACGGCCCGAACAGCGTCGTCGGCGGATTCGCCGGCGTGAACACATCGGACCTGGTGCGCGTGAGTTCGTCGGGACCGGTGAGCGGAACATCCGAGAGCTTCCTCGGGGGGCTCGTCGGCATCAACATCGGCCTCATTCAGGACTCGACCTCATCGTCGACCGTCACCGGCAGCGGATCGCACAACATCGCGGGCGGTCTCGCCGGCGTGAACTTCGGCTTCATCGATCCCTCACGGTCGAGCGGCGATGTTTCCTCCGGTGCGAACAGCATCGTCGGCGGCTTCGTCGGCGCCAACGCGGCGATCCAGTTCCCGGACGGCACAAAAATCGTCGGAACGATTTCGCCCGACTCGGGGGGCACCGGCAAAGCCAGCGGCGGCGCGGGCAGCACGACAGGCGATCAGGTCGGGCAAACTTATCCGACGGCCGGATTCCCCGACCTTCCACGCCCGATCTGCGACAACGGCGGCGGCGGCGAGTTCTGCGGCGGCAGGCTGTTCAATCCGGGGGGCACGCAGGACCAGCCGCAGCCGGAGAAAAACGTCGCGCAGATCGCGCCGCTGATCAACATCACCGAAACGCTGACGAACGACACCTTCACCGAGAAGAAACAGGACGAAGTGGTCACCACCACCGGCGGCGGCTCGGGCGGCGGTTCGGGCGGCGCTCCCGGCGGGCAGAAGGGCAACCAGAAGGGCGGCGGACAGGACGGTGGCGCGCGTCCGGCGCTCGGCTTTGCCGCCTACGGGCTCGGCCCGCTGCCGAGCGGCATGCCGCCGCTCACCGAGACGCGCTTCCTCAACGACGAGGTGGCGTTCCAGATCGGCGGCAAGCTCACGGATGACGAGCTGCGCGTCCTGCTCGCCGAGCTTCGCCTCGAAGTGCTGTTCCAGGAGCAGGTCGGCCTGCTCGGCCGCAAGGTGCTGCGGCTGAAGCTGCCCGCGGGCGCGACGGTGCGCGGCATCATCGCGATCCTGGAGAAGAAATTGGGCGCCCACTTCTCGGCGCAGCCGATCTATCAATTCCAGATGGTGCAGGACGTCGCCCAGGCGCCCTCGCCCGCCGACACGCGGCGCAAGGGCGATGCCGCGCAATACATCGTCGAGAAGCTCGCCCTG
Organism: Alphaproteobacteria bacterium; assembly: GCA_005884685.1. GTDB lineage: Bacteria > Pseudomonadota > Alphaproteobacteria > Rhizobiales > Xanthobacteraceae > PALSA-894. Next base: position 12,193 of record VBAH01000023.1, read on the forward strand.
AGCGAAGCGCACCTGATCGCGACCGGCAAGGACGTGAAGGTTGCGGTGATCGACAGCGAAATCGATGCGAAGCACCCGGATCTGGAAGGCGCGGTCACCGCCAGCTACGACGCGCTCCCGTCCGACGACCAGACCGCGCATCCGCACGGCACCGGCATGGCGGGCGCGATCGCCTCGCACCAGCGCCTGCTCGGCGTTGCGCCCGGCGCCAAGCTGCTCGCGGTGCGCGCCTTCGGCGTCAACACCGGCGGCGCGCAGGGCACCAGCATGAACATCGTGAAGGGCCTGCAGTGGGCGGTGGACCAGGGCGCCAGGGTCATCAACATGAGCTTCGCCGGTCCGCGCGACCCGATCCTGCAGCAGGCGATGCAGCGGCTGACGCAGCAGGGCATCATCCTGATCGCGGCGGCCGGCAATGCCGGGCCGAAGTCCGCGCCGCTGTTCCCCGGCGCCGATCCGAACGTCATCGCGGTGTCGGCGACCGACGTCGACGACAAGACCTACAAGAACGCGAACCGCGGCAAGTATGTCGCGATCGCGGCGCCCGGCGTCGACATCCTGGTGCCGGCGCCGGAGGGCGGCTATCAGCTCACCACCGGCACGTCGGTTGCGGCCGCGCATATCTCGGGCGTGGTCGCGCTGATGCTCGAGCGCAACAAGGAGCTCAAGCCGGCCGAGGTGCGCAGCGCCCTCACGGCGACGGCAAAGAAGATCGGCGGCGCCCCGACCGACGTCGGCGCGGGCCTGGTCGATCCGGTGGCGGCGCTCGCCAAGGCCGGGCCGAAGCAGGCACGGTTGCGGTGATCCGCGGCTGCGCCACGCGCGGCGATCAAAGGGCGCCCGCTAGCGCGTGAAGACGATGTAGTCCGCATCTTCGTAAAGCTTGCGAAGAATGATGGCATCGGCGTTCACGCGTGCAATCTCCGGCGAATTGCGGTCGATGATCAGGTACTGCATGTGCACCATAGCGAGCCACTCGACGGCTTCGTCGCTCGGAAACTTGGCGAGCGCCTTCATCGCGGCGTAATAGCTCGCAGGAAAATAGCCGCTGATGCCGTTCGCGAGCCACAGCCTGTGCAGGTGCGCATAGCGCATGTACTCGAACTGTTTCTTCCAAGGCTCGCCGGCACCGAGCTCGCGAGGGAACGGAAGAAACACCGCGCTGCCCCGCGGCAACGTGGCAAGGAAATCATACACGGCTGGCCGCGGCCGTTCGGCCGCCCCCGCAAGCCGGGCCGGCAGCAACGGAGTGAAGCTCTCGACGGCGATCGCGATAACGACCAAGGCAATTGCAAGCACGCGGTAGCGAGCCAGGTGCCACGCGACGACGATCCCCATGATCGCGAAAGACACGAAAGCGAGGTGTCCGATGTTGCGAGTCGCGGCCAATAGCGGCGTCTTGGTCGCGAGGATGAAGGCCGGATTGGGCGCGAGATAAAGTCCGTTCCAGGAAAGACGGCTGCCGAATGAGAGCAGCAGCAGCAGCACAGCAGCAAGGGTAAGGGCGCGCACCACCGGGGTGCCGTGCCGAAACCACACAACGGACAGGCCGAACACGGTCAACGCTGCCAGCCCGGGAGATGCGAGATAAGCCGCAATCGGTACATGGGAGCGGTCATAGATGCCGAATTGGCCGGGATAGAGTGCAGACAGGCTCGACGGCACAAACAGCCAGGCAAGATCGATACGGTACAAGTCGTTATGTGCAGCGTCCCGCGCTGCATCGCTGCCCAAAAACTGAATGTAGCGAAACCATATCAGCGACCACGGGAGAATGGCCAAGACAGCACACAGGGCCAGCCAGGCCATCCTTCTGCGCACGACAGGATCGTGCCGCATCGCAGGAAACTTGAATGCCGCCAAAGAGAGCGCCGTCAACACGAAAATTGTCAGATTATACGATGGACCGCACATGAGTTGCACGGCGCACACCGCGAAGATCATCAACGTCACGCGTCTGCCGTCTTCGAGATAGCGGAGTGCGAAGTAGACGGGCGCCAGCACCCAGTAGAGGCTGACGAGCTGGACGTGCTCCAGCTGTCCGGTCCAGACCGGCGCAAAGCCCGCCAACAGCGCCGACGCGGTGCCGGCAAGGGGAGGCGCGCCGCAGAGACGTGCGATCCGGTAGGCAAAGAAGCCGTTCAGCACGAAGGCCAGAAGATAGAGAAGGGCGTAGCCCTGCGAATCGGATGCGCCGAGCAGCCGGGTCAAGCCGTAGATTGCCGTATTGCCGGGCTGGAACTCCCCATACAGCGACGAAAATTCATCCGGGAGCATGATGGAGGGTGCGGCGGGCGCCCAACGCGCAAGGTTCGCGATGTTCCGTTCGTAGGTCCAGATGTTGTGGAAGATATCTCCGCCGACGAGGGCGAGAAAGTGGGCAAGCTGCGCCGGGGGCCACAGCACAGCGATGGCCGCCGCAACCAATGCGACCGCGACGATCAGGCTTTCGGGATAATCCGTCCTCGCCACGAGTTGCCGTGCCGCTCAGTGGATGATCAGATCGCTCCGCGAGATCAGCTGCTGCATCAGCGCCGAGGTCGCGCCCGCGACGAACACGCTCGAAGCAACCGACCCGTCGTCGATCGAGATCAGGACGCCGCCGGTCACGTCCGCGATGATCGGCGTCTGGCTCGCGTAGCCGACGAACACCATGTCCTCGCCGTCGCTCCAGTCGGCGTGCCCGACGGTACCGATCGAGTCGTCGCCGAAGCGGCCCTCGAAGCGGAACGTGTCGGTATCCGCCCCGCCCCACAGCACGTCGTTGGCCGCGGCCGGCGTGAGCGCGAAGTCGTTGACGCCGCCGTTGAGCGTGTCGCTGCCGGCGTCGCCGAACAGCTGGTCGGCCCCGCCGCTGCCGACGATGTTGTCGGTCCCGCCGCCGCCGTGGATCACGTTGTTGGCGTTCGAGCCGAACAGCGAGTCGTTGCCGGCGCCGCCGTTGGCGTTCTCGAAGCCCGACAGCGTGTCGGTGCCGATCGCGCTGCCTGACGCGAGGCCGGTGCCGAGGTTGAGCGAGATCGCCTGCGACGCGGTGAGCGCCGCGTAGTCGATCGTGTCGGTGCCGCTGCCGCCGCTGTAGCTGTCGGCGACCCCGTCGGCCGTGCCGATGACGGTGTCGTTGCCGCTGCCGGCGGTCACCGTGTCGGAGCCGGCGCCCGCATCGATCGTGTCGGCGCCGCCGCCGGTCGTGATCGTGTCGGCGCCGGTGCCGCCGTTCACCACCATGGTTCCCGTGGTGGTCGGCGAGGCGATCAGGCTGTCGCCGCCGTCGAGCATGGTCACCGTCAGCGTCGACTGCGTGACGTTGGCAACGTCGCCGTGGCCGTTCGGCAATGCCGTCTGCTGCTCGCCGGTGATCGAGACGGCGGTCACGGTCACGTCCGGGTCGGCATTGTTCTGGTTCGGCTCGCCCACCTGGATGCCGGTCGACGTGTGGCCGCTGATCGTGCCGTCGTGCACGCTGATCGCGCCGGTGAACGTCGCCGGCACCGACAGATAGGAGCCCTGGTCGCGCGCCTCGAGCACGATCGCGCCGCCGTTCTGGTGGCCGGCCGCGTCCGCGCCGTCGCGATCCGAGGCGCCGACATTGTTCAGCGTGAAGTGGTCGATCTCGACATTGCCGTAGTCGCCGTTCTTCAGGTTGAGATCGATGCCGTTGCCGCCGCTGCCCGCCGTGCCCGACGTCGCGGGCGCGCCGTACTGGGCGACATTGTCCATGGTGATGTTGGTGAGGTGCGCGTTCGACAGCGCTTCGAAGTAGGCGCCCTTGTAGACGAGGTCGGTGAAGCTCACGCCGTCGATGGTGACGCCGTCGGCAAGCCCGTTGTTCTTGTGCGCCGGCGTCGCGTCGGTCACGTCCTTGTCGAAGTCGATGCCGATCAGGCCGTCGGTGATCGAGCTACTCGTCAGGCTGAAGCCGGTGATGTCGGCGGTGGTGCCCTTCTTGATGCCGACGAGGTTGTCGGTGAAGGCCACATTGCTGACGCTCGTGCCGCTGGTGTTGTCGCCGAGATTGAGGCCGTAGGTGAAGGCATCGACCGTCAGGTTGTCGATGTGCAGATTGTTGGCGCCGACGGTGATGCCGGAACCCGCCGCCTGGCTGTACGGCGCGCCGCTCTTGAGGAACGCCGCAACCCCGCCGTCGGCAATGTTGCCGTTGTCGCTCTGGAAGGTGCCGTGAACGACGACGCCCGGCTGCACGCCCTTGATCGTGATGTTGTCCCTGTTGACGGTGAACGGGTTGTAGCTGCCGGCCGCGACCAGGATGGTGTCGCCCGCCGCGGCCTCGCCGTTCGCCAGGTTGCCGTCGAACAGCTGCGCGATCTGCGCGAACCCGCCGTTGCCGACCAGCAGGAAGTTTCCGGCAGCTGCGCCGTGGACGACCTCGACGCCGACCAGGCTGTCGGTGCCCTCGCCCGCGCCGGCCGCGACTTGCCAGCCGGCGACCGAAGACGCAACGCCGCTGCCGTCGAGGATATAGGCGGGAACGTTCACCGACGCCGTGCTGATGCTCGCCGCGGTGATCGTTGCGGCGTACTGCGCGGTGTCGACGCCGCCGCCGCCGTAGATCAGGTCGGCGCCGGCGCCGCCCTGGAACGTCTGGTCGAGGTTCGCGGTGCCCGGATTCCAGTAGATCGTCCCGAGCATCTGGTCGGCGTTCACCGTTCCGCTGTCGGATTGGCCGTTGGCCCCGACGTAGTAGTCGATCTCGACGCCGGGCGCCGTGTCGAACGAATTCAACCCGATGACCGCGCCGACGTTTTCGCTTTCCGCCGAGCCGTAGCCGATGCCGGCGCCGCCGGTGAAGGTGTTGCCGGACACGGTGCTGGCCGGATCGAGATCGGCATCCGAGATCAGCGAATTTCCGCTGAACGTGTTGCCCGTCACCGTGGCATCGCTCAGCGTCGCGCCGCCCTGCAGATACGCGCCGGCATCCCAGCCCGAGAACGAATTGCTGGTAAGCGTGAGGCCATCGTTCTGCTGGCCGTAGATCGTCGTAAACCCGAGCGAGAAATCGCTCGGCAGGCTTGGGTTCCTGTCTACGACCGAGTTCGTAAGGGTGAAGCCGTCCGCGGCCTCGCCGATCATCACGCCGGCCTGCTCGCCATTGTTGTTGGCAACGCCGTTGACCTTGACGCCGTCGATCGTGACGCCGGCAGCCGACACGAAGAAGGCGTCGATGCTCGACTCCGTCCCGCGCGGCCCGGCGCCGTCCATGCCGAAGTTGGCGCCCTCGATGCTCAGGCCGTCCTTGCCGGCGCCGATCGTGACCGTCTCGTGATAGCTGCCGCTGCGCACCTTGATGGTCTCGCCCGAATTGTCCGCGGCATTCACCGCGTCCTGGACGTGATCGAACGTGCCGACCAGATGATCGGCGGAGTCGAACAGCAGCACACCCTTGGTGAGGTCGATGGTGCCGTTGCCGAACTGCAGCAACTCCACGCCATGCAGCGTGTCGTCGCCGTCGGCGCCACCCGTGACGGTCACGTCGATGCCGTCGGCGCCACCCGCGGCGAACGGATCGAACGTGATGGTGTAGGTCGCGCTCGAGCCGCTGAAGATCGCCTTGTCGGTCGCGCTGCTGTCGGAGGTCGCCGTGCCGCCGTAGATCGTGTCGTTGCCGCCGCCGCCCTTGATCGTGTCGGCGCCGTCGCCGCCGATCAGGATGTCGTTGGCCGCCCCGCCGGTGAGCGTGTCGGCGCCGCCCGCGCCGTCGAACACCACACGCACGGGCGTCGCGCCGCTGATGCCGGACGCGTCGAAGCTGTTGTCGCCGCTGTCGCCGGTGACATGCACCGTCGAGGAAGCCACACCGGTGCCGCCGAGGTCGCCGGAGATGATGACGCTGTCGCCGCCGCCGTTGGTGACGACATTGATCTCTTCGACTTCGATCGTGCGCACCTCGAAGTTCGCATCCGTCGCCGCGACCGCGCTGATGCCGCTCTCGATGTTGATGCCGAGATAGCCGCCCGAGATCGGGTTGATGTTGAAGGTCTCGGTCGCGGCGGTGCCGTTGACGTTCTGCGTGTCGACGTCGCTGCCGGTCGCGCCGCCGTCGACGGTGTCGTGCCCGTCGCCGACGGTGTAGTTGAACGTATCGCTGTCGGCGCCGCCGGAGAGCTGGTCGTCGCCGCCCGCGCCCGTGATGGTGTCGTTCCCGGCCGCACCCACGATGGTATTGGCGCCAGCCGAGCCGGTCAGCGTGTCGCCGCCCGCACCGCCGGTGACGTTCTCGATCGCGCCGGTGATCGAGTTGAAGCCGGTCGCGCTATCGGTTGCCAGGTTGACGGTCACCGCCACGGTCGTGCCGGTGTAGTCGAGCGTGTCGGTACCGCCGTGGGTCGCGTCGAGCGTGACGGTCTCGATATTGGTCACGTTCGCCGTTCCGCCGCCGAGCCCGGTGATGGTCGTGCCGTTGGTCACCACCTGGATCGTGTCGCTGCCTGCCGTATCGTGCAGTTCGAGCGTATCGCTGTTGGCGCCGCCGTCGATCGACGTGTCGTTGCCGTCGCCGGCCGTCCATACGAGCGTGTCGTTGCCGGCGCCGCCGAGCATCGTGTCGGCCCCGCCGCGGCCAGCGAGGATGTCGTTGCCGTCACCGCCGGCGAGCGTATCGCCGACCGACGCGCCGTAGATCTCGTCGTCCCGGCTGGTGCCGGTGACGTTGAACGCATCGGTGGAAGCGGCGAACGGCTGGAAGAACACGCTGAACGGAATATCGGCGTCGACCGCGTTGCTGGAGAAGTCGAATGCGCCGCCCGGGTTGCTCGCCGCAGACGGTGCGAGAGCATCCACGAACCCTGCCGTCGCATAGACGTCGATCGCGTCGATGACCTGATGCAGGTCGTTGTTGGTGACCACCACGCCGGTCGAGCCGATCGCCGCAATGCCGCCGGAGCTGTCGCCGACGCCGGTGCCGGTGACGTGGTTGCCGTTGATCGCCACGTCGCGGTTGTTGAAGGTCAGGATCGCGTAGCCGATCGCCACCGCGGTATTGTTGTAGCCGATGCCGGTGACGGTGTTGTTCACGATCGAGCCGGTCGAGCCGGCAACCTGGATGCCGTTCTGCGCCGTCAGGCCGGTCAGGCCATGGCCGGTCACGGTATTGTCGTGGATCGACGCGTCGGCAAACGAGACGACGATGCCGCCCTTCTGGAAGTCGGCGACCGTCGTGTTCTTGATCTCGATCGAGTTGAGGGCGGCAGCCTCGAGCGCGCTCGGCGTGGTCGGAGCCGCGCCCGACGGATTGCTGTTGGAGACGAAGATGCCGACGTTGCGCTGCACGCCGAAGCTTCCATCCGGCTCGCGCACGTGAACGACGGTCACGTCGTCGATCACGCCGTCGTCGCTGTTGAGGTAGGCGATGCCGACCATCGTCGGGTTGGAGGCGCCGACGACCAGGTTGCCCTTGGTGTCGCCGTCGACGGTGAGCTTGGTGATGGTGACGCCGTCGGCGTCGTCGACCGTGATCATGCCATCGACGTTGCGGCCATTGCTCGGCGCGACGCCGTTGGACACGAGCGCCGCCGGAGCCTTGACGATCACGCCGGCTTCGCTCTCGCCGATGATCGTCAGGCCGTTCTTGCCTGCACCCGCGACCGTAACCTGCTCGAGATAGGTGCCGTTCGCGACCATGACCGTGTCGCCGCTGTGCGCTGCGTTCACCGCGGACTGGATGGTGGTGAAGTCGTTGCCCGCCGGCTGGCCGACCAGCCACACCGAGTGATCGGCAAAGCGCAACTCGCCGACGCTGTCGACGGTGTCGGTGCCGTCGGGCGAGCCGCCGCGATTGTCCGTCACCGTCGCTGTCGTGCCGTTCCAGGTGATGGTGTAGTCGGACTGGTTGCCGCCGAACCGGGCGGCATCGCTGCCGCCGCCGCCGTGGATCGTGTCGGCCCCGCCCTTGCCGGTGAAGACGTTCGCGCCGGCGCTGCCGGTGAGCGTGTCGGCGTGCGCGGTGCCGATCGCATTCTCGATGCCGGAGAGCGTATCGGTATTGCCGAACGTGTCGGTCGCGGTGTTGGCACCGAGGTCGACGGTGACGCCGTTCGCGCCGGTCTCCTTCGAGTAGTCGACGGTGTCGCCAACCGCGCTATTGGTGCCGCCGGTGAGCGTATCGGCGCCCTTGCCGCCGGTCAGCGTGTCGTCGCCCGCGCCGCCGTCGAGGCTGTTGTTGCGCGAGTTGCCGACGATCACGTTGTCGAGCGCGTTTCCTGCGACGTCGACATTGGCGCCGGAGCCGACCGCATAATCGGTGAGCGTGATGTTGTGCACGCCGCCCGCCGGAATGGCCGAGCCGTCGGCGTACTGCGTGGCGAGCGTGAGATCGAGGTCGGCCGAGTTCGCCGTCGCCATGACCTTCAGATTGTCGACCATGATCTGTGAGTCGACCGGCGCGCCCGCGCCGCTCTGCACGATGACGGTGTCGCCGGCGTGGATATAGTCGCGCTGGCCGCCGAACACGTTGTCCGGGCTCGTGTCGAGCGCGAGGTTGAGCGTGTCGATCGAGTTGGTGACGGCGAAGCTGTGGTACGGGCCGGCGCCATCGTCGCGCGTCGCCAGCACGAGCGCGCCGGTCGTGGAGTCGACCACATAGGCGTAGCTGACGTTGGCGTCGAAGTTGTTGGCGAGGATCACGGCGATCTGCGCCGCGCTCGGCAGGTTGGCGGCGCTGTTGTCGCTGCCGCGCAGCAGGAACGGCACCGTATTGTTGGCCACCGTGTTGCCGGTGATCGTCGGCGTCTGCGTCGGCTCGAGCAGCCAGCCGATGCCGTTCACCTGGCCGTTGATGACGACCGTGTCGTAGCGGCCGAGGCCGGTGTTGTAGTCGAACGTGTCGATGAAGGCGTTGTCGGTGATCTTCTGGCTCGCAGCGATGCCGAGCGAGGGATCGCCGACACCGTTCGCAACGATGATCCCCTCATTGAGGATGTTGCCGTCGATCGTGTAGGCCGTGATCTCGTCGCTCGCCGTGGTCCCGTTGTCGTTGATGTAGATCGCGGTCGCGAAGGTGTAGACCTCGGACGGACCCGCGACGGTCTTGTAGACATCGACAAAGCTGTTCTGGACCGTGACGTTGTTCGCCCAGAACTCCAGCACCTTGTTGTCGGTCTCGGCGCCCGCCTTGAGATGGACGCCGCTGAACGTCGTGTTGTCGCCGTTGACGTCGACCCAGTGATTGGCGCCGAAGTTGTTCTGGTGCGCCGACACGATGGTCGGGCCGGAGTTCTGCGCGGTGGCCACATCGGTGATCAGCGCGCCGGCCGCGGTGACGCCTTGCAGGGTGAGGCCGGGCTTGTCGATGTAGATCCCGGCCGGTCCCGACGCCGTGGTGTGCGATTCCGAATAGGTCAGCCCGCCCTTGATCAGGATGGTCTCGCCGCCCGAAGCGAAGTCGATCGCATCCTGCACGTGCTGGAAGCCGCCGACGTTCGCGCCGGACTGATCGACCAGCAGGACGGTCTTGTCGGAGAAGGTCAGCCGCTCGACGCCGATCAGCGTGTCGGTGGCGCCGCCGATCGTCACCGTCCAGTGGCCCGAGCCGTCGAACCCGAAGGTCGCGGCCGTGCTCAGCGTGGCGCCATATCCCGATGTGTCGACGCCGCCGCCGCCGGTGATCCGGTTCGCGCCGGCGGTGCCGGTCAGCGTGTCGCCAAAGGCGGTGCCGACGACATTCTGGACGTTCGTGATCGTGTCCGAACCGTCGCCGGTGTTCTGCGCGGCGCCGTTGCCGAGGTCGACCGTGACGCCATGGCCGACATCGCTGTAGTCGATGGTGTTGATGCCGCTGCCGCCGTCGAAGGTATCGTTGCCGCCGGCGCCGCTCACATAGAAGTAATCGTCTCCGCCGTTGCCGGCGAAGTTGATCGCATGCGTGCTGGACAGGCTGCGGGCGTCGACCGTGTCGGCACCGTTGCCGCCGACCACCTTGATTGTAGAGCCGGACAGACTCGTATTGGTGAAATCGCCCGAGATGTTGACGGTGTCCCCGCCCGAGCCGAGGTTGAACTGCACATCCTCGATTTCGTCGGCCGTGACCGACCCGAGCGGAGTGGCCCCGGCTGTGGTCGCCATCGTGACCGAGATGTCGTCGGCGGAATCCGTGCCGTCGGTCGGATGCACGGTGTTCGCCGAGTCCGGCGTCATCGTGTAGGTGACCTTGGTGGCGCTCGGGTTGCCTGAGTTGCTGGTCGCCGGATCGCCCGCGTCGCCCGGATCGAGCGCGTTGCCGCTGCCGCCCGAGATGCCGACGTTGGAGATGATCAACGTATCCTTGCCGAGCGTCTCCGAGCCGCCGTCGACGATGTCGTTGCCGGTGTTGACGTTGACGAAGATCGAGTCGTTGCCCTGCAGGGTATGGACGGTATCGTTGCCCTGGTTGGCGAGAATCGCATCCTTGCCGGCCGTGCCGGTGATGGTGTCGCCGCCGATGCCGCCGAGATAGCTGAACCAGTTGTCCGAGGTGTTGCTGGACAGGTTGATCGACACGCCCGCCGCTTCGAAGCGGTCGTTGATCTCGTTGTCGACGTCGGTGAAGGTCGAGTTGGTCAGCGACGTGACCGCGCCGCTCCATCCGGTTGCCGTGATTGCGGTGCCGCTGGTGACGAAGTGATCGGCATTCAGCGTGACCAGTGCATCGTCGCCGGTGAGGTTCACCGCCGTGCGCGCGTACTCGATGGTGTTGCTGCTCGCATTCAGCGTCGAGCCGCCGCCCCACACGATCGCGCCGGCATTGCCCGCGACGGTGGTGCCGCCGCCCCATGAGGCGGAGTCCGCGCTGCCCGCGGCCAGGTTGCCGTTGAAGTACTTGCCGTGGAAGTCGCCGGTGAACCGGTTGTCGAGGATCGACACCGTCCCGGTGGTCGCCGTGACGTTGATGGCGATGTCGCTGATCGGCTTATTGCCGCCCGGCCGCGTGTTGTAGAACACCGAGTGCTCGACGTCGGCGCCCGTCGCCAGCGTGAGCCGCGTATCGTTGGTGCCGCTGACCCACGGCGTATTGTTGAGGAATTCGACGCCGTCGATCGTGACGGGGCCGGCAGCGTTCACGGTCCAGTGGCCGGTCAGGACGGATTCCGCCCCGCGCGGGCCGGCACCGCTCACGTTGTAGTTCGCGCCGACGATCGAGATGGCCTTGCCGACGACGTGATCGCCGCCATACGTGCCCGCCGCGAGCACGATGGTGTCGCCATCGACCGCCTCGGCGTAGGCGGCGTCGTAGGTCGCGTAGCCGCCGTTGCCGACGAGCAGGAACTTGCCGGTGGCAAGGCCCGCCGGATCGGCGCCCTGCACGACCTCGATCTCGGAGAGGGTGTCGGTGCCTTCCGCGCCGCCGGTGGTGACGGTCCAGCCGCCCGAGCCATTGGGCGCGATCATGCCGGCCGTGACGACCTGGCTGTATGACGCTACGTCACCGTGCGTCTCGCCGGTTTCGCCGCCCGTGAGGGTATCCGCGCCGCCGCGCCCGGTCAGCGTATCGTCGCCGCCATTGCCGGAGAGCGTGTTGGCGCCCGCGGTGCCGGCGATGCCGTCGCCGCCGGCGCCGCCGATGGCGTTCTCGTAGTTGGCGACGGTGTCGCTGCCGACCGAAGTTCCGCTCGCGGTGCCGGCGCTGAGGTCGATCGTGACGGCGGCGCTTGCGGCCGCATAGTCGAGCGTGTCGCCGGACCCGCTGCCGCCATCGACCGTGTCGTTGGCGGCGACATTCGCCGCCTTGAACGTGTCGTTGCCGCCGCCGAGGTTGCTGAACGTGATCGCGCTGGTGCTGGTGAGGCCGCTGGCATCGAGCGTATCGCCGCCGATGCCGCCGATGCCGACAATGCCGCCGGCCCCCGTCGCAATGCCGGCGCCGGCAATGTTGCCGGAGAGCGTGACCGTGTCGCCGCCGTTGCCGAGGATCAGCTGCAAGCTTTCCATTCCGGCGGCATCGACTTCCGCCGCCCCCGCGCCGTCGGTCTGAACGACGAGGTGCCCGCCGCTCTCGGTGATCGCAAAGCTCGCGGGCGTCGCGCTCGGCGCGCCGGCGCTGAAGTTGATGAGCCCGAGCGTGTCGGTACCGCCCTCCCCGTCAATCGTGTCGTGGCCATCGCCCACATTGTAGAGAACCAGGTCGGCGCCGCCGCCCGCATTGATCGTGTCGTCGCCGGTCGAGCCGATGAAGGCTTCGGCCGCGCTCGTGCCGGTGATGACATCGCCGGTCAGCACGCCGTTGACCACGATCGGCTTGCTGCCGAGCGCGACGAAAGACGGACTCGTGCCGTAGCTGCCGCCGCCGACCGCGACGCCGCTCAGATCGAGTGTGCTCGTGCCGTCGTTGACGTAACCGCCGCCCTGCGGGCCGCCGTCGATGAACAGCGCGGCCCAGGTGGTCTGGCTGCCCGCGCCGCCCAGGGTGAGGCCGTCAGCGAAGCTCAGCCCGCTGAGATTGTCGTAGCCCTGCACATAGACGAGCGTCTTCTCGTAGGTGCCGCTGACCGCGGCGTCCTGGAAACTGACGCTGCCGATCGCATGATCGACCGAATGGTCGGCGCCGTCGAAGCCGGCGAACTGGATCCCGTTGTCGGCCGAGCCGGCGGTAATTCCCGTTGTGCCGACGACGCTGAGGTTCATCAGCGCGGCAGCCCCGGTGAATGCGAAGAACAGGATGTCGCCCGACCCGCCGCTGGTCGACGAATAGCCCGAGCCGGTGAAGGTCGAGGTCTGCGTCCCGGCGAGGTTCGGGTTGTCGCCGTCGATCGTGACGGTCAGGCCGGCGCCGCCGCCGATGATGGCCACGCCGTTCGATCCGAAGCCGGAGACCGCGGTGTTGACGAGCGCGATCGCACCGTCGCTTGGGCCCTCGTAGGCGCCATTAAAGAATACGCCGACGGTGTCGCCGGTGGTGCCGTTGCCGGTGATGTTGAGGCCTTCGAGGCGAACGGTGTCGCCTGCGCCGAGCACAGCGCCCGGCTCGATCTGGAACGCACTGTGGCTGCTGGCATTGACGGTCGCGGTACCGCCGACGGCCTTGACGGTCACGGCCTCGGTGATGTCCAGGGGCCAAGCGGTAGCGGTGAACGGGCTCGCCGAGGATTGCAGCTCGATGACATTCGCGCCTGCATGCGTGTTGGCGTAGTTGACCGCCAGATCAAGCTGATTGGCCGCGAAGCTGGCGAGCAGAACGGTGTTGGTCGCATCGAACACCTGGATCGGCGCATCGAGCAGCAGGTCGGACGCGTCGCCATTGAAGTGCAGCGTCTCGACGTCGTGCACCGTGTCGGTGCCGTCGCGGCCCGGGACGGAGTCCGCCACCGTGTAGACGCCGGGGCCGGTGCGCGTGACCGTGTAGTCCGCCTGGTTGCCGGTGAACACCGCGGTGTCGTGGCCGGCATCGCCGAGCTCGGTCCCGCCGTAAATCGTGTCGTTGCCGCCACGGCCTTCCATGGTGTCGTCACCCGCCGCGCCGCGGATGATGTCGGCGCGGTTCGCGCCGGTAAAGCTGTCGAGCTGACCGGCGCCGTTGAGATCGGTCACATCGGCCGCCATGTCGATGATCGTGGTCTGCGTCACGGACGCGTTCGGATTCCCGTTCGCATTGAGGTCGGTCACCGTGACCGAGATCGAGCGGTCCTCCGCGTTGAACGCGAAAGTCGTATCGGGGTCGCTGTGTGTGATCTGGGAGATCAGCGACTGCGCGACCGCCGGCGTGAAGAATGTGGTCGCCGTGACCGTCAGCGTGTCGGTGCCGCTGCCCGTGATGGTGGCGATGCCGAGCGACTCGAGCGCGCTTTCCACGCCCGCCGGGATCGTGAGCGCCTCGCCGGCATCGGTCCCGCCGCTCGCCGCGGTGAGATGCAGCGTGATGGACTTGATCTGCCCCTCGGCATTGGCAGCGCCGTCGGTAACCGCCGGGTCGCTGGCGATGGCCGTGGAACCGCCCGAGGTTTCCAGCGTCGCGAAATCGTTGCCGGCCGCGTGGGTATTGAGGTCGAGCGTCGGCGCGTCGTTGATACCGTTGACGGTGACCTGACCACCCGCCGTCGACTGCGCGTGCGCGGCATCCTCCATCGTGTAGGAGAATGCGATGCTGGCCGTGTCGCCGTCGCGCAGGGATTCGTAGGCGCCGTTCTGCGTGAGGGTCACCGCGCCCGCGGCGCTGACATTGAGCGTTGCGCCGTTGCCGAGCGCGATGGCGTTGCCGGCGGTGTGTGTCGTGCCGTTGACCGTGAAGTTGACCACCGATTTGGAGTCGCCGACATCGATGTCGGTGTCGTTGGTCAGCACATTGAGGCCGGTCGCCGCCAAGCCGTCCTCGTTGACGGCGACGGAATCGATTGCCGCTACCGGCGCATCATTCACCGGCGTGACATGGATGGTGACGGTCTGTGCCGGGGAATCGACGGTGCCGTCGTTCGCCTTGAACTGGAACGAGGCATCGCCGTTGAAGTTGGCGGTCGGCGTGAACGTGAAGGCGCCGCCGGAACTGACCGTCGCAGTACCGTTGGTCGCGGAGCCGGCAATCAGCGAGAACGACAGGCTGTCGCCGTCGACGTCAGTGCCGGTCACGCTGCCGGCCAGCGGACTGTCTTCGTTGATGGTGTAGGTTGCCGCGGTTCCGGCCGGCGCGTCGTTGACCGGCGCAACATTGAGCACGACCGTCTTGCTGGCGGACTGCGCCCCGCCCGCGCCGGTATTGCCGCCGTCGTTGACCGAGACGATCAGGCCATCGGCGCCGTGGAAGTTCGCAGCGCCGGTGTAGCTCAGCGAGGCGAGCGCCGTGTTGACGTTGGTCACCGTGTCGACGATCGTCACGGACGTCGTGCCCGATCCGGTCACGCCGGCGCCGGTCGCGCTCAGCGTGCCGTGGCCGACATTGAGCGTGACGGTGACGTTGCCGGAGGCCGCATCGACATCGGAAATTGCGATCGCGTTGCCGCCGGTAAATCCGAACGCCACGTCCTCGCTCGGTGCGGCGCTTGCGGGCGCCGCAATGGCGGGCGCGTCATTCACCGCCGTGACCGCGATCGAGACGTTGGAGGCAGCAGCGGCTTCCAGGCCTGCGCCGTCCTTTGGCGTGTAGTTGAACGACGCCGCGCCACTGAAGTTCAGCGCGGGCGTGAAGGTGAGCGTGCCATCCGCATTCACATGCACGGAGCCGCCGGTCACGGCGACGTCGTTCCCGACGGAGACGGCGCTTCCGTTGATCCGCGCAACCGCGAGCGGCAGCGGGCCATCGACGTCGGTGTCGTTGCCGAGAACCGCGAGGACGAGCGAGCTGTCTTCGGCGGTCGCATAGGCGAGATCGTCAGCGCCTACCGGCTTGTCGTTCACAGCGTTGACGGTGATCGCAACGGTGTCGGTGTCGTTGGCGACGCCGTCCGACGTGACGATGGTGAGCGTGTCGTTGCCGTTGAAGTTCGACGCGCCGAGATACGTCAGGCTCGCGAGCGTGGCATTGACGTCGGCGTTGCTCGCCGCCGTGACGGTGACGGTGTCGGTGCCGTTGCCGCCGACCGTGGCCGAACCGGAGCCGGTCACGTTGAGCACACCGTGATCAACCGAGAGCGTGACGCTGACGCCGCTGTCCGGGTCCGCAACGCTGATCTTATCCCCGCCGGTAAACGCAAACTGGGTATCTTCTGTCGCCGTGACCGCGGCCGGCGCCGTGTTGACCGGCGGCTCATTCGGCGGATTGATCGTGGATCCGGTGATCGCGTCCGCGATGTAGAGTTCTGAACCCGTGACCGTGTTATGGTACTGGATAAAGGTGTCGCCAGAGATCGCCGGGTTGGTATGGGTCGTACTGATGAGGACCCATCCAGTCCCTCCGACCGTGATGGAATCGTCTGCCCCCCCAGTCACATAGAGCGAATTCGCCGACGTAATCTGCGGAACGTCGGTCTCGGTCAGCGATAGCGACGCTCCGGTTGCGGCGCTCATCGAGATCACTTCGATGCCGGTGATCTTGGCGACGTTCGCGGTCACGTCGAAGCTCTGACCCGCGGTCGTCAGCGCCAGTCGGTCAAGCCCGCCACCGCCTGACACACTGGTGAATGCGCTGTTGGTGATGCCGATCGTGTCATCGCCGCCGCCGGCGAATACCCGCATCGCGGTGCCGACGCCGTTGATCGTGTCATTGCCGCCGACGTCGTCCTGAATGAACTCGACGTTGCTGGTGGCCATGTTGATGGTGAGACCGCTGCCGCCCTCGATGTAGACGGCGTCCGTGTCGGCGCCGCCGTCGATCAGCGTGTCCGAAGTGTCGACGTAGAGCCGGTCATTGCCGGCACCGCCCGACAGGCTGTCGGCACCCGCTTCGCCGACGAGCGCATCGTCGCCCGCGCCGCCGACGATCGTATCATTGCCGCTGCCGGCGAAGATCAGGTCGTTGCCCGAGCCGCCGGTCAGCGCGTCGTTGCCGCCGCCGCCGTAGATCTCCAGATTGACGCCGACGCCCGAGCCATCGATCACGTCGTCGCCGCCGGCAAAGTCGGTCACCCACTCGAGGTGGCTCGTCGCCATGTTGAGATGGACGCCGGTGCCGGTCGCGATATAGGCGGCATCGAAGCCGCTGCCGCCGTCGATGAAGGTGTCGTCGCTGTCGATGTAGAGCCGGTCGTTGCCGGCGCCCCCCGACAGGCTGTCGGCGCCGAGGTCGCCGACCAGAAGGTCATTCCCGTCATTGCCGGTCAGCGTGTCGTTGCCGACGCCGCCCCACAGGTTGTCGTCGCCCGCGCCGCCAGTGATCTGGTCGTTGCCGCCCGCGCCGTAGACCTCGACCGCGGTCGAGCCGCTCGCCGCGGTGTAGATGTCATTGCCGAAACCGGAGACGACGTACTCGAAGCCGGTCGCGACGAGATCGAGGTTCATCGCGAAGTCGTTGATGACTTGCAGCACGTCGAAGCCGGTGCCGCCATCGAGCGTATCGGCTGCCTCGCCGAATATGGTGTCGTTGCCGGCACCGCCGGACAGCGTGTCGTGCTCCTGAGCGAACAGGTTGGGAATGGTATGGGCGACGAGCGTGTCGCCGCCGTTGCCGCCGGTGACGATGTCGCTGCCGTCCTTCGCGAAAACAAGAAGGCCCTTGCCGTTGGTGATGTGGCTGCCGTCGATCGTGTCGGCACCGGTGCTTCCATCGACCTCGAACAGGCCGGGCCCGCTGCCGACCAGTTCATTGCTCAGTTCAACACTGCCGGGGACATCGAACTTGAGCTGGTCAATGCCGCTCACGCCGGCAAACTGTCCGAACGTGATAGTGCCGGTCGCGGTGAGCTCCATCACGTCGAGGAACGCCGCACCGCCGCCGGTAATGACGTCAGTGGCCTGGAGGGTGTCTGCTTTGAAGTCGAATTCGTTGGCTTCGGTTGCGACGCCGGTGAAGTGGTCGATGCCGGGAGTTAGCGTGAATTTGGCCATACATTACCCCTTGAACTCGAGACGCTCTTTGCCGTCCGAGACTGCGGATGCGCTCCGCACGCCCCTGTCCGCGCGCGTTTCCATGCCCCGGCAGAAGGGGGCTTGGCATTTTTCAGCATGCTGCTTGGGGAGCCTCGCCCGACGCCCGCACGCTACTTACAGTTCGGCTTCGCTTACCGCTGCGTGCGGCAATACGTGCTCTCAACCCTTTTTTTTACCTTATAGGCCGATGGAAACTGCGGTCAACAATTTACGCAGAATCCGGAGTGATACGTATGGCTATTGTTAATGCTGCCGCGAGTCATTGATTCCATGACTCTTTACAAGCTAAGTAATAGTAGCGACTATAACTATTCTATTGAAGTATACACACTAATAGAATCTACAGTCATCGACCTGTGATTGATCATAAGTCCCTGATGCAAGCGGGTAATATTGAGATGATGGCCAGTAATAATCGCAAACCTGATCGTGTGAATGCCGCTGCGAATACGTGAATTTGACAGGCGGTCTCGAGTTTCCACTGCTCCAAACAGCGCCGCAATTGCGGGCGCCAAGGAAAACCGGCGCATTCGGCGGATCTCCCAACCGTGCAACCTCTCTCGCCCCGGCGGGCGTGCACGCAACCCGGCGCCAAAGCAGAAGCAGCAAGGCGGCACGAACTGGACAAGTCTTTCCCGCCGCGTCACACAGCGCCCATCCATCGCTGAGGGAGAGTCATGCCGGGTCCGTTGGCTGGTGTTCGCGTGTTGGAGTTGGCGCGCATTCTGGCGGGGCCGTGGGCCGGTCAGGTGCTGGCCGACCTCGGCGCCGACGTGATCAAGGTCGAGCGCTCCAGGACAGGCGACGACACGCGCGCATGGGGTCCGCCATTCATCGAAGGCAAGGATGGCCATCTCGGCGCCGCCTATTTCCATTCGACCAACCGCGGCAAGCGCTCGATCGAATGCGATTTCGAAACCGACGATGGCAAGCGCATCGTGAAAAAGCTCGCGGCGCGTTCCGACG
This sequence comes from Alphaproteobacteria bacterium, assembly GCA_005884685.1. Classification (GTDB taxonomy): domain Bacteria; phylum Pseudomonadota; class Alphaproteobacteria; order Rhizobiales; family Xanthobacteraceae; genus PALSA-894. Next base: position 30,598 of record VBAH01000023.1, read on the forward strand.
TGCTGATCGAGAACTTCAAGGTCGGCGGGCTCGCGAAGTTTGGCCTCGACTACAAGAGCCTCGCGCCCTCCTGCCCGCGGCTGATCTATTGCTCGGTGACCGGCTTCGGCCAGACCGGCCCGCACGCTTCGCGCGCCGGTTACGACCTGATGGCGCAGGGCATCGGCGGCTTCATGGCGCTCACCGGCACCGCCGAAGGCGAGCCGACGCGCGCGGGCGTCCCGGTGTCGGACATCTTCACCGGCGTCTATTCGGTGGTTGGGATTCTGGCGGCGCTGGCCCGCCGCGAGCGCACCGGCAAGGGCGGCTACGTCGACACCGCGCTCGTCGACTCGACCGTCGGCGTGCTGGCGAACCAGGCGATGAACTATCTCGCGTCGGGCGAAGTACCGAAGCGCATCGGCAACGCGCATCCGAACATCGTGCCGTATCAGGTGTTCCCGGTGGCCGACGGGCACATCATCATCGCGACGGGGAATGACTCGCAGTACGCGAAACTCGTGACCGTGCTGGGCGAGCCGGCGCTTGCGACGAATCCCGAATACCTCGTCAACAAGGACCGGCTGAGAAACCGCAAGCAGCTGGTCGACCATCTCTCAGGCCTGACCAAGGGCTTCAAGCGCGACGATCTGCTCAACAGACTGGAGGCGGTCGGCGTGCCCGCCGGCCCGATCAACGACCTCGATCAGGTGTTTGCGGATCCTCAGGTCGTCCATCGCGGCATGCAGATCCATCCGAAATCGGACGCCGCGAAGGGAGGCTCGATCCCCGGCGTGCGCACGCCGATCATGCTCGACGGCAAGCCGATGGCGGCGGAGAGCCCCGCGCCAAGGTTGGGGCAGCACACGGCGGAGATTCTAAGAGAGATTGGGGAGTAGGTGTCGTCATTCCGGCCGAGCGAAGCGAGGGCCGGAATCCATAACCACAATCCTCTCGATGTCGCATGTTTCGTGATTATGGATTCCGGGCTCGCCGCTGCGCGGCGCCCCGGAATGACGCTACGCCTTCGCCAATTCCCGCGCCGCCCGCGCGCGCTTGCGGATGCCGTTCACCGTCACGATGGTGCGGTTTTCCGCGTAGGCCTCGTGATTCTTTTCGATCTCGTCGACATCATAGCGATAGTTCACCATCAGCCCATGCGACTGCGCGATCCCCTTCTCGGAGAGATCGCCGAACGGATTGAGCTGCTCGAGCCGCGCGCCGTTGCCGAGATGGAAGCGCGCGACCGGGTCGAGCGCGCCGCCGGTACCGCTGCGCGCGCTCAGGAAATAGGTCGCCGCGGCGTGCAGCAGCGGCTCCTGCAGGCGCTCGGCCGCGCCATCCTGCCACCAGTTCGGCTTATCGAGTTCGCTCAGCTCCGCGAGATCCTCCGGCAGCAGGATCGGATTGTTGCTCTCGCGCTCGCGCGCGAGCCAGGCAGCAAAGCCCGGTGCCGGCGAGAGCGTCACGAAGGTCGAGAGCCGCGGGAACTCGCGCGAAATTTCCTCGACCACCTGCTTGATCAGGAAGCTGCCGAAACTGACGCCGCTCAAGCCGCGCTGGCAGTTCGAGATCGAGTAGAAAACCGCGGTGTTCGCGCTCTCGGGACGAAGCGCGCTGCCGTTGTTGCCGAGGATCGGCGCGATCGCGCGCGGGATGCCGCTGGTGAGCGCCACCTCGACGAAGATCAGCGGCTCGTCGACCAGCGCCGGATGGAAAAATGCGTAGCAGCGCCGGTCCGGCGGATCGATGCGCCGGCGCAGGTCGTCCCAGTCCTGGATCTGGTGCACCGCCTCGTAGCGGATGATCTTCTCCAGGATGATCGCAGGCGTCGACCAGTCGATGCGTCGCAGCACCAGGAAACCCCGGTTGAACCAGGACGAAAACAGGTGCACGAAGTCCTGGTCGACCGGCGACAAGTCGTCGCGGTGAGCCATGGCATCCATCAGGTCTTCGCGCATCGAAACGAGCGCCGCCGTGCCGCCGGGGGCGAGATTGAGCCTGCGGAACAGCTCCTGCCGCCGCGGCTCCGAGGCGAGGTGCAGCTCGATCGCGGCTTCGTCGTTGCCATCGCGCGCCCAGGCATCAACCGCGGCATCGATCCGCTCGCGGTCGACGCCGAAGCGGGTCGCCAGCGCCTCGAAGAACGCGATACGCGGGCCAGTGGTCAACTCGTCGTAGCGGATGAAAATCTCGCGTGCGAGCGCAGCTCCAGAGGCTTCGCCGCGCCCCGACAGCAGTTCCTCGCACAACTCAACCAGGCCGTGCGAGCGTGCCGCTGCGTCACCGCGCCGTTCGCGGGTGCGCTCGAGCAGGGCGCGGCCGCGCTCCGAAATCGTCTGGAGCAACTCGCCGAAAAACGAGGTGTTCATGCCCGTCCTTATCAGCGCACGCGGTGCGGTCCAATCTGCCTGAGATATAGACCGTTTCGCAGCGTCGGAACCCTGGTCATCCGAAGGCAGCGTTAACGCCTGCGGCCGAGCTCACCGCCCTCGGGTTTTCCCTTGGCCGCCGAACCGCCTATCAGGTATAGCCTGCTTCCCAAGGGCACAAGAAGAAGCAGGAAAATCCTGAACTTGAGGGTTGAACGCTGAGCGAGCAGCCATCGTCGGCCGCTGCGACCATCCCGCTGCTCGAGGTGCGCGACCTGCATGTGCGGTTCGAGACCTCGCGCGGCACCGTCCGAGCGGTCGAAGGCATCTCCTATACGGTCAATCGCGGCGAGATCGTCGCCGTGGTCGGGGAATCCGGCTGCGGCAAGTCGGTTTCGGCGCTCGCGATCATGCGTCTACTCGCCAAGACCGGCCGCGTCACTCAAGGCCAGATCCTGTTCGAGGGGCAGAACCTGCTCGACCTCTCCGAAGAGGAGATGCGCGAGAAGCGCGGCCGCGACATTTCGATGATCTTCCAGGAGCCGATGACCTCGCTCAACCCGGTCCTCACGATCGGCGAGCAGGTGATGGAGCCGCTGAAGATTCACCTGACGATGACGGACGAGCAGGCGCGCGCGCGCGCGCTCGAACTTCTGCAGCTCGTCGGCATCACGGACGGACCGCGCCGGCTCGAGCAATATCCGCATCATCTGTCCGGCGGCATGCGCCAGCGCGTGATGATCGCGATCGGGCTTGCCTGTAATCCGAAGCTCATCATCGCGGACGAGCCGACCACCGCGCTCGACGTCACCATCCAGGCGCAGATCCTGGAATTGATGAAGGACCTGTCGCGCCGCCTCGGCATTGCGCTGATCGTCATCACGCACAACCTCGGGATCGTGGCGCGTTACGCCGATCGTGTGAACGTGATGTATGCGGCGCGCATCATCGAGCAGGGTTCGGCCGATCATGTCTTTCTCGAACCGGCGCATCCGTACGCCATCGGGCTGATGCGCTCGATCCCGCGGCTCGACCTGCCGCGCGGCATCAAGCTCGAGACGATCGAGGGCCTGCCGCCCGACCTGCGCAATCCGCCGCCGGGCTGCCGCTTCGCGCCGCGCTGCCGCTATCGCATCGAGGCCTGCACGCAGATCGATCCGCCGCTTCTCGCCGTCGGGGAAGGCCATGCCTCGGCCTGCATTCGCGCGGAGGAAATCCTTGCCGGCAACCTGGTTGCGCCATTCGAGCGCGGCGCAGCATCGACGCACGTCTTTGCGCAAACGAACGCCGAGCCGCTGCTCGTGGTCGATCACCTGAAGAAATATTTCGCCGTCAAGGCGGCGGGCGCGGGATTCCTATCGTCGGAGACCGCGACCGTGAAGGCGGTTGACGACGTCTCGATCCATGTGATGCCGGGCGAGACGCTCGGCCTCGTCGGCGAATCCGGCTGCGGCAAGACCACGGTCGGGCGTGCGGTGCTGCGCCTCGACGAGCCGACCGGCGGCACGATCAGGTTCGGCGGCGCCGACATCACGCATGCGAGCCACGGCGACATGCGCGGCGTGCGACGCAAGATCCAGGTGATCTTCCAGGACCCGTATTCGTCGCTCAATCCGCGCATGACGGTCGGGCAGATCATCGGTGAGCCGCTGAGCGTCTACAAACTGGTGAAGGGCTCAAAAGAGCAGACCGTTCGCGTGGAAGAGTTGCTCACGCAGGTCGGCCTGTTTCCCTACATGGCGGAGCGCTATCCGCACGAGCTCTCCGGTGGGCAGCGCCAGCGCGTCGGGATCGCGCGCGCGCTCGCGCTCGAGCCGACCTTCATCGTCTGCGACGAGCCGGTCTCCGCGCTCGACGTGTCGATCCAGGGGCAGATCATCAACCTGCTGGAAGATCTGCAAGAGCGGCTCGGCCTGAGCTTCTTGTTCATCGCGCACGACCTCGCGGTGGTGCGCCATATCTCCGACCGCGTCGCCGTGATGTATCTCGGGCGCGTGGTCGAGCTTGCCGACCGCGACGAGCTCTATGCGGCACCGAAGCACCCGTATACCAAGGCGCTGCTTGACGCCGCGCCGATCCCCGACCCGAAGGTCGAGCGCAGCCGCGCGCCCCGGGCGCTCCGCGGCGAAATACCCTCACCCTTGACCCCGCCGTCGGGGTGCGTGTTCCATACGCGCTGTCCGATCGCCGGCGAGGAGTGCCGGCGCGAGATTCCAGTATTCCGGCCGTTGAGTTCAGGTCATTTCGTGGCCTGCCATAAGGTTTAGTTGCTTCGCGGGGGCGACGCGAAAAACGAGCGTGGGAGGAAGTGGAATGAACTCACTCGTAACGAGGCGCTCCGTCTTGATGACGGGAGCGGCGGCCGTCGCCTTCGGCAGCTCGGCATCGGAACTCGGCGCGCAAAGCCCCAAAAAGGGCGGGACGCTGCAATTCGCCATCAGCGCAGAGACGCCGCATTACGACAATCACGGCAGCGACACCTACGCGACGCTGCATTTCGCCGGGCCGTTCTATTCGACCTTGCTGCGCTTCGACCTCGACAAGTTCCCCGAGGTGCAGGGTGATCTCGCCGACAAGTGGGAGGTCGCACCGGACTTGATGACCTATACGTTCAAGCTTCACCCCGGCGTCAAATTCCACGACGGCGCCGACCTCACGTCCGCCGACGTGAAGGCAACCTACGATCGGCTACGCAACCCGCCGCAGGGTGTGGTCTCAACCCGCAAGGCGACGTTCGCCGACATCGGCACGATCGAGACGCCCGACCCGCTCACGGTCATCTTCAAGATGAAGGCGGTGAACGCCTCGATGCTCGAGCACTTCGCTTCGCCGTGGAACGTGATCTATTCGGCAAAGGACCTCGCTGCCGATCCGAACGGGCCGAAGACCAAGATCAACGGCACGGGGCCGTACGTCTTTGTCGAGCACATCAAGGGCGGCCACGTATCCGGCAAGCGCAACGACAGTTACTTCAAGAAGGGCTTGCCCTATCTCGACGGCTTCAGGGGCGTGTTCACGCTGCAGGCGGCCGCGATGCTCAATGCGCTGCAGGGCGGCCAGGTGCTGGCGGAATTCCGCGGCATCTCGCCGGCCGAGCGCGACCGCCTGGTACAGGCGATGGGCGACAAGATCCGCATCGAGGAGTCGAGCTGGACGCTCAATCTGCTGGTTTGCTTCAACGTCGAGAAGAAGCCGTTCGACGACGTGCGCGTGCGCAAGGCGCTGCTGATGGCAATCGACCGCTGGGGTGGCAGCCAGGGCCTTTCCCGCATTTCCACCTTGCGCTCGGTTGGCGGCGTGATCCGTCCCGGCTCACCGTTCGCGACGCCGGAGGCCGAGCTCGTCAAGCTCCCCGGCTTCGCCAAGGACATCAAGGCTTCGCGCGAAGAGGCAAAGAAGCTGCTGAAGGAAGCGGGCCAGTCGAACCTGAAATTCCAGCTGTGGAATCGGAATCTCGCGATGCCCTACACGCCCGCAGGCATCTTCCTGGTCGACCAGTGGCGGCAGATCGGCGTCGAGGTCGAGCACAAGCAGTCCGACACCGCGCCTTACCTCGCACACATGAACGCCGGCAATCACGACGTCGCAATCGACTTCTCCAATCTGTTCATGGACGATTCGAGCCTCGCTCTTGCGAAGTATCTGTCCGTCAGCCGCGCGCCGGAAAACCGCTCACGCCACAAGGACACCGAGCTCGACAAGATCTACGACGATCATCTGCGCGAGCGCGACGTCGAGAAGCGCAAGGCGCTGATCCGTGCCTTCGAGAAACGCGTGTTCGAGAACGCCTATCAGGAGCCGCTGTTGTGGTGGCACCGCATCGTGCCGACGCACAAGACCGTGATGGGCTGGAAGATGTCGCCGAGCCACAACCTCGGCGCCCAGCTCGAAGAGGTGTGGCTGAATGCGTGAGGCGCCAAGCGAGCCCCGCGCTCGCTTTCGCCTCTCCCGCTTGCGGGAGAGGGTGGCAAGACGCGAAGCGTCGAGCCGGGAGAGGGCTATCGCCGAGTAAAATTCCCTCTCCCGCCTCACCGTCTTCGCTACGCTAGACGGTTCGGCACCCTCGCCCGCAAGCGGGAGAGGGGAAGAAAGAAACAGAATGCTCCGCTACACCGTCAATCGTGTCCTGCTGATGATCCCGACCCTGATCGGGGTGGCGGTGCTCGTGTTCTTCATGCTGCGCGTTATTCCGGGTGACGTCGTCGAGGTGAAGCTGCGCGGCGACGGCGGCAACGTGTCCCAGGAGACGATCGAGATGGAGCGCCACCGGCTCGGTCTCGACAAACCGCTGCTCTACCAGTTCAAGGACTGGATGGTGGGGCTGGCGACCCTCGACCTCGGCAAGTCGATGTGGACCGACCGTCCGGTGACCGAGGAAATTGCGCTAAGGCTGGAACTGTCGCTCCAGGTCGCCATCATGGCGAGCATCTTCGCGGTGCTGCTGGCGATACCGCTGGGCACGACAGCCGCGCTGATGCGCGGCACCTGGGTCGATTACACGGTGCGCATCATCACGATCGGCGGACTGTCGATCCCCTCGTTCTGGTTCGGCATGCTGATCATGATCACGCTGCTCTACCTGTTCAACTGGCTGCCCCCGATCACCTTCACGCCGATCTACGTCGATCCGGTCGCGAATCTGACGCAACTGATCTGGCCTGCGCTCGCGGTCGGCTACCGCTACTGCGCGGTGGTGGCGCGCATGATCCGCTCCTCGCTGCTCGAAGTGCTGAACGAGGATTATATCCGCACCGCGCGCGCCAAGGGCGTATTCGAGAAACTGGTGATCTCGCGCCACGCGCTGCGCAATGCGCTGCTGCCCGCCATCACGGTGATCGGCATCGAGTTCGCGTTCCTCATCGGCGGCCTCGTCGTCACCGAGCAGGTGTTCAATCTCAACGGCATCGGCATGCTGTTCGTGCAAAGCGTGTCGCGCAACGACTTCACGCTGATCCAGGCGATGGTGATGCTGATCGCCTCTGCCTACGTCGTCATCAATCTCGTGGTCGATCTGCTCTATGCGGTGTTCGACCCGCGCATCCGGTATACCTGATGTCGGTCGCAGCCCTCCCCTCGGTCACCATGCCGCGCCGGCCGAGCGCGGTTGTCGAATTCACCCGCCAGCAGCCGCTCGGCGCGGTCAGCTTCGTCATCATCTGCGTGATGATGTTCGCGGGCGTATTCTGCCAATGGGTCGCGCCCTACAATCCGCTCGATATCGATTTCGCGTCGATTCTCGCCCCTCCTTCCTGGGAACACTGGGGCGGCACCGATGCGTTCGGGCGCGACATCTTCTCGCGCATCATCTGGGGCTCGCGCACCGCGCTGGTGATCGGCTTCACCTCCTCGTTCCTCGGCTCGACCATCGGGGCGATCCTCGGCGTCGCGTCGGCCTATTTCGGCGGCAAGATCGACGACTGGATTCAGCGCTTCGTCGACATCCTGCTCGCGTTCCCGATCATCGTGCTGGCGCTGGTGGTGGTTGCGGCGCTGCGCAAGTCGGTGCTGTTCGGCATCGACATGAACCTGATCTACGCGATCGCGATCCCGATCGTGCCGCGCGTGGCGCGCGTCGTTCGCGCCGCCGCGCTCTCGATCCGCGTGATGCCCTACGTGGATGCAGCGCGCGCGGCGGGCTATTCCAACAGCCGCATCATCTTCCGTCACATGGCGCCGAACGTGGTCGCGCCCTACCTTATCATGTTCACGGCGTTCATCGCGCAGGCGATCCTGCTCGAAGCCTCGCTGTCGTTCCTCGGTCTCGGCGTGACCGAGCCGACGCCGGCCTGGGGGCTGATGCTCTCCGGCAACGCAGCGGATTTCTACCGCGAGGCGCCGTGGATGATCCTGTTCCCCGGCGGCGCGATCAGCCTGGCGGTGTTCGCCTTCAACCTGTTCGGCGACTCGTTGCGCGACTATCTCGATCCGCGCTTCAAGACCTGAGATTCGTGCTAGCCTTCCGGCGCGCACGGGAGGGCGATGTCACATGCGCAGACTGCTGCTCACGGCGATCGCGATGCTGCTCGGCGCGGCCAGCGCCGCGGCGCAATCATTCCCGACGCGGCCCGTCACCGCGATCGTGCCGGCGAGCGCGGGCGGACCGACCGACACGATCGGCCGCATCGTGATGGCGCGCGCGCAGCAACTCCTTGGCCAGATGATCATCATCGAGAACGTCGGCGGCGCGTCCGGCACGATCGGCACCGGGCGCCTCGTGCGCGCCGATCCCGACGGCTACACGATCGGCATCGGCGGACCGAACCACTATGTGGTCAATGCGTCGGTCTACCCGCTCACCTACGACCTCCTGAGGGATTTCGAGCCGGTCTCGATGCTGTCGAACGGCCCGATGCTGATCATGTCGCGCAACACGCTGCCGGCAAAGAACCTCGTCGAGCTGATCGCGTGGCTGAAGGCGAACCCGGACAACGTGACGTTCGGCACGGGCGGCCTTGCGAGCCCGCCGCACATCAGCGGGCTGTCGCTGCAGACCGTCACCGGCAACAAGTTCCAGTTCGTCCCGTTCCGCGGCTCGGCGCCCGCGCTGCAGCAGGTGCTCGGCGGCCAGCTCGACATCATCATCGATCAGGCTTCCGCGGCTCTCTCGATTGCGAAGGGCGGCGGCGTGCGCGCCTATGCGGTAACGGCGAAGCAGCGGCTCGCTTCCGCGCCCGACATCCCGACGGTCGACGAAGCGGGGCTGCCCGGCTTCCACGTGTCGATCTGGCAGGCGGTGTTTGCGCCGAAGGGCACGCCGAAAGACGTGATCGCGAAGCTCAACGCTGCGATCGCCGGCGCGCTCGCGGACCCGACCGTGCAGCAGCGGCTGCGCGACGTCGGCCAGGAAATGCCGAGCGCCGAACAGATGACGCCGGGAGGCTTCGGCGCATTCCACAAGGCCGAGATGGACAAGTGGACGCCGGTCATCAAGGCCGCCAACATCAAGCCGGAAGGCTAATGCTCGAGAAGACGCAGCGCGCGGTGATTGGTGTCGCGGATCGCGGCCCGTTGATGATTCGCCGCGTCGAAGCGATCCCGATCGCGCTGCCGCTGAAAAGCCCGATGAAGATGGCGGGCATCACGATCACCACAGCCGAAAACCTGCTGGTGCGTATCGAAACGGCAGACGGCCAGGTCGGCTGGGGCGAAGCGCCGTCGGCGCCGACCATGACCGGCGATACGCTGGGCGGACTTGTGGCGGCGGTGCGGGATCATCTGGCGCCGCTGCTGATCGGGAAAGACGCGAGCACCGACCACCGCCCCCTGCTGCAACGGTCGCTCGTCGGCAACAGCGGCGCGCATTCGGCGATCGAGATGGCGCTGCTCGATCTTTCAGGACGTGCGGCTGGCAAGCGGCTGATCGATCTGGTTGACCGTCCGAAACGGCAGCGCGTGGCGCCGATGTGGCTCCTCGGCAATGCCACAACCGAGCAGGACATCGCCGAGGCGCAGGTAAAGCGCGCCGAGGGGTTCAATTTCTTCAAGCTCAAGATCGGCGTGAAACCGGTCGCCGACGAGATTGCGGCCGCGCATGCGATTCGGCGTGCGCTGCCGGATGCGACGCTCTGCGCCGATGCGAACTGCGGGCTCACGCTGGAGGCGGCTCGGCGCTACGCGGAGCGCACCCGCGATGCCAGGCTCGCTTTCATCGAACAGCCGCTGCCGGCCGGCGACCTCGCAGGATTGAAGGCACTTGCCCGAGGCATCAAAACGCCGATCGGCATGGACGAAAGCATCCATTCGCTCGCCGATATCGAGGCGGTCAAGCGCGCCGGGGCCAAGGGCCTGTCGCTCAAGCTGATCAAGCTTGGCGGCCTCCGCGAAGCAATCGCCGCCGGCAGACTGTGCAAGAGGCTCGGGCTGAAGATCAATGTCGCCGCCAAGATCGCCGAGTCGAGCATCGGCACGGCCGCTGCGGTTCACCTCGCCTGCGCGGTCCCCAATGTCGACTGGGGCGTGAGCCTGACGAATTTCTATCTTGCCGAGGATGTCGTGCGCCGGCCGCTGCGGATTGCCCGTGGTTTCCTCGCGCTCCCCGATGGACCGGGACTCGGCATTGACGTAGACGAGACGGCCGTCGCACGTTTTCGCCTGCAATAAGGATTGGAGAACTCCATGCCGGGTCCGCTCGCCGGTATCCGCGTTCTTGAACTTGCGCGCATCCTGGCGGGCCCATGGGCGGGGCAGATCCTCGCCGACCTGGGCGCCGACGTGGTCAAGATCGAGCGCACCGGCGCGGGCGACGACACGCGCGGCTGGGGTCCGCCGTTCGTCGAGGGCGCGGACGGCCAGCCGCTCGCCGCGGCCTATTATCATGCGTGCAATCGCGGCAAGCGTTCGGTCGCGGTCGACTTCGAGACCGAGAACGGCCGGCGCATCGTGCACAAGCTCGCCAAGCGCTCCGACGTGGTGATCGAGAACTTCAAGACCGGCGGCCTGAAGAAGTTCGGCCTCGACTACGCGGGCCTCTCCAAGGATAACCCGCGGCTGGTGTATTGCTCGGTGACCGGCTTCGGGCAGGACGGCCCCTATGCGCACCGCGCCGGCTACGACCTGCTGATCCAGGGCATGGGCGGCATCATGGATCTGACCGGCCAGCCGGACGGCGAGCCGATGCGCGGCGGCGTCGCGTTCGCCGACGTGATGACCGGCATCTATTCGGCGCTTGCCATCACGGCGGCGCTGAACGAGCGCAACACCACCGGCAAGGGCAGCTACATCGACATGGCGCTGCTCGACACGCAGGTCGCGGTGCTCGCCAATCAGGCGTCGAGCTATCTGGTCAGCGGCCAAGCGCCAAAGCGCATGGGTAACGCGCACCCGGCCGTCGTGCCCTATCAGGTGTTTCCGGTGTCGGATGGCCACGTCATCATCGCGTGCGGTAACGACACGCAGTTCGCGCGGCTGATCGCGCTGCTCGGCGCGCCGGAGATGGCGCAGGACCCCCGCTACAAGACCAATGCGGGGCGCGTGGTCAATCGCGCCACGCTGATCCCGCCGATGATGGCGCTGACCGCAAAGATCACGCGCGCCGACCTGCTGGCGAAGCTCGAAGCTGCCGGCGTGCCGGGCGGTCCGATCAATACGCTGGAGGATGTGTTCGCCGACCCGCAGGTTTTGGCGCGCAAGCTGCGCATCGATCTGCCGAGCAGGTTCGCCAAAGGCGGCTCGATCCCGGGCGTGCGCTCGCCGATCACCATCAATGGCGTGCGCATGGCCGCCGAGCGCGCGCCGCCGACGCTGGGGGAGCACACCGACGAGGTGCTGCGGGAGATCGAGGAGGCTTAACTTCGGACCTCAAGGATGAGGGCTGGCGTAAAAGGCGCCGCACTTAGCCAAACACTTCCTTGTTGACCGCATTTTCCTTGTTCGGCGTGCCGTCGAGTACGCTCAAGATGTTCTTCACCGTGGCGACCGCCATGCGGTCCATCGACTCGACCGTCACGCCCGCCATGTGTGCCGACACGATGGTATTCGGCAACTTGAGCAGCGGATGGTCCGCCGGCGTGGGCTCGGCGTCGAACACGTCGATGCCGGCGCCGGCGAGTTTCTTCGCCGACAGCGCGTCGTAAAGAGCCTTCTCGTCGATGATGCCGCCGCGCGCCGTGTTGATGATGGTGGCGCTCGGCTTCATCCTGGAAAACCGCGCCGCGTTGAACATTCCGACCGTCTCGGGCGTCTTCGGGCAATGGATGCAGACCACATCTGCGCGCGGCACTGCTGCATCGAGATCGCCGACCGGCTCGCAGGCTGCTGCCTTGACGGTCGCGGCCGGCACATAAGGGTCATAGACCAGCACGGTCATCTCCATCGCGAGGCAGCGCTTGGCCGTGCGCGTCCCGATGCGGCCGAAGCCGACGATCAGGATCGTCTTCCCGGCGAGATCGACCGGCACGTCCTTCCAGCGGTCCTGCCAGCGGTTGGCGCGCACCGCCGCGTCGTGAAACATCACCTTCTTGGCGAGCGCGTACATCATGAAGATCGCATGCTCGGCGACGCTCACCGAGTTCGCCGTCCCGACCACCATCAGCGGAATGCCGCGCGCGGTGAGCGCCGGGATTTCCACCGCGTCGTAGCCGACGCCGATGCGGGCAGCGACGCGCAGCCGCGGCGCGGCGGCGATCTCGGGCGCCTTCAACGGCGTCAGCGACAGCGCGATGCCGTCGGTGTCCTTCAGTGCCGCCTGAAGGTCGGGCATGGCGATGTAGGGATCGTAGCCGACCGCCTCGATATCGTCGCGGCCGATCAGCACGTCCCATCCGGCCTTGGCCATGGTGTGCGGCAGCATGACTTTCTTCTTGTTCGGACTCATGGATCACTCTGTGAGGGGCGCCCCGGCGCCGCAAGGAAGGACCGCGATAATCGTGCGCATTTGCATGGGGGGTCAAGCGCCCCGTCGGATTGACCCGGCCTAGCAGCCATGCCCAATGTGGCGGCCTGAAAAACGCTCAATCGGGAGAGACGCCTTGCGCGAGAACAAGCTGAAAACCCTGTGGAAGAACGGCGGCGTTGCGGTCAACGGCTGGCTCGGCATTCCGAGCTCCGCCTCGGCCGAGAGCATGGCGCGCTGCGGCTGGGATTCGGTCGTGGTCGACATGCAGCACGGGCTGGTCGACTACACCGACGCGGTGCCGATGCTGCAGGCGATCTCGCAGACCGAGGCGACGCCGATGGTGCGCGTGCCGTGGAACATGCCCGACATCATCATGAAGTCGCTCGACGCCGGCGCCTACGGCGTGGTCTGCCCGATGATCAATACGCCGGCCGAGTGCGAGGAGTTCATCCAGAACTGCCGCTACGCGCCGCGCGGGCGCCGCTCGTTCGGCCCGATCCGGGCCGTGATGTATGGCGGTTCGGACTACTGGAAATACGCCAACGAGACGATCCTGACGATCGCGATGATCGAGACGCAGCAGGCGCTCGACAACCTCGATGCGATCCTCAAGACCGACGGCCTCGACTCGATTTACGTCGGCCCCTCGGACCTCGGCCTTTCGCTCGGCTTCCAGCCCGGGCCGGACCCGACCACGCCGAAGGTCGCGGAAGCGATCAAGTTCATCGTGGACCGCGCGAAGGCGGCAAAGATCCCGGCCGGCATCCACTGCGCCGCGCCGTCCTGGGCACGCGAGATGATTGGCCTCGGCTACCAGCTCGTCACGCTCGGCAACGACAACTCGCTGATGATGGGTGCCGCACGCGCCGCGATCGCCGCGACGCGCGAAGGCGCGGCCGCACCGGCGCAGAAGCCGGGGAGCCTGTACTAGTTGGCATCAGCGCGCACACCCTGGTGGGCATGGGCGTGGCCGGCGCTCGCCTGGCCGATACTGCTGTTGATGGCGTTTGCGGGGACGGACGGCCTCATTGCGGCTGCCGCCGCAGTGGTGCTGGTCGGCACGGTGTTTGCGGCCGTCTACCACGCCGAGGTGGTCGCGCAGCGCACCGGCGAGCCATACGGCACGCTGGTGCTCGCCGTGGCGGTGACAGTCATCGAAGTGGCGCTCATCGTCTCAATGATGTTGGGCGCTCCCGCCGAAAAGGCCGGGCTGGCGCGTGATACGGTCTTCGCCGCAGTGATGATCGTGTGCAACGGCATCGTCGGCCTCTGTCTCTTGTGGGGCGGCGCGCGTCACCATGAACAGGGATTTCAAGTCGAGGGTGCGAGCGCGGCGCTGGCGGTGCTGGCCGCGCTGACCGGCCTCACGCTCGTTTTCCCGAATGTCGCGACGGCGGCGCCCGGCCCGTTCTTCAGCACGTCCCAGCTTGTGTTCGCCGGCATCGTATCGCTCGTGCTCTACGGCTCGTTCGTTTTTGTGCAGACCGTGCGGCACCGCGATTACTTTCTGCCGATCGAGACCGGCGCGGAAGAAACGCACGCGCCGCTTCCTTCCAACGTGACGACGCTGGTCAGCGCGGGCCTGCTGGTCGTGGCGCTCGTCGCCGTGGTGGGCCTCGCCAAGGCGTTGACGCCGGCGCTGGAGATCGGGATCGCCCGGGTTGGCGCACCGAAGGCCGTCGTGGGCATTGTCATCGCGGCTCTCGTCCTGCTGCCCGAGGGCATGGCGGCGGTACGGGCCGCGCGCGCCAACCGGTTGCAGACGAGTTTGAATCTGGCGCTTGGATCGGCGCTCGCGAGCATCGGGCTCACGATCCCGGCGGTCGCCGTTGTCTCCGTCCTGACCGGCCAGCCGCTCGCGCTCGGGCTCGGCGCGAAGGATCAGGTGCTCCTGGCAGTGACGCTGCTGGTCGGCGTGATCACGCTCGGAACGGGCCGCACGTCGGTGCTTCAGGGGATCGTGCACCTGGTCATTTTCGCCGGGTTCCTGTTCTTCGCGGTCGTGCCATAGGCATTACGCCGCGAGCCACCCGCCATCGACGACCAGAATGGAGCCGTGACAGTAGTCGGACGCGCGCGAGGCGAGGAATACCGCCGCACCGCCCATATCCTCCGGCTCACCCCAACGGCCCGCGGGAATGCGCGACAACAGCCTCTCGCTGCGCTCCGGATCGTCCTGCAAGGCCTGCGTCGCATCGGTGCGCACATAGCCCGGCGCGATCGCATTCACGTTGATCCCCTTTGCGGCCCATTCGTTCGCGAGCAGCTTGGTGAGGCCCGCGACGCCGTGCTTGGCGGCCGTATAGGACGGCACACGGATGCCGCCCGTGTAGGCGAGCACCGATGCGACGTTGATGATCTTGGCGCCACCCCCGCGCGCGAGCGCACGCCTGGCGAAGGCCTGCGACAGGAAGAACACACTCTTGAGATCGACGTTGGCGACGTCGTCCCAATCCTGCTCGGAAAACTCCAGCGGATCGGCGCGGCGGATAATGCCGGCGTTGTTGACCAGGATATCGGCGCGGCCGGCCCACCCGAGGGTCTCGTCCAGGATGCGCTCGATCGGCTCGATGCTGGCAAGGTCGGCCGTGATGGCGAGATAGTCGCCGCCTGCCTCCCTGACCCGCCGCGCGGTCTCGTCCTGCGGCGAGCGCGCCACGCCGGCGACGCGCGCGCCGGCTTGCGCAAGAGCGACCGCAATCGCCCGCCCGATCCCGCTGCTCGCACCGGTGACGATCGCGGTCTTGCCGGTGAGGTCGAAGAACGACGGCATGTATCTCTCATCCGTCATCGCCGGGCTTGTCCCGGCGATCTCGCTTAGGTGAGCATATTCTATCGGGATCACCGGGGCTCGCCGCCATAGCGCGTCGCAGACGCGCGTAAACGCGCTTACGGCGGCGGCCCGGTGATGACGAGCTAGGCAGATTTGCGCTTGGCGTCCGGGCGATCGGCGCAGAACTCCTGCAACTGTGAGACCGCGTCGCCCGGCTTCGGCGCTTCGAGCATCGCGGCGATCTGCTGATAAAAGCGCGCGATGCCGAGATACATGTCGCGCGCCGCAGGATCGTCGGCCTGGAATTGGGCGATCTCCTCCATCTCGGCGACCCAGCGATAGGCCTTGGGCGGCATGCGCGAGACGAAGCCGCGCATCCAGTTGAGCAGCATCGGCTGGCTCTCGGACAACTCCTGCAGCAGCGCGTCGGCCGTCCCGCCGCGCGTCGCGCCGAGCATCATGGCGGCGCCGATCGCCGTGCAGCCTTTGGTAATCCCCGCATAGGACAGCTTCATCGCCGAGGCCGCGCCGTTCGGCCCATCCATGATGCGGATCGTCAAACCGTAAGCCGCAAGCCGCTCGAATTCCTTCGCGCCCGGTCCCGACGCATAGAAGATCGTGCGCGCGTTGGGCCCCGGCGGCGGCCCGATGATGCCGGCATCGACGTAGGTGCAGCCGCTGCCGTCGAGCGCGTCGCCGATGCGCGCGGCGGTCTGCGGCGACACCGCGTTGCAATCGACATAGACGGCCTTTCGCCCGGCGCGCCTGATCGCCGGCGCGAGCCGCTGCGCCAGCGCAACCGCGTCGCCCGGCGGCACGATCGAGAGGATGAAATCCGCCTGCGCGGCGAACTCGTCATCGGTCGCCACGGGGATCGCCCCGGCCCGCTCGGCGCGCGCCGCGCTGGCCGCCGTGCGGCCGGTGAGCTGGGTGATCACGGTTGCGCCGCGCTCGTGCACCCGCCGCGCCACGCCCGAGCCCATTTCGCCCATGGCGATGATGCCAATCGTATCGGCCATCGGTTCGTCCTTGTTTTTGCGCAATGTTTCTGCGTAACCCATTGTCGCGCGCCGACTTCGGGCTGTCTACGAGGAAGCATGACGTTTCGTTCCGGCAACCGGGAAGTCGATCGGTACATTGCCGCGGGCTACGAGACCGTGCGCGGCATGTCTTCGGCGTTTGCCGCGACGATTTGCGGGCACATCATCCGCCGCCAGAGCGAACTCGGCATCACGGGTCACATCGCGGAAATCGGCACGTTCGAGGGCCGCTTCTTCATCGCGATGGCTTTGGGGCTCGCACCGGGCGAGCGCGCGCTCGGCATCGACACGTTCAACTGGCCGAATGAAGGCCTGCTCGATCTGTTTCATTCGCATTGCGCGCGCCACGGGCTCGCGCGCGAACGCTACAGCGCGATCAAGGCGAACGTCCGCGATCTCAGCGCTGGTGATATTCAAACGACGCTCGGCGGTCCGGTTCGCTTCTGGCACCTCGATGGCGACCATTCACGCGAACAGCTGTCGCTCGATCTCGCGCTCGCCGAGTCGACATTGCATTCCCAAGGCATCATCTGCCTCGACGACATGCTGCACCCCGGCTACCCGCTGCTCGTCGTCGCGGTGCACGAGTGGCTGGAGCAGCATCCGGACTGGCGCGTGCTCTGCGTGATCGACCGCGAGGACATCGTGGCGGCGGCGAAGTTTCTGCTCTGCCACAAGGACGTGGTCCCGCTGTTCGAGCAGGACCTGATGGATACGTTCAAGGCGCAGCACTGGGTGCTCGGCTCCGAATGGGAGCGCTAT
>VBAH01000097.1 GCA_005884685.1 Alphaproteobacteria bacterium
GAAGAAGCCCGCAGGCCATCGCGGCGACCGCCATGCCGGCGCGCGTGTGGGTGTGGATGATGCACGAGACGTCCGGCCGTGCCTTGTGGATCGCGCCGTGGATCACATAGCCGGACTTGTTGATCGAATAATCCGTGTCGGGCTTGGCGACGCTGTCGCCCTCGACGTCGATCTTCACCAGGCTCGACGCGGTGATCTCCTTGTACAGGAGGCCGTAGAGGTTGATCAGCAGGTGATCGGTGCCGGGCACGCGCGCCGTGATGTGATTGTAGATGAGGTCGGTCATCCCGTAGCAATCCATCAGCCGATAGCACGCCGCGAGATCGACGCGCGTTTGCCACTCCTCGGGACTGACCGCGCCGCGCACGGATGGAAAGTCGGCCGAATAGTTCATGGGGTTGTTGTAGCCCGGATTGAGCGCAAGCGAAATCCGGGGACCCATGCGGAAAGTCCTGACCCGGGTTTCGCTTTGCTCAACCCGGGCTACAATGCGCGGCACAAGGGAGGCATGCATGCGCCGCCGTGATTTCTGCGTGGGCCTTCTCGCCATGCCGGCGCTCGCGCGCTCGGCCTTTGCCGATGAGGTTTCGACCGTGACGGTCATCGGCCAGCACGGGCTGCCGTACCTGCCGCTGATGCTGATGCGCGACCAGAAACTGGTCGAGAAGCACGGCACGCGCCTCGGCCTTCCCAATCTCGCCGCCGACTACCGGACGCTCGGCGGCACCCAGTCGCTGGTCGATGCGCTGATCGCCGGGCAGATGAACTTCGGCATCACCGGCGTGCCCGGCCTTGCGACGCTGTGGGACAAGACCGCCGGCACGGCGAACGAAGTGCGCGCGCTCTGCGCCGCGCAGGCGATGCCGTTCCTGCTTGTCACCCACCGTGCCGACATCAAATCGATCAGGGATTTCAAGGAGGGCGACAAGATCGCGGTGCCCGGGATCAAGAACTCCAATCAGGCGATCTGCCTGCAGATGGCGGCCGCGAAGCAATGGGGCCAACAGAACTACGCGCAGCTCGACCCCTACACCATCACGCTGCCGCATCCGGATGCCGCGATCGCGATCATCTCGAAATCAACCGAGCTGACCGCCCACTATGGCGTTTCGCCGTTCCAGAATTACGAGGTCGCGGCGCCCGGCACGCACGTCGTGCTCAAATCCTACGACACGCTCGGCGGCCAGACCACCAACGGCGTCGTGCTGATGACCAGGAAATTCCGCGACGCCAATCCGAAGGCGACGGCGGCCGTCCATGCGGCGCTCACCGAGGCGTCGGAGCTGATCAACAAGGACGCACGCGCCAGCGCCGAGGTCTACATCCGGCTGACCAACGAGAAGCGCTCAGGCGTCGACGAGATGGCGAAGATGATCTCCGACCCGGACAACGCCTGGACCACGACGCCGCAGAACGCGATGCGCTACGTCGAGTTCATGCACAAGGTCGGCACGCTGAAGAAAATGCCCGGCGACTGGCGCGATTTGTTCATGCCCGAGGTGCATGGGCTGAAGGGGAGTTAGGTTGTCCTCATCTGAGATGCGTCGCTGTGCGACGCTCCTCAGGATGAGGACCGTAGCTGCCACGCCGCCGCCAGCGCCCGCTACGACGCCTGTTTCTCGGTGAAGAACTTGTCGCCGTAGGCAAAGCGATTCGGCTTGAGGAAGAATCCGAGGATCACCGCGCCGTTGGGCGCGACCGCCTCGTGCTGATTTCCGCCCGGCCGCCAGCAGAACTGGCCTGGCCCGCAGACACCTTCGTGGTCCTCGAGCGTGCCCTCGAGCACATAGGTCTGCTCCAGCGCCGCATGCTCGTGCAGCGGAACGACGGCGCCGGGTGCAAGCTTGAACAGCGCCGTGGTGATCCCGCTATCGTCGGAATAGAGCACCTTGATCTCGATGCCGGGAAACTTGGTCGGCTCCCACGGCATGTTCGGAACGTCGAGATAGCGCGAGGCGAGATGCGGCGGATTCTCAGGTCTGATGTCGGAATGCACGATGTTGCGGGCTTGCGCGGACATGGGGTTTTCCTTGGTCGGCGGGCTTAGATTATCGCACATGGAGCGGGCCTGAGCGAGGTCGTAGGGCGCAGTAAGCGAAGCGCACTGCGCCGCGTGTGAAACGGCGCAATGCGCTGCGCTTATTGCGCCCTACATCCCTACATCGGCCGATGCGCGCGCAGGAACGAGCGGATCTGCCGCACCGCCAGCGGTATCCGCTCCTTCGGCTCCTTCCAGGGGAACAGGCTCACCTCGGCGTTCGGCGCCAGCATCGCGGCTTCCATCGCGACCGCGTAAGGGTGGGCCGGGACATCGTCGGGCAGGATCAGCACCGGCGTACGGCAATCGCGCACGAAATCGCGCGTCACTGTGAAAACGAAGTCGGGGTTGGTGCGGTACATGCGGGTCACGAATTTGTCGACCGCCGCCATCGTGATCTCGGGCCGCTGCTTCACGAGCTCAGGCCCCCATCCCTTCATGTTGTTGTCGTAGAACAGATCGCGCATCTCCGGCCGCGAGCCGCTCGGCTGAGCCAGGACGGCAGCGACGACGCGGTCGGGTGCGCGCTTGAGCAGATTCCAGATGAACGGGCCGCCAATGCAATAGCCCAGCACCATGAATTTCTCGATGCCGAGGTGATCCATCATTCCGATGTGATCGTCGGTGTAGCCGTCCCACGGCCGCTCGCTCTCGAGCGGTCCTGAAGACTGACCGCCGTTGGCGTTGCGCAGATCGGCGGCGATGCAGCGGTACTCGTCCTTGAACTCCGCCACGGCGTTGAACGGGTGGCCCGCACTGTCGAGGCCCGCGATGGTCGAATTCAATCCGCCGCCCGGAATGATCATCAACGGAAAGCCTGAGCCGGCTTGCTCGTAACGGATGCGAACCGCACCTCTGTCGTGGAAGGGCATCGCCGGATCCTATGCGGCCGCCAACCGTCCGCTCATCCAGGTCCGGCTGCGGATGATGAGCCAGCCGACGATCGCGAGATTGAGCAGGTTCCACAAGAACCCGTTCGCGAAGGCGGCGCGATACGAGCCGGTGAGATCGAAGATCGCGCCCGACATCCAGCCGCCGAGCGCCATGCCGAACAGCGCGAACATCAGCGCGATGCCGACGCGGACGCCGGCCTCCTTCGGCGGGAAATATTCGCGCACGATCACGGCATACATCGGGATGATGCCGCCCTGGAACAGGCCGAACAGCGCCGAGACGACGTAGAGCGAGGTCAGCCCGTTGAAGCCGAGATAAAGCAGCAGCGCGAAGGCCTGCAGCGTCGAGCCGATCATCAGCGCGCCGAGCCCGCCGATCTTGTCGGCGATACTGCCCGACGCGACGCGCGCGATCAGTCCGAGCCCGAGCATCAGGGAGAGCATCTCGGCGCCGCGCGCTACGCCGTAGCCGAGGTCGGAGCAATACGCGACGATATGCACCTGCGGCATTGCCATCGCGACGCAGCAGGCAATGCCGGCGATGGCCAGCAACGCCTGCAGCGTATTCGGCTTCAGTCCGAGCGAGCCGTGCGCAGCGCCCGCGCCGGCAAGATCGACGTGCTCGACCGGCGCCCGCCGCCGCAGCATCAGGGCGAGCGGAATCATGGTGACGAGGCAGAACACGCCGACGCCGACGTGCGTTGCGCGCCAGCCATCCGCAACGATGAAGTGCTGCACGATCGGCGGCCAGATCGCACCCGCCGCATAGTTGCCGCATGACGCGATGCCGATCGCGATGCCGCGCCGCTTTCGAAACCAGTGCGACATGTCGGAGACGATCGGCCCGAACGTGCCCGAACAGCCGAAGCCGATCACCACATGGGCGGCGGAGAGGATCCAGATGTTCGGCGCCAGGCCGGCGGCAAAGAATCCAATCGCCGTCAGCAGCGTGCCCCCGATCGCCGGCACGACGACGCCGTAGCGGTCGGCGAGGCGTCCCATCGCCACGCCGCCGAACGCGAAACCGATCATCGCCATCGTGTAGGGGAGCGATGCGAGATTGCGCAGCACGCCGAAATCGGCCTGCACCGGCGGCAGCGCCACCACATACGACCACATGCCGACGCTGCCGATGGTGCCGAGCACCAGCGCGACCACGAGGCGCATCCAGGCATAAGTGGAGTCGACCGCGCCCATGTCGGCGCGCGCATATGTCACTGTCACGGCGTTTCCCGGCTCGAGTTCTGCGATTGTGGTAGCACCCGAGAGAGCGTGAGGGAACGCAGGCTGGCGAAAGGGTGATATGATCTTGTGTGATGAGTACAATCACTGAACAGAGCCGCGCCGACGCGCTCGGCCGTGTGCGCGAAGAGATCGCCGCCGCGTGTACGCAAGCGCGGCGCGCTGCCGCGTCCGTTACGCTGATCGCGGTATCGAAGACATTTGGCGCGGATGCAATCGAGCCGGTGATCGCGGCCGGTCAGCGGGTGTTCGGCGAGAACCGGGTGCAGGAGGCGAAAGCGAAATGGCCGGCGTTGCGCGCCGCGCATCCGGATCTCGGGCTGCACCTGATCGGGCCGCTGCAGTCGAACAAGGCGAAGGACGCGGTGGCGCTGTTCGATGCAATCCACACCATCGACCGGCCGAGCATTGCGGAGGCGGTCGCCAAGGAGATGGCGAGGCAAGACCGCCGTCCGTTGCTGTTCGTCGAGATCAACACCGGGGCCGAGCCGCAGAAGGCGGGCGTGCTGCCGCAGGATGCGGACGCGTTCATCAGAAGCTGCCGCGAGACGCATGGGCTCACGATCGCCGGGCTGATGTGCATCCC
This sequence comes from Alphaproteobacteria bacterium, assembly GCA_005884685.1. GTDB lineage: Bacteria > Pseudomonadota > Alphaproteobacteria > Rhizobiales > Xanthobacteraceae > PALSA-894. The sequence goes on from VBAH01000097.1 coordinate 4,760, forward strand.
CCCCTTCGAGGAGGCGCCGGCACCGCATTTCGCGCTCACCGCCAAGATCGCGGCGCGCAACGGGCTGAAACTGCTCTCGATGGGAATGAGCGCGGATTTTACGACCGCCATTGCGTTCGGCGCCACCCATGTGCGGGTCGGGACGGCGATTTTCGGCGGGCGGGCCGGCTATGGACCGGCCGGACAAAAGAAAAGCCCCGACGCGGGGCTGGGGGGCTGAGAGCGTCGGGGCCTTTTGTGCGTCGCCTGTTCGGCTGCACACAAAACTTGGAGTGCAAACACGCAATCCGATGAGTGGTTCCTGAGACAATGAAAAAAATTTTGGTTTAGCCCAATTATACTTTTACCGCGTTGAAAACACTGTGGATTTGCCTTTAGCGGATGACAATCCGGGTCCCGGCACCGATCTTTGCCAGCAAATGACGGAGCCGCGCCTTCGGCATGGCAATGCAGCCGGCCGTCGGGGCGAGGCCGGGGCGGGCGAGATGGATGAACACGGCGCTGCCGCGTCCGGCGATGCGCGGGCGCGTGTTGTGGTCGATTTCGACAATTAAATCATATAGATGATCGTCGCGGCGGAGCCGATCGCCGGCCTCGCCGGCGGCCATCTTGAGCGGGCGGTTATAGCGCCGGTCCGCCGGGTCCTCGCACCAGGCATCATCCGCGGCGATCCGGCACACCGGGAGCGACGTGCCCGGCCGCGGCAGCCGGTCGGCGCGCCACCAGAGCCGCCGCGGCCGGAACACGCCGCGCGGCGTGCCGCCGTCGCCCTCCCGCTTGTTCGCCAGGATGCC
>VBAH01000098.1 GCA_005884685.1 Alphaproteobacteria bacterium
GATAACCCCCCTTATCGGACCCTCGGCACAGCGCCGTTATCGGACGTTCGCGGAAAGCCTCGAAATCGCGCGGTTATGCCGATGACACGCTGCAATTTGCATCATTACAGCGCGTCCTTTGCGCCATGAAAGCGGAGCTGGTCCCGGTGATCACCGGGACCGCGCTTCAGCTGGCAGAGCAAGCAACGGCAGACTTCATCGCCGCGTCCAAGGCGAAGGCGACGAACAAGGCTTACGCCGCCGATTGGCGAGACTTCGAGACGTGGTGTGGATCGGCAGGCAAGGCAAGCGTGCCGGCCGAGCCGCTAACAGTCGCGACCTATCTGAGCTCCTTGGCGACGTCGGGCCGCAAGGTCTCGACGATCCGCCGTCGCATCGCATCGATCGGCGCGCAGCACCGCGCCGGCGGGCACAACAATCCATGCTCGCACGAAGGTGTGCGCGCGACGCTCTCCGGCATCGGCCGACAGATCGGTTCGGCGCCGAAGAAGAAGGCGGCGCTCACCGCCGAGCTGCTCGCCAAGTCGGTGCGGAAGATCCCGCAGGACCTGGCCGGGTTGCGCGATCGCGCCATCCTGTTGCTGGGCTTCGCGGCCGCGTTGCGTCGTTCAGAGATTGTGGCGCTCAACGTCGAGGATCTCGAGCGGCACCCGAAGGGGCTGGTCGTTCACGTCCGGCGGTCGAAGACGGACCAGAAGGGCGAAGGCCTGCAGAAGGCAGTGCCGCACGGTCGCAAGCTGCACGCGATCGCCGCGGTCGACGCCTGGCTACGAGCTGCTGGCATCACGTCAGGCCCAGTGTTCCGCGCGGTGCGCGGCTCGACTGTCAAGCCAACTCGGCTGTCCGACAAGCAGGTGGCGCGAATTGTAAAGGCGCGCGCGGCCGCGATCGGGCTCGATGCCGGATCGTTCGGCGGTCACTCGCTGCGCTCTGGCTACATCACGACGGCAGACGAACACGGCGCATCGCTGAAGCGCATCGGTTCGCACGTCGGGCATTCGAAGGTCGAGACGACAGCTGGCTACGTCCAGATCGGCGACGCGTTCCGCGATCACTCAGGCAAGGGGTTCCTCTGAATGTTTGCACAGCCGATGCGCATGCGCGCCTTCGACGAGGCGATGGCGAAGCTGACAGCCGCACTGATCAAGGCAGCGACTGGCGCACGGCGGCCGGGCAATTGGAATTGGCAGCGTCGATCAAGGAAGGGACTGCCACGCGAGATTCGCGGTTATCTCACTACCGGAGCGAACGCCGGTCGGCTGACACGCGCTGCGCGCCGCGGCTACCTCAACAAGATCACTGTGAAGCCGGAGCGTGCGATGCTCTATCTGCATTCGCACGCGCGCCGGCGCATCCTGTCCAACCCGATCGCCTTCGGCGTCGACCTTGGACGTGAGGTGCCGGCATGATGCGCGGCGTGCATCCCGCGAAGCGTGCCTTTGTTCGCCGCTTCCCCGCGCCGCCTCCGACGCCCGAAGGCATGGTGTTCATGTCGGGTCGACTGCAGAGCGCAGCGGAGGTCACGGCTCGAGCTGCAGCCAACATGCGCTCGCGCGATGCGGCGATCGAGAAGCGCCTCACGCGCCTGAAGCGAAACTGACCGGATGGCCGTCGCGCCGTCCGGGTCGCCCCCCGCACGGCGCATTCGCCCTGGGCCCACGTACAGGCGCGCACCGTCGATGACACGGCGGAGAGACGGTGCAAGGCCGTCACCCTCTTTCACGATGAAGGCTCGACTCTGATGGCCATGCAGCTCCCCGAGTTCGTCGCTCGCATTATCGCGGGTGTCCGCAGCGAGACGGCGGCGATCGCGGCGACCTGTGCGCCCGGGCAGCTCAATCCTCCGGCCGTCGTGGCGTCAGTTGAGAAGATCAACGGCCTTATGAAGTTGCTCGATGCCGGCGTGAATGCGGCGCCGGTCGAGCAGCCTGCGCCAGCCGCACCTGCGCCCGTTGAGGCGGCACCTGCAGCACTCTCACCCGAGCCGGCTACTGCAGAAGAGACACCGCCTGCAGCACCCGAAGCTGCCGTCACCTAACTCCAGTTTCTCAGGCGATCAATGGCAGCAGCGACCGCACAGCCGATCAATCATATCCCGACGCGGCGCCGTGCACTGTTGCGCGTGGCGCCTGAGATCCTCGCACAGCGTCTCGGCCTCGAGCCAGGCGTGCAGGTCCTCGCCGCAACGTCGGAAGGTGGACACGGCATCATCGTGCTGTGCCTCGAAGGCGGCACGCTGCCGCTCAACCCACCCGACGCGCTACCCGAGGTGAAGCTGCAGGTTCACATCGAAGACAAGAAGGGCGAGCGCACGGCATCAGCGTGCTGGTCGACTGACCCTGATCATCGCTGGCCTGTCGTGCGGTGAAAGCAAGACTTGCGACTCTTGGCACCGGCGTTGCGGTGTTGAGAACGAGCGCCATCGCTCCGATCACCCGAACTGATCCTGAGCTGTCGACCAAAGAGCATCGCGTATGGCGCGCTCGCGTCATTGGTCGTGCTGGTGGTCGCTGCGAGTTCGTTGTGAAAGGCCTACGCTGTGAGCGCGCCAAGCCTGACTGGCAGGTGTATGCCCACCACATCGATGAGAGGTCGGATGGTGGTGCCCTCTATGACCTTGCCAATGGCATGTGCCTCTGTGCTCACCATCATACGCTGCTGACCAACGACGCTCGCGCCAGGCGTCACCAGAGCTAAGCCATTGAGGGGGATGGGGGTTTAAATCCCCATACCCCCTCGCGCCAGCACCGCATGGCATCTCACGCGCAGAATTTTTTCTGCCAAGGCCCCTGAAACGCAGCGATTTTCGCGCCAAAACCCGGGGTTTTTCCCGCCTATAAAAAAGGTGGCGAGCGAATTGGATCGCTCTCGTCTTGAAGCTGCGAAGAGACTAGACTTCCCCCGCCTCGAAAAAAGAGGCGGGAGCTCCGGTGTTGAAGCACCGGAACCGCGAGGGTGAGCCTCGCATGACCGTGAGCCGGCCGCCCTCAGCGGCCATCCCGCCACCGCGCGCGACGCGGCGGGGTTACTAAAGCCCATGTCATGCGAAAACTTAAGTCCCCGGCCGCCAAAAGCGGCGCGGCGAAGCGGACCCGTGCGGAGAGCCGCGCGGCGTCCGCGCTCCCGCCGCCGCCTTCCGCCGAAGCGCCACGCGTCGAGTTAAGGCTTGCGGCATCGCTGGTTCCTTACGCACGGAACGCGCGCAAGCACTCCGATGCCCACGTCCACGAGGTCGCGGCCGCCATCGTCGAATTTGGGTGGACAAACCCGATCCTCGCCGATGACGTTATCCGGGCAGGCCACGCCAGGCAAAAAGCGGCGCTGCTGATCTACGGGCAAGGCAAGACGATTCGCCTGCCGAGCGGCGCCGAGCTGCCGAAGGGCTTCGTGCCGGTGATCGACTGCACCGGCTGGACCGATGCGCAGAAGCGCGCCTACGTCCTGGCCGACAACAAGCTGACCGAGAATGCCGACTGGGACACCGAGCTTCTCAAGGTCGAGCTCGAGGAGCTGAAGGTCGCGGACTTCAATCTCGCGGCGATCGGGTTCGGCAAAGGCGAACTGAAGGCGCTGTTCGGTGACGGCGACGAAGACGACGCGGGCGCCGGTTTCGAGATCGAGCCGCAGTATCAGATCCTGATCGAGTGCCGCGACGAAGCGCACCAGGTTGAGCTTCTGACCAAGCTCGACGGGGACGGCATCACGTGCCGCGCGTTGGTCGCATGAAGCGGACCATCGCGAGGCAATCGCACATCATCCGCTCGCCGCGGGTGATGCAGCTGGAGGGGATGTTCGACGTCCCGCCGGCGGCGAAGAGCGCACTCACCTGGCAGGTCAATCTGCCGCTGGACGAAAAGCCGTGGAACGTCGGCTTGATCGTCGGGCCCTCGGGCTGCGGCAAGAGCACTGTCGCGCGCGAGATGTTCGGCGACGCGTACACGGTCGGCTTTGACTGGCCTGCAGATCGCGCGCTGCTCGATGGCTTTCCGGCCGAACTCTCGATTAAGGACGTCACGCTGCTCTTGTCGTCGGTGGGGTTCTCCTCGCCGCCGTCATGGGTGCGACCGTTCCACGTGCTTTCGAACGGCGAGCAATTCCGCGCGACGCTCGCGCGCGCACTCGCCACAAAATCGGACCTGTGCGTTTTCGACGAATTCACCAGCGTCGTTGATCGCACGGTGGGCCGCATCGGCTCGGCCGCGGTCGCGAAGGCGGTCCGCCGGCGGAAAGGAAAGTTCGTCGCCGTCACCTGTCATGACGACGTGCTGGAGTGGCTGGATCCTGATTGGGTCTACTCGCCGGTGGACAACTCCTTTCAATGGAGGTTGCTTCGGCGACGGCCGCCGATCGAGCTTGAAATCTGTCGCGTTCATCACTCGACCTGGGCCCTGTTCGCCCCGCATCACTATCTGACGGCATCGCTGGCGCGCAGCGCGTTTTGCTTCGCGGCGTTTCTCGACGGCCGTCCTGTGGCGTTCGACGCGTGGATGCCGTTCTTCGGGCGCTCGCACGGGCGCATCCGCCGTGGGCATCGCACCGTCTGTCTGCCCGACTATCAGGGTGTCGGCATCGGCAACGCGCTGTTCACGCGCCTTGCCGGCATGTGGCGCGGGCTCGGTTTCCGCGCCGTGAGTGGCACCGGCCATCCGGCCGAGATCGCGCACCGGGTGCGATCGCCAAACTGGCGGATGACGTCGGCGCCGACGCGACATGCGCGCGGCAAGAGCGCGGTCGACCGCGCGCGCGCCGTGAATCGCCTGGTAGCCTCGTTCGAATACATTGGCCCGGCGCTCCTGCCGGCGGACGCCCAGAAGCAGCTGAATTCATGGGCGGTCACGAGAGCCGCCTAAATCTCGTGACGGCGATCTACAGGATCCCGCTCACGGATTATCGTCGCGCAAGCTACGGCGTGCTGGTCGCGTCCGGCGCCGGGATCATGATGGCGCTAATGGATGCGTGCGAACGCTTCCGATATTGCGTCGACATAGATCAGTGTCGCGGCCGCGAGGAGGACCTGGTCAGCTGGGTCAAGGCGCTCGACCGAAACGAGCTAGTGGACCTGATTGCCGTCGCAGGCTGGTTCTCGATCACCAGCCCAAAAAAAATCGCCGACGCTCTGACGGCTGTCAGAGCACCGGCGATTGTGTATAGCGGCGCGGGCCTCGGCGCTTCAGCGTTTTCGGTCCCCGTGTTTGATACGCTCGAGGACTTCCTCGGGCACGTCGCGAATCCCCTGCGCCCCGGGCATCGGGACGAAAGGCAGCAAGCGCGGATTTTCGAACACCCACCCGAACGGGCCCTCGAACCACTTGCTTCGGTGAGCGGTCACGATGTCGGTTAGGTCGGCGACTGCGACGATCCCACCGCGATGTAGCGCGCTCCGGTCAATCTGCACTTTGTGATCTTTTTCGATCTTCTCTAGCGGGGTACGCGCAAACGCGAGCGTTGCTTGGATGAACAGCTGGCCACGGTAGTGTGTGTACCAGCTGCGATTCTCCACCGGCTTGATGCCGACCCCGATCAGCCAGGCGTAGGGCTGGCGCACGGAGAGCCACTTCGGAACGTCAGGTTTCATTTTGTCGCCTTGTTGCTAGGATTATCGCAGGCTGAGCACCTTTTCGGGTTTCCTTGGAGGAGCTCGGCTTAGGGGCGCACGACTGCGAAAAGCGTGCGCCCCGACTCGTTAACGCGACACGGTGCAAGTGCACCATCGAAGGGCGGCGAGTCGCCGCCGCCCCTCTGTGCTGCACTCAATCGGGCGCTGTCAGGCGCTCGATGTACGGGCCGGGCAGAGTTTCAGCGAACGCGATCAACTCGCGCAGGCTGAAGGTCGCGGCGGGCTTGTATCGCCCGCCCACCCATTGCCCGTGTGTCAGCGCGTACAGCTGACACAACGGGTGCTCGGTCCAGAACGCGCGGAACGCGAGCACGCGCGGCATATCTGGCGACATGCTCACGCGGCCTTGCGATTACGCCACGTTCCTTTCGGGCGCGCCATGTACTGATTGCGCGCGGTCCCGACCGGCGTCCTCGGCTGGTTAAGATCGAGGTCTTTCGCAACAGCGATGCGGCGAACATCCTCGACTGAACCAATCGCGCGATACGTTGCGAGCAGCTCCGGATGCGCGAGCAAGTACCGGGCGGCTGCGCGCTGATAGCGGCGCGCGATCAGCTGGGCTTGGTCGAGGCCTCCGGTCGTCAGCAACGGAATGTGCCGCTCGCGCGCCTCTTCCTTGACGCGCGCGAGAGAGAACGTTCCGCGCCTCAGCTTTGCGGTGGCATCGGACATCGTCCGCGGAAACAGCGGCAGGCTTTCGCCCGCGGACTGAATGACGCTGCAGGCGGTGATCGCCGGCACGTCAATGCAGAACCCGCGACCGTCATCAATCGGATGGCGGTGGCAGCGGCGGGCGATACGCGCGCGATAGAAAGCAATCGCGGTGCGCAAGCCCCGTCCGATGTTCAACGGCTGCCCCTTGCTGGTCGCGAAGGGCGCACGCACCGTCTCGCCGTCAGCGAAGGTGACCTGCACGATAGGCGCAGGCACGACCGCAGACTTGCGGTCGGTCACGGCATAGTCGGCCCACCGCCGATCGACGATGGCGAAATCGGACCACTGGTTTCCGGATTCGAATTTGCGACGCATGACATTGTCTCCTTGGTTGTGTGACGCCGCGCTGCGAACGCGACGGGTGCAAGCGCACCATCGAGGGGCGGCATTCCACCGCCCCTCTGTGCTGCGCTCGGGCTTGGGATAGCGTTCCGCTGAAAGACCCTTTCGCCGGCATTCCCTGTGCAGGCTTCATTTGGTCTGGCGGTCCCGCCGGTTAGCCCGGCGCAGACACGTTCAGGCGGCCTTTCGTTCGGCAACGTTCTCGGCGAGGCTCCACAGCGCCTTGTTCAAGCGGACATCTTGATCGATGCCATTGATCGGGCGAGTAGACGTGCGGCGTGTTTGCTGCCGCGCGGCGCGACCCACAGGGGTCAAGCCGCCTCGCATCACGTTCTCCTGCACCACGTTGAAGGTGCGCCAGAGATCGTGTCCCGCGTCGCCTGGGCGGCGCGGACTGAGCAGCTGATCCGGAGTTATCAGCGTCGCAATATCGCCCGCCGCATCGGCGAAGCGCAGCGCGTGCGCTTGCTCGGCGAAAACGTGGCGGTCGCGACGGCTGAGGTTCAGCTGGCTCCATTGCTTCGGCGCGTCCAGCGCCTTGATGCTCTCGCTAAGCACCGTGTAGGCACCCTCGATCACTTGCGGCATGACCCGCTCGATGGAGCCCATGTGCGATACGCGGACGGACGCGACGTTGCCTGCCGCGACCACCATGCCGTTGAGGCAGAGCAGCCGAAACAGACCAGCCATCAGCTGGTAGGAGCTCGTCCCGTCGTGGCTGTTTAGCAGCACGATTTCGGGCAGCGTATCGCCCACGGCGCGTGCGAGCGCGCCGGCGTGACGGAAGCGAACCATGTGCTTGGTGAAGCCACGGCGGCTTTCGTCTCGCGTGCGAGACTGGCGCACCGCCACGGGCTTGAAGCCCTCGGCGGCGAGCCCGCGCATTACCTCGATCGAGGGAATGTGCGCGTAGCGGCTGGTCCGCGACGCGTGCGCTCCCTGGGCGAACAGCGCGGGGACGTGCTTTCGCAATTGATCCTCACTCAAGGCTTCTGCACCTTGCGCGCGGATCTCCATGTGCATCGACATTTTTCGGTCTCCTTGGTTTGAAAGGCGCCGCGCTGCGAACGCGGCGGGTGCAAGCGCACCATCGAGGGGCGCGCGCGCCCCTCTGTGCTGCGCTAGATGAACAGCGGTCCGAGCACGCTGGCGTCGTGGAGTTCGGTGACGCGCGCGATCAAGAGCAGGCCTTCGGCAGGCGACGTCACAGGCGGCGGTTTGTTGTCGGCATCGCAACAGACGTGCGCGATGTAACGTCCCGTCCAACGCTGCGGCATGTAAATCCCGCCGCGCACAACACTAGCGGGTTGCTCATATTCGCGGTCGAGCCAGCCGATGATTTCGTGCGGTTCGCGAATGACGTAAATGCGGGCACCCACCCGCTGGGTCTGATAGTTGCTCACGTTGATCTCCTTGGAGACTTGACCGCGCTGCGAACGCGGCGGTGCAGGGATCGCACCCCGTCGGGGCACGTCTCGCGACGCGCCCCGCTAGGCTGAGATCGAAAATGTCATTGCGTTTCCTGATTCACGTGAACCTCAGGTCGCGGAGGGCTCGCATCGGCGCGCAGTCATGCGGGCGTTAGCGGGCGTGGGTGACGGAGGCGAAGCCTCGGTCGATTGAGAAGATCGCGCCCTTCGCGGGGGAGAGATTCGATTTTCAAAGAGCCCGTCGCTTTGCGACGATGTTGTTTTTTCGGGGTTGCGACGCGCTCGCGTCGATCCGCTTCGATTGCTGAAAAGCGTAAGGAAAACGCCACATGGGGCAAGGAAAATAAGGAAATAAGTCCGCCTGTCGGATCAATAGGTTAGGCTGTGACTTTCCTCCCCTCAGAATAAAAGCGCGGGCCACGTGTCGCACAGAGTTACAGCGCAAACGCGCAAGCAGGTCAGCGCGCTCCTCGGGTTCGGCTGCACGGACGAGCAAATTGCAACGGTGCTCGGCATCGCGCTCGGGGAGTTGCGCAAGCTCTACTCGGCGGAGCTCGGGCATTCCGGCCGTCCGCCGCACCAGCCGGACAAAAAGTCACGCGGTCTGGTCGAGGCGATGGCGAGTCACGGCGTGCCCGAAGAGGACATCGCCAAGGTACTCGGCATCGACGAGAAGACGCTACGCAAGCATTACGAGCGCGAGCTCGAGACCGCCGCGACCAGGGCGAATGCTCTCGTGGCGCAGAACCTTTTCACCATTGCTCGAGGAAAGGGCCGCGAAGCCGTCACTGCCGCGATCTTTTGGCTGAAGGTTCGCGCAGGGTGGCGCGATCATAGCCCGGCAGCTGCGGCCCCACCCGCGAAGCCGCCGGCGCTGGGCAAGAAGGAAGCCGCGACCGCAGCCGCGAAAACCGCCGCGGACGGCACCGAGTGGTCCGAGCTGGTCGACGGTACGCCGAACTGACGGGTAGCCAGTGATCGAAGCAGCGGCGGTTCCCGGCCAGGCGCTGCCGCCGGGATGGTCCTTCGCGTGCCCGGATTGGCAGGATCGTATCCGCGGGCTCCGCTCGCTGATGCCGACGCTGCCCCTTAACCAGCAAGAGGCAAAGCGCGCCGTCGCGATCTTCGACAACCTGCGCGTTCCGGACGTCGACGGCCTGCCGACCTTCGGCAAGGTCGCCGGCGGTTGGTTCCGCGAGATTGTCGCGGCGGTGTTCGGCTCCTACGATGTCGTCACCGCGCACCGCGTCGTGCGCGAGCTGTTCCTTCTCGTTCCAAAAAAGAACGCGAAGACTACGAACGCTGCCGGTCTGATGATGACCGCCATGCTGATGAACCGGCGGCCGCGCGGCCGGTTCGTCCTCACGGGCGCAACGCAGGCGATTTCCGACATTGGTTTCGGCCAGGCGATCGGCATGATCGATGTCGATGACCTCAAGGAGAAAGAGCGCAGCGGCGACTCTGCCGAAGGGTTTTTGAAAAAGCGGTTCAAGACCAACGAGAGCAAGAAGGAAATCAAGGACCGAAAGACGAGCGCGACGCTGCAGGTCCGCACGTTTGATCCGGACATTCTCACTGGTCCGCCGCTTGCCGGCTGCGCGATCGACGAGCTGCACCTGCTCGGCAAAGATTCCGCGGCCGCCCGGGTGATCGGCCAGATCCGCGGGAACATGGTCTCGCAGACCGAAGCGTTTCTCGCCTTCATCACCACGCAGTCGGATCAGCCGCCCGCGGGTGCGTTCGCGGCCGAGCTGATGAAGGCACGGGCCATCCGCGACGGCAAATTTATCGGCGAAATGCTGCCGGTCCTGATCGAGTTTCCGCCCGACATGGTGAAGTCGGGCGCATGGAAGAACCCGGTCAATTGGCCGATGGTCACGCCGAACCTCAACCGCTCGATCACCATCGACCGCCTCATTAAGGAGCACTCCGCCGCGGACTTCGCCGGCGAAGCGGAGATGCGCCGCTGGGCGTCGCAGCACCTGAACATCGAAATCGGTCTCGCGCTCGCCTCGGACGATTGGGTCGGCGCGCTCCATTGGTGAGCCGCGCAATATCATGTCCCTGCTGCAGGCGATCGCGCCGACAAAGGTTATCGGCCAGAACGCCGATCCGTCCCTCTCGCTCGACGAGCTGCTCCGCCGAAGCGAGGTGGCGGTCATCGGGATCGACGGCGGCGGACTTGATGACCTGCTCGGCTTCGGCGTGCTCGGCCGCGAGCGCAAGCCCGAGATCGAAAAGCGGTCGCGGAAATGGCTGCACTGGGGTCATGCCTGGGTGCACTCCAAGCTGCTTGATCGGCGCAAGGAGATCGCGCCGGCGCTGCTCGATTTCAGTAAGGATGGCGATCTAACCATTGTCGAGCGCGTCGGCGACGACGTGCTCCAGCTCGCCGAGATTGTCGAACAGGTCCGCGATTCTTGGCTGCTACCGGAGAAGGCGGCGATCGGCGTCGACCCGGTGGGCATCGGCGCAATCGTGGACGAACTCGCGGCGCGGGAAATCGATACCAGCCCGGAAGCTGGAATTGTCGTCGGCATCCCTCAGGGCTGGAAACTAAACAACGCCATCAAGACGATTGAGCGCAAGCTCGCCGGCGGCGACCTGATTCACGGCGGCCGGCCGATGATGGCGTGGGTGATCGGCAACATGAAGGTGGAGCCTCGCGGCAACGCCATCACGATCACCAAGCAAGCCTCCGGCACCGCGAAGATCGATCCGGGCGCAGCACTGTTCAACTGCGGCGCCCTGATGTCGCTCAATCCAGAAGCCGGCAACGGACCCTCGGTCTACGAGGAGCGTGGCTTTCGTTTCATATGAGGCTTTCCGATGACCTTCGGCGATCGCCTGCGCGCGGTGCGCGCCAGCTGCATGACCGCGCTGACCTGGTGCGCGCAAGCCATCGCGACAGGATTGGGTAATTTCGACGGGCGCGAGTGGCTGCTGTTCGCAGGCCTAGCCCTGGTCGGGTACGGGCTCTATGACATTTACGCGCCCCTTGCGTTCATTGTGCCGGGCGGCGTCCTCTCGGCGGTAGCCTTCTTCGGCGTGCGCTAATGGGAGTGCTGTCGGTACGGAACGGCAGCGCGATCGCGCCGGCCTTGAAGATGGCCACGGGGTTTCCCGCGTCGGGCTCGCTGCCGATGCTCGGCTCGGTGGCCTCGGCCACGGGACTCGCCATCAATCAGGGAACGGCGGTTGGCGTTTCGACGGTCTACGCATGCGTTTCGATCCGCTCGAAGGACGTCGCGCGATGCACCCCGCGGCTGCTGAAGGCTAATGCGCCGCGGAGCCAGACGCCGATCAAGGCGAAAGATCACGCCGTCGCGGCCCTGCTCAAACGGCCCAACTGGATTCAGACCTGGTTCGAATTTGCCTACCAGATGGAGGCGGCGTTCCTCCTCCGGAACAACGCCTATGCCGCCATCCTGCGGGATGGCGCCGGACGACCCTATGCGCTGATCCCGATCAACCCCGACGCCGTGACTGTGCTCGAGGCGCTCGACGGCTCGATCTTCTATCAGGTGAACCGCGTCGGCTTGTTCCAGATGGCCGCGCTCAAGAATTTCCCCGGCGCAATTCCGGCCGAGGACGTGCTGCACCTGCGCGGCCTGACCTTCAACATGTTGGTCGGCGTGTCGACCATCGTGCTCGCTCGCGACGCGATCGGCGTCGCGATGGGGCTCGAACAGCAGCGCGCGCGCTGGATGGCGAATGCCGCGCGGCCAAGCGGGGTGCTGAAGTCGAAAAAGCGCCTCGATGACAACGCCGCGGCCCGCCTGCGTACTCAGTGGGAGTCATTCAGCCAAGGCCTGCAGAATGTCGGGCGCACGGCGATCCTCGAAGAGGAAATGGACTGGCAGGCCGTTTCACTGACGGCCGAGGACCTGCTGTTCATCGAACAGTGCAATTTTTCGGTGCAGGAGATCGCACGGTTTTGGGGAATGCCGCTGCACAAGCTCGGCGTTCCGGATACGGCGAGCAAGGCCCGCCTCGATCAGGCTGACCAAGCCTACGTCAACACCACCATCATGCCGGACCTCGACCTCTGGGAACAGAAGTTCGAGCAAATGTTCGACCTCGACAAGGAAGACCTTGTCGTGAACTTCGACGAAACCCGATTGCTGCGCGCCGAGGCGGCGACGCGGATCAACACGCATCGCCTCGCGGTGATGTCAGGCCTCGAAACGCAGAACGAAGGCCGCGCGGACGAAGGGCGGCCGCCGCTGCCGGGCGGCGACGTCCTGCTCAGCCCGGTCAATCTCGCCGCCGCCGGCTCCGACCGGACGGGCACCGCGCCCGATGGTGCCGGGCGACCGGAGGACGGCGACCTGCCGGACCCGGGCGCGGCGAACGAGCCGAAATAACGGAGAGATTTCGAGCATGCGACTCGAGCGCAAATTCGTGTCCGGTGCCGTCGTCGACGACGCGGCACTTGGGCCGCGGCAAATCCGCATCCTGCTCAGCGATCCCACACCCGATCGCGTCAAGGATGTCATGCGGCCTGAGGGCTGCATCCTGGACGATTACCTCAAGAACCCGATCGTCCTCGCCGATCACGATCCGACTCAGCCGATCGGCACCGCGAAGGTGGAGATCACGGCCGCCGGCGTGACGGCGCTGATCGACTTCGCGCCCGAAGGCATCTCCGAAAAGGCGGACGAATACTGCGCACTCTACAAGGCCGGCGTTCTCAAGGGCGCCTCGCCTGGCTACAACCCCGTTGAGGTCGAGCCGCTGAAAAGCGGCGGCCGCATCATCAAGAAATGGCAGCTGTGGGAAATCTCGCTGGTTTCCATTCCGTGCAACCAGAACGCCCTCGCGGTGCAGCGCTCGGCCGGTAACGCCAAGGAGGCGAACTGGAAGGTCGGCGCGTCGCGCAACCTGCCGCTCGGCGCAGACGACGCGTGGGATCCTGAAGCGGCGCGCAAGAGCATTTTCGAGCACGCCAATTTTGACGGCGACGCTCCGGACACGACGTTCGCGCGCAAGGGCTTCCTCGTCTACGACGCGACCAACCCCGACAACACGAGCTCCTATCAGGAGCCGTTCGCGCAGGTGATCGACGGGCGACTGGTCGCGATGCCGGGCGGCATCAAGGCGGCGATCGCGCGCCTGGCTGAAACCGAAATTCCCGACGACGTCGCCGCGAAGGCTCGCGACGTCCTCGAAAACTACGAGGGAAAAATGACCACGGCAGCGCCCGAGACGAAGACCAAACCGAAGCTCGAGATTAAGAGCCTCTATGATGTCGGCTCGCTCGCGCTGTTGCTGAATGAACTCGGTTACATCCAGTGGACCGCCGAATACGAGGCGGAGCTCGATGGCGACGGCAGCACGCTTCCCAAGCAGCTGCTCGATGCCATGAAGCTACTCGGCGACGCGTTGATCGCGATGACCGTCGAAGAGGTCGAGGAGCTGCTCCGGATTGCGGGCGGCGTCGAGGACAAGGGCGAAGGCAAGTCGAGCGCGGCGCCGTTCGTCAAAGCGCTGCACGCCGCGCAGGCCAAGGCCGGGCGGAAGTTCTCCACCAAGAACGAGACCACCATTCGCGACGCCTGCAAGGCGATCGCCGCCGGTCACGACCAAACCAAGGCCGGCCACGACGCGCTCGTGCAGCTGCTCGACGGCGACGACGCCGAAGACGTCGACGACACCGAGGATAAGGCGATCGCGCAGAGCACCAAGTCGGCGCGCTTGCGCCGCGTTGATTTTCTCCAGCGTCAGGCTGGTTAAAGCCCGGGCGCCGTCAGGGCGCCTCTCACTGAAACCCGACAAACCCGGCCGCCACACGAGCCTGCGCGCTCGGTCGCGGCGCATTGGAGTTCGATCATGGACAAGAAGCTTGCGGAGCTGCGCCAGGAGCGCGCCACCGTGTTGACCCAGATGAAGGCGCTTGCCGAGAAAGAGGATAAGGACTTCACCGTCGAGGATCAGAAGTCGTTCACCGATCTGACGGCGAAGGCGGATGCCTTGCTCGCCGACATCGAGCGCAAGAAGGCCGTGCAGGATCGCATGGCCAAGACGGCCGAGCCGGTCGAGGGCCAGCCCGAGACCAAGCGGGCTCCGGCTGCGGTGAAGTCTGACCCCTACGAGAAGGACGTTACGCTCATCATCGGCGGTTGCGCCAAGATGCTGGCGATCGGCAAGGACGGCGTCATGACCGCCGGCCAGGCGGCAGCTCAGCTCTACGGGGAAAACCATCCGGTCACCAAGGCGTTGGTCACGAACATCGGTACTGCGGGCGGCTTTGCCGTGGCGCCCGATGTCGCGAGCGAGATCATCGAGATCCTGCGCCCGAAGGCGGTGGTCCGCTCAGCTGGTCCGCGCAGTTTGCCGATGCCGCGCGGCACCATGCACCTGCCCGGTCAGGGCTCGACGGCAACCGCCAGCTACGGCGCCGAATCGCGGCCCGCAGGCAAGAGCCAGCCGTCGCTTCGCGGCATCGTCGCGAGCTTCAAGAAGCTCAAGGCGCTGGTGCCCGTGTCGAACGACATGATCCGCTATGCCAATCCGGCCTTCGACGCGTTCGTGCGTGACGACATCGTCAAGGTGATGGCGCTGCGCGAGGACCGGGCGTTTCTGTTCGACGACGGCACCCTGGACACGCCGAAGGGCATGTTGACCTTCGCCAACCAGTATGCGGTTGGCACCGGCGGCACCGCCGGCGTGTTCTCCTCGAGCGCCAACTCGGTTGCGGCCGCAGGAGGCAACTTCCTTACCTCGACCTCGGCCTACACGTTGGCGACCGTGGCGGCCGAGCTGGGCGGCTTGGTGAACAAGCTCGACGCCGCCAACGTCGACGAGGACAAGCGGGTATGGTTCATGCATCCCCGCTCGTACAACTATCTCTACAACGTGCAGAACGCGCTCGGTGTGTACGTATATCGCGACGAACTCAACAAGGGCACGCTGCTCGGCTATCCGTTCAAGAAGTCGACCCAGTTCTCGGTCGCCATCTGGAACGCGGACGGCAGCAACAAGGATTGCTCGTTCGTGATCCTCGCGGAGATGGCCGACGCGATGATCCTCGACTCGATGCAGCTGGAGCTCGCGGTGTCCCGCGAGGGCAGCTACACCGACGAGAACGGCAATTCGCAATCGGCCTTCGCCAACGACGAGACGGTGATCCGCGCGATCGCCGAGCACGACTTCCAGATGCGTCACGACGAGGCAATCGCCGTGCTGCAGTTCGTCCGCTGGGCGCCGGCAATCAGCTAACGCGCGCCCGACACATCACCCTCAACTGAAACCGTCGATGGCTCGGAGGAGCGCACGCTCGCGCTCCTCCCGATCCATCCAGCAGGAGACATTACCGTGCTCAGCACCGTGATCCAGAAAGACATCGCCTCGATCCTCACTCCGAAGATCGGCGCGGCCATCACCTCGCTCACCGCCGGCGGCGGCGGCGACAACACCGCCGTGGTCGGCTTGACCATCGACCGCGCCGCGCTGGGCCTGCCGCTGTGCGCTCAGCTCACCATCGCGTGGGAAGCGGTTCTCGCGGCCGCCGCGACGCTCACGCTGAAGAACGTGCTGATCGAGCAGTCCGCGGACGGCACGAACTGGGATGCGACCGCATACAAGACCTTCACCGATCCGGGCGTCGTCGCGACGGGCCCGGGCGGCGGCGGCACGGTTCGCGGCGCGACCGAGTTCTCGGTCGACCTGCAGTCGGCCAAGCAGTTCGTCCGCGTGAAGCATACGCCGGATCTGTCGGCGGCGAATACCGACACGGCCAAGACATCGCCGGTCTGGAATTTCGCCGGCTTCGACCGTCTGCCGTCCGCTTAAAGCAGCTTGCGAACATTCGAAATCGACCAGCCGGTGCGCTCCGCGTTCGAGGGCGGACTGGCTGGGAAGGTGGTCGAGATCCACGGCGACCAGATCACCGTCGAATGGGGCGCGGGCCGGGACGCCATGCGCTCAACCTTCCCGGCCGCGAACCTGCGGCCGGTCGACACCCAGGAAAACCTCGCATGAAGGCCGTTGTGCTGAATAGCGCCATGCGTCCGTTCGGCTCCGGCGACATCGCGTTTCTGCCGGACGATGTGGCGGACAAGATCATCGCGGATGGCGACGGCGTGGCCGTGAACCTCGGCGGCGCGCCGCACGCGCGCGAGCTCCGCGTGCAACCCGTCACGGCCGCCCCGCGCAAAGGCAAGCTGAGCTTGCCGGCGAGCGCGATGGACCGCGCGAAGCAGCTCCTCGAGACGAAGGGCGGCCGCTGACATGAGCGAAAAGTTTCTCGGCTTGTCGGCCGGCCTCGATTCGCCTTACGAGGGCGGCTTCGCCATCACCAAGAGTGACGCCACCGTTTTCGCCCAACCGACGCGTGGCGTGTGGGTAGGCGGCGCCGGCGATCTGGCGGTGACATATCTGGACGGTACGACGGACATTCTGCAGTCAGTGCCCGCAGGCACGATGCTGCGCATCCGCGTGAAGCAGGTTCTCTCGACCGGAACGACCGCGACCAAAATCTCCGGCCTGTACTGAGGCGCGCCCGATGGGCTTCAAGCGCATCAGCACGGTGCAGACCGCGGCCGCGAGCAAGGACCTGGTCGCCCTCGCCACCGTGAAAAGCGCGCTCCAGATCCAAGGCTCGGACGAGAACGCATACCTGAAGCTGCTGATCGCGTCGACGTCTGCCGCTGTAATGCGTTACTGCAACCGCGTGTTTGTCGCCGAAACCGTCCTCGACGAGTTCTGGCCCGATCGCGACCCGTATCCGTTCCAGCTGCCCGGCGGTCTCAAGGAGCTACAGCTCTCACGATGGCCGGTGATCTCGCTCACCTCGGTGACCGAGAATTCGCTCGCGCTGGTCGCCGGCACGGACTTTCGGACCGATGGCGATGTCGGGCACCTGATCCGCCTGGGCGGGAATGCCTATCCGGTGCCGTGGTCGCCTTGGCCGATCGCTGCGATTCACAATTCCGGCTTCGCGACGATCCCGGCTGATGTCCAGGAAGCGGTGATCCGGATGATCAAGGCGCGGCGGCTCGGCCGCACGCGCGATCCCTATGAGCGCCAGCGGAACATCCCCGGCGTGATCGAGCAGTCGTGGTGGATCGCCACCGGCGACGAAGCCGGAAATATGCCGCCCGACGTCGCCGACATCCTCGACAACTATCGCGTCCCGGTCATCGGCTGACGCGGCACTTGCAAGGCAGCACGAATGGACAATCCCGGCGTCTATACGCTTGCGGCGCTGACCATCACGCCGGACATGCCGCGGTCGTTGCTTAAGCCGCAGGAGGGCCTCGCCGGCATGAAGGCCGTCACGATCGACGTGGACTTCAAGCGCGGCACGGGCGGCACGAAATGCATCGCGATTATCGCCACAACCTTCGACGAAGGCGCGACCTGGCGGCATATCGCGCGCTTTGATTTCACTACGGCGAATCGCGTCGCGCACTGCACCCTGACCAAGGGGTCCAAGGCGGTCACGAACTATGCCGACCTCGCCGCGGAGGGCGTCAATGACGGCATCCTCGGCGATCAGCTGGCCGTCCTCATCGAGACGGACGGTGATTACGGCAACACCCAGCTCGCGGTGAACGCGAGCGTGAATTGATCCCCAAGGAGAAAGACGTCCCATGCAGCCCGTTGCCCTCATGATCACGAATGGCGGCCCGCATCCGGCCGACAAGCTCGCGGCGTCGACCGCCTGGAAGATCGTGGATCTGGTCCGCATCTCCGACGATCCGATCGACCCGAAACTGCCTGATATCGATCGAGGTGCGATCGAAGCCAATCGCGAGACCTTCCGCCAAGCGCGGACCGCGTTTGAGGCAGCGATCGCCGCGCTGCTGGAGAAACATCACCACGATGTGCAGCACCACGAGCGCGGCAAGCTCAAGGAGAAGGGCAACGCTCGCCTCGAGGAGGATCACGACCACGAGGCCTGCGGTAGCGGGCTTTGCAGCGAAGTCGTTGCGCTGACTGTCGGCACGGTGCTGCAGGCGCATTTCGCGCGGCCCGAGACGCAAGCCCGGGTGATCGAAATTCTCGACTCGTCCCTTGGCCACACCGCCCACATCGAGCGATCCTGGCACGCCGATCGCCATCCCCACGACGATCACAGCAAGGCCTTCAAGGCCCGTCACCACGTCGAGACGCCGGCCGTTCCGGCCGCCTGATCCTCAGCTTCATCCCTTCCCTAAACCGGGGCCGCCGTCGAGGCGGCCTTTTTGTTGACCGCAAAGGATCAATGACATGGCCGGCACCACGACCGCGATGTGCACCCAGTTCAAGCAGGACATCCTGCAGGGCAAGCATTGCTTCAATGCAACGATCACGAAAACGGGTGACACACACACCAACCAGGTGATCGACAACCTGTCGAATATCACCGGCCTTGCTGTCGGCATGGGAATGTCGGGCACCGGGATTGCCGCGAACACCGTGATCGCCCGCTTCCTCTCGTCGACCTCAATCGAGCCCTCGAAGGCAACGACCGCGACCAACGCCGGCGTCACGTTCACCTTCAATGGTGATGCCTTCAAGGCAGCGCTGATCAAGGTCGGGCCGACCGGCACCTATGGCGCGGCGTCGGTCAACTATTCCGACATCACCGGCAATTCGGATGAAGTGTCGGGCACCGGATACACCGCCGGCGGCATCGCGCTCACCAACGTCACGCCGACCACGTCGGGCACCACCGCGTTCACCGATTTCCAGGACGTGTCCTGGACGTCCGCTTCGTTCTCGACCACCGCGACCATGCTTTACAACACCTCGCAGCGTGGTGAGACGGCGAACCGCGCCGTGTCGACTCACGACTTCGGCGGCACCCAGACGGTGACCGCGGGCACTTTCACGCTCGTGTTCCCGACGCCGGACGCGAGCAACGCCATCCTGCGCATCGCGTAACGCCGTACTATGCAGCTCGCCCCGGCGAACCTGGTCCATGAGACCTCGACGTCGACCGGGAACGGCAACCTCTCGACGTCGGCCGTCAACGGCAAGCAGCGGATCTCGGATGCCTATGGCACCGGATCGACGCCGAACATCTTCAATTACTTCATTTCGAACCGCGCGGCCGCGGAATGGGAGCGCGGCACCGGCCATATGTCGGCAGTCGGCACGCTCGTTCGCGACACCGTCAAGGAAGGAACGAACGGCACGTCCGCGGTGACCTTCTCTGCCGGGACAAAGGACATCACCGTCGACGTGCCTGCGGCCGAGCAGGTGGTCTACACGCTGCGCAACCGGCTGACCAACGGCTCGTTCTGGGTCAATCAACGTCAGCTTTCATCGGTCGGCGACGACGCCTATTGCTACGATCGCTGGTACGCGCTGACACAGACCGCATCGATCGGCGTCACCTTCCAGCACACGATCCAGAACGGCTGGGCGCGCGCGATCAGGCTGACCCAGAGCCAAGCGTCCGCACAGCGCTTCGGCTTGGCGCAGATTATCGAGACCCGCGATTGCTGGGATCTCCGCGGTTCGCCTGTGACCCTGTCGGGGATGGCCCAGTGCTCCGCGTCGACGACATTGCGCTACGCCATCTTGGAATGGACCGGCACGAACGACACGGTCACCTCCGATGTGGTGAACAGCTGGACGAACGGTACCTTCACCGCGGGCAATTTCTTCAACAGCACAAGCCTGACGGTGACGGCGACCGGCTCGATCGCGCTGACTGCGAACACGCCGACCGCAATCACCGAACTGACCGCCACGCTCGGCTCGTCATTAGGCAATGTGATTGTGATGTTCTGGACGGACTCGGTGCAAGCCCAGAACGTCACGCTCGATCTCGGCATGATCCAGCTCGAGAAGGGCACGGTCGCGACGAATTTCGAATTTCGGCCCTACGCTCTGGAAGAGCGCCTTTGCTACCGCTTTTTCTGGCGGATGGTTGCCGGCGGCAACAACTATGTCGGTATTGCGCAGTGCTACTCGACCACCCAAGCGGTCGGGTTCATCGGACTGCCGGTGACGATGTTCGGGGTCAATCCGACCGGCAGCAAATCAGCGGCCTCGGACTTCATCACGTTCTCGGCAGCGGGCGGCGACACGACGCTCACGGCACTGACGTTCTCGGCGGGGTCCGGCAACGCCATGCGCTATGACCTGACCGTCGCCTCAGGCCTCGTTGCCGGCAACGCGACAATTCTTCGCGGCGGCAACAGCAACGCGACCCTGGATTTTTCCGCGGACCTCTGAGCGTAGGCCATGATCGGCGGGTATATCGGCCAACCGATCGGCTCGCCTCTCGAAGGTCACGCAACCGCGTCGCTCGCGGGCGTTGCGGCGACCGCGGCCGCCGGCACTCTCGCACCTGCGCTCATCTTCGGCACGGCCGGGGTCAGCGCGACCGGATCAGCTGGCGCGCTCGCGACGCGTTCGGATGCAGCCTTTGCTTTGGGCGGCGCCGCCGCGAGCGGTGCGGCTGGTTCGATCGCAACGACGGTCGCCGACACGCTCTCCGGCATTGCGGCGACCGGCACGGCGGGCACTCTTGCTACGCGTTCGGATGCATCGCTCGGTCTGACGGGCGTTTCGGCCGCAGGATCAGCGGCGAGCATTAGTCCGCTGGTCGCCGCGACGATTGCCGGAATTGCGTCGACCGGTACTGCAGGCGCCCTCGTCACGAGATCGGATGCATCGCTCGGTCTGACGGGTGTTTCGGCCGCAGGATCTGCAGCGAGCATCGGCCCGCTGGTGGCGAAGACGCTCGCCGGCGCTGCCGCCACAGGCGCAGCCGGCACGTTAGCGACCAGAAGCGATGCCGCGCCGACGCTCGCAGGCCTGAGTTCGTCGGGTATTGCCGCGACGCTGAGCGTCCAGGTTTCGAAAGTTCTTTCCGGCGCACAGGCGTCCGGATCGGCCGGCGCGTTTTCGATCAGCGAGTCGCTTGCGCTGACCGGCGCCGCCGCGACGGGGCTGTCGGGCCCGATCGGTCCCGTTGTCGCGAAAACCATCATCGGCGTTGCGGCGACTGCGAGCGCCAGCACGATCGCCACTCGATCTGACGCCGCGCCTTCCCTCATTGGGGTGGCAGGCAGCTCGGCCGCGGGCGCGATTTCCGTCGCGGACGCAAAGACGATCTCCGGCGTGTCGGCTTCCGGCATCGGGGGAACGATCGCCCTTGTTGCCAGCCGCGACATTGCAAGCGTTTCGGCTGCGGCCTCGGCCGGCACCTTCACGCCGTCCGTCATCACCGGGGCGCAGGGCGTCGCGGCCACTGGCGCGATCGGCACGCTCACCGAGCGGGCCGATGCCACGCCGTCACTCGCGGGCGCCGCGGGGACCGCATCAGCAGGCGCGATCGCGCCCGCCCTGGCAACGGGGCTGACCGGCGCAAACGCTACAGGCTCGGCCGGAACCATCACGATTCGGGGCGATGCCGCTCCGGTGGTCAACGGGGTTTCGGGTTCCGGGTTGCCGGGTCAAATCGGGCCTGCAATCGCGCCCAGCTTCGCAGGCGTTGCCTGTAGCGGCGCGGCCGGATTGGTGACCATTTCGGCGAGCACCGCGCAAACGCTTACCGGCGTGGCCGCGGCGGGCAACGCGGGCACGTTTATCCCGAATGTCGTTTTCGCGCTGACCGGCGGGGCGGCGGCCGGCGCGGCCGGCACCGTCCTCGGCTCAGGCCAGACGAACGCCAGCATCAACTTGGCTGGGGTGGCAGCGGTCGGATCGGCTGGCACGCTCGCCGACGTGATTACAATTTCCCTTTCGGGGGTCGCCTCGACCGGCGCCGCCGGGATCCTGTCGGCTCGTTCCGATGCAGCGCCTGGCCTTACAGGGGTCACGGCAAACGGGTTCGCCGGGTCATTGCTCCCGACCATCGCGATTGGGCTCGCCGGGGTATCTGCTTCGGCGCTGCCCGGTGTTTTCAGCCCGGCCGTCACATTCATCCTGCAGGGCGCAGCCGGAACGGGGATTGTCGGGACCCTTGCCGAAACGGCGAGCGCCGCCTTCGCGCTCACCGGCGTGGCGGCGACGGGCAATGCCGGCACCATCACCGCGACTGCGCGAACCGACGCCACGATCAATCTCATCGGCGCATCGGCGACCGGGTCTGTCGGGAGTTTCGCTGCGGAGGTGGACCGCTCGCTGATCGGCGTGAGCGCCGCCGCAGCCGCGGGGACCATTTCCCATACCGGCATCACCGGTCTCACCGGCGTGAGCGCGTCAGCGGGCGGCGGCGTGCTGGCGATCGCCAGCTCGGTCAATCTGCCCGGAGTGATTGCGACCGGCATCGGCGCCGCGATCTCTGCGCAGGCGTCCGGATCGATCGCGGGTGTTGCGGCAAACGGAAATGCCGGCACGCTTTCTCCGGTGGCGTCTACGGTCATCCTGCTGCAGGGCGCGGCCGCCACGGCGATTGCCGGCGAGCTGGGGCGCGCCGCCAACGACAACCTGCAGGGCGTCTCGGCGACCGGCCAGGCAGGCGCGCTCTCCGCGCGGGCCGAAACGCGCGTCACGCTCGATGGCGTTTCAGCCAGCGGCATCGCGGCATCGCTCGCGGCGCTCGCGCGCGATCTCCGGCACCTCTCAATTCACGGTGCGCTTGATCTCGAGGCAAGCGGCAACGCACCGCCGGCCGACTTCCTTCCGTCGATCGACGGGAGCGTGTCGACCGATCCGGTGAGGGCTCCGCTTTCCGACCATGGCGCGCTCGATCTTGAGCCGAGCGGCAACGCGGAGCCCGCGGCGTTTCTCCCGTCGAATGACGGGACCGTGCCGACAAGCCCCGCGACGCCGCGGCTGTCGAGAAACGGCGCACTCAATGATGAGGCAGCGTGATGGCCGACCCTGCCCTTGTCGGCGCGTATCGCGACTCGATCAATCAGGTCGGCATGTGGTGCATCTTTCGCCGCAGCGTCGGCGAGGTGCCGAACGTGCAGAAATTCCACGCGCGGGTGAAGGCTCGCGTCTGGAATTTCAGCCCTGAGGAATTTAGGGGCGGTGCGAAGTCCGGCAGCCGGCACGTGATCGTTCTCGAGGAGGACCTCGCGCGGCGCGGTTTTCCGGTGCCGGTGATCGCGGCCGACAGCATCGAGATTGTCGGCGGCGAACGGCTGACTGTTGTGACCAACGACACCGAGACGCGCGCGCCGGCAGGCGCCTACGACATCGTCGCGATCGGCTGACCGCGTTTTCCGAAACTCAAATCTGAACCTTAACGGAGCTGACCTATGACGATCGCGCACGCAAGTCTGCTTGTCGGTATCCACGCTCACCAGCTCGGGCCCGCCGATCGCGGTTCGCAGGTTTTCGACCTGGACGATCCGCCGGAGTCGCGCCTGACGGGCGGCGTGGGCGCGAGCCAAGTGGATCTGTTGTTCTCCGACAAACGCACGCTCGCGAGCGCCGCATCGGAAAACCTCGACCTCGCCGGTGCACTCCCCGATGCGTTCGGCGCGCTCATCACCTTCGCCAAGGTGAAGTCGATCTGCATCAAGTGCCCGGCGACGAACACGACCAGCCTGACGATCGGCAACGCCGCATCGAACGGCTTCACCGGCCCCTTCGGAGGCGCGACGCACACGCTGACGATTCCACCCGGCGGCTCGGTGATGTTGAACGCGCCGGTCGGCGGCTGGGCGGTGACCCCGGGCACGGGCGACATCCTGAAGGTCCTAAACGGCTCCGGTGCGGCCGCCGATTACAGCATCGATATCCTCGGCACCTCGGCGTAAGGCGCGCTGACGGGCGATGCTTGACCCGAGCCGGCCGCTCCAGGACGCGATCATTGCGTACCTGAAAGCGGACGCGGCTGTTCGCGAGCTGGTCGGCGATCGCATCTATGACGCCGCGCCGAAGGGCGCGGAATTTCCGCACGCGTCGATGGGCGGCGTGCAGGTCCTGCCTGACAAGGGTGATGCGGTCGACGGCGCCGAAGCGTTCTTCACCATCGACGCCTGGTCGCAAAACGCAAAAGGCTTTGGCGAGGTGATGAACGTCGCGCGCGTGATCGCCGCGGCGCTCGACGATGCGGAGCTCGTGCTCGCCGGCGGCGTCCGTCTCGTCGATCTGACCGCGGAGTCGATCCACACCCTGCGCGATCCTGACGGCATCACGCGGCACGCCGTCATCAATTTCAAAGCTCTCACCGAACCCACCTGAAGGAGACCATCCAGTGGCCCAGGCATCGACCTTGCGATTTTCGCAATTCCTCATCAAGCTCGGCAACGGCGCCAACCCGGAAGTGTTCGCAGCGCCGTGCGGCCTCAACTCGCGCGAATTCAATCGCACGGCCGCGACCAACGACACCAATGTGCCGGATTGCGCCGATCCGGATGCGCCGTCCTGGCTCGAACGCGACACCACGTCGCTCTCGTCTGCGCTCTCCGGATCGGGCGTTGTCGCCGATGAGGACTTCGATGACTGGAACGATTGGTTCGAGTCCGGAGAAACCAAGAACCTCGAGATCACCCTCGGCACGCGGACCTGGCGGGGACCGTTCAAGTGCACCGCACTCAACATCACCGGCCAGCGCGGCTCGCGTACCACCTTCACCGTCTCGATGGAGAGCGACGGCAAGGTGGTGAAGCAATAACGCCATGCCGACCGGGACCATCGACCTCGATTTCGGCGACGCGAAATATCCCTTCTGCATCGCCAAGCACGCGCAGATTTTCGAGCTCCAGGACAAGTGCGCCGATCGCGAAGGACCATCCGGCCCGCTCAAGATCCTGCGCCGCCTCAGCGACAACTCTTGGACCCTGCAGGATGTTCGCGAAACGATCCGGCTCGGGCTGATCGGCGGCGGCATGCCGCCGCCGGATGCGCTCAAACTTGTCCGCCGCTACCTCGACGATCCCGACGCGCAAGAGTGGCAGCCTTGGGCGCACTCCGTGCCGATCGCGCGCGCTGTGCTGTTTGCGGCCGCGGTGGGCGTCCCGAGTGACCCCCTGGGGGAAGCAAAGGGGGAGCGGACCGAGACGGAGGAGCCAAAGACGGGCTCCTCGTCCGCTCCCGGATCTACGGCCTCGCCGCGGCGCTCGGCTTCACGCCGCGCGAAGCGGACGAAATGACCACGTGGGAATTGAGCGCGTGCGTCGACGGCTGGAATGCCGCGCACGGCCCCGAGGAGACCCCCGAACCGCCGAGCGATGCCGATTTCGACAGGCTGCTA
>VBAH01000099.1 GCA_005884685.1 Alphaproteobacteria bacterium
CGAGGTATCAGCCATTGCCGTCATGTTGTGTTTCTCCCCCTTGGCGGCGTCCCGGCCGCCTTTGCCTCAAGCCCCGCCGCGAAATCCCGCCCACTGGGCGATCGCGGCGCGACGATGCACTTGAGATGTACCATCCGGCCCAACCACCGCGTATACGACTTTTGGCGCAGGACCCGAGCATTAACATCAGTATTCATTGGTGAAATTTGGCGCTGCATTGCGGTATGGTGACCCGCCGGGCCGGGCGGTCGGGCGAATTTGCCGCGCTTGCTCCATGGCAGGCGCGGCTCAATGATGCGAATGCGGAGTGGGTTGCGCGTCGATTCGATAAGCCGACGCGCTCGCCATCGGCGGAGGAACTAGCTGTTGTCGTCCTATCGCTTCGTGATCGCTGACGATCATCCGCTGTTCCGCGGGGCGTTGCGCGAAGCCGTGTCCGGCCTGTTCGCCGACGCCGAGATTGCCGAGGCGGGATCGTTCGACGATGCGGCGGCGCTGCTCGACAAGGAAAGCGACACCGATCTCGTCCTGCTCGATCTGACCATGCCGGGCGTGCGCGGCTTCTCCGGCCTGATGTACCTGCGCGCGCAATACCCGAGCGTGCCGGTGGTGGTCGTGTCCGCCAATGACGATCCCGCGGTGATCCGGCGCTGCATGGAGTTCGGCGCCTCGGGGTTCATCCCGAAAACGCTGGGCGTTGAGGCGATGCGCGCCGCGATTGCGCGCGTGCTCGAAGGCGGCGTGTGGACGCCGCCCGACGTCGACCTCAAGGCCGGCACCGACGCCGAGACCGCCGATCTGATGGCGCGACTCGCCACACTCACGCCGCAGCAGGTGCGCGTGCTGATGATGCTGTCGGAAGGGCTGCTCAACAAGCAGATCGCCTACAATCTCTCGGTCTCGGAGGCGACCGTAAAGGCGCACGTCTCCGCGATCCTGCAGAAGCTCAATGTCGAGAGCCGCACGCAGGCGGTGATCGCGGCCGCCAAGATCGAGGCTGGCCAGTGGCCGCAGGCGATATGAAGAAGAAGCGAATAGCGAGTGGCGAATAGCGAATAGTAAGCAGGGCAGCACCATCCTTGTGTTCGCCATTCGCCATTCGCCACTATTCCGCCGCCGCCATGCGGGCGACGCGCCACTGCGCGATCAGCGCGCGCAACGCCGCCGGCTTGAGCGGCTTGTTCAGCACCTGCACGTCGCGCGTTCGCGCTTCCTCGCGCACGCTGGGGGAACGATCCGCCGTGATCAGGATCGCCGGCAGCTCGCCGCCGAAGCGCCAGCGCAGCGCCGCGATCGCGTCGATGCCGTTGCCGCCGTCGAGATGATAATCGACCAGCATGCCGCTTGGCACGGCCTTGGCTTCGCTCATCGCCGCGAGCGCGGACTTGAGATCCGGCGCCTTGAGCACGCGGCAGCCCCAGCCGCCGAGCAGCATCGCCATGCCGTCGAGGATTTTCGGCTCGTTATCGATGCACAGCACCAGCATGTCGGCAAGCTGGCTCACGTCGACACGCTGTGGTGCAGGCGGCTTCGCCCCGAGCGGCAGCGCCGGCGCGAGCGGCACCGTGATGGCAAAATGCGAACCGCGGCCGGCCTTGGATTCCACCACGATGCGGTGGTCGAGCACGCGCGCGATGCGTTCGACGATCGAGAGGCCTAGCCCAAGACCGCGCGCCACCTTGGCACCCTGATCGAGCCGATGGAATTCGCGGAAGATCTCGCGCTTCTTTCCCTGCGGGATGCCAAGGCCGGTGTCGTAGACGTCGATGCGCAGCCGGCCGTCCTTGAACCGGCAGCCGATCAGCACGCGGCCTTGCGGCGTATACTTGATCGCGTTCGAGACGAGGTTTTGCAGCAGCCGGCGCAGCAGCCGCCGGTCCGAGCGCACCGAACGCGTGCTTGCAACGAATGTCAGCGCCAGACCCTTCTCGCGCGCCATGGGTGCGAATTCGACCTCGAGCTGACGCAGCAGCTCGTCCAGCCGGAAGGATGAGAGTTCCGGCCGCATTGCGCGGGAATCGAGCCGCGAGATATCGAGCAGCGCGCCGAGGATTTCCTCCACGGCTTCGAGCGAGGCATCGACGTTGGAGACGAGGCGGGCGTCTTCGCCGCTGCCCTGCCGCTCGACCAGGCTGGTCACGTAGAGCCGTGCGGCGTTGAGCGGCTGGAGAATGTCGTGGCTCGCGGCGGCGAGGAAGCGGGTCTTCGAGACGTTCGCTTCTTCGGCCTCGCGCTTGGCGCGCGCCAGCGCGTCGTTCAGGCGGGTGAGTTCCTCGGTGCGCTCTTTCACGCGCCGCTCGAGCGTCTCGTTGGCGCGCTCCAGCGCTTCGGCCGCCTCGACGCTCGGCGTCACGTCGGTCGCGGTCGTGACCAGTCCTCCGTCCGGCATGTGGTTGGCGCGGATTTCGACCACGCGCTCCGCGAAGCGCTCGCGCATCGGCTCGGCGCCGGAGAGATAGCGCGTGATGCGCTCGTGCACGAGGTCGTCGACGCGGCCGGGGCCGAGCGCCCCCTGTTGGCCGTTGTGGCGCAGGATTTCGTCGAGCCCGATGCCGACGCGGGTGAGCGCGAGCGGCAGATCCAGGATTTCGCCGAACTGCCGGTTCCAGCAGACCAGCCGCAGGTCCTTGTCGAATACCGCGATCCCTTGGCGCACGTGGTCGAGCGCGGTCTGCAGGACCTCGCGATTGTACTGGATCGCCGCGTTGGCGTCGTCGAGCAGCTTGAGCGCCGCCTTGGTCGATACGGTGCGCTTGCGCAGCAACAGCGACAGCACCAGCCGCGACGAGGCCGCGCCGATCGCCGAGGCAAGAATGTGTTCGGCGTAGCGCAGCAGATGGAAGTCGGCCTCCTGTTTGGGATCGAGGCTGAGGCGCCGGCTTGCCGCAAAACTCGCGAACGAGGAGTGTGTGCGCTCCTCCCCGAGATAGCGCGCGACCGTCGCGGTCAATTCCTCCACCGTGATCGCGGAACGCCAGAGCCGGAAGCTCGGCGTCATCGGCGCGAGTTCGGACGGCACGAACAGGTTCGCCTGCAGGCGTTCGATCGCCGTCGGTACGCGCGCGCGAGAGGAGGCGATGTAGGCGATGATGTTGAAGCCGAGGCTCCACAGCACGCCGTGCACGAGTGGCGGCAGGTCGAGGCCGAGCAGGTGCTGCGGGCGCAGCCACATGATCCCGAACGGCCCGAACTGCAGGATTTCTTTGCCGACCAGGTCGGCGTCCGCGAAGCTCGGCAGCAGCAGCGTGTAGGCCCACACGAGGATGCCGGCGGTCATGCCGGCGAGCGCGCCGCGCGCGGTGCCGTCGCGCCAGACCAGACCGCCGAAAAAGGCCGGCGCGAGCTGCGCGACGGCCGCGAACGAGAGCAGCCCGATCGAGGCGAGCTGCGCTTCGCCGGCGAAGCGATAGTAGAGGTAGGCGAACACCAGGATAATGAAGATCGCGACGCGGCGCACGGTGAGCAGGATCGCGCCGACGTCCTTCTGGCTCGACAGGATCGCCTCGCGGCGCTGCAGCACGAACGGCACCACGATGTCGTTCGACGCCATGATGGCGAGCGCGACCGTTTCGACGATCACCATGGCGGTCGCGGCCGAGAGGCCGCCGATGAAAGCGACGAGCGCAAGGACTTCGGAGCCTGCGCGCAGCGGCAGCGCCAGCACGTACATGTCGCTGTCGACGATGCCGCGCGGGAATGTGATCAGGCCCGCCATCGCGATCGGAATGACGAACAGGTTGATCAGCACCAGATAGAGCGGGAACATCCACGCGGCGCGGCGGATCTCGGCTTCGCTGCGGTTCTCCACCACCGTGACATGGAACTGGCGCGGCACCAGCACGATCGCCACGGTGGAGAGCAGCGTCATCACGATGAGCGTGCTCCACACCGGCTCGCGCGTCAGCACTGCGGCGGTACGCGGCGTCTCGAGCGCCTGCGCAAGGAGCGCCGCCGGCCCGTCGAACATCACGAAGGTCACGAACACCCCGACCGTGACGAAGGCCACCAGCTTGATCATGGATTCGGTTGCGATCGCGAGGATCAGTACGTCCTGGTGCTCGGTGGCGTCGATATGGCGCGTCCCGAACAGCACCGCGAAGGTCGCCATCGCGAGCGCGACGAACAGCGCAATATCGCCCAGCACCGGCGTCGCGCCGGTGGTCACGTTGAGATGCGTGAGGATCGTGCCGAGCGAGGCCGAGACCGCCTTGAGCTGCAGGGCGATATACGGGATCGATCCGATGATCGCGATCAGCGCGACGGTCGCCGCCACGCCCTGATGCTTGCCATAGCGGGCCGCGATGAAATCGGCGATCGAGGTGATGTTCTGCGCCTTGGCGAGCCGGACCACGCGCACGATCAGCGGCGTGGCAAGCCCGATCATCAGGATCGGGCCGACGTAGATCGCGAGGAAATCGTAGCCGGTGCGCGAGGCAAGCCCGACCGAGCCGAAAAAGGTCCACGATGTGCAGTAGATCGCAAGCGAGAGCGGATAGATCATCGTCCGCGCGCGGCTGCTCGCGCGGGTGCGCGCCCGGTCGCCGTAGCTCGCAATGATGAACAGCAGCCCGATGTATCCGAGCGCAACGACGACGACGACCCAGCCTTGCAGCATGGCTTGCGCGGATCCTCTGCGTCCCTTTGAATCGCCTCTTCTCGTGGCGTTCGGACTAAATCACCACAGATCGCAGCGCCTTGTCCAATCGGGCCTTTTCGTTGGTGAATCGGGTAAACCAGCCAGGTTCGCAGCCCGGCAGCGGCGCCGTGCAGGAGGGGTCATGATGCTCGAGGAATTCAGGAAATTCGCAATGCGCGGCAATGTGGTCGACCTCGCCGTCGGGGTGATCATCGGCGCGGCATTCGGCGCGATCGTTACCTCGATCGTCGGCGACATCATCATGCCCGTCATCGGTGCGGTGACGGGCGGCCTCGATTTCTCGAACCACTTCATTCCGCTGTCGAAGTCGGTCACGGCCGCCACACTCGCCGAAGCCAAAAAACAAGGCGCGGTGCTTGCCTGGGGCAACTTCGTCACGGTGGTGATCAATTTCCTGATCATCGCGTGGGTTTTGTTCCTGGTGGTGCGCGCGCTCAATCGGGTGATGGCCAGGGAAGCCGAGAAGCCCGCCAAACCCGCCGAGGCGCCGCGTTCGGAAGTGCTGCTGCAGGAAATCCGCGATATCCTCGCCAGCAAGCCGGCGCAGCCGGCCTGACTTCACCGAAATCGATCGATCGCCCGTGGGTCATTTGATGAGACGGCTGCGCTTTGCGCGCTAGAATGGCGCGCAACCTCGTGTGCCGGAACTCGCAATGAACGACCTACCGCTGAAGCCGCAAACCCAGTCGTTGACCGACGCGCTGCGCCGCGAGGCAGCGGCCGCGCCCGAAAGCGGCATCGTCGAGGCGATGAACTACGGCCGGCGGCGTGAGGCTGTCACGCCGCTGTGGGCCGGGGAGGGCGATCTTGCGACGCCCGCTTTCATCTGCGAGGCGGCAACGCGCTCGCTCGCGGCCGGCGAAACCTTCTACACCTGGCAACGCGGCATTCCGGAACTGCGCGAGGCGCTCGCGCGCTATCACACGATGCTCTACGGCCGAACGTTCGGGCCGGAGGAGTTCTACGTGACCGGCTCCGGCATGCAGGCGATCCAGATCGTGCTGGCGATGGTCGCGGGCGCGGGCGACGAGGTCCTGATCCCGACGCCGACCTGGCCGAATGCAGCAGCGGCGGCAGGCATTGCAGGCGCCCGCGCCACCGAGGTTCCGATGTCGTTCGGCAACGATGGCTGGTCGCTCGATCTCGACCGGCTCGCCGCTGCCGTGACGCCGAACACGCGCGCCCTGTTCGTGGTTTCTCCGAGCAACCCGACCGGCTGGACGGCAACGCGCGAGGATCTTCTCGCGCTGCTCGCGCTCGCGCGCCGGCACGGCCTGTGGACCATCGCCGACGAAACATATGCGCGCTTCTGGTATGGCGATGGTGCGCGCGCGCCATCGTTTTTCGACGTGATGGACGCGGAGGACCGCGTGCTATTCGTCAACACGTTCTCCAAGAATTGGGCAATGACCGGCTGGCGCATCGGCTGGATTGCGGCGCACCCTTCGCTCGGTCAGGTCATCGAGAACATGATCCAGTATTCGACCTCGGGCGTCGCGGCGTTCATGCAGCGTGCGGCCGTGGCGGCCCTAGAGCGCGGCGAAAGTTTCGTCGCGCACCTGATTGAACGCGCGCGCCGCGGGCGCGAGATCTCCTGCGGCGCGCTCGCCGCGACCGGCCGCGTGCGCTTCGCGCAGCCGCAGGGGGCGTTCTATCTGTTCTTTTCGGTCGACGGCGAGACCGACACGCGGCGCCTCGTGATGCGGCTGATCGATGAAGCCCGCGCCGGCCTGGCGCCGGGGACTGCGTTCGGGGCCGGCGGCGAGCGTTTCGTGCGGCTTTGTTTTGCCCGCAATGCCGAGCAACTTCAGGCCGCGGTCGATCGCGTCGCCGGGGTCATCTCCCGCTAGCTTCAGGAGGCCCTTGGCAGGTTCCCTCCGACCCGCGAGTGTACAGTCGGCATTGCAATCGTGCAGCGTGCGGAGCATTTTATCGCGCGGGGATTCGTAATAATACTTACCTGCGGATCTGGGGCGGGAGAACGGCGCATCTGAAGCGAGGACAGGTGATCCATGACTCTCGGCAACACGGACAGTGCGGAAGTCTACATCGTCGATGACGACCCGCTGGTGCGGAACGCCCTGTCGATCGTGCTGTCCAGGGCGGGCTATCAGGTCAAGGGCTTTGCCGAGGGCGCGTCGTTTCTCGCCGCTGCGCGATCGCGCACGCCGGCCTGCGTGATCCTCGATGTCCACATGCCCGGCCAGTCCGGGCTCGACATCCTGAAGGAGCTCAATGCCCAGCAGTACCCGGCGCCGATCTTCATCATCTCGGGTGCCGGCGATATTCCGATGGCGGTCGAGGCGATCAAGAACGGTGCGTTCGATTTTATCGAGAAGCCGTTCGACGCGACGACCGCGGTAACGCGCGTGCGCGAGGCGACCGAGGCGTGGTCGCGACGCGCCAAACAGGCGAATGGGGCGGAGTCGCTGCCGCGCACTTTCCCGGGGTGCGACCAGCTCACCTCGCGCGAGCGGGACGTGCTGGGGCAGATCGCCGGCGGGTTTTCCAACAAGCAGGCCGGACGCGAACTGGGCATCAGTCCGCGCACCATCGAGGTGCACCGCGCGCGGATCATGGAAAAGCTCGGCGCCAAGAATGCCGCCGATCTGGTGCGTATTGTGCTGAGCGAGGGCCGCGGCGCCTGACACTTAGACTGCGCGCGAGTGGCGCGCTGCCCCCTTGCCGAGATAGGTGTCGAACGCGGCGGCGGCGAGCCGGACGAACGGACGGCCCGCCTGGGTCATTGCGACGCGGCGGTTGTCGATCGTGACCAATCCCTCGGCGGCGAGCGGCGCGAGCGCTTCCGCCACCGCTGAATCGACGCCGAAGTCATCCAGCTCGGCGGCGAAATCGCACATCAGCCGTTCAATGATGCGGCCACGTTGGCGATCGTCCGCCGTGAATGCGATCCCCCTGACCGTGGCGAGCCGGCCATTCTCGACGCTCCGCGCGTAGCCGGCGATGTCGGGTGCGTTCTGCACAAAGCCTCGCGGCAGGCCGCCGATGGCGGACGCGCCGATGCCAAGCAGCGCATCGGCATTGTCCGTTGTGTAGCCCTGGAAATTGCGACGGAGCCGCCCGGCCGCGGCCGCGAGCGCCAGGCCGTCACCGGGGCGGGCAAAATGATCGAGGCCGATCGGTACGTAGCCGAGCGAAACCAGCATCTCTCGCGCGGCCTCGGCCTGGGCGAGACGCTCGGACGCCCCCGGTAGCGCCGCCGCATCGACCAGCCGCTGGTGCGTCTTGAGCCAGGGGACGTGCGCATAACCGAACAGCGCGATGCGGCTCGGCGTCAACTGATGCGCAAGCGAGATGCTGCGCCCGATATCGTCGGCGCTCTGGTGCGGCAACCCGTACATCAGGTCGAAATTGAGGTTCCCGATGCCGGCCTCGCGCAGCATGCCGACGCCTGCCGCCACCTGCTCGAACGGCTGGATGCGTCCGATCGCATGCTGCACATGCGGCGCGAACTCCTGCACGCCGAGGCTCGCGCGGGTCACCCCGATCTTCCCCAGCGCCTGCACCAGCGGCCGGTCGATATGGCGCGGATCGAGTTCGATCGCATGTTCGGCGGGCGCGCAGTTGAACGCCGCGGCGAGCCGATCGGAGAGCGCGATCAGGCGGTCCGGCCCGAGCATCGAGGGCGTGCCGCCGCCCCAGTGGATGGAGGTGACCGTCTGCTGCGCCGTGCGCGCCGCGAGGAGATCGACCTCCCGTTCCAGCAGGCCGGCATAGGCCTCGATCGGCTCGCGGCGCCGGACGACCTTGGTGTGGCAGCCGCAATAGTGACAAAGCTCGGCGCAGAATGGCACGTGCAGATAGAGGGACAGAGTTGCCTCGTCGGGCAGCTCCTCCAGCCAGCCCGCATAGGTTTCGGGCCCGACCGCGGCAGTGAAATGCGGCGCGGTCGGATAGGACGTATAACGTGGGGCCGCCTGCTCGGCGAAGATGCATGCCTTCGATGTCATGAGGTCATTTGACGGCAGCCGACGCCGCGGGCATTGATCCGCGTCAAATCGGACGAGAGCCGCGCTTCCGCGGTCTGCGTCCGCGCCCGGATTGATGTCGGCCTCATCCACCAGACGAATCCTGCTCGCCCGCCGCTTTGCCGAAACCCTGGTTTACGCTGGAGCCGGCTCGGCGGCGCTCGGCCTCGCGGGCTTGCCGGCGGGCTGGCTCTCCGGCGCGATCGTCGGCGTTTCGGCGGCAGCACTATCAGGCCGCCCGATGTTCGTGCCGCCGCAGGTTGGCCGCGCCGTCTACGTGATCCTCGGCATCTCGCTCGGCTCGTCGGTCACGCCCGAGACGGTCGCCACCATGGTGACCTGGCCGCTCAGCATGCTGGCGCTCACGGTCGCGATGGTCGGCATCACGCTCTCGGTGATGGCCTACCTGAAGTTTGTCCACGGCTGGCCGACGCTCGACGCGCTGTTCGCGGCCGCGCCCGGTGCGCTCGCGCAGGCGATGGCGCTGGCGCAGGACACCGGCGCGAACGTGCGCGCGATCGCGATGGTGCAGACCGTGCGGCTGTTCATCCTCGCGGTCGCGCTGCCGCTGATCTTCGCGGCGTTCGGGGTTGCCGGCCTGCCGCCGCCGCGCGGCGGCAATGCACCGATGATGCAGTCTCTCATCGAGCTCCTCGTGCTGGTGCTCGCCTCCTCCGGCGCCGCGCTGCTTGCGTTCCGGCTGAACCTGCCCGGCGGACTGATCGTCGGCGCGATGGCGGCGTCCGGCGTGCTGCATGGCGGCGGCTGGGCGCACGCGTTCCTCCCCGTTCCGGTCGCGATCGGCTCGTTTGTCGTGATGGGCGCGATGATCGGCACGCGCCTCGGCGGCGCCGACATCCGCATGTTGGCGCGGCTCGG
>VBAH01000002.1:0-1828 GCA_005884685.1 Alphaproteobacteria bacterium
CGAAGATCTTGGCGGCGGCCGGTTGCGCGCGTTCGGGCGAATTGTTCAGGCCGGCGTGTTCCCGATCGGGATCGACGTCGCCGCCGTTGCCGAGCAAGCGGCGGCCGCCGAGGAGTCGCGGCAGATGCGGCGCCTGACGTCCAGCATCCGCGACCGTTCGCTGATCATCGGCGTCGACCGGATCGATTATTCGAAAGGGCTGCCGGCGCGGTTTGCCGCGTATTCGCATCTGCTTGAGCATTACCCGCAGACGCGCGGCCGCACCGTCTTGATGCAGATCGCGTCGCCATCGCGCTCGGATGTCCCGGAGTACCGCGAAATCCGCAGAGAACTCGAAGCCGCCGCCGGTCACATCAACGGTCGCTATGCCGAATTCGACTGGACGCCGGTGCGTTACCTGAACAAGAGCTTCAATCATCGGATCCTGT
This sequence comes from Alphaproteobacteria bacterium, assembly GCA_005884685.1. GTDB lineage: Bacteria > Pseudomonadota > Alphaproteobacteria > Rhizobiales > Xanthobacteraceae > PALSA-894. Next base: position 429 of record VBAH01000002.1, read on the forward strand.
CCGGGTTCTACCGCGCCGCCGGTATCGGGCTCGTGACGCCGTTCCGCGACGGCATGAACCTGGTCGCCAAGGAGTATGTCGCGGCGCAGCGGCCGGACGATCCCGGCATCCTGGTTCTGTCGTGCTTCGCCGGCGCGGTGCGCGAACTCGGCGAGGCGATTATCGTCAATCCATCCGATCTCGAAGCCATGGCCGAGGGAATCTGGCAGGGCCTGCAGATGCCGCTCGGGGAGCGGCGCGAGCGGTGGACGGCGATGATGGCGACGCTGCGGCGAAATGACATCAATGCCTGGCGCGAGCGTTTCCTGACCGTGCTGGAGGCGGCCGGAGCTGGGCGGTGACTGCTGATCGGGATACGGTTTGGCTGGTCGGTGATATCGGGGCGACGAATGCCCGGTTCGGGCTGGCGTCTCCCGCGGGCGCGGTATTGCATTCGAGCACGTTCGCCGATGCCGATTTCGCGACAATCGGGGACGCGATCCGTGCCTATCTCGCGCAGGTCGGTTCGTTCCCGCGGCCGCGCATAGGATGCCTCGCGATCGCGGCGCCGGTCAGCGGCGATGACATCCGCATGACAAACCATCCCTGGAGCTTTTCGGCTGCCGCGTTGCGCGCCCAGCTCAGCTTCGAGCGGCTTGAGATAATCAATGATTTCACCGCGGTGGCGCTGGCGCTCCCGCGCCTGGGACCAAATGACCGTATGCCGGTCGGCGGCGGCGTGCCGATCGCTGGCCGGCCGATTGCGGTATTGGGGCCGGGCTCGGGGCTGGGCGCGTCCGGGCTCACTCCTGACGGGGGACGCTGGTCGCCGCTGACGGGAGAAGGCGGGCATGTGACGATGCCGGCGGTGACCGCGCGCGAGAATGGCGTCCTCGACTGGATGCGTCGCCGTTTCGACCATGTCTCGGCCGAGCGCTGCCTCTCGGGACCGGGTCTCGTCAATTTGTACAACGCGCTTGCCGGGATCGATGGCGTGCCGGCCGCGCCCTACACAGCGGCGCAGATCACCGATCCGGCGACGGCGGCGCTCGACCCGCTGTGCCGCGAAGCGACCGCAATGTTTTGCGCGATGCTCGGCACGGTGGCAGGCGATTTGGCGCTGACCTTGGGCGCCAAAGCCGGCGTCTACATTGCCGGCGGGATCGTGCCGCGGCTCGGTCCGCGATTTGTCGAGAGCGGGTTCCGCGCGCGCTTCGAAGCGAAGGGACGGCTCAGCTCCTATGTTGCCGCGATTCCGACCTACGTCGTCACCCACCCGCTGCCGGCGTTTCTCGGCTGCGCGGCTGTGCTCGCTGATTCTTAGGCATCGAGTTCTCAGAAGGCGGCGCGGCGCAGCCGGTCGTTGATCGCCAGTCCGAGGCCATGCTCGGGGATCGGCATGACCGCAATCGCTGTGAATT
>VBAH01000002.1:1890-3018 GCA_005884685.1 Alphaproteobacteria bacterium
CCGGCGCTTCGGCGCCAAAGGCAAGTAACGCCTCGCCACGGCGGGCGTCGCGTGCGTCGAGCCGTACCGGCAGGCTCGGCGCGTAATGGCTCGGAAGGCTGCCCGGCGCGCGCGGGACATGGTCGCGCGCGGAGGGCGATGCGATCTCGCCGAATATGGCGATAAGCTCCTCGCGCGTGACTCCGCCGGGGCGCAACAGCATCGGGACGCCGCTGGTCAGGTCGAGGATCGTCGATTCGAGGCCGACCGGGCAGGCCCCACCATCCAGAACCAATGAAACGTCGGTCCCGAGCTCGGCGGCGACATGCGCCGCCATGGTCGGGCTGACCCGACCCGAGCGGTTGGCCGAAGGGGCGGCGATCGGTCTCGCCGCAGCCCGCAGTAATTGCTGCGCGACGGGGTGGGCGGGGGCGCGCAGAGCCACCGTATCGAGACCGGCGCTCGCGAGCAGCGACAATTCGGCGTCGGCACGGCGCCGCAGCACCAATGTCAGCGGGCCGGGCCAGAAACGCCGCGCCGACTCGCGTGCCCGCGTGTCGAACTCGGCGAGCGGCTCGGCCTCGGTCAGACCCGGGACATGCACGATCAGCGGGTTGAAGCGCGGCCTGCCTTTGGCGGCAAAGATTCGCGCGACTGCCGTCTCGCTCCTCGCATCGCCCCCGAGCCCGTACACGGTTTCGGTCGGAAACGCGACGAGATTGCCGTCTCGCAACAGGCGCGCGGCTTCCGCAACCGCTTCCGATGTTGCTGGAACGACGTTGCGCTTCATACCGCAGAAGTGCCGTCGCCGATCGCCGGCGGCAAGAGCCGGCCGACGGCGCTTAGCGCCCGCGGATGCGCGGCATGACCAGCGTCGGCCAGGGATCCGGCATCTCGCCGACCGGCACCTCGATCAAGGAGGGCCCGCGGCGCTTCAAGGCGGCGGCCAGCTCGCGGCGCAATTCGTCGGGGCTTGTCGCGCGCACGCCGGCGATGCCGTAGCTGTCGGCCATCTTCGGGAAATTCGGGTTGAGAAGATCGACGGCGATCAGCTTGTTGCCGTAATCGTTCTTCTGCATCCGCCGGACATTGCCGTAAGCGCCGTCGGCAAAGACGATCGCGACGACATCGATGCCGTGCAACGCGGCG
>VBAH01000024.1 GCA_005884685.1 Alphaproteobacteria bacterium
CGTCACCGGGCCGACGCGAAGCGGCGAGTCCCGGGGACCCCGATAGAAATGACGTCGACTAAGCGGGATGGCCGGGACAAGCCCGGCCATGACGAAGTAGAAACGTTGGATGCCCGCCCACTTCCTGACCATTCCCCCTTCCCTCACGCACTTCCGCCTCGCCAACGCGCGCATGCCGGTGTGCCTTATTGCCGAGGCCGCGCAACTCGCGCCCGACCCGGACGGCCTCGCACCCTGCGATATCGTGATCGAGAAAGACCGCATCGCGGCCATCTCACCCGCGACCGCTGCGAGGGACGGACTGCCAAATTTGGCTCTCGATCGCGGCATCGTGCTGCCGCGCCTCGTCGACGTACACACCCATATCGACAAGGGCCATATCTGGGCGCGCGCGCAGAACCCCGACGGCACGCATATGGGCGCGCGCATGGCCGTGATGGCGGATCGCGATGCGAACTGGTCGCGCGAGGATGTCGCCAAGCGCATGGACTTCGCGCTGCGCTGCGCCTTCGCGCACGGCACCGGTGCGCTGCGCACCCATATCGACAGCTATCCGAAGCAGACGCCGGTCTCATGGCCGCTGTTCGCCGAGATGCGCGAACAGTGGAAAGGCCGCATCGCGCTGCAGGCGGTGGCGCTGTTTCCGATCGACTTCGCGCTCAACGACGAGCCGGGCTTCCGCGCCTTGGTGGAAACGGTCGCGAAGCACGGCGGCCTGCTCGGCGGGCTCACATTTCTGGGCGAAGCACCGAATGCCAAGACGGATGCGGCGCTCGACCGGATCTTCGAAGCCGCGGCCGCGAATGGCCTCGATCTCGATTTTCACGTCGACGAGAGCGATTCCCCGAAAGCCCGCTCGCTCGGCCAGATCGCGGCCGCGGCGCTGCGCCACCGTTTCAAGGGCCGCATCGTCGCCGGGCATTGCTGTTCGCTCGCGCTTGCCGACGACGATGAGCGCGCTGCGATCATCGCCAGGGTGGCCGAGGCCCAGATCGCGGTCGTGTCACTGCCGATGTGCAACATGTATCTGCAGGATCGCCAGGCCGGCCGCACGCCGCGCTGGCGTGGCGTCGCGCCGCTGCATGAATTGGCCGCGGCCGGCGTCACCGTGATGGTCGCGAGCGACAATACGCGCGATCCGTTCTACGCCTACGGCGATCTCGACATGCTGGAGGTTTACCGCGAGGCGACACGCATCCTGCATTTCGACCACTCCGACCTGCCGTGGCTCAAGACCATCGCCGCAACGCCGGGCGCCGTGATGGGCCTGCCGCACGGCCGCATGGCGGTGGGCGCGCCCGCCGGCCTGATGCTCACGCGCGCGCGCACGATGAACGAGCTGTTGTCGCGGCCGCAGACCGATCGCGTGGTGCTGTGCGCGGGGAAACAGGTGGACCGTACGCTGCCGGATTACCGGGAGCTGGATTGATATTTCTTTCTTCAAAGCCCTCTCCCGCCCTCACTTCGCGTTCGGGCACCCTCTCCCGCAAGCGGGAGAGGGGAAGAGGAGCCCGCGGGTCCGCCCTACGCCAGCCGGCTCAGCTCGAACCGCTCCACCTCGCGCAACAACTCGATGAACCGCTCCGCCTGAAACTCCGCCCACTGCTTGCCCTTCTCCGGCGTGCCGAGCGAGGCGTCGCCCGCGGCGCCCGCCGGATGGATGTCCTGCGCGATCCAGGCATGCGCGTGCAGGCCGGTCGGACGCAGGAACTTGAACTCGTTCTCCATCCGCACCGAGGACGGCACGAAGTTCGCGACCTTCTCCTTGCGCACGAGGTCGGGGCGGAAGTGCAGCATCAGCGAGGTTTCGATGTCGCCCGCATGGATGCCGTGCAGGGCTTCAGCTTCCGAGAACAGGCCTTTCGGCACGCCGAAGCGCCAGCCGGTGGTCACCACCAGCATCTGGCAGTTCACGCGCAGCTCGCGCGCCACCACCCGCATCGTGTCCACATTGCCGCCGTGCGACGTGACGATCACCATCTTGCGCAAGCCGGCACGCGCGACGCTCTCGCCGATCTCGGTCCACACGCGCTGCGCGGTTTCCGCCGTGTAGGTGATGGTGCCGGGCGAGCGGATGTGCTCGTTCGACTTGCCGACCGCCTGCACGGGCAGGAACAGCGCCGCCAAGTCATCCGGCAGCTTCGCGATCACCGTGTCGATCATGCCATGGCCGATGATCGTGTCGGTCGAGACCGCGAGGTGCGGCCCATGCTGCTCGATCGCGGCGATCGGCAGCACGGCGATCGTTTTCGCTGCATCGAGCCCGGCGAAGTCTTCGGTGGTGAGCTGTAGCCAGTGGACCTTGCGCATACCGTGTCTCATGTCTCTCGCTCGTCATCGCCGGGGCGGCCCAAGGGGCCGAGACCCGGTGATCCCGCTTGGGAGAGAACATACCTGCCTTGCCGGGATCGCCGCGACAAGCCCGGCGATGACGAAGGAGGGTTCAAAATCGTAGCATCGCGGCGCGCACCCTGGCGATGAACGCCGTGCGCGTCGCCTCGCTCGCGACGTTCAGGTGATAGAGCGGATAATAATCGACCTTCGCGCCCTTGCTGAAGCGCGGCAGGTAGCGCGTCATGATCTTCTTCGGCGGGTCGCCGACGAACAGCGCGTTCCACCACGGCCGGCCGTAGGTGGTGATGCCTGCGATGCGCTTGAGATTCGTCAGCAGCGGGATTGCCATGTTCGGGTTCGAGAGGTCGAACGCGACGCCGGGCATCAGCAGCCGGTCCATCCAGCCTTTCAGCATCGCCGGCGGGCCGAACGACCAGACGGGAAACTGCATGACCAGCGCATCGGCCGCACGCAGGCGGCGCACGTAGTCGGCGACGGCCGATTGGTTCTTGGACAGATCGTGATAGTCGCGCCGCTCCTGCTCCGACATGACGGGATCGAATTTCTCCGCATAGAGGTCGCAGAGATCGACCGTGTGACCGGCTTCTTTCAGGCCCGCCAGCGCCTCACCGCGGATCGCGGCGTGGAAGGATTCGGGGAGAGGGTGGCAGTAGATGTAATGGATGTTCATGCGGAGCAGAAACCTCTCACCTCGTCATGGCCGGGCTTGTCCCGGCCATCCCGATAGATGAGGCGCTGTCTTGCCATCCCAAGCGGGATGCCCGGCACAAGGCCGGGCATGACGGAGAACAACTGCACGCGCCGCGCATCAACTCTTCGTTGGCACGTACGTCCGCATCTTGCCCGGATTGAGCAGCCCGTACGGATCGGCCTCCGCCTTCATGCCGAGCTGATCAGCGCCCGTGCTCTTGTGGCGCGAGCCGTCCTCCAGCGTGTAGACGTGCGGATTGGCGATGAAAACGCCATGTTTCTCATGCAGCGCGATGATCTCGTTCAGCCGCTCTTCCGTCGTGTAACGCACGATCGGCAGCGCCGAGCAGGTGATGCGTCCGGCGAAGCGGATGAACTCGGTGTGCGGCAGCACCTCGTCGGGGAACATCTCGGCCATCTGGCGCACCGACTCGATCAGCCGGTCGTGCGGGAACAGGCACTGCAGATAGGTGATGCTGCGGTCCTGCTTCAGCCACTGCAGGGTCGTGTGGTTCCAGGTGTACTCGTAGAGCGGCTCCTTGCCCGGGCCATCGTCATGCGGCTGCTCATAGGTGATCGTGCCGCGCGTGCCGACGATGTCCTTGAAGCTTTCCAGCGACGGCTCCGCGATCATGGCGAAGATGACGTGCTTGCCTTCCGGGCAGTGTGCTTTCAGCGCATTGAAGTGCTGCGGAATGGGCCAGATCATCGGGGTGATCAGCTTCTTCACCACGCCATCGGCGAGCGCCACGTCATAGCCGACTTGCATGGCGTCGAAGAAATCGTCGAACGCCACGATCACGTCGACCCAGGCCCAAGCGGGCGCGAGCGGCATTTCCAGCGCCGTGATGATGCCGGTGGTGCCGTAGGCGCGGTTGACCTTCTGCGCCGCATCGGTGCGCAGCTCGATGATGCGCGGCGTCTCCTCCACGGTGACGACGCGCGCGCAGAGAATGTTGCCGGGCTCGCGCAAGCCCCCGTAATTGATCGAGCCGATGCCGCCCGAGCCGCCGCCGACAAATCCGCCGATCGTCGCCATGCGCTTGGTCGAGGGATGCATGCGCAGCTCCCACCCCTGCGGCCGGGTGGCGGCGTCGAGGTCGTTCATCTTGATGCCCGGCTCGCAGCGCACGATGCCGGGCTTCTGCCACGCGATCTTCGTCATGTTGGTGAGGTCGAGCAGCACGCCGCCTTCGAGCGGCACGGCCTGACCGTAATTGCCGGTTGCGGCGCCGCGCGGGGTGAGCGGGATGCGGGAGCGCGCGCAGGCCGCCGCCACGGCGATCACGTCGGCCTCGTCGCGCGGCGTCGCCACCACGTCGGCGGACTTGCCGTGCAGCTGCTTGTTGAGCACCGGCGAGTACCAGAAATAGTCGCGCGAGCGTAACCGCACGCGCTGCATGTCGGTCGTCACCGGCACGTCGCCGATGGCGCGCAGAAAGCCGTCGATATCGTAGCGGGCGGCGGTCTTGGCAGCGGTCGCGGGCATCGGGATCTCCGGGTTCGCGCCGAAACTGGCATCGGGTCCGGCGCAAAGCAATGACGGGCGCGTTGCGTTATCCACGCAACCTGAAAGCGTGGCATCGGTTGTGGCTGCGGCGCACGACCTCGGCCTGCCTCTTACCTGGGCAACTGACTGCTGTATCCTTGTGCATGACGGCCGCCCGAGCCTTGGACTCCGGGCCGGAAACTGCGGCATATCTGTTGCTAGCAATGTCCTGGCTTCGCCCTCGCGGCGTATCGTGAAAGGATCGATCATGAACACCAAATATCGCATCGACCGCCGCAAAGCCCTCGGCCTGATGGGAGGCGCAGCGCTTGTGGCCGTTCCCGGGGCTCGCGTCTCCGCGCAGACGCTCGACAAGGTGAGCTACCAGACCAACTGGCGCGCGCAGGCCGAGCACGGCGGTTTCTATCTCGCGATCACCAACGGCATTTACAAGAAACACGGCATCGACGCCGACATCCGCATGGGCGGCCCGCAGCAGAACCCGTCGCAGCTCCTGCTCGGCGGGCGCGTCGACATGATCATGTCGAACTCGTTCGAGGGCATCAATTACGCCAGGGAGAACCTGCCGTTCCTGGTGATCGCCTCGATCTTCCAGAAGGATCCGCAGGTGATCATCTCGCACCCGAATGTGGGGCACGACTCGTTCGAGCAGCTCAAGGGCAAGCCGATCCTGATCGGCGCCGGCGGACGCAACAGCTACTGGCCGTTCCTCAAGGCGAAGTACGGCTACACCGACGAGCAGGCGCGCCCCTATACCTTCAACATGGCGCCGTTCCTCGCCGACAAGCAGCTCTCGCAGCAAGGTTTTGTGTCGTCCGAGCCGTACGTGATCATGCAGGCCGGCGTGCAGCCGGTGGTGCACCTGATCGCGGACGCCGGGTTCGACAACTACAACACCACCATCAACATCTCGCGCAAGATGATCGAGGAGAAGAAAGACGTGGTGCAGCGCTTCGTCACGGCGTCGCTCGAGGGCTGGGCCGAATACCTGAAGGGCGGAGCTGCGATCGAAGCCGCCAATGCGCAGATCAGACGAGACAATCCGGACATGACCGACGACAAGATGGCGTACGCGCTCAAGGTCATGAACGAGCGCGGCATCGTGAAGTCGGGCGATGCGCTCAAGCTCGGCATTGGCGCGATGACCGACGAGCGCTGGAAGCGCTTCTATGAGACGATGACGGCAGCCGGCGCATTCCCGCCGGGCATCGATTACAGACGAGCCTACTCGCTCGAATTCATCAACAAGGGCGTCGGCGCGTGACGATTGCTCCCGTGGCGAGCGCGACAAACGCCCGCCCGCTCGTTTCGATCCGCGATGTCTCCAAGCAGTTCGCGAACGGCACGATCGCCATTCGCGGGGTGGATCTCGATCTGCGCGAAGCGGAGTTCGTCAGCCTGCTCGGGCCGTCCGGCTGCGGGAAATCGACGCTGCTGCGCATCATCGCGGGGCTGGGCGCGCCCAGCGCCGGCACGGTCGACTGGCCGACCTCCGCGCATGATGCGAGCGGCGAAGCGCATCCCGATCTCGGCTTCGTGTTCCAGGACCCCACCCTGATGCCGTGGGCGAACGCGCTGAAGAACACCATGCTGCCGCTGACGCTCGCGGCCGTCAGCAAAAACGAGGCGGAAGAGCGCGCCGCCGAGATGCTGGCGCTGGTCGGGTTGAAGGGTTTCGAGAAGTCCTATCCGCGCGAACTCTCCGGCGGGATGAAGATGCGCGTCTCGATCGCGCGCGCGCTGGTGACGCATCCGAAGATTCTGCTGATGGACGAGCCATTCGCGGCGCTCGATGAGATTACCCGCCACAAGCTCAACGACGACCTGCTCGGGTTGTGGTGGCAGAACCGCTTCACCGCCGTGTTCGTCACCCACTCGGTGTTCGAGTCGGTGTATCTCTCCCAGCGCATCGTCGTGATGGCGGCGCGGCCCGGCCGCGTAATGGCGGACCTGCAAAACGATGCGCCTTATCCGCGCGACGCGCTGTTCCGCACCTCGGCCGATTACGCCCATCTGTGCCGGGCGGCGTCGGAGACCTTGAAGCGGGCGATCGCCGCATGAGAGCCGGAAACTCATCATGTCCCGGGCGCAATGCGACACGAAGTGATGCATTGCAGACCCGGGACCGTTGCAAGCTCCGCGTATCGTGCGGTCCCGGTTCTGCGCCGCATCATTTCGCTGCGCTCATGCTGCGCCGCCCCCGGGACACACGATGACATCGTCCGCCACGACATCTGTTCCTCACGACGGCACCGACGCCGAAGCACGGCCGGTGTCTGCCGAGGAGCGGCGCATCCTCGGGCTGCCGGCAAGCTCGTGGCCCGGCATCATCGCGCCGGTGGTGATCGGCATAATCGCACTCACCGCGTGGGAGCTGACCGTCCGCATCAAGGGCATTCCGCACTACATTCTCCCTGGCCCGATCCTGATCGTGCAGACGCTGTGGAACGACTGGGCGACGTTGTCGGAATCGTTGCTGATCACGTTGCGCATCACCTTCGCGGCGTTGATCGCGGCGATCGCGGTCGGGGTGTCGCTCGCGATCATCTTCACCCAGTCGAAGTGGCTGGAGAAGTCGCTGTTTCCTTACGCGGTGATCCTGCAGGTGACGCCGGTCGTCTCGATCGCGCCGCTGATCATCATCTGGGTCGGCGACATCAACCTGTCGCTGCTGATCTGCGCCTGGATCGTAGCGTTCTTCCCGATCCTGTCGAACACGATCCTCGGGCTGAACTCGGCCGACCACAATCTCATCAACCTGTTCCAGCTTTACCGCGCGAGCCGCTGGCAGACCTTGCGCTACCTGCGCCTGCCGGCCGCGCTGCCGTATTTTCTCGGCGGGTTGAAGATTTCCGGCGGGCTTGCCCTGATCGGCGCGGTCGTCGCCGAATTCGTCGCCGGCACCGGCGGCAGCGCCTCCGGATTGGCCTACCGCATTCTCGAATCCGGCTATCGGCTGCAGATTCCGCGCATGTTCGCCGCGCTGCTGCTGATCTCGCTCTCCGGTATCGCGATCTTCTTTCTGACCAGCTGGATCGCGCATCTCGCGCTGCGCCATTGGCACGAAAGCGCCGTGCGGCGCGAGAACTAGGATGGGCCTCCGCACCAAGCCGCGTACTCGGCGCGCTCCCTCCCCCCTTGCGGGGGAGGGTTGGGGAGGGGGGTCGTGAGCGAGACAATCGCTGCCTTCGTTGAGGCGCATCGTTCCGGCACGTCACCCGAGGAGACTGTCGCCCACTGCTACCAGCGCATCCGTGCGCACAATGATCCGGCAATCTTCATCACGCTGCGCGATGAAGCCGAGGTGCGCGCCGAGGCGCTGGCGCTGGGGAATAGCTCGCTGCCGCTCTATGGCGTGCCTTTTGCCGTCAAGGACAACCTCGATGTTGCCGGAATGCCGACCACGGCCGCGTGTCCGGCCTTCGCGTATACCGCCAAGGCGGATGCGACATGTATCAGACGGCTGCGCGCCGCGGGCGCGATCCCGATCGGAAAGACCAATCTCGATCAATTCGCGACCGGCCTTGTCGGGGTGCGCTCGCCCTATGGCATCCCACGCAACGTGTTCGACGAAAAACTCACCCCCGGCGGTTCGAGCTCGGGCTCGGCGGTCGCGGTCGCGGCAGGGCTCGTGCCGTTTGCGCTCGGCACCGACACTGCGGGCTCCGGCCGCGTGCCGGCGGCCTTGGGTAACATCGTTGGCCTGAAGCCGAGCCTCGGCGCAGTGTCGAACGCGGGTGTGGTGCCGGCCTGCCGCACGCTCGATTGCGTGTCTGTGTTCGCGCTGACCGTCGACGACGCGTGGATGGCGTTCGCCGCGATGGCCGGTCCCGACATCGCGGATTCTTACACGGGCAATCGCCCCATCGGCATGCCCGGCGCAACACCGCCGGCGCTGCGCATCGGCGTGCCGATCAGGGGCCAGCGTATCTTCTTCGGCGATCAGGCCTCGGCTGCGGAGTTCGATGGCGCGATCGCGCGCTTCGGCAAGCTCGGCGCCACGATCGCCGAGATCGACATCGAGCCGTTGTACGAGACCGCGCGACTCTTGTACGAAGGTCCATGGGTGGCGGAGCGCTATCTCGCGGTGCAGGAGCTGATCGCCTCATCGCCGGACGCGATGCACCCGGTCACACGCGAAATCATTCTGGGCGGGACGCGTCCAACTGCGGCCGATGCCTTCGCGGCGTTCTACAAGCTCCAGGACTTGCGCCGCGTGCGCGACCATATCTACCGGAAGATCGACGTACTGCTCGTTCCGACCATCCCGACCGTCTACACGGTCGAGCAGGTGCTGGCCGATCCGATCCAGCTCAACAGCCGGCTCGGCACTTATACCAACTTCGTCAACCTGCTCGATCTCGCTGGGCTTGCGATCCCGGCCGGCATGCGGCCCGACGGCATCCCGTTCGGCGTGACGCTGCTCGCACCGGGCGGACAGGATGCGCTGCTGGCCTCGCTCGGCCGCGTCGTTCACGCCGACACGCGCTTGCCGATGGGCGCGACGGGCAGGAGACAGCCACCACTTGCACCGCTCCCGGCCGCGCCGCAGGCCGGCGAGATCGCGCTCGCTGTCGTCGGCGCGCACCTCTCCGGCATGCCGCTCAACGGCGAACTGAAATCGCACGGCGCGCGCTTTCTTGAAGCGGCGCACACGGCGCCGGACTACCGCATGTTCGCGCTCGAGACGCAGCCGCCGAAGCCGGGGCTGCTGCGCGTGCCGGCCGGAGAGGGCGCCTCGGTCGCGGTCGAAATCTGGGCGCTGCCGGCGGCAGGGTTCGGCCGCTTCGTCGCCGCGATCCCGCCGCCGCTCGGCATCGGCACGCTGACGCTCGCAGACGGACGCGGCGTGAAAGGCTTTATCGTCGAGGCCAGCGCCACGCAGGGCGCGCGCGATATTTCCAGCTTCGGTGGCTGGCGGGCCTATGTGGCGTGCTAACCACCACTCCGCTCATGCCCGCGAAAGCGGGCATCCAGTTCTGGGCCAAGCACTGGGTCCCCGCTTCCGCGGGGACGAGCGGATCACGATCGCTCGTCGATCAAGCTGACGTGCGCGGCGACCACGTGCCAGCCATCGTCAAATCGCACCCAGGTCTGCTGCTGCCGCCCGACTTTGCCCGGCACGGTCTCGCGCCGGAATAGCGTCGAGGCGACTGCGAAATCGCGGCCATAGGTGGTGATCACGGTGCGCGCGGTCGACCGCATCAGCCCGACCGGCGAACGGGCGGCGCGAAAGCCGGCGATTTCGTCGTGGCCGTAGAGGTTCTCCCCGATGCCGTAGCGGATCGTCTGCGGCGCAGCGCGGAAAATCGAATTGAGCGTTGCGATGTCGTTGGTCACCAGCGCCTTCTCGTAGCGCTCGAACGCCGCGCTCACCTCGGCAACAATCTCCGGCAGGTCGATCTCCATGTCGGTCTCCCAGATGTTGGCCGCTCGTCCCTGCGAAAGCGGAGACCCAGTGCTTGGCCCAGAGCTGGATGCCCGCTTTCGCGGGCATGAGCGGGAAAGTTCTATCATCTCAAATGGCGGGCCTGGGCGCGACGCATACGCCCGCCTGCTCCAGCGCGTGCGCGATGCGCAACGCAATGTCCTCGCGCCAAGGCGCGGCAATGACTTGCACCGCGACGGGCATGGGCTTGAGCGGCACCGGCACGGCGGCGACCGGCAGGCCGATGAACGAGATCGGCTGGGTGTAGATGCCGATGTTGGGCCGCACCGGCAGCGCGACGCCGTCGAGCACGAAAGTCTGCTGCCCGATCGCCGGCGCCGCGCAGGGCGTTGCGGGCGCGAGGATCGCGTCCACCGTCTCGAACAGCTTGAGCACCTCGCCGCGATACCGGCGGCGGAATTTCTGCGCAGCGATCACCAGCGGCGCCGGAATCATGGCGCCCGCGATCAGCCGGTCGCGCATCGCCGGATCGTAATCGGCTGCGCGCGTGCGCAGGCGCTGCAGATGCAGACTCGCGCCTTCGCTGGCCGTGATGACGTAGGCCGCGGCGCGGGCGCTCGCGGCATCCGGTATTTCGATCTCCGCGTCGACGCGCAGTGCCGCCGCGACGCGGTCCAGCGCGGCGCAGGCCTCCGGGAACGCGCCCTTGCGGAAATACCCGCCCGCAACCGCGATGCGCAAACCCGCGACGCCACGCGTCAGCACGGGCATGACCGGCTCGGCGGGACGATCGACGCACACCGGGTCCTCTGGATCGGGACCCTGCATCGCGTCGTAGGCGAGCGCGAGATCCCTTGTGCTGCGCGCCAGGGGCCCGAGATGATCGAGGCTCGCGACGAACGGAAACGAACGCGCGCGCGTCAGCCGCCCGTAGGTCGGCTTCAGGCCGAACAGCCCGCAGAATGACGCCGGCACGCGGATCGAGCCGTTGGTATCCGAGCCGAGCGAGAGCGGCACCAGCCCGCCCGCGACCGATCCGCCCGAGCCGCTCGACGAGCCGCCGGTCATGCGCGTCACATCGTGGGGATTGTGCGCATTGCCGTCGTGCACGTTCTCGCCGGTGAAGTCGTAGGCGTACTCGCCCATGTTGAGCGCGCCGATGAGCACGGCACCGGCCGCTTCGAGCCGCTCGATCAGCGGCTGGTCCTTTGTCGCAGGCGGCAGCTCGCGGTTGATCTTCGAGCCCGCGCGCGTCGACAGGCCCTTCACGTCGAAAAGGTTCTTTACCGCGAACGGCACGCCGGCGAGCGGGCCTTTCTGGCGGGATTTGTCGATCGTCGCGGCGCGCGCGAGCGCGCGCTCGGCCAGCACGTCGGTGAATGCATTGAGCACCGGATCGCGCTCGCCGATCCGTGCCAGCGCATCCTGCGTCACTTGCACGGCCGAGACTTTGCCGCTCGTTACCGCCGCGGCAATCTCGGCCGCCGTTGCCCAGGAGGTATCCATCTCAGGCCCTGAACACCGGCGCGGGCTCGGCATCGTCCGGCAGCTCCTGCTCGCCGACCAGCGCGGCGAACCTGAAGGTGGCTTCGAGGTTGGCGCGCACCGCGGGCTTCCACTCGGGCTTGACGGTCAAGCCGAGCGCCTGCGCGGCGGCGTCGATGTAGGCGTCGAGATGGTCGGACATCAGCGTATCCTGTCGGTGGTTCCAGCTACCAAGCAAGAACTATGCTACGGCCGCACCGCCGGCGTCTCGACCGTCATGCCGCGCGCGCGCCACATCAGGAACAGCTCGAGATCGACATATTCGTCCGCACCGTAGGGGTAGGGTTCGGCGCGCATGCCGATCAGGCAGTTGCGCAGCCGCCGCTGCAGCGAGCCGAGGCTCTGCCATTCCAGGCGATAGAGCGGATAGCCGTTCGGATGGCCTTGCACGAGGGGCACGCCGGCGAGCTTCTGGCCCCAGTTGTCGTCGTGGCAGTTCTGGCAGGACAGATTGAGCTGGCCCTGGCGCATCGCATAGAGCCTGCGGCCGGATTCGATGAACGGCTTCGTCTTTTCGTCCGCCGCAACGTCGATCGGCATTCCACGCGACTGCCTGCCGATATAGGCGGTGAGCGCGAGCAGGTCGCGGCTCTCGTGCGCGAGCGGCGTGGCTTTCTGCTGTTCGGTGCGGCAGAGATTGATGCGCTGCTCGATGTCGATCGCGCGGCCCTGCGCCGACGAGAACGCCGGATAGCGCGCCGCGACGCCGCGCATCGAGGCGGCCGCATCACCGTGGCAGTCGGCGCAGGCCTTGTTGGCATCGCCCGCCTTGCGGCGCCACAGCGCCTCGCCGTCGAGCACCGAGAGCGTCGCGGGGTTCGACGTATCGTCGTCCTGCATCGCCTTGGTGGCGGGGCTCATCTGCTCGTAGCCGGAGCGGCGCTCTGCGAGCGGGATTTCGGCGCGGGCGAGAGAGGAGAGGAGGGCGACCAGCACGCAGGCCGTGATGCCCCGCGAAAGCGGGGCATCCAGTAGACGACGGCGGTGATTGTACGGCGCGCTCGCGAGGCCGGTGGTTACTGGGTCGCCCGCCTGCGCGGGCGACGACGCCGGTGCTTGATCACCCCACCTCAATCTTGACCTCTTCGGTCACCGCGAACCCGTTGTCGCCTTCCCAGGTGAAGGCGAGCGTGCCGCTCTCCGTTGCGGTCGTGTGGAACGTCATGAACGGGTTGGCGGCGATCGCCGGATAAAGCGTCGCGGCGAAAATCTCCTCGCCGTTGTACTTGCAGGAGAACGACGTGACGATGTCGCGCGGAATGTTCTCGCCGGTGTTGGAGTGGCGGTAGCCGGTTTCCATCACGTGCGAGATCAGCGTCTTGATCTCGATCACGTCGCCGCGCCTGGCGCTCTTCGGCACATTGATCAGGGCGCGCGCGCTCATATCAGGTCCTCGAGGCATGCCGCGAGCGTGACGATCACCTCCTGCGTGTCCGACCAATAGGAGCCGTCGGACATTTCGGCGACTGCCATCAGCTTCTGCGTGCCGGCGAGCCGTATCCGGGTCGAGATCGCCGCCTTGCCGGCGCGCGGCGAGAGCTGGGCGCTGATCACGTTCGCCTGCGGATTCTTCTCGTTGAAGACGTGGATCGCCTTGACGTAGTTGTCCTTCGTCATCGGGCTGTCGACCGACACGGTCAGCGGAACGGTGTTGCCGTTCTCCACCAGCGGCGGCAGGTCGAGCGTCACCTTGCCCTTGCGGATCTCGGCTTCGCCGACCACACGCCGGATCGCGGTTTCCATCTGGCCGAGAGCATGGGCTTGCAGCGGCAATACGGCGCCGCACGCGACGGCACCGCCCGCCTTGAACACCTCACGCCGCGTGATCGTTACCTTTAACATGTCAGGCTAATCCAACGATGTTCGCGGCAAAACTCCGCTCATGCCCGCGAAAGCGGGCATCCAGTTCTTTCGCCTGGCTCTGGACCCCCGCTTTCGCGGGCATGAGCGGAAGCAGCAACTCTGTTCCCATTATTCAGTCTTTCAACGTGACCAGATACGCCACCACGTCCTCGATCTGCTCCGCGGTCAGGATCGGCTTGCCGCGAAATCCCGCCGCCACCCGATTGAGACCATCGAGCCGATAATACGGCGGCATGATGGTCTCTCGGTTGAGGCGCGCCGCATCCACGATCCGCAGCCGCAACTGTCCTTCGGTCCAACGCGCACCGGCCCCTTTCAGGTCCGGCGCCATGGTGCCCTGGAACCGCTCCTGCGGATACGGCCCCGAATGGCACAACAGACACAAGCCGACCTGCCGGTTGGTGACGATCTTGAGGCCGCGTTCGGCGTCGCCCGGCGCGCCGGTGAGCGATGCGGGAATCGCGTCTCCGGTCACCGTGGTGGGCCGCAACTCCTGCGCCGGCGCGGCCGACGCGCCGAGCACGAGGCAGGCCGCTAGCGCGCAAGCTCTCAGCCGAACACCTCCCCTGTGATCGTCTTGAACCAGCCTTCGGCAAACTGCGCTTCGAGCGCGCGGTTCTCGCGCGGCGCATCGATCGGGCTGACCCCGCCGGCGCCCTCGATGTCGGCGAGCACGCCATCCTTCGGCCGGTACACGCCCGCAACCGTGATGCCGTAATCCGGCGCGACCAGGCTGTAGCAGGTGTTGATCAGCCGCGGCTCGGGCGCGGTCTTGCCGGCGAGCAGGTCGGCTACCGCTGCGGCGCAGACCTTGGCCTGCGCGTTCGCCGAGAACGCCGACTTCGGCATCGCGCCCATGATCGCGGCATCGCCGATCACGTGGATGTTGGGCACGAGTTTCGACTCGAACGTCACCGGATCGACCGGGCACCAGCCCGAACGGTCCGCAACGCCGGCCGTCTGCGCGATCGCGGCCGCGCGCTGCGGCGGGATGACGTTCGCCACGTCGGCCTTGTGGTCCGCGAAATCGGTCTTCAATGTTTTAGTCGCCGCGTCGACCGCATTCACCTTGCCGCCCTTCGACAGCGCCACCCACTCGATGTGATCGGGATAAAGCGCCGCCCAGGCATTCTGGAACAGCCGCTGCTTGGAGAACGCATCCTTGGCGTCGAGGATGATCACCTTCGATTTCGGCTTTTTGGTTTTGAGGTAGTAGGCGATCAGGCTCGCGCGCTCGTAGGGGCCCGGCGGGCAGCGGAATGGATTGGCCGGCGCCACGATCACGACCGTGCCGCCGTCCGCCATCGCTTCGAGCTGGCGGCGCAATAGCAGCGTCTGCTCGCCGGCTTTCCAGGCGTGCGGCATGATGGCGGCGGCGCGTTCGTCGTAGCCGGGCAGGCCGTCCCAGCGCAGATCGACGCCGGGCGCCATCACGAGCCGGTCGTAGGCAAGCTTCGTGCCGCCGCTCAACGTCACCGTCTTCGCCTGCGCGTCGACGCCGGTTGCGGGCTGGAACGCAAGCGTGACGCCGGCGTCGCCGAGCTTCTCGTAGTTGAACTGCTGCGCGCGCAACGGGCGCAGCCCCGCGATCACGCCGTTGGAGAAGGGGCAGGCCGTGAACGTCGGGTTGGCCTCGATCAGCGTGACGGCGATCTTTGGGTCGGCCTGCTTCACGAAGCGTGCCGCCGAGGCGCCGGCAAAGCCGCCGCCGACGACCACGACTTTCGGCCCGGCACTCTGCGCGATCGCGGGCAGCGGCAACAGCGCCGCCGCGCTCGCGGTTTTGAGAAATTGCCGGCGGCTGGTGTGTGATTTCATCACCGGTCTCTCCATTCCCTCCCCCGCTTGCGGGGGAGGGTAGGGAGGGGGTCTTCATGCGTCGAGCCCCTCCCGGCTCACTTCGTTCGCCGACCTCCCCCGCAAGCCGGGGAGGTGAAACAAGAATTACTTCTGCTGCGCGTACCACGCGGCGATTGCCTGGGTTTCCACGTCGGAAAATCCCTTGGCAATGCGGTCCATGATGGTGCCCTTGCGGGCACCCGATTTGTACTCGGCCATCGCGGTTGCGATATCGGCGGCCGGCCGGCCGGCGAGCGGCGGCACCGGCGTGTCGACGCGCGAGTTTGCGGCATGGCAGCCCGAACACGAGGCGGCGCCGGCGGGCGCTTCCGCGGCTTGCGCCCCGGCGGTCATGGCTAGCGCAAACGCCAATGCGGCGGTCAGACGCATTCCGGTCATGTCCAATCGTCCGAGAAAGTGTCGGCGGCCGCAAGGGCCGCCGACACCGGATCGCTTCAGGCCATCGCGATGTCGTGGTTCTTCAGCGGGAACGAGCGGATGCGCTTGCCCGTCGCCTTGAAGTAGGCGTTCATCACCGCCGGCGCCGCGACGCAGATCGTCGGCTCGCCGACGCCGCCCCACGGTCCCGAGCCGCCGCTCGGCATCAGGATCGATTCGACCTTCGGCATCTGCGCGATCCGCATGGAGTCGTAGGTGTCGAAATTCGTCTCCACCACGCGTCCGTCCTTGATGGTGCACTCCTGATAGTAGAGCGCCGAGAGGCCGTACACGAACGAGCCGGCGACCTGCCGGTCGATCTGCGCCGGATTGACCGCGAAGGTCGGATCGGTCGCCGCGACGATGCGGTGCACCTTGAGCTTGTCGCCGGTGACGGAGACTTCCGCCGCCGCCGCCACGTAGGCGTTGAAGGCCTTCAAATGGGCAAGTCCGCGATGGATGCCCGGCTCTGCCGGCTTGCCCCAGCCGATCTTCTCGGCGACCGCATTGAGCGCGGCGAGGTTTCGCGGATGGTTGCCGAGCAGCTTGCGGCGGAACTCGAGCTCATCCTGGCCGGCCGCCTGCGCCAACTCGTCCATGAAGCATTCCATGAAGATGGCGTTCTGGTTGATGTTCACGCCGCGCCAGAATCCCGGCGGGACGTGGGGATTGCGCATCGCATGATCGATCAGCAGGTTCGGAATCGTGTAGCTGAACGAGTGCTCCGCCAACATCGCCTGAGAGGCGAGGCCCTGGAACACGAGCGGGTCGCGTCCTTTCTGCTGCTCCACGACTTGCGGACGCACGGCCGCGAGGATCGATTGTCCCGAGAGCCGCATGTGCAGGCCGGTGAGGTTGTTGTCCTTGTCGAAGGCACCGACCATCTTGGCCATCATGACCGGGTGATAGCGGCCATGCGCCATGTCCTCCTCGCGCGACCAGAGCAGCTTGACCGGCGTGCCGGGCATCTCCTTGGAGATCAGCACGGCCTGATGGACGAAGTCCCCCGGGTAAGCGCCGCGCCGGCCGAAGCCGCCGCCGAGGTCCATCTGATAGACCTCGCATTTGTCGGCCGGGAGGCCTGATGCGGCCAGCACCGCCGCGAACGAACCTTCGGCGTCCTGCGTCGGCGCCCACAGTTCGCACTTGTCCGGCGTGTAGCGCGCGGTGGCGTTCATCGGCTCCATGGGAGCGTGGTTCTGGTAGGGATAGGAGTAGACCGCCTCGACCTTCTTCGCCGCGCTCGCGAGCGCGGCTTTGATGTCGCCGTTCTCGTTGCCGACGAAGGCTTGTTCGGCGTCGAGCCCGGCCTTCAGCATCTCCGCGATCGAAGCGCTCGAAACCTTGGCGTTCGGCCCTTCGTCCCAGACGATCGGCAGCGCGTCGAGCGCGACCTTGGCCTGCCACCAGGTGTCGGCCACGACCGCCACCGCGCTCTCGCCCACCTGCAGGACCTTCTTCACGCCCTTCATGCCGGCGACCTTGGCGGCCTCGAAGCTCTTCACCTTGCCGCCGAAGACCGGACAGTCCTTGATCGTCGCGTTGAGCATGCCGGGCAGCGTGAGGTCGGCGCCGTAGACCTGGCGGCCCATCACCTTGTCGACCGCGTTGAAGCGCTTCATCGGCTTGCCGGCGATCTTCCAGTCCTTCGGATCCTTCAGCGCGGGTTTTTCCGGGACCGGCAATTTCGACGCAGCCTCGGCGACCTTGCCGTAGGTCGTCGAGCGGTTCGACGCCTTGTGGGTCAGCACGCCTTTGTCCGCCGTGATCTCGCCGGCGGGCACTTTCCATTCATTCGCCGCCGCCTGGATCAGCATCAGGCGCGCCGCTGCGCCGCCCTGCCGCATGTATTCGTGCGACTCGCGGATACCGCGGCTGCCGCCGGTCGAATAGGCGCCCCATGGCCGCTTGCGCTTGACGCTTTCGCCGGGGGTCGGATGTTCAATGGTCACTTTCGACCAGTCGGCTTCGAGCTCTTCGGCGACGAGCTGGGCAAGGCCCGTGATGGTGCCCTGGCCCATCTCGTGGCGCACCACGCGCACCACGACGGTTTCGTCCGGCTTCACCACGACCCACACGCCGAGTTCGGGCGTCGCGAGGCCGGTTTGCGCGCTCGCGCTTTGCGGTGCGAGCGGGATGCCGAGCGCGAGCCCGCCGCCCGCCGCCGCGGTGGCGACGAGGAAGGAACGGCGATCGATCTTCGGAACGTAATTCATGTGCCCCTCCCTCACGCGTTCGCCGCCATGTGGATCGCTTCCCGCACTTGCTGGAAGGTTCCACAGCGGCAGATGTTGGTGATCGCGTCGTCGATGTCCTTGTCGGTCGGTTTCGGCTTCTCGGCGAGCAACGCCGAGACCGCCATGATCATGCCGCACTGGCAGTAGCCGCATTGCGGCACGTCGTGATCGACCCAGGCCTGCTGCACCTTGGTGAGCTTGCCGTTCTGCGCGAGGCCTTCGATGGTGGTGATCTTCTTGCCCGCCGCATCGCTCACGGGGAGCGCGCACGAGCGCATCGCGACGCCGTCGACGTGAACCGTGCAGGCGCCGCACTGCGCGATGCCGCAGCCGTATTTCGTGCCCGTCAGACCGACCTGCTCGCGGATCACCCACAGCAACGGGGTGTTCGGATCGACGTCGACGTTATGCAATTGTCCATTGATGGTCAGAGCAACCATGGTGTGAACCTCCCTGCTCACCCGCCGGTGAGCGTGTCGTCGCCAACTCGCGCGCGATCAGTTTTTGTTGGCGCGGTTTTTCTCAAGCGCGCGTCGGCGGTCAGACTAGCCGGGTCCGCCGAAAGTCGGACATCGCAATTCCGTGAACGGGGACGATGCCGCAGGTGGGCGGGAGATTGAGGACTGAGGCGGTCTACAAACGAAAGGGGCGCGCTTGTGCGCCGTCGGTGCGTCGCGGTGAGCTAGTTCAGCCCCTTGCGGCGGCGCGCGGCTTCATCGACCAGCGCAATGTTGTTCGCGATCGTGGGATTTCCCGGGTCTTTCGCCTGCGCCTCGGCGAATTTGACCCGCGCGCGGCGCAGGTCGCCGCGCAAGAGATACGAGTAGCCGATATTGTTGATGACTTCGGGCCGCGGCCCGAAGATCGCGAGCGCCTCGCGGTAGGCACGGTCGGCGAGTTCGTAGCGTTTGAGCCGGTCATAGGAGGCCGCCAAACCGAGCCACGCTTCGCCGTCGCGCGGCAGTTTCTCGGCCGCGCGGCGGAAATGCTGTTCGGCGAGGCCGTAGTTCTTCTCGCGATAGTGCCGCTTGCCGAGCGCGAGGTCGTCGCCCTCCGCGCCGCCGAGCAGCGCGTCCTTGACGGCGAGGTCGTTTTCCCCGGCGAGCGGCGTGCTGCCGGTGATTTCGGGTGTCGCGGGTGGGGGAGGCGGGGAATCTTCCGAAGCGCCCGGCAACAGCGAAGCAAGCTTGAAGTCCGGGGCCGAGGCGCAACCCGCCAGCGCGAACAGGCAGGCGGCCGCGCAGAGAACGCGCACAGGAATACGCATGCAACTCACCACTCCGGCTCGACGCGCCGGTGTTACGCAACACACAAAGTGGGAGACGGAATGCGGCTCCCCCGGGCGGAGGATAGGCGGAGAAGAGTTAAGGGATTGTTTGCGGTTTGGGGCCGCTCAATACGCCCCGACCTTCAGCCGCACGTAGACCGGCAGCAGGATCACGATGATCACCACCGGAAACACACACAAGGTCAGCGGCACCGAGAGCTTGGCGGGCAGGCTGTAGGCCTTCTCCTCGGCGCGCGACATGCGCTTGTGGCGCATGTCGTCGGAATACACCCGCAGCGCCTCGGTGAGCGAGGAGCCGAGTTTCTCGGATTGCTGCAGCAGGGTCGCAAACGAGCGCGCCTCTTCGAGCCCGAGCCGGTCGGCGAGATGATCGAGCGTTTCGGAGAGCGTACGCCCGGCGCGCATTTCGAGCGTCGCCATGTGGATGTTGGCGGAGAGCGAGCGGTAGCTGTCGGCGAGCTCGCGCCCGACCCGGTCGAGCGCAGCCTCCATGCTCAGTCCCGCATCGGCGCACACCACCAGCAGATCCATGAAGTCGGGAAACCCGGTGCGGTGCTCGACCTGCCGCACCGAGATCACGCGGCTCAGATAAAGGCTCGGCGCGAAATAGCCGAGAATGCCGCCGACCAGCACCATCGGCCAGAACATGCCGCTCTCGGCGCTCAAGATATAGGGCGCGACCAGTGCCGCCAGCAGCGCGAGCGCGACCGCGCAAGCGGCGCGTGCGAGAAAGAAGAAGGCCGGCGCGCGCGAATCGAGGAACCCCGCCTGGATCAGGCGGCGGCGCAGTTCCTTCACTTCGCCGGCGTTCTCGCCGGAATAATGCTTCGCCGTGTAATCGATAAGCCGCTGCGTCGCGATCTTGCTGGCGTAGCGCAGCGAGCGCGGGTCGTCGGCCGCAGCGGCGCCGGTGGTGCCGATCTCGGCGGCGCGCCGCTTCACGGCGAGGCGCACCTGCACCACTGCCATCACGCCGAAGGCGAGCGCGGCCGCCGACAGGAACACGAACGCGCTCACCATCATGGTGGAGCCGTCCCCGCCGAACCCGCTCAACAACTCGAACACGGCGTCCATGTCAGATCCGGAAGTTGCACATCTTGTACATGACCATATTGCCGAGGATCATCCAGGTGGCGGCGAGCGCGAGCCCCATCTTGGTGAGGCTCTGGTTCCAGACGATGGAGTAGAAGTCGGGCGCCACGACGTTGAGCAGGATGAAGATCGCCACCGGCAGGCCGGACAGGAACAGCGCCGAGAATTTGCCCTCCGCGGCGAGCGCCCTGATCTTGCGGCGCATCTTGAAGCGCTCGCGGATGACGCGCGACAGGTTCTCCAGGATTTCGCTCAAGTTTCCGCCGGTCGAGCCCTGGATCGATACCGCGGTGACGAACAGCGGCAGGTCTTCCTGGCCGACGCGGAAGTAGAGGTTGCGCATCGCGGTTTCGACGTCCGCACCGTAGGTGATCTCGTCGGCCGCAATGCCGAACTCGGTGCCGATCGGATCCGGCATTTCCTGCGCGACGAGCGCGACCGCGACCGGGACCGGGTGACCGGCGCGCAATGAGCGCACGATGATGTCCATCGCGTCGGGAAACTGCGCGGCGAATTTGCCATGGCGCCGCTTGCGCATGAACAGGAGCACGAAGAACGGCAGCAACAGCCCGGCGACCAGGCCGGCCGCGCCTGCCTCCATCATCTCCTCGCGCACCTTCATCACGCCGAAAAAAGCCGCCCCGCCGGCAACCAGGCCGACCAGTGCGAGCGTCAGCGCGCCGCGCGTCATGCCGGATTCGAGCATCAGGCGGTTGAACCATTGCACGCCGAAGCGCAGCATGCCGCCGTCGGTCAGCCCGCGCTCGCGTCGCAGCTGGATCAGGATCGCTTCGCGGTCGGGCTGGTTCTTCGACAGCTTGAGGCGGCGATTGACGCGGCTGCGATAGGACGCGGTGGAAAAGCCGAGCAGATAGACGGCCTCGGCGAACAGCACGACCGAGATCGCCGCACAGATCGTGATCAGCGTGGTGGTGTCGAGCTCGAACCACATGGACTAACCCACTCTCCGCTCATTCCCGCGTAAGCGGGAATCCACTTCTTGGCCCTGGACCCCCGCTTTCGCGGGGGTGAGCGGAACTGGGGTTCGGACGGCGCAGCCACACATCACAGCGGCTTCGACGGATCGAAATACGCGCCCGGGATATTGATGCCGCGCGCGACCAGTTCGGACAGGAAGCGCGGGCGCACGCCGGTCGCCTGGAAGTGGCCTTCGACGGTGCCATCCGATGCGGTGCCGGTGCGCACGTATTTGTAGATGTCCTGCATCTGCAGGATGTCGCCCTCGAGGCCGGTGATCTCGGAAATCGCCGTCACCTTGCGCTTGCCGTCGGAGAGGCGCTGCAGCTGCACGATGACGCGGATCGCGGCGGAGATCTGCCCGCGCACCGAGGCGATCGTCATCGGCATGCCGGCCATGCCGATCATCTGTTCGAGCCGCGAGATCGCGTCGCGCGGCGTGTTGGCATGGATGGTCGCCATCGAGCCTTCATGGCCGGTGTTCATGGCCTGAAGCATGTCGAAGGCTTCCTCGCCGCGGCACTCGCCGAGGATGATGCGGTCGGGACGCATGCGCAGTGCGTTCTTGACCAGTTCGCGCTGGCGGATTTCGCCCTTGCCCTCGACGTTGGGCGGGCGTGTCTCCATCCGGCCGACATGCGGCTGCTGCAATTGCAATTCGGCCGCGTCCTCGATGGTGACGAGCCGTTCCTTGTCGGAGATGAACGCCGACAGCGCATTGAGCATCGTGGTCTTGCCCGAGCCCGTGCCGCCCGAGATGATCGTGGTGATGCGCGCATTGACGGCGGCGGCCAGCACCTCGCCCATCGCGGGCTTGAGTGCGCCGACCTCGATCAGCTTTTTCAGGTTGTACGGCTTCTTGGAGAATTTGCGGATCGACACCAGCGGGCCGTCGACCGCGATCGGCCGCACCGCGATGTTGATGCGCGAGCCGTCGAGTAGGCGCGCGTCGCACAGCGGCTGCGTTTCGTCGACGCGCCGCCCGACCGCCGAGACGATCTTGTTGACGATGCGCAAGAGGTGCGGTTCGTCCTTGAAACGCACCGGCGTCGGCTCGAGCATGCCGGCGCGCTCGATGTAGACGCACTCGTGGCCGTTGATCAGGATGTCGTTGATGGTCGGGTCCTTGAGCAGCGGCTCGATCGGACCGAGGCCGGTCATCTCGTCGATGATCTCGTCGACGAACGCGTCGAGCTCCTGCCCGTTGAGCGCAATGCGCTCGGCCAGCACGTATTGGGCGACCAGCGCGGAGATCTGCCGCCGCACCTCGCCTTCGGACACCTTCTCGATCGCCGAGAGATTGATCTCCTCGATCAGGCGGCGATGCAGCCGCACCTTGGCGTCGAGCAGCTTGTCGCGCAGCGGCGAGACGGCCGGCGCGGGCTCCGGGGCGGATTCGAGCTTCGGCAGTTCGGCCACCATCTGCAGGCTCGGCGCCTCGGCCGGCGCGAGGTCGACTAGCGGAGCGTTTGCGCCGGTTGCAGCCGCCTGCGCCTCGGCGATGCGCCGCGTTGCGGTGAATCGGCCGAACATCAGCGCACCAGCGCGAGCTTGCGCTCGCCCTGCGTGAGCGCCGGCATGGGGGCGGTCTTCGGCTTCTTCGGCGGCGCGATCAGCTTGGCGAGCGCGCCGGAGATGTTGTTGCCGGCCTTCACCTCGTCGAGCGGCACGCCGCGGTCGATCGCCTCGCTGGTCAGCCGGAAATTGTTCGGAATCGTGCAGGCGAGCGTTTCGCCGAGCGCCTGCTCGATGTCGGCGCGGCGCAGGCCGGGCCCGAACAGCCGCTGCTCGAAGCGGTTGACGATGACTTCCGGGTGCGGCCCGTCGGCGAGGCGCTCGCGGATGACGTTGACCAGATGGCGCGCGTGCTTGAGTCCCGGCACGGTCATCTCGGTGACGAGGAACAGCCGGTTCGAGCCGATCAGCACCGAGTCGGTCCAGGCGAACCAGGTGCGCGGCACGTCGATCACGACATTGTCGAAATGCGCGGCGACCAGATCGAGCAGCCGTGTCACCACCTCGAAATCGAACGAGCGCATCTCGGCCGGGCGGCTCGGCGCCGCAATCACCTTCAGGCCGGACGGATGCTCCGACAGCATCACCTCGAGCAGCTGCCGGTCGAGGCGGTCGGGACGGGGTTCGATCTCGTCGAGGTCGAGGCGCGGCTCGAGATCGAGATAGTCGCAGCACGAGCCGTGCTGGAAATCGAGGTCGACAAGGCAGGTGCTGGTATTCTTGCCTCCGTCGCCCTTGAGCAGCAGCATCGCGGTTTCGATCGCAAGCGTGGTCAGCCCGACGCCGCCGGCCGCGGGCAGAAAGGTGTAGATCGTGGCCTCGGTCGCGCCGGCGGCCGTCGCCCCTTGCGCGGCGCGCGCGCAGGCGCGCACCAGGTCGAGCGGCTGCACCGGCTTCACCACGAAGTCCGCGACGCGCATTTGCAGGAGCTGGCGCGCGAGCGACACGTCGAACAGCGGGATCGCGACGATCACCGGCGGCATGCCGCCGAGCCGCTGCGTCAACGCGTTGAGCGCGGCGAAATCCGCTTCGCTGCCGGGATCGATATCGACGATGACCACGGTCGCGCCGCTCGCATCGAGCTTGCGCACCTCGCTGGCGAACGCACCGACCGTGAGGCTGAGCTCGACCTTGCCGTCCATGCCGAACGTCGCGCGCACCAGGCGCTCGAAGTCGGCGTCGCGGCACTGGGCCACGACGCGCGTCTTGACCGGCTCGGGATTTGCGCGCGTGAACATCAAGGTCTCAAACTGTTACTTCGATGCCGGCTGCAGCAGCACCGGGTCGTATTTCAACGATGAGGTGCTGCTGCCGGCGAGCGGCTTCACCTTGTCGGTGCGGTAGCGCTCGGCGGCCGCCGCCATGCGCTCGCCGTCGTAGGCGATGTTGCGGTCGCCGGCGTACAGCGGCCATGGATCGACCATGTGCGTCACCTTGTTCGAGGCGGGCGCGTCGCCCGCCGCAAAGCTTACGGTGTCGCGGCGATCGAGATACATGTCGGTGCAGGCGCCGAGCAGCGTGGTGGCGGCGAGCGCCAGGATCGCGCCGCGCATGTTACTTCGAGATGATCTGGCGCGAGACATAGTTCTCTCCCTTCGGGACGTCGAGGATGTGGCCGATCGCGGGCGCGCGGCCGTCCGAGATGCTTTTGATGCGGCGCTCCATCGGCACGGTGATTTCCGCCTGGCCGAGCAGGAAGAATTCCGCGTCGTTCGCCGGGCGCGAGTTGTCGAGCGGCGTGCGCAGCACGTCGCCGGGGCGGGCAGGGCGCACGAGGTGCGGCGTGACGATGATGACGAGGTCGGTCTCTTTTTTCTGATACGACGCGCTGCGCGCGAGCGCGCCGAGGATCGGCACGTCGGCAAGCCACGGCAACTGCTTCTGGTCCGCCGTGTTGATCGCCTGCAACAGGCCGGCGATCGCGAAGCTCTGGCCGTCGCGCAGCTCAACCGTGGTATTGGCGCGCCGCACGATCAGGGCCGGGATGGTGATCGCACCGACGGTGATCGTCGTGGTCGGGTCGATCTGGCTCACCTCCGGCTCGATCTTGAGGTTGATCACGCCGTCGCCGAGAACGGTGGGCGTGAACGAGAGGCCGACGCCGTATTTCTTGAACTCGACCGAGACGTTGCCGAGGTTGGAGGCCACGGGGATCGGAAACTCGCCGCCCGCCAGGAAGCTGGCGGTGTCGCCCGAGAGCGCAACAAGATTCGGCTCCGCAAGGCGGCGCACGATGCCGCGTTCTTCCAGCGCCTTGACCAGCACGTCGGCCTTCACGCCGTTGCCGAGCATGCTGCCCAGAATGGTGCCGAACGGCGCCGCGCCGGAAAGCAGTCCGGTCACGCCGGTCGCCGCCTGAATGCCGTTGCCGGTCGAGGCGAGCCTGTCCTGCACCACCTGCCAGTTCACGCCGAGGTCGCGGCCGGCCGAGCGCGACGCCTCGACGAAGCGCACTTCCAGCATCACCTGCTGCGGTGAATTCACCTTGACGGAGTTGATCACGTCGGCGCCGAACTGCTTGGCGATGGTGATCGCCTGGTCGACCATCACGGCGGTGGGTGCCGTGCCGCCGAGCATGATGCGGCCGTTGACCGAGGAGACCCGGAAGCGCGCGTGCGGGAAGCGCTGCGCCAGCTCGCTGCCGAGCCGCGACGTGTCGTACGACACTTCGATGTCGTACACGCCGACCAGCTTGCGGGCCTCGCCATAAACGGACACGCGCGCGGTGCCGATCTTCTTGCCCAGCACCGAGAGCGAGCGGTCGGTCAGCGGGATCGCATCGGCGACGTCCGGATCGCTCACGATCACCTCGGAGAAGCTCTCTCCGGTGCGCACGCTTTCCGACTTGCCGATGGAAACCTTGACCGTCGCGGAGGTGCGCCCGGCCGCAAGCTCGACCTCGCGCGCCTGCGCCGGCATGAACACGAAGCCGGCGGCAAGCTGCGCGGCCGTGGCGGCTGCCAGCATCACGCCCGCGCGCAATGCGCTCGTGAACCAGTGGCGCCGCGGCGCGGATTTCTCAGGGCGCGTGGCGCCCCGTTGCATGTTCCCCATGACCCAACCCCTTCCCCGTTTATTCAGCGGCGCGCCGCTGCCTGTTCGTCGGCGCTTTGGCGCCATTCGGCTTCTTCTGACGCAACGTTGTATTCCTGCTTGTTGGTGCCGCGCGTGACCGAGACCTTGGCGAAGCGCTTCGCTTCCGGCGCGCGCTGGATCACCTCCGTTTCGGTCAAGTCCGCGGTGCTGACGCGTCGCGTCGCGTCCGTCACCTGCTCGCCGGCGCGGCGCAGCATCAGCGAGAGATTGCCGAGCGAGGAGGCGAGCGCGATCTTCTGCGCGCCGATGGTATCGACCTCGACCGTCACCGCTTTGACGACGGTCGGCCGGTCGGCCGCGTCGTCGGCGAGCTGATCGACCGCGAGCACGCGCGCGTTCTGGATCACCACGTCGTTGGTGCCGTTGGTGCGCTCCTGCTGGCGCGTCAGCAGCACGTCGACGTGATCGCCCGGCAGCACGAAGCCGCCGACGCCTTCCACATCGTTGACGCGGATGGTAACGGCGCGCATGCCGTCCTGGATCACGGCGGAGAGCGTCGCCTTCTGTCCCGGCCCGGTGATCTTCGAGCGCAGGATCGGCTCGTTCTTCTCGATCGAGGCGAGCACGATGCGTTTTCCCCCCGACATCACTTCGTCAATCGAGCCGAACGTGCCGGCCGGCAGCGCCTCGTTGGGCCACACGACCTCGCGCAGATTGTCGGGATTGACGTGCGTGCCGAAACGGAGTGGTCCTGCCGCGATAACGATTGTGCGCGTCGCGACCGGCTTTTCCTTCGGTGCGACAACCCGGCGGCTGAGCTCGGCCTGATAGTTCAGCCACCCTTGCGCGACGAACACCGCAAGGAGCCCGAACACGACCGCAATGCCAACCATCACGATGGTATTTTTACGCAACGCACGCCCCGTAACTTTGTTTGCTTCTTGTGCGGGCCAAGGTGCGCGCCGAAACTTACTCCTTCCTGAAGTTTGGCGTTCGAATGCCGCTATGTTGAATCCGCCGCTAAGCCCTATCCTTACCGGCGGCTTAAGTGTTTCTCTGCAATGCAGGCAATACGCCGTTTACCAAGCGCGGGCGCGCGCGAATTGGTGCGCACTGCGAGCCCGACATCGGTGTTTCGCGCACGGCATGCGTTGCGCGCCGATTTATTCTTAGCAGATTTTAAGCGAAGTTCCGCCTCGTCCGTGACTCAACGGTAAAACCTGCGCGTCACTCTGCGGCTCAGTCGACCTCCAAGGGGCTGAGACAGATGATGTCACGTTTTTTCGCCGACCAGCAAGGCGGCGTCGCTCCCATCTTCGCGCTCGCGCTCGTCCCGATGATCGGCCTCGCCGGGGCGGCGCTCGACTACAGCCGCGCGAGCGCCGCGCGCACCGCGATGCAGGCCTCGCTCGACGCCACGGCCTTGATGATCGCGAAGGATGCGCAGCTCATTGCGTCCGACCAGGTCGGCCCGCGCGCAACCCAGCTGTTCAATGCCGGCTTCGGGCGCGACGACGTGCAGAGCATTCAGGTCAATGCGACGGTGAGCAGCGGCACCGGCGGCACGACGGTGACGGCAAGCGCCGGCGGCGCGGTGGCGACGACGTTCATGCACATTCTCGGCCAGTCGACGATGAACATCGCGGCGCATGCGAGCGTCGTCAGCGCGAGCGACGGGCTCGGCTGCGTGCTTTCGCTCAATCCGCTGGCGAGCGGCGCCGCCACCGCACAGGGCAGCACGATTGTTACACTGAACGGCTGCAGCCTCTACGACAACTCGGCCAGCAGCACCGCGCTGACCGTCGGCGGCTCGGCATCGGTCTCAGCCGACTTCGTCGGCGTCGTGGGCGGCATCGGCTCGAGTACTGGCATCACCGCGACGAACGGCATCCGGACGCGAATTTCGCCGGTGGCGGATCCGTATGCCGATGTGCCGGCGCCGATTTACAGCGGGTGCGATCAGCACAATTACACCGCCAGGAACACCGCGACGATCAATCCGGGCGTCTACTGCGGCGGCATCGGCGTCAACGCCAATGCGGTGCTCACGCTCAATCCGGGCCTCTACATCATCGACGGCGGCGGCTTCACCATCAACGGCGGCGCGACCGTGAACGGCACCGGGGTCACGCTGTACTTCACGTCGAGCAGCGGCCGGGACTGGGCGAGCGTCACGATCAACGGCAATGCCAACGTGAACCTGACGCCGATGACCTATGGGCCGACCAGGGGAATCGTAGTCTTCGCCGACCGCAACACGCCGCAGGGCACGTCGTTCAAGTTCAACGGCGGCGCCAACCAGTACTTCGCCGGCGCGATCTATGTTCCGAGCGCAGCGATCAACTTCGCGGGCGGCGCCAATACGGCGACGACCTGCACGCAGGTGATCGGCGACACGGTCACGTTCGTCGGCAATTCGAACCTCGCGATCGATTGCAGCCGCTACAACACGCGGCCGTTCAGCTCCAAGACGATGCGGGTTGCATCGTGAGCGTAAGTGCGCGCCGCAAGCGCTGACCGTCATCGCCCGCGAAGGCGGGCGATCGAGTAATCGCCGGCGGACTTTTGTCACGGTGCCGCAATCAAAGGGTAGAGATCGTCCCAATTCGGATTGGTCTGTTCAATGAGCCTGATCTTCCAGGCCCGACTCCATTTCTTCAATCGTTTCTCACGCCGGATCGCATTTCCCGCGTCGAAGAACTGCTCGTAATAGACGAGGCGATGCACGCCATACTTTTTCGTGAAGCCTGCAACGACGTCGGTTCGATGTTCGTAGAGACGCCGTATGAGATTGTTGGTCACACCGATATAAAGCGTTCTGCCAATACGGCTCGCGAGAATGTAGACCCAGAAATATCGTTCAGCGCTCATGAGCTGGTACGGTGTTTACTGGATCGCCCGCCTTCGCGGGCGATGACGGGGCTTGGGACTCGCGTCAATTAGCCTGCCGAAGGACCATCTCGACCTGTTCGCGCGTGAGGCCATGGCGGCTACCGGCTGCGAATAGCGCGTGACGACCCGCGCTTCCGTGCCACGACCAGATCCTGGTAATTCCCGACGATCCCCTCCTCGATCGACACGATCTCGAAATACTTCCCCCACGCGCGGGCGACGTAGTCGGGCCGGTGCAAAATGTTGCGGTAATACGCGCTGCCGTGCGTGACCGCGTCGATGCCGGGGTTGCGGCCTGCATCGACGAAGCCGTCGCCGTCCGACATCAGTTGCTCGAGCAGGTTCTCGCGCGCCGCCGCAACGCGGCCGAGAACCGACAGGAACAGCAGCGCGCCCGGCCTGGCGATGCGCGCCAGCTCGGCAAGCCACAGCGCTTCGTACTCTTGCGAGAGGTGCGTGAAGACCGAAATGCCGGCGATCGCGCCGAAGAAGTCATCGGCGTAGGCGGTGGGCGGCTCCGGCCGGATCGTGGTGAAGCTTCCGCGGATGTGCTGCGCGCACCAGCGGACATTGTCGGCGTCGATATCGACGCCGGAAAGAACGACCCCGTTGCGCGCAAGGAAACGGCTGGTGCGCCCGCCGCCGCAGCCCCAGTCGAGCACCGGGCCGAGAGCCGCGAGCGGCCGGCCCGCGTAGCGCTGCGCCAGCGCGTCGAGCTTCCTGGCGATCGAATAGCCTTCCAGGTTGAACAGGAAGGCGGAGTCGTGCCCGGCGACGCGCACGCGCCCCTGCGGCTCCGGCATCGCGGCCTCGAACAGCGGATAGTGATAGTCGCGCAGCGGGTGGAACGGCTGCCCGGCACCGAACGAGATGCGCAGTTCATGCTCGCGCGGATCGAGCGCGGTGTCGCCCTCGAAGGCATGCAGCTTGAATTCCGGCGGCAGCGGCGATTTGAAATCCTCGGCGCCGTGCTTCGGCCGCAGCGCAACCGGGCGATCGTTGATCGTTATGCGATGATCCGCTCGTCCCGACGGGGCGATGTACCAGCCGGTGAGCAGCAGCGAGGCGTTCGTGACGGCACCGGCCAGCGCCCACAATCCGTCGCGCAGGATGTCGCGCAGCATCGCCTCGTAGTGCTGCGGCGGATCGATGCGCACCGCGAACCGGCCGTTCGCCAGCGGCGTCGCGGCGCCGCGGATGCGCACTTCGACGGTCTGCTCGGTCGCGTCGAAAGACTCCGCCGGGATCGTGTACTCGAAGGCGCAGCGGCCATGCGGCACTTCGGAGACGAGGTCGGCACGGTAGCGGTCGGCGCGCGTGCTGCCGGCAAGCTTTCCGTCGACGAAAAAATCAACGGTGACGGGCGCAGCGGAACGCGCGTGGCGCGCCCAGCCGCGGATCGTGCGCACCTCGCGCACGTCGACGACGCCGAGCAGCGGATTGCCGAAATACCTTCTGAGAAA
This sequence comes from Alphaproteobacteria bacterium, assembly GCA_005884685.1. Taxonomy (GTDB): domain Bacteria; phylum Pseudomonadota; class Alphaproteobacteria; order Rhizobiales; family Xanthobacteraceae; genus PALSA-894. The sequence goes on from VBAH01000024.1 coordinate 30,131, forward strand.
TTTCACGCATCGCCTCGCGGCGCCGGAAAGCTTGCGCTAACCGATCACAGGGCAACCGCGAACGAAAGAGGATTCCTCAGGCACCGGGTGCTCCCGCATTGGGGAAAAACAGCTGCTGGCCGTTGATCCTGTAATCCGCGATCGCCCTCTGACCCTCGGCCGAAACCAGCCAATCGATGAATTGCTGGCCGAGATCTTTCCTCACATGCGGGTGCTTTTCCGGGTTCACCAGCGTGACGCCGTATTGATTGAACATCCGGCGATCGCCTTCGACCGCGATGTCGAGCTCGCCGCGGTTCTTGAACGCGAGCCACGTGCCGCGGTCGGACAGCGTGTAGCCGTTCATCGCCGCGGCGGTGTTGAGCGCCGCGCCCATGCCCTGGCCGATCTCGCGGTACCACGGGCCGGCCACCTCCCGTCCCGTGTGCGCCTGCGGAATTGGAGGAGCGTGGGGATCGATGCCCGCCGCTTTCCACAGCGCAAGCTCTGCCGAATGCGTGCCGGAGCGGTCGCCGCGCGAGATGAACGGCGCGGCCTTTGCCTTGATCGTCTTCAGGGCGGTCTCGATGTCCTTGCCTTTGACGCCGGCCGGATCGCTTTGCGGTCCGATCAGCACGAAGTCGTTGTACATCACGGGATAGCGCTTGACGCCGAAGCCGTCCGCCACGAAGCGCTCCTCCTGCGCCTTGGCGTGCACGAACACCACGTCGGCGTCGCCGCGTTTCGTCGTGTCGAGGGCTTGGCCGGTACCTTGCGCGATCACCTTCACGTCGATGCCGGTCTTCGCCTTGAAGATCGGCAGGATATGGCCGAACAGCCCGGAGTCCTGCGTCGAGGTGGTCGAGGCGACGACGATGGATTTGTCCTGCGCGCGCGCGGGAGCGCACAACGCTATGCACAGCATAAATGCGAGGAGCGTACATCTCCTGCCGCTCGTCCCCGCGAAAGCGGGGACCCAGGGCCAAGAAACGAAAGAAGGCTGGATGCCCGCTTTCGCGGGCATGAGCGGCGTATGCGCATCGGCCGTTCGCATCAAAGTCTCCCTCTAGATCACCAGATCGCCGCGCAAGAATGCCGCGGCCTCAGATGTCGCGGGTGAGGGAAAAAATTGCGCGGCACCGGCGCGCTCGATGAGCCGTCCGCGGGCGAGAAATACGACGTCGCCGGCCAGCCGGCGCGCCTGCCCGATGTCGTGCGTCGCCATCACGATCTTGACGCCGGAGGCCGCGACCGCCTGCACGATGTCCTCCACCGCCTTGGTGGCGGCGGGATCGAGGCTCGCGGTCGGCTCGTCGAGAAACAGAATCTCCGGATCGCGCGCGAGCGCGCGCGCGAGCGCGAGCCGTTGCTGCTCGCCGCCAGAGAGGCGCCGCGCCGGGCGCTGCGCGAGCGCCGCGAGCCCGACACGGTCGAGCAATGCGCGCACGCGCTGCTCGTCGCGGCGCTCGAGCGCATAGGCGACGTTCGCAGCCGCCGAACGCCGCAGCATCACGGGGCGCTGGAACACCATGGCGAGCCGCTCGTCCGGGATAGCGCGCCCGCCCCAGGTAACCCGGCCGGAAGTCGGCCGGATCAATCCCATCGCGAGCCGCAACAGCGTGCTCTTGCCCGAGCCGTTCGGCCCCAGCAGCACCGTGGGCGCGCCGGAGACGATCTTGAGATCGAGATTGCTGACGATCTCGACGCCGCGCGCGCGCAGCGAGGCGTCTTCGAACGCCAGCGGCAGATCGGTAATGGGTGCGCGCATGGTCACCCCGCGCGCACTTCGCCGATGCGCCGCGCGCCCCAGGCGAGCGCATTTACCCCGACGATCAGCACGATCAGCACCAGCCCAAGTCCCATCGCGAGCGGCAGGTCGCCCTTGGAGGTTTCCAGCGCGATCGCCGTCGTCATCGTGCGGGTGAAGCCGTCGATATTGCCGCCGACGATCATCACGGTGCCGACTTCCGCGGCGGCGCGGCCGAAGCCCGCCAGCAGCGTGGTCGTGAGCGAAAAGCGCGCGTCCCATAGCAACGTCGCGACGCGCCGGGCCGGCGTCACGCGCAACGCGGTCAGCTCCTCGCGATATTCAGCCCAGAGATCCTCGATGGTCTGGCGCGTGAGCGCGGCGATGATCGGCATCACGAGCAGCGCCTGCGCGAGGATCATCGCCTTCGGGGTGAACAGGATGCCGAGCGAGCCGAGCGGCCCGGAGCGCGACAGCAGGAGATAGACCGCGAGGCCGACGACAACCGGCGGCAAACCCATGAAGGCGTTGATCAGCACGACGATGAAAGTGCGCCCGGGAAAGTGCGTCAGCGCCAGGAATGCGCCCCAGGGGAGCGCCACCAGCGCCGCGAGCGCGACCGCCGAGACGCTCACATAGAGCGAGAGACCGACGATCGCGTAGAGCGCCGGGTCGCCGCCGAACACAAGCTGAAGCGCGGATGCGCCGTCGGGCATGAGAATCTCACGAGCATGAATGTCGCTGCACAATTTTCGCAGCGTCGCCGGGAATGCAAGGCGCGGAGGCACCCGAATGAAAATATAGGGCGAGGCTATGGACGTGCCGCGTCGGCGGCGCTGGCTATTGCGCCCTCTCCCGCAGGCGGGAGAGGGCTGGTCCGTAGGGCGCAATAAACGAAGCGAAGCGCATTGCGCCGGAGTTGGCGCAGTGCGGCATAGCGCGTCGAAGACGCGCGTAAACGCGCTTGAGGCTTACTGCGCCCTACTCTTGAGGAAATCGAAGTCGCAGCCCTCGTCCGCCTGCGTCACGTGGCTCTGGAACAGCCACGAATAGCCGCGGTCGGAACCCGCATGCGGCGGCGGCGCCTTGTATTGCGCGGCGCGCCTCTTCAGTTCCGCGTCATCCACCAGCAGCTCGATCGAGCGCTGCGGCACGTCGAGCCGGATGCGGTCGCCGGTCTTGACCAACGCGAGCGGCCCGCCGTCGGCCGACTCCGGCGTGATGTGCAGCACGATGGTGCCGAACGCGGTGCCGCTCATGCGCGCGTCGGAAATGCGCACCATGTCCTTTACGCCGGCGGCCGCCAGCTTCTTCGGGATCGGCAGGTAGCCCGCCTCCGGCATGCCGGGCGCGCCCTTCGGCCCGGCATTGCGCAGCACCAGCACATCGTCCGCCGTCACGTCGAGCGCCGGGTCGTCCATCCGCAGGGTCATGTCCTCGATGGTCTCGAACACCACCGCGCGGCCCTCATGCGTCATCAGCTTCGGCGTCGCGGCGGACTGCTTGATCACCGCGCCGCGCGGCGCGAGGTTGCCGCGCAGGACGCACATCGCACCCTGCGGGTTGATCGGATTTTGTCGCGAGCGGATCACGGTCTGCCCCGGCACCTGCTCGGCGACCTTGACGTGATCGCGCAAGGTGCCGAACACCGTCGGCGCATCCAAGTCTAAAATATCGGATAGCTCCTGCATCAGCCGCGGCACGCCGCCGGCGTGATGGAAGTGCTCCATGTAGTGATCGCCCGAGGGCTTGAGGTCGATCAGCACCGGCACCTCGCGCGACAGCGCATCGAACGCATCGAGGTCGAGCCGGATGCCGGCGCGCCCCGCCATCGCGGCGAGATGCACGATGCCGTTGGTCGAGCCGCCGATCGCCTGCAGCACGATCAGCGCATTGCGCAACGCGCGCTCGGTGAACAGCTGGCGCGGCGTCGGCGAGCCTTTCCTCGCCATCTCGACCGCCACTTTGCCGCTCGCCTCCGCGATGCGCACGCGCTCGGCATGCACGGCAGGCACCGCCGCGGCGTAAGGCAGCGAAAAGCCGAGCGCCTCGACCACGCAGGCCATCGTGCTCGCGGTGCCCATCACCATGCAGGTGCCGACCGAGGGCGCGAGCCGCCCGCTCACCACCTCGATCTCGGCCTCATCCATCTTGCCGGCGCGGTGCTGCGCCCACAGCCGGCGGCAGTCGGTGCAGGCGCCGAGCACCTCGCCTTTGTGATGGCCGACCACCATCGGCCCGGTCGGCACCACGATCGCGGGCTTGTCGGCCGAGACAGCGCCCATCAGTTGCGCCGGCAAAGTCTTGTCGCAGCCGCCGATCAGCACCACGGCATCCATCGGCTGCGCGCGCACCATCTCCTCGGTGTCGATCGACATCAGGTTGCGCAGGTACATCGAGGTCGGCGCAGAGAAGCTCTCGTGGATCGAGATGGTGGGGAATTCCATCGGCAGCCCGCCCGCGAGCATCACGCCGCGCTTCACCGCCTCGATCAGAACCGGCACATTGCCGTGGCACGGGTTGAAGTCGGAGTAGGTGTCGGTGACGCCGACGATCGGGCGATCCAATGCGTCGTCCGAGAAGCCCTTGGCCTTGATGAAGGCCTTGCGCAGGAACAGCGAAAAGCCGGGATCGCCGTAGGAGGTCAAACCTTTGCGCAGGCCGGAGGGCATTCAGTTTCCTCGCATGTCGAGCCTGACTTGTGGCACGCGCCGCAGGATGCTCACAACGATCATGGCACCCGCATCCCCGTCGCCGCGTCACGGGCCTTCGCAACCGGCAGCGGGCTGGCTGTCGGCGCGGTCCACATGAAGGGAAGGTCAGGCGCCGTCAACCGGCCCGGCTGGTCCGGGCCGTGGCGGCTCGGGCGCGTCCGCGCGCCCCGGCCGGGGAACGCCGCACGGCCATGCTGATCGCTGCGGTCGATTACTGCCGAAACTCCGACACCGCCCTGGAGTTCTCGCGCAGGACGCGCGCATTGTCTTCCTTGTCCGCGGATCCCATCGCCGCGCCACTGTAATTGACGAGCGGCGACGACCAAAAAGGCAGCCGGTTGCACGGATGGCAGCCCTGTTGGTAGGCCATCATCGTGCGCCACGAATTGCCTTTGATATAGCCGTGTGCCCATGGATATGACGGCGGGTCGGATGCATTTATCGCGTCGTGCTCCGCACCGAACAGGTGCCCGATCTCGTGCGTGAAGCTGAACTTGACCGTGCATCCGGGATTGGTGTCGACCACGGCGAATGCGGAATCTTCCCTGGCGCGAATAGACATCGCCTCGCCACAATAGGTCGAATTCTTGAACAACAGAACAGCGACATCGGCGCTCGCGGAATCCCGCTCCGTGAAAATCTCGTCCATGATTCCGTCTTTGCGGAAAAACCGGTCGCGATCCTGCGCCCAGCTTCCTGTCTCTGCGTAGTTCAGCGGCAGCAGCTTCGCCAATTCCAGCTCGGCGTTGACGTTGCTGTTCGCATAACTGTGATTGGTCTCGTTGATTCTCTGATCGACCCATTGATCGACGCTGACAGCGCCATCCGCCCCGCCGATGACGGTTTTGGCCCCCGGCGTATACGCCACGATAATGCGCACTTTGTAGGTCACGGCCGGGTCGGCCGCCGGCGTCGGCCCCTGATCCTGCTTGTTCTCGCCCTTGAACCGCTGCTCCACCGGCGGGTGATCCGGCGGTGCGCGCGATGTATCCAGCTGGATGATCGATGTGAGATCGTCGCCCGCCGGACGGATTTCGTAGGTCGCGTCCGGGATCGCGACGGTGCCGAGGATCTTGCCGTCCCGCAGCGTAAACGACACCGCGCCGATGGCGCCGTCGGCGGGCATGTCGCTGATCGCCACGACGTCGCCGTACCACCGGCCCTTCTCCAGATCCGTGCTGCCGGATCGCCCGACGACGCGGATGGTGCGGTCTCTCAGCAGCCCGATGACGAGCTGGTCATCCGCCCGGTCGGCGGCAGCGGGATTGATCTTCGCCGAGGCGCGGCTGAGGATGCCGGTCAGGTCGGCCAGCGAGCGGGTCTGCACCACGCGCGCGTCGACATAGCCCGGAAGGGTGCTCAGGCCCTTGATGATCGTCTGCATCTTCTCGCCCGCATCCGCCGCGGGGCCGGCATCGAGAAAAAGACTATTCGCCGGCTGGGCCTGCGCCCCCGCCATGCCGACGAGCACGATCGCCGCCGCAAACAATACCGCCCGCGATGCCAGCATCTTGCACCTCTTGTCGTTCCGAGCTTGAGCGAAAGAGATTACGCTACCTGGGCTTGTGGCTCAAGGCTTGGCCGCGTGCTGCTCACCCATGCAGCCCCGGCGCCTCGTGACCGGTGCGCGCCACGTATTCGGTATAGCCGCCGCCGTATTGATGCACGCCCTCGGGCGTGAGCTCGAGCACGCGGTTCGACAGCGCGGAGAGAAAGTGCCGGTCGTGCGAGACCAGCAGCATCGCGCCCTCGTAGCGCGACAGCGCCTCGATCAGCATGTCCTTGGTCGCCATGTCGAGATGGTTGGTCGGCTCGTCGAGCACCAGGAAATTCGGCGGATCGTACAGCATCTGCGCCATCACCAGCCGCGCCTTCTCGCCGCCCGAGAGCACCCGGCACCTCTTCTCCACGTCGTCGCCGGAGAATCCGAAGCAGCCCGCGAGCGCGCGCAAAGAGCCCTGGCCGGCCTGCGGAAACGCATCTTCCAGCGACTGCAGCACGGTACGCTCGCCGTCGAGCAGGTCCATCGTGTGCTGCGCGAAATAGCCCATCTTCACGCTGCCGCCGAGCGCGACGGTGCCCTCATCGGGCTCGGTCGAACCCGCCACCAGCTTGAGCAGCGTGGACTTGCCGGCGCCGTTGATCCCCATCACGCACCAGCGCTCCTTGCGCCGCACCATGAAGTCGAGCCCGTCGTAGATGGTGCGGCTGCCGTAGCCCTTGTGCACCTTCTTCAGGGCAACGACGTCCTCGCCCGAGCGCGGCGCCGGCGCGAACTCGAACGACACGGTCGCGCGGCGCTTCGGCGGCTCGACGCGCTCGATCTTATCGAGCTTCTTCACCCGGCTCTGCACCTGGGCGGCATGCGAGGCACGCGCCTTGAACCGCTCGATGAACTTGATCTCCTTGGCAAGCATTGCCTGCTGGCGCTCGAACTGCGCCTGCTGCTGCTTCTCGGAAAGCGCGCGCTGCTGCTCGTAGAATTCGTAATTGCCCGAGTACGTGGTCAGCGACCCGCCGTCGATCTCCACCACCTTGTTGACGATGCGGTTCATGAACGCGCGGTCGTGCGAGGTCATCAGCAGCGCGCCCTCGTAGCCCTGCAGGAAATGCTCGAGCCAGATCAGGCTTTCCAGGTCGAGGTGGTTGCTCGGCTCGTCGAGCAGCATCACGTCGGGGCGCATCAGCAGGATGCGCGCGAGCGCGACGCGCATCTTCCAGCCGCCCGACAGGCTGCCTACGTCGCCGTCCATCATCTCCTGGGTGAAGCTCAAACCGGCGAGCACTTCGCGCGCGCGCCCTTCGAGCGCGTAGCCGTCGAGCTCCTCGAAGCGGTGCTGCACCTCGCCGTAGTGCGCGATGATGGCGTCCATCTCGTCCGCGCGCGCCGGATCGGCCATCGCGGCCTCGAGTTCATGGAGCTCGGCTGCGACCTCCGCCACCGGCCCCGCGCCGGCGATCACCTCGGCGACCGCGCTGCGCCCCGACATCTCGCCGACGTCCTGGCTGAAGTAGCCGATGGTGATGCCGCGATCGACCGCGATCTGCCCTTCGTCGGGGGTATCCTCGCCGGTGATCAGTCGGAACAGCGTGGTCTTGCCCGAGCCGTTCGGGCCGACGAGGCCGGCCTTCTCGCCCTTCTGCAAGGTCGCGGAGGCTTCGATGAAGACGATCT
>VBAH01000025.1:0-9015 GCA_005884685.1 Alphaproteobacteria bacterium
ATCGTCGAGCTCGGTCGGAAACGGGCCGGCGCCGACCCGGGTCGTGTAGGCCTTTGTGATGCCCAGCACATAGCCGATCGCCGCGGGCGCCATCCCCGAACCGGCCGCGGCCTGGCCGGCCAGCGTGTTCGACGAGGTCACATAGGGATACGTGCCATGATCCACATCGAGCATCGCCGCCTGTGCGCCCTCGAACAGGATGCGGCGGCGCTGCCGCCGCGCCTCGCCGAGCAATTTCCAGCACTGGTCGGCGTAAGGCAGGATCTTCGGCGCCACCGCGCGCAGCGCGGCGAGCAATTCGGCCCGGTCGACCTCGGGCTCGTCGAGACCGCGCAATAGCGCGTTGTGGTGCACCAGCAGGTCGTCGACCCGGTCTGCGAGGGCGGCGGGCTCGGCGAGATCGCAGACCCGGACGGCGCGGCGACCGACCTTGTCCTCGTAGGCCGGACCGATGCCGCGGCCGGTCGTGCCGATCGCCTTCTCGCCGCGTCGCGCATCGCGGGCGCGGTCGAGCCGGCCATGCGACGGCAGGATCAGGGCGGCATTGTCGGCGAGCTTCAGATTCTGCGGCGAGATGTCCAGCCCCTTCCCGCGCATCGTCTCGATCTCGTCGAGCAAGGCCCAGGGATCGACGACGACGCCATTGCCGATGATCGACAACTTTCCCGGTCGGACGATACCGGATGGCAGTAGGCTGAGTTTGTATTCGATGTTGCCGATGACGAGCGTATGCCCGGCATTGGCGCCGCCCTGAAAGCGGACAACGACATCGGCGCGTTCCGACAGCCAGTCGACGATCTTGCCCTTGCCCTCGTCGCCCCACTGGGCGCCGACGACCGCGACATTTCCCATCGCCTCCTCCCCGCCTAGCGCTTCGAGGCGGGCGCGAGCGGCTTTGGCTCGCGGTCCTCGATAACGTAGTCGCAGCCGAGGCGGCGCGCCTCGGCCCGCCAATCCTTGGCGGGCGCGAGCGCCACGACCGTGACCCAGCCCGCCTCGCGCAGGGCCTGCGCGTGCGCGCGGTCGGCGTCGAGCGGCACCAGAACGCGTCGCCGGCGCGGCGCTTCCGGAAGCGTGCGCAGGATCGTGTCGGTGTAGAGCGTGAAGCCGGTTGCCGGCTCGGGTGTCGCCGGATCACCCGCCTGATAGCGGCCGCCGCGGCCCAATTCGCCGACCGGCCCATGCTCGGGATCGACCCGCGCGAAGAACGTAAAGCTGATCCCGGTGTGATACTCGAAGCCACGATTCTCGACCGGATCGACCGTGACCTTGAGGTTCGGCACGGCCGCGGCGAGCCCGTCGAGGACGGCGCCGAGCCGGTCGCGCTCCTCGCGCGCCCGTGCCGGCAGATCGAGCCGGTCGAGCGCCGCGCGCGTCGCAGGAGCAACCCCGGCGGCGGCAATCAGCTCGGCGAGCAGCGCGCCGGCCTTGCCCGCCAAAGTCGCGACGGCGGCCGTATCCTTGTGGTCGAGCGCGGCGCGCAAGGCCGCTTCGCGCGGCCCGGCGAGCCCATATGCGTCGACGATCGCCGGCACGAGCGTCGGCAGGGTCAAATCGACCGAGAGATGCGGCACCCCGACCGCCTGCAAGGCCTCGGCGGCGACGGCAACCGCCTCGACATCCGCCGGCGGCCCCTCGGCGCCGATCAGCTCCGCTCCGGCCTGGCCGATCTGCCGCTCCGGCCGCATCTCCGAACCTTTAACCCGGAGAACCTGACCGGCATAACTGAGCCTGAGCGGCCGCGGCATGTGCGACATCCGGCTGGCGGCGATGCGCGCGATCTGCGGCGTCATATCGGCGCGGACTCCGACCATGCGGTGCGAAATCGGGTCCATCAGACGGAAGGTGTCGCTCGCTGTCGCGGTCCCGGCGCCCGACAGCAGCGTCTCCTCGAACTCGACGAGCGGCGGCTCGACCCGCTGATAGCCGTGCGAAGCGAGGACGCCCATCAGCCGCGCGGTCGCCTCGGCCTCGATCTCCGCATCGGGCGGCAGCAAATCGTAGAGCCCGGCGGGCAGCAAGGCCGGATGCGGGGCGTCATTCATGGCGAATGGTCATACGCCGGAATTGGTTCTGCAATCTCCGGCCATTGTGTAGCACGACCCGTTAACGAGGTGACGAAAAGCGCTCTGCGCCGCGAAAAAGTGCGGCACGGCTGGCCGATTGGCGGCTAAATTGAGTCGGCTGTCCCCTGCAACCGGAGACGACAGATGAAGCGACGCGATGTCCTCAAATCCGCCCTCGCCGGCGCCGCCGCGCTGTCGCTGCCGGGGGTCGTGCGCAGCGAGGCGCAATCGACGCTGACCTTTGTGCCGCATGCCGATTTGGCGTCGCTCGACCCGGTGTGGACGACCGCCGACATCACCCGCAATTTCTCGCTCGCCGTCTACGACACGCTCTATGCCTTCGACGCCGAGTTCAACGTGCAGCCGCAGATGGTCGCCGGCCAGACCACCTCGAGCGACGGGCTGCAGTGGGAGTTGACCCTGCGCGACGGGCTCAAATTCCACGACGGCAGCCCGGTCCTGGCAAAGGACTGCGTCGCGACGATCAAGCGCTTCGGGCAGCGCGACCCGATGGGTACGGCGCTGACCGCCCGCACCGACGAGGTCAGCGCGCCCTCCGACAAGGTCATCCGCTTCCGCCTCAAAAAGCCGTTCCCGCTGCTGACCTATGCGCTGGCCCAGGTCTATTGCGCGATCATGCCGGAGCGCCTCGCGCAGACCGACGCCGCCGAGCAGGTCAAGGAGGCGATGGGCAGCGGCCCCTTCAAATTTGTCGCCGCCGAGCGGGTGCCGGGCCAGCGCGTCGTCTTTGAGAAAAACAAGGATTACGTGCCGCGCGACGGCAAGGCGAGCTTCAACGCCGGGCCGAAGATCGTTTATTTCGACCGGGTCATCTGGAATTTCGTGCCCGATCCGGGGACCGCCTCGGCGGCATTGCAGCAGGGCGAGGTCGATTGGTGGGAAAACCCGCCGATCGACCTCGTGCCGCAATTGAAGAGCGACAAGAATCTCGTCGTCGCGGTCAAGGACCGCACCGGCGAAATCGGCTGCCTGCGCTTCAATCACCTGCACCCACCCTTCGACAAGCCGGCGGTCAGGCGGGCCGTCCTGACGGCGATCGACCAGAAGGATGTCATCACCGCCTTCGCCGGCGCCGAGCCGAGCATCATGAAGGTCGATGTCGGGCTGTTTGTGCCGGGGACGCCGCTCGCCAGCAATGCCGGCGTCGAGATCACCCGGGGCCCGAAGGACTACGCCAAGATCAAGCAGGAATTGGCGGCGGCCGGCTACAACGGCGAGAAGGTCGTCGTGCTCGCCGCGACGACGATCCCGTCGATCTGGGCGGAAGCCTCGGTTGCAACGGATGAGGCGATGGGCAGCGGCCCCTTCAAATTTGTCGCCGCCGAGCGGGTGCCGGGCCAGCGCGTCGTCTTTGAGAAAAACAAGGATTACGTGCCGCGCGACGGCAAGGCGAGCTTCAACGCCGGGCCGAAGATCGTTTATTTCGACCGGGTCATCTGGAATTTCGTGCCCGATCCGGGGACCGCCTCGGCGGCATTGCAGCAGGGCGAGGTCGATTGGTGGGAAAACCCGCCGATCGACCTCGTGCCGCAATTGAAGAGCGACAAGAATCTCGTCGTCGCGGTCAAGGACCGCACCGGCGAAATCGGCTGCCTGCGCTTCAATCACCTGCACCCACCCTTCGACAAGCCGGCGGTCAGGCGGGCCGTCCTGACGGCGATCGACCAGAAGGATGTCATCACCGCCTTCGCCGGCGCCGAGCCGAGCATCATGAAGGTCGATGTCGGGCTGTTTGTGCCGGGGACGCCGCTCGCCAGCAATGCCGGCGTCGAGATCACCCGGGGCCCGAAGGACTACGCCAAGATCAAGCAGGAATTGGCGGCGGCCGGCTACAACGGCGAGAAGGTCGTCGTGCTCGCCGCGACGACGATCCCGTCGATCTGGGCGGAAGCCTCGGTTGCAACCGATGTCTTGAAGCAGATCGGCATGAACGTCGACCTGCAAGCCCTTGAATGGGGCGCCGTCGTGTCGCGCCGCGCGGTCAAGGAGCCGCCCGACCATGGCGGCTGGAACATCTTCTATACCTATCTCGGCGGGTTCGGGAACATCTCGCCAGGCCCGAACATCGCAATCCGCGGCACCGGCACAAAGGCCTGGTTCGGCTGGCCGACCGATCCGGAAATGGAGGCGCTGCGCGATCAATGGTTTGAGGCCCCAGACCTCGCCGCTCAACAGAAGATCGTCCGCGACATGCAGATCCATTTCTGGCAGAATCCGAGCTATGTCCCGCTCGGCATGTATGACCAGCCGATGGCATTCCATTCCTATTTGCAGGACGTGCGCGACGGCTGGCCGCAGTTTTACGGCGTGCGCCGGGTCTAACCGAAATGAAGGGATGACCTATACTTCAGGGTTAATTTTACCGATATCTATTGCACTTTGCGGTGGAAAGTACCAAAGTAACGACTGCATCGTCATCTTCCCCCCTCGACGGTGCAAAGAACGCTTCCGTCCTCCTCGACGGGGCTCGAAACCTCGGCCGCCCCCCGGCCGAGGTTTCGCATTTTGAGTCGGCTGTCCCCTGCAACCGGAGACGACAGATGAAGCGACGCGATGTCCTCAAATCCGCCCTCGCCGGCGCCGCCGCGCTGTCGCTGCCGGGGGTCGTGCGCAGCGAGGCGCAATCGACGCTGACCTTTGTGCCGCATGCCGATTTGGCGTCGCTCGACCCGGTGTGGACGACCGCCGACATCACCCGCAATTTCTCGCTCGCCGTCTACGACACGCTCTATGCCTTCGACGCCGAGTTCAACGTGCAGCCGCAGATGGTCGCCGGCCAGACCACCTCGAGCGACGGGCTGCAGTGGGAGTTGACCCTGCGCGACGGGCTTAAATTCCACGACGGCAGCCCGGTCCTGGCAAAGGACTGCGTCGCGACGATCAAGCGCTTCGGGCAGCGCGACCCGATGGGTACGGCGCTGACCGCCCGCACCGACGAGGTCAGCGCGCCCTCCGACAAGGTCATCCGCTTCCGCCTCAAAAAGCCGTTCCCGCTGCTGACCTATGCGCTGGCCCAGGTCTATTGCGCGATCATGCCGGAGCGCCTCGCGCAGACCGACGCCGCCGAGCAGGTCAAGGAGGCGATGGGCAGCGGCCCCTTCAAATTTGTCGCCGCCGAGCGGGTGCCGGGCCAGCGCGTCGTCTTTGAGAAAAACAAGGATTACGTGCCGCGCGACGGCAAGGCGAGCTTCAACGCCGGGCCGAAGATCGTTTATTTCGACCGGGTCATCTGGAATTTCGTGCCCGATCCGGGGACCGCCTCGGCGGCATTGCAGCAGGGCGAGGTCGATTGGTGGGAAAACCCGCCGATCGACCTCGTGCCGCAATTGAAGAGCGACAAGAATCTCGTCGTCGCGGTCAAGGACCGCACCGGCGAAATCGGCTGCCTGCGCTTCAATCACCTGCACCCACCCTTCGACAAGCCGGCGGTCAGGCGGGCCGTCCTGACGGCGATCGACCAGAAGGATGTCATCACCGCCTTCGCCGGCGCCGAGCCGAGCATCATGAAGGTCGATGTCGGGCTGTTTGTGCCGGGGACGCCGCTCGCCAGCAATGCCGGCGTCGAGATCACCCGGGGCCCGAAGGACTACGCCAAGATCAAGCAGGAATTGGCGGCGGCCGGCTACAACGGCGAGAAGGTCGTCGTGCTCGCCGCGACGACGATCCCGTCGATCTGGGCGGAAGCCTCGGTTGCAACCGATGTCTTGAAGCAGATCGGCATGAACGTCGACCTGCAAGCCCTTGAATGGGGCGCCGTCGTGTCGCGCCGCGCGGTCAAGGAGCCGCCCGACCATGGCGGCTGGAACATCTTCTATACCTATCTCGGCGGGTTCGGGAACATCTCGCCAGGCCCGAACATCGCAATCCGCGGCACCGGCACAAAGGCCTGGTTCGGCTGGCCGACCGATCCGGAAATGGAGGCGCTGCGCGATCAATGGTTTGAGGCCCCAGACCTCGCCGCTCAACAGAAGATCGTCCGCGACATGCAGATCCATTTCTGGCAAAATCCGAGCTATGTCCCGCTCGGCATGTATGACCAGCCGATGGCATTCCATTCCTATTTGCAGGACGTGCGCGACGGCTGGCCGCAGTTTTACGGCGTGCGCCGGGTCTAACCGAAATGAAGGGATGACCTATACTTCAGGGTTAATTTTACCGATATCTATTGCACTTTGCGGTGGAAAGTACCAAAGTAACGACTGCATCGTCATCTTCCCCCCTCGACGGTGCAAAGAACGCTTCCGTCCTCCTCGACGGGGCTCGAAACCTCGGCCGCCCCCCGGCCGAGGTTTCGCATTTCTGGACGCACCCAAGCTTCAGAACCGCATAGCCTTCGCCTGGATCACATTGGGCAGGCGGCGCACGGTGTCGATCAGCTCAGCGCTCAGCGGCTGATCGACTTCGACCAGCGCGATCGCGTCCTCGCCTGCGGCAGTGCGCCCGAGATGGAATGTCGCGATGTTGATCTGTGCTGCGCCGAGCGTATGGCCCAACGCGCCGATAAACCCCGGTTTGTCATAGTTGCGAACAAACAGCATGTGGCGCCCAAGCTCGGCTTCGAGCGGGATGCCCTCGATCTCGACAAGGCGCAAGCGGTTCCCGGCAAAGACAGTCCCGGCAATGCTGCGCTGCCGCCGCTCGGTCGTCACCGTCACACGGATCAGGTTCTGGTAGTCGCCCTGGCCGGAGCGCTGCGTTTCGGCAACGCGAATGCCGCGCTTTGTGCAAAGCAGCTGAACATTGACAGGATTGACCGCGGCCAGCTGCGGCGACAACAGCCCCGCCAAGGCCGTCGCGGTCAGCGGCTTTTGATTCACCTGTGCGAGATCGCCTTCGTACTCGATCGCGACGGCGCGGATACCGGTCTCGGTCAATTGCCCGGCAAAGCTCCCGAGCTGTTCCGCGAGCGTGATGTAGGGCCGCAGCCGCGCCGCCTCCTCGGCTGTCAAGGAGGGCATGTTGACCGCGTTGGAGACGGCACCGGTCAACAGGAAATCCGCCATTTGCTCGGCGATCTGCAGCGCGACATTCTCCTGCGCCTCCGCCGTCGCCGCGCCGAGATGCGGCGTTGCGATAAAGTTCGCATGACCGAAGAGCGCATTGTCGCGCGCGGGCTCCTCGACAAAGACATCGAACGCCGCGCCCGCGACCTGGCCGCTGTCGAGCGCCGCGGCGAGGTCGGCCTCGACGACGAGCCCGCCCCGCGCGCAGTTGATGATCCGCACGCCACGCTTCATGCGGGCGATCGCGGCGGCGTCGATCAGATTGCGGGTCGCGTCGTTGAGCGGCGTGTGAAGGGTGATGAAATCGGCGCGAGCAAACAGCTCGTTCAGCTCGACCTTCTCGACGCCGATATCGCGGGCCCGTTCAGACGATAGAAACGGATCGTAGGCAATGACCTTCATCTCCAATCCGAGTGCGCGCCCGGCGACGATCGCGCCGATATTGCCGCAGCCAATGACACCGAGCGTCTTGCCGAACAGCTCGACCCCGAGAAAACGCGATTTCTCCCATTTGCCGGCCTGGGTCGACCGATCTGCCATCGGGATCTGGCGGGCCAACGCAAACATCATTGCGATCGTGTGTTCGGCTGCAGTGATCGAATTGCCGTAGGGCGTATTCATGACAACGATGCCGCGCTCGGTTGCCGCCGCGACATCGATATTGTCGACCCCGATGCCGGCGCGGCCGATGACCTTGAGATCGCCCGCCGCGTCGAGCAGCTCGGCGGTGACCTTTGTCGCCGAGCGCACCGCGAGCCCCTCATAGCCCGGCAAGCGGCGCTGCAATTCGGCCGCGCCGAGCCCGGTCGCAACATCGGCCTCGATGCCGCGCGCGGTCAGGATCTCAACGGCGCGCGGGCTCAGCTCATCGGCGATCAATACCTTCGGCATTCGAAACTCCGGAAACGAACGCATTAACACAGGGGACGTCGGTGGTTTCGCCGTGGCCGCAGAGCAATAAATTTGCCACTGCGTCCGCCGCGACGCCTCTGCGCCCTCTGCGTTGAGGCGTTGCTTTATCAGGCGGCTTTGGCGGCCTCGCGCTGCTGCTCCCAGGCCCAGTCGAGCCAAGGCAGAAGCGCCTCGACATCGCTCCGCTCTACCGTCGCGCCGGTCCAGATGCGGACGCCGGGCGGCGAGGCGCGGTGGCTGGCGAGATCGTAGCCGGCGCCCTCGGCTTCGAGCCGGGCGGTCATCGCCCGCACGGTCGTAAACCGCGCCTCGTCCGACAAGCCGAGGAACCAGGGCTCGACGATTTCGAGTTGCGGCGAGGTGCAGGAGCGGGTCGCCGGGTCTTTTGCGAGAAAGCGCAGCCAGGGGCTGCGCTCCTCCCAGGCGGCAACCGCGGCAAGGTTGCCCTCGGCGCGCGCGATCAGCCCGTCGAGCCCGCCCGCCGACTCGGCCCAGCGCAATGAGTCGAGTGCATCCTCGACACACAGCATCGATGGCGTGTTGATCGTCTCGCCGCGAAAGATGCCCTCGATCAATTTGCCGCCGGATGTGAGCCGGAACAGCTTTGGCAAGGGCCAGGGCGGCGTATAGCTCTCGAGCCGTTCGACGGCGCGCGGCGACAATGCCAGCATGCCGTGCGCCGCCTCGCCGCCGAGCGCCTTCTGCCATGACCAGGTCACGACATCGAGCTTGTCCCAGGGCAGGCGCATCGCAAAAGCGGCCGATGTCGCGTCGCAGATCGTCAGCCCGCGACGATCGGCGGCGATCCAGTCGCCATTCGGCACCCGCACGCCCGAGGTCGTCCCGTTCCACACAAAGACCGTGTCGCGGTCGGGATCGACCGCCGAAAGATCGGGGAGTTGCCCATAGGGCGCCTGCAGGATCCGCAGATCGGCCGGTTTGAGCTGGCGGGTTACGTCCTGGACCCAGCCCTCACCAAAATTCTCCCAGGACAGGAGGTCGATGCCGCGCGC
>VBAH01000025.1:9077-9274 GCA_005884685.1 Alphaproteobacteria bacterium
GCCGCGCCACCCCCGGCTTCGAGCGATGCGAGCGCCCGAGCAGGGCCCCCGACAGTGCCGCCGGCGACCAGCCCGGCCGCTTGGCGCAGGGCCCCGATGAAAAGCATGGGTTGGCCGGCCGGCGGGTCGGCTTTGTCATACCGCCCTTCCTCGCATCAAGACCCGCTGCCGGGCCGCGGATTTCAGGAGGGCCGGAA
>VBAH01000026.1 GCA_005884685.1 Alphaproteobacteria bacterium
TCTGCATTCCGGGCCCGGTGACGCCTTCGAGATAACCAGCACCTTCCGCCGCCAGCCAGGCGAACAGCCGGTGCAAGCCGATGCCGAGCATGATGAGGAGGAGAAGCGCCAGCCCGATCGATTTGAGCAGCACCGCGCGGAACGGCGGTGTGAACATCTGCGTCAGGGCTTTGGTGGCGGCGTCGAGCATGGCGGCAGAGGTAAAGGGGATGCTCGGTCAGGACAAGTGCACCGATGTCGTCCCCGCGAAGGCCGGGACCCATAACCACAAACCGAGCCGTATCGTGCGGGCGGTGGTTATGGATTCCGGGCTCGCGCCTTGAGCGCGCCCCGGAATGACGGCGAGGCCGTCACGTCCACGCAATCATCCGCCGCCGGCGTCGCGTCGCAACCTGCGGCACCAGCGTCGCGTCACCGGCCTCGATCGCAGGCGGCTCTTCCGCAGGCGGCAGCGGCAGGTCGGCCCAATGCAGGCGCTTGTACGCGAAACCGTTCTCGATGGTCGGCTTCACCACCGCGAAATAGGGCGAGATGTCGAAATCGCGCGGCGTATAAAGTGAATGATGGCGGATCTCCAGCAGCTCGCGGCGCGCCACGCGGCTCTCCAGGCGCGTGACCTTGGGCAGGATCGGATAGCGCACCGACTCGAACGCCTGCGCGATCAGCGCCGAGCAGATGATCCGCGTCGGATCGCCCGAGCCGAGCGAGAGCGCGCGGCGGCGCCAGCGCTGCGGCACCGGCAGCGGCATCAGATAGCGCAGCAGATCGGTGATGTTTTTCACGTCATAGGCCAGCCCGATGCGCTCGACCGCATAGCCGCAGACCTGGCGGCAGTCGTCTGCGGTCAGTCCAACCGGCCGGCACACGCGGGTGTGGAAGCGCGAGTACTTGGACAGCGGCGCCGAGGCGACGCCGATGCCGAGCTCCGCCTCGATCAAGGTGTGCGGCTCGCCATCGGTGGCGCGGTTGTCGAGCGGGCCGACGTAGAGCGCCGCGTGCGACCAGGTGGATTGTGTGAAGTACTTGATGACGCCGGAGATGTGGTTGTTGCCCTCGACCAGCAGCACGTCGCCGGGCTTCAGCGACGCGGCAAGCGCGTCGGGATCGCTCGGGGTAAACGGCTCGTAGCCCGAGACGGGCTTCTCCAGATAGCGGGCGATCATCTGCCCGGCGCGATCGAGCACGCGACCCATGCGTTTCCCCTGGAACCGCGAGGCTCACCCTCGTCTCGATTTGACCAGCAGTTTAATGAACAGGCGTTGCGTTTCGGTTCATGGTCGCGGTGAACGAAACGGCAAAATCCGCATCGTTGTTTGCGGGAGCAGCGCCATTCGGGCAATGTGGCGGTGGCGGAAACAATCTGGAAACCATGACTCTCAATCGGCGCACCTTCATCGCGGCTTCCGCGGCGCTCGCCTCCGCGCCGGCGCTCGGCGCGGTTTCGGCCTCGGGCGACACCGACGTGGCGATCATCGGGGCGGGCGCGGCCGGCATTGCGGCGGCGCGCAAGGTGGCGGCCGCCGGCCGGCGCTTCGCGCTGATCGAGGCGAGCGACCACGTTGGCGGACGCTGCGTCACCGACACGCGCATCTTCGGCGTGCCGTTCGACCGCGGCGCGCACTGGCTGCACATGCCCGACATCAATCCGCTGGCGAAGCTGCGCACCGGGCTCGATCTTTATCCGGCGCCGGCCGGGCAGAAGCTGCGCATCGGCAAACGCAACGCGCGCGAAGGCGAGATGGAGGACTATCTCGCGGCAATCGTGCGCGCGAACCGGGCGATCCAGGATTCCGCGCGCGGCAAGGCCGACGTGCCCTGCGTCCAGGCGCTGCCGAAGGATCTGGGCGACTGGCGCCCGGCGGTGGAGTTCGTGCTCGGTCCGTTCGGCTGCGGCAAGAATCTCGACGAGATTTCGGCAATCGATTTCGCGCGCTCGCTCGAGCGCGACGTGGATGCGTTCTGCCGTCAGGGGTTCGGCGCGCTGCTGGCGAAGCTCGCCGCAGACCTGCCGGTGCAGCTCAACATGGCGGCCGCACGCCTGCAGTCGCTGCGCAATTCCGTCGAGATCGAAACCGCGCGCGGGCGCATCACCGCGCGCGCTGCGATCGTCACGGTGTCTACCGGCGTGCTCGATGCCGGCAAGATCAGGTTCGCGCCCGATCTGCCGAAGCGCCACACCGACGCGATCGCGAAGCTCTCGCTTGGGTCCTACGACCACGTGGCGCTGGAGCTCGCAGGCAATCCACTGCAACTGCAGAACGACGATCTGGTGTTCGAGAAAGCGACGAGCGCACGCACGGCGGCGCTGCTTGCCAATGTGTCGGGCACGCCGCTCGCGATGGTGGAGGTCGCCGGCAAGCTCGGCCGCGAGCTTGCCGGGCAGGGCGAAGCCGCAATGATCGATTTCGCGATCGGCTGGCTCGCCGACCTGTATGGCGCCGACGTGAAGAAGGCCGTCGGCAAGACGCATGCGACGCGCTGGAGCCGCGAGCCGTGGGCGCTCGGCGCGTTCTCGGCCGCGGCACCGGGCGGGCAGCCGGGGCGCAGGATGCTGATGGAGCCGGTGCGCGACCGGCTGTTCTTTGCGGGCGAGGCGGTGCACGAAACGCTGTGGGGCACGGTCGGCGGCGCATGGGAATCGGGCGAGCGTGCGGCCGATGCGGCGCTGCGATTGTGGGGGAGCGCGCCAAGCAGCACGCGGCGGCGATGACCAGGCCCAAGGCCCTCATCGCGTGGTCGAGCGGCAAGGATTCCGCGTGGGCGCTGCACGAAGTGCGGCGCGCGGGTGAGGTCGAGATCGTCGGCGCGCTCACGACGGTCACCGAAACGTTCGCCCGTGTCAGCATGCACGGCGTGCGCGAGGAGATTTTGCGCGCGCAGCATGCGGCGCTCGGGCTGCCGCCGGTGATCGTGCCGATCCCGTATCCGTGCCCGAACGAAATTTACGAAGCCCGCATGGCGGCGGCGCTCGAAAATGCGAAGCGACAGGGGGTCACGCAGGTGATCTTCGGCGATCTGTTTCTCGAAGACGTGCGCGCCTATCGCGAGCAGAAGCTCGCCGGAACCGGAATCACGCCGCTGTTTCCGTTGTGGAGGCGCCCGACGCAAGCGCTCGCTCGCGAGATGATCGACGCCGGTGTCGACACGTATCTGGTCTGCGTCGACCTGAAGCAGCTGCCGAAATCGTTCGCCGGGCGCCGCTTCGACCTCGCATTGCTCGCCGATCTGCCGCCGAGCGTCGATCCGTGCGGGGAAAACGGCGAGTTTCACACCTGCGTGGTGGCGGGCCCGATGTTCGATCGGCGGATCGAGGTGCAGGTCGGCGAGACGGTGGAGCGCGATGGGTTTGTCTACACAGACCTCGTGCCCGCAACTCCGCTGTCATCCCGGGCGAACGAGCGAAGCGAGAGAGACCCGGGATCCATGTCCCAGCGAGTCTAGGTGTACGATGGATCCCGGGTCTCGCTGCGCTCGCCCGGGATGACAGCCGCAGCTAGGCCCGCAGTACCCCGCCCGTCCGCTTGCTCACCTCCGCAACGATCTTCGCCGCCACCGCGTCGATCTCCTCGTCGGTCATGGTCTTCTCGCGCGGCTGCAAGGTCACCGCGATTGCGATCGATTTCTTGCCCGGCTCGATGCCCTTCCCCTCGTAGACGTCGAACACCGTGACGCCCGCAATGAGCTTGCGGTCGACGTTCTGTGCGGCGCGGACGACGTCGCCGGCCTTCACCGTGGCATCGACCACGAACGCGAAATCGCGCGTCACCGGCTGGAACGGCGACAATTCGAGCGCGGCCCTGGCGCGCGTCGGCTTCGCCTTCGGCTCGGGGATGCGCTCGAGGATCACCTCGAACGCCATCAGCGGCCCCTCGGCATCGAGCGCGTCGAGCGCGCGCGGATGCAACTCGCCGAAATAGCCGAGCACGTTCTGTGGCCCGATCTGGATCGTGCCCGAGCGCCCCGGATGCAGCCAGGCCGGACCGCCGGGCACCACCTGGAGCGCCTGCGGCGGCGCACCGGCTGCGACCAGCACGCTGAGCGCATCGGCCTTCACGTCGAACACGTCGGCCTCGCCGTCGGCGCGCCAGTGCCGGCCTGCGCCTTCGGGCCGCGCCCGCGCGCGGCGCACGCCGGACGCGGCGGTGAGCTGATCCTCGGGCCGATCGCCCTTGAACACCTGCCCGACTTCGAACAGCGCGACATCCGAAAATCCGCGGTCGGCGTTCTTCTGCGCGCTCGTCACGAGACCGGGAACGAGGCTCGGCCGCATGTCGGACAAATCCGCCGCGATCGGATTGGCGAGCGCGAGCTCCGCCTGTCCGCCGCCGAACAGCTCCGCCTGTTGCTTGCCGATGAACGACCACGTCACCGCCTCTACCATCGCGCGCGCGGCGAGTGCGCGCCTGGCCTTGCGGTTGCGCACCTGCAGCGATGTCAGGATCGGCTTGCGCGCGTCGTCGCCGCGCGGAAACGGCGTCGCCGGCACCTTGTCGACGCCGACGATGCGCACGATCTCCTCGACGATATCGGCCTTGCCCTCGACGTCCGGGCGCCATGACGGGATCGCGACCTTCACGGTGTCGCCCGCGCCGGCGACGAAGAAGCCCAAATGAGTCAGCACGCGCTTCATTTCAACGAGCGGCACGTCGATGCCCGCGAGGCGCTTCACCTCGGCAACGGGAAACGCGATGATGCGATCGTCCGCATGCGCCGAGCCTTCGACCACGATCTCCGACGGCGTGCCGCCGCAGAAGTCGAGCACCATCTGCGTCGCCTGTTCGAGCCCCGGCACCATGAAGTTCGGGTCGACGCCGCGCTCGAAGCGGTAGCGCGCGTCCGAATTGATGCCGAGCTTGCGCCCGGTCTGCGCGATGTTGAGCGGCGACCACAGCGCCGACTCGATCAGCACGTCGGTGGTCTCGGCCGAACAGCCGGTTTCCTCGCCGCCCATGATGCCGGCGAGCGACTCGACGGCCTTCTCGTCGGCGATCACGCACATCGTATCGTCGAGTTGGTACGTACGTCCGTCGAGCGCGAGCAGGCTCTCGCCCGCGCGGGCGCGGCGAACGGTCAGATTGCCGTGCACCTTGGCGGCGTCGAACACGTGCAGCGGCCGGCCGCGGTCGAACGTCATGAAGTTGGTGATGTCGACCAGTGCGTTGATCGGGCGCAGCCCGATCGCCGTGAGGCGCTTTTGCAGCCAATCAGGCGAGGGGCCGTTCTTCACGCCGCGCACGAGCCGCAGCGCGAAGCCAGGGCAGAGCTCGGGCGCCTCGATCGTCACCGAGATGGGCGAGGCGAACGCGCCCTTCACGGGCTTCGGCGCCGGGTCGATGAACTTGCCCATGTCGGCGGCGGCGAGGTCGCGCGCGATGCCGTGCACGGCGGTGCAGTCCGGACGGTTCGGCGTGAGGTTGATCTCGATCACCGGATCGCCGAGGCCGGCCCATTTGGCGTAACTCTCGCCGACCGGCGCGTCGTCCGGCAGGTCGATGATGCCCTCGTGGTCGTCGGACAATTCCATCTCGGCTTCCGAGACGAGCATGCCGCGGCTTTCGACGCCGCGGATGGTGCCGACGCCGAGCGTGATCTTCTTGCCCGGAATCCAGGTGCCGGGCGGGGAGAACACGCCCTTCATCCCGGTGCGCGCATTCGGCGCGCCGCACACGACCTGCACCGGCTCGCCCGCGCCGGTGTCGACGATGCAGACGCGCAGCCGGTCCGCGTTCGGGTGCTGCTTCGCCTCGATCACGCGCGCGATGGTGAACGGGGCGAGGGCTTTCGCCTTGTCCGCGATGCTCTCGACCTCGAGCCCGATCATCGTGAGCTTGTCGGCGAGCTTGTCGAGCGGCTCGTCGGTGTCGAGGTGTTCCTTCAACCAAGACAGAGTGAACTTCATTGGGACACTCCGTCCGCGCCACGCGCTCCCCCTCCCCCGCTCGCGGGGAGTCTGCGCGATGGAGGTTTGGCGGCGCGGCTGGGCGCGGACTGTTCCCTCCCCCCTTGTGGGGGAGGGTTAGGGAGGGGGGTATGTTGTGCGCGATGGAGCCGCGACTGCGCAGTCTCCCGAATGACCGTCACGACACCTTCCAAATTCTTCATCACGTCGTCATTGGTGAATCGAAGCACTGCAAATTCTTGCGAAGCGAACCAAGCGTCACGCCGTCCATCGAGCGAATGACGTGATTCGAAGTCGTGCGTCTCTCCATCGAGTTCGATGACGATTCGCGCCGTGTGGCACACGAAATCCGCAATGTAGTTGCCAATTGGGACTTGGCGACGGATGCCGAGACCATCGATTCGATGCGCCTTCAGGTAACGCCACAGCAGCGTTTCGGCGCGCGTCATCGTTCGGCGGAGCGATCTCGCTCTGCCGCGCTGTCGCTCGCTGACGGCTGCGTGCGGCATTCGGGGTTACCCCCCTCCCTGTCCCTCCCCCACAAGGGGGGAGGGAACCTTCAAACAGCGGCCTGCGTACGCGGCTTGGTTAGAAAGCAAAGTGTTGCTCATCCGCTCAATCCCCCCGCAAGCGTCGGGAAATCGAGCGGGCGGAAGCCGTAGTGCGAAAGCCAGCGCACGTCGGCTTCGAAGAACTGGCGCAGGTCGGCGATGCCGTATTTCAGCATCGCGATGCGGTCGATGCCCATGCCCCAGGCGAATCCCTGGTATTCGTCGGGATCGAGCCCGCAATTCTTCAGCACGTTCGGGTGCACCATGCCGCAGCCGAGAATCTCCAGCCAGTCGTCGCCTTCGCCGAAGCGGATCTCGCCCTTGTCGCGCCGGCACTGGATGTCGACCTCGAGCGACGGCTCGGTGAAGGGGAAGAACGACGGGCGGAAGCGCATGTTGACGTGATCGACCTCGAAGAACGCGCGGCAGAATTCCTGCAGGATCCATTTCATGTGGCCGAGGTGCGAGCCCTTGTCGATCACCAACCCCTCGACCTGGTGGAACATCGGCGTATGCGTTTGATCCGAGTCGCTGCGATAGGTGCGCCCCGGAATGATCACGCGGATCGGCGGCTTCTGGGCGAGCATCGTGCGGATCTGCACCGGTGAGGTGTGCGTGCGCAGCAGCATACGCGAGCCGTCCGGCTTCGGGTTGAAATAGAACGTGTCGTGCATCTCGCGCGCTGGATGCCCTTCGGGGAAATTCAGCTTGGTGAAGTTGAGATCGTCGGTCTCGATGTCCGGCCCTTCGGCGACCGAGAATCCCATGTCGGCGAAGATGGTGGTGAGCTCCTCGATCACCTGGCTCACCGGATGGATGCGGCCTATCTCCGGCGGCGATTCGCGCACCGGCAAGGTCACGTCGACGGTCTCGGTGTTGAGCCGCGCGTCGAGCGCTGCGCCCTTCAGCGCTTCGCGCCGCGCCGCGATCGCCGCGGTGACGCGGTCCTTCAGGCCGTTGATCAGCGGGCCCTTTTCCTTGCGCTCATCCGGCGTCATGCCGCCGAGCGTCTTGAGCAGCGCCGAGACCGAACCGCTCTTGCCGAGCGCGCCGACGCGCACCGCTTCGAGCGCGGCTTCGTCCTGCGCGCCTGCGACGGCGCGTAAAATTTCCGGCTCGAGTGTCGTCACATCGCTCATCGCGTCACTCCGGCAGTGCCGGCAGGTCGGTGGAATGCGGCTTGCCGCCCGCCTGCGTCAGCAGGCAGTGCACCTGTCCGCGATGGTGCGTCTGATGATTGAACATGTGCGTCAGCAGAATCCATTTCGGCTTGGTGACTTCGCGCTTCTGTGCGCCCGAATACCAGGTGAGGTCGCCCGCAAGCGATGAAGCGTCGAGCTTGTCGGCCCAGCCGATCATCGTTTCGTCGAACGAAGCGCGCTCGCGCTTGAGGCCATCCCAGTCGGGATAGAGCGAGACGGATTCAGGGATTCCCGCGTTTGGCTTCGGCGCACCCGTGAAGCGGCTCATCCAGGTCTGGTCCGCCCACAAGAGGTGACTCAGCGTCTTGTGGATCGAGCCGAAGAACGCGCCGCGTTCGCGCCGCCGCTCCGCGTCACTCAACTGATCCGCGACGCCGTACAGATTCTGGTTCTGCCAGCGATTGTAGCGCGCCATGCGCTGCACATAGGCGGGATCGATCATGGCCTATCCCAATGTCATCCCGGGCGAGCGAAGCGAGACCCGGGACCCATTTCTCCTCCGGCGCTGACGGGACGATGGATCCCGGGTCTCGGCCTTCGGCCTCGGCCGGGATGACAGCGGAGCGCGCCCGGGATGACAGGCGAGAGGCTCACGCCGCTGCTGCGGTTTCCTGCGGCAGCGCAGCCTTGGCCTGCTCGACGATGGCCTGGAATGCCGCCGGCTCGCGGATCGCGAGATCGGACAGCACCTTGCGATCGACCGTGATGCCGGCCTTCGCGAGCCCGTCGATAAACCGGCTGTAGGTGATCCCGAACGGACGCACCGCGGCGTTGAGGCGCTGGATCCACAGCGCGCGGAAGGTGCGCTTGCGCCGCTTGCGGTCGCGGAAAGCATATTGGTTGGCCTTCTCCACCGCCTGCTTGGCGATGCGGATGGTATTCTTGCGCCGGCCGTAGAAACCCTTGGCGGCCTTGAGGACTTTCTTGTGCTTGGCGTGGGACGTGACGCCCCGTTTGACGCGAGCCATGGCTTACTCCTGAGAATGCGAATGTGCGAAAAAGAACTGCGGAGAGGGAAGTCTAGGCGTTCGGCAGCCAGTACTTCTTGATGCGCTCGCCGTCGGTCTTGAACAGCACGTCCACGCCGCGCAACTGGCGGATCTGCTTCTTGGTCCGCTTGATCATGCCGTGACGTTTGCCCGCGTGGGCCGCCAGCACCTTGCCGGTGCCGGTCACCTTGAAGCGCTTTTTCGCGCCCGATTTGGTCTTCAGTTTGGGCATTTGGCTCTCCTGTATGGGCCGGAACGCAAGCCGAAGGCCCGGTTCACCGGCAGATGCTCGAAATGAGCTTGTGCTTTGAGGCACTTAGCCGCCGCCGCGGCAGCCCTTTAGCCGGGCGGCGGAAGGCCGGGTTTATGGCAGACAAAATCCCGGAAAACAACCGTTTGGGCGCCCGATTTCGGCGGTTCTGGCCCCGTTCGGGTGCGTTGCCGCAACCGCCCGACAGAATTCGTTAACCCTTCCGGCGCAGGCTTGGCCTTCGCGGCAGCATGCCCGGTCGGGAACCGGCCCGCGGACCAAAGGGTTATCCCGGCGGCCGAGCAACTGATCCGCAAAGGGCGTCGACAGACGGAGGGAGATCGCTTCGCATCGGCAGGAGGCGAAGATGGTCTCGTCGCGTTGGGTTCGTTTGGCCGGTTTGCCGCTTGTCGCGGCCACGCTCTCGATTTTTGTGTCCTCTCCGGGTTTTGCCAAGGTCAATCAGGCCGGCGCGCTGCTCGTCCCGGTGACGGCCGCGCCGAAATCCTGCAGCGGCGCATTCCGCTATGCGGCCCGTGTCGGCAACAGCGACATCGTGACGGTCAGTCCATTGCAGGTCTTCGCCGCGGACCGCCGCCTCGCCAGGACCCGCTATACCTCCCGCGCGATGGCAGGTTTTGGGCCCAAGCATTCGCTGCTGCTCGCCGCCAACACGATGTGCGGCTGACGGGCTTGGCCTAGGCTCTCCGCTCCGTCATCGTAAGCCTGCCGCCGCAACGGCGGCATGCACGAGGGGGGCCCGCTTGAAAGTCAGCCTCATCGAAACGCTCGCCTGCGATGCCGGCTGGCGCAACTACCACTTCGTCAAGCTGATCACCGACGACGGCATCGTCGGCTGGAGCGAGTTTTCCGAGGATTTCGGCTCGCCCGGCATCAGCGCGGCGATCGCGCGGCTCGCCGCCAAGGTCGTCGGCCAGAAGGTCAGCGATCACGAGCGCATCTATGCGGAGCTTTACGCCGCGACGCGTCCCGCCGCGGGCGGCGTGGTGGCGCAGGCGATCGGCGCGATCGAGAACGCGCTGCTCGATGCCAAGGCGAAGGCGCTCGGCCTGCCGTGCTACGCATTGCTCGGCGGCAAGCTCAGAGATCGCATTCCGCTCTACTGGTCGCATTGCGCGACCTGGCGCATCAATCATCCGGCCTACTACAAGCCCGCGATCACCGACCTCGACGGCGTGAAAGCCATCGGCCGCGAGGTGCGCGAGCAGGGTTTTTCCGCGTGCAAGACGAATATTTTCATTTACGGCGAGGACGGCAAGCCTTGGGGCTATCGCCCGGGTTTCGGCTCGCCCTATTACCCCGAGCTCAACATCGACAAGGTCGTGCTGCGCAATCTGCACATGCACCTCGAAGCGCTGCGCGACGGCATCGGCCCCGATGTCGGCCTGCTGCTAGATCTCAACTTCAACGCCAAGACGGAAGGGTATCTGAAAATCCTGCGCGCGATCGCCGACATCGACATGTTCTGGGTCGAGATCGACTCATACAATCCGCAGGCGCTTGCTTACGTGCGCAGCCACAGCCCGCATCCGATCGCGTCGTGCGAGACGCTGCTCACTCTGCGCGAATTCCTCCCCTATTTCCGCGAGCAGGCGATGGATGTGGCGATTATCGACACGCCATGGAACGGGGTGTGGCAGTCGATGAAGATCGCTGCGTCGGCGGAAGCGCACGAGGTCAACGTCGCGCCGCATAATTTCTACGGCCACCTATGCACCATGATGAACGCGCATTTCGCCGCTGCCGTGCCGAACCTGCGCATCATGGAGATCGACATCGACCGCCTGCCCTGGGACGACGAACTGTTTACGAGCACGCCGCAGATCGAAAACGGCGCGCTCGTGATGTCCGACGCGCCCGGCTGGGGCATCGCGCCGGACGAGGAGGCGCTGCGCGCACATCCGCCGAAGCCGCATGGCGGGCTGGATTATGGAAGGAAGCCGTCGTAGCCCGGATGAGCGAAGCGAAATCCGGGGCCGCGGCTGGCTGCAAAAATGTCCCGGATTTCGCTTCGCTCATCCGGGCTACAGAAAAAAAAGTTACGCACGCGCCCAAAACCGTCCTTACATTTCCCCGCATCCTTGCTCGCCGAGGGGCGCCGTCATGACGCGCTCCGCAGATGGGCAGCGATCGGGCCGCCGACAATGCGGCTCGTGATCCCGCCGCGGGCTGTGCCCCGCGGGGTGGAGCGCCGGGAGGCGCAGCGTCTCGGTGGTGGGCTTCGCAACCCCATCGCATGAGGCGCGCGCGCCTCGGAGCGGGTCTCGCAAACCCGCTCATGCGGCGCGTTCGGTGTCCGGCGTAACGCACCGGATGCCCACAAGGGCGCCGTAGCGCAGCGCCCTGGCGCCTCCCGGCGCTCCATTGTTTTTCCGGGACGGGTGTACCCGCACCCCGACGAATGGGCGGCGCAGCGTTGGCTTGCTCTCATCCGTCATGGCCGGACTTGTTTCGGCCATCCACGTCTTGCTTGCATAAAAGAGAAGTCGTGGATGCCCGCGCAGGCAAGTTTACGCAGCCTGCGCAAGCTTGGCTGCGAGGCCGGGCATGACGAAGTGGCGCTACCTCGGCGCCAGGATCATGATCATCTGGCGGCCTTCGAAGCGCGGCTCCATCTCGACCTTCGCCATCTTGGCGGTGTCTTCCTTGACGCGCTGGAGAAGCTTGGTGCCGAGCTCCTGATGCGCCATCTCGCGGCCGCGGAAGCGCAGCGTGATCTTCACCTTGTCGCCTTCCTCGAAGAAGCGGGCCATCGCGCGCATTTTCACGTCGTAATCGTGATCGTCGATCATCGGCCGGTATTTCAGCTCCTTGACCTCGACGACCTTCTGTTTCTTGCGCGCCTCGGCGGCCTTCTTCTGTTCCTGGTATTTGTATTTGCCGTAGTCGAGGATCTTGACGATCGGCGGGCTCGCGTTGGGGGAAATCTCGACCAGGTCGAGGCCGGCGGCCTGTGCGGCGGCGAGCGCGTCGGCGATCGGCACGGTGCCTTTGTTGGTGCCGTCCTTCTCGATCAAATGGACTTCGCGGACGCGAATCTCCTCGTTGATGCGCGGCCCATCCTTGCGGGCCGGCTCTGGGGCTCTCATCGGGCGACGAATGGCGATAGTCTCCTCTGCTGTTGCGACGATCCGGCGCGGTTCACGGCCAAAAGCGCGCATGACGCGGCGGAAGCCTGAAGATCGGGATAAAGCCCCGCGAAGTCAACGCCGGACCTGAACGAAGCGTGCGTTTGCCGCGGATCGTTGCAATTCATCAACGCGGCTGCCGGGCGCGGGCGACCGCGGCGTAAAGCTCGAGCGTGGCGCGCGCGATGCTGGCCGGGTCGAACTGCGCGGCGACCCAGCTGCGGCCGCGCGCACCGATCGCGGCGCGGGCCGTATCGCTCAATGAAAACAGACGGATGAGGGCAGCGGCGAGCGCCGCCTCGTCGCCCGCCGGAACCCGCAATCCGGTCATGCGGTCTTCCGCGACCGTGGGCGGCGCGAGCACCACCTCGGGGCCGGCGGCGAGATCGGACACGACGACGGGTCGCGCCATCGCCTGGGCCTCGAGGATTGCGCGCTGGAGTCCTTCGGGCTGCACGGCGGCCGAGACCACGACCGTTGCGGCCGCGTAGGCGGCGGGAATGTCGTCGGCTTCGCCGGCGAACCGAACCACATCGGTGGTTCCAGTGCTGCTGATGAGATCCCACAACTCGCCGGTATAGCGCGTGCGGCCCTGATCCTCGCCGACGAAGACGCAGACGAAATCCTTCAGCCCGCGCTCCTTCAACCGATGGACCGCTTTCACCGCCACATGATGACCCTTGCGGCGCAGCATGCGGCCGACGACAAGAATGACCTTGGTGTCCGGCGCGACGCCCCACGCGCGGCGGATCACGTCGAGCCGGTCGGCCGAGATCGCCGCGGGATCGAAGCGCGTCATGTCGATGCTCGCCGGCACGACCGCGATACGGTCGGGTGCAAGCGCGTAGCGTTCGGCGATCAATTCGGCGATCTGGTCGGAGACCGCGATCACGCGCTCGCCGCGCACCATCGCGCTGTTGTAGAGCCGCTTGAAGACATTCTGCTCGCGATAGCCTTTGTACCAGGTCGTGATGAGCGGGACGCCGGTCATGCGCGCCGCGGCATGTCCGGCCCAGGCGGCGGCGCGGCCGTGCGCATGGATGACATCGCAGCGGCGCGCCCGCACGATGCGCGCGAGCGCGAATGCGGCGCGCAAAATGAAGATCGGATTGAAGTCGGCAACGTCGAGCCGGATGAACTCCGCGCCGGCAGCAGCGACCTCATCTTCCAGACGGCCGCCATTCGACACGACGATCGCGCGATGGCCGTTGCCGGTGAGGATGCGCACCAGATCGATCGCGCCGGCATCGGCGGCACCGGCATGCAGCGTCGGCGCGACGATGAGCGCGGTGAGCGGCCGCGCAAATGCGACGACTTCGCCGCCAGGACGGGTGGTTTCGTTCGACAATCCGGAATCCGGCCCGGAATCGAGCGGACGGCGCGCGGCTGCTCGCGAATTCACTCGATCGACCTCATGTTGCGAGCCCCGCCGCCTTCCCCCCGGATCGGCCGGCACCGCGATGAGTCCGTCCCCGAAGCCCGTGTGATAGTCCGCTTTGCGCTCGGGCGCAATCAGGGCGGCATGCGTTAGCCACGGCCTTCGAACAGGCTCGCATAGAGGCTGAGTGCCGCAGCGGCAGTGCGCGCGGGCGTGAAGAACTGATTGGCGAGCCGCCGTGCGCGCGTGCAGATCGCCCCATAGGCCGATGCTTCGACGCTGAGCGCATCGGCGATCGCGCGGGCGAGACTCACCGGATCGTCCGGTGCGGCGAGCCAGCCGGTGCGCGCCGATTCCAGAACGTTGGGCGGCGCGAGAACGATCTCCGGCAGCGCGCCGACATTGCTGGCGATCACCGGACGCGCCATCGCCATCGCCTCGGCGGCAGCGAGCGGAAATGCCGGCGGCTCGATCTGGGGTATTGCGACGAAGTCGGTCGCCAGATATGCGCCCGCCATGTCGGGGCACACGCCGATCTGGCGGATCAGGTGCGCGACACCGTGTGCCTCCGCCTGCGCGGCGATCTTCTTGGCGTAGTCGAAGTGCTGGCGGTTGTCGCCGGCGAGCACGAACACGACGCCGCGCAAGCCGCCATTGGTGAGGATGCGCGCCGCTTCGACCAGCGTGAGCTGGCCCTTGGCCGGATCGATGCGGCCCGGCATCAGGATGACGCGCTGTCCGCGCGCGATCTTCCAGCCGCGGCGCAGAACCATCGCGCGCTCGGGACTGATCGCCGGCGGATCGAACCGCGCGCCGTCGATGCGGCGCGAGATCACTGCGAGCTTGTCGCGCGGCACCTGGTGGCGCGCGGCAACCTGATCGGCCACATACTCGGAGGGAACGATGACGCGGTCGCCGGCCGCGAGGGCGCGCGAATACGATTTGTCGCGATAGCCGCGCTTGAGATCGGTGGCGTCGTAGCTGTGCACGAGCCAGACGCCGGCACGCTTCTTCAGCGCTGCCGCGCTGCGCGACGCGCCGACGCCGACCGCATGCACCAGATCGACGCGCTCGGTCGAGACGAGATTGGCCAGCGTGCGTGCATTGCGCGACAGCGCAAGCGGATTGGCGGTCTCGGTGACGAGCCGTATCCACTCGCCGCCGAGACCCTGCAGCTCGCTGTTGAGCGGACCATCCTCCGCCGCGACGATCACGCGCGCGCCGGAGCGCAACAGCGCGACCGCGGTGTCGACCGCCGCGCGCGCGGCCGGTGCCTCGGCGAGTGCGGGCAGCACATGCAGCACGGTCGCACCGGGGAGCCCACGCACTGCCTTGGGCGCCGCGGCGTCCATCACGGCCATGACAGGCCCCTTGCGCTTCGCCGCGCGTTGCGGCGAAACACGGTCAGGCGCGACGCGGCGCGTGACGCTGCGTGAACCGGCACTGTCATTCCCCCGTCGCGCCCCGCAGGACCGAACACATCCGTCCGGCCGCATGGACCAGTCTATGACCCATTCTTGCCTGAATTTCTTAAATTTAGGAACGGCTTCCGGCGAACGGCGGATCGCGCTGCGCTGCGATGCGGGCTCCGGTCCCGGTCTGTTCTGGCTCGGCGGCTTCAAATCCGACATGAAGGGCACGAAGGCCGAGGCGCTCAGCCAATGGGCGCGCGAAAACGGCCGCGCCTGCACGCGATTCGACTATTCGGGACATGGGGAGTCCGGCGGCGATTTCCGCGACGGCACGATCGGGCGCTGGCTCGAGGAGAGCCTTGCGGTTTTCCAAGCTTGTGCCGAGGGCCCACAGGTTGTGATCGGCTCCTCGATGGGCGGCTGGATCGCTCTCTTGCTGCTGCGCGCGCTCAGGCGGACGGAAACCAAGGCTTCAGTCGCCGGCGTGGTGCTGATCGCGCCCGCGGTCGACTTCACCGAGGTGCTGATGTGGCAACGCTTTCCCACCAAGGTGAAGCGCGAGATGGAGGAGCAAGGCTTCTGGCTGCGCCCGTCGGAGTACGGCGATCCGTATCCGATCACCCGTGCGCTGATCGAGGAGGGGCGCAACCATCTCCTGCTCGGCGGCATGATCGAAACAGGCTGCCCGGTGCACATCCTGCAGGGCGTGCAGGACCCGGACGTGCCGTGGAATCACGCCGTCGAACTCACCTCGCGCCTCGCCCAGGACGACGTCGTGCTGACGCTCGTGAAGGATGGCGACCATCGCTTGTCGCGGCCCGAGGACATCGAGCGGCTGATCGGCGTGGTGGCAGAGTTTTGAGGTTGGCAGGGGCGGCACCGAGGAGTGAACTCCCAGGCGGCAATGCCGTTGAGGATTACGTGCTGCCGTTGTAGAAACCTGCTTCCCTCCCGGGCGGGCCCGCCAAGAACAACTCCAACAACACCAACGGTACGAGCGTTATGGATCGGGATAGAACCGTGCTGACCGACGTGGCTGCGATCGATGCCGCCATGATGGCGCGCTGCATCGAGCTGTCCAGGACCGCGGGAAAGCTGGGCGAGTTCCCGTTCGCCTGCGTCATCGCCAAGGACGGCAAGGTGGTGGTCGAGACCACCAACCGCGTCGCGCGCGATGGCGACGTGACCCGCCACGCCGAGATCGTCGCGGTCGGCATGGCGCAAAAGGCGCTCGGCACCAAGGACCTCTCGGGGTGCACGCTCTATACCAATGTGGAGCCGTGCGCGATGTGCTCGTTCCCGATCCGCGAGACGCGCATCAGCCGCGTCGTCTACGGGATCGGCTCCCGCCTGATGGGCGGCGATTCGAAGTGGGACATCCTCGCCGATCCCGAGTTGTCGAAGGTGATGCCCGAGGCATTCGGCGAGGCGCCCGAGGTGGTGCGCGGCTTCATGCGCCGCGATGCCGAAAAGGCCTGGCGCAACTGGAATCCGCTGATCTGGGGCGTGATCCGCTATCGCGGCTGCTTCGGCGAGCCGCCCAAGGCGGAGCCCGTGACGCCGGCCGCCCCGCGCCGCCGCAGCATCCTGCAGAAGCTGTTCGCGCCGCACGGCTGACCTTTTCCGAGTTCCCGGAACTGACATGAGTTAAGCGCGTTCTCCCGGCGCGCGGCTCTTCTGCCGCGCGTGACGCGGGGAGGGGCGAATGGCTTTCGCGATGAATTTGGCGGCGATCCCGGTGAAGTTCGTTGCGATTCCGGTCTTGGCCGGCCTCGCGGCGGGAACCGGCGCGCTCGGCGCCTACGTGACGGGGCCGGCGACGACGGCGACCGCAACGACGACGACGGTGGTCGCCGCGCTCCCTTCCGCATCGCCCGCGATGGCGCCGGCCGCGACCGAGCAGGCCACCCCGGCGAAGCCCGCCACGAAGCCGTCATGCGAACAGCAGACTTGGCCCTATCTCGACGGTCGCTGCATCGGACGCAGCGACGACACGCGCAACGTCCGCGTGGTGATGGCGCCCCGCACCGGGGAAGCCGCGCCAGCCGCCGCGACGGCGAACCTCGTGACCAGCGACACGGTTTTGCGCGGACCGGCTGCGAACGAGCCCGCGGCAAAAAAACCGGCGAAGCGCTCGGAGCAGCCCCGGCAGCGCAGCCGCGATGTGACGGTCCGCGAAGTCGGAAGCCGCGATGGCTTCAAGCGGGTATATTCGGTCCACTCGGTGCCGTCGGCATCGGGTCAGAGCACGACGCCTGTGATCGTCGTGCGGCCGCTGCCGCTCAACGCGTATTCATCGCGTTAAGCCCTGCCGCGCAGCCGGCAAACAGCGCGCGCAACCCCTCGCGATAAGTCGGATAGCGCAACGTGACGCCGAGCTCGCGTTGGAGCCGGTCGTTGCGCACGCGTTTGCTCTCGCCGTAAAACGACAGCGCCATCGGCGACATGGTCCTTGCCGCTTCGACGAACGGCGTTTCCGGCGGCGGCGCAACCCCGAGCAATCCGGCCGCGAACGCGATCGGCACGCCCTGCGGCGTCGGCTCGTCGTCGGTGACGTTGAACACGCCGTCTACGCGCTGCGCGGACGCTGCGTCGATCGCCTGCGCGATGTCGGCGACGTGGATGCGGTTGAACACCTGGTCCGGCTTGTCGATGCGCCTCGCGCTGCCGCGCGCGACCTGCACGAGAGCGTTTTGTCCGGGGCCGTAGATTCCGGAGAGGCGCAGGATGGCGACCGGTTTTTCCGCTCGCGCGCCGAGCGCGGCCCAGGCCGCTTCGGCCGCGAGCCGCTCGCGGCTGCGCTCAGATAGCGGCGCAGGCACCGTCGTTTCGTCGACCCAAGCGCCGCGGTGATCGCCATACACGCCGATCGTCGAGAGATAGACGATCGATTGCAGCTGCGGCGCGCCCGCGATCGTGTCGCCGCACTGCGCGAGCACCGGGTCGCGCTCGCCGGGCGGCACCGAGATGAGCAGCGCCGCTGCGTCCATCAGCGCCGCGGTGACCTGCGGCGAAACGTCCGTGCCGTCGAACACGAATGCCTCGACCCTGTGTCCGCCGACGCCTGCGTTCGCGATTGCCGCCGCCTTCTCGCGCGTGGTGACCGTGCCGGCGATGCGATCGAACCGTGCGCCGAATTCCGCAATGAAATGCTGCGCCGAATAACCGAGCCCGAAGCAGAACAGCGTCGCCATCAGGCCGCGGCCCATTCGTCGCGCACCGATTGATCGGCGTCCGGTACGAGCTTCTCGGCGAGAAGGGCGAACCGCTGCGGCTCGAGTCGGGCGAGCGCCCACACGGCGGCGCCGCGCACCAGCGGCGAGGGATCGTCGAGCAATCGCTCGGCCTCCACGGCGAGCGCCGCGTCACCGGAGTTGCCGATCGCGATCAGCACATTGCGCACGAACCGGTCGCGGCCCGCGCGTTTGACTGCAGTCTTCGCAAACAGTGCACGGAACGCCGCATCGTCGAGCCGCGAAAGCTCTGCGAGCGTAGGCGCACGCAGGGCTTCGCGTGCCGCAAGCTTCGCCTCGCGCCCCACTGCTGCATACTTGTTCCACGGGCAGACTGCGAGACAGTCGTCGCAGCCGTAGATGCGGTTACCCATCAGCGGGCGGAACTCGCGCGGGATCGGTCCCTTGTGCTCGATCGTCAGGTACGAGATGCAGCGCCGCGCATCGAGCCGGTAGGGTGCCGGAAACGCCCTGGTCGGACAGATGTCGAGGCACGCATGGCATGAGCCGCAGTGATCGATCTCGGGCAGATCGGCCGGCAATTCGAGCGTTGTGAAGATCGCGCCGAGAAACAGCCACGAGCCGTGCCGGCGCGAGACGAGATTGGTGTGCTTGCCTTGCCAGCCGAGGCCGGCACTCGCGGCCAGCGGCTTCTCCATCACGGCGGCGGTGTCGACGAACACCTTCACGTCGCCGCCGCCGCTCGCCACGAGCCATCGCGCGATCGCCTTGAGCCGCGACTTGATCAGCTCGTGGTAGTCGTCGCCCTGCGCGTAGACCGAAATTGCGCCGAGCGCGCGCTCTTTGAGAATATCGAGCGGGTCGCGATCCGGGCCGTAGTTCATGCCGAGCATGATCACCGAGCGCGCCTCCGGCCACAGCACCTGCGGATCGGTGCGCCGCGCCGCGGTAGCGGCGAGCCAGTCCATGTC
Source organism: Alphaproteobacteria bacterium (assembly GCA_005884685.1). Taxonomy (GTDB): domain Bacteria; phylum Pseudomonadota; class Alphaproteobacteria; order Rhizobiales; family Xanthobacteraceae; genus PALSA-894. Next base: position 18,996 of record VBAH01000026.1, read on the forward strand.
GCCGTGCTGGCCTTGCGCGATGAAGCGCTCGAAGTAGGGCTTGGCGTCGCCGAGCGCGTCCGGCCGCGTGACGCCGACGACATCGAAGCCCAGCGCGCGCGCCTCTGCGGCGAGCGCGTCCTTGAGGGCAACGGCGTCTACAACGAGAGTGGTTCGCATTGAAACGTAGCCGCAAACTCGGTGTGCTCCCTCCCCCTGAAAGGGGGAGGGTTGGGGTGGGGGTCAACGGTGTGAAAATGACCCCCACCCGGCGCTTCGCGCCGACCTCCCCCTTTCAGGGGGAGGTGGAGCGCGTGGCTCGCGCGCAGCGGATCAAGAGATGCGTCGCCTAGAAGTCGAGGTCCGCGTAGGTTGCCGCCGCCGGAATGCCCGGCACGACTTCGGCCAGCAGCGGGCGGAACGACGGGCGCGACTTCACCCGCGCGTACCAGGTCTTTGCGGCTTCGTCCTCGTTCCACGGCACATCGCCCAGGTAATCGGCGACCGAGAGATGCACGGCCGCCGCGAGATCGGCATAGCTCATCCGCTCGCCGGCGAGCCACGTGCGCTGGCGCGCAAGCCAGCCGATATAGGCGAGATGATAGCGGATGTTATGGCGCGCCGCACGGATCGCGGCCGTGTCCGGCGGCCCGCCGCCCTGCTCGGTGCGCATCGTCTGCTTGTAGATGCGCTCGGTGACGAGGAATGTCGACACCTCGTGGAAGAATTTTCCATGAAACCAGTTGGTGAGCCGCCGCACCTCGACGCGTGCGCCGGGTTCCGCCGGCAGCAGCCGGCGCTCGCCCGCTTCGGCGCCACGCGTCTCGTCGAGATACTCGGCGATCACGGATGCGCCCGGCACGGCGGGGTGACCTTCCTCGATCAGGACCGGCGTCGTCGCTTCCGGATTGAGCGCCAGGAATTCCTCGCGCCGCTCCCACACGCGCTCCTCGACCAGGCGCGGCGTAATGCCGAGCTCGCCGAGCGCGAGGCGCACGAAGCGCGAATGCGGACAGAACGGGTGATGAAACAGTGTGATCATCGATCGTGATTCGCCGTGCCAAGGGACGGCGCTTGATATCACACCCGCGTAATTCAGACCTCATCCTGAGGAGGCGGCCAACGGGCCCGCGCAAGCGCGGCCCGATGACAGGCTCCGCCGCCGTCTCGAAGGATGGCCGCATACTTGCGATCGTACCGTGGGCCAGCCTTCGAGACGCCTTGCTGCGCTCGGCTCCTCAGGATGAGGACTGGAGTGGGTGCGACCTTTTCGGTTGCCCCTCGATCGGCGGTACGCGAAAAGCATTGCGGGCGAATCGCGCTCTCCCGCCGAGGTTTGCATGCTGTTCGATCTGCTCAAGGCCGTGGTTCTCGGCGTCGTCGAGGGCCTGACGGAATTTCTGCCGGTGTCGTCGACCGGGCATCTGTTGCTGTTCGAGCATTTCTTCGGTGCGGACGGAAACAAGGCGTTCTGGGACAGCTTCGCGGTGCTGATCCAGTTCGGCGCGATCCTCGCACTGCTGTCGATCTATTTCACGCGGCTGTGGAAGATCGCGCTCGGCATGTTCACCAATGCGGACGACCGGCGTTTCGTCATCGGCGTGCTGGTGGCGTTCCTGCCGGCCGCGGTGATCGGTGCGGCTCTCCACGGCTTCATCAAGGGCGTACTGTTCAATGTCTGGATCGTGTGCATCTCGCTGATCGTCGGCGGCGTCGTGCTGCTGTGGATCGACCGGGTGACGCCGCGCCCGCGCTATCAC
>VBAH01000100.1 GCA_005884685.1 Alphaproteobacteria bacterium
GCATCAAGGTTACCGGGGTGTGGCTCATCTTCTCGCCACGGTAGACATCGAAGGCCTTCTGCGCCGCAAGACTCGCAGAGACCGTGCCGGTGTAGTACTGCCACTCCGGACCGGCGTGAAACCTGTGCGCGTATTCGGTGAGGCGAGCGGGGGTGTCCTGCTCCGGATCGATCGAGATCGACATCAGGTGCACCTTGGCCGCCTCGGGCCCGAGCTTGCGCTGGAACTCCTCCAGCGTGCGGCTGGTGAGCGGGCAGATCGACGAGCAGGTAGTGAAAATGAAGTTGAGGAGCACCGGCCGTCCGTCATCGAGCTCACGTGGCAGCGACACGCTCCTGCCGTCCTGGCGCACCAAGCTGACGTCCGGAGTCTGGTAGCTTACCGTCGAGCGCGAGACCGTGGCTGCAGCGGCCAGAGTAACCAGAGCGCCGCCACACAGCAGCGCCGCGCTGACGGCGGGAGTGCGCAACCTCATCACGGTGTCCCTCACTTGCCGGCCGCTGAGTCCGCAGGGCACCCTTGTCATTTGTTCTCCGACCGGTTCTCGCCGGTTCTTATCATTAGCTTCGACCTGCACGCGCAGGTCGAGTTCCCCGCCCCGCGATGCTGCTCGCGGATTTCTCTGCGAGCAGCATCGCTCCTTAGTTCACCCGTCGCGCCCTAGCAGTGGGTCACCGTGCCACCAGCGCCAATACCGAAGAGCCCGCGACCGTTCCGGTGCCGTTGTTGCTGACCGTTATCGCTCCAACGTCGGGCAATGCCGGCTGAGTGACCGGTGTCGCATAACGGACGGTGATCGTGCACGTGCCTAGCGGTGCCAGCAGCGTCGTGAACGAGCAGGTCGTGCCGGTGATGCTGTAGAGGCCTCCAATGTTAATCGCCAGAGTCTCGGCGGTCATCGACAGCGACCCGGCTCCCGTGTTGGTCACTGTCACGACGCTGGTGACTGGAGCACGCGGCGTCGGGATTGTGAACGTCAGGGTACGGACACCGAGCACGGTCGTCAGCGTTCCGTTGGTCGCGCTGCTAAAGCTCAGTGTGCCTCCCGTTATCCCCGTGCCGGTCAGCGTGACCGGCGAACCGGTCACCACGGCGCCGGTGTAGGCCACCGTCAGCGCCCCGCTGAACGCCGTTCCGTTAGCCGTCCCGGTCGCCGGCGTGAACACGACGTTGAACGTGCACGACGCGCCCACGGCCAGCGTTGCGCCGCACGTCCCAGGGCCGCCTTGAAGCAGGGTCGCCCGCGAGAACGGCTGCGGCGTGCCGCCACCGAACGTGAAGGTCCCGCCGACCAACGCGGCGGTGCCGGTATTGGTTACCGTCAAAATCCGCGGCCCGCTCGCCGTACCGATCGCCTGATTGCCAAATGCCAACGACGTCGGTGCCACGCTGGCAGTCAGCGTTGCCCCACCGCCGCCGCCGCCGCCCGCGAACTCGACCGCGCCCGAGTCGACCGCGTTATTGGTCTTGCGGGCATTGCCGAAGAAGTCCACGCTCGGCGCCGGCGCGTACGTCGGGGCCGTGGACGGGACGTGGTTGACGGACGAACCCGTCGCCGTGTAGTTGCCCAGCGTGACGTTGGTGCTCGGGTTCACCAGCGACAACGGACCCCAGGACATGTTGATCCAGTTGTTGCCCTCGTCCACCGTCGCCGCCGGCGTCAGGTTGAAGATCGGGTTCGGCACCGTGGCGTCCGCGATGCCCGGGGGCACCTGGTAGCCCAGGCCGCCGTTCTCCGGCGGAACGCGCGAGCCGTTGCAGTACTGGCTCACGAAGGCGGGGCTGCCGGCCGTGTTCGACGCGTCATACCCCGAGGTGCTCGTCAGCACCGAGTACAGCGGGTTTAGCGTGACGCCCGAGCCATGGTTGCCCGGTCCGGTGTCGCCGCGCACACCGATGTCCCAGTAGTTGGTGCTGCTCACGCACTGGCCGGTGGAAGTCTGGTTCAGCGTCGGCACCAGCGTGACCGTGTTCTGCTGGTTGATCGTGCCTGTGCCGAGCGCGCCCACCGTGATGTTGAACACACGGTTGTCCCAGATGACGTTATTGTACAGCTCCGGGTACGAGACGGTGCGGCAGGAGCCGTTGCTCGCCGTCGTGCCCTGGTAGTGGCCTGCCGGGCAGGTGACCGTCGCCGGCAGGTTCGCAAACAACTGCGAGCTGTTCTGGATCGCGACCACGCCGGCCGGCTGCGGCGTCGAGGTGGTCCACGGAGCCGGGCAGGTGCCGTTCGGGTTACGGGCGACCGGGCAAGGACCCTGGCTGCTCGCGATCGGCGCCCCCAGCGTATTGAACAGCACGCCGGAGGAGGCCGTGGTGTCGTTGGACGCGATCGTGTTGTTGATGATGTTCACGCTCAGCGCGTCCAGCAGCGAGATCCCGGCGCCGTCCCAACCGGCCACGTTGTTGGTGATGATGTTGTTCGTCACCAGCACCGAGTACCAGTAGGCCGGGGTCGTCGGGAACGCGATCACGTCCGAGCCGTTGACGCCCTGCAGCCGCAAGCCGCCGCCGCTGCCGGACTCCGCCCCATTGCCCATCATCAGGTTGGCATTGATCACCAGGCCCGGACCCGTGCCGGCGCTCGGCGACGCGGGCGCCGGCGGCAGGCAGTCCTGGTCGGTGACGAAGCCGCAGGCCGGATCGACGTCCGGCGCGCCCATCACCAGCAGGCCGCCCCCGTTGGTGGGGATCGTCGGGTTCGTGCTCTGGTTGAACAGGAACGAGTTGTGCTCGATGTCGCCGTTGTAGCTGAACCCGGTATGCGCCAGACCGCCGCCGTCACCGGTGCTCAGGTTGCCGCACAGCCAGTTGTAGTTGAACTTGTAGTAGTCCGTGCCGTTGCAGAGGTTGACACCGCCCGCACCGGCCGGCGTCGCCGAGAACAGCTCGTCGCCGGTCGAGGAGTTCGCCGTGATCGCGTTGTGGTGGATGTTCACGTTCATGTCGAAGCAGTACGGCAGCTGGGCGCCGGCCGCGTTCACGTAGGCGGTCGTCTGGCAGGAACCCGGAGCCGTAATGATGGCTGCGCCCTGCGTGTACTCAGGGGGAAACTCCCCCTGGCCGACGTTGATGCCGCCGCCCAGCGTTCCGGCGTTGTTCGTCACGCGGTTGTTGGCGATCTGGAGGTCATGGCCCCAGCCGTGCACGAAGATGGCGCCGCCGCCCTGTGAGCTGTCGGTGATCGTCAGGCCATCGATCGACGACGGGTTGCAATAGAAATTGCTCGGGTACGGATTGTGGGCCGTGCTGGTGTTCGGACCGCAGCCCTGCGGCGTCGAGAATAGAGCGCTCGGCGGAGTGCTGCCGGTGCTGTTGTTCAGCAGCAGCGAGCCGGTCGGGAACGAGCCCTCCGGGGTCGCGGTCAGCCCGAACGGTTCCGATCCGGTCGGGAACAGCACGCCCTTGGACAGCACCGTGATGCCGGCCCCTTCCAGCGCGCCCATCAGCGAGGGCTCCTGCAGCAGCTCGGCCATGTTGCCGTTCTGTCCGGCGTCCCAGCCCACCACCGCTTCCAGCGGCAGCCGGTCGATCTGCGGACTGTCCGGCCGGCCCGAGAAGTACCGCAGCGTCGAGTTGGTTCCGTTGAAATTCGCCGTCGCGGTCGTCAGCGGGGTCGTCGACGAGTCGCTCGGGCAGCTGTAGATTCGGTTCGGATCGAACGGATTACTGGCGCTGGGCGGCTGCCCGTTGATCGCCAGCCCGACCAGGCAGTTGACCTGCCGGCGCCACGCATCCAGCTTGCCGGCCGGGTGCGAGTTGCCGTCGATGATGCTGGCGGGGGCTGCGACACCCTGCAGCCGGACCGGCTTCCACATCAGCAGCAGCTCCTGGTGACGGGCCGGCACGGCCGCCGCCGCGCTGGTCGCACGGGTCAGCGGGTCGACCATGATCATGTCGCCCGGGCTGGCGCAGTCGATCGCCCGCTGGATGCTGGTGTAGGACGGACCTGCGCAGGTGCTGCTGTTGGCGCCAGTGACGGTCACGTGGGTCGGCGCCTTGCCGCCGATCGTCACGGTCACCGTGTCGATCGACTGCTTGCCGCCGGCCGCCGTGATCACCAGCTGGCCGCACTTGGCCGGGGCGGTCGTGGCCGGGCCGCCGTACTGCACCTGCTGCTGGATCGGGCAGTTCATCCCGGCCGCGGACAGCACCGCCGTGGTCACCTGGGCGGTGATGCTGGTGTCGGTCCAGCCGGTCACGGGCAGCGTCTGCGCGACGCCGTCGGCACCGACCAGGGCCAGGGTCCCGCTGGAACCGAAGCCGTAATGCCGGGTCACGGTCTTGGCGTTGAACGGCGCCGTGGTGGCCGAAGGTCCCGAGTAGCCGTAGTTGTTCACGGTCTGGTTGCCCAGCGCGAAGATGTGCAGCGTGTGCGCGACGCCCGGGTTGGTCGCCCAGGGTCCGATATTGCTGTCGACGTCCACTTCGCTGACGGCCGGGGTGGCATCCGGGTAGGCGCAGTCGGGGTTGTTGTAGCCCGCGCCGACGAAGGCCGAGGTCGGCACCACCGGCGTGTCCATGTACTGCGTCTGCGCCGGCATGAACGGAATCTCGTAGCAGAAATTGCTGTAGGCCGGGTTGTACAGCGGATCCGGCGCCGTTCCAGTGCCCGGGTCGTTCATGCACGTGACCATCATCGTGGGCGCGTAGCCGGTCGGGTTGGGCGGGTTGACCTCCCA